>CP050293.1:1206666-2408333 GCA_014189435.1 Mesorhizobium loti
ATCCTTTCATCGCAGGCGTAGCCCCGGACTCCCCATGATCAGACTTGAAAGCATCAGCAAGCAAAACGGCCGTCAGCTTGTCTTCATCGAAGCGTCGGCGTCCCTGCAGAAGGGCGAGAAGGTTGGTCTTGTCGGGCCGAACGGCGCCGGCAAGACGACGCTGTTTCGCATGATCACCGGCCAGGAGCAGCCCGACGAGGGTCAGGTGCAGGTCGATCGCGGCGTCACCATCGGCTATTTCAGCCAGGATGTCGGCGACATGGAGGGCCACAGCGCTGTCGCCGAAGTGATGAACGGCGCCGGGCCGGTCAGCGACGTGGCGGCCGAGATGGCTGCGCTCGAGGCGGCCATGGCCGATCCCGACCAGGCCGACCAGATGGACGAGATCATCGAGAAATATGGCGAGGCACAGCACCGTTTCGAGGAGCTCGACGGCTATGCGCTCGATGGCCGTGCCCGTGAGGTGCTCGATGGCCTGGGTTTCAGCCAGGAGATGATGGACGGCGATGTCGGAAAACTCTCCGGCGGTTGGAAGATGCGCGTGGCGCTGGCCCGCATTCTTCTCATGCGCCCGGATGCGATGCTGCTCGACGAGCCGTCGAACCATCTCGACCTGGAAAGCCTGATCTGGCTGGAATCCTTCCTGAAGAATTATGACGGCGCGCTCTTGATGACCTCGCATGACCGCGAGTTCATGAACCGCATCGTCAACAAGGTGGTCGAGATCGATGGCGGTTCGCTGACCGCTTATTCCGGCAACTACGAATTCTACCAGCAGCAGCGGGCGATCGCCGACAAGCAGCAGCAGGCGCAGTTCGAGCGCCAGCAGGCGATGCTGGCCAAGGAGATCGCCTTCATCGAGCGCTTCAAGGCGCGCGCCTCGCATGCCGCCCAGGTGCAGAGCCGGGTGAAGAAGCTGGACAAGATCGACCGCGTCGAGCCGCCCAAGCGCCGCCAGACCGTTTCCTTCGACTTCCAGCCGGCGCCGCGCTGCGGCGAGGACGTGGTGACGCTGAAGAATGTCCACAAGGGTTATGGCAGCCGCTCCATCTATGAGGGGCTCGACTTCCAGGTCCGCCGCCGCGAGCGCTGGTGCATCATGGGTGTCAATGGCGCCGGCAAGTCGACGCTTTTGAAGCTGGTCGCCGGCGCTTCCGACCCAGACACCGGCACGGTGGCGCGGGGGCCTAGCGTGAAGATGGGCTATTTCGCCCAGCACGCCATGGAAGTGCTGGAAGGCGAGCGCACCGTGTTCCAGACGCTGGAGGATGCATTCCCGCAGGCCGGTCAGGCGCCGCTCAGGGCACTTGCCGGCTGCTTCGGCTTTTCCGGCGACGAGATCGAGAAGAAGTGCCGCGTGCTGTCAGGCGGCGAGAAGGCGCGGCTGGTAATGGCGCTGATGCTGTTCGACCCGCCCAATCTGCTGGTGCTGGACGAGCCGACCAACCATCTCGACATCGCCACCAAGGAGATGCTGATCACGGCGCTGTCGCAGTATGAAGGCACCATGCTGTTCGTCTCGCACGACCGGCATTTTCTGGCGGCCCTTTCCAACCGCGTGCTGGAACTGACGCCCGAAGGCATCCACACCTATGGTGGCGGCTATACGGAATATGTCGAGCGCACCGGGCAGGAAGCGCCGGGGTTGAGGAGCTAGGGACACGGTGTCCAAGCATCGCGGCGATCTGCTTGTCGGGAGAAGAGTTCTGTGTACTCTCCCACCGTGGTTAGGAAAGGCTTCGGGATGAGAATTGCCATGTCCGTCGCATTGGCCGCGACAGTTGCCGGATGCGCGACCTCTCCGGTCGATTATGGGGCGTCGCTTTCGCAGCAGGACCAGAAATGGGCGTCGCCGCAATGCCAGCAAGCCAGGGCGGCGGCTTCGGCCTACGACGCTCGCGAGAAGCAGCACCCGGGTTGGGCATTCGTCGCGCTTGGCCCGTACGGGTTGGGGATCCTGGCGGCGGTGAAGGAGCACGAGCAGAAGCAACGAAAGTTGGTTGCCCGCGAGGTGCACTTGCAATGCTCGAGCCTTCCACTGCCGAAGGAGCTACAGGGCGATTTAAGCCCTGCGAGCGCAAATCAGAAATATCCATAGTCACGACTGCCCCCTTCGCGACGAAGCGGAGGCGACCGCGAAGGGCTCTGAGAAAGGCCCGCATCAGCCGATCGGTTGCTCGCCGGTGTTGACCGCCAATTGCGCATCAAAGGCACGCTTGTAGGCGGGCCGCGCTTCGCCGCGGGCGACATAGGCGGAGAGGGTCGGATAGTCGCCCAGAATACCCGACGCTTTCAACCTGAGCAGCACCGACACCATCATCAGGTCGCCGGCGCTGAACGCGCCATCGAGCCAGTCGGCATCGCCAAGGCGATGGGAAAATTGGCCCAGCCGGTTGCGGACGCGATCCTCGACGAGAGGCATGCGTTGCGCGGACCAGGGCTTGTCGCCCTCATGGATCCTGGCGATTGCGAGGTCAAGGATCGGCGGCTCCACCGTGCTGAGCGCGGCGAACATCCATGTGATCGCGCGCGTCCTTGCATTCGCATCGTCCGGCAACAGGCCCGCATGGCGCTCCGCGATATGGAACACGATGGCGCCTGACTCGAACAAGCCGAGATCGCCTTCTTCGTAGGTCGGAATCTGCCCGAAAGGATGAAGCGCCAGATGTGCGGGTTCCTTCATCGCCCTGAACGACACGAGACGAACCTCGTAGGGTTGGCCCACTTCTTCCAGCGCCCAGCGAACCCGCGTATCACGCGCCAGTCCCTTGCCGCCATCGGGCGACTGTTCAAAGGCTGTGATTGTCGGGGTCATTGGAAGGCTCCGGGGTTGTCAGGTGTCCAGTTCTTGCGCTCTTGCCTCCGGAGGACGAACGACCGGCGCGACTCCCGACACCTTACCTTGTTTTTTAGCCATGGAATTTCGCGTGCCGAAGCTGTTCGGGTTCGCCAAACCACAACGACGTGGCCTGTGCAGCTTCCTCGGGGTCAGGGGCGGCGTCAGCGGCCCAGGCGACGAAGCCGTCGGGGCGCACGAGCGCCGCGCTCAAGCCCAGCCGCTCCTTGGCGTCACCTGCGACATAGGCGATCCGCCCGCTCCAATGGCTTGCAAGCGCTTGAAGGGGAGGACTGATGTCGAAGTCCAGAAGCAGGCCTCGCCCCTCCCTGAGGCGTTCGCCGAGCCTCGTCCCGTCGGCCAGCTCGAAGTCGGGCGCGCTGCGGCCCGCCAGCGGGTGGCTGCCGCCAAGATCGTAGCGGAGAGAGACGCCCCAGACGCGCTCGGCGAAGTATGTCGCGCCGTCGCGCGTGTCGATGAGATCGCGGATGATGGCTTCGAGCGCACGCGAACTCCGGCTCGGCCGCATGAGCGCGACCTGGGCGCGCGACCAGTCGAGGACCTGTACTCCCACCGGATGCCGTTCGCTCAAGTAGCTGTCGAGCAGACCGGCCGGCGCGTCGCCACGGATCGTGGAAGCCAGCTTCCAGCCAAGGTTCATTGCGTCGCCAAGCCCGAGGTTGAGCCCCTGACCGCCCAACGGGGAATGGATGTGCGCGGCGTCGCCGGCGAGCAGCACCCGTCCCTTGCGGTAAGCGGTCGCCTGGTAGGCGCGATCCGTCCAGGTGGTGGCAAGCCGGAGCGCCGTCACCGTGACGTTGGTGCCGGAAATATGCCGCAACACCGCCTGCACCTGGTCGAGCGTGACCGGCTGGGTCCGGTGGAACGCGCCGCCGTCGAAATCGACCATCGCGATCACCCCGGGCGGCGAATAAGTATACATGCCGGTCGGCGTGTAGTGGCGGCCGGGGTTGAGCTTGTCGGGATCGGCCATCTCGACCTCGACCGAATAACCGGTGAATTCGGGATCGGTGCCGACGAACTCAAAGCCTCCAGCCTTGCGAACCGTGCTGCGGCCGCCATCGCAACCGACGAGCCAGCGTCCGCGAAAAGTCTCGCCGCCGGCGCGAATGGTCACGTCCTCGTCCGACTGGTCGAGGTCTTCGACGCCGATGCCCCGCCTGATCTCAGCCCCCATCGCGCTCGCGCGCGCGGCCAGGGCGGATTCGAGGGTCTCCATCTCGACCGCCATGCTGGTGCCGGCCGGACCTGGCAGGCGATACGGCCATTTCGAGGCGTCGATGCTGTCGTGGTAGAACTGGATGCCAGCAAAATGGCCACCCGGACGGCGCGGCTGTTGCATCCAATGCGCGGCAGCCGAAGCGCCGCCCGCGTCATCTTTCGTGCGTTGCGGCGCCGCGATGTCGTTCAGCAGGCCGCGACGGTGGAAAGCATCAAGAGTGGGCACTGAGAGGCCGCGCATGCCGAATGGAAGCCGCTTCAACGGGGAGCGCGGGTCCTCGGCCTGCTCCAGCACCAGCACCCGAAGGTTCGCGAGGCGCAGTTCGCAGGCGAGAAACAAGCCGACGGGGCCGGCTCCGGCAATCACGACGTCATAGAGAGGGGAATGTCGCTCGTTCATGGAAGACTCCTTGGTCGATATGTTCGACCGGAGCGTTCCTCAAGCTTGAGCACCACACGGACGAACGATTGAACGCTTGGGAAGCGCCCGATGTTCGTCGTGGGGATCTCGTGCACGAAGCCAAAGACCAGAGCTTTCCCTGGCGAAGGATTTCGCCTGCGAAAGGACTTGGGCTTACCAAACCAAGTCTGCCTTTTCCGACATGGGCTATATAATCTCGCGGCGATTGATCCGCAACGGGCAAGGCGGGGCAACGCCGCCGGGCAGGGGCTATTACCCCGCGGCCAGCCATTTGCGCGACTGGGCGAAGGCCTTGAAGGCCTTGGCCTCCATCGGGCGGCCAAAAAAGTAACCTTGCAGGATATCGCAGCCAAGCTCTTTCAGGATGCGCGCATGCTCCATCGTCTCAACGCCTTCGGCAACCACTTCGATGCCGAGCGATTTGCCGATCTCGATGATCGACGCTACCAGGTGCCGCTGCGCCATCGAGCCTGTGATGGGCGTGATCAGTTGGCGGTCGATCTTGAGGCGGCGCGGCCGCAGCTTGAGCAGCGAGACGATCGAGGCATAGCCGGTGCCGAAATCGTCAATCTCGATGTCGATGCCGAGATCCTTGATGTGCTCGATGTTCCAGGTGACCAGATCATCGTTCTCGTCGAGGAAGATGGACTCCACCAGCTCGAACGATACGGTTCCCGGCTTGATGTCGAGCTTGCGCAGGCCCTCGATCAAGTCCTTGTCCTCCAGGCGCCTGGCCGAGACGTTGACCGACACGCGCGGGATGTTGAGATGGCTGCGCGACCAGCGCTCGAAATTCTCCAGCGCGTGTTTGAGGACGATGCGGTCGATCAGTGCCACGACATTGAGTTCTTCGGCCACCTTCAGGTAGGCGTCGGGGGCCAGGATGCCGCGTCGCGGATGCTTCCAGCGCGACAGCGCCTCGACGCCGACGATCTCGAGCGTCCTGGCGTCGAACTGCGGCTGGTAGTAGGCGGTGAATTCGTGCCGCTCCAGCCCGCTCAGGATCTCATCGGCGGTCTGCTTGGTCCGCACGATCTCGCTCTGCAGCTCTTCGTTGAAGAATTCGTAGCGGTTGCGGCCACGGCCTTTGGCCCGGTAAAGCGCGAGATCGGCGTTGACAAGCTGTTGCCTGGCGTCGACGCCGTTGTTGGCGGCAATGCCGATACTCACTCCGAACCGGCACGGATGGCCGCGATAATCGACAGGCTGGCGCATCGCCTCGATGATGCGGTCGGCGAGCGCCGAGAGCTGGTCGTCGTCACGCCCATAGCTCACCACGACGAACTCGTCACCGCCGATGCGCGCAACGAAATCGGCTGCGCCCGCATTGGCCTTGATGACATTCGAGGCATGCATCAGCATGGCATCGCCGGCGGCGTGGCCGAGCGTGTCGTTGATTTGCTTGAAGCGGTCGAGGTCGAGATGCAGCAGCGCCGTGTGGCGGTCGGGCTCGCTATTCTCGGCCAGCAGTTCGTCGAGATAGCGGCGATTGGGCAGCCCAGTCAGCGAATCGTGCAGCGCCGCATGCTCGATTTGCGCCTTGGCAAGCTTCAGCTCGACGTTTTTCGCTTCCGACAATTGGCGCTCGCGCACAAGGGTCTCGTTGAGCAGCACGTCGCTGGTCACGTCCCATTCGGCGCCGATCAGCTTTGGCGTGCCGCCGATATCCTGGAAGAAGCTGGCGCGCGTGCGCACATGTCGGACAGCGCCGTCGGGGCGCAGGAGCCGGTATTGTGAGGAGTAGAGGTCTTTTTTCGCGGCGGCCGAATCGAAGTCTTGCTTGGCCCGCTCGATGTCTTCGGGATGGATCGCCTGCGCCCAGTCATCATAACCGCGTGGCTTGCCGTCGGCTGGCTTGCCATAGATTTCGTTGACACGGTCGTCCCACACCAGTTCGTTGGTGGCGAGATCATGCTCCCATACACCTATGCCCGAGGCTTCCAGCGCCAGCTCAAGGCGACCCGACAGGCGTCTCAGCTCGGCGTAGTTCTTCTGCCTTTCGCCGAACAGCCGCCCGGCAACGAGGATCGGCAGCACCACCAGTGCGCCGGCCAGCGTCATGAGCGCCCTCAGCAGCCACTCATTCTTCGGAGCGGCTGGCCAGCCGCCCTTGGGTATGGCCGAAATCCGCCAGGAGCCTGAAGGCAGCTGCACGTCGGCGGACACGGGGTTGCCGGCCACGACATTGTCGCCGCCAAAGAAACGTTCGCCGCCGCCGCCCAGCGCATCCGCGCCGGTGAGTGCAACATCGATGTCGAGTTCGGGGTTGGTCAGCCCGCTCGCCGTGTAGAGCCGGCCGACATCGACAACCGCCGAGACGATGCCCCAGAAGCGGTTGCCGCCGCCCGCCGTCGGCACAAAGACCGGAATACGCCCGATGAAGCCGCGCCCGCCTTGCGCCAGATTGACCGGCCCGGCAAACACCAGCACGCGCTTGTCGCGCGCCCGAAGCGCTGCAGTGCGTTGCGCCTCGTTCTTGCGATAGTCGAGCCCGATCGCCTTCTCGTTGCCTTGCATCGGGTACATCAGCGAGATGACGAGGTCGGGCGCGCCGGCGATGTTGCGCAATTGCGATTTCTGCTGGAACAGATTGCGGGCAAGCGAGGCAAATCTCTGCTGGCCCATATAGGGCTCCGTGACGATGGTCGAGACAAGCCCCTGAACAAGCTGGAGATTTCCGCCGATGTTGCCTTCGAGCTTGGCGCGGATGATGTTGACCTTGGCCAGTACATCGGCGCGCGCCAGCTGATCCGAGACCCTGATGTTCTGCTGGTCGGCAAAGACGGCGCAGGCCAAAAGCACGACAAAAGCAATCGCCGCCGGCAAGTTGGCGGAAGAAAAAACGGCCTGTCTCACGCGGCCGAGACTGAGTTCCGTTGTAACCAATTCGACCCGAATACCTCTCCTGAACAAGAGCCCATTGGCCGAATCTAGTAGCAAACGCTTAAATTTGCCCTTCCAGGCTGGCGGGAAGTTTCAGCATCTATCGGTGTTGGGGCACCTCAAGCGTCCGTTGTTAGACCAGGCGACACCTTGTAGATTGGAACGACACCTTGGAGATCGGAAACATGGCGCTCAAGCGGATGGACAACGTTGGAATCGTCGTCGAAGACCTCGGAGGCGCGGTTGATTTCTTTCGCGAGCTCGGCCTCGAGCTCGAAGGGCGGGCCACAATCGAAGGAGAATGGGCCGGACGTGTCACTGGACTGGGCGATCAGCATGTCGAGATTGCCATGATGCGCACGCCGGACGGCCACAGCCGGCTCGAGCTCTCCCGTTTCCTCACGCCGCCTGTCGTCGCGGATCACCGCAACGCCCCAGTCAACGCCCTAGGCTACCTCCGCGTCATGTTCACCGTGGACGACATCGACGACACGCTTGAAAGGCTCCGCAGGCGCGGCGCGCAGCTCGTCGGCGAAGTCGTCCAGTATTTGGACGCGTATCGGCTCTGCTACATCCGTGGGCCTGGAGGGCTTCTCATCGGACTCGCCCAAGAACTCGGCTGAACGCAATATGAAGACAAATGGCAGGATGACCAATGTCAGCGAGCGCCCCGCCTGTTCGAGGTCGGCCGCGTTCTCGCTAGGCTCGATTAGGCCGTCAACCCGGGCGGATTGGTGAAATACCTGCGAGATGTGGGTGCGCGGCTACGCGTCCCCGGCCGGGTTTTCGAGGTCGAATTGATGTCGAAAGCCGCTGGCGGCACTCAATCCGATCTGGCCGGCGGACAGCTGCAAAAGCTGCACGCGCGAGGCGACCTCCAATTTGCGGTAGATGTTGTTCATATGGATCTTCAGCGTCCCTTTCGAGATGCCGATATCTGAGGCGATACGTTCGTACGGTGTCTCCGTGGCGACCAGTCGGGTGATCTCCATCTCTCGCCTGGTCAGCCGCGACGACAGTTTCTGCCATTGGATCCGGCGCGACGCCTCGTTCTGCATGGCCTTGCCGACAATCTCGGCCGGCAGCCAGCGGCCACCCGCGGCGACCTGGTGGAGACATCTGAGCAGCGCTTCGACGGCGGACTCCTTGAACACGATTCCGGCAACGCCAATCGCGACCGCGTCGTAAAGCTGGGCTTGCGAGGCGCCGACCGTCAAAAGCACGCAAAGCGTCGCAAGGCCCTGCCTGCCGATTTCGGCGGCGATGTCGAGACCGCTCAGTCCCGGCATGCTGATGTCGAGCACGGCGACATCCGGCACGTCGCGCCGGATCATGGCCATGGCGGCGGTGCCGTCCTGCGCCGAACCGACCACCCGGAAACCGGGGTCGCGGGCAATCAGGTCGGTCAGGCCGTGCAGCAGCAGCGGATGGTCGTCGGCGACGAAAACCGTGGTGACCATCGTCAGCTCGCCAGCAACCGGCCCTTGGCGCCACGGCTCCATGCCGGAAAATTGCCGGCGATGGGTGGCGGCCTGGGCTCGTGCTCGGTCATGGCGTCTTCTCCCTTTGCGTGTCTCCACGACACGCCAGTGACTGCTTCTTGCCGGAAGCGGGCATCGCAACCCGATCCGCATCCCCCGAAGTGTGAGGCCATGCTGACAGAAGCAGCGCGGCTGCGCAAAACATTAGCAGTTGCTTAGTTAATCCCGAAGCGGTGCCTCTAGCAAGACGCCCGACATCGGACTGAAAGAAGACGCCGCTCCAGCGTGCCGATGCTGGTCTTCATCTTGGAAAATCCACCGATGCCGCCAGAAAAATTTTATATTTCGCCCCGTGAAACTCCGTTCTGGTAAATAATTCAATCAGACTGGTAGGGTTATTCTTTCTGTCGATAAGCACTTTTTCGAAATTAACGCTGCCTTGCTGTCTATAACCGGGGATATATAGACGATCGTATTGCAACCTGCGAAATATGGTTTGGGAATTATTAACGTCTGGGCGATCGTTGGGGATCGTGTAGGGGTTTGGGGCTTTGGGTGTGGGTGTAACAGTCAGTCCGACGGCGGGCCAGTTCCGTCCGGGAATAGCTGTGTCTGGCGACCGGGAAGCAGTCTCTCCGCCAGCCCTTTTCCTGTTCAAGGCTTTTGTCACGAAACGATTGCTCGCCGGCCTGGCCGCATTTTGCGGACAGCCGAAGGCTCTGCGCCGGCGCCGCAATCAGGCTTGGGTAGACGGTGGCGGCTTGACCGCCGACCGTACAACAATGTGGAGGAAGTAACATGGCGATCGATATAGGCGATGATGCCCTTCTTGAGGCAACGACCATTGGATCAGGAACCGGCAACTACGATTCCTTCCTGCGGCTGCAGGCGACAAATGTCGAGTTGGGCTTCAACACCGACCAGAACGGCAATGTGCTTGATAACAAGGCCTCCTTCACCCACAGCCTGCAATTTGGCAACCTTGTTCCGATCACCGTCGATGGCGTCGACTACATCGAATTCCGGCTGGATCTCAACGAAAGCAACAACACAACGAACGGCCAGATCACGCTTACAGATCTGAAGATCTACCTCTCTGATTCCGGGGCCACCCTTGCCGACTACACTGCGGGGTTTGCCGGTTTTGATACGGTCTACGCGCTGGACACCTCGCATCTGCTGATCGATGCCAATCACGGATCGGGAACGGATGATTACAGGGTGCTCATCCCGGTCAGTTCCTTCACGGATGCCGGCGTCACCGCCGATTCCTACGTGACGCTGTTTTCCGGCTTCTCGGGATCGAATGGCGGCTTCGAGGAGTGGCGCACCACGACGACGCCCGCCACCGGCACCGATACCCCCGGGATCGGCATCGACAAGGTGACGATCGACGGCGCGGCGATCGGCGATGGCCTGACCGTGCTCGCCGGTGATGCGATCAGCTGGCAATATACCGTGAGCAACACCGGCAACGTCGCCTTGTCGGACATCGTCGTCACCGACAATCAGGGTGTGGTCGTGACGCCGGTTCTTAGCGGCGGTTTCAACGTCGGCGACATCAATCATAACAGTCTGCTCGACACCACCGAGACCTGGAGCTTCACCGGCAGCGGCACGGCCATAGCCGACAACTACGCCAATATCGGCCACGTTTCCGGTTCGGCCGGAGCTGTTACCGTTACCGACGACGACGGCTCCAGCTATTTCGGCGCCAATGCGCAGATCATCATCGACAAGGTAACGGTCGACGGCCTGACTTCGGGCGATGACCTGATCATTTTGGCCGGCGAGGCGATCTCCTGGAAATACACGGTCGCCAATGGCGGCAATGTCGCGCTTTCGGGCATCGACGTGACCGACGATCAGGGCGTGGTCGTGACGGCGGATCTCAGCGGCGGCTTCAATGTCGGCGACACCAACCACGACAACAAGCTCGACACCGACGAGGCGTGGAGCTTCACCGGCACCGGCGTGGCGGGCATCGGCGCTTACAGCAATATCGGCACGGCCTCAGGCTCGTTCACCGATGACGCCGCCCATACCGCCACCCCCGAGGACACCGACGGCTCCAGCTATTTCGGCGCCAATGCGCAGATCAGCATCGACAAGGTAACGGTCGACGGCCTGACTTCGGGCGATGACCTGACCATTTTGGCCGGCGAGGCGATCTCCTGGAAATACACGGTCACCAATGGCGGCAATGTCGCGCTTTCGGGCATCGACGTGACCGACGATCAGGGCGTGGTCGTCACGGCGGATCTGAGCGGCGGCTTCAATGTCGGCGACACCAACCACGACAACAAGCTCGACACCGACGAGGCGTGGAGCTTCACTGGCACCGGCGTGGCGGGCATCGGCGCTTACAGCAATATCGGCACGGCCTCAGGCTCGTTCACCGATGACGCCGCCCATACCGCCACCCCCGAGGACACCGACGGCTCCAGCTATTTCGGCGCCAATGCGAAGATCAACATCGACAAGGTGACGGTCGACGGCGCGACATCCGGCGACGGTCTGACCATCTTGGCCGGTGAGCCGATCTCGTGGAGATACACGGTGACCAACACCGGCAACGTCGCGCTCTCGGGCATCAACGTGGCCGACGACCAGGGCGTGGCTGTCACGGCGGTCCTCAGCGGGGGCTTCAATGTCGGCGATACCGATTTGGACGGCCAACTCGATCTAACCGAGGCGTGGACCTTCACCGGCACCGGCGTGGCGGGCATCGGTGCTTACAGCAATATCGGCACGGCGACGGGTTCATTCACCGATTCCGCGGGCCACATTGCCGCCCCCGAGGACACGGACGGCTCCAGCTACTTCGGCGCCAATCCGCATATCACGCTCGACAAGAAGACCAACGGCGTCGACCACGGCCTCAACATCTTCCAGGGCCAGGCCGTGACCTGGACCTATGATGTCAAGAACGACGGCAACGTCGCGCTCGCCAACGTCGTCGTTAAGGACGACAATGGCACGCTCGGCACCGGCGATGACTTCAATGCCACGGCGATAACCAGCGGCGGCTTCAACAGCGGCGACATCAACCACAACAACCTGCTCGATACGGACGAGGTCTGGCATTTCAAGGCTACGGGGACCGCGCAACTCGGCAGCTACGTCAACAATGCAACGGCCACCACCAATGCCTATGCCGACACGGCCGGACATTCAGTTATCCCGACCGCCACCGACAGCAGCGACTATGAGGGTTTCTCGAACAAGGCGCTGACGCAAGGGTTCTGGGGCAGCCACACGGATGCCTGGGACAATGTTGCCAACAATGAGGGCAATCCGACCAAGAGCGCGTTCGCCAGCGGCGTCCTGTCCAGCCTCGACATCAATCCGCGCACCGACGGCTATCTGCTGCTCGGCGACAGCAACGGCGACGGCATTGCCAACGACGCGCACGACCTCCTGATTTCGATCTCTCTGGCCAAGGCCATCGAATCGAGCTCGACCGGCGGCGACGCGCGGCTGATCATGCTGTCCCAGGCGATCGCCACCCAGCTCAACATCGACAACCACGTTGCGCAGCCCAACGATCTGATCGACGAGGCGGTGATGTGGCTGAAGGGGCAGGGCGCCTGGTCAGGGCTCGGCGTCAATGTCGATACCAACAATGACGGCATTGTCGATCAGAACAACGCCGGCACGGCGCTGGCGGGTAATGCGGTCAAGACAAACACGATTGCGTGGACGAAATATGTCGATGTCACCGACGCGGGTTCCGGCATCACCGACTGGAACGGCGGCAAGGAGGCCGACGGCGAGGGCCTGAAGAACGCGCTGATGTGGTTCAACCAGGATCAACTGGTGACATCCGGGCCGGACGGTCACGTTGCCTGGTTCAACGGAACCAACATCATCGACGAGCATCCCAACACGCTGGATCAATTCTGGCTCACGCTGCATGACGTGGGAGGCCTGACGGGCATCGCCTGAGGCCGGCGTCCGGCCTTTCGGCCGGGTGCCTTGCCGCAGCGCCGCCCGCGTGATTGGCATGGGAAGGCTCTCCACTATCTTCAACTCGGCGCAGGCCAGGATCAGGTCCTTGGGCCTGGTTTTGATCGCCTGCGCCCTTTTTATTGGACTCGGCGGAATGCTGTCGGCATCGCCGGGCGTCTGGTTGCTCTGCCTGGCGGTGGCGGGATTTGGCGCTGTTCTGCTGTTTCGTGGACGCAGTCCCGATACCGCCGAAACCGGCCCGGACGCCGCCCCCGGCATCGCGGCGACAGCGCGAAGCGCTGCAAGGCCCGGTGCCCGGAAGCAAGGATCGGAACTCGCGGCGGCGATCAAATCCTGCCGCTCGGCATTCATCGCCATCGCGCTGTTCAGCGGCGTTCTCAACGTGCTGATGCTGTCCAGCTCGATCTACATGCTCGAGATCTACGACCGCGTGCTGCCGAGCCGCAGCGTGCCGACTCTCATCGGCCTCAGCCTGCTCGTCGCCATCCTCTATGCCGGGCAAGGCTTGCTCGATTTCATCCGCGGCCGCATCCTCGTGCGCATCGGCGGCGCCCTCGACGAGGCGCTCGGCGCCCGCATCTATTCCAGTGTCCTCAAGCTGCCGCTCAAGGTCGGGCGCAACGGCGACAGCATGCAGCCGGTGCGCGATCTCGACAGCGTGCGGACCTTCCTGTCTGGCACCGGCCCGACCGCGCTGTTCGATCTGCCGTGGCTGCCGCTCTATCTGGCCATCATCTTCATGTTCCACGTGATTCTCGGCCTGACGGCCCTGGTCGGGGCGATCGTGCTGGTGCTCTTGACCGTCTTTGCCGAGCGGCTGACGCGCAAGCCGGTCACATCAGGCACCCAGACCGGCATCATCCGCAACGGCCTGACCACGGCCGGCAACCGCAACGCTGAAATCATCGCGGCACTCGGCATGGGCGGACGGATGGCCAAGCGCTGGGAAGAGGCCAATCGCGACTATCTTGCCGAGCAGCGTAGCGTCAGCGATATCGCCGGCGGTTTCGGCGCCGTGTCCAAGGTGCTGCGGATGCTGCTGCAATCGGCGATGCTCGGCGTCGGCGCCTGGCTGGTGATCGAGCAGCAGGCAACGGCCGGCATTATCATCACCGCATCGATCCTGAGCGGTCGCGCGCTGGCGCCCGTCGATCTGGTCATCGCCAACTGGAAAGGTTTCCTGACAGCGCGGCAAGGCTGGCAGCGGCTGACCAGGATACTCGCCGCCGTGCCGGCCGATGCCGAGCCGATGGCGATGCCGAAGCCGCACCGCCACGTCTTCATGCAGGTCGTCAGCGTCGCGGCGCCGGGCACGCAGCGGCTGCTGGTACAGGACGCCAGTTTTGCGCTGGAAGCGGGACATGCCGTCGGCATCATCGGCCAGAGCGGCTCGGGCAAGTCGACGCTGGTCAGGGCACTTGTCGGGGCCTGGCCGCTGGCCGCCGGCAGGATCCGGCTCGATGGCGCCGACCTCGACCAGTGGTCGCCGGAGGATCGCGGCCGCTTCGTCGGCTATCTGCCGCAGGACGTCGAGCTGTTTGCCGGCTCGATCGCGGAGAACATCGCGCGTTTCGAGCCCGATGCCGATCCCGCGTTGATCATCGCTGCCGCCAACGCGGCCGGCGCGCATGATCTCATCGTCGGGTTCCGTGACGGTTACGAGACGCAGATCGGCGAACTCGGCGAGGCTGTCTCGGCCGGCCAGCGCCAGCGCATCGCGCTGGCCCGCGCGCTTTATCGCGATCCTTTCCTGGTGGTGCTCGACGAACCGAACTCCAACCTCGACGCCGAAGGCGAGCAGGCGCTGTTCCAGGCGATTGTTTCGGTGCGGCAGCGTGGCGGCATCGTCGTGCTCGTGGCGCATCGGCCTAGCGCGCTCGTCACGGTCGATTTCATCCTCGCCATGAACCAGGGTCGCGTCCAGGCGTTCGGCCTCAAGGACGAGGTTCTGGCCAAGCTGTTTCCGCGGCCGCAACCGGCGGTGGCCGGCGTGCCGCGGCTCAGGCTCGCCACCGAAGAGCCGGCGACGCCGCCTGTCGCGGCGGCGGGTGAGTGAGGATCCATGATGCTCAGTTCCTCCCACCAATCCATTCGAGGCTACATGCGCTTCGGCCTCATTGCGGTCGCGCTGCTGGTCGGCGGCGTCGGCGGCTGGGCCTCGCTGACCCGGATTTCGGGAGCGGTCATCGCGTCGGGGGTTCTCGTCGTCGATTCCCACGTCAAGGATGTGCAGCATTCGACCGGCGGCATCGTCGGCGAGATCGCCGCGCGTGACGGCGACCGCGTCAAGCGCGGCGCGCTGCTTGTGCGCCTCGACCCGACCATGCCGGCAGCCAATCTCGCCGTCGTCACCAAGGCCCTCGACCAGCTGTCGGCGCGCGAGGCGCGCCTCGAAGCCGAACGCCAGGGGGCCGACGCCATTGCCTTCCCGCAGGATATTCTCGACCGCCGCGGCGATCCGGCGATCGCCGAGATCATTGCCGGCGAGGAGCAGGTTTTCGAGACGCGGCGGGCGGCTCGTTCCGGTCAGAAGAGCCAGCTGCAGGAGCGCATCCTCCAGCTGCAGAAGGAGATCGGCGGCGACACGGCCCAGGCGGACGCCAAGTCGCAGGAAATCAAGCTTGTCGAGGAGGAACTCGCCAGCATACGCGCGCTGTGGAAAAAGCGGCTGATTTCGATCGACCGGCTGACCGCGATGGAGCGCGAGTCGGCGCGGCTCGACGGCGAGCGCGGCCAATTGACGGCGGCCCTGGCGCAGGCCCAGGGCAAGATCGCCGAGATCAATTTGCAGATAATCCAGATCGACCTCGAGCTCAGCACCGACGTCAACAAGGATTTGCGCGAGATCGACAGCAAGGTCGGCGAACTGACGGAACGCAAGATCGCCGCCGAGGACCAACTCAAGCGGATCGACATCCGCGCGCCGCAGGACGGCGTCGTGCAGCAGTCCATCGCCCACACCATCGGTGGCGTCATCACCCCTGGCCAGACGATCATGCAGATCGTCCCGGACAGCGATAGCCTGACGGTCGAGGCCAAGATCGCGCCGAGCGACATCGACCAGCTCTGGGTCGGCCAGGCGGCGGCACTGCGCTTCTCGGCCTTCAATCAGCGCACCACGCCGCAAATCAACGGTACGGTCGAGCGCACCTCGCCGGACACGACGACCGACCAGCGCACCGGCATCAGCTACTACACCGTCCGCATCTCGACCACGACCTCCGAGGTAGCGCGCCTCGGTGAGGTCAAGCTGGTTCCGGGCATGCCGGTCGAATCCTTCATCAAGACCGCCGACCGGACCGTTATCTCCTACCTCGTCAAGCCGCTGCAGGATCAGATCAGCCGCGCCTTCAGGGAATGAGGGCACGGTTGTCGGCGTCGGTCTAAAGGTTAGCCTCGGCGAAGATGCGCGACGCCCAGTCGAGGAAGACGCGAAGGCGCGGCGAGAGCTGCCTGTTCTGCGGGTAAAGCGCCGACAGCGGTGTCGGCGAGGGCGGGTAATCGGCCAGCACCTCGATGAGCGTCCCATCGGCCAGATCCTTCTCAAAGCGATAGCGCGGCGCCTGGATGAGGCCGAGGCCGAGCCGCGCCAGATCGGCGGCGGTGTCGGAATTGTTGGCCGCCACGCGCCCCGGCAGCCTGACCTCAACGGTCTTGCCGGCGACGGTGAATTCGAACGGAAGGGTCTCGCCGGTGCGCGACGATACGAAGCCCACCGCCTGGTGTCCGTCGAGCGCATCGGGGGAGGCGGGCGTGCCGTGGCGCTCGAGATAGCCAGGGCTGGCGCAGGTCATCTCGCGGATGACAGCCAGGCGGCGCATGATCATGCCGCTGTCGGGCGGCTCGCCGACGCGGATGACGCAGTCGACGCCCTCGCGCACGAGATCGACCAGCCGGTCGCTCTGGCCGATCTGCAGGTCGATCCTGACATAGCGGGCGAGGAATTGCGGCAGGCGCGGCAAAAGGAAGGTGCGGGTGAGCAGCGTGCTGGCGTCGATGCGCAGCAGGCCGAAAGGCTCGGCGTTGCGGAAGGCGGCCTCGGCATCCTCTATCTCGGCCAGGATCGACAGGCAGCGCCGATAGTAGGCTTCGCCGTCCTGCGTGGCGTTCACCTGCCGCGTCGTTCGTTCCAGAAGCCGCGCGCCGAGATGCTCTTCCAGACGCCGGATCGCTTCCGTCGCGGTTGAACGCGGCAGGCCGAGATCGGCCGCGGCAGCGGTGAAGCTGCGCCGCTCCAGAACGCGAACAAAGAGCCGCATCGTGTCCAGCCGATCCATGCTCTTTGTTCGCAGTTTCCGAATAGTGATGTCAATAGGCGGCTGATTATCCGGAATTCGGCTTGGCCTATATCCGTGTCACCAACAACACGGAGAGACTTCCATGACATCCAATCAAACAAGTACGGGTGGCCAAACCAGAACGGCGATCGTGACCGGCGCCTCCAAGGGCATCGGCGCCGCCATCGCACAGCGGCTCGCCCGCGACGGCGTCGCCGTCGTCGTCAACTATGCACGGGGCCGCGCGGAGGCTGAAGAGCTTGTGCGCAGCATCGAGACCGGCGGCGGCAAGGCGATCGCCGTTCAGGCCGATATCGCCGATCCGGCCGGCCTCGCGGCACTTTTCGACGCCGGCGAAAAGGCGTTCGGCGGCATCGACATCCTCGTCAACAATGCCGGCATCATGAAGACGTCGCCGATCGCGCAGACCGACGATGCTTCGTTCGACACGCAGATCGCGATCAACCTCGGCGGCGTGTTCCGCGGCATGCGGGAAGGTGCAAAGCGCCTTCGCGACGGCGGCCGCATCGTCAATTTTTCCAGCAGCGTCGTCGGCCTCTACCAGCCGGGCTACGGCGTCTACGCCGCCACCAAGGCGGGCGTCGAGGCGATGACCCACATCCTGGCCAAGGAGCTTGGCGCGCGCCGTGTCACCGTCAACGCGGTGGCGCCCGGACCGATCGAGACCGCCCTGTTCACCGACGGCAAGAGCGAGGCGCAGATCGAGGCCATCGGCAAGATGATCCCGCTCGGCCGGCTTGGCCAACCCGACGACATTGCCGGTGTGGTCTCATTCCTGGCCGGGCCGGACAGCTTCTGGGTCAACGGACAAATCATCCGCGCCAATGGCGGCGTGGTCTGAGGAGATAATCATGCAAAAGACAATTTTGATCACCGGCGCTTCCAGCGGCTTCGGCGCGATGACCGCTCGCGCCTTGGCGAGAGCGGGCCACACGGTCTACGCCTCGATGCGCGATCCCTTGGCGCGCGGCGGCGTGGCGGCAGCCGAGATGGAAAAGTTCGCGAGCGACGAGGGCCTGGCGCTCAAGCCGATCGCGCTCGACGTGACCTCGGACGCTTCGGCCGAGGCGGCGGTCCGGCAGATCCTCAGCGAGGCCGGCCAGCTCGACGTGCTCATCCACAATGCCGGGCATATGGGGTTCGGACCGACCGAGGCGTTCTTGCCCGAGCAACTGGCGCAGCTCTATGACGTCAACGTCGTCGGCACGCAGCGCGTCAACCGTGCGGCCTTGCCACACATGCGCTCGCTCGGCCGCGGGCAGATGATCTGGGTCGGCTCGAGCAGCACGCGCGGCGGCACGCCACCGTTCCTGGCGCCCTATTTCGCGGCCAAGGCCGGCATGGATGCGCTGGCGCAGAGCTATGCGCTGGAACTCGCCCGCTTCGGCATCGAGACGACGATCGTCGTACCGGGCGCCTTCACCAAGGGCACCGAGCATTTCCACAATGCCGCGAAGCCTGCCGACGCCGAGCGCGCCGACCTCTACTGGTCCGGCCCCTATGCCGGCGCCGATCAGCAGGCGCTGAAAGGGCTGGCGGCACTGGAGCCGGCGGATGCCGATCCGGCCGATATCGCGGTGGCCATCGTCGATCTTGTGGCAATGCCTTGGGGAAACCGACCGCTGCGCGTCCACATCGACCCGTCCGACGATGGCGCCGCGATCGTCAACGGCGTTGCCGACCGCATGCGCGCGCAACTCCTGGAACGGATCGGCCTTGCCGACCTGCTCCATCCCAAAGCCTGAAATGCAACCTCAAACGGAAGGAAAACGATCATGCCATTCGCCAACATAAAGGTACCGCAGGCCGCACTCTCCAAGGCGCAAAAAGAAGACCTCATCCACCGGACCACAGCCATGTTCGTCGACTTTTTCGGCGAGGTCGCGCGCCCCACCACGATGGTGCTGGTGGAGGAAGTCGCCGATGGCGGCTACGGCCGGGCCGACGAAGTGTTCGTTGTGCCGGACGCCTATCGCGCGAAGGCGTAGTGCCCCGCTGCGCACGACTGGTCGCCGCGGGCGCCAACGTCCACGCTGTCCACCTGTCTCGCTCGTCCTTTGGGTCTCCGGTCTGCAGGGGGAGGGAACCAGGTCCTGCAAAGCCTGCGCAAGCACCCCCACCCGGACCTTCGGTCCGACCTCCCCACAAGGGGGAGGTGGGGCGCCCAGCTTTTCTGTGTCTCACAAAAGTCGCATGGGTGGGGCGCTTCCTCACCCTCCCCCTTGTGGGGAGGGTCGCTGCGAAGCAGCGGGGTGGGGGGCTGCGCTGCAAGGCTTGGCTTCCTCGACCCACGAGGTGTCAGGACACCAGGATCAGCGGCCTGCGTTGCCTTGTCATCCAGGCGGGCTTTCCTCAGAGCGCGGCGGAGCTACAGGCGATGATCGCGTCGGGCCCCTCGCTCGGCTTGCTGCGGGCCTTCTGGATACGCGGCGAGACCGCGCTGGAGACGGCCACCCCGGAAGCGGGTACGCTCTATCCGGAGCTGGCTTTCGAGACCATCGAGAGCGCGTATGTGGCGATGGCGGACGCCGAGCGCCAACAGCGGCGGGGCTGAGGAGGCATGGTGCCCGCCGGGGGCGGCCTACTTGCCGGCCATGTGATCGGCAAGCGCCTGGGTCTGGGCGAGAAGCGCCGGGAAGACCGGCTCGTTCGGCAGGTGCTGGCCCATGCAGGCGCGGTAGTCGGCGTCACCTTTTTCCCAGGCGACGTTGGCGGCATCGTACGCCGTTTCGTCCTTGAGGTCCGAGGCCTGGTAGGCCTCCTGGAATTTCTGGGCGGCGGCGTCCGCCGAGGCCCACACGGCGTCGCAGGCCGCGATCTTGGGTATAGGCGCTGCCGCGGGCGCCGAGGCGATCATGACGCTGTTGCCCTTGACGATGGTGACGATGACCTGCTGGTCGGGGTTCGGCCCTATGTCCTGCGCCCAGCCGCCGAGCCGCGCAAAGGCGATGTCGGCGCCTTCGGGCTTCTTCAGGGGCAAGTCGAGCGTCCCCGTGAACGCGGCGTCGCTGTTGATCGCCTGGGTGTAGAAAGCATCGAGCTTCAGCGCCGCATCGATGTCGGCGGGCAGTCTGAAGTTTTCGTCGAGTTCGGCTGCCCTGGATTGGAGCCAGCGCTCGAGCAGCCCCCGCGTCGTTGCCACGAGGCTCGGGCCGTCATCACTTTTGGCGTATCGCAAACCGTCGAGCATGCCGAATCCGATATCGGCATCGCTCAGGCTTCCGAGATTGATCGTGCCGTTTGCCGGGAAATCGGCGACCGACAAGGGGCCGAGAATGGTGGACAGACGCCCTTCGAGATCGGCCAGGGCCTTCGCCCCGGCGGCATCGAGCGTTTCCACGGGTTCGTTAGCGCTTGCCAGTGCCGCGATGGCGGAAATCGCCTTGTCGCGTGCGGCGATATAGTCGTCCTCCGGCGAGGCCGCGAAAACCGCACCGGTCATGAGTGCGAAGATGATGGTCCAGACCAGCCGCATGACATACCCCCGTGGCGATCCACAAGCCGGGAGCCATCAGGCAGCTTTGCGGCAATTGCGCGGCAGTGACCGTAAGGGATGCAATCGGCCCATTAACCATCGATTAACTATCCGGTCGCCTTTGAATCAAATTTGGCGGATAGTGTTTTTGGGCCGAACGAGGCTGCTCGAGGGGACCTGGAAGACAGCAATTGTCAGCTTGGCGTGCCGCTTTCGGTCGTGCGCGGCAGTCTGAACTTAAAAAAGAAGCGACGGACCACCGTCGCCTTGCGGGGAGGCGCCAGCATCATTTTTGATGAGGAGCGCCAGAATGAAGATCGAAGACGCAGTGACGGCAGTGACAGCCGAGGCCAACGCGCTGCTATCTTGCCTCGGCCAGCCCGTCGTCGCCTACCACGTCACGGCAATCATGCGAGAGGCAGACCTGGAGCACGCCAGGCAGATGCAGCTTGCCTTGATGCGACGAAGCATCGAGGCGCTCGTCGATGACGGCCTCGAGACTATGGCCGCCGAACATTTTGTTTCACAGTTCCACGGTCGCGTTGGTTTGACCTGGAGGCTGCTCCACGCTTCGGATGGCGTGGCGCATTGAAGGGATGGCTTACGAAGCGACCAGGTCATAGGGATGCGGCTTGACTCACGCCTTCTGGCTGGTCAGACGCTCCAGCGCGTCGACGATCAGGTCACAGAACTTCCGATGGTCGAGCTTCATCGCCACCGTGTGGCGGAAGTCGGTCTGCTCGCTCGCCGTGCCGCCGAAATGGTGCATGCCGCCCATCTTCTCGAAATTGCAGACCGTCATGCCCTTGGTCCACCGGCCGGCAAGCTCGACGCGGATATCGGCCTTCTCGGTGGTGAAGACGGTCGGGTCGATCATGGCCGCGACGCAGCATGCGTCATGGACGGCGGGATACTCGATCTGCAGCAGGCCGCCATGCGTGGTCGCAATGAACTCCCAGATATCGAGGATGAACTTGGCCATCGGGCCGCCGACGGCGCGCACCCGGTCCTGAAGCTCTTTGGTGGCGAGCGCCTGATGGGTGAGGTCGAGACCCACCATGGTGACGTCCCAGTTGGCCCGGAACACGACGTCCGCGGCTTCCGGATCGCCGTAGACATTGAACTCCGCCCCGGGCGTGATGTTGCCCCTTGTATAGCTCCCGCCCATCGCGACGACCCGCTTCACCCGCTCGACGATGCGAGGATCCTTGCGCACGGCAAGCGCGATGTTGGTGTAGGGACCGACCGGCACCAGGGTGACCGTCTTCGGCTCCTGCGCCATGACGGTGTCGATGATGAAGTCGACGGCATGGCGCTTGTCGATCTCGAACGAGGCGGGCGGCAGCACGGGGCCGTCGAGCCCGGTTTCGCCGTGGATCTCGATGGCCAGCACCTGGTCGATGAGGAGCGGGCCCGGAGAGCCTTTCGCCACCGGCACCTTGATGCCATAGGCGGTGCATACCGAAAGCGCATTGCGCGTGGTGTTCTCGACATTGTGGTTGCCCGAAACCGTGGTGATGCCTAGGAGATCGATGTTCGGGTTGCCTGCCGCCAGCAGGATGGCGATGGCGTCATCATGTCCAGGGTCGCAGTCCAGGATGATCTTTTCCATGGTGGCAGCCTCCCTTGTCGGCCGAATCTGTTGGAACAAGAGACTGCCGTACCCGCGCCGTCAAGGTTGCGGTCATCGACCGATCCAGAGCCACTTGGGTCCCTGCTTACCCCTTCTTCCGCTTCTCCACCTCGGCCTTCCTCAGCAGGAACCGCTGGATCTTGCCGCTCGGTGTCTTCGGCAACTCGCTGACGAACTCGACCTCGCGCGGATAGGCGTGGGCCGAGAGGCGCTTGCGGACATGCTGCGCCAGTTCCTCGGCCAGTTCCGGGCTGCCGCTGTACGAAGGCGCCAGGATGACGAAGGCCTTGACGATTTCGGTGCGCTGCGGGTCGGGCACACCGACCACCGCTGCCTCGTTGACCGCCGGATGCTCGATCAGCGCGCTTTCGACGTCGAAAGGGCCGATGCGGTATCCAGCGGAGGTGATGACGTCGTCGGCGCGGCCGATGAAGGAGATCGAACCATCGGGCTCGAACTCGACCGTGTCGCCGGTGCGGTAATAGCCGCCTGCTATGGCAGGCGTCTCCGTCTGGTGATAGCCGCCGAACCAGCGCAGCGGCGAGTTGGCGATGTCGACGGCGAGGATGCCGGGCTGGTTGGGGCCAAGCTCGTGGCCGGCCTCGTCGAGCACGACGATGCGGTAGCCCGGCATGGCAAAGCCGGCCGAGCCGTGGCGCACGGGATGCGACAGGCCGTGATGGTTGTTGACCATCATGCCGTTCTCGGTCTGGCCGTAGTGGTCATGGATGGGGGCGGCGAGATGGGCGTCGAACCAGCGGATCACTTCCGGGTTGAGCGGCTCGCCGGCGCTGCTCACCACGCGCAGGCGGCCCTTGACGTGGGCGGCTGCCTCCGCGCCTTCGGCCAGCAGCAGGCGGAAGGCGGTGGGCGAACCGGCGAGGCTGGTGACGCCGAGGCGCTCGATGATGTCGTAGGTGCTCCTGGCGGTGAAGGCGCCCTCGTTGAAGGTCGTGGCGATGCCAAGCAGCAGGGGGCCTGTGATGGCGTAGTAGAGGCCGTAGGCCCAGCCGGGATCGGCGATGTTCCAGAAGACGTCGTCGGGTCGCAGCCCGATGGCATCGCGCATATAGGCGCCGAAGGCCATCAGCGCGCTGAGAGGCACCGGCACGCCCTTCGGGAAACCGGTCGTGCCCGAGGTCGACATCATCATAAACAAATCGTCGCCCTTGCGCATCACCGGCTGGCATTCGGGCGAGGCGGCGCCAAAAGCGGCGCGGAAATCGATGTCGCCTTCCGGCAAGGCTTCGCCGGGGGCAAGGATCGTCGCAACCAGAGGGCAATCTTCCACCTCGTCGAGCTTGCCACGATTGGCTGTGTTGGTGACGACCAGCTTCGCGCCGCTGGTCTTCAGCCGGTGGTCGATGGCCTTCGGGCCAAAAGCGGTGAACAGCGGCTGGTAGACCGCGCCGATGCGCCAGGTGCCGAGGATGAGCGCCACCAGTTCGGGAATGCGCGGCAGCATGCCGGCGACGACATCACCGGGGCCGACGCCTGCCGCTTTCAGTACATTGGCGACCCGCGCGGACATCTCCTTGAGGTCGTCGAAGCTGAACTCCCGCAGCTCGCCACCGGTGGAGATGGCGCGCAGCGCCAGCCGGTTTTGCCCGGTGTGGCGATCGCAGCATTCGATGCAGGCGTTGATGCCCGTCGCGGGATCGCCCTGAAGTCTTGCGATCTCATCCGAGAGGCGAAAGCGCGCAACGGCATCGGTGTAGCGCGGCAGCGGCGCCGGTGTGTTGGTCATGACAGTCCTCCCTGGCGGCGCCGCATCTCCCCATGCGGCGCTGTCTGTGAGAGCTTGCCCGAAATTGTTGGCGTGGTCGATGCGGCGAAAGTTGGTGGGGCAGAGGGGGGCGCGAGACGGATCGCGGCGCTGACAATCTGCGTGGTTGACCTAGTCTGTCATCCAGCGGATAGGTCCGGCCCAAATATACCCGCCCGAGAAACTCCGATGACCTCAGACACCAACCTCCACGATGCACCCGCCGCCGACCCTGATACCGCCTGGCAGACCGAAGTCCGCGCCGGCGTCCGCCACGTCCGCGATCTCGCCTCCCTGCCGCTGTCGCCCGCCGAGCGCGCTGCGGCGCAAGCCGCGGCGGCGAACCACAAGGTGCGCGTTCCCAAAGCCTATCTCGACCTAATCGACTGGAACGACCCGGCCGATCCGATCCGGGCGCAGGTCATTCCGTCGCCTGAGGAACTGGAGGAGATGGAGGGGGAGCTCGACGATCCGATCGCCGACCATGATTTCAGCCCGGTGCCGCGATTGACACATCGCCATGCCGACCGGGTGCTGCTGTTCCCGACCTATCAATGCGCGGTCTATTGCCGGTTCTGCTTCCGCAAGGAATCGCTGACCTCGATCGGCCGCGGCTACACGCGCGAGGCGCTGGAGCCGGCGCTGGCCTATATCGCCGACCACCCCGAGATCCGCGAGGTGATCCTGACCGGCGGCGATCCGCTGTCGCTGCCGGACAAGGCACTGGCCGAAATCTTCGCGCGCATCGAGGCGATCGCGCATGTGCGGCTCTTACGCATCCACACCCGCGTGCCGGTGGCACTGCCGTCGCGTATCACGCCGGGGCTGGTCGCCGCTTTGCAAGGGCGGCTGATGGTCACCGTCGTCACCCATTTCAACCACCCGCGCGAGATCACACCCGCGACTGAGATAGCCTGCCGCACGCTGCGGCAAGCCGGCTTCGTGCTGCTCAACCAGAGCGTTCTGCTCAAGGGCGTCAACGACAGCGTCGAGGTGCTGGAGGAGTTGTGCCGCGAGCTGATGTACCGCCTCGGCGTCAAACCCTACTACCTCCACCACGGCGATCTCGCGCGCGGCATGGCGCACCGGCGCACGACGATTGCGCAAGGACAGGCCCTGACTGAAGCGCTGCGCGCGCGGCTGTCGGGCATCTGCAACCCGGTCTATGTGCTCGACCTGCCGGAAGGCGGCGGCAAGGTGCCGATCGGGCCTTGCTATGTCGAGGCGCGCGAGGACGGGAACTGGCGATTGCGCGGGCTCGACGGCGAGGTGAGAGGGTATGCGGAGGTCGTCGGGGCGTAGGCCCACGCCGACGCGCATGCCGGATCTGCCAACTCCGGCGCGGTCGTTTCTGAGATCGGTGGTTATCCGAAGACCGGTGCCGAAGACCGGTGGTTGCCGGGTGCAAGCTCGCTGTTGTCGCGCCTCGGCATAAATGCATATGTTGAGCGGTTCGCGGATTCAGGATCGTGGCGAATGGCGGCAGGGGGCAGCAATCAAGAAATGGTGTCGCGGAGCCCGCTTGCGGCCACCGGGATCCAGCGTTGCGTGCTCGACACGGGGGGCCTGGTGCCCAGGGAAGCGGTGGCGCTCTGGCAAGAAAGCATCGGTCTCCTCTATGATGTGCGCTTGCGCAACGCTAGCGACGACCGGTTTCAGTTCCATGCGGATGCGTTTCATTTCGGCGAGATCGTTCTCACCTCGTACAAATGCATCGCGCAGAGTTTCGATCGCTCGCGCGCCCGCATCGGACGCGACGGTCTTGACCATATCACGCTCCAGGTCTGCCTGCGCGGAAGCCATGGACGGCGTGACGGCGGATCTGACGAAAAGGCTTCGTCGGGCGATCTGATCGTGGCCGACCTGGCGCAGGCCCAATCGACCGGGACTTCCGATTTCGACAGCCTCAATCTAACCGTACCACGCCGTCTGCTGGCGCCACTTTTGCGGGCGCCCGACGAGCACAATATGCGCGTCATCGCGGGCAGCGCCCCTTTGACGGCGCTGTTGCGCGGCCATCTGATCGGCCTCTACGAGGCAGCGTCCGCCATCAGCCGCCAGGATGCAGAGGCCGTGATCAGGCCGACCCTGGAACTCGCCGCCGCCGCCATCAATTCAGCCGTAGCGGAGGAAAACGCCGGTTCCGTGCAGATGGCGCTGACCAGCGAAATCCGCCGCCATATCGACAAGCATATCCTCGGCCACGATCTCAGCGCCTGCGCAATTGCCGCCATCTTCGGGATCTCCCTGCGCAAGCTCTATTATCTCTTCGAGCCCCATGGCGGGCTTTCCAGATACATCCAGGAGGAAAGGCTGCGCCGCTGCCGCGCCGAACTTGCCGATCCCAGCCGCCGGCACGAAAGCATCGCCGGGATCGCCGGTCGCTACGGCTTCGGCCACCGAAAGAGTTTTGTCCGCGCCTTCCGGCGCTCCTTCGACATGACGCCGCGCGAGATGCGAGCGCTTGCCGCGGAGGGGCGTGGGCTGCTCGTTGAGCGTGGCGGGAACCACAGCATGTGGCACTGGATCCGCGAGCTGCGATAGGCGTTGGCATACGCCGAAACGCAGGTGGTTCAATATGCAAGCCATCTGCGGTCAGCAGGTATGCAAAGTGCCGTCCGGCGTTTTTGCGCGCCACCGCCGACGTCGATCTTGCACGTGCGGCCACATTCCTTGCACCTGCCGCCACATTTGCGCGGCAGGTCCACATAAATCTTGAAATGTAGTCGCTGGCGGGTGCATCGGCATGCACGGGGGCGCAGCGGCCAGACCTCCGTGACATCGGCACAATTGGCCCCTGGAGACAAAGAATGCGTGCGGCGAAGACAATATTTCTCGGCATCTCGATGTTCTGCGTCATTCTCCCGACACAGGTGCTTGCGGCCTACAAATGCTGGAACCCGGCGATCTGCAAGGCGGTTTGCGGCAGCGAGATATGCGGCAAGATAAGCGCGAACAACCGCGACATGAAGGCGCTGGATCTGACCAAAAAACGCGCCTCCGGGCAGCTCGCCGCTTCCAGCAGCGGATCTTCATCCGGGGCCAATTCCAAGAAAACCTACACCTGCTCGAACCCGGCGATCTGCATCGCGGTCTGCGGCAAGAAGACCTGTCTGTAGGCGAATTCCTGCTGTGACAATCCGGCCGGAGGCCGAAATCCGGCGCATTCGCGGGCTGGATGGCGAGTAGGGTGCTACCGCGCCTGCCTCTCGACAAACGCCAATACGACGACACGCGGGGCGACGCAGTAGGCGAGGCGGGCCTTGCGACCTGTCTTCGTCGTCGCGTGGCCCGCGTTCAGGTCGACGGTGATGTCCTCATAGCCCAGCACCTCGCGATCAAGCGGATAGACAGCCTTGTAGACCGCTTCCTTGGCGGCGAAGAGGATGCGGCCGGCGAGATGCCGGTCGGTCGCGTCCGTCCGGTCCGCAGGCGTTGCAACGAGTGCAAAGACGTCCTCCGGCAGAGGCTGCGCGGGCTCGACGTCGATGCCCAGCGAGCTGATGTGGCCAACGGGCGTAACCGCCACTACCGCCATGTCGTCGTCATGAGCGAGTGAACCAATTATGCCCTCGGGCCAGGCAGGTGGGCCGGATGGCGTGCGCAGGAGGGCGAAATCGTTGATGCCGATATCCGCCAGCAGCCCGCGCGCGATCGAGCGCGCGGCGCCGCTTGCGCGCCGCATGGCCGGCTGGCGCGCAGCGATGGAATAGGCTTCCGCGGGCAACAGATGGGCTTCATCGCCTTCGCGGATCAGGCGGCATCCGACGCGGACACCGCTCGGCGCGATCGCGGCCATCGCCTCCAGCAGGGTCGTTTCCGCCGATGAATTCGCAGCGGGCGGCGTCAACGATCGACCATCGGCAGGACGGCGATCATTTCTCCGTCCTCGTCGATGCCTTGTTCCACGAAGCCGGCGGCGCGATAGAGGTGGCGCGCGGCCTCATTCCCGGGCTCGTAGCAGATCGAAACCTCGCGCACATGCGTGAGATTTCCGATCTCGTCGAGCAAGGCACGCAACGCGGCCTTGCCGTAGCCTTTGCCCTGGTGGGCGCGGTCGATCATGAAGCGGTAGACCAGAGCCTCGTCCTCCGACGCATCGTACATCAGGAAGCCGACGACGCGGGTCCCGGCCATCACGACGCGCGGCCGCGCGTCTTCGTCGGTTTCGGCTTCTTCCAGCGACTCCGCATTGCTGGCGACGAAATCCATCTGTTCCGGGGCGAGCTCCAGGGCCGCGACCAGGGCGCGGTTGGCCCCAGTCACCGAAACGAGACGGATGTCCGCGGTCTTCAAGTCGATGCCTTGGAGCCGTCGTCGGTGATCGGCTCGACGAAGCGATGCAGCTTGGCCGGGTTGCCCCGCCAGATCGAGTTGGGCTCCAGCTCTTCGCCCTTCATCACGAAGGAGTCGACATCGACCACCGAGCCTTCGCCCATCACGACGCCGTAATGGACAAAGGCTGAAGGTCCGAGCGTGCAGCCCTTGCCGATGCGGATGAAGTCGGACTTGAACGCGCCTTCTTCCAACGAATGGGCCTGGATGACGCAACCCTCATTGAGGGTGGCGTCGTCGCCGATCTCCACCAGCGAGCGTTCGGTGAGGTTGCTGCCGCCGTCATAGACACGGCTGCCGACCTTGACGCCGAGCAGGCGCAGGATCATCGGCCGGAACGGCGTGCCGGCGAACAGCCGCACGATCGGCGAATCCGCCAGCTTCCAGTGGCGTTCGTGGCGCCAGAAGGCGACGTCGTAGATGGTCGTCATCTGCGGCTTCAGCCTGCCGAAACCAAGGCTGGCCCGCTCGACCAGGATGTAGAACGGAATGGTGATCGCCGAGGTCAGGAGCACGGCGACGAACAGCGCAACCTCGGCCCATTCGGTATAGTAGTTCAGCGCCCGGTCCCAGATCGCCAGCGTGGCGAACAGCATGACCCATTGCGTTGCCATGAACAGCAGGATCGTCACCAGATTGTGGCGGTTCTTGTGCGGGATGCGCCGGCGCCGGTCGTCCTCATCGACGCCCGCGATGAGTTCCTTGTCGCGGTTCACCATGCGCGGGATTTCAAAGGCGGGCGAACCCAAGAGCCCGACATTCTCACGTAGCGGCCCGTCGATGGGGATCATCACCTTGGTGCCGAGCAGGACGTTGTCGCCTGTGCGCCCGTCCGGCGGATAGTAGATGTTGTTGCCGAGATAGTTGCGCTCGCCGATGCGTGTCTGTTCGAGCCGGAAGGCGGAGGCGGATTTGTGCATGTTGATCATGAACAGCCCGTCCGACACCATGGTCTCGGTGCCGATCTCGCACAGAAGCGGGTTTTCGTGCTGCTGGTTGGAGCCGAAATTGGAACCGGTCTGCACCACCTTGTTGAGGTTCCAGCCGATGGCGCTGATATAGTGCACGATGGCCGAGCTGTCGCCGAACAGGAGACCGAGCACGCGGGAGTTGCTCGAGAACTCGGCGACCGTCTGCAGCCAGTAGCGGAAGCCGTAGAGTGTGTAGGTGCGGCCTGGCTTCAGGATCAGGTTTGTCAGGCGCGGCACCAGCGTCGCCGCCAGGAAGGCCACGGCGATGTAGCCGAACAGCGTGACCGTGGTGCCGATCGCGACGATGCCGATCGTCTCCTGATAGTCGTCGCCGACGTTTTCCCAGTAGCTGTGAAACAGCAGCGGCAACGGGGTGACGATGGCAAACAGGCCGATCAGCTGAACCGCTTCGAAGAGGAAGCGCCGGATGTTGGAAGGATCGACATTGCGCACCTTGCAATAATCCGCCTTGGTCGGCACGGCCGGCGATCCATGCCAGCGTTCGCCGTCGGGGATGCTTTGGCCGCGGTGCAGCGAGGACGAATGGCCAAGCTGGGCGCCGTCGCCGATGCTGGTGTCGATGTCGAGCGTGGAGCCGACGCCGACAAAGGCATCGCGGCCGATGGTCAGCGGTCCGGTGTGGATATAGCCGGACTGCGCCCTGAAGCCGAGGATCATCGATTCCTTGCGCAGGATGGTGTTGGCGCCGATCGAGATGAGATCCGTGCAGACGGGTACGGATTTCGATTCGATGACGGCGTTCTTGCCGAGCCTGGTGCCCAGAAGCTGCAGGTAGAAGCTGTAGAGCGGGCTGCCGCGGAACAGCACGACGGGCGCGGTGCGGATCAATGTCTTGACCACCCAGAAGCGGAAGTAGCGCACGCCCCAGATGGGAAACGCCTCGGCCTTCCAGCGGCCGATGAGCACCCATTTGGCGATGACGGCAAAGCCCGACATGCCGAAGAACACGGCGGCCGAAAGCCCCACGCAGCGCAAATACAGCTGCAGCGGATCGTCGAGCGCGTCATACATCCAGTTGAGGCCGCCATTGACCGCCCACAGGGCGCCATAGCTGTAGAGCGCGTAGAACAGCAGCTGTGCCGCGCCGCAGGTCCAGTAGGCAAAGTTCGAGGCCCGGCGGGTGAGGACGGGCTCGTTGGTGGCCATGGTCATCTCGTCCGCCACGCCCAGATGGAGCGCGAGGCGCGCCACGGTCGGATGGAGATAGATGTCGCGCATCGACGCCGTCGCCCATTCCTTCCGGGTGCGCACGCGCGCGCAGAAATGCGCCATCAGCAGCGAGTTGGCGCCGAGATCGTCGAAGAAATTGTCCTCAACGGACACCTCGTCGAATTTCAGCACCGTCGCCAATGCCTCGGCCAGGAAACGCTCGTCGTCATTGCCGGGCGCGACCATGGCGCGATCGACTGAGAGCCGCACACTTGTCGGCTTCGGCAACTGGCGCAAATCCACCTTGTTGGAAACCGTCATCGGGATGGCCGGCAGCTCCTCCAGATAGGAGGGCACCATGTAATCGGGCAGGCGCCGCTTCATCGTCTTGGCGAGTTCCGCGCGCGAAATTGCCGGCTGGTCGGCCTTCGGCGCGTAATAGGCGACGAGTTCGACGCGGCCGGGCTCGATCTCCCAGGTGGTGACTGCGGCCTGCGCGATCTCGGGCTGGTCGAGCAGCACCGCCTCGATCTCGCCGAGCTCGATGCGGTAGCCGCGGATCTTCACCTGGGTGTCGATGCGGCCGGCATACTCAATCTCGCCCTGGTCGTTGATCCGGCCAAGGTCGCCCGTGCGGTAGATGCGCTTCGACGGGTTGTTCGGCAGGCCGACGAAATCGGCGATGAATTTCTGCTCGGTCAGGTCCGGCCTGTTGAGATAGCCGACCGCCAGCCCGATGCCGGCGATGCCGATCTCGCCCAGCTCGCCCGGCTCGGCAAGCTGCGGCAGCGAAGCGTCGAGAATGACGATGGAGTAGGTCGGCAGCGGCGCGCCGATGGTGACCGGGCTGTCCGGCGTCAGCGCGCCCATGGTCGCGGTGACGGTCGCTTCGGTCGGGCCGTAGGTGTTGAGGATCTGCCGCCCCGGCTTCGACCAGCGCACCACCAGATTGTGCGGGCAGGCCTCGCCGCCGACCAAAAGCGTGCGCAGGCTGGGCACATCGGATGTCATCGACGACAGCAGCGTCGGGCTGCAGGCGATGCAGGTGATGTCGTGGAGCCGCAGGAAATCGGCCAGCTCCTCGCCCACCAGCGGCATCTGGCCAGGTGCTGGCACCACCGTCGCGCCAGCGACGAACGGCACCCAGATCTCTTCGGAGGAAAAGTCGAAGGCGATGGTCATGCCCTGGTAGACGCGATCGCCCGGCCGGTAGCCGTAGGAGGCGGCGGCGACGTGGATGAAGTTGACGAAACTCTGGTGCTTGATGACCACGCCCTTGGGCTTGCCCGTGGTGCCCGAGGTGTAGAGGATGTAGCAGGTGTCGTCGGCGGAAGCGGTCTTGGCATGCGGCTTCAGCGGCGCGTCGGACTGTTTGGAGATTTCGGTAGCCGCGCTGTCGATGAGCAGATGCGGAACCGGCAGTTGGCCGGCGCGCGACGCGTAGGTGGCGATGGTGACGATCAGGCTGACGCCGGCGTCTTCGATGATGAGCGTCATGCGCTCCTCGGGAAACGCGGTGGCCAGCGGCACGAAGGCGGCGCCCGCCTTCATCACGGCCAGAAGCGCAACATAGGTCTCCGCCGAGCGGTCGAGGATGAGCCCGACGCGGTCGCCCGGCCGCACGCCGCGCTTGACCAGCAGGCGGGCGAATTGGTTGGCGCGGCTGTCCAGCTCCTGATAGGTCCAGACACGCCCATCCGAGATCACCGCCGGCAAGGCGGCAAAAGTCTGCGCGAGTTGTTCGAACACCGTATCGAGCCGCTCGCCGGGCAAGCCTTGCCGGGCAAAGTCAGCGCCCGTCAGGATTTGCGGGTGCGCGGCCTTTGCCGAGCCGCGAGCGATTTTCGCCAGCGCATCGACGCTTGCCATGCCGCCTTCGGGTTCAATGCCCGATCGGTCCATGTCCAGTGCGGCGATATCGAGACCGTGATCCATTTCCATACTTTCCCGTCCTGGCCGGGAATCACCCGGCACGGCCATTTTCCCGGCCGTTGCGGGGCGGTTATGCCATCCGATCTTTTCGCCAGTTTTTCCGAACTGTTGAATATTGTTTCTGGAGTGTGTCTGGGCGCGGTTCCTACCCTGCGCCTGAGGGCTGCGAACTCAGGTCAACACAAGGCCTGACGCCGGCCAGTCCGGCGGTGTCGGCAGCTTTGTTCCGCCGGCTTTTCGATAGGAATTTATTCTTGACACCGTGAGGGCAGCTATGCTACATGCCCGTCCATGGTGTTGATCTGCGCCAGTGACCCGCCCGCACAGGCGGGTTTTTGCGTTCTATGCTTCGTCAACCAACGCGCCGGCGCCCCAACCCGCTAACCCGGATTTGCGCCGCTCTCCCCTTGTTGGCCCTTGGGAGGAGGGCGAAGCCTCCGCCGTCGAGCTCCACGGCGCCCCCCTCTGCCCTGCCGGGCATCTCCCCCACAAGGAGGGAGATTGGCCGATACATCCGCTTTCGCCAATTTTTCAACGTTGCAAGAAAAACGCCGGCGCCGAAGCTGCCAATCTCCCCACAAGTGGGGGAGATGGCCGGCAGGCCAGAGGGGGGCGCCGTAGGGCGCCAACCTTCGTGCGGGCCTTCGCCCGACGATCACGCAAATTTTTTGGATCGTTCGGATCGGCGCGGCGTTCATCCCTGACGCAACGGAGGACGTGACATGAGCGACGAACGGCACGAAAAAATCCAGCAGCGCGCATACGAGATCTGGCAACGCGAAGGCGGCCTTCATGGCGACCCCGAGCGGCACTGGCACCAGGCCGAGGCCGAGATCGACCGCGAGGCAGCGCTGCCGATGACGGCGGATGATGCGCTGCCGGAAACCGGCGAGATCGCCAGCTCCGACGTGCTGGCGGTCGAGGCGCTGGCGGTGCGCACCGGCATATCGGGCGACGAGGCGCAGGCGCTGATCGACCGCCTGGGTAATGACCGCGCCGCGGTCGAGCAAGCCGCCCGCAGCCTCAAGGCCAAGCGGAAATCCTGATCAGCCTGGGAGAGCGAGATGATCCGGAAACTGAAAGGCGGAAAATACCGCCTCTATTCACGCAAGAAGGACGAGACGACCGGCAAGCGGCGCAACCTGGGCACGTTCGATACGCGCGAGGCGGCGGAGAAGCATGAGCGGGAGGTGCAGTATTTCAAGCGGCATTGAGGGGCGCCGCTGTTCACTGGGCAGGCAAGTCGGTGGCAACCCTCTACTGCAGCGTCCGTGCACTCTGCCAAAGCCAGATTGCGAGCGAGCCGGATCGCCCACGGATTTGTGTCTCCACGGGCCCTTTTAGGGTACCGGATTGGAGCAACGCGCACTCGCGGCCGGCGGCATCGAGCATTATGTCACTCACCGCGACTTCAGCGTTCTGGTCGGCCGCGATCTCCATCAAGCGACTGGCAACGTTGACTGTGTCACCTATGGCTGCGATGTGCTGACGGCCTTCGCTGCCGAGCCGAGAGGCTACGATTGTTCCGTGGTGGGCTCCAATCTTGAAGCCGAGCCGGGATGCAGTCGATGCAGGCAACGAGCCGAGCCAATCGTTGGTGCGGCTGGAGAGCCCTACACAACAGCGGGCGGCATTGAAGGCGTCATTTGTCGCTGGTTCCGGCAGGCCGAACAGGATCATGGCTCCGTCACCCATGAAATTCGTGACGACGCCACCGCAGCTCGTCACTTCTTCGCCGACCAACGCATGAAAACCGTTCAGGAGCTCACGTGTGGCGACCGGTCCCAAGGATTCACTCAGTCCGGTGAAGCCGGACAGGTCGATGAACAGGATGGCGGCGTCTACCCGGACGGGGTCCGAGAGGAAGTCGCCATGCTTGGCCAGCCACTCCCCCATGCCTGGGGCTTCAACGCGTTGAAGCAATTGGCTCTGCGTTGCGAAAAATTGGGCCCGGCTCCTGCCCAGCCAAAGCTGCATGGCCCCGTACAAGATAGCCGGCGGAACGGCGGCGGTCATCGGCAACGCGGCGCTCAGCCAGATGTGGTGCGAGAAAGCGGTCATGTTGACCACGAACCAGATCAGGATCACGCCGGCGATCGCCGCGAGGCCGCCGGCGTTTCGCCGCCATGCCAACAGCCCGACAAGAATCATCGGCAGCACCACCGCAAAGCCGGCATCCGCAAGCCGAACATGCTGGTCTCGCACAATTGCGTCGCCGGCCATCAGATGGGCAATCGCCGTCGATATGACTTCGACGCCCGGCAGTATGGGATCGAACGGTGTCGGGAAAACATCGCCGGTGCCGGTTGCCGTTGCTCCGATCACAACAATTCGATCCCGGATCGTGCCGGGATCGAATTGGCCGTCCAGCACGGTCGCCGCGCTGATCGTGCGGATCGTGCCGCGGGGACCGTAGAATGTCAGGGGCAGGATGTGACCAATGTCTGTCCGAATGGACCGTCCGCCCAGGGATAGATGATCGGCTGCGATTTCCGGATCCTCTCCCGCTGCCATGGCGGCAACACGCAAGGGGAAAGATGCTTCCAGCCGATCTCCGGCCCGAAACAGCAACGGCACGAAGCGGGGCGTTCCCGTCTTGTCGGTGGCCACGTTCACGACGCCGACAGCCGCGACATCCGAGAACGCTTTCAGGGGCCACAGGAACCGCTCGGCATTCGGCACGCCGGCGATGGGTCCTTCGCCCACCGTCCATTGCTTGCCTCCGGGGTAGACCGCCGCGGCTGCGACTACGCTTGCACCCCCGCTCAGCGAACGCGCGAGCGCCTCATCATTGTCTTTTGCCCCGGGATCGACCAGCAGCAGGTCGAGCGCAATGGCTTTCGGTCCAAGCCGCGCTATCGTATCGACAAGCCGGGCAAGCGTGGCGCGGCTGAGGGGATATGCGCCCTCCTGCCGCACCGCGTCGTCGTCTATCGCGACAATGGTCATCAGCTCCGGTGGCTTTGCCGTTCCTCGAACAAGCGTTCGAAGATCGGTCATCGTTGCTTCGACGCGATCGAGAAACCACAAATGACCACGCCAGTGCGCGAAGCCCAGGCCGGCGCCCCAAAGACCCGCCAGAATGAGCGCGATCAGCGTCGGAAGCGCTCGCCTGCCCACTGCAGTTCACTGGCCGAAACGGGCCAGCAATGCGGAAACACGCTTGGCGGGCCAGCGCTTGACGGTCAGTGGTTCTGTGCCGGGCCCGACGTCGACGCCTTGGCCCGGCGCCAGCACCACGCCGGCATTGGACGCCGGCCGGTTTACGGCGACGCGACCTCTGAGGACGAACACGGACGTCTTGCCCTGGCCAACGTCGACTGCCCATTTGGTGCCTCGCGCCGCGGCGATCGCCTGCGGGGTGACAACCGCGAAGCCACCCGGGACCGAGCCGGCTGGAGCATCGAGCAGCAGCGCCTTGCGCCGCAACCTGACCGTATCGACCTTGCCGTTTCGATCGCGGTCCAACAGCGTAAAACGAGCGCCACCTTCCACAATGATGGTAATGCCTTCCCGACATTTCAGAATCTGTCGGGACGTGCCGGCCACCGGCTTGAACGTACACCCAGCGTCCTGTGCCAGCGCGGCATCCATCCAGAAGACACCGGCAAACAGGCCAGCCACAAGGCTACGGAAAAATCGACCTCTTGCGCTCATCAACGCCTCCTTGGGTTTCCCGGCTCTTCTCAAACGATCTTGACGTGCCGCGTCACCTGGCCATTGCTCTCCCAGTATGTGTGCTTCTTGGCGATCAAGGGATCGTCCATTGCTGGCTGAACCTGTCCCGTGGTGCTGACCGCGCGCGAGGTCACCGTGTGTTCTCCCGGCGAGGGGTTTGCCCAGGGCAGGGACCAGATTTTCCAGGCGTGTTCGGCCTCCTCGCTGTGGTCGATGGTCGCCGGGGCCCAGGGCGCTTGATCGATTTGCACTTCGACCCGGTCGATAGGTGCCCCCCAGGCCGCGCCGACGATGGCGTAGTCCGAGCCTTTCTTGGTGACCTTCGCGGGTGCCGACTTCAGCAGCGCCCGGCCCACCGAGGTCTCGGCCCATACGGTCTCGCCATTGTGGTCTTCCTCCCGGATGGTGACATAGTCGCGGGCCATCAGAAGGCTCATGAAGCGGGTGTCGCGAACCTCGATGCGCTTCAGCCACTTGACGTTGGCGATCCCGTACCAGCCCGGAGCAATAAGCCGCAGCGGGGAACCGTTGGCCGCCGGCAAGGCGGCGCCGTTCATTTCATAGCAGAGAAGATTGTCGGGATTCATCGCGTCGGCGAGCGACATGCTGCGCGCGAAATTCTGCTTCATCTTCACGTCGCGTATTGCGACCTCGCTTTCGTCAGTCCCGAAAAAGACGACCTCGATGCCCTCTTTCAAAACGCCGGCTTCCTCGAGGATCGGCGCCAGCGGCGTCCCTGCCCATTTGGCATTGCCGATGCCGCCGGTGAAAAAGGGAAACCCGTGGTTGCCCGAGCATTCCACCGTGAAAACCACCTCCTGGCGCGGCCGCGCCCTGATGTCGGCGAGCGTCAGCTTCAGGGGCTTCTTGACCAGGCCCTCGATCTCCATGGACCATGTCTTGTCGTCGATCGTCGGTCGATTGAAATGCGAGATGCTGAAGAACTTGTCGTTTGGCGTTATCCAGCTATCCAGATCCTCCCAAACAAGCTGCGTCTTGATACCTTCCGGATTGGGGTTTTCGGTCGGCTGATCCAGCCACGGAACAATTTCCTCGCCCGCCTGTGTTGGAAAGGCGTAAGCGCGACGCGAAAGAGCAGCGATTGCGACAAGAGCCGCGCTTCCTTGGACAAGAAGTTCTCTGCGTTGAATGCTATGCATGTTGGTTACCTCCCAGTTGATCCGGAACAGGCTGCAACGTGCGTTAGGCCGAAGCCTGATCACGGATAGGCGCCACGATGAAAATCATGCCCAGCCGGAAGTATCCGGATAGGTCAGACAATCACCGACGCACCTCAAGCATGTGAAGTGTTGGGCGAAACTCTGGCATGCGTTTCGCAACCCAAGAGTGCGCCTTTGAAAAGGACGTGTCCACAACTTGGACGGGACATGACAATTTTGTGGCATTCCAGACCGATTTCCTGTCGTGCCATTGCTGCTCAGATCGCAACGGGCCGGCCGGGCCTTCGGTGGGGCACACAAGAGCGGAGGGGCCGAGCCGGTCTAAGCCGGGATCGCCGGGTGGCGAGTTCCGACGTGCTGGAGGTCGAGGCGCTGGCGGCCGGCGGGCGACGAGGCACAGGCGCTGATCGACAGGCCGGGCAGCCGCGCGGCCACCGAGCAAGCGCGCAACCTCAAGACCAAGCGGAAATCCTGATCAGCCAGGGAGAACGAGATGATCCGGAAATTGAAAGGCGGAAAATACCGGCTTTATTCGCGCAAGAAGGACGAAAAGACCGGCAAGCGGCGGAACCTGGGGACGTTCGATACCCGCGAGGCGGCAGAGAAACATGAGCGGGAGGTGCAGTATTTCAAGCGGCATTGAGGGGTGGAAGGCGCCGTTAGCCACTATTCATCTGCGAAACAAACGGAGCAGTCCTCCGCTGAATGTTTCGGCTTTAGGTCGTTCCCTGCTTCCAATTCAACATAGCATCGCGCGCGGCACGTCGAAGTAGCCTGACAGACGGCCCACGTCCCTCCGGCGGCGACCAACCTTTGAGGAAGCCCGGTTTGAACATTTTTTGTTTTGGCGCTTTCTCAATAAGTTTCTCATCGACTGAAACGAAAGCCGCGAACGCGAAGGACGTCCGGAATGTCACAAAGAGCACCATCGCTTCGTTCTCCGGCAATGCACGATACTGGTAGGTGAACTGGCTCGACATCTCCTTTTCGCCCGCTTTCAGCGTTTCAGGCTGGCCGAGAAAGTCTAGGAAGTCTTGCGGAATGTTGCCAAGCATTGCATCAGCGTTTGAGAACCATCTGATTGCTATGGCTCCATCAGAGCTCAAAGCACAGCCAGCGATCTCGCGATAAAGCGCCAGCGCCATCCGAGCGGCAAATGCTTCCATGACTGTGTTTATGTGGGCGTCGCGTATATCGACCGCGAATGCGACCGTCCTTCCGCCCTTTACAATGGGTTGGTAATCTCCGAATTCGGCAGCCAAGTTTGGAAAGTTTTGCGAAAATGAGCGAACTAGGTTGCCGAGTTCATCCTTGTCAGCTTCGCTGCTTCGATCCAGTTGAAAGCGGCTGGCGACGCTAGCGATTAAATCCATCTTGCGCGTGCCTTCATGACATGCGTCGCAAACACCAAACTCTAATCCCTTTGGCCGATCTCGGAGGCTGAAAATAGTGATTGGTGGTGCGTGATCGCGCGTAACCGATGGTGACACGCCTCCGCAATACGTGCAGCCAGGTTGTTGATCGATTAGCTTCTCAGTTGCGGTTAATCTTGTCATAGTTTAGATAATCGGCGACTGGTTACTCTAAGCTTGGGCATCCATTTTGCTCCGGTATTCAACGTACCCCAGTATGATGCTGCCGGTCATTTCGGTAGCTTCGAAAAAACAATCCAATATCTCGAAATACGCCTCGTCCGGACGTTCCGGTTCTTTTGCACCAATGAAAAATTGAATTTTTCTGCTTGTATCATCACTGTTCACCATCGATGTAAACATATGCCGCTCTGACAAATGCACAAATCCCGACGTTTCCTTGTAAACATCTCCAACCCACGGAAAGTCAGCGGCTAGTTTCGAAATAAGTGCGTTGTCTCTTAAGAATTGACCATCGCGATCCTTCTGCTTGTCGAATCTTTTGCCCGACAAGACGGCTTGACAGAGGGCGTCCATACTATCCACGAACTTCAACGCGTTCACTCTGGCTGCCGTGTCGATCTGCATGCGCAATAATCCTGCGCAGCACGTGAAATTTCGTTCTGCCATCAACGTTCTGAATCCGGACGCAAGTGCTAGGACACGCTTGACGGCGCCCAGCACAAATAAGTCTGAGACATAGATGTTTCCGCCCTCCTGCATCAACCTTGAGGCTCTGCGCAGAATCTCATCCTCGATTTGTTCAATCTTTAGGAGGCGCTTTTGGAATGACATGGCTGGAACCTATGGGTGCGCTGGTCGGTCGAAATGGCCAGTCGTGTCGAAAGCGCATGAAAGCCAGCGAAACGGACGGAACATGCTTCCGCCAACCGACTAACGTTTCGATCGTCGCCAACCGGCGGCGAGTGCTTCCGCTTCCGTGCAGAACCATCTTTCGCCTTTGGCTTCGGTGATTTTGGTGGCGCTGTAAAACTTCTGTCCAGGCAGATGATAGATGCGCTCGCCGTCCGCTCAAACTCGATTTCGCTATTGCTCGTCACTGAAGAACACTTTTCGAGTAGCTGGGTCTTGTGCAACGACACAGTTCAGGCCGTCGTCAAAATCGGCGAGGCCAGCGGCCATATCCGGGCCGTTCATCAGGCATCTTTTATAGAGATCTTCAAAAGAAGACTGATCGGACAGTGCCGTCATGCCCTGGATAAGCCGTGCAATGGCAATCGACTGCTTCGCCTGACATTGCTTGTATGCTTCACTGCTCGTGTTTTGGTGCCTGTGCAAACAAAGCTGATCGGCCATTTCGAACAACTGCTGTATCGAATTGCCTTCAGCATTAGCTGGACCACTTGTTGTGGCCGCAACCACGCCGCCCACAGTCGCTGCAGCAAAATACAAACGCAAATGCATGGAGGCATTCCCCAACCCCGAGAACGATAATGCGCCCTCTGCATATTGTTGTCGAATCCGCCGTCGGACGGATTGCGGAAGGAACTGAGCGTTGCTTTGCCGAATTTGGCAGAGTGGTTGGCGAGAAAGGTTAGTCGCTCTGGAAAGCGCCTAGAATTCAACGATTGCGGCGGAGCGGTTCTCCGCCTGCCAGCATTTTAGTATTTATCTCTCCTATCCAAAGATGGTGCTGCGGGTACGAGCAGACGTGAGCCACCACTTATAAAATGCAATACTTGTCGGACGCGACGTATAATACAATATTCTGCGGGAAATTTGATAAATAATTGCACCAGAGACAACTACTACAACCATAAATATCGCCATCGGCAGGACTAGCCAGAATATGAAATCTTTGGAAACCAAAAACTTTTCCATGGTATCACCAGAGTAATTTAGTGTTTTAAAAAAATATAAAGAAATGAGATAAATGAAGCCAATGCGATCAATAAAAACTTTCGTATGTCAGGATATGCCTTAGTAATAGAACCGTGGTCTTTTGTTTTTGTTTTTATGAAAAACTCTTTAGGATTAATATTTGACAAGCACTCTATTAATATACCGCTTTTCGGAGGCAGATAGTCGAATTTCAACTTTAGCGCTTGATGATCGTTCATCAATACTTGATTATTCTCGATTGAGATATTGGCTGAAGGGTCGTCGATCTCCACTACCTTTGTTAAAAGAAACGGTTTTGTATCTTTCGAAATCCTATCTGAAAGACGCAAGTATATATCACCGCCATCATTCAAGTCTGATGGGTGTATAGCGATTGTTCCACGATTTTGTATAAGCAACAACGAATAAAAAACGCTGTCAACGTCGTTATCGCCTATTTTATGGGTAATATCCGCAAATCCGAATAAATTTGATTGTTTAAACGCTTCATAACCAGTGATCATATAGGACAAACTATGGAACTTGTGATTGACGCGATGTGAATAGAAAGCAAAAATCACTGAGAAAACCGTTATGATCGCCAACGCAAGATTTGCGTACGGTGATTGGATGAATGAAAGGTCCATGTCGTTTGCGCTGCCCCTCAACGTTGAATGTAATGACGAGACTCACTTTGACCGCAGCATACGCACTTTCAATAAATCGCTGAAATGGACGATCAGCGCCGCCACGTCCGTTTGGTCAAACGCTCAACGCCAACATAGTGGGCGCGGTTGAGTAACGCCAATGCAAGCCCGACCGCTGCGGACGAGAACAGGCCAAACACACTCACTTCAACATCGCCATACGGCTTGGCTGAGTGGTGCAGATTGTTGCACAGGTCTACCACCTTCTGATCATCGAAGGTGACACGATGGCCATGCGCAAATTCGTTGCGAACTTTGCGCAACGTATCGCAATCGTCTCTTTCCACGTCCGAAATCAGACCTAGGCAATGCGCAGCTTTGATCCGTGCAGAGAACGACCCGAGCGGCGCATTGAAGCCGTCCAGCAGAAGGGCCTTGTCGGAATTTTCAATCAAATATGCGTCGATGATGCCCCGCAATTGTTCATCCAGAAATGCACACGCGACCATCACCGCGCCTCTTGGACTTTCGGCATTGTGCGTATCGAGGAAGGGCAAAAACTCTTTCAGATGAGGATGCGATTTCAGCAGTTCATCAATTGGCATGGTGTCCCGTGGCATGCTGCCGCCCCTGAGTGGTTAGCTAAATGGTTAGCACCCTTCTAACCTGAAACTGCCAAATACCTTGGAAATAAGAGATTTCAGGGATTGACTGGCGGAGAGAGCGTCCGCTCCAGCGCACGCCAGCGATCACGGCAGCGGAAACTCCCGTTGAAGCGTCAGGAACCGCCATCTCAGTGCTCTCTCACCCCTCGCATTAACCATTCGTTAACCATTCCCTCGCTAGCGTTTACCTCTCAGTAAGGATTCGCCAGCCGTGACTTTTGCCGCTCCCCTCGAGGCCAAATCCATTCGTTTTCGCGCCCGCTCCTTCGTCGCTTTTACATTGACTCCGGAAGATCCTTTGGCGGCCTGGCTGGAGGGGCTGGATCATTGGATCGGCAACTCGCCGGGCTATTTTTCCGGGCGGCCGGTGCTGCTGGATCTGAACGCGCTGAAGCCCGGGGCGGATGAGATCGCGGCGCTGGTGGCGGAGCTTGGTACGCGCGGCATTCGCATCTATGCCATCGAGCTCGAAGGGGCTGTGCTCGGCCCCGAATTGCCGCCGGTGCTGGTCGGCGCCAAGGAGGCGACGACGGACGGTCTGCTGCCCGGCCGCAAGGCGCGGGATTCCGGCACATCGGAAGGCAAGGCCGAGGGCAGGGCGCCTGAAGCCGGCCCGGACAAGGGCGGCAAGGCTGACGCAAGCAAGGCGGGCGATAGCGAGCCGCAGGTTGCGCCCGAAGCATCCGGCACGCTGATGATCAAGGCGCCGATCCGCTCCGGCCAGGCGATCGTGCATCCGCACGGCGATGTCATCGTGCTCGGCTCGGTCGCGTCCGGCTCGGAGATCATCGCGGCGGGCTCCATCCATGTCTACGGCACGCTGCGCGGGCGCGCTTCGGCGGGTGCGCTGGGCAACAAGGGTGCGCGCATCTTCTGCCGCAAGAACGAGGCCGAGCTTTTGGCGGTCGACGGCTGGTACGTCACCGCCGAGGAGATGGAAGGTGTTTCGCGCGGTAAGCCGGTGCAGGCGTTTCTCGATGGCGAGAGCTTACGGGTTTCGACGCTGAGCTGACATTCGATATCGGGCGGCTTTGCCGCTCGACCAAGAACACGATGGGGCGGCTTTGCCGCCTGGCCAAGAACAACAAATGAACAACAACGGAGGCTTTCAATGGGCAAGGTAGTGGTGGTCACCTCGGGCAAGGGGGGGCGTCGGCAAGACGACCTCGACGGCGGCCCTAGGGGCCGCGGTCGCCAAGACCGGCAAGAAGGTGGCCTTGGTCGACTTTGACGTCGGCCTGCGCAACCTCGACCTGATCATGGGCGCCGAGCGGCGCGTGGTGTTCGATCTCGTCAACGTCATCCAGGGCTCGGCCAAGCTTTCGCAGGCGCTGATCCGCGACAAGCGGGTGGAGACGCTGTTCCTGCTGCCGGCCTCGCAGACGCGCGACAAGGATGCGCTGACCGAAGACGGCGTCGGCGAAGTCATCGACAAGCTGCGCTCGGTGTTCGACTACGTGTTCTGCGACAGCCCGGCCGGCATCGAGCGCGGCGCGCAGCTCGCCATGCGCTTTGCCGACGAGGCGGTCATCGTCACCAATCCGGAAGTGTCGTCCGTGCGCGATTCCGATCGCATCATCGGCCTGCTTGACGCCCGCACCATGAAGGCCGAGCAGGGCGAGCATATCGCCAAGCACGTGCTGGTCACGCGCTATGACGCGGCGCGCGCGGCGCGCGGCGAAATGCTGTCCATCGACGACGTGCTGGAAATCCTGTCGGTGCCGCTGCTCGGCATCATCCCCGAGAGCCAGGATGTGCTCAGGGCCTCCAACCTCGGTTCGCCGGTGACGCTGTCGGAGCCGCTCAACGCTGCCGCGCGCGCCTATCTCGACGCCGCCAGGCGGCTCGAAGGCGAGGAATTGCCCGTCATCGTGCCCTTCGAACGCAAGGGCTTCCTCGATCGTCTGCTGGGAAGGAGGGCGGCATGAACCTGCTCGACATCTTCAAGCGGCGCTCCAGCGCGCCGGTGGCGCGCGAGCGGCTGCAAGTGCTGCTCGCCTATGAGCGCCGCAACCGCAGCCAGCCAGACCTCGTCTCCATCCTGCGCGAGGAGATCATGGCCGTCATCGCCAAGCATGTGCAGATCGACCAGGACTATCTCCAGGTCTCGATGGACCGCGGCGAGACCATGTCGACGCTGGAAATCGACATCCAGATCCCCAACAAGAGCGCCGTGCCGCTGGCGATGGCGGGCTAGGATCTAAGGCTGGGGAAGGTCGCGATCCTTCGCGCCCCCCTCTGTCCTGCCGGACGTTCGTCATTTGGAAAGCCAAGCAATTGGCTTTCCACCCGCTTCGCGGACCATTCCTCCACCCCCACGAGGGGGGAGATTGGCAGCCCCGGCCCCCCAACTCCTCTTGCAACGTTGGCGATTGGCGAAAGCCCGCGTGACATCCGATCTCCCCCGTGTGGGGGAGATGTCCGGCAGGACAGAGGGGGGCGCTGTCCCGTCGGCAGTACCAGTTTCGCACCCCTCACATCGCGCTCCTCGCAGCATCCAACCCCCCAAATGTCCCACCTTCGCGCCAACGGGGGCTTCCCCTGCGAGGTCAGCGGATGTAAGGTTATGTTAGCAATTCATTAAGTACCAAATTGGGGTATGTGTAAAAGGAGTTCGGGCATGAACTTCAAGGGCTTAATCAAGCGTGCTGAAGACGTAGACAAAGCATTCGAGGAACTGCAGACCGATCTGGCGGATGCGCTGGTATCGGATTTCGGCGCCGAGGTGCCGCCAAAGAGCGACACTGTCGCGGATGCCCCGGATCAGGGACCGGACGAGACGCCGCCCGAGGCGAACGCGGCAAATTCGGACAGTGCGGACAATACGGATGATGCCGACGATCCGGGCAATCCCGAAACCGCGCCACGGCTGACGCCCCATACCCAGACCCGGCTGGCTGCGCTGAGTGCCTTCGAAGGGCTCTTCCACGACGCCAGGGATTATCTGGACGAGATCAACGGCAAGCTGTCGGAGATCGCGACCTCACACCATCTGACGCGCGAATTCCTCAACATCCTGCACAACGACATTCTTCGCGCCAACGAGCTGGAGCTTGCCAATGCGGGCCTCGGCGCGGAACAAAGAACGCTGTCGGAAAAGCTGCACGACGCGGTGAGAAAGCTGCGCGAGCGTGAAGGCGCTTTCGAAGCGCTGCAACAGCGCGAGACAAGCCTGGTTCAGGACAGGGAGGCGCTTCGTGCAGCACTTGCCGCGGTCAGGCTGGAACTCGTGGAGACAGCCAATGCGAGCGCAAAACGCGACGCGGAGTTCGGCGACATCGCCAAGCGGCTGACGGCCAGAACGGTCGAGGCCAGCAGGCGCTTGCGCGAGAGCAATATGCTGCGCGAAAAGCATGTCAGCCTGTCGATCGATCTCGACAAGGCGCTGAAGCGGGAATCCCAGGCGCGCCACAGGCTCGACGAGCTCTCGACGATCCACGCCAGCGAAGCGGCGCGGCTTGCCGAACTGCTGGCCGCGCTCGGCAAGAGCGAGAAAGAGGAGACGCGGCTGCAGAAGTCGCTTGAGGCCGCACAGGCGAAGCTGTCGGAAACAACCGAAGCGGCCCGCATGATGGAAGGCGACAGGGAAGCCGAGCTGGCTCGCAGCCAGGCGGAAATGCACGGGTTGCGTTCGGAGATCGAGGACCTGCAAGCGCGACTGGAGCAGGCCGCGAACGAGAACAGCGGGGCCGTCGGCGAAATCGCCAGGCTCAAGACCGAATTGAACGACACGCTGGCCGAAAAGAAAATCGCCGAGGAAAGATTGTCCGCTCTCACCCATGAGAACGAAAACGACAAGATGAGCCTTTCCAGGTTGAACGCCGATCTTTCACAGCTCACGCTGCAACAGGCATCGGAACAGATACAGCTCGATGTCCAGAGGCAGGAATGCGACGACCTCAGGGCCGAAATCGTGTCACTCAATGCCCGGGTCAAGGAATTGCTGCCCTACGAGCGGCTGCACAAGGCCACCAGCGGCAGATCGCGCGAGAGCGGCGTGGTCGAGATTGCCGGCGTGGTGGCTGAGAAGGCACGGGCAACGGGCAGGCGGCGCATCCGCAGGAACCTCCGCGCGGCGACGTAGGCCGAAAGGTCCTGCTTCACCACGTCGTCGCGGAGAACCCGCGAGGGAGGCCGGCACCGCATCCGGAGAGTAAGCCAATGGGCACCGGCCAAGGCGGATCGACAGGTCCGCCGCGAGAGGCAAGGTAGCGAGCCTGGGCGCTGCATGGCATTGGTGCGATCACGGAAGATGCCAGCGGCAATTCCCCGGCCTTCTGATTCGAACCATGCCGCGGTCCGCCGGCCGGCAAGCCACGAACGCTTACGGGAAGCGATCGCGTGCCGACCTGGGACCCTTGTCAGTCGAGCGGCTCGTGCTGGTAAAGCTCGTCCATGGAGAGCGAGGCCAGGGCGCCGAACGGCGCCTGCTTTTTCACGCGGCCGCCGCTGAGGATCACCACGTCGTCGCAGAACGAGATGGTGCTGTGATGGTGGCTGATGACGATGGTCGTGCGGCGGCCGGCTCTCGACTTCAGGGTCTCGACGATGGCCGCTTCCGACAGCCCGTCCACAGCATTGGTGGCTTCGTCCAGGATGAGGAGATCGGGATCGCGCACCAGGGCTCTCGCCAATGCGATCCGCTGCCTCTGTCCCGCTGACAGATTGACGCCCCTGTAGCCAACCAGCGTCTCGTAACCCTGAGGCAGCCGTTCGATGAATTCATGCGCTTCGGCCAGTCTTGCGGCGCCCTCGGCGTCGCCGGCTGTCGCCGCGTCCTGGCCGTAGGTTATGTTTTCAAAAATGGTGCCATCGACCAGTTCCAGCTCCTGGCTGGCCAGCGCGATGTGGGCTCGCCACTGGCTGGCATCGATCCGGTCGAGCGGTGATCCGTCGACGAGGATCCTGCCGGTGTCCGGTTCCACAAAGCGGCACAGGAGATTGACGATCGTCGTCTTGCCGGCGCCCGAGCGGCCGATCAGCGCCGTCGAGCGGCCGCTGCCGATGTCGAACGTCGCCGCGTGCAGCACCACTTCACGCCGGTCGGTGCCGGAATAGGTGAACGTCACATCGTCGAACCTGATGCCCTGGCGCAGACCATGGAACGGCCCGTCGCCTCGCGGCGGTTGCGGCTTGCCTGTGGGATCCAGCAGCCATGTCACCTCTTCGAGCGATCCGCTCAGGCCTTGCAGCTGGCTCCACGACCCTTGCAGGGCCCGCATATGCGGCTGCAGCCTGTAGAGCAGTATGACGAAGGCGATGATCAGCGGGAAACTCACCTGCGCCAGCCAGGCGCCGATCACCACCGCCAGGAACAGCATGGCGTGGAGAACTTCCGTCAGCGGCGGCAGCGCTCCCTGGCGCACGAGCAGGACGAAAGAGGCGCGGCGAACCGCGTCGGACGCCGTGTCGAATATCGCCTTTTCGCGGGTCTCCTGTCCGAAGATGCGGATCAGCCGTCCGGCATGCACAAGGTGGAGCATCTGTGAGGCGAGGTGGCCGTTGCGCGAAGCGACGCTGCGGCTGGGCTCCTTCAGATTGGCCGAGAGGATGGCATGCGCGATCTGGACGAGCGCCAGTCCGAGCGTGACCAGCAGCGTCATGCGCCACGAAAGCAGCAGCAGGAAAGCCAGGAGGATGATGGCGGCCGATGCGCTGACGACGGCCGACAGCATGATCTGGATCGCATCGGAGGCCCGCCAGGATTCGTTGGAGATGATGTTGAGCAGGCGTCCCGGACTCTGCCGCAGGAAGAACGGGTAGCCGACCCGCAACAGCTGCTCCGACAAGGCGCTGCGGATCGAATGGCTTGCCTTGCCGGAGATGAAGGTCGTCAGCAGCGTGTTGGCGAAGGCGAAGACGTTCTTCAAGATGATCGAGCCGAGGATGGCGGCTGAAATGGCGACAAGCCGGTCGCGCTCGCTCAAGCCCGATCCGACATGCTGGAGGACAGCGGAGAAACCGGCCATTCCCGCCGCATCGCCGTGTCCCATGATGATGCCCAGCAACGGGATGATCAGGCCGATGCCGAATCCTTCGAGGACGGCGCTGACCAAGCCAAGGACCACCACGGCCGGAAGCAGGCGCAGTTGCCGCTTTCCGAACGCCCGGAACAGCATCGGCAGGCTAGGCGGTAGCAATGGCATTATAGCGTTTCACCTCGCCTGGGCATTGGCTTGTTGATCTTGCCGCACCGGCTCGGCTTGCGGCCGTCTCGCCAGCAGGAGAACCGCGAACCTGGCCGCGCCGAGCAAATTCATGGCGACGATCGGCCAGTGCGACAGGTTGAGTTCACGGTCGAACGCAGGCCCCCTCGCCAATTCCCGGAAAGCCCCTCTTGTGGCCCAGTAGAAATGGCGAAGCAGCCACGGCGCATGGCGAACATGCTTCAGGCAGAGCCCACCATTGCCCAGGCTGTAGTCGCGGTGGAGTTTTTCGATGGCTTTGCGATCCCGCCGGCCGTGATGGTGGAATATCGTCATGTCAGGCACATACTCGACCGGGATACCGAGCAGCATCGCCCGCACGAGGTAATCGGTATCCTCGGCCGATCGCAATGGTCCGCCGGCGCCGAAGCGTTCGTCGAAATAGCCGATGCGGGCCGCGACATCGCGGTGCATGGTCATGTTGCAGCCCAGCACGAAACCGCCGGGATGGACATCCGGCGTCAGCCGCTCGCGCACCCGCGAGCGCTTGATGGTGAACGGCAAATCCCTGGGATCGCCAAGCTCGACACGGCCTCCACGGATCAGCCATCGTTCCCCGGACGCATAGTGTCGCTCCAGATCGCGCAAATAGTCGCAATGGACCGCGCAATCATCGTCGACGAAGACCAGCACACGGCCGCGCGCGCGCCTCAGCCCGGCGTTGCGGGCAGCCGCCAATCCGGGGCGCGGCTCGCAAACGGGCGTGAATGGAATGTCCGACATGGCGGCGATGCTGGCCAGGCGTTCGGCCGTGCGGTCGCTCGAACCGTTGTCGACGACCACGAGTTCGGCCGCGAAGCCGGCATGTGCGCGGCACGCGGCCTGCACCGACTTGATGCAGGCATCGAGCACGGCGACGCGGTTGCGCGTGCAGATGATGAAGCTGACTTCCGGCGCCGATCGTTCCGGGCGGGGACCAGCCGGGGCAGGGCCAAGCGCCGTCGAATGATCGCGCTGCAGAGGGTGGTGGGCTTTGACGATCATCCTTCAGCCCGCCTGATAAGGTGCCAGAACCGCCGCGGCGGGCGCGGATTTGAAGAAGTATGCCATGGCGTCCGCTTGCCTGCTGGCCGACAGCGAGGCGAGGCTGAGCCAGGGCGCCCAGGCGCCGGGCCGCAGCGCATATTGCTCGCGGCGCCGGATGACGTTCCACTTCGCGGTCCGCGTCAGCAATTCATGCGTCAGCGGGGGCTGCTTTTCGTCGGCTACGAGCTGGTAGAGGAAATAGAACAGGTTCAGCGCGCCGGCCTCGAAGCTCGGCCGCGTCGCGGCCGGCAGCGAGCAAATCTCCTCCTCCAGCGCGACGATGAAGTTGGCCGCGCGGGTAACCGTGTCGTGGCTGACCGCATCGCCAATGTCGCGCAGATCCCGCGTGGCTTGCGCCAGGCCCTCGCGCTCGAGGTTCTCGGCCACGATCCGCAAATGCGTCCTGCGCATCTCCTTGACGTGCCGGCTGGTCACGCTTGCCTGATGGACGCGGTAGACGACCAGGTTTTCGGGCATCATAGCCGCCGGGTAGCGGCCGGCCAGCCGCCTGAAAAGATCGAAATCCTCGGCGTGCCTGTAGGTCTGGTCGTAGCGGAGAACGGCGTCGTCGACGACCTTCCTGTTGTAGACGACCGTCGGGTGCATGAAGATCGTGAAGAACATCGCCAATATCGGGATGCGGCCGAACTGGAACACCGGATCGGGCTTGCCCCTGGCAATGCGGCCGCGGATCAACATGTCGACGCCGGCGCCGCAGAAGCCGAGCTCTGGCCGCCGCTCAAACAACGCCACCTGGCGCGACAAGCGCCAGGGATAGGCGACGTCGTCGGCGTCCATCCGCGCGACCAACTCGCCCCGGGCGACCGCCAGCCCTTCGTTGAGCGTCGCGACGAGACCACGGTTTTCGCGCGAGATGATCGAGATGCGGCTGTCGGCCTGCTGGCATCGCTCGAGGATTTCCAGCGAATTGTCGGTCGACCCGTCGTCGATCGCGATGATTTCCAGGCGGCCGTAATCCTGTCGCTGGATGCTTTCCATCGCGGCGGCAAGATAGGGTCCGGCATTGTAGACCGGCAGCAGGACGGAGACGAGCTGTGCTGCGGTCATCGTCTTGCATCCGTTCGCTGGAGGTCGAGCGACGGCGTGCGGCCATCGGGCGATCCACCGGGATAGGCGTCCCCTGGCCTCGCGAGCCAGCCGCCATGGCCGGCCTGCGCGGCGCGGGCGCGCGCGACATAGGGGAAGTGGCGCTTGAGGCTGTTGAGCGGCCTTTCGAAAACCACCCAGGAAATCGAGGCCACGACAATCGTGGCGGCGCCCGCAACCAGGAACCGCCCCGGCCCTTGCTCCGAGACATTGAGTGGAATCCAGGGCTGCGACTTGACGGCGAGCGACAGCAATATCGGATGATAGAGATAAACGCCGTAGCTGATGCGACCGAGGCCAAGCAGCGGCGGCAGGTCAAGAAGCTTGCCGAGGGCGCCGCCAATGCCGCTCGAACAGGCGGCGACGATGACCATCAGCGGCACCAGGGGCAGGACTTGCCGCACCAGCCAGTGGGCCCATTCCAGCATCGGATCGGCGGGCGCCGGGACAAACCACTCGATGACAAGGAATGCGGCCGCGAAGGCAGGCCAGCAGAGCCGCATCCATTGCGGCAGGGCCGCACCCCTGGACCGCCAGCAGGCAAGCAGCGCGCCCGTCGCCAGCGCATCCATGGATGCCGGCGGCAGCAGGTCGCGCGCCAGCGCCGTGTTGGCGGTGAGCGGCCAGTAAAAGCGATAGGCCAGCGACAGCGCGATGACGCCAATACAGATTTGTTCGAAGCGCCGGCGTGGGGCCAAAAGGACGACCAGAGGCCAGGCAAGATAGAACTGCTCCTCGATGCTCAGGCTCCAGAAATGGCATAGCACCCAAGGGTTCCAGTCATTGCGCAGCGCATACCAGAAATTCGACAGATAAAGCGCATGCCAGAGCAGCGATCCGCTGGACTGCTCCAGATCGACCAGCCAGACGAAACCCAGGACGGCAAAATAGGGCGGGAATATCCGCAGCGCCCGCCTGATGTAGAAGGATCGCAACGCGGGGCCGGTCTCGAATTCGGCGGCCGAACGCGCTTCCAGGAGCAGGCGCGTGATCAGGAAGCCGCTTAGCACGAAGAACAGCCGCACGCCGATATGACCCCAGAAGGAAGATCCCCCCGCCGCGAAGAAATGGGAGTACATCACCATCGTCACGGCGATGGCCCTCAGTGCATCCAGTTGGATGTCGCGGGCGTTTCCCATCAGCGGCTTCCGCCGGCGTTACGCCAGCCCGCCGTTTCGAGCGGCAGGCCAAGGCGGACGAGACCCGCCAGGGCGCCGGCATCGTCAAACCCGCGCCTTGCGCGTCCGATCGGGCCGGGCCCGAAATCGACGGACGGACAGCTCAAGTTGGTCAACCTGGGGGAATCCTCCACGGCGTATGTCCAGTCGCAAACGAGTCCCCCCGGAGATCGTTCGGCTACGGCATTGTGCAGCGCAACACAAAAAATCTACCCGGCTGAAATACTTGTGTGAGCAACCGCTAAAAATTGACAAAACCGGCCGGTTATCGCCATTTTTGGCGATTTTACTGATAATTTAAACCCTATGGTTTAAGTTGTGCCGATATTCCCGCCTCGGTTGATTGGGGATAATTCTTGGCTTGAGAGCCTGGTTCTTTGTTAAATCACAAAAAGTTTTGGAATCTATATTTTATCTATATGGATTCGGTCCTGGTTCCGCGGAGAAATGATTTGGAACCATTGGCTTTGCGCGGTGCAGCATGGTCGCCGTTTTTCGTCTCTGTCTTCGGGGCGAAGCAGGGCTTCGAGGCCGGTTTTGGGCATCGGAAACTCCTTGGATATGCGGGCGACTGCATTGAGCTTTTGTTATGCATGTCGTCGTCCCAAAACCGCTGCACGCTTTTGGGACGACATGCACTAGGCACCGGCGGGATCGAGAAAAACGTAGAGGGAATGGATGAGGTCGCCCTGGAAATGCGCGACATCGGTGCCGGTCACGGCTACGGGACCGTTGGGCGGACCGGACTGCCAGCGCAGCCGCCCGATGCCGTGGTGACCGACGGCAGGGCCGATCGCCGTGAAGACAAAGCCTGGCGGCAGGCTCGACAGCAGCGTATCCACCGCCTGATTGATGGCGACATGGCCCGTTGCCGCAGCATGCGGTTCATACAGCACTGCGTCGTCGGCATAGATTTTTGTGATGGCGCTCATCCGGCGGGCGGCATCGCGCTCGCCGAACACGTGGGCAAGGTTGGCCTGCATCAGGGCGTCATAGTCGATTGGTTCTGCGGTCATCTTCCACCTTCCGGGCAAGTGGATGTCGTCTCTCGCCTGTCCGGTTAGGGGAATATGCACCATCACAGGGCGCAACGCACTGTTGGATCCCGCTATTTCCAGCCTGAATCCGCTCTCGCCTTGCGATCAGCTTAAGGCAGGCGAAGGTGGGCGATCCCTCGCGCCCCCCTCTGTCCTGCCGGACATCTCCCCCATAAGGAGGGAGATCGGACGTCCCGCCGGCCTTCGCCAATCGCCAACGTCGCAGGAAAGACTGGGGCGCTGTCGCGCCGGCAATCAATCCTCACGGCCCCGCTGGCCGCCCCGCCAAAATCACACCGCGTCGAACACCACCGTCTGCTCCAGCCCGCCGCCCCGGCGGTTTTCCAGCGTCACGGTGCCGCCGTAGCGCTCGATGATTTCCTTGGCGATGGCGAGGCCGAGACCAGCGCCCGGGATGGATTGCAGGCGGCCGGGGTCGACGCGGAAGAAGGGTTCGAACGCCTTGTTCAAGAGCTCCGGCGGAATGCCGGGCCCATGGTCCGATATGGTCAGCACGGCGCGATTGCCGGCTACGGCCAGATCGATGCTGCACGCCTTGCCATGGGTGGCGGCGTTGACGATCAGGTTACGCAGGGCGCGGCGCAGGCCGAGCGCGCCGGCGCGCACCGAAACCTTGTCCAGGTGCCCGATCGATACGGCATGGCCGAGCGACACCATCTCGGCTTCGATGTCGCGCACCGTCTTTTCCAGGTCGACCGGTTCGACGGCGTCCTGGTTCACCTCTTCGCGCACCAGCCGGATGGCGCTGTCGGCGATGCGGTCGAGCTCGTCGAGGTCGTGAAGCCACTTGTCGCGCTCGTCGTCGAGGAATTCCGCGCGCAGCCGCATGCGCGTCATCGGCGTGCGCAGATCGTGGCCGGCGGCGGCGACCAGCCGCATGCGGCTTTCCATGGCGGTCCTCAGCCGCGACGAGAGCTGGTTCAGCGCATGCGCGGTCGCCTTGACCTCGGCCGAACCCACTTCCGGCACCGCCGCCAGCACGCCATCCGATCCGATCTTGGAGACCGCGGCCTCCAGCATCTCGAGCGGTCGGATCAGCACCGAGGTGAAATAGACCGACACCGCCGTGGCGCCGGCGACGATCAGCGAGATCCAGCCGGCCAGAACCAGCCATTCGCGCCGTGGCGGCTTGAGATGCGGCACCTCCATGATCGCCCAGCGACTGTCGGGCAGACGCACCGATGCGATCTGGCCGGGTTCGTCGGCCTTCTCGCTGACGACAGCCTGCAAGTCGAGGTCACGGCGATGCAGGATGTCGTTGAGCATCGCCGTTTCCGCGCGAGCCACCTTGCCGCCCGCCGGGTGGTCGGCGAATTGCACCCGCAGGACGTCCGGGATCGGCCCCGGCAACAGCCGCACCACCAGTTCCATCTGCTGGGCAATCCAGGGCACGGTCAGTTCCGGCGGCGGCCCGCCGCCGCGCACGCTGATGACGGCGGCCGTCGCCAGGCCGACGACGCCGACGATCGAGGCGACCAGCAGCAGGATGAGACGGCGGCGCAGCGAGTTCACGCGTGGCTCTCCACCGCTTCGACGCGCGCGGTGAGCTGGTAGCCGCCATTGCGCACCGTCTTGAACAGCGGCCCGTCGCCGGTATCGCTGAATTTGCGGCGCAGCCGGCTCACCAGCACATCGACCGAGCGTTCGAGCGGATCGCGCTCGCGGCCTTGCGTCAGGTCGAGAAGCTGGTCGCGGGACAAAAGCCTGCCGGGACGGTCGAGAAACACCTGCAAAAGGTCGAACTCGGCGCCGGTGAGGTCGACGGCCACGCCTTGCGCGTCCGTCACCTTGCGGGTGTCCGGTTCCAGCCTGTAGCTGGCAAAGCGGTAGATACGGGCGCGGGGCGGCGCAGGCGTCTCCTCGGGTGCGGAGCGCCTGAGCACGGCGCGGATGCGGGCGATGAGCTCGCGCGGGTTGAACGGCTTGCCGAGATAATCGTCGGCGCCGAGCTCCAGGCCGATGATGCGATCGACATCCTCCTTCAGCGCGGTCAGCAGGATGACCGGGATGTGCGGCCTGCGGTCACGCAAGGCCCGGCAGATATCGAGGCCGGAGCCGTCCGGCAGCATGACGTCGAGCACGATCAGGTCGAACTGGCCCGCGCCCAGCCGCTGCTCGCATTCGCGCCGGTCCGCCGCCGCCGTGACGCGAAAGCCCTGGCTGTCGAGATAACGCTGGAGAAGCGTCCTGATCTCGCGGTCGTCGTCGACGACGAGGATATGGGGTTGTGACTGCATCATCGTGCCCTTGCCCCCGACTATAGGGCCCCGTGATTATAGAGGCCCGTGATTACAGGGGCTTGGCCGCGATTATAGGGAGAGCCGCGCCCAAGCGGCATGGAAAATTGCAACTGAATGTTTCCGGCAGGTCGTTGGAAACATTCGGAAACAAATTGCCCTTTTGCGGAAACCTTCGGCAACACGCCGACGCGAAGCGGACAAACACGCTTCCTATCCTCTCATTTGTCCGAAGCATGAGAGAAAGGAACACCGTCATGCGAAGCAGACTTCTTGCGCTCGGCCTGTTTTCCGTCGCCGCAATTCACCCCGTGCTGGCGGCACAGCCCGATCCGGGCCCCGGTGAGCCCCCGGTCATGGCAATGCAGGATGGACCCGGTCCGCATGGGCCGATGCGGCATGGTCCTCAGGGTTTTGGCCCGCAAGCTTTTGGGCCTGAAGGCTTTGGTCCCCGCCGCATGGGCCCGCCGCCGGAATTCATGCTGGCCGCCAGGCTGGCCGCGCTCGAGACCCGCGTCGGCATCCGCACCGAACAGCTCGATGCCTGGCGCGACTACACAAGCGCGCTGCAGGCCGTGCTTTCGCCGCCGCGGCATGATCGCGGCCCTGGCGGGACTGGCGAGGGCGGTCGCGGTCCCGACGCCGGCGCTCCCGAGGATCCTGGCGGCAAGCCAGATCCCTTCGCCTTCCAGGAAAAGCTGGCCGACGACGTCACCGCGCGCGCGGTTTCGGCCGGCAAACTGAAGGACGCGATCGCTGAACTGCGCGCCAAGCTGACGCCCGAACAACTCGAACTCCTCGCTTCGGCGGAACGCCCCCATGGACCACCCCCGGTCCCTGGGGCGGTCCTCCGAACGATGCAGCCGGCCCCAGAGGCTTGCCCAACGATGGCAGGCCGCTCCCACCCCAGCCCGGGAATGACGAGCAACTCTGACCGACTGCGCCGGCCGGCCCGGTACCCAACCCGTTCTCGGGCCGGTCGGTTCTCTTCAGGGATGGCGGGCGTATCTTCGCCATCCCTGGCTTTCAAATCACGCCCAGTTCGAATCACGCCCAATTCAAATCACGCAACGGAAGCACGACAATGTGGGAAGCTATGATCATGCTGCGGCTGCTCGCGTCCGCCAGCCCGAGGCTCTCGTTCGGCCCTGCCGGGCGCGGCATGCCGTCGGCCGCACGCGTAATGCCGCTGGCCCTGCCGGTCGACACGCTGAAGGGCGCGATCCGCCTGAGCTTCGCCGCCTGGCGGCTGTCGCTCCCGCTCACCACAAACAACCACGCAGATCATGACCGCAAGATCGCGTGAGACTCCGGCAAGGCGCTTGGCATGTCATCGCTGATCGGCATAATGATGCCGGTGGGCATCGCGGCCAGCTACTCGACCCTCGAGCAGTTCCGGCCGCCGAGAAGGAGCGCGACATGAGCCGCTTCGAAACATTGCTCGAAGCCGCCCGCAGACGGGCGCGGCCCAACATCGTGATATGGATCGGCATGCCCTCGACCAAGCGGTCCATTGTCCATGCGCACGCAATTCCAGGGAAAGATCCAGGCCATGACTTTCAAGCCTAGCCAGTCTCGTTTGTTGGCACGCCGTCTCGCACCCTGGGCGGGACTGCTTGTCGCCACCGTTCTGCTGGCCGCCTGCTCGCAGGAGAGCAGCGCTCCCGCCGGCATGGGCGCGGCCGGCAAACCGGAAGTCGGCATCGTCACCCTGCATCCGCAGTCGGTCGCGATAACGGCCGAACTGTCGGGGCGCACGGCGGCCTCGCTGATTGCCGAGGTACGCCCGCAGGTCAACGGCATCATCCAGCAGCGCCTGTTCAAGGAGGGCAGCGAGGTGGCGGCGGGACAGCCGCTCTACCTGATCGATCCGGCAAGCTACAAGGCGTCCTATGACAGCGCGGTCGCGGCGCAGCAGAAGGCCGAAGCGGCGGTGCCTACCGCGCAAGCCAAGTTCGATCGTTATGCAGGGCTGTTGAAGCAGAACGTTGTTTCCAAACAGGATTATGACGATGCCGCCGCCACGCTGGCGCAGGCGCAAGCCGATGTCGCCTCGGCCAAGGCCAGCGTCGAGACGGCGCGCATCAGCCTCGACCGCACCTCGATCACCGCACCGATCGCCGGCCGCATCGACAAGTCCACGCTGACGCCCGGCGCGCTGGTCACCGCCAACCAGGACACGGTGCTGACCACCATCCGTGCGCTCGATCCGATCAATGTCGACGTCACGCAATCGAGCACCAATCTGCTCAATCTGCGCCAGGCCATCTCGGAAGGGCGGCTGAAGTTCAGCGGCCCCAATGTCAGCGTCAAGCTGAAGCTCGAAAACGGCACCATCTACACACAGACCGGCAAGATGGAATTCGCCGGCGCCAATGTCGACCAGACTACCGGTACCTTTGCGCTCAGGGCCGAGTTCCCCAATCCCGACCGCCTGCTTTTGCCCGGCATGTATGTGCGGGCGCTGGTCGAGGAGGGCGTCGCCCAGAACAGCTTCCTGGTGCCGCAGCGCGCCGTCAGCCGCAACACCAAGGGTGAGGCCACCGCCATGGTCATCAATGCCGCGGGGAAGGTCGAGACCCGCGTCCTCGCGGTGCGCAACAGCGTCGGCAACAACTGGCTGGTGGATTCGGGTGTCGGCGACGGCGACCGCGTCATCGTCGAGGGCATGCAGCTGGTGCGTCCCGGCGGCGATGCGACGGGCGTCGAGGTGACGATCGACGAGACGACCGGCGAGGTCAAGGATCGCGGGCAGGGCGCTTCGGCCGCATCCAACGCGGCCAAACCGGCGCCTGCCGCCGCGATCGGGAACTGAGCGATGTCCGTATTCTTCATCAACCGGCCGATCTTCGCCTGGGTGATCGCCATCGTGATCATGCTGGGCGGCCTCTTGGCGCTCACCTCGCTGCCGATCTCGCAATATCCGCAGATCGCGCCGACCACGGTCAACATCAGCGCCACCTATCCGGGCGCCGATGCGCAGACGGTGGAAAACTCGGTGACCAAGGTCATCGAGCAAGGCATGACCGGCATCGACAATCTCGACTATATGACGGCGACGTCGACCTCGACCGGTTCGGCCTCGATCACGCTGACCTTCACCACATCAGCCGATCCCGACACCGCCCAGGTGCAGACGCAAAACAAGCTGCAGCTGGTGCAGTCGCAGCTGCCGCAGGTGGTGCAGAGCAACGGCATCACCGTCTCCAAATCCTCGACCGGCTTCCTGATGGTCATCGGCTTCGTCTCGACCGACGGCAAGATGAACTCGACCGATCTCGCCGACTATGTCGACGCCACCGTCAACGACACGCTGAAGCGCGTCGAGGGCGTCGGCTCGACGCAGCTGTTCGGTTCCGGCTATGCCATGCGCATCTGGCTCGACCCCGACAAGCTCGCCAAATATGCCTTGATGCCGAGCGACGTGGCCTCGGCGATCGAGGCGCAGAACACGCAGGTTTCGGCCGGCCAGCTCGGCGGCCTGCCGGCGCGCAAGGGCCAGCAGCTCAATGCCACGGTGACGGCCAAGAGCCGGCTGCAGACCGCCGAACAGTTCCGCAACATCATCCTGAAGAGCCAGACGGACGGCTCGCTGGTTCGCCTCAACGATGTCGCGACCGTCGAACTCGGCGCCGAAAGCTATACGACGCAGGCCAATTACAACGGCAAGCCGGCGGCGGGCGTCGCTGTCAACCTGGCGACCGGCGCCAACGCCATCAACACCGCCGAGGCGGTGCGCTCGACGATCGCCCGGTTGAGCTCGACTTTCCCGCAAGGGGTCGAGGTCGTCTATCCCTACGACACCTCGCCCTTCGTGCGGCTGTCGATCGAGGAGGTGGTCAAGACGCTGGCCGAGGCGATCGTGCTGGTGTTCCTGGTGATGTTCCTCTTCCTGCAGAACCTGCGCGCCACCATCATCCCGACGATCGCGGTGCCGGTGGTGCTGCTCGGCACGTTCGGCGTGCTGTCGCTGTTCGGCTATTCCGTCAACACGCTGACCATGTTCGCCATGGTGCTCGCCATCGGCCTTTTGGTCGACGACGCCATCGTCGTCGTCGAGAATGTCGAACGCGTGATGCAGGAAGAGGGCCTGTCGCCGAAGGAGGCGACGCGCAAGTCGATGCATGAAATCACCGGCGCGCTGATCGGCATCGCCACCGTGCTTTCGGCCGTTTTCGTGCCGATGGCTTTCTTCGGCGGCTCGACCGGCATCATCTACCGGCAATTCTCGGTGACGATCGTCTCGGCGATGGTGCTGTCGGTGCTGGTGGCACTTGTGCTGACGCCGGCGCTGTGCGCCACCATCCTGCGGCCGCCCAAGGACCATGCGACGCAGACCGGCCCGTTCGGCTGGTTCAACCGTGTCTTCGACCGCGGCACGCTTGCCTACCGCGACGGCTCGCACAGCATCATCAACCGGTCCTGGCGCTTCCTCGTCGTGTTCCTGGCCATCGTCGTTGCCGTGGGCTGGATGTTTGCCCGGCTGCCGAGTTCGTTCCTGCCGGAAGAGGACCAGGGCATCCTGATCACCAGCGTGCAGCTGCCGGTCGGCGCGACGCAGGACCGCACCGAGCGCGTGCTGGCGCAAGTGACCGACCATTATCTCAACCAGGAGAAGGACGTCGTCGACGGGGTGTTCACCGCCTCCGGCTTCGGCTTCGGCGGCGCCGGACAGAATGTCGGCATCGCCTTCGTGCGGCTGAAGGATTTCGACCTGCGGAAATCGCCGGCTTCTGCCGCGCAGGCGATCGCCGGCCGCGCCATGGGTGCCTTCTCCAAGATCAGGGATGCGCAGGTCTTCGCGCTCGCGCCTCCGGCCATCCAGGGGTTCGGCAACACCAACGGCTTCGACTTCTACCTGCAGGACGTCAATGGCGCCGGCCATGACGCGCTGATCCAGACGCGTAACCAGCTTCTGGCCTTGGCCGGGCAGAGCAAGGTGCTCGCCAACACAAGGCCTAACGGCCAGGAAGACCAGCCGCAATTCTCGGTCGACATCGACCAGGAAAAGGCCAGCGCGCTCGGCGTCAGCCTGGCCGACATCAACAACACGCTGTCCACCGCCTGGGGCAGCGACTACGTCAACGACTTCATCGACCGCGGGCGGGTGAAGCCGGTCTATCTGCAGTCGGACCCGAATTTCCGCATGCAGCCGGAAGACCTGGACAAATGGCAGGTCCGCAATGCCAGCGGCGCCATGGTGCCGTTCTCGGCCTTCGCCTCCAGCCACTGGACATTCGGCTCGCCGAGGCTCGAACGCTACAATGGTTCGGCGGCGGTCGAGATCCAGGGCGCGGCGGCCACGGGCGTCAGCTCGGGTGCCGCCATGGACGAGATCGACAAGCTTGTCGCGCAACTGCCCGCCGGTTATTCCCACGAATGGACCGGCCTGTCGCACCAGGAGAAGCTTTCCGGCAATCAGGCGCTGTCGCTCTATGCGATCTCGGCATTGGTCGTGTTCCTGTGTCTGGCGGCACTTTATGAGAGCTGGTCGATCCCGTTCGCGGTCATGCTCTCGGTGCCGATCGGCATCTTCGGCGCGCTGCTGGCGGCGAGTCTCTTCGGCCAGTCCAACGACGTCTATTTCAAGGTCGGCCTGCTGACCACGATCGGTCTCGCCGCCAAGAACGCCATCCTCATCGTCGAGTTCGCCATCGAGCGGCAGACCGCCGGGATGGGGCTCGTCGAGGCGACGCTGGAAGCGGCGCGACAAAGGCTGCGGCCGATCCTGATGACGTCGCTGGCCTTCATTCTCGGCGTGTTGCCGCTTGCGATTGCCAGTGGCGCGGGCTCGGGCGCGCAGAACTCCGTCGGTATCGGCGTCATGGGCGGCATGATCGCGGCGACGGTTATCGGCGTCTTTTTGGTGCCGTTATTGTTCGTCACGGTGCGGCGCATCTTCAAGGGCAGGGCGGCCAAACAGGATACCGGGCCAGATACTGGGCCAGGTACCGGGCAGAATACAGGCGAGACGCCAGCAACAGCCAATCAGCAATAAGGGTTCTTTCATATGACAGGTTTCGAACGTGGCTCGGTGGCCGCGAGGCGGTTCCTTGCGCCTATGATCAGCACTGTCCTGCTCGCGGGATGCGTCGTCGGGCCGGACTATCAGGCGCCCATGCTGGCGATGCCGGCGAGCTGGAGCGGCCAGAAGCAGGCAAAGCCGGCCCAGCCGGCGCAACTGTCGAAATGGTGGCAGCGGCTGCGCGATCCCGAGCTGAACACGCTTGTCGACGAAGCGGTTGCCGGCAATCTCGATGTCGCCACCGCCAAGGCAAAAATCCGCGAGGCGCGCGCCAGCTATCGCCAGACCGCCGGCACATTGCTGCCGTCGGTCGACGGCTCCGGCTCGGCCACCCGCAACAAGTCGGCCGAGACCACATCAGGCTCTGACGCCACCTACAACGAGTACCAGGCCGGCTTCGATGCAAGCTGGGAGCTCGACCTGTTCGGCGCCAACCGAAGGGGCGTCGAGGCCGCCCGCTACGGGCTGGACGCCTCGCAGGAGGAACTGCGCTCGACGCTTCTGACCCTGGTCGGCGATGTCGCATCCTATTATGCGCAGGCGCGCGGCTATCAGGCCCGCATCGCGCTCGCCAGGCGCTCGGCCGCATCGCAAAGGCAGACCGCCGAACTCACCCGCACCATGGCGCAGGCGGGCACCGCGACCGCCGCCGATGTCGCCAAGGCGATGGGGCAGGCGGCGAGCACCGAGGCCGCGGTGCCGACGCTGGAGGCAAGCTATGCGCAAGCCGTGCATCGTCTCGCGGTGCTGACCGGCCGGCCGCCGGCTGCCCTCAGCGAGCGGCTGAAGCGGGTCGCGCCGATCCCGGCGCCACGCCTGCCGATCCCGACCGGCATTCCCGCCGACCTCCTGCTGTCGCGGCCCGACGTGCGCATGGCGGAGCGGCAATATGCGCAATACACCGCCAAGATCGGCCAGGCCGAGGCGGCTCGCTATCCCTCGGTCAGCCTGACCGGCGACATCAGCACGGCGGCGCTGAAGCTCGGCGATGTCGGCAAGAATTCGTCGATCGGCTGGTCGTTCGGGCCGACGCTCAGCGTGCCGTTGTTCAATGCGGGTCAGTTGCAGGCGGCCGTCGAGGTCGCCAAGGCGCAGCGCGATCAGTATTTCATTGCCTACAAGGGTTCGGTGCTGACAGCGCTCGAGGATGTCGAGAACGCGCTTGTCCTGTTGTCGCAGGAGCGCATCAGGATCAGCAAGCTCGCTTCGTCGGCGAAATCCTATGGCGATGCCGCAAGCCTCGAAAGCACGCTCTACAAGGCCGGCGAAACCAGCCTTCTCGATGTGCTCGACGCCCAGCGCTCGCTCTACTCGGCCGAGGATTCGCTGCTGCAAAGCCGCGTCCTGCTGGCGACCAACTACATAGCCCTCAACAAGGCCCTCGGCGGCGGCTGGGACGGCACGGTCGACAGCACGAAGCCGGAAATCGTCGACGTCAAGACCGGCCCACGGCTGGCGTCGAAGCCGGCGGCCTGAGCGGTTCGCGGCGCCGTGCCTCATCAAGCCGCCGCTGCTGCCTCACGACAGGGCAGGCCGGTTCAGCCTATCTCCGTGCCGCCAAACGGTTGCCTTGGCGGCAGGGAAGGACAAAACCAAAGTGACATCGATGCCCGTTGCCAGTCGCGAAGCGGCGCCGTTGCCCGTCGCGGCGCTGATGGGCGCCATGGTGTCGATCCAGATCGGCGCCACCTTCGCCAAGGGCCTGTTCCCGCTGATCGGCGCGCAAGGCACGACGACGCTGCGGCTGGTCATCGGCGCGCTGATGCTGATCGCGGTGCTGCGGCCCTGGCAGATGCGGCCATCGCGCGCCACTCTGCCGTGGCTGGTCGCCTATGGGGTGACGCTTTGCGCGCTCAACCTGCTGTTTTACGCAGCGCTCGCCAGGATTCCGCTCGGCATCGCGGTGGCGCTGGAGTTTTCCGGACCGCTTCTGGTGGCGACGCTGACCTCGCGGCGCGCCAGCGACTTTGCCTGGATCGCGCTGGCGGTGGCCGGCATCGTGCTGTTGTCGCCCTTCGTCCATTCAGTCGCGCCGCTTGATCCGACCGGGGTGATGCTGGCGCTGGCGGCCGGCGGCTTCTGGGCGCTCTATATCGTGCTGGCCCAGAAGACCGGCGCGGAGCTTGGCACCCGCACCACCGCCTACGGTATGGCCATCGCCGCCGTGCTGGTGCTGCCCTTCGGCGTCGCGCAAGCGGGAACCGCGCTGCTGGCGCCCTCGATCCTGGTCAGCGCGCTGCTCGTCGGCCTGTTCTCCAGCGCGCTGCCGTTCTTTCTGGAGATGGTGGCGCTGACCCGGATGCCGGCCCGCATCTACGGCACGCTGACCTGCCTGGAGCCGGGGCTGGGCGCACTGGCCGGCTTCCTATTCCTGCACGAGAGCCTGACCGCCACGCAATGCGCCGGGATCGCCGCCGTCATTTCCGCCGCCTTCGGCACGGCGATCACCTCGAAGCCGCCGGTGCCGTCGCCGGAGTAGGGACGGATGCGCGGGATCGTGCCGTAAAGCCTGTCCCGCCGCTGACCGACGTTCGAGCGTTGCCTTTGTCGTTGCTGTTCAGAACCTCAAGTCGAGATCGACCTTTGCGCCCTGGTCGACACCGCCGCCACCGAACTGGCCGGTATAGGACACACCAAGCGTGGCATTGGCCGACATGTTGAGGTCGAGGCCGGCCTCGATCACTGCTGCGTCCCTGGCGATCGGCGCGCCGGCGATGGTGAAAGCGTCGCCGCCAGCGAAGGCGAAGCTGGAGGTCGGCGTGACATCGCCGAAGGCATGGCGCCAGCCGAGCATGGCGCGCGCCGTGGCGTTCATGCCGCCCAACGAAAAATCGGTCGAGCCGCGCACGCCAAGCGTGGTGAAGGTGGCATCGGTGGTCGAACCGGCGCTGGTCAGCGCCGACGCTCCGCCCGTCTCGGTAAAGCCGTCTGTATGCGCGCTGACATAGGCGAGATTGGCGAAGGGTTCGAACTTGAAGCGCCCAGCATCGGCCTTGTAGGCGAGTTCACCGAAGATCTGAGCGGTGCCGGCATCGTAGTCAGCCGACAGCCCATCCGTGAAGCCGTCGAAAGCGATGGAGCGTTTGGTCGAAAAACTGCTCCAGCTGTAGGCGGCGCCGGTGCGGAAGGCGATGGCGCCCCAATTGGTGCCGCCATAGAGACCGAGATGATAGCTGTCGGCCTTGCCGGAGGAATTGCGATCATCGGCATTGAAGGACGAATGGCTGTAGCCGCCGAGCAACCCGACGCGCCAGCTGCCGACCGACGTGTCGGCGCCAGCCAGCAGGCCGCCGGTCGAGCGGTCGAAGGCGGCGGCGTTGCCGTCACTGTCCGCATTGCCCCAGGAGCCAAAAGCCTGGCCCCAGACGGCGAAGCGATCGGTATCGGCGGCGACCATTTCGGGGCCGCCTTCGCCATAGGCCATGACCGGCAGGGCGGCGGCGCCAATATCGCCGAAGGCGGACATGACACGATTGGTGACTGCATCGCGGACGAAGCGGCTGTCCTCGACCAGCATCCCCTTGGCCGAGGCGTGGACCTCCCCTGACAGCTGGTCGAAGGCGTCACGCGCGGCAGCCTCTGTCGGCAGCAAAAGGATAGCGTCATAGAGCGGATTGCCGCTGCCCAGGCTTTCCGCGCCGCTGCCGATGGCGATCTGGTTGGGCGTCAGCCCGGCATCGTTGAAGCCGTACACCAACACATCGAGATAGGCATTGTTCAAGTCGTAGGTATCCGTCACCGACAGGAACGCGGTGCTGGTGACCCCCGTCACAGCGGCGAACTCGCCGGTCAGCCCGAGATCGGCGGTCAGCACCGTGTAGCGGCCGGCGGTGATGCCTTGCGCCGTCACCGCCAGGGTCGAGCCGGTGATGGTGGCGACGCCGGTGGTGTGAAGGAGATCCGATTGAAGTGCGGCGTTGACGTCGATGGCGTAGGTCGAACCGGCCGCCAGCGTCACAGTGCCGGCAAGCTCCGTGCGGTCGCCGGCGCCGCCATCCTGCATGGTCAGGCGGCCGGCATTGGACAGCAATTCGAGGCCGCTGAAGGTGGTGGTCTCCTGCGTTGCGCCATTGCTGGCGGTCCTGAGAGAGGCCGCGGCCGTATTCGTTACGGTGTCGATGCCGGCGCCGAACAGGCTGGTGCCGCCGGTTGTCCAGGTGGCGTAGTTGGTCACGAGGTCGGCGTAATCGCCGAGCTCCACCCGGCCGGTCAGCGCACCGCCATTGAGAATTGTCGTGGCGCCATCAGAGGTGGTGATGGCCAGTGCCGCGGCCGTCAGGGCGCTGTTGTGCGTCGCGCCGGAAAGGGTGATGCCGATTGCATTGCCATTGGTCGAGGTTGCCGAAATCGCGGCGATGTCGCCTTTGACCGTGCCGTTGGTGATGATGGCGGTCGCGCCGGTGCCTTTGTCAAGGGTGGTGATGCCCGTCGTACCCGAGACGTTGCCGGTGGTCACAATGATCGCACCCGCAGCACCGGCCTCGATCTGCTGGGCGATGATGGCGATATTGCCTGTCGACGTGACATCACCCGCCGTCACCGTCACGTTGCCACCGGTCGACTGCGCGGAGATACCGCGGCCGGTGGTCGCAATGACCGGGCCGACTGCGGTCACCGTGGTCGCGCCCGTGCCGCCGTTATAGGCATAGATGCCTGTCGTGCCCGAGACTTTGCCTGCGCTCACATCGACTGTGCCTGCAGCAGTACCTGCCTGCAGAGCGAAGATGCCCACATTGCCGGTGGAGGTGACATCGCCCGCATTCACCGCGATGTCGCCGCCGGCCGACTGCGCGAAGATGCCGGTGCCGGTCGTCGTGGTGACCGGGCCGAGCGTAGTCACCGTGGTCGAGCCGGTGCCTTTGTTATTGGCATAGATGCCGAAGTCGGCGTCGACCGACCCGTTAGCGGTCACGTCGATGTTGCCGGTCGCCGCAGCCGGCGAGATCTGGGCAACTATGCCTGCGTAGCCCGCCTGTAGGTCGCCATTGGCGACAATCGCGACGTTGCCAGTCAACGACACACTCTGGACGTCTATACCGTTCCTGCCCGCCGCCAGCGCGGTCACCGCGCCCGTGGTGACGCTGATGTCGCCGCCTATGGCCGTGTCGCGAACGTAGAAACCATTGCCGCCGGTCGAGCTGCTGGCGCCGGAGATGTCGACCGTGACCGTGCCCGCGCCGTTGTTCTGGATGGTCGCCGCGTTGCCGGCCCCGCCGACGAACCCACCGGCGCCGGTAACGCTGATGTCGCCCGAACCGAGGGTGCCCCCGGTCAGCAACAGGCCGGTCGTGCCGGTCACCGTGTCGGCGACGCTCACGCTCACCGCGCCATTGCCGGTTGCCTTGATGCCCTCGGCGAGCGTGCCGGTCACCGTGCCGTTGGCGATGATATTGATCGCAAGGGTGCCGTAGTTGGTCGCATTGATGCCGGTCGTGCCCGAGACGTTGCCTGCGGTCACATTGACCGCGCTCGCGGCGGCTACGTTGCTCTGCAGGGCGCGGATGGCGATGTTGTTGGTGGAGGTGACATCACCCGCCGTCACCGTGACGTTGCCGCCGCGGGCCAGCGCGTCGATGCCGGTGCCGGTGGTCGCGGCGACCGGGCCGACCGCGGTCACCGTGGTCGAGCCCGTGCCGTAGTTATAGGCATAGATGCCGAAGGAGGCATCGATCGACCCGTTTGCGGTCACGTCGACATTGCCGGTCGACGGCGTCGGCGGCAATATCTGGGCAATTATGCCTACGTGGCCCGCCTGGAGGTCGCCATTGGCGACAATCGTGACGTTGCCCGTCAACGACGCGCTCTGGACGTAGATCGCGTTCGCCGTCAGCGCGGTCACCGCGCCCGTGGTGACGCTGATGCCGCCACCTATGGCCGTGTCGCGAACGTAGATGCCTTCGCCGCCGCTGGAGCTGCTCGCGCCGGAGATGTCGACCGTGACCGTGCCCGCGCCGTTGTTCTGAATGTCCGCCGCGTAGCCGGTTCCGCCGACGAACCCGCCGGTGCCGGTAACGCTGATGTCGCCCGAACCAAGGGAGCCACCGGTCAGCAACAGGCCGGTCGTGCCGGTCACCGTGTCGGCGACGCTCACGCTCACCGCGTCGTTGCCGGTCGCATTGATGCCCGCGGCGAGCGTGCCGGTCACCGTGCCGTTGGCGATGATGCCGATCGCACCGCTGCCACTGTTGAGGGCGTGGATGCCGATCGTGCCCGAGACGTTGCCCGCTGTCACGTTGACCGCACCCACAGCACCCGGCTGGGCGATGGCGAGGATGGCGGTGGTGCCGGTGGACGTCACGTCGCCCGCCGTCACCGTGACGTCGCCGACGGTCGACTGCGCAAAGATGCCGTTGCCGGTCACGGTGACCGGGCCGACCGCGGTCACCGTGGTCGAGCCCGCGCCGAAATTCTCGGCGTAGATGCCGAACTCGGCGTAGATGCCGGACCCGGCGTCGATCGACCCGTTGGCGGTCACGTCGATATTGCCGGTGGCCGCGGCCGGCAATATCTGGGTCAATATGCCGGCGTAGCCCGCATGGACGTCGCCATTGGCGACAATCGTGACGTTGCCAGTCAACGACGCGCTCTGGACGACGATGCCGTTCTTGCCCGCCGTCAGCGCGGTCACCGCACCCGTGGTGACGCTGATGTCGCCACCTATGGCTGTGTCGCCAACGTAGATGCCTCCGCCGCCGCTGGAGCTGCTCGCGCCGGAGATATCGACCGTGACCGTGCCCGCGCCGTTGTTCTGAATTTCCGCCGCGTAGCCGGTTCCGCCGACGAACCCGCCGGCGCCGGTAACGCTAATGTTGCCCGAACCGAGGGAGCCACCGGTCAGCAACAGGCCGGTCGTGCCGGTCACCGTGTCGGCGACGCTCACGCTCACCGCGCCGTTGCCGGTCGCCTTGATGCCCTCGGCGAGCGTGCCGGTCACCGTGCCGTTGGCGATGATGCCGATCGCACCGGTGCCGCTGTTGGTCGCCTCGATGCCAGTCGTGCCCGAGACGTTGCCTACGGTCACATCGATCGCGCCCGCTGCACCCGCCTTGGTCTGCCGGGCGATGATGGCTGTATTGCCGGTGGACGTGACATCGCCCGCCGTCACCGTGACGGCGCCGCCGGTCGACCGCGCGAAGATGCCGTTGCCGGTGGTCGCGGTGACCGGGCCGACCGCGGTCACCGCGGTCGAGCCCGCGCCGAAATTCTCGGCATCGATACCGAAGCGCGCGTCGATCGATCCGTTGGCGGTCACCTCGACATTGCCGGTCGACCCCGGGAGGAGCAAGCCCACGATGCCGGCATTGCCCGCCTGGAGGTTGCCGTTGGCGACAATCGTGACATTGCCGGTTGTCGACACGCTGCGGACGTTGATCGCGTCCTTGTTCACATCCAGCGCGGTGACATTGTTGGCGACCACCGAAATGCCGGTGCTGGTCGCCACGTCGCGGACGGTGATGCCTTGGCCTGTTGCCGCGAAGACATTGCCGGCGACATTTATGTCGACTGAACCGACACCGCCGGTCTGAGTCGCATCGAACGCGTTGCCGTCGCCGTAGTTGGCGATGTCCCCGCCCGTGTAGCTGATCACGCCGCCGGCCGCCGAGACCGACAGGGCCGCTGTTCCGCCCGCGGTCGGCGTCATATCAGGATCGACGCGGATCACGCCATTGTTGATGACGGAGACGCCGCCGTCACCGGTGTTGGCAACCGCAAGGCCGTTGCCGCTTACCGTCGCTCCCGCAATGACGTCGACGACCACCGGTACGTTGGACAGAATCACATAGTTGCGGTCATAGGGCGGGTTGGCGCTGTATGTCGTGTCGGTGGTGAAGGTATCGTCGCACTGGATGGTGGCGCCGACGACGCAGTCCGCCCGGGCCTGTCCCGGAACCAGCAGGCTCGCGCCCGCAAATGCGGCGATTCCGATGGCGGATCGCAGCGCAAGCCGACTCGCCTGGGAACGCAGGTTCTTTCGCAAGGCCGAATTCGCGGAAGCCTGTCCTGGAACCGAAGTCCAAAGACCTGGGCAATGCTGAACACACATCATGAAACTGCCCCCACAGCCAATTCGTGCGACTTCGGATCAATCCGAAGCTGTCTCGTCTATTTATGACTTGCAGAGACGTGTCAACTCAGCCGGGCTTGCAACGGGGGCTTTGCAGAAGTCTACGCGCATGGCCGGGCATTCGACCGCTTCGGGTTGCATATATGCCACGGAATTCGACGGACGCCGTCTGACCAAATGATTGCCGGCGAGCGCTACATTACATGACATCATAGAGAATCGTGCGTGGCCGACAGCGCATCCGCGAAGCCGTCGAAGGCGATCGCGCGTTTCGTCGAAAGACTATTTCAACCGCAGCTTCCGGCAGGTCTACGGCATCTCGCCATCGGAGTTTCGGGCTGTGCAGGTGGCGAAAAATCATTGAGCGCCGAGGGCGATGCTCCTTCGGCAGCTTTGGCGGTTGGCGAAATCCACAATGAGGGCAAATCTCCTCCATGGGGGATTTGCCGCTCGCCAGCGGCTTTCCGAGTATTTCTGGAGTTTGCCGGCCAAACGACGATGCCTGGCCGAATCGTTGTCCAAAACCGCACTGAAATTGTCGCCTGCGGCATCAGTATTTCCGGCTCTGGACAGACCGTGATCTGGTCCAATACGGTGCGCGTCGAAGTGAAGATTTGTGTGTGGAAAAGGCCGGTTGCTGCTTGCAAAAGAATGTCTTCTCATCGGTCGATTTGCCGTCGCATCTGGACCACCGCGCACGGTTCGCGCTCTGGCAGGACATCCATGTCGCCGAGATATGGTCGGTCGAATATACGATTTCCGAGCAACTGTCGTTCGAAGCCGCCATCGAAGCCACGGCCGTCGGGTCGCTGGTGCTGGGGCAGATGGCCGGCACGATCAAGCATGCCAGCCGCAAGGCGAGCAACATCGCCGCCGATGGCCGCGACGGCTATCTGCTGCTGGTCAACAATGGCGATACGGTGCTCAGCGGCACCCAGATTGGCCGCGACTATCACGTCGGCAAAGGCGAGGCTGCACTGGTCTCGGCTTCGGAAGCGTTGCAGATGACCGGCGGCGACAACAATGTCTGGGCCAATGTGGTGCTGCCGCGCGCCGTTCTGGAGAATGCCTTCACGCATGTCGAGGACCGGTTGGCGTTGACCATCGGAGCCGACAATGAGGCGCTCGATATGCTCAAGCGCTATTGCAGCTTTCTCGAATCAGGCCCCGCCTTGCTGTCGCCCGATCTCATCGGCCACGCCACCGAAACGGTCGTCGATCTGATCGGTCTGGCGACCGGCGCCAAGGGCGAGGCCGCCGAACTGGCGGGCTTGCGCGGCCTGCGCGCGGCAAGGCTGCAGGCCATCCTGCAAAAGATGCGGGACAATTTCGCCGATCCGGCCATTTCGGCGCAGAGCGTTGCCGGGCAATTGCGGCTCTCCGTGCGCTATGTCCATGACCTGCTGCAGGAAACCGGCGTGAGCTTTGCCGAGCGCATTCTCGAACTGCGCCTGCAGAGGGCCCATCGAATGCTGTCCGACAGACGCAATGACGCGATGCGGATCAGCGAGATCGCGCTGCTCAGTGGTTTCTCCGACGTCTCCTACTTCAACCGTTGCTTCCGCCGTCGCTTCGGTTCGACGCCGGGCAGTGCCAGATAGTCTCGCCGACAGCGAAACCTGCCGAACGCACGGCGCATCAATCGACTGAGGCTGAACGGCCACACCGACCGAGAAAGTGCTGCGGTGCTTTCCCGGACAATTCGGGTGCAGCCCTGCCCAAGACGCGGCCGGCTGACAATGCAACACCGGATTTCTCGACAACAGCTGGATCTCCGCGGGCATCCGCGCGACGGGGACCACGACAATTTTTGGGACGGCAGACAAACCATGAAAATTCTTCTTCTCGCGACAGCCATCATTCTCGCGCCGGCCGGCATGGCGTGCGCGGCTGACATCAATGATGCTTCGTCTGCCGGCTACGACTGGTCCGGCCTCTATGCCGGCGTTCATTTCGGCTACGCGGCCGGAAAGTCCAATCTCTTCATCGCCGGCGCTGGCAGTGGGGGCACCGACATCAACAGTTCCATGGATCCGGACGGTTTTATTGGCGGCATCCACATCGGTTTCAATCAGGAAATGGCGAACCGCTTCGTGCTCGGTGCCGAGGCTGATATTGCGTACAATGCTGTGGATGGACTGACGACCTTCCCTGGTAGCGGCACGTTGCTCAAGAGCGAAATCAAATGGTCGGGTTCGGCGCGGCTGCGGGCCGGTTATGCTTTCGATCGGACCTTGCCCTTCATCACTGCCGGCGCGGCCGCGGCCAAGTATGAAGTGACCGGGATCACCGGCGGCCCCGGCGGCGACATACTGATCCACGACAAAACCCATGTTGGCTGGACGGTTGGAGCCGGCGTTGAGCACGCTTTCACCGACAGGTGGATCGCTCGGGCCGAATATCGCTACTCCGATTTCGGCAGCCAGGACCTCTCGATAACAACTGGTCTTGGCTCGGCATCGAGCGTCGATCTGCGGACGCACGATGTCCGGGCCGGCCTCAGCTACAAGTTCTGATCTGGCGGGCCGAACAGAACCCCGCGGCGACCTTTTCGCCGCGGAACGCAGCATCTTTTTGGGATAGCAAGCAAACGATGAAAACCATTCTTCTTGCCACGGCCTTCATCCTCGCACCTGTCGGCATGGCGTCCGCGGCGGATACCGGCGCGGTCTTGCCTGTTGCGGCCACCTACAACTGGTCCGGCGCCTATGTCGGTGCGCAGGCCGGGTATGCCTGGGGGGACGCGAGGGTCGGGCAGACCTTTGCGCCCGGCAGCTTCGATAATTATGGCTGGGGCTACAGTCCGTCCGGCGGTTTCGGCGGCTTCTATGCCGGCTATATCGAGCAGTTCGACGGCGGACTGGTTCTTGGCGTCGAGGGCGACTACAGCTTCGCAAGCGTGAAGGGCACCACGCGCTATCGGGAGCTCGGGGTTGACGACCCTGCCTTTGGCGGCGAGCTCAAGCTGGATTCGGTTGGCTCCGTGCGCCTGAGAGCCGGCTACGCGATGGACCGGTGGCTGCCTTTTGTCACCGGAGGCCTGGCGGTGGCAAGCTACAAGCACACCACCGTCGACATTCCCGGCGGTCCCTACGCGGACGCCAGAGATACAGTGGCCGGCTATACGCTGGGCGCCGGCGCCGAATACGCCGTCACCGACAATTGGGTGGTTCGCGGCGAATACCGGTTCGCCGATTTCGGCCGCCACACGTCACGGCGGCACTTCATCTCTGATGGAGCCCCGCTCGGCCCCGAAGAGATCGAACTGACGACGCACGACCTCCGCATCGGCGTCGCTTACAAATTCTGACCGGCATTCCCGGATCGAACAAGATCGCTGAAGCTGCCAAATCTCCCCCAGGTGGGGGAGATTGCGCTCAGCCGCGTTCGCCGATCACCGCCATCACTCCCTCTTGTGGACTTCGCCAAAATACCACCCATATTGAGTCCATGGAGCTTTGAGCGTGACCTTCGCGCGGGTGGCCCTTCTTGCCGTGGCCTTCGTTGTCGCGGCTGTCTTTTCTCCCCTCTCTTCGGCCGGGAGCGAGAAGGTTGCGCTGAGCGTCGCGATCGACGGCGCCATCGGGCCGGCAAGCACAAGGCAGCTCGAGGAAGCGCTCGATATCGCTGCCAAGCGGGACGCCGAAGTCCTCATCCTTCAACTCGATACGCCCGGCGGGCTGGTCACCTCGATGCGCGAGATGATCGCCGACATCCTCGCTTCGCCGGTGCCTGTCATCGGCTATGTCGCGCCGGCCGGCGGCCATGCGGCGAGTGCCGGCACCTACATCCTCTACGCCACCCATGTCGCGGCGATGGCGCCGGGAACCAATCTGGGCGCGGCGACGCCGGTCGAGATGGGCGGGCTGCCGTCGCTTCCGGGCGGCGACAAGGACAACGGCCCGGCCAAGGACGAGAAGGACGCCACCGGGCGGCCGGCGGGCGACGCGATGATGGCCAAGGTGACCAATGACGCGGTTGCCTTGATCCGCTCACTTGCCGAACTGCGCGGTCGCAATGGCGACTGGGGCGAGAAGGCCGTGCGCGAGGCGGCGAGCCTGTCGGCCAATGCGGCGCTGCAGGAACATGTCATCGACTTCGTCGCCCACGACACCACCGAGCTCCTGCAACTGGCCGATGGGCGCACGGTGGATGTGGCCGGCAGGAAAGTGGTTCTGGCGACGAAAGGGCTGCCGGTCGAGACGCTGGAGCCCGGCTGGTTCATCCGGTTTCTGGCCGTCATCACCGATCCGAACATCGCCATCATCCTGATGCTGGTCGGCGTCTATGCCATCATCTTCGAGTTCACCAGCCCCGGCGCGGTGGCGCCCGGCGTCATCGGCACGATTTGCCTGGTGCTTGGGCTCTATGCGCTCAATCTCCTGCCGATCAACTATACCGGCCTCGCCCTGATGCTGCTCGGCGTCGCCTTCCTCGTCGTCGAGGCCTTCAACCCCACCGTCGTGCTCGGACTCGGCGGCATGGCCGCCTTTCTGCTCGGCGCCGCCATGCTGCTCAAGACCCAGGGACCGGGCTTCGCCGTGTCATGGGCCGTCATCGGTCCCGCCGCAGCGCTGACGATGGGGCTCGCGCTCCTCACCGGCACGTATCTATGGGCGACGCGCAAGAACCTGCCGCGCGTCGGCGGCGAGGCGATGCGCGGATTGCCTGCCGAGATCCTCGACTGGCAGGGCGGCGAGGGCCATGTGCTGGCCCAGGGCGAGCGCTGGCGGGCGAGGGCCGACGAACCCATCGCACCAGGCGACAGCGTCGAGGTGACCGATATCAGAGACCTCGTGCTGACCGTGCGGCGCCGCGATGCGGCAAAGAATGGAGCAAGACAATGAGCATCGGTTACGTGGCCTATCTGTTGCTTGCGCTGGTCGTGGTCATGTTCCTGTCCGCGGCCATTCGCATCCTGAGGGAATATCAGCGCGGCGTGGTCTTCACGCTCGGCCGTTTCACCGGGGTCAAGGGTCCCGGTCTCATCATCCTCGTCCCCTTCGTCCAGCAGATGGTGAAGGTCGACCTGCGGGTGGTGGTGCAGGATGTGCCGCCGCAGGACGTCATTTCGCGCGACAACGTCTCGGTGAAGGTCAACGCGGTGCTTTATTTCCGCATCGTCGACGCCGAGCGGGCGATCATCCAGGTCGAGGACTTCATGGCCGCGACCAACCAACTGGCGCAGACCACGCTGCGCTCGGTGCTCGGCAAGCACGAGCTCGACGAGATGCTGGCCGAGCGCGACAAGCTCAACAGCGATATCCAGGAAATCCTCGACCAGCGCACCGATGCCTGGGGCATCAAGGTGTCCAATGTCGAGATCAAGCACGTCGACTTGAACGAAAGCATGATCCGCGCCATCGCCAAGCAGGCCGAAGCCGAGCGGCTGCGGCGCGCCAAGGTGATCAATGCCGATGGCGAGCAGCAGGCGGCGGCGAAACTGGTCGAGGCAGGTCGGATGCTGGCGGCCGAGCCGCAGGCCATGCAGCTGCGTTATTTCGAGGCTTTGCACGACATCGCCGGCGAGCGTTCGTCCACGGTGGTGTTCCCGCTGCCGGTGGATCTGCTCAGCCAGTTCATGAAGGGGCAGGGGAAGTAGGGAGGAGTGCGTAATCTCCCCCTACGGGGACGTCAGCAGCTTCACCGCCGCCAGGGGGCTCCGGCGCGAAGCGCTTGCCGATCCAGTCGGCGAAGGCGCGGGTCTTGGCGGCTTGTCCCTTGGCTGAAGGCGTGACGACATAGACCGCGCCTTCGTCGGCCAGCGTCCAGTCCTCCAGGACCGGCACCAGCCGTCCGTCGGCGAGCTCGCGGCCGACCAGCCAGTCGGTGCTCATCATCAGGCCGACGCCTTGTACGGCCGCCTCGACCAGCACCTCGGCATCGTCGGTGACCAACGGCCCGGAAACCTCGACGCGCGCGCGCCGGCCCTCGCGGTCGGTCATCTCCCAGGCCGGAAAGGTCTGGAAGCCGCTGAAGCCCAGGCAGGAGTGTTCGAGCAGCGCCTGCGGCGTCCGCGGCCTGCCCCTTTGGGCGAGATAGGAGGGGGCGGCGCAGAGCAGCCGGCGCCGCGTCGCCACCTTGCGTGCCACCAGGCGCGAATCCTCCAGCGCGCCGAGCCGCACGGCGACGTCGAAATTCTCGGCGACCAGATCGGTGAAGCGGTTGGAGAATTCGGCCTCGATGCGGACATCGGGAAATTCGGCAAGGAATTGAGGCAGCAGCGGCCCGATCCACATGCGTCCGAACGTGCCGGGCAGCGCCAGTCTGAGCAGGCCGCGCGGGCCGCCACCGGCATGCGCCGACGCGGCGGCCTCGGCCTCGTCGACGGAGGCGAGGATGGCGCGCACGCGCACCAGGAATTCGGCACCCGCTTCGGTCAGCGACACGCTGCGCGTCGTGCGATGGAGCAGCTTGACGCCCAGCCGCTCCTCCAGCGATTGCAGGCGCCGCGACAGGATGGTCGCGTCGCGCCCGACGCGCACTGCTGCCCTGGTGAAGGAGCGCGCCTCGGCGATGGCCGCGAAGGCCGCCATTTCGGCAAGGGCCGCTGGTTCGTGGGATTGCTGCATCATTCGCAGTACTCAAATGCAATGGGTAAGGATTATCTAGGAATAGCGCAGCAGCTAGGTTCACTCAACCCATCAATCCCTTCCCACCGGAGTGAAACCATGAAAGCCATCGAACTGAGCCAACCCAGGCTCGACGCCTTCCGCGCCGCCACCGTTGCCACCCCCGAACCGCAGCGCGGCGAGGTGCTGATCCGTCAGCGCGCGGCAAGCCTCAATTTCGTCGATGTCGCGGTGGCGAGCGGCAATTATCCCGGACCGAGCTTTCCACTCATCCCCGTCGCCGACGGCGCCGGCGAGATCGTCGCGCTGGGCGAGGGCGTTACGAGATTCGCGATCGGTGATCGCGTCGTCGCCCATGCCAAGCCGCGCTGGATCGGTGGCCGGCCGCGGCCTTACGAGATGACGCAGATGCGCGGCATCTCGCTGCCGGGGTCGTTGGCCGAATATGTCGCGCTGCCGGCCAATTCGATCGTGCCGGTCCCGGCGCATCTCTCCTTCGAGGCGGCGTCGACGTTGCCGATCGCCGGCACCACCGCCTGGAACGCCATCCGCGCCGCCGAGGTCGGGCCGAGCTCGGTCGTCGTGCTGCTCGGCACCGGCGGCGTCTCGATCTTCACCCTACAGCTTGCGAAAGCCGCCGGCGCCACCGTCATCATCACCTCGTCGTCGGACGAGAAGCTGGAGCGGGCGAAGGCACTGGGCGCCGACCATCTCATCAACTACCGCGCGACGCCTGACTGGGACGGTAAGGTGCTGGAGCTGACCGATGGCCTCGGCGCCGACCTCATCGTCGAGACCGGCGGCACCGCCACCTTCGCCCGCGCCATCAACGCCACCGCGCCCGGCGGCACGCTGTTCACCATCGGTTTCGTCACCGGCGCCGAGGCCACGATCAATCTGCTGCCGATCATCATCAAGGCGCTGAAGGTGGTCGGCAACAACACCGGATCGGTGTCCGACCTTCGCGACGCCGCCCGCGCCATTGGTGCAGCCAGGATCGAGCCGGTCGTCGACAAGGTGTTTTCACCTGATCAAGCGGCCGAAGCCTACGCCCACATGGCCGCCGGCGGCCTGCATTTCGGGAAATTGGTGTTCGGGTTGGAATGGTGAGGAAAGGGTGAGGCTTGCGCCTGGCCGCCCCCCTCTGGCCTGCCGGCCATCTCCCCCTCAAGGGGGAGATTAGTCGCTCAGCCGCTTTCGCCAATCATGAAGATTGATTGGAGGAGCCATTGCCGGAACGGCCGATCTCCCCCCTTGAGGGGGAGATGCCCGGCAGGGCAGAGGGGGGTGGACGCGCGCTTGCCTAAATCAACTTCTCCAAGGTAATCGGCAGGTCCCTGATCCTCTTCCCCGTCGCGTGAAACACAGCGTTGGCGATTGCTGGCGCCACACCGACAATGGCCAATTCGCCGACGCCCTTGCCGCCGAGCACGGACGAATGCAGATCGGGGATGCCGACCGAAATCACCTCGATGTCGGGGATGTCGGCGTTGGTCGGCACGAGATAGTCGGCGAGGTTGTTGTTGACGATGCGGCCATGGCGGCGGTCGACGATGCCTTCTTCGAGCAGCGCCTGGCCGATGCCCATGATGATGCCGCCCTTCCACTGGCTTTCGGCGAGCTTCGGATTGTAGAGCCGGCCCGAATCCAGCGCCGACACCACGCGTGAGACGCGCACCGTGCCGAAATCCTCGTCGACGCGCACCTCGATGAAATGCGCGCACCAGGAGTGGCGGGAGTAGTCGCCCTCGGTGTGCGGCAACGCCATGGCGATGGTGGTGTAGTTCTTGTAGCGATCCTCTGGCGTCGAATTGGCCGGCATGGTGTCGCCTGTGGCTTCGATGTGGTCGCGGCCGACGCTCTTGAGCAGTTCGGCGATCGAGACATCGGGTCCGTCGCCGCGCGGCGAGGCGATACGGCCATTGGCGACGACCAGAGTGTTGGCCTGCAGCGCGTGGAAAGGCGAGCGTGGATCGCTGATGGCGAGGCCCACCAGCTGGTCGAGCGCCGAGGTCGCCGCCTTGTAGACAGCGCCGGTCATCACACCGGCCAGCCGCGAGCCGCCGGTGACGCCGGCGCGGGGAAAGCGGGAATCGCCGAGTTTCACCACCACATTGTCGGCCGGCACGCCGACCGTCTCGGCGGCGGTCTGCGCCAGGATGGTGTAGGTGCCCTGGCCCATGTCGATCGACGAGCTTTCGACCTCGACCGAGCCGTTGGCGAGGATGCGCACGATCGCCTCGCCATAGGCACGCCGCACCGGATAGGTGCCGGCCGCTACTCCCCAGCCGATCAGCTGGTTGCCATCGCGCATCGAGCGCGGTTCGGGCGTGCGCCTGGCCCAGCCGAAGCGTTCCGCGCCCGCGGCAAAAGCCTCGCGCAACTGCCTGGTCGACCAGGCTTTTTTGGCATGCGGGTCCTGCTCGGCATAGTTTCGCAGCCGGATCTCCAGCGGATCGATGCCGACCTCGTAGGCGAGCTCGTCGATGGCGCTTTCGATGCCGAAAGCCGAGGGGTTTTCGCCCGGTGCGCGCATGGCGCCAGGGACCACCGAATTGACCCGCACGACATTCTGCTTCGAGGAGAAATTCGGTGTTGCATACATGATCGAGGTGACCGAGCCCAGCGGCTCGACCCACATGCCGTCGATCGACGTCTCGTTGACGCCTCGATGCACGATCGACTGGATTTTTCCTTGCCGGTCGGCGCCGATCGTCACCGTCTGGCGCGTCGCGGCGCGGCCGCCGTAACCGGTGAAGGTTTGCGGCCGCGTCATCACCAGCCGCACCGGCCGGCCGAGCATTTTGGCCGCACATGCCGCCACCGCGCCCTGGCTGAGCGCCAGCGCCTTGGAGCCGAAGCCGCCGCCAATATAGGGCGAGACCAGCCGCACATTCTCGAACGGCACGCCGAACCATTCGGCATAGGTGCGCGCCATGCCGTCCAGCCATTGGCTTGGCTCCCACACGGTGAGGCGGTCGCCTTCCCAGCGGGCGATCAGGCCATGCGGCTCCATCGGCGCCTGGTATTCGCGCGGCGTGTTGTAGGCGGCGCAGATGCGGACCGGGGCCGAGGCGAACGCAGCTTGCGCGTCGCCCCATTCCTTGGTCATCGCGTCGATCGGAATGCCGTCGCCGGCCTTGGCGTCGCTGAGGTCGACGATGGAAGGCGTCTCGTCATAGCTGACCTTGACCAGGGCGGCGGCCGCGACCGCTTGCTCGAAGGTTTCCGCGACGACGGCGGCGACATGCTGGCCCGAGAAGGTGATGTCGCGTGCCAGCGGGCAATAGGGCTTGTCGGGCGGCGGCGTGCCGAACCAGTCCGCCGCGGTCCTCAGGCTGATGATGGTGTCCGGCGTCAGCACTTGCAGCACGCCGGGGGCTGCCTCGGCCGCCTTGGTGTAGATCGCGCGCACCTTGCCCGAGGCAATCGTGCTTTCGACCAGCACGGCGTAAGCGAGGCCTTCGAGCTGCTGCTCGACAGCGTATTTTGCCGCGCCGGTTATCTTGGCCGGGCCGTCGACGCGCGACAGCCGGCCGCCGACTGCTTGCGCCTGCGCGCCGTCGGACGCATCCCCATGTCTGATGTTGTGAACGGTCATGCCGTCTCTCCCAATTTGAGGATGGCGCGGGCGACAACGCGCGGCGCGAGTTCGATCTTGTAGTGGTTGGCGCCATGGTCGACGGCGCCTTCGACAGCGAGCAGGCTGGCGGCGCGGACAGCGTCGGGCTCCAGCACCTTGCCCTTCAGCGCGTCCTCTACGGCCCGCGCACGCCACGGCTTTGTTGCGACGCCGCCGAGCGCCACGCGCAAATCACGAATCGTGCGCCCATCGGCCTCGAACTCGATGCCGACGGCGGCACTTGCGGCGGCAAATTCATAGGATTGCCGGTCGCGGATCTTGAGGTAGGTCGAACGCCTGGCAGAGGCCGAGCTGGGAATCTCGATCGCGGTGATCATCTCGCCCGGTTCGATGGCGTGTTCCCAGTCGGGCGTGGTGCCGGGCAGCAGGAAAAAGTCGTCCACCGAAACCTGGCGCTCGCCCAGATGAACGATGGCATCGAAGGCGACCAGGGCCACCGCGAGGTCACCGGGATACATGGCGATGCAGGCGTCGCTGGTGCCGAGCACGGCATGTCCCCTTGTGACGCCGCCGATGGCCGAACAGCCGCTGCCGCGTTCCCGCTTGTTGCAGGCAGGGAAATTCGCCGGGTCGCGGAAATAGGGGCAGCGCGTGCGCTGCATCAGATTGCCGCCGATGGTCGCCATGTTGCGGATCTGCGCCGAGGCCGCCTGCCACAGGGCTTCGGAGACGGCGGGGAAGCGGCTCTTGATGTCGGCATGGTCGGCGACATGGCCCATCTTCGCCAGCGCGCCGATGGTGGCGCCGCGCTCGCCCACCTCGATGCTGTTCAGCCCCTTGAGATGGGTGATGTCGACTAGGCTGTCGGGCTCGGCGACGCCGCATTTGGCGAGGTCGATCAGCGTGGTGCCGCCGGCCAGCAACATGGCGCCGGGCAGGGCCGCCGCTTGGCGCGCAGCATCGACCGAACCGGCGCGAAAATAGGAAAAATCCCTCATGACTGGACCTCCAATGCCGCCTGGCGAACGGCGGCGACGATGTGCGGATAGGCGCCGCAGCGGCAGAGATTGCCGGCCATGTATTCGCGGATTTCTTCGTCGGAGCCGGCATGGCCTTCACGGATGCAGGCGACCGCCGACATGATCTGGCCGGGCGTGCAATAGCCGCATTGGAAGGCGTCCTGTTCGAGGAAGGCAGCCTGCACGGGATGCATTTCGCCCTCCCGTGCAAGCCCCTCTATGGTGGTGACAGTGCGGCCTTCGACTTGAGCTGCCAGTGTGAGACAAGCCAGCACGCGCTCGCCGTCGACATGCACGGTGCAGGCGCCGCACTGGCCGTGGTCGCAGCCTTTCTTGGTGCCGGTCAGGCCGAGGCGGTCGCGCAAGGCGTCGAGCAGCGTGACGCGCGGCTCAAGTTGCAACTCGTGATGGTCGCCGTTGATATCGAGATGGACGGGGATTTTTGTCATGGGCGTCTGGCTCCAGTTGCTTGACGCTGAGGGGAATGAATTGGTGCCGGGGTGGGCAAGGGCACCTTGTGGCTAGGCTTGAAGGGCGGAGGCGTCGGCGACAGCCGATCTCCCTCCTCGTGGGGGAGATGCCCGGCAGGGCAGAGGGGGGCGCGAAGGATCGCCAGCTTTGCGACCTAGCCCTTCAAATGAAAGGCGGTCTAAGGGAGTAACTGCTGTCGTTTGATAGGCCGGCGGGACAGCGCCCCCCTCTGTCCTGCCGGACATCTCCCCCACAAGGAGGGAGATTGGCAGCTTTGCGGCCTTCGCCAGTCTCCAGTGACCTTGCAGGTTCGAAAGGCGTGACATACCGGTTCCCCTTCTTATATGATAAAGGTACTCCACTAAAGCGGAGGCGCCTCCGTTTATTAACTGGGGGTTGACCCGACCGGGTTCAAGCCCCCTGACACGATGTGGAGAAAAAATTGGCCACCGAGCCGTCCGCTATTGCTGAACAGAGGGCCGAAGCCGCGGAGACAAAATCGCTGCGCGCCGATGCGCAGCGTAACCGCGACCGGCTGGTCGAGGTGGCGGTCGCCGTCGTTGCCGAGCGTGGCATCGGTGCCTCGCTGGAAGAGATTGCGCGCGGCGCCGGCGCTGGCGACCCAGCCTGCGCATCCTGATCCCCACCATTCGACACTGTTTTCCGACACCTCAGGCCGGGTGTCGCAAGCCCTGCAGCAACTGGTCGAGGCGGCACATTTATCAGCAGCAATGCCCGCTTAGGCCATTGCCGGACTGCCGATCGCCTGCCTGATCTGACGAACGTCGCGCGCCGGAGGTGCGCCGAACTGACGGAGATATTCGCGGCTGAATTGCGATGCGCTCTCGTAGCCGACCGCGAAGGCCACATCGGATGCGCTGTGGTCGCCGGCGAGCAACAACTGTCGCGCTTCCTGCAACCGGAGCTGTTTGTGATACTGGAGCGGACTGAGACCGGTGATCGCCAGAAAATGGCGATGCAGGCTGGCGCGGCTCATGCCACTTGCATCGCATAGCGCCTCGATGCGCAGCCGCGTGTTGTGATTGTCCCTTATCCACCCCACCGCTCGCCGGATACGCCCCAGCGCACCCTCGGGCTGGGCGATCTGACGCAACAGGCGACCCTGCGCACCTTGCAGGAGACGATAGAGCAATTCACGTTCCACCATGGGGGCAAGAACGGGAATGTCGGCCGGGGCGTCGAGCAACGACAGCAGACGCAACAAGGTGTCGCGCAGCGGCGCCGTCATCGGATTGATCGCTATGCCGATACCTTGGGGATGAGCGTCGCGCACCTGCGGCATGGTGGACGCAACATCGGCCAGCAGCGCTGGCTCCAGAACCAGTGAAACCGCCACATAGGGTCGGCCGTCGTCGGCATCCAGTATCTGGCCGATCAGCGGCAGATCGAGGGCGCTGATGAGGTAATGCGAGGGATCGTAGCTCAAAAGATCGTCGTTGACCGCCACATGCTTCGAACCCTGCAGAATGAAGCAGATCATCGAGCGGTACAGGCATGGTGCCTTGCCTGTGGTCGCCTGTCCGACGCTGATCTCCAGCCGGGGGATCAGTGTGATGTTCAACCCAGATGAGGCGTGGCGTAGCGCGATATCGAGATGTGGCATGAGATGGTCGGTCATGATCAGACTTGTACCATCCTCAGTCCGACAAGCAAAGCGATTGAGACAATCGGGCAAGAGGTTGAGCGTATCGGGCGGGTTCATCGAGCCGGCATCGCCTACCTTGGGGACATCGGAAAGACGCCCTGGTGGCGCCGCTTCGCAGCACGACCATCCCACAAGGGCAGACCATGACCAAGCAGATCGCACTCATCACCGGCACCAGCCGCGGCCTCGGCCGCAACATGGCGCTGCATCTTGCCAAACGCGGCGTCCACATCGTCGGCACCTACCGCAGCGGCGCGGCGGAAGCCGACGCGCTGCGCCAGGAGATCAAGGCGCTGGGTGGCACCGCCACCATGCTGGCGCTCGACGTCACCGATACCGCCAGCTTCCCGACATTTGCCGAGAAGGTCGCCGAAACCCTGAAGACCGATTTTGGTCGCGAGCGGTTCGATTTTCTCGTCAACAATGCCGGCAACGGTCTTTTCGCCAATTTCGCGGAAGCGACCGAAGAGCAGTTCGAATCGCTGGTGACGACGCATCTGCGCGGACCGGTCTTCCTGACCCAAAAGCTGCTGCCCCTTATCGAGGACGGCGGGCGCATCCTGAACGTATCGTCCGGCTTCGTGCGCTTCACGCTGCCAGGCTACAGCCTCTATGCGGCGATGAAGGCTGCGGTCGAGGTACTGACCCGCTACATGGCGGTCGAACTCGGCGCACGCCGTATCCGGGTGAACGCGATTGCGCCCGGCGCCATTGCGACCGACTTTGGCGGTGGGGCGGTGCGCGACAATGACGATGTGAACGCCTACGTCGCCCAAGGCATCGCGCTGGGTCGCGTCGGCCTGCCGGACGATGTCGGCGGCGCGGTCGCCGCCATCCTGTCCGACGAGATGGGTTGGGCGAACGGCACGACCTTCGACATTTCGGGCGGGCAGTTGCTGTAGCACCGGCGCGGCATTGCCCGTTCTTGCAGATACATCGAGAGAGACCATCATGCCCGACACCAGCCTCACGCTCATCAGCCATCCGCTTTGCCCGTTCGTTCAACGGGCGGCGATCGTCCTTCTCGAAAAGGGCGTGTCGTTCGACAGGATCGACGTCGATCTCGCTGCCAAGCCCGACTGGTTCCTGGCGCTTTCGCCGACCGGCAAGGTGCCATTGCTCAAGTTGAGCCAGCCGGATGGGCCGGACGCCGTCCTCTTCGAAAGCATGGTGATCTGCGAGTATCTCGAAGAATCGCTGGGCGGCGCAGGGCTGTATCCGGTCGATGCGCTGGCCCGAGCCGGACAGCGGGGCTGGATCGAGTTCGGTACGGCGGCCCTCGCCGACGCCTGGCAGTTCCTCAACGCCACGGATCGCCCGACCGCTGATACAAAGCAGGCGGCGTTCCGGGACAGGCTCCAGCGACTGGAGGCGGTGCTCGCGGCAAGACCTTATTTCGGCGGTGCCGCCTTCGGCATGGTCGATGCAGTGTTCGCGCCCCTGTTCCGTTATTTCGACATCCTCGATCCGACAGTATCGCAGCCGATCTTCGAGGGCCTTCCCCGCGTCTCGGCGTGGCGGGCGGCGCTGGCGGCGCGACAGAGCGTTGTTGCCGCCGTGGCAGGAGACTATGCCGAGCGATTCCGGCAGCACCTCCGTCAGCATCAGGCGCTCCTCGCAGCCTGATCGCCATTCAAAACTCTCGGGGAAATCCGTTTTGCGACCCGTGGCTCTCACATCCCGTTCCGCCGGGCCATCACATGAACAGAGAGCATAGAACTGACGCGCCCATAGCTGAAAGCAACGGGCAGCCGACAGACCAAACGCTTCTACGCTTAATGCAAGCCAGTTTCGACCATCGTTTGCACCATGTCGGCATCACGACGCGGAGGCTCGCCGAAAAGACGCTTGTATTCCCTGCTGAATTGCGAGGAGCTCTTATAGCCGACAGCGAACGATATGGAGGCCGCGTCGGCCTCCTTGGAAACCAGGCGACGGCGGGCTTCCTGCAGCCGGATGTGCTTTTGGTACTGCAGCGGACTCAGAGCCGTTACCGCCTTGAAGCGCCGATGGAACACGGACTCGCTCATACCAGCGACCGCAGCCATGTCCTCAACGCTGAGTTGCTCGGTGTAATGCTCACGGATCCACCCCATAGCCTGGCGAATATGGGACAATCGGGAGTCGATGCCGGCGATCTGGCGCAGCATCTCGGCGTGCGGGCTCAACATCAACCGAAATATCAGTTCATGTTCCAGGTGCAGCGCCATCACCGGGATTTCCTTTGGGCGTTCGTACATTCCCAGCAGTCTTTGCCAGGCGCCGATCAGTTCGGCATTGGCCATGCTGAAAGCAAAGCCCGGCTGCATCTGCAACTCCGGGGTCTGGGACAGGTAAAGCACCACATTCATGATCACCGCAGGATCGAGATCGAGGTTGATCGCCAGGAACGGCTTGTCCGGCGATGCCTCTATGATCTGACCCATGGCCGTAACCTCGGCAGCAACGACCATGGTCTGTCCGGGGCCATATTCGAACACCTTATCGCCGATTATCGTCCGCTTGGTGCCTTGCAGCAAGATGAATGCCATCGGGTCATAAACCAGGCAATTCATCTTGGTCGGCTCGGTGATGCTGTAGATGTTGAGCCGCGGCATACCGGGATGTTTGACACCAGCATGACGGATCGCCAAAGCGCGGATTTCGTCGAGTTTGTCCATGCCTCATCAGGGGCCTATTGCCTGAAAAAATCAATACCCCGGCGGGATCAGGCAATTTATCGGGACCATCAGGCATGGCGAAAAGCCTGCCGATGACCCAGATACGCTTGACACAATGAAAGGTACGGTCATGCAAAAACGTAAACTGGGCACCAACGGCCCGGAAGTCTCTGCCATTGGTTATGGCGCCATGGGCTTTCATCTGGCTTACGGCTCCGCCGACGAAGAGGCCGGGCTGGCGACAATCCGTCGTGCCTACGATCTCGGCGTGACATTCTTCGATACAGCCGAGCTTTATGGCTGGGGTGAAAACGAGAAGTTCATCGGCCGCGCCGTCAAAGGCTTCCGCGATGATGTGGTGTTGGCAACCAAATTCGGCTTTACCCGCTCTTATGGAACGGACAGCCGGCCCGCGCACATCCGCGACGTCACCGAGAACAGCCTGCGCTATCTCGGCGTTGACCATATCGATGTGCTCTACCAGCACCGCGTCGATCCCAACGTGCCAATCGAAGATGTCGCCGGTACAGTCAAAGACCTGATTGCTGAGGGCAAGGTCAAGCATTTCGGGTTAAGCGAAGCTGGTCCCCAAACCATCCGCAAGGCCCATGCCGTGCAGGAGGTTGCGATGCTTCAGACCGAGTATTCGGTGTTTGAGCGCGACGTGGAAGTCCTGTTCCCGATCACGCGAGAGCTCGGTATCGGCTTCGTCCCGTACTCGCCGCTCGGCCGGGGCTTTCTGACAGGTGCGGTCAAGCCTGCTGCCGAACTCGAAGAGAACGATATGCGCCGGGGTGATCCGCGCTGGCAGCCCGGCAATTTTGAAAAGAACGTCGAAGCCGTCCGCCAGTTGAAAGAGCTTGCTACGTCGAAGGGCGCTACCGTTTCGCAAGTCGCGCTTGCCTGGCTCCTAGCCCAGGGCATTGACATCGTGCCGATCCCTGGCTCGCGCAAAGCGGAGCGCGTCGCGGAAAACGTTGGGGCTGCCGATTTGGTGCTGACGGCGGAAGACCTGGCCAAGATCAAGGAAATCCTACCGGAAGGCGGTTTTGGCGAGCGCTATGCCAAAGAATTCGCGCCGACTTGGGTCTAATGCCTAGCAACAATGGGCTGACCGAACCGACTAGCCATAATCAAGAAAAAAGGAATATCAAAATGCCTACCCCGATTGAGACAGTAACTGCCTTCTGCGCAGCGTTTTCCAAGGATCACGGCAAGAGTGCCGTCCGCCAATGGTTCACGCCGGAAACAGTCTGGGTGAATGAAGGTGTCTCGGTCACGACCGGCATCGATGAAGCGATCTCAGCGCTCGAAGCGGTGGAAAAGGCGGTTGGGATCAAGGACGCCTATTTCGATATGCTTGCGATTGCAGCTGATGGGAACCGCGTGCTTACCGAACGACTGGATCGCTTCGAGCGCGCCGACGGTAGCGAGATCGGTGCGGCAATGGTGATGGGCATTTTCGAGGTCGAAGGCGATCGCATCGTAGCGTGGCGTGATTACTACGACGTCAGGAACGCCGAGAAATGGGCGATCAGCTAGCGTCAGGACCCATTGATGCAAATGCCGAGACTATCCGGCAGACGCTCGCAGGGCAAGGTAACCGTTTGGTCAGGTCTTGACGGCGAAAGTGGAGATTGCGGCGGATCTCCCGCGAGACAGGCGGGCAGGGGCGATGTCGGCTTGCGGGTTCGAAAGACGTGACATACCGGTTCCCCTTCTTATATGATAAAGGTACTCCACTAAAGCGGAGGCACCTCCGTTTATTACGTGGGGGTTGACCCGGCCGGGTTCAAGCCCCTGACACGACGTGGAGAAAAAATTGGCCGCCGAGCCGTCCGACATTGCTGAACAGAAGGCCGAAGCCGCGGAGACAAAACCGCTGCGCGCCGATGCGCAGCGCAACCGCGACCGGCTGGTCGAGGTAGCCGCCGCAGTCTTTGCCGAGCGCGGCATCGATGCTTCACTGGAGGAGATCGCGCGCCGCGCCGGCGTCGGCATCGGCACGCTCTACAGGCATTTCCCGACGCGCGAGCATCTGGTCGAGGTGGTCTATCGCCGTGAGGCGGAGGGGCTGTGCGCGGCCGCCGGCGAGCTCGCTGGGAAACATCCGTCCGATGTCGCGCTGGAACAGTGGATGCAGCGCTTCGTCGACTACATCGCCACCAAGCGCGGCCTGGCGACCAGCCTGCGCATCCTGCTCACCACCAATTCGACGCTGTTCTCCGACACGTCCGGCAGGGTGTCGCAAGCCTTGCGGCAACTGGTCGAGGCGGCGGTGGCCGACGGCACCATCCGCGGCGACGTCGACGCTTCCGACGTGCTGCACGCGCTGTCGGGCATCTACTCAGCGCCCGACACCCCCGAATGGCGCGACCGCTCGCGCCGGCTGGTCAAGCTCCTGATGGACGGGTTGCGGTTCGGGGCGGGGAAATCCACCAAGGCCTGATGGCCCGCGCCATGGGTCCAGGGCAGACGAGAGCCTTGTAACAGGCATGTCCCTTGGTCATGTCCGGCCGGATTAGCACACCGCGCTTGCAACTGAACGAGAGCGGCTGTTAAATTCCTCACATTTCAGGCGACCGACAGGCCCACGCATGACTGCTCGCAAAGCACAAAGGACAGCCCGGCTGATCCATCTTCTGTCGGAACGGCGGGTCATCCATCTCAGCGAGGCGGCAACGCTTCTTGGTGTCTCCGAGATGACGGTACGGCGTGACATCGCCACCAACCAAGGGCAGATTGCCTATCTCGGCGGACACATCCTGGCGGCGGCCGAGATCGACACCGACGCGCCTTACGAACTGGCGACCGCGGCCGACAGCCATGCGGCGGCGAAGCGCGAAGCCTGCCTGCACGCGGTGCGCAAGATACGGCCCGACGAAACGATCTTCATCGATTGCGGCACGACACTGATCCATCTGATCGACCTCATTCCCGATAATTATCAAATAACGGCAATATGTTACGCCATGAATGTCGCGGAACGCCTGACCCGCAAACCCAATGTGACGATCATCATGCTGGGTGGTGTCTATCATCCGGCGTCGGCGTCTTTCTCGGGCACGCATGATTTCGACATCTTGAAGAGCGTCGGCATTAACGCCGCCTTCCTGTCGGCCGCCGGCGTCGATGCCAAACGCGGCGCCACCTGCGAGCATTTTCACGAGGCGGTGGTGAAGCAGAAGGTCATGGGCCTAGCACGGGAAAACTACCTCGTCGTCGATACCAGCAAGATCGGTAAGCTCAAGCGCGCCTTCTTCTCAGTCATGGACGGCTTCGACGCGGTGATCACCGAACATGGCGAGGTTGGACCGGGGTCGTTTTGATTCCTTTTGGCGATTGGCGGCGGACATCCATCGCTTCGTCATCCACGGGCGGAGCAAGGAGCGTAGCGACGCGGCGCAGACCCGAGGATCCATGCCGCGACCTCCGAGCGCCGCAGCGGTGCAGAACTTCCGCCGTGTTCTTCGATCCATGTCGCGGCATGGATCCTCGGGTCTCCGCGACGGAGCTTCGCCCGTGGATGACGAAGTTGGGGAGGCCTCTTCCAAATTCCCTGTGCAGCGCCGATAGCCGGCGGCCCGACTCCGTTTGACATTTCTCCAACGTGATGGAAAAGTCACAAAAAAAGTAAGAGAAGTCTCAAAAGGGACTCTCGACAGCCTGGGGTAGGGGACGCGTCAAGGGAAGGAAATGCAGGCGTCATGATCGAACAGAGTTCGATTTCGCCATCGTCCGGGGCCCCCCTTGCTGCGCGTCGAGGGCGTCAGGAAGCGGTTCGGCGGCGTCAATGCGCTGCGCGGTGTCAGCCTCGAAATCCAGTTCGGTGAAGTCCACGCCCTGCTTGGCGAAAACGGGGCCGGCAAATCGACGTTGATCAAGATCCTGAGCGGCGTGCATGTGCATGATGGCGGCACGATCGAGATCGACGGCAAACCTGTCTCGTTCGCTTCGCCCGCGCAATCGCGCGACGCCGGCGTGGCGGTGGTCTACCAGGATCTGAGCCTGGTCGAATCGCTCTCGGTTGCCGACAATCTGATGCTGGGGCGAGAGCCCAAGACGCGGCTCGGCTTCCTCAGGAAGAGCCAGCTGGTGGCCCAGGCCGAGGCATTCCTCAAGTCACAGAACATCCCGCTCGATGCGCGCGCCATGGTTGGCTCGCTGCCCTTTGCCTATCGCCAGATGACCGAGATCGCCAAGGCGCTGATGGGCGATGTTCGCCTGCTCATCCTGGACGAGCCGACCTCGGCGCTGACCGACGATGAAGAGAAGATCCTGTTCGAGGCGATCCGCGCCGTCGCCGCGCGGGGCGTCGGCGTGATCTACGTCACCCATCGTCTCAACGAGGTGTTCCGCATTTCGAACCGGGTGACCGTGTTCCGCGACGGCCAGAACGCCGGAACATTCGTCACGGCGCAAACCAATATGCGGCAGTTGGTCGGCGCGATCGTCGGGCCGGATCACGCTGTTCTGAAGGCGGGCGCGGCAACCGCGCAGAACGTGCCGTCATCGGCATCGGCCGGTTCATCTGAAAAACCCGTGCTCGAATTGGCTGATGTCAGCAACGACAGGCTGGACCGGACCGATCTCCAACTGCGCGGCGGCGAAATCCACGGCCTCGCCGGCCTGATCGGCAGCGGACGCACCGAAATCCTGCAAACCATCTTCGGTCTGCGTCCCGTCCAGTCGGGCGAGGCCAGCCTCGACGGCGTTTCGCTGAAGGGTATGAATCCGGCAGCGGCAATACGACAGGGCATTGCGCTGGTGCCGGAGGACCGGCATGTCCAGGGCCTGGTTCTCGAGCATTCGATCGAGCGCAACCTGACCTTGCCCCGGTTGCCCTATTTCTCGCGGCTCGGCTGGCTGCAGCGTCGTTCGGCGAGCGAGCACGCCAATGCCGCGATGCGCAGGCTGGCCGTCAAGGCGCCAGGCGCTTTGACCCTTGTGAAGAACCTGTCCGGCGGCAACCAGCAGAAGGTCGTGTTCGGCAAATGGAACGAGCCGCGGCCGCGCGTGCTGCTGCTCGACGAGCCGACGGTTGGTGTCGATGTCGGCGCGCGCGAGGAGATTTACGGCGTCATTCGCGCGGCGGCCGCGGCCGGCAGCGGGGTGCTGCTGGTGTCTTCGGATCTCTCCGAACTGCTCCAGCTCTGCGACCGCATCTCGATCGTCGTCGATGGCCGGATCACCAGGACGATTTCGAGACAGGAATTCGGCAACGCCGAGGTCCTTCATCACCTCATTCAACTTTCGCAGCCATCGGAAGAGCACGCGGCATGACCGACACAGAAAGCCCGACAAACGCACCAATGGCTAAGACCGCCGCCAACCGGCCAAGCCGTCGCTCGGCGCTGCGGCATCTGCTTCAGGGTGAGCGTCCCTACATGCTCTACGTCGCCTTCGCCGTCATGCTGGTTGTCTTCAGCCTGGCGTCGCCCTGGTTCCTGTCGATCGACAATTTTCTCAACGTCGGCCGGCAGACGACACTGGTCTCGATCATTGCCGTGGGCATGACGTTTGTCATCATCTCCAGGCAGATCGATCTGTCCGTCGCCTCGACGCTGGCGCTTTCGGGCATGAGCGCGTCGCTGGCCATGGCGTTCGTCGCCAACAACTGGGTCGTCGGCGCGCTGGCGGGACTGGGCACCGGGGCGCTGATCGGGCTGATCAACGGTGTCTTGACCACCCGCCTCGAAATCCCGTCCTTCCTGGTGACGCTGGGCACGCTGAGCGGTGCGCGCGGCCTGGCGCTGATGGTCACCAACACCAAGCCGGTCATCATCACCAACGAGTATTATTTCGCCATCTTCGGCGAGGGCTCGGTGCTTGGCATTCCGGCGCCGATCCTGTGGACGCTTGGTGTCACCATCGCCGGCATCCTGCTGCTTCATTACAGCGTCTACGGGCGGCGGGTTTATGCGGCGGGCGGCAATCCGACGGCGGCCCTCTATTCCGGTGTCCATATCAAGCAGGTCACCACGCTGGCCTTCGTGCTGACCGGCACGCTCGCCGGGCTGGCATCGCTGATCCTGTCGGCGCGTTCGCATGCGGCGCGGCCCGACGTGGTGCAAGGCATGGAGCTCGACGTCATCGCCTCGGTGATCCTCGGCGGCTGCAGCCTGTTTGGCGGCCGCGGCTTCGTGCTCGGCACGCTGCTCGGCAGCCTGATCATCGGCACGCTCAACAACGGGCTGGTGCTGCTCGGCGTCAGCTCGTCACTGCAACTCGTCATCAAGGGAGCAATCATCGTCGCCGCGGTCGCCTTCACGAGGAGGTAAGGCGCGCATCCGTGGACAACAGCAGAGAACCGCCGGCTCCAAACGGCAAAACAAACGTCAACGATCAACGGAGGAAGTCATGAACCACTCGGCACGAATCCTATTCGGCACATTGAGTCTCGCCGCCAGCGCCTTTGCGCTGTCGACATCCATGAGTTTTGCGCAGACGCCTGACACATGCGTCACCGGCGTCGACCTGGCCACGCTTGGCCCCAAGGGCATTGTCGGGCAGGGCCCGCACGGCGAAAAGGCAGCCTCGCCCGACGAGCTGAAATTGACCGACGACGAAGCCGCCAAGGTCAAGGCCGGCAAGTTCAAGGTCGGCATTTCCATGCAGACGGTCAACCTCGACTGGTCGCAGCTGCAAGTGGCGGGCATCAGCGAAACGTTGGCCAAATATGGCGTCACCGTCACCGGCGTGGCGTCGGCCGAATATCAGGTCGACAAGCAGATCGCCGACATCGAAAACACCATCCAGCAGCATCCCGACGGCATCATTTCCATCCCCGTCGACTTCACCGCCACTGCGCCGACCTACAAGAAGGTGGGCGAGGCTGGCATCAAGCTGGTGTTCATGGACAGCATCCCGGTCGGCCTTGAATCTCCCAAGGATTTTGCCTCGATGATCTCGGCCGACAGCCAGGGCAATGGCCAGATCGCGGCGACGATCCTGGCGTCCTGCATGCCCAAGGGCGGCACGATCGGCCTGGTGAATTTCGGCGTCGACTATTTCAGCACCAATGAGCGCACCAAGGGCGTCAGCGAGTGGATGAAGAAGAACCGGCCCGACATCGTCATGAAGCAGGTCGACTTCACCGATCCCTCGAAGGTGTCGCAGATCGCCGGCGATTTCCTCACCGGCAATCCCGATGTGAAAGGCCTGTATGCCGTCTGGGACCAGCCGGCGCTCGACACGCTGTCTTCGATGCGCGCGCAAGGCATCGACATTCCGATCACGACGGTTGATCTCGGCCTGCAGTCGGCGATCGAGATCGCCAAGGGCGGCCCGCTCAAGGCGACGGGTTCGCAGCGCCCCTATGACCAGGGCGTCGCCGAGGCGATGGCCATGATGAAGGCACTGATCGGGCAACCCACGCCCGCCTGGGTCGGCGTGCAGTCGCTGCCGGTGGTGCAGTCCAACGTGCTGGAATCCTACAAGACCGTCTTCCACAAGGATCCGCCGGCCGAACTGGTCGACGCCTGCAACAGCGCCAAGCCGAAGTGCAACTGAGGTAGTGGCATGGGCGCGGGAAATCCCGCGCCCATGATACCAAAAACGGCCATTCATCGTGAGCACGCGGTATGCTAGGCGTCACGGCAAGATAGCTTGATTTGCCTGTTATCCACGTTTTCGAGGGGATACGATGTATGTAGGCCGTTCCTACAAACTGATCGATTTCGCGTTGTGGTCGCGGCGCAGCGTCATCTACATGGTGATGGTAAGCGGACTGGCCGTCGCGGCCTACCGTCTTCCGGGTATCGCCGGCTTCTCGGTGCCATGGTCGGTGGTGCTTGTGCTCGGCACCACGGTGTCTCTGGTTGCCGGCTTCAAGAATTCGCAGGTGTTCACCCGCAGCAGTGACGCGCTGCAGGCCTTTACGCAGATTACGGCGAGCAGCCGGTTGTGGTCCAATTTCTGCAGGGACTTTCTCGATGCGCCGACGGCCCGGCAACTCATCTATCGCCATATCGCGTGGATGACGGCATTGCGCTTTTCCCTGCGGCGGCCGATGCCGTGGGAATCCATGGCGCGGGCCGCCAATGTCGAATACCGGCGGCGCTACCGTATCCATGAGGATGCGAGTTCGGTCGCCGACGAGCTGCGTCCGCTGCTCGCTGACCAGGCAGAGGACGTGCTGAAATCGCCTCAGCCGGCGATCACCCTGCTCGAACTGCAATCGGTCCAGCTCAATGCCTTGTTCAAGGATGCAAAAATCCCTCCGCAGATCTATGGCGAGCTGACCAAGCTGATCCGCGACCTCCATGACCAGCAAGCGCGCTGCGATCGCATCAAGAACAATCCCTATCCAAGGCAATACGCCATCGTCAGCTCAATGTTCGTCATGATCTTCTGCACCCTGCTGCCATTCGGCGTGGTTCCGGTGTTTGCCGACATGGGCAAACTGGGCGGCGTGCTCGGCCCGATCGCAATCTGGCTGACGATCCCGTTCAGCACGCTGCTGGGCTGGGCCTATATGTCCCTCGACCAGGTCGGCGAGAGCAGCGCCAATCCCTTCGAGGGCAACGCCAACGATGTTCCGATCTCGCAAATCTGCCGCGACATCGAGATCGAGCTGCGCAGCGGGCTCGGCGAGGTCGACCTTCCCAAGCCGTTGCTGCCGGTCAATGACATCGCGACCTAGGCAGGATCACAATGAAGGTGCGGACCCGATTGAACTGGAATCTCAGCGGCCAGCCGGCTGGAACAGCTCGACGAGATTTCCGGAAGGGGCCACCAACAGGATTTGCGATCCGCCGGGGCCTGTCACGATATCGTTGCGGAACGACACTCCGGCGGCGCGCAGGCGAGACACCTCGGCCGATATGTCGTCGACCAGAAGGTGAATGCGATTCCAGCCACCAGGCCGCGGTTGTTCGCCGTCGGGCATCGGCCGCCCGGCGGAGCTGGTCGGCCCGCTGAGCAAGAGCCGCAACGATCCGCCCTCGACGTCCGCGAAGGCGGGCGCATGCTTGGAGAGAAGCGAAAAGCCGAGATGTTTGCCATACCATTCGATGGCCGCTTCGACATCGTCGACCATGTAGCGCACATTGACCGTGGTTTCCGACATTCCTGCCTCCCGATGTTGGCGCCGCCGGGCCAAGGGTGTACGCTCGGCGTTTTCCATGGCTGTACGCTTGTCAGCAAAGCATAATTAGAGCGGCTCGACGCTTCCACCAGGTGAACCGCGCTGGCGAAGCGCGTGAAAAAATCTCGCCATGTATGTCACACCAGCGGATCCTGCCTCGTCATGATGTCGGCACCAACAGAAGGAAGCCAATCATGACTGCAAAACTTGATCTCTTCGCCGCTGCCCCTGCGCTGATGAAGGAATGGCAGCGCGCATCCTTTGCCATTTCCTCCAGCCTCGAGCCGAGCCTGGCCGAGCTGGTGAAGATCCGTGCGTCCCAGATCAACGGCTGCGCCAACTGCCTCAACATGCATACGGTGTTTGCCCGCGAGGACGGGGAAACCGAGCAGCGCCTCCATTTGTTGGCGGCGTGGCGCGAGGCGCCCTGCTATACGGATCGTGAACGCGCCGCACTCGGCTGGACCGAGGCGCTGACGCGGATCAGCGAAGGACATACGCACGAAAGTGCCTATGATGCCCTGAAGGCCGAGTTCACGCCGGAGGAACAGGTGAAGCTCACCTTGATGATCAATGTCATCAACGGTTACAACCGCCTTGCGGTCGGTTTCGGCGGTTGGGCCGATCCGGCGGCGATCCGGTCCGCGGCCAAGGCGGCGGCGGCCGCCTGATGACGAACGCGGGGCCTGAGAATACAGCGCCGGATTTCGGCGTGCTCGGGCCGAAGCTCAGGCGCGTCGCCTATCGCATGCTTGGCTCCGTGGCGGACGCCGAGGATATCGTGCACGAGGCCTTCATCCGCTGGATGAAGGCCGATCGCAGCGATGTGCGCGAACCCGAGGCCTTCCTGCGCCGCACGGTCACGCGGCTCTGTCTCGACCAGCTCAAATCCGCGCGCCGCCGGCGCGAGAGCTATGTCGGTCCCTGGCTTCCCGATCCGCTCGTGGAAGAGGATGACGAGGAAGACGTCACCTTGCCGCTGATGCTGGTGCTGGAGCGTCTTTCTCCGCTCGAGCGGGCAGCCTTCCTGCTGCACGACGTGTTCGGGCTTGGGTTCGAGGAGGTCGCCGCCGCCATCCAGCGCGAACCCGCTGCCTGCCGCCAGCTCGCGGCCCGCGCGCGCAGCCATGTCCGCGAAGCGCGACCGCGTTTCAAGGTGGAAAAGCAGCGCGGCCTGGCGCTGGCCGAGGCCTTTTTCGCCGCCTCGCGCAGCGGCGACATGAAAGCGCTCGGGGCGCTGTTGACGGCCGATGTCAGCGCCCATTCCGATGGCGGCGGAAAACGTCCGGCAGCGACGGAGCCGGTGCTCGGGTTCGATGCCGTCATGCAGCAATATGAGCGTGTGTCAGCCTGGCTCCGGAAGAACGGCTCGACGCTTGTTCGCTTGGGTTTCGTCAACGGATTGCCCGGCTTCGTCACGCTGGAAGCCGATGGCGAGCTGCAGACGACCGCGCTCGACATCGAGGACGGAAAGATCGCGGCCATCTATGTGATGCGCAACCCCGACAAGCTGAGGCACCTGCATTGAAACCTGTCCGCTCAGAAAAAGCGCGGCGGTTCTGGACCGACTAGCCTTTCGCTTCGACCAGGATCACCAGTGACTCCGGCACCACGCCGTCATGGGCCATCGCGTCGGCCGCCGCCTTGCTCTGCATCAGCGCGGCCATCTTATCCATGTCCGGAACGTCCATCATCACGGCAACTTGTTTCGGGTTCTGGGGATCGACAAAGGTGCGGATGTTGGTGATCCCAAGCGAGCCGAAAAGCTCCTTGCGCTTGGGTGAATTGAGCCAGTGCTTGCTGTCTTTGGTGATGTTGTGATGGCCGATAACGGTTGGCATTGGCATCCTCCCTGGTTCTACGCAATTGCGGACGGAAAACTGTTTCACGCTTTCCGGAATTGCTGAGGTGACGCCGGCGGCCGATATCGCCCGCCTGATGCTGCGATCCACCTGTGTCCGGCAGTGAGCGCCGTTTCTTTGGGACTGTCAATTAGTCGTTGCTTATGGATGATGGGCGCTCTGTGGGGCTGCTGATGCCTGGGGGAGCGTTCAAACTTCGAGGCAGACCTTGCCGAAATGCTTCTGGGATTCGTAGTGCGCGAAGGCGGTGGCGATGTCCTGCAGTGGGAAATGGCGGTCGACCACTGGCTTCAGGCGGTTGATCTCTATCGCCCGGATCATGTCCTCCTGGTCGGCCCGGCTGCCAATGGAAATCCCGCTGATCCGGATCTGGTTCGAAAACACGGCCGGAATGGACACTTCCGCCGCAAAGCCGGTCAGCACGCCGATCAGGGCGATGTGACCGCCCGTCCGGCAGGCGGTAATCGACTGCGCCAGCGTGGCGGGTCCGCCGACCTCGACCACGTGATCGACGCCGCGTCCGTCGGTCAAATCCCTGGCCTTGCGGCCCCAGTCCGGCACTGCCTTGTAGTTGATGACGGTGTCGGCGCCGAGGCGCCTGAGCCGCTCCAGCTTCTGCTCGTCGGATGACGTGGCGATGACCCGGGCGCCGGCGGCCTTGGCGAATTGCAGCGCAAACAGCGATACGCTGCCCGTGCCGAGGACCAGCACCGTGTCGCCCGGCTTCACCTTGCCGCACACGACCAAGCCTCGCCAGGCGGTGACACCGGTGCAGGTGAGGGTTGCCGCCTCGACATGCGTATAGCCCGCCGGTGCCCTGGTGAAGGCCTGCGCCGGCATGCACACATACTCGCTGGCGAAGCCGTCAAAACTGTCGCCAGGAATGTCGCGCCGGGTGGAAGGCGTCATGTCACCGTCCAGCCACCAGGGATAGAAGACGCTGACGACGCTGTCCCCGGGCTTGAATGCATCGACATCGCCGCCGACGGCAATCACCTCGCCGGCGCCATCGGACAACGGAACGCGGCCGTCAGCGAACGGTGTCTTGCCCTGCACCGCGAAATCGTCACGCAGGTTCAAGGCGCAGGCCCGGATCCTGACCAGCACATCGCCCGGTCCCGGCCGTGGTGGATCTTCCTCGACCAGGTCGAGATTGCCCAAGCCGCCCGGCGCTCTCAGCCTGACCAGTCTCATTGTCTTTCTCCGATATGTCGGTGTGTTGCGAAGGCGGAGCGGGGTGGCACCCTATTGCCGGGCTTGCCGGCCGGAGACCACCCGCAGCCAGGGCGCCAGATGGAAGGCGCTCATCAGGAGATACATCGCGGCCATGCCCGTGAGCGGCGAGGCGTTGGCGCCCATGCACAGCATGGCCGCATCGCCACTGAAGACACAGGTGAGCAGCGCCATCAGGGCGAAGGTGGGGGCCGCGGCAAGGCACAGCCAATCGGCGATGCCGAGGGTGGTGCCTTCAGGGGTCGTGCTACCGGTGCCGGAATGGATATCGCTCATGGTCGTTTTCCCTAATTGTCATGCAGTGCCGGGAGCGTCGCATGTGGCGGGGCGACGCGACCTTCCAGACTTGGTTTCCTCTCACTCCGTGAGGGAGAGGAAACCAAGCTGGATGAGCGTGCGCCACCCTTTCCCGACAGGTCCTTGCTACTCGCCCTTGTCGCGGAACACCGCTTCGCCGGCAGCCGACACTTCGGCCCATTTCTTGTCGTGCCCTGCGTCGTAATTGTCGTGCCAGTTCCACCAGGAATAGAGCGGGGTCTGCGGATAGCCTTCGGGCGAATCTTCCCAGATCTCCTGGCGGCCAAGCGGCGTTGCGTCGAGATAGCTCCAGACCGTGCCCATCGCCTCGTCGCCGCGGCTGTTGATGAGATAGGTGCGGAAGATGCGGTCGCCATCATTGATGAAGACGTTGTGGCCGTGCCATTCGTCGACGCCGAAGTCCTTGTCGAAGCTATCGGTGATTGTGTACCAGGGCATCTCCCAGCCCATCTTCTGCTTCAGCCGCGCAATGTCGGCCTGCGGGGCGCGCGAGGCGTAGGCAAGCGTGGTGTTGCGGGCGTTGAGATGGGCCAGGTGACCGACCTGATCGGCGCCGAGCGAGCAGCCGCGGCAGGCATGCTCGGGCCAGCCGAACACGCCGGGCTCGAAGAAGGCGCGGTAGACGATCAACTGCCGGCGGCCTTCGAACAGATCGAGCAGGCTCGCCTTGCCATTGGGGCCGTCGAACATGTAGGCCTTATCGACTTCCATCCACGGCATGCGCCGGCGCTCGGCGGCCAATGCGTCCTTGGCACGCAGCGTTGCCTTTTCCTTCACCAGCATCTGTTCGCGGGCGGCCTCCCAGTCCTGCCTCGAAACGATCGGCGGGGTCTTCATTGCGATGTGCTTGGTCATTGGTCGTCTCCTTTGCCAGTCTGTTGTTGCTTGCTGTCAGCCAGAATAGGGCGGTGAAGCGCGGGGGTGGGAGTTACAGATGTGACGGGATTTGCAGAAACTGGCCCGCCGCAGCAGGGGTGACGCATCCTTGCGGCGCTTTCGGCCGCGTCATGGAGAGGAGTGTCGGTTGGCATTGTCGGTTCTCCCTTGGCGTGCCGCGCGTTGCCGATAGAGTTGGCCGATGCGGCTTGCCGGTTGACGGTACGGACTTAAGTTAGGGCCGTGACGTGCCGAGGTGGGAGTTACAAGTGTGACGGGATTTGAATGGACTCGCTAATCACCGCGGCGGCGCTGGCGCTGGCCGGAGGCGATCCGCTCGGCGCGCTGGATCGCGTCGCCTTGCGCGAGGATCCTCCGGCGCTGGCGCTGCGCGGCATTGCCATGGCGCAGCTCGGCGATCTCGATCGCGCCAAGGCGCTGCTGCGGCGGGCGGCGCGCGGCTTCGGCCCGAAAGAGGCTGTGGCGCGTGCCAGATGCGTCGTTGCCGAGGCCGAGATCGCGCTGGTCTCGCGGGACCTCGGCTGGCCGGCCAAGGCGCTCGATGCGGCGCGCACAACGCTGGAAAAACACGGCGACCGGCTGAACGCCGCGCATGCCGGCCACCTCAAGGTGCGGCGCCTGCTTTTGATCGGACGTCTCGACGAAGCCGAAGACGTGCTCGCCGGGCTCGATCCGATGCCGCTTCCGCCGGCCTCGCGCGCCGCGCACGAGCTCGCCGTTGCCGGCATTGCGATGCGGCGCCTCAAGACGAAGCCGGCCCGCAGGGCGTTGGAGTGGGCGCGCCACGCCGCCCGCCGGGCCGGCATTCCGGGCCTGGTGGCGGAAGTCGAAAGCGCATTCCTGGCGCTGGACACGCCAGCAGCCCGGCTGATCGCCGGTGGCGGACAGCGCCCCTTGCTGCTCGAGGACGTCGAGGCGTTGCTGGCGTCGCCGGCAATGGTGGTCGATACGTTTCGCTATGTCGTGCGCCAACAGCAAACCACGGTCTCGCTGGCAACGCGGCCGGTGCTGTTTGCGCTGGCGCGCGCGCTCGCCGAAGCATGGCCTGGCGATGTGTCGAGGGCGACACTGATCGCGCAAGCCTTTGGCGGCAGGCACGCCGATGAATCGCACCGGGCACGGCTGCGGGTCGAGATCGGCCGGCTGCGCGCCGAACTGCGGGGGCTGGCCGACATCGGCGCGACCAGCCAGGGCTTCGCACTGTCGCCGCGCCTGGCGCGCGGGGTGATGGTGCTGGCACGGCCGATCGAGGAGCGGCACGCGACGGTTCTGGCCTTCCTCGCCGATGGTGAATCCTGGGCGACTTCCGCGCTGGCGCTGGCGCTTGGCACCGGCCAGCGCAGCGTGCAGCGGGCACTGGAGCAGCTTGGCGAGGCCGGCAAGGTGCAGTCTTTCGGGCACGGCCGGGCGCGCCGCTGGATGACGCCGCCGGTGGCGGGATTCACGACCACCTTGTTACTCCCGGCGCCGCTGCCGAGTGGTTAAGGTGTGTTGATGTTCAGGCGAGGCCGGCCCGCAAATGGCTGATACCTGCGCTTCCCCGTTCTACCGCGTCGCGGTAGGACCGTGCTCACATACGAAAACTACGCTCCGCTCCGGTTCTCGGCATCAGCCATTTTCGACTCGGCCTGACCTGAATCTCGACACACCTTGGGACCACCATCGAGGAGAAAGACATGAAACAGTCCGCAGCCGAAATCCTGCGCGAATACGGACCCTTTCCAGGTGTGGAGAGGGTGCATGGGGTGAGCTTTGACGGCAACAACGTCTGGTTTGCCTCGGGTGAGAAGCTGAACGCCTTCGATCCGGAAAACGGGCAGGCGCTGCGCTCGATCGATGTCGCGGCACATGCCGGCACGGCTTATGACGGCCAGCATTTCTTCCAGCTTGCCAACGAACGCATCCAGAAGATCGACCCTGATACCGGTCAGGTGCTGGCGACCATTCCGGCGCCAGGTGGTGGCGGCGATTCCGGGTTGACCTGGGCCGAAGGGACGCTCTGGGTGGGGCAGTACCGCGAGCGCAAGATCCACCAGATCGACCCGGAGACCGGGACAATCCTGCGCACCATCGAATCCAACCGCTTCGTCACCGGGGTGACATGGGTCGACGGCGAGCTGTGGCACGCCACCTGGGAAGGCGACCAGAGCGACCTGCGCCGCGTCGACCCGCAATCAGGCAAGGTTCTCGAGAAGCTCGACATGCCGGCCGGCATGGGCGTGTCGGGGCTTGAATCCGATGGCGGCGACCGCCTCTACTGCGGCAGCACATCCGCCGGGGTGGTGCGGGCGGTGCGCCGGCCGCGATGAGGCTGGGGCTGACGCCGAGGTCACACTTGCGGAGCATTTCGGCAATTTGTCGCTGCCGGCTGGCCGTAGCCTGCTGTCGAACCTAGATAGGCTGTGCACCGGGCGGACAGCCTGGACCCGCTTTACAAAGGACCCCGACATGCCCGAACAGCCCATCACGCCTGCACAGATCGCGTTGAACGACGGCTCCGCCATCCCCCAGCTCGGCCTTGGCGTGTGGCAGGTCGACCAGGATATCACCGCTGAAGTGGTGGGTTGGGGCATCGAGGCCGGCTATCGCCTGATCGACACCGCCGAAGGCTACCAGAACGAGGAGGGGGTCGGAGAGGCGATCCGTAGCGCCGGCGTGCCGCGCGGCGAGCTGTTCATCACCTCGAAACTGCGCAACGGCGCGCACCAGCGCGATGCGGCTTTGCGCGCTTTCGACGAGACGATGGCCAAGCTCGACATCGAGCAGATCGACCTGTTCCTGATCCATTGGCCGGTGCCCAGCCAGGACAGATATGTTGAGGCCTGGAAGACGCTGGTCGAGCTCAGGCAGGCCGGCCGCATCAAGTCGATCGGCGTTTCGAATTTCAACCAGGACCATCTGGAGCGGATCATCGCGGAGACCGGCGTGACGCCTGTCGTGAACCAGATCGAGCTGCACCCTCGTTTCCAGCAACGCGATCTCAGGGATTTTCATGCCAAGCACGGCGTCCAGACGGAAAGCTGGAGCCCGCTGGGCAGCGGCCGGCTGCTCGGCGATGCGACCCTCGAAGGCATTGCCAGGAAGCACGGCAAGTCGGTGGCGCAGGCGATCATCCGCTGGCATCTCCAGGAGGGACTGATCGTCATTCCAAAATCGATCCGCAGGGATCGCATCGCCGCCAATTTCGATGTCTTCGATTTCGAGCTGGATGCGCAGGATTTGCAGACGATCCGGGGCATGGATTCGCCCGAAGGCCGCACCGGGCCCAACCCCGCCACGGCCGCGTTCCTGTTCTGAGGGGAGCTTGAGGAGCCAACCGTAGAGCTGCCGATCTCCCCCCATGTGGGGGAGATGCCCGGCAGGGCAGAGGGGGGCGCTGTCCCGCCGCCCTTGCCGTTATTCTGGCGTACCCGCAAGCCCGGCCGCTATCACAATATGTTGGCAGACATTGTCGATGTCGCGGATGACATCGTCATTCCAGAAGCGCAGGATGGTCCAGCCATCCCGCTCCAGTCGCGCGGACCTTGCTTCGTCGCTTGCGACAGCGTCGGTTTCCGCATGTTGGGAGCCATCAAGCTCAACGATCAGCTTCTTCTCCGGGCAAGCGAAGTCAACGATATAGCCGGCGATCGGAAACTGTCTCCGGAAGCCCAGGCCCATCAGCCGGTGCGCGCGAAGCTCGTTCCAGAGCTTCAGCTCGGCTGATGTCATGACCTTGCGCATCGATCGGGCGTTGGCGCGGTTTTGCGGAGGCAAGGGTGAGTGAGGCATTGTCAGTGTTCGGTGGTTGTCGGGGTTGGCGCTCTACGGCGCCCCCTCTGTCCTGCCGGACATCTCCCCCACTTGGGGGAGATTGGCTACCTTCGGCCGTCTCTGCCTAAATCCCCGAGCCGTCGAGCTGCTGGGCGTCTTCGCCTTCCCAGGGCGCCGGCATGGAAGCGCGGCTGAGATTGGCCGTCGGCAGCGGCATCCAGCACTTCAGTTCCGGTTCGGCATATTCGATGACGCGCCCGGGCGAGGAGTCCGACGCGCGCCAGCCTTCCGAGGCGAACTGATCGGCGCGCGACCAATAGGCGAGGTCGACTTCCGCCGGCCCCTGTTCGGACGGGCGCACCGTGACCAGGATGCGGCTGCCATCCCTCGGCGCCATCGACATGTGGCGCCACCGTTCGGGCTCGTCCATCGCAATTCCTCCTCGCACCTGTTCGTTGGGTGGAGTGTCGCCTCGCGGTCCGAAGGGGTCAACCCAAAGTTTGCGCCAGGGGGCGGCTCTGTACGATGTCAGAACGGGATGGGATCAGGCGAAGTTGGCGACCGACATATACTTGGAGAGGGAACTTGAAGACGTCGGTCGCCAGGGGCGGGGTTGGGACGCATCACGTTGGGGACGCGATGCAAGGTCAGGCTAGGCGCTTGCCTGACATCTGCAATCGGAACGCCAGCCCATGGTGAACGAGTGGTTACTATCCACAGGGTTCGCCCGACAGACAGTGTCAGGACAGCTGTGCGCAACGCGCAACTGCCGGCCATGCGCGCTCGACGGGCTGTGATCCGGTTGATAAGCCCGTCTGCGAAAGGAGCGCCTGAGTCGAGATGACCGTTGCGATCGAGATGGGACACACGACCGCAGGCGCCCCGGCGAAGCTGGATCTCGAGGAATTGCTGGCCACCCGGCTCTTGGTGCAGGGCAATTCGGGCTCCGGCAAGTCGCATTTGCTGCGGCGCCTGCTGGAGCAGAGCGCGCCCTGGGTGCAGCAGACCATCATCGATCCTGAAGGCGACTTCGTGTCGCTGGGCGAACGTTACGGCCATCTGGTGATCGATGCCGAGCAGCATACCGAGCGCGGCCTGCAGGCGGCCGGCGAGCGGGCACGCATCCATCGCGTCTCCACCGTGCTCAATCTCGAGGGGCTCGACGCCGAGAACCAGATGCGGCGTGCTGCCGCCTTCCTCGGCGGGCTGTTCGAGGTCGCCCGCGACCACTGGTACCCGATGCTGGTGGTGGTCGACGAGGCGCAACTGTTCGCGCCGGCGGTGGCGGGCGAGGTTTCCGACGAGGCGCGCAAACTTTCGCTCGGCGCCATGACCAATTTGATGTGCCGTGGCCGCAAGCGCGGACTGGCCGGCATCATTGCCACCCAGCGGCTGGCCAAGCTCGCCAAGAACGTCGCCGCCGAGGCGTCCAATTTCCTCATGGGCCGCACCTTCCTCGATATCGACATGGCGCGCGCCGCCGACCTCTTGGGCATGGAACGGCGCCAGGCGGAGGCGTTTCGCGATCTGGAGCGCGGGCAGTTCATGGCGCTCGGCCCGGCATTGTCGCGCCGACCACTGGGCCTGCGCATCGGCCCGACCGACACCAGCCCGCGCAACGGCACACCGCGGCTGATGGCGATGCCGGAAGCGGCGCTCGAGGATGCACGCGCCATCATCCTGGCGGCGCCGCCGCCCGAGACCGTGCGCGCGCCGCGCCGCACGACGTCGCCGGACCTGCTCGACCAGTTGATGGCGGCGAAGTCGGCGGCGCTGGAAATCCGCCCCGAACCGGCGGAGCCGCAAGTCAGCGCCGAGGATCTGGCGGAGCGTCGCGAGCGCGTCGACCGCGTTCTGCGCGCCATCCTGGCGCAACCCGATGCGGGTTTTCGCGTGATCGGCGTGCTCTACCAGGAATTCGTGGTCCGCTGCCGCATCGAAGGCCTCGCCGCGGTCGTACCCGATCTGCCGGAGTTCCGCCGCATGCTGACGCGCGCCCGCGCCGGCCTCGGCTCCGAGACGACGCAGGATGACGCGTGGCGGGACGTTTCCGTCCGCGCGTCGCTGCTGCCCGACGACATGCAGGGCGTGTTCATGATGATCGCGCGCGCGGCAAAGGAGGGCTGGCCGTGCCCGAGCGACGCCGCGATCGCGCGTGCCTACGGCTCGCACTCGCTGCGCCGCGCCCGGCGTCTCTTGACCTATATCGAGGAGCAGGGCCTCATCGTCTGCCAGCTCGACGGAACAGGCCGGCGCACCGTGACGCTCGTGGAACTGGCCTGGGCGACGGCACCGGGTGATCCAAATGCCGCGGAGGCGGAGCAGGGGAGCCTGGCGCTGTGAGGGGGAGCGCAAAGTCTGTTTGCGCCCGGTCCCGCTGAAACCAACTGGATTGTCAGCCTGATGTGACCGGCGTCGTGCTTGCGGCTTTCGGCTGGTCGCCGACGGCAAAGACGGCGCTCGCCTCGCTGACGATGGAAACGTGGTCGCGCGCAGCCTTGCCGGCAGCAGCGCCGTCGCCACGCAGGATCGCGGTGACGATGGCGTCGTGCTCTTGCCAGGATTTGGCGAGCCGCCCCGGCAGCATGAATTGCGCGCGGCGGAACGGCGCCAGCCGGCTCCGCGTCATCACTGTCATTTCGTAGATATGGGCATTGTGGGCGCCGCGATAGAGCCGGCTGTGGAACTCGGTGTTGAAATATTCATAGTCCTCTTCGGCACCCAGCTGCACCAGTCGTGCCGAAGCCTGATGCTCGATCTCTAGCGAGCGGCGCTCGGCGCTGGTCATGCGAGCGGCCGAGAAGCGGGCGCATATCGCCTCCAGTTCGGCCATGCTCTCGAACATCGAGGCAAGATGCTCTTGCGTCACCACGGCGACGATGGCGCCCCGGTTCGGCCGCCTCTCGACCAGGCCCATGGCGCTGAGCTGGCCGAGCGCCTCCCGGACCGGGGTGCGTGACACGTCGAAGCGAGCGGCGAGCGAGGTCTCGTCGAGCTTTTCGCCGGGGCGCAGGAAGCCGGTGACGATCCGGTCGCCGATCGCCCTCACCATCTGATCCACGGTCGTGCCCGACCTGATCAAGTTGCGCTTCCCCGACAAATCTCCTCCGTCCCGTCTTCTTTTGGAGTCGGTCGGCGCACCGGCCCGTCGACTCAATACGACTCTCTATGCCTCTATTTTAATCTGCCTGTCAAACTGGCTGTTTTCAAGGCAAAAAGTGCATGCAATTGCCTGCTACATGAGCAGGTTCTTTTGGATCGATGATTGATTTAATTCAATAAATTTCGCCAAACGAACTGGCATGGCGATTGCATGCACTTTCCTGACGGCATGTTAACCGACCCGGAAAAGGGTCCTACAGGGGAGCATTCACAATGACCGCGAGATTCACGCTTAACCGCCGCGAGCTGCTCAAGACCTCTGCCGCCGGAGCCGCGCTCGGCCTGGCCTCGGCATCCTTTCCAATCGGCCGCGCCTTCGCCGCCTCTGCCACCGTCGGCTTCATCTATGTCGGGCCGAAGGACGACTATGGCTACAACCAGGCGCATGCCGAGGGTGCGGCGGCGCTGAAGGGCATCGAGGGCATCACCGTCGTCGAGGAGGAGAACGTGCCGGAGACGATCGATGTCCAGAAGACGATGGAATCGATGATCAATCTCGACGGCGCTTCGCTGATCTTCCCGACCTCCTTCGGCTATTTCGACCCCCACATGCTGGCCATGTGCGCGAAATTTCCCGACGTGCAGTTCCGCCATTGCGGCGGCATGTGGGACAAGGCCAAGCACCCGATGAATGCCGGCTCCTATTTCGGCTACATCGGCATGGGCCAGTATCTCAACGGCGTCGTCGCCGGCCACACCTCGAAGACCAAAAAGCTCGGCTTCGTCGCCGCCAAGCCGATCCCGCAGGTGCTGCTCAACATCAACTCCTTCCTGCTGGGCGCGCGCTCGGTCGATCCGGCCATCACCTGCCAGGTCATCTTCACCGGCGAATGGTCGCTGGCGGTCAAGGAGGCGGAAGCCACCAACGCGCTGGTCGACCAGGGCGCCGACGTCATCACCTGCCATGTCGACAGCCCCAAGGTGGTGGTCGAGACGGCCGCCGGGCGCGGCGCCTTCGTCTGCGGCTATCACGCCAACCAGAGCCCGCTGGCGCCGGAAAAATACCTCACCGGCGCCGAGTGGAACTGGGCCAAGGTCTACAAGATGTTCGTCGACGATCTGATGGCCGGCACGCCGCTGCCCAACTTCACGCGCGGCGGGCTGGCCGACGGCTTCGTCAAGATGAGCCCGCTCGGCCCCGCCGTCTCCGAGTCAGCCCGCAAGCAGTTCGACGCCACGCTGGCCGAAATGATGAAGGGCGGCTTCGCCGTCATCAAGGGACCGCTGAAAAGCAACAAGGGCGCTGTCGTCGCCACCGAGGGCAAGGCCTTCGTCGAAACCGCCATCGAGCTCGAAAGCATGGACTATCTGGTCGAGGGCGTCGTCGGCTCGACCGCGTGATCTGAGGGGAGCGGGGCGATGACGGATACGGTGACAGGGGCCGGCATGCCGGCACTGTTCGGCGCCAGGGGATATCCTCCGGCGCTGGAATGGGTCGCGCGGCGGGCGGAGGCTTTCGTCATTCCGCTCGCGGCGCTGGTCGTCGGCATGGCCCTGTTCAGCCTGTTCATAGCACTGGTCGGCAAGTCGCCGATCCTGCTCTATGAGACCATGTGGCGGGGCGGCTTCGGTTCGTGGTTTTCCATTCAGAACTCGCTGTCGCGGGCCGCACCGCTGCTGCTGGCTGCGCTGTGTGTGGCGCTGCCGGCGCGGCTTGGCCTCGTCGTCATCGGCGGCGAAGGCGCCATCGTGCTCGGCGGCGTCGGCGCCGCTGCCATCGGCGCCGCGCTGAGCGGCGCGCCATCGTCAATCGTCATTCTTGCCATGGGTGTGGTGGGCATGGCCGCCGGCGGCATCTGGATCGGTGCCGTCGGCGCGCTGCGCCACTACCGGGCTGTCAACGAAACCATCTCCAGCCTGCTGATGGCCTACATCGCCATCGCGCTGATGAACCAACTGGTTGAGGGGCCGTTGCGCGACCCGGCCTCGCTTAACAAGCCGTCGACGCAGCCGCTGGCCGACATCTACCGCATTGGCAACATTCCGGGCATGGACGTGCATTGGGGGCTGGTCGTCGGCGTCGTCGCCTGCATTCTCTCCTGGGTGCTCATCGAAAAGACCCGCTGGGGGTTTGCCGCGCGCATTGCCGGCGGCAATGTGCGGGCAGCACAGGTGCAGGGGCTTGCCGTCGGGCCGCTGATCGTCGGTTTCACCGCACTGGCCGGCGGTTTCGCGGGGCTGGCCGGCATGCTGGAAGTCGCCGCCGTGCAGGGCAACGCCAATGCCTCGCTCGCCGCCGGCTATGGCTACACCGGCATCCTCGTCGCCTTTCTTGCCCGCCACAATCCGCTGGCCATCATCCCGGTCGCCATCCTGCTTGGCGGCATCGACGCTTCGGGCGGGCTGATCCAGCGCCGCATGGAACTGCCCGACGCCACCGTGCTGGTGCTGCAAGGCATGATCTTCATCGTCATCCTGTTCAGTGAAACCTTCTACGGCCGCTTCAAGGCCTTCAATCCCGACCTCTGGAAAAGGCCCGATCTCTTGAGGGGGACTGCCTGATGGATGCGACCGAGATCGGCCTCTGGGGCGTGCCGCTGGCCGTACTCGGTGGCGCCATCCGCGTGTCGACGCCCTTCATCTTCGTCTCGCTGGGCGAGGCGATCACCGAGCGTTCGGGCCGCATCAATCTGGGGCTGGAAGGCACGCTGGTCTTCGGTGCGATGACCGCCTATGCGGTGGCGGTGATGACGGGCTCGCCATGGCTCGGCCTTCTCGCCGCAGCTTTCGCCGGCCTGTGCTTCGGCCTGTTTCATGGCTGGATCTGCAAATTCCCGGGGGTTAACGACATCGCCATCGGCATCGCGCTGATGCTGTTCGGCTCGGGTCTCGCCTTCTTCTTCGGCAAGCCGTTCATCAAGCCGAAGGCGCCCAACCTGCCGGCCATTCCCTTCGGCGGCTGGTCGGATATTCCCCAGGTGCGGGCGGCGCTCGACGTCAACGTGCTGTTCCTGATCGGCGCGGTGCTTTCGGTCATCCTATGGTGGGCCTTCCGCAACACGCGCGCCGGCCTGATCCTGCGCGTCGTCGGCGACAGTTCGGATGCGGCACGCGCCATGGGCCTCAACCCCGATACGGTGCGGCTGCTGGCCACCGGCGTCGGTGGTGCGCTGGCCGGCATCGGCGGCGGCTATCTGTCGCTCTACTATCCCGGCAGCTGGACCGAACGCATCTCGTCGGGCCAGGGCCTGATGGCGGTGGCGCTGGTCATATTCGCGCGCTGGAACCCGCTCGGCTGCTTTGCCGCAGCACTTCTGTTCGGCGGGGCAGGCGCGCTTGGGCCGGCGCTGCAATCGGTCGGCGTGACGCAGGGCTACTATCTGTTTTACGCCGCTCCCTACATCCTCACCCTCATCATCATGATCGCCACTTCGTCGCCGACGCGCTCGCTTGCCGGCGCGCCGGGGGAACTGTCGATCACCAAATGACTGGAGTTTTGCCTATGAACGCCAGAGCCGAATTCATCCAGCACACGATCGATGCCGAGCCTTATCCGTGGCCCTACAATGGCGATCTGCGGCCCGACAACACGGCGCTGATCATCATCGACATGCAGACCGATTTCTGCGGGCCGGGCGGCTATGTCGACCATATGGGGTACGACCTGTCCTTGGTGCGCGCGCCGATCGGGCCGATCAAGTCGGTGCTCTCGGTCATGCGAGCCAAGGGCTACGCCATTATCCACACGCGAGAAGGGCATCGGCCCGATCTCGCCGACCTGCCGGCCAACAAGCGCTGGCGCTCGCGCCGCATCAGTGCCGGCATCGGCGATCCCGGTCCGTGCGGGCGCATCCTGGTGCGCGGCGAGCCTGGCTGGGACATCATTCCCGACCTCTACCCGATCGAGGGCGAGCCGATCATCGACAAGCCCGGCAAGGGCTCGTTCTGCGCCACCGATCTGGAGCTGATCCTCAACCAGCGCGGCATCCAGAATATCGTGCTGACCGGTATCACCACGGATGTTTGCGTGCACACCACCATGCGCGAGGCCAACGACCGCGGCTATGAATGCATGATGCTGGAGGATTGCTGCGGGGCGACCGACCACGGCAACCATCTGGCGGCGATCAAGATGATCAAGATGCAGGGCGGTGTCTTCGGCACGGTGTCGAATTCGACGGCGCTCGTCGCGCAGCTGCCGTGAGGGTGCACCATGGCTGACAGCGTCAGAAAAGCGGTCGGCGTCGAGACCATCGGCATGACCATGCGCTTCGGCGGCTTCACGGCGCTGGACGGGGTGTCGGTGAAGGTGCCGGCAGGCTCGTTCCACGCGCTGCTCGGCGAGAACGGCGCCGGCAAGTCGACGCTGGTCAAATGCATGATGGGTTTTTATCATCCAACCTCCGGCGACATGCTGGTCGAAGGGCGGGAAGTCAGGATCGCCAGTCCGAAGGACGCCTCGGCGCTCGGGCTCGGCATGGTCTACCAGCATTTCACGCTGGTGCCGTCGCTGACCGGCGCCGAGAACCTCGTCATCTCGCGCGAAAAAGTTCCCGGCATTATCGACTGGCGCAAGGAGCGCGCCGACCTTGCCGTGTTCATGGAGCGCATGCCGTTCAAGCTGCCGCTCGACGTCAAGGTGGCGGGGCTTGCGGCCGGCGAGAAGCAGAAGCTCGAAATCATCAAGCAGCTCTATCTCGGCCGCAGCTTCCTGGTGCTGGACGAGCCGACCTCGGTGCTCACGCCTGGCGAGGCACAGGAAGTGCTGGGCCTTGTCCGCGAGATGACAAGGGCAGGCGATCTCACCGTGCTGATGATCTCGCACAAGTTCCATGAGGTCACCGCCTTCGCCGATGATGTCAGCGTGCTGCGCAAGGGCAGGCTTACGGGAACCGGCCGCGTCGCCGACCTCGACCACAAGGCGATGGCGGCGATGATGATCGGCGACCAGCCGATCGCGGCACTCGACAGCCGTGCGGCGCCGAAACCCGATGCCGAGATCGTGCTCAAGGTCAAATCGCTGAAGGCGCCGGACCGCACTGGTCTGAAGTCGATCCGCATCGAGGATCTCGGCGTGCGCTCGGGCGAGATCGTTGGTATCGCCGGCATTTCCGGCAACGGCCAGAAGGAATTTCTGGAAGTGCTGGCCGGCCAGCGGCCGCGCGATGCGGGCGAAGTGCTGGTGCGCGGGTCGGCCTATGCGGCGACGCGTGCCGAGGCCCGCGCGCTCCATGTGCGGCTCATTCCCGAGGAGCCGCTGAAGAATGCCTGCGCGCCGAAGATGACGGTGGCCGAGAACATCTCCTTCCGCACCTTCGACATGGACGGCAACGGCAAGCCGGTGAGCTGGATCAGCACAAGCGCCATCCGCGCCTTCGGCGCCAGGCTGGTGGAGCAATTCAAGGTCAAGACCGCATCGCTGTCGTCGCCCATCGCCTCGCTGTCGGGCGGCAATGTGCAGCGCGCGGTGCTGGCGCGCGAACTGACCGGCGAGGTCGACCTGCTGATCGTCTCCAACCCATGCTTCGGCCTCGACTTCTCGGCTGTGGCCGAGATCCGCGCCCGCATCATGAAGGCGCGCAATGCGGGTGCCGCCGTGCTTCTGATGTCGGAAGATCTCGACGAACTGCTGGAATTGTCGGACCGCATCTTCGTCATGTCGGACGGCGCGCTGGTCTATGAGACGCCGATCGCCGGGGCGAGTGTGCAGACCATCGGCGAGCACATGGCGGGGCACCACTGATGGCTGAAATCGATGCGCAGCCTTTTGCCTTTGCGTTCAAGCCGCAGACGATGGCGCTGGTCGTCATCGACATGCAGCGCGATTTCGCCGAGCCGGGCGGTTTCGGCGCCAGCCTCGGCAACGACGTCAGCCGTATCACCGCCATCGTGCCGACGGTGAAGAAACTGATCGAGGGGTTCCGCGGCGCCGGCCTGCCGGTGATCCACACCATGGAGTGCCATCGCGCCGACCTGTCGGACCTGCCGCCGACCAAGCGCAATCGCGGCAATCCGTCGATCCGCATCGGCGATGTCGGGCCGATGGGCCGCGTGCTGATCGTCGGCGAGCCGGGCACGGCGATCCTCGACGAACTCAAGCCGCTGCCCGGCGAGATCGTCATCGAGAAGCCCGGCAAGGGCGCTTTCTACGCGACCAGCTTCGGTGACGAGCTGAAGCGGCTCGGCGCGCAGCAACTGGTTTTCGCCGGCGTCACCACCGAAGTCTGCGTGCAGACGACGATGCGCGAGGCCAATGATCGCGGCTATGAGTGCCTGCTCGCCGAAGACGCCACGGAAAGCTATTTTCCCGAATTCAAGGCGGCGGCCATCGCCATGATCCGGGCGCAAGGCGCCATCGTCGGCTGGACGGCGACGACCGACCAGGTGTTGCAGGGACTTGCCGATGGCTAATCTGAGTTTTGCCGGCCTCGTCAGCGGCGGCTGGCGCGATCTGGCGTTCGAGCCTTTTCGCGAGGGCATCACGGTGCACTGGCTGCTCAAGGGCGGGCCGGTCGAGCCGTCGGTGGCGATCCTCGACTACCGGCCGGGCGCCGGCGTGCCGCGTCACCGCCATGTCGGGCTGGAAACCATCGTCGTGCTCAAGGGCACGCAGAGTGACGAGAATGGCGACTATCCATCCGGCAGCGTCATCCTGAACCCGGTCGGGACCGAGCATTCGGTGTGGACGAAAGACGGCTGCGTCGTGCTGATCCAGTGGGACCTGCCGGTGATCATTCTGGGAGAGGCCACATGAGCGAGATCCGCTTCGACATCGGCAGTCTGCACGCGGCCTATGCGGCCGGCGTCAGTGTCGCGGGCATGATCGATGCCGTTCATGCCCGCATCGCGGCGGCCGACGATCCGGGCATCTTCATCCATCTCGCCGGCAAGGCGGACATGCTGGCGCAGGCGCAAAAGCTCGGACCGTTCGATCCGGCGGCCAGGCCGCTTTGGGGCGTGCCGTTCGCGGTCAAGGACAACATCGATGTCGCCGGCATGCCGACGACCGCCGCCTGCGCTGAATATGCCTATACGCCCGACGAGGACGCCACCGTGGTGGCGCGGCTGAAGGCAGCCGGGGCGCTGGTGGTCGGCAAGACCAATCTCGACCAGTTCGCCACCGGCCTGGTCGGCGTGCGCACGCCGTACCCGATTCCGAGGAACGCTGTCGATGCCAGCCTGGTGCCGGGCGGTTCCTCTTCGGGATCCGCCGTAGCGACGGCGCGCGGCATCGTCTCCTTCGCGCTCGGCACCGATACGGCCGGCTCCGGCCGCATCCCCGCCGGCCTCAACAACATCGTCGGGCTGAAGCCGACGGTGGGCGCGCTCTCAGCCACCGGCGTCGTGCCGGCCTGCCGCACGCTCGACTGCATCTCGGTGTTCGCGCTGACCGTCGATGACGCCTATGCGGTGTTCGGCGTTGCTGCCGCGAAGGATGCGGCCGACGCCTATTCGCGCGCGATCAAGGTGCCGGCGCTTGCCACCCGCCCGCCGGTGCTAAGCGTCGGTGTGCCTGCGAAGGATGATTTGAAATTCTTCGGCGACACTTCCATGCAGGCCGGCTTCGAAGCGGCTCTTGCCGTGCTGGAGACGCTCGGCTGCCGGCTGGTCGAAATCCCGTTCGGCGATTTCTACGCCACCGCCAATCTTCTCTATGAAGGCGCCTGGGTTGCCGAACGCTACGCGGCGATCCACGACTTCATGGACGGCAACGAAGCCGTCATGCATCCGGTAACGCGGAAGATCATCGGCGGCGCGCGCAATCTCTCGGCCGCGGACGCCTTCAAGGGCCTCTATGCGCTGCAGGCCTACAAAGCGAAGCTCGCCCCGGTCATCGCTTCGGTCGACCTGTTCTGCGTGCCGACCGCGCCGACGCACTATTCTCTGGAGGCGGTGCTCGCCGACCCGATCACCACCAACAGCCGGCTCGGCACCTACACCAATTTCGTCAATCTGCTCGACATGTGCGGCATCGCCGTGCCGACCGGCAAGCGCGACGACGGGCTGCCTATGAGCGTCACCTTGCTGGCCATGGCGGGCAGGGGACTGGCTGGCCGCGGAAGTTGCCCGCGACATCCATGAGGCGAGCGGCGTCCCGATGGGAGCAACCGGCTGGGCACACCCCGGCAGCGCACCGCATGGCGAGCGCGCGCCGGACGAGATGATCGATCTGGTGGTCGTTGGCGCGCATCTTTCGGGCATGCCCCTCAACTGCCAATTGAGCCAGCTCGGCGCGCGGTTTTCGCGCGCGGCAAGAACGTCCGCCGCCTACAGGCTCTATGCGCTGACCGGCCAGTCCGTGCCCAAGCCGGGGCTGATCCGTGTCGCCGAGGGTGGCGCTGCCGTCGAGGTCGAAGTCTGGCGGCTGTCCCCGGACGCCTTCGGTCGCTTCGTCGCGGCCATTCCGCCGCCGCTCGGCATCGGGACCATCGAACTCGAGGACGGCAGTTCGGCCAAGGGTTTTCTGGTCGAAACCGCCGGCTTAGGCGGCGCGTCCGACATTTCATCCTTCGGCGGCTGGCGCCGCTTCGTCGGCCGCAGCCAAGACATGGCGGAACCAAGCGATCAGCGACCGAAAAGGCCGCTAGGCGTTCCTATCTGATTGGGATAACGCAGCGGCAACCGGGAGTTGGCTCCCAAAAAGGGTTTCCCAGACGACGCGGAAACGCCCGCGCCGATGCCTGCTGCCCCGCGCCTGCGAACCTATGTCGAGGAGCAGGGTTATTGGGCCAGTCGCAAGATAGCCCCAATGCGTCGAAGCAAACTACTTCGGCTTGCGGCCGAGGCCCATGGATTTGGCCATTTTCGAGCGAGTTTCGGAATAATTTTGCGCCACCATCGGGTAGTTGGCAGGCAAGTTCCATTTCTTTCGATATTGGTCCGGCGTCAGGCCATAACTTGTCTGGAGATGCCGCTTCAACGATTTGAAACGCCCGCCATCCTCCAGGCAGATGATGAAATCGGGTGTGACGGATTTTCTCACAGCGACGGCTGCTTTGAGCTCATCGGGCCGAACATCGGGAACCCCGATCGAAATGGCCTTGATCGAAGCGTATATCGTGCCGATGAACTCGGGGAGCTGAGCGGCGGGCAGGGGGTTGTTCGAGACGTAAGCCGACACAAGATCCGCAGCTATGGCAATGACTGGGTCACCATGCCTCTCACCGTTGAAACGCGCTTCGGTGACGTCGTGCAGTCGGATTGGAACGCCTTCGAAATTGTCTCCCGTCCTGACTATAGTCGGTCTTGCATAAGGCTTCTTCAAAAGACGTCTCCGTTTGGCGTGCACCGTTTGGCGGCTGGTGGTATTGGCGGCACAAATTGTGGGAAAATTTCACACGTGTCAACGTGCTATTGTGGAAGCATTTCCCACGGGCTATTTTCGGGCGGCATTTTCGAGCGATGGATGGCCGGTTTCGTGACGGGCGCGTGAAGGGGACGACGATGAGCAGATCGGCGGGACAATATCTGGATCCCGATGGGGTCCAGAACACGCTGAACCGGGTTCTTCGCCCCTTGGTGCGGCTGGCCATCAAGTGCGGGGTGACGTTTCCGACCTTCGTCGATCTGTTGCGTCAGCTTTACGTCAATGTCGCGGAGCATGAATTCGCGTTGCCCGACAAGCAGCAGACGGACAGCCGGGTCAGCCTGCTGACAGGCGTCCACCGAAAGGAGGTCAGCCGGCTGAGAGGAGCCGGCGCGCCGGTCCGGGTGGTGCCCGAATCCGTTTCCAGGACGAGTGCCATTGTCGCGCGCTGGCTTGCCGATCCGTTGTTTGTCGATGCCAGGGGGATGCCGTTGCCGTTGGCGCGAACGAGTGAAGCCGGAGAGCCATCCTTTGCCGGCCTGGTGGAATCGGTGACCCGCGATCTGCGGCCGAGAGCCGTCCTGGACGATTGGCTCGACCGAAAGCTCGTTGAAATCGACGCGAAGGATCGCATCGTCCTGATGGAAGGGGCCATGGTGCCGCGAGGAGACGGTGAGGTCCGGCTTTACTATTTTGCCCGAAATCTCGGGGATCATGCGGCCGCCGCGGTCGAAAATGTCCTGGCCGACGATCCGCCGTTTCTCGAGCGTGCCGTCCACTATGACGGGCTGTCGGCGGAGCTTGCCCGGTCGCTCGAGATCTATAGCCGCGAAGTCGCGGTCGAAACGCTGCTGCGTTTGAACAAATATGCAAACCAGGCCATTCAAACCGATCCGGGCGGCACCAGCCGGTGGAATTGCGGTGTCTACATTCTCAGGTCGGACGGTGCTTCGCTCGTTGCCGAGGAATTGCCCCAGCAGAGCCAGGCCGGCGGAGGGACCCCATGAGCCGGAGGCCGACGAGGCGGGATTTCCTGACGCTCGGAGCCGCCGCGCCGGCGGTGGTTTTCAGTCTTCTCGCGAGAGCGACGGAACCGTCGAAAGACCAGGGGATTGGCGGGACCGGTTGGACGGCGGGAACGGACGGCGATCAAGGCATCGGCGGCACCGGCATCGTGGGAACGATACAGCGCTTCGGCAGTATTTTCGTCAACGATGTCCGCGTTGGCTATCAGCCGGACGTGCCGGTCTGGATTGACGGGGTCCGTGCTGCCGCAGGCAGCCTGAAGGTCGGGCATGTCGTGCGGGTCGCGGTGGTGCAGCAGGCAGGTCGCGTCGTTACCTCTGCGATCCATGTCACCAGCGAGGTGGTTGGCCCTGTCGACCGGGTTACTGCCGGCTCGGTATGGGTCCTGGGGCAGCATGTCGACATCAGCGGCATTGCGAAGGGATTGAAGATCGCGACGGGCGATATCGTCGCCGCCCACGGCATTCGGTGGCCCGATGGGACGATTGTCGCGAGCCTGGTCGAGGCCAGGCCGCATGAAACGCAATATCTGGTTCGTGGCCTGGCACTCGTGACGTCAGGCGCATTGCTGGTGGGACGGCTCAAGATCGGGCCGAAATCGTCAGCTCTGGCAAACCGGCGCGTTCAACTGACCCTGACCAAGGTCGCGGATGGATACAAAGTGGTGCATCTGGAGGCGGAGGCCCCGGTTCCGCAGACCTATGTTGGAAGCGTCCTGTACGAGACCTTTCTGCAGCGCTGGGAACACCGGCTCAAATCAGGTCTGGGTGTCGTCATTGATGGCCAGACCGGCGATTCGAAGTCGACAGCCAATGTCCGGGCGTTTCTCGATGTCAGGTTTGATCGGGACGGGAAGATTGTCTCGGCGTCCCGCCAAGGCAATGCCGGCAATCAATCGCCAGATCGACCGGGTCGGCCCCCTGGCGGGCCGAATGGACCTAGCGGCCCTGGCGGCCAACCCGGAGGTGGTCCGGGCGGACCTGACGGCCCTGGCGGGCCGAGCGGGCCTTAGCGGCTCATCGTTTCATGGGAGCCTCCTGGCTTCGTCATCCCTTGGGCTGCAGAGCAGCTCCAGGGGTCTGCGCCGCGTCGCTGCGCTCCTTGCTCCGCCCGTGGATGACGAAGCGATGGATGGTCGCGCTTATCGCCAAGGCATGCGCGCCGTCAGCGAGCGAGCGGTCAAGACTTCTGTGTCGAGGAACTGACGGTCCGGCAAGCGCGGATCTGTCAATCCCACGGTGTTGTGGCGATGGAAAAATCGCTGCTGGCGAAGCCGTTTCGAAGGGAGTGACAATCCGGCCGGTCCGTCCTTTGCGATAGACGAAACCGGCCGGTGCAGCCGTACGGGGGCTCGTTAAAGCGGGGGGCTTGAGCTTTTTTGTACGGCCGCTTTCCGCGGATCACACGGGGGGCGGGTGATCCGCCGAAATTCGATTCCGGTACGCTGCAGGGCAGGTTCCGGTCGACGTTAGCCTCGCTCCTCTTTGCATGTCGCTGACGAGTTCTATCTGTGGGAAAATTACCCACAAGTCAATTCCCCCGCGCTTCATTTTTAATGCAGCTCTTCGCCAACAGCCCTGGTCGCACGCCATCTTCCCTGACTGCGGACGCAGGTTTGAGGCGTTCCGCGCGCTGTTGCGTGCTCGATGCGCTTGACGTGGGTAATTTTCCCACGTATTGAAGCTCAGATCCTGGCGGCGCTTTTCAGAAGATCGGCGCCGCGGATCAGAGGTTTAAGAAAGTACAGCCGCAGCAATGCGGATCGATAGGCGTGTTTTCTGTTCTGATGGAAGAACAGCCATGACCGCGTTAAATGCAACACCAAGGGTAAATAGTTGAAAAAGCTGTATATCGACGCCACCCTGGCGCTGCGCTGGGGGCCTCATCCGCCAGTCGGCATCCCTCGCGTGGAAACGGCGCTCATTCGTCAGGCGCTTCGATGGAAGGCCTCGCCGATTGGCTTCTTCACGTTGGACAAATGGGGCCGGGGTCAAATGCTTGACGAAGCGGAGCTCCGCTATCTCAGGCAGTTGGTTGACGGTGAACTGCCGCAGCCTGTCGAGGGGGGAGGAGAGCTCCTATCCCGCCCGCCTGTGGAAAGTGCTGTCGATCATGCGGGCAGCACCCTTTGCCTTCGGGCGCGAGTTCGATCGCGTGGCGGCGATCTTCCTCTCGGGCAGCGAAAAGCGGCGCGGGATCAAATTTCAGCTGTCCAAGATGGCCATTCGGCTCTTCAAGCTCATGAAGTCAGCCCTGCGCCCCAGCCGGCTGGATTCGAAAGACCCACTGAAAGACGAGGGCGCCATATGCTTTCTTTCGAGCGCCAGCGTGCACGAACTTGCCTCGAGGAAGGTCGTACAAAAAGCCAAGAGCGGCATCTTCACCCTGATGCACGATCTCATCCCGGTCGATTTCCCGCAATTCGTAGGGCCTCATCACGCCCGCGGTTTCGTCCGCAACACGGCGTGGCAGCTGGAAAATTCGCATCTGCTCGTCTGCGTCTCGAAATACACCGCAGACAGGGTAAGATGCCATGCGAGGAGCTCCAATCCCGGCCGGATTCCACAGGTCGCGGTTGCATCGCCCGGCGCGTTTCTCAAGGAGGGCGTCGCCGAGCAAGGGATGGCTGTCGAAAGGCAGAGCCAGGGCCGCAAGTTCGTTCTGTACTGCTCGACGATCGAGGTCAGGAAAAACCACATCCTTCTCCTCAAGGTGTGGCACCGGCTCCTGCCTCTCTTGGGCGACCGGTTGCCGACGCTCGTGCTGTGCGGTCGTTGGGGGTGGATGTATGAGGAACTGGTTGCCTTCATGGCGCAGCATCCCGAGCTTGGCGAACATGTTCAGTTCCGCTCCAATCTCAGCGACCGGCAGCTTGCGGAGCTCTATCGGGACGCCGAGTTCAGCGTCTACCCTTCCGCCGTGGAGGGCTGGGGCCTGGGAGCGGCCGAGTGCCTCGATTTCGGACTGCCGGTGCTCATCTCGGATGCGCCGTCCCTTGCGGAGGCGACGCAAGGCCTGATGCCGATACTTCCGGCGCGCGATGTCGAGGCATGGTGCGCGGCGGTCGCCAAGGCCTGCACGGATCCGGCGTGGCTTGGCGAACTGCGTGAGGCGATCGCGTCGCGATACCGTCCGATCCGCGAGCGCGAGTTTTTCGCGGCCATCGTCGACCATGTCGCGGCGCTCGGTTCGAGCGATGCTGAGTGCCGTCCGCGCGGGCCGGATCGCGTGGCCCCGGATCTCATGGCGTCCGATCCTATGGCGCCCGATCTCATGCCACCCAATCTCATGGTCATTGAGGCAAGGCAGCGGTCGGAGCAAATCAATGGGTGAGCAGCCAATGTTTTCGATGGGTGGAATGGGAGCCATCGTGAAGGCGCCGCCGCTCCGCGCGGCGCTGACGCGGCCCGGCGAAGCCGCCGTCCGGGTGATGGGGGTGCCAAGATCAGGCACAAATCTCGCCAAATATCTGCTCGAACGCTATCTGGGGGTACCAGTCGTCTTCGATCAGGGGTTCTGGAAACATGGAGTTTTTCCGGCGCTCATGAACGGGCGCGACATGGAACATGGAGACTTGCCCATCATCGTCATGAGCAAGGATCCCGTCAGCCAGATCCTGTCGTGGTACCGCCTTGCGAGGAACAATACGATTTTCAAGCCAAACGGGAATCTCGGCGCGTTTCTCGGCAAGCCGTTCGAGGTCAGGCAGGATTTCACGGAGAAGCGGATGGAATACAGGTTCCGGTCGCCGGCCGACTACTGGAACCAGTTCTACTTCGCCATGGATGCGCTTCGCCGCACCGGCGCGCCGGTGCATTTCGTCTGCTATGAGCAAATCGTTTCAGAACCAGCCCTGTGCCTGCATATGATCTCGCATTTTCTCGGCTATTCCTGGCCGTTCGACGTGCGCAGCCCAGTGGATATTCCGCACCACGCGCTCGGCGCCAGCAATGACATCGAACGGGCCGCGACCCCGACACCTGAGCAGACCCCGTTCGATTCCAGCCGTGCGGAACTATCATCCGCCCTTGCCCGGATCGGATGGCGCAATGCGAGCGCCATCCTGCGCGCTGTCGACGATGATGTGCTCGGCGCAACGGGACGGCCTGAGTTTCGCAAAACCTGCAGGCAGGCGGCCGGCGCCAAGGCGATGCTGAGATCGCTGGTCGGGTTCTGGTGAGGGAGTGGCGCGGCCGTGAACCGCTCTAAACAGGGACGATGCTGCCCCTTTCGGTTCCGCCGTCATACATTTCGTGCCACCAGCGGGGGTGCCCGACACAGAAATCGTCAGTGAAAGTGATCAAAGCGTCGCCAACTGCGAATTCGCTATCGTCTTTCCATAGGCTTGGCGCAGCTTCAGCTTCTCCTCCAGCGCAACGACGACACTTGTGGCAAAATCCGTCGTGTACATGGCGGCGAGCCGGGTCAGCCCGCCTGGCGTGAAGACGTTGATCTCCAGAAGTTTGTCGCCGACGATGTCGAGCCCAACCAGAAACATGCCGTCGCTGATCAATTTGGGGCGCACCATCTCTGCAATGGCCAACATCGTGTCCGTCACCTTGACCTTGCGGGCGGTTCCCGCGGCGTGGATGTTGGAGCGGACGTCGCCCTTGGCTGGGACGCGGCGGAAGGCAGCATAATTGCCGTCGCGCATCAGCGGCAGGCCGTTCATCAGGAAAAGACGCACGTCGCCGGCCTTGGCCTCCGGAATGTAGGCCTGCGCGATAAGGTAGCCGGCACCGCTGGCGGCCTCGAAAATCTGGTTGACGTTGGAATCGGCAGGCGTCGCAATGTGAAAGACGTTCTTGCCGCCCGACCCCTGCAGAGGTTTGACGATGCAGCCCTTCGGGTGTTTGTCGATGAATGCGCGGATCTCGGTGATACTGCGCGATATCAGGGTCGCCGGCCTGACCGCCTCGGGGAAAGACTGAAGGTAGAGCTTGCTCTGTGCCTGCCCCAGGCCGTCCGGATCGTTGACGACAATCACGCCGCGTTCTGCCGCCAGCCGCCCGAACATGATGCCTGCATTGGCGGCCCATGGTCGATCGGTGATGTCCAGCGACGGGTCGTTGCGCAAAAACACGATGTCGACATCGCTGATCGCCAAGGTCTTTTTCTGCATCGCGGCGTCCCTCAGGGCAGCATGCAGCTTGTCCGATGTCTTGTAGGGAGCATCCGGCAGAACCGCGACGCTGACGGCCAGACTGTCATCGGCACGCAGTATGAAGTCGCCTGGCTCGACATAGACGACAGAATGGCCGCGCTGGACTGCAACCAGCGCCAACGCCGTCGTCGTATAGCCGGGCGTCTCGCTCTCAATGGAATTGACAAAGAACGCAATGCGCATTCAGGAGCCCCCCCGCTCAGGTTTCAACCATATCGATCGGATCAATTCCCGCCATTGCTTTCTTGAGGCGCGGACGGGCTGCGTCGGAAGAGAGAAACGCAGGTTCGAGGCGCGGCGCCCGCAGCAGGCCGCGCGCGTTGAGTTCCTGGATCGCGCCGAAATGCGCGGCGGATATCTTGCCGATCCAGAACGGAGTGAGGCTGCCGCCGTTCTTGAGATGATCGAGGATCTGCACCAGGCCGCGCAGATAGATGGCGTCTTTGGCAAGGCCACCGCCTCGATAGACTCGCAGAACGACGTTGAAGGCGCCGTGATCATCGAGACCGAAATCCCTGTGGAGAAGGTGGAAGGCCTCCTCGAAGGTTGCGGCGTCGAGCATCGCCTGACACACGATGACCCTGGCCGCGATCAGCCGCAAACGCGCCGCGGTCATGCCACCGACCAGATATTCAGCCAGCACGGCCAGTCCCTCCTGCATGCCCTCGTAGCCGGCCAGCCCGTTGCGGAAGATGGCGAGCCCCTGCGCATCGCCGTTGAAATAGGTCAGCAGGTGAACGCCGATCTCGTGGCTGAGCAGCGCGGTCAGACGCTCCGGTGGAAGGCTGGTATCGCGCGAAACCAGCAATCGGTTTCGCGAGACCAGGAGGCCCGCCGGCAGGTCGCTGCGAATCTCCACGGAAGCATCGAAATCGGGATAAGCGGCCCGATATCCGGCGATCATGTCGCGCGCGGCGGCGGCAACAGCGTCAGCATCGAGGCCCTTCTGCCGGGTCACCGAGGCAATCCGCGGCAGCCTTTCGAAAATGGTGCGGGCCCTTGCCGCCAGGCTCGGCTCGACGCTGCCATAGAGGGCTCGTCCGAGTTCGACGAAACGCGGCGTTTCGCGTGCCGCGAGCATCGACAGCTGGAGATCGAGTTCCTGCTGCTTTTCAGACAGCAGCCGGGTCAGGAGCGTATCTTCCAGATGATCGAGCGAGACCGCATAGAGCTTGCGCTTCTGGTCGGCGACCTCGAACTCGAGCGGCCGGTAAAGCAGGGCGGGCACACGCTCGAAGGCGCCTGCCTGGAATTCCCGCCAGGCTGGTTCGGCGTTGATCGGTGTGACGGCAAGCAGAAAATCGAACGTTGACGCGACATTGTCGAGCGCCCGGTCGGCGCGCACGACCGCGTCGATGTAGGCGCGGCGCCCCAGGGCACGATGGGTCGCAGGCTGTTCCAGGCCTGATGCCTTCAGGAAGGCGCTGACAGCCTGCAGCGCGGCATCGACCATGTTGGCGACGACGAGGTCGTGGAGTTCGGGGTAGACGCGCCTGGTGCCCGGCACCCTGTAGATCGGTGCGAAGCGCACCGTCAGGCACGCCACGTCACCGGGATCATCCCAGAGCCTTGCTTCGGCTGATGTCGTGGGGTTGAGTTCGTCGACACGCGGCGTGCGATATTTTGCTTCGCGGGCCGACGCGGCATCAGTGAAGCGCTTGAGTGCCGCCTTCTCCGCCGCCGTGTTGCCGCAAGCCAGCGCAATCTCGAAAGGCGGCAGGAACGGAACATCTTCCGTCAGGAAGCGGTCTTCGGCCAACTCGCCGATGTCCAGCATGAGGAATGCGCCGCAGTGGTCGCGGATCCTTCGCGCCACCAGCCGCGCGACCTCGCCGGCGAGGTCGATGTCGGCCGCGATCAGATAGGACGCGTTGGCGGAGACGGCATGGAATGCCGCATCCTGATGCGACCCGACATGGACACACAGAAAGGGCAGCGGCCGATCCATGTGCAAACGGTTGCCGTTGCCGAATTCGCGGCGGATCGGCTTGCCGTCCCGGAAAAGCGTGTCCAGATCTGCTTCGATTTGCGCCAATGGAGACGCGGGTTCGACGAGCTTCGGCCTCATCGCATGGCCCGCAGCGCCTCTACCAGAACGGGCACCGTCGATGCCAGCATGGCGCGCAGCCGCTCGATTGTGCCCCAGTCGGGTTCGCCGCTCCATTCGTCCATGAAGATCTTCTTGAACTCGACCGCGATGGCACACCCGGTTTGTGGGAAATTGGCATGGACGAAGCGGGTCTGTTCGCCCTTGCCCTGGAAGGATACGTTCTCGCGCACGTCGATCGGCTCGCCGTCGAGACGCTGGCCGCGAAGCGCCTCGATGAACGCATCGACGACCGGCGCCCAGCGCCCGCGGTCCATCGAGAATGTGCCGATATTGATATCGGGCGCGCCATCTTGTGACGCGGGCGCTCCTTCCGGCCCCTCGCGCCGGTGGTTGTAGCTGTGGACGTCGACAAGGACGAACCTGCCGTAGCGTTTTTCGACATCGACGAGGACACGCTTGAGCTCGGCATAGAACGCGTCGTGAAAGGCGAGGGACTCGGCTACGATTTCCTCGCCCGGTGGCTCTTGCCACACATTCAGGCCCCAGGACTGGTCCGGCGACAGATAGATCGCAGCCTCGCGCGCCCGGTTCAGATCGACTTGAAAGCGCGATCGATGAACGAGGATCTGGGTCGGGAAATCGGCGATAAACTGTTCGGTGAAGGGGTCCTCCTCCCGCAGCCGGTCGGCGTTGGAGATGGACAGCAGCGGTTGGCAGACGGACCCGACATCGCAGCCGCTGTGGATCGCCGTGCCAATGACGGGCGATTGACCGCGCTTGATTGTCCAGCCTGCCGCTGACCCGTTCGAAGTGGTGTTGAAAATGGGCTTGTTCACGATCCACTGAAATGCGCGGAGAGGGCGGACGGTTCCGGTTCGCCACGCAAGCCTAACGTTTTACACCCTTGAGGAAACCAGGAATTTGCTCCAAGCTGGGCTTTCTCAATGATTTCCGGTTCGCACTCCGTACGCCAATTCAGGTTGGGCGCCTGGCTCAATGCCGCGATACGGAACCGGATGGTCATTATGAGGAGACTGTTTATAACGGTCGCTGAAATCGCGAAGATCAAGGGGAGACGATGCGCTACATACGTCCGCTTTCAATGGAAGATGCCGTTGGCCAGTTGGCCGGCTCGTCCGGTACATCAGCAATTCTCGCGGGAGGCAGCGACCTGCTGGTGAGGATGAAGGGCGGCTTCATCGAACCCGACCTGATCGTCGACATCAAGGCGATCGACGGCTTGAGCGAGATCAGGGAGACAGGAGACGGCTTCAGCATCGGCGCCGCGGTCCCCTGCGCCGTCCTGGGAGAGAGCGCTGCCCTGAAGAAGGCATGGCCTGGCGTCGTCGAGGCGGCCAAGCTGATCGGCTCCAAGCAGGTGCAGGGACGCTGCACCATAACAGGCAATCTCTGCAACGCTTCGCCGGCCGCCGACAGTGTGCCGGCGCTGGTTGCCGCCGGCGCCAGGGCAGTGGTCGTCGGGCCGGCGGGCAGGCGCACGATTCCCGTGCAGAGCGTGCCGATCGGACCGGGCAAGACGTCGCTCGCCAAAGGCGAGATCATCGAGGCGATCCTGCTCGACAGCCAAGCGCCGCGCTCGGGCGATGCGTATCTGCGGTTCATTCCACGCACCGAGATGGATATCGCGGTGGTCAGCGCCGGCGTGAACCTGACGCTCGATGAGCACGGTGTCGTCAAATCGGCCCGCGTGGCGCTGGGCGCCGTGGCGGCGACGGTGCTTCTGGTCGAAGAGGCCGCGCAGGTGCTCGTCGGCTCCAGGCTGGACGAAGCGACGCTGGAGCGGCTCGCCAAGGTGTGCGCGGGGGCCTGCCGTCCCATCGACGACAAGCGCGGCACCATCGAATTCAGAAGAAAAGTTGCGGGCGTGCTGGCCAAGCGGGCCGCCACGACCGCCTATGCACGTGCAGGAGGCAAATGATGGCTGGTGTAGCAGTTTCAACCACAATCAACGGCGACACTGTCGAGTTCCTGTGCCAGCCCGACGAGACGCTGCTCGATGTCCTGCGCGATCGCCTGGGACTGACGGGCGCCAAGGAAGGCTGTGGCACCGGCGACTGCGGCGCCTGCAGCGTCATCCTCGACGACCGGCTGGTGTGCTCCTGCCTGGTGCTCGGCGCGGAGACCGAAGGGCGGCGCGTCGAGACCATCGAGGGCATGGCGCATGGCGACAGGCTGCATCCGCTGCAGCAGAAGTTCCTCGAGCACGCAGCACTGCAATGCGGCATCTGCACGCCGGGCTTCCTGATCGCAGCCAAGGACCTTTTGGCCAAGAACCCCGACCCGACCGAGGAGGAAATCCGCTTCGGCCTTGCCGGGAACCTCTGCCGCTGCACCGGCTACGACAAGATCGTGCGCGCCGTCCAGGACGCGGCCATCGTGATGAAGGGAGCTTGAGATGAATTTCGATCCACGTTTTTCCGGACGTAAATTCACATCGGTCGGCACGCGTCCGATCCGTCCCGACGGCATCGACAAGGTGACGGGCCGCGCCCGCTACGGCGCCGACTTCAACATGGCCGGCCAACTGGTCGGGCGCATTTTGCGCAGCCCGCACGCCCACGCCAGGATCGTCAAGATCGACACGTCGAAGGCGGAGAAGCTCGCCGGCGTCAAGGCGGTGGTCACCGCGGCCGACCTGCCGGACCTCACCGATGGCGATGCCGCCATGTACGACGTCCTCGACAATTGCATGGCGCGCACGAAGGCGCTCTATGACGGCCACGCGGTGGCCGCGGTGGCCGCGATCGACGCCCGCACCGCCAGGCAGGCGCTGAAGCTCATCGAGATCGAATACGAGCTTTTGCCGCATGTCACCGATGTCGACGAGGCGGCGAAGCACACGGCGCCCTTGATCAATGATGCCATCTTCACCGAGGGCCTCGAGGAAAAGCCGGTAAAACCCTCCAACGTCACCAAGCGCAGCCAGTTTGGCCATGGCGATGTCCATCAGGGTTTCGGGCACGCTGACTTCATCGTCGAGCGCTCCTTCAAGACCGAGCAGACGCACCAGGGCTATATCGAGCCGCATGCCTGCGTGGCGAATTTCAGCTCAGACGGCACCGCCGACCTTTGGGTGTGCACGCAGGGCCACTTCGTCTACCGCCAGCACTGCGCCCAGCTGCTTGGCATGGAAGCCTCGAAACTGCGCGTCACCTCCTCGGAGATCGGCGGCGGTTTTGGCGGCAAGACCCATGTCTGGGCCGAGCCGGTGGCGCTGGCGCTGTCGCGCAAAGCCGGACGGCCGGTGAAGCTGGTGATGACCCGCGACGAGGTGTTCCGCGCCTCGGGCCCGACCAGCGCCACCTCGATTGACGTCAAGATCGGCGCCCGCAAGGACGGCACGATCACCGCCGCCGAAGCGACGCTGCGCTATTCCTGCGGCCCGTATGCCGGCTCCTGGGCCGAGATCGGCGCCATGACGGCGTTTGCCTGCTACAAGCTCGAGAACGTCAAGACGGTCGGCTACGAAGTGCTGGTCAACCGGCCGAAGACCGCGGCCTATCGCGCGCCTTCTGCGCCGATGGCGGCGTTCGCGGTGGAAAGCGCGGTCGACGAGCTGGCCAAGAAGATCGGCATGGATCCGGTCGACTTCCGCATCAAAAACGCCGCGCAGGAAGGCACAAGGTCCTCCTACGGCCCGGTCTACGGCCCGATCGGCATCGGCCCGACGCTCGAGGCGGTGAAGAGCCATCCGCACATGAAGGCGCCGCTGGGCAAGAACCAGGGCCGCGGCATGGCTTGCGGCTTCTGGTTCAACTTCGGCGGCCAGACCTGCACCGACCTCAACATCGGCATGGACGGCTCGGTCTCGCTTGCCGTCGGCACGGTCGACGTCGGTGGCTCCCGCGCGTCGCTGTCGCTGGTGGCGGCCGAGGAACTCGGCATCGACTACTCCCAGGTCAAGGCGATCGTCGCCGATACGTCCAGCCTCGGCTACAACGACATGACGGACGGCAGCCGCGGCACCTTCTCCTCGTCAATGGCGACGATCTCGGCCGCCCGCAACGCGATCAAGATCCTGCGCGAGCGCGCCGCGCAGATGTGGGACATTGCCGTCGACGACGTGGTCTGGGAAAAGGGCCACGCGATCGCCAAGGGCGAGAAGCACGGCAATCTCGGCAAGCTGTCGCTGAAGGAGATCGCGGTCAGAATCGGGCAAGACCGGCGGACCGATCGCCGGCCACAGCGAGCTCGTGGCCGATGGCGCCGGCGTCTCCTTCGCCACCCATATCTGCGATATCGAGGTCGATCCCGAGACCGGCGCTACGAGGGTCATCCGCTACACGGTCGTGCAGGATGCCGGCAAGGCGGTGCACCCGACCTATGTCGAGGGACAGTACCAGGGCGGTGCCGCGCAAGGCATCGGCTGGGCGCTCAACGAGGAGTATATATACGGCAAGGACGGGCGGCTGCAGAACGCCGGCTTCCTCGACTACCGCATCCCGGTCTGCTCCGACCTGCCGATGATCGACACGCAGATCCTCGAAATCCCCAACCCCAACCATCCTTACGGGGTGCGCGGGGTCGGCGAGACGTCGATCGTGCCGCCGCTGGCGGCGATCGCCAATGCGGTGTCGAACGCCGCTGGCGTGCGCATGACGCATATCCCGATGTCGCCGCCGCGCATCCTGGCGGCGATCGAGGCGGAACGGGAATGGTCGAAGTAACCCTCTGGGGCTCGCTCGCCGCGACCGCCGGAGGCAACAGCAAGGTCGAGATCGAGGCCAAGGACATAAGGGAGCTGTTCAGGAAGCTGGCTGAACAGTATCCCGGCCTCGAACCCTGGATCGACAAAGGCATCGCCGTCGCCATCGACGGGACGATCTATCGCGATACGTGGTCGAAGAAGCTGCCGCAGGGTGCGGAGATATTTTTGTTGCCGAGGCTGGCGGGGGGATGAGCGGACAGCTGCCCTGCCATCGGCGGCCAAGGCCGCGACCCGACATCCGACAAGATCCAGTTCGCTTCCGCCCGCGCGGAACTGGTGCGAGCCTTATCCTGCGCGCCATCGAAGACGCCGTGCTGGGCGCGACGGGCGGCCGGAGTTTCGCAAGCCTGCAGGCAGACGGCCGGCACCAAGGCGATTCTGAGGTCGCTGGCTAGATTTTGGTAAGGGTGAGGCTGTGCGCTGTTGAATCCGACCGGAGGAGGGTCTGCTTTGCGCCCAATGTCGGCCATTAACGCAAATTTGTCTTCGCTCAGAAGCGGACATCGCGGATGGCCATGCGGCAAGTCGTAGTCGCGGCAATTCCCGACACCCCGCACCCAATATTCCTGTGAAGGATGATCACTCCGGCAACCCAGCGAACCGCATGTGTTCGATCCAGCGGTCGAGGCTTCCGGGTGCGGTCCAAATCTTGCCCCACTCCCTGCGTTCTTTACTGATGGATTCACTGGGAGTGTTCTGGAGGAAAACCGCAAGTGCTTCCTTTGCCTCGCGCTTGTTTCCCAGACATGCTTGGATTCCAGCAAGCATTCGATGCGCGCCGATCGGGATTGTGGACATTTTCCGCATAGCGGCCAGCGCGGCCCCGCAATCGTTCTTTTCCCAGAGCGCCCAGCCCATCTGCCAGTTGAAGTCGTCCGGGTAGAAAGGATCGATGCCCATGGCCTGCCTGATGCGATCGATCGCTTCGTCTGTACGACCAACATAGAGTAGCAGATCCGTGCTGCGGACCAGGATATCCGAGTTGCTCGGGTTCAGGGCGATTGCCTGATCGAACTGCGCAAGGGCCTGCTCCACCTCGCCGGCTTCGGTGTGGATGCTGGCGCGGATATTATGCGCTTCAGCGTCATCAGGACCGAGCTCGATGGCCTCGTCGGCGTATTCGGCCGCGCGGTTCAACGCCTCGTCACGGTCCTGCTCGTTCCAGCCGAACATCGCATCGTTGCGATAGGACCAAGCCAGCCCGATATAGCCGAACTGCGAGTTCGGATCCTCTTCGATCGCCTTGAGCTCCATCTGCCGAAACAGCTCGTTCCTCGCAGCCGAGAAATTCTCTCGAATCTCGGCGATCCCCATCAGGTGATAGTGGAGCGCACTGACCTTGGCAGAACCGCTCTGTGGCAGAGGGCGCTCGATCCTGCGCCCGACCCGTTCCGCAAGCGTGCGGATGATTTCCTCCTGGACGACGAAAAGATCGCCGATCTCGCGGTTGTAGGTGTTGGCCCAGACATGCGATCCGTCATGCGCACTCAGCAATTGGGCCGTCACTTTCAGCCGGTCTCCGATCTTCTGCTGACTGCCCTCAAGCAGGTAGTCGACCCCGAGTTCATCTCCGATCTGCCTGGTGTCGGTGGGCTTCCCGCGATACCTGAAACTCGAGTTCCGGGCGATGACGGCATAAGTCTTGCTCCGCGCAAGCTCGGTGATGATTCCCTCGGCAACGGCATCGCTGAGATATCCCTTGTCCGCACCGGCACTCATGTCGTCGAAGGGAAGGATCGCAATCCTCGGCATGTCGTCCGAACGAACCGGAGTGGCTCGCCATGCTTCCGCGCCGTAGTATACGCCGATCGCTGCCGCGACGAGGACGATCGCAGTAAGGATGACCCCGCGTCGCGTCTTGGCTCGTCCCATGACGGCCGCGGCGTTTAGGTCCGTTGCGTCCGATGGATGGGCATTCAGCCGGTAGCCTCTCCTGGGGAGGGTTTCCACGATCGCATGCGCGTCGTCCGCCAATGCGCGGCGGATATCGGCAATGCATTGGGTAAGGCTGTCGTCGGTCACGAAGGTATCGGGCCAAACCGCCTGCATCAGCGCATCCTTGGACACGATCTCGCCCGGTCGCGCCGCGAGCACGGAGAGCACCTCGGCGGACTGGCTGCGGAGATCGATCGCTTTGCCTTCAACCGTTCGGAGTTCGTTGAATCTGGTCAGGAAAACAAAACCGCCAAACGCGATCGTTTCGGCAGATTTCGGGTCAATTTCAGGAGCCTTTCGGGACATTTCACCCTCATGGCGCGCTCCCTAACCTAGCCCATTCGGTCGCCGCAACCAAGCGATCCTGGCGGCACTGGGTTCGGCAGGAGGCTGACATGAAACCGACCAGGTTCATCATCGCGCTCGCTCTCCTTTTGACAGCGCAAACTGCTGCAAAAGCGGACTCCCAAATTGAGAATGCAACCGCGCATGTTATTTCTCTTACATTTGTAAATGGCGGTATTGAAGAACGGCGAGAACACAAACCCTTCGATACATACGCCCTCTGTCTCGCATGGAAGCATCAGAAGGAATTCCTTCCGCCGGATCCGCCTGCTTTTATTTCTTTCGTATATTGTGCGCAAACAGAGGCGACGCTGGCATCATACTGAGTACGAATGACCGAGGCGTTTTGCGGGGGTGGCGCGAATGTTTGGCACGAGCTGAGGCGGCCCCAGCGAAGAACCGCAAGAGACGTGAAGGTCCGCTCTTGAAGATGCGCAGCCCAAAGCTGCCGATCCGCTTCCGGCCCGAAAGCAGCCATCGACCTCAACCCACCCTTACCGCTCCTCCACTATCCTTAAATAAGCCGCCATCACGATCAGCCCAAACAGGATCCGCCGTGCCCCTTCGGCATCTGCAAGATCGTCAGCAGCGTCGTCAGCACGGTGAGGATCAGGGCGCCGATGATGGTGCCGGTGTAGCCGCCGCGGCCGCCGAAGATGGAGGTGTCGCTGGGCACCAGCAACGACATCGACCGGGCCGCGACCCCGACACCCGACCAGGCCCCCGTTCGATTCCGCCCGCGCGGAAACGGCATCTGCCCTGGCCAGGATCGGATGGCGCAATGCGAACACCATCCTGCGCGCCATCGATGCGGCCGGGGCCGCACCGGCAGATCCACGCCGATGTGACGGGTGCCGCGAGGGGACTCAGCCCGCGAACGCTTCGAATGTATCCCTGGAGGTCAGCATCGCCTGGCCCTTGAACGAGATCGAGAAATCGCCAAGCTGGTACTGGCCTTGGTCATTCTTGACCAGAAGGTCGCCATCGACCTTGTTGAAGCCACTCTCGATGCTTTTGACGATCCTGTCGACGTAGCGCAGGTTGCTCTTGACGGAGAGACTATCGCTCTTGGCCAGCTGCTGCGCGAGACGTTGGAGCTTCGGGTCGTCGCCGATACTTTGCAGCCGCGCTTCAACGGCCTCGGGGCTGGTTCGCGCCAACGCCGCGTTCAGAACCGGCAATGCCTTCTGCAGGCTGAACAATGCATCGGAAGTCATCTTGCTTGCGTCGGCGTAGCTCAGGCTTTGGTTGCTGATCGCCTTGTTGGTCTGCGCCTGCGGGATGCGGTCGGCGGCAGCCTCCATCTCGTCCTGGACGGCCCACATATAATCATGCTCTTCCATTGCCATCACCGTTTCCTGCGTCTCGCCGGCAGGGATGAAACGGCGCGCAATGGTGGAGTCTTCGTGCCGGCGGTCGGCTTCGACCATCGAACTGATGAAGCGCGTATATTCGGCATAGAGTTCGCCATAATTGGCTTTGCCGGCGCGCATATAAGGGTCGTCCGCCGTTGTCGTGGGGGCCTGCGCCGCACCGCCGGATGAAGCCACTGGCACCTCCGCCTGGGAGGCCTGGCCAAAGCTGCCGAACAGGTCATACTCGGTGGTGTCCTCATTGCCGGCGGCGCCCGGCCGGATGACCGGAGCCTCGACCCGCAACGCTGTGCCTGCCTTGAGGAACGTCGGCTGGCTTGTTCCAGCAAAACCGCTCCTGGCGGACGCCAGCTTCTGTATCGTAGCAGTGAGGTCCGAGATAATCTGCATTGAGGAATCCCTGAATTTCCCATGCTTTGCATGCGATTCGTAGAATGAAGCACAGCAGTTGATCAATGATTAAAGGCGAGCGCTGAGAAAACATAGTTGATCCGGCGCTGCGTCCTCCAATACAATTCAACAGTAGCTAATATAGTTGGCAAAAACCGCGAAAGCGACGGGCTTTCAACTCCCTGGATCATTCGTCACTCATCTTTGTGCTCGATCGCTGGATTGCTGGTGATCCAGGTGGTCTGAGCACGGAGCGATGCGTCAGCCCTCACGGCGCCGCGCCAGGCGCCGTGAGGCGCGTTGCTCATACAAAGAAATCGAACTGCGCGGCGGTCAGGCTGGTCGCGGTGATGCCGGCCAGGGTCAGCGTATCTCCGCCACCGAAATCGATGACCGTGTCGGCGCCGACCTGCGACATCAGGCCGGCGAGATCGGAGAAATCGTCGACGCCCGCGAAAGCGCCAATGCTGACATGCTCGCCCGCGGCGGCCAGCGACAGATCGGTGATCGTGTCGGCGCCATCGCCGAAATGGAAGATAAACGTATCGACGCCGGCGCCGCCGGTAATCTGGTCGCCATCTCCCGCACCGCCGGCGAGCGTATCGTTGCCGTTTTCACCGTTGAGCGTGTCGTTGAGAAAACCGCCATAGACAATGTCGTCGCCGTCTCCGGCATTGACGAGATCGGCACGGCCAAGGCCGGTTGCGTCACTCGTGTTCTTGCCGGCAAGGTAGATGACGTTGTTGTCGGTGCTGTAGCCTCGGATTTCGGCGATGCCGTCCAGGGCGGTCTGTGTGAAATCGAGAGGCGCCGATCCCGCATAGGCGGAAATCTTCACGCCGGTGAAGGTGCCGAACTCCAGGCTGGTGTTGGTGATCTGCTCGATACCGGTGATGGATTTGATGCCGATCAGGATATTGCTCTGGGTAGCGACGATCCTGTCCGTTTCGGTTCCGCCATCATATTTCGTGCCGCCGAAGCAAGGCTGCCCGACAAAGAAGTCGTCATAGCCCTGTCCGCCATTGGCGGTCAGATTGCCGCTGTAGCTGAGATACATATCGTCGTCATCATAGCCGCCATCGATGATCGACGCGGCAGTCGAGCTTCCAATGCCCATCTTGATGATGTCATTTCCCGTGCCACCGTAGAGGCTGTCGGCGCCGCCGCCGCCATCGATGATGTCGTTATCGCTTCCACCGTCGATGACGTCGTTGGCGCCGAGCCCCGTGATTTGATCGCTGCCTTGCTCGCCATAGGCATAGTTGGTGATGTTCGAGTTCTGCAGATAGATCTTGTCGTCGCCACCGCCGCCCCAGATGCGGGCGTTGCCGAGATAAAACGATGTGTAGCCGACGCTGTAGGCGTAGATGACGTCATTGCCTCCATTGCCATAGATGATGTCGTTTCCGCCCTTGCCGGAAATGACGTCGGCTGTCGACGTGCCGTTCAGCGTTTCACCAGCGGTCGTGCCATTGATTACCATGTTCATTCTTCTCCACAATTCGACGACGTCGCCATGACAAGGGTGTTTTCGAGGCGTCAGAGCCCCGCCGCTGCCGGCAATAGGAGAAGTCTAGCAGTGTTTTATTTGGCCGCCAGTAGTCATGGAGAAGATTCCATGACAAAGGATAGAAAAAATCTCTCGTATCAGATATTAAGCAACTTCTATATTTAGAGAATGCTTATTTACTGACGCCTTCTGGAAGCAAGCTCGCAGGCTGGGCCTGCTGCGGACGATTTTGTCGCGAGCCGGCTGGCCATCAAGGCCCCTACCGCTCCTCGACAATCCTCAGATAGGCCGCCGTCACGAACAGCACGATCAGCCCGAACAAGATCCGCCGCGCGCCTTCGGGCATCTGAAGGATGGTCAAGAGCGTCGTCAGCACGGTCAGGATCAGCGCGCCGATGATGGTGCCGGTGTAGCCGCCGCGGCCGCCGAAAATGGAGGTGCCGCCGATCACGGCGGCGGCCACCGAGGGCAGCACCAGCGGTTCGGCCAGTGATAGGGAAGGGGCCTTGATCAGGCCGATATAGAGCAGGCCGGTGATGCCGGCGAGCACGCTGGAGATCACATAGAGCGCGGTGATGACCTGCCAGTATTGCACGCCGGACAGGCGCGTTGCGCGTTCATTGTCGCCGACGGCGTAAAGCAGGCGGCCGAAGCCGGTGCGGGCGAGCGTGAAGACGATCAGCGCCGCCAGCGGCACGAACAGCAGCAGCGCGTTGGGGATGCCCCAGGTCAGGCCGGTGCCGAGCCAGGCGAGGAAGTCGGGGATTTTGGCGCCCGACGCGATCACCGTGCGCTGGTAGACCTGCAGGCAGCCGGTGCCGATCAGGCTGGTGCCCAGCGTCATGATCAGCGGGTGGACGCGAAAGACGCCGACGCCGATGCCGTTGACGAGGCCGATCAGCACCGCCGGCATCATCGCCAGCAGGAAGGCCACCGCCGGGTCCTGGTTGACGACTTGCGTCGCCATGATGAAGGCGCTCATCGTCGCCACCGTGCCGACCGACAGGTCGATGCCGCCGGTCAGCATGGTCATGGTCTGGCAGCCGGCGAGGATCGCCAGGGGAATGGCGAATTTGATGGTGTTGGCGATCCAGCGCTCGTTGACGATGCCGGGACGCAGGATCTGCAGGATCACCACCAGGATGACGAGCAGGATCATCAGTGGGATCAGCGGCCGGTCGGCCATGAAGCGTTTCAGGCGGCGGCCGAAGGGGACGGGGGTTGGCGTGATCGCGGTGGTGCTCATGGGGTGGCTCGTGGTGGGGTTTGCCCGGGGCGATAGGCAGGCGAGGATGATGCTCTACGGCGCCCCCCTCTGGCCTGCCGGCCATCTCCCCCACGGGTGGGGAGATTGGCAGCTTTGGCGCCTCGCTCATTCTTGCAACGTTGGAGATTGGCGAAAGCGGCGATGACAGCCAATCTCCCCCCTTGTGGGGGAGATGTCCGGCAGGACAGAGGGGGGCGCCGTAGGGCGCAACGCCTCATTTCATGCCCGCTCATCATTGCCGCCCCCGCATCGTAATGAAAGCGCCGAACATCACCACGGCGACCATGATGGCGCCTTCGATGATGGCGGTGACGTTGGGGTCGATGGCGAGCAGCGTCAAATCCGTGCGTACCAGCCGCAGCACGAAGACGGCGACGATGGGGCCGAGCAGGCCGCCCTTGCCGCCGCCGAGCGCCACGCCGCCCAGCACCACGGCCGCGACGCTGGCCAAGAGATAGGGGCCGGGGATGGGGGCGCCGATGCCGGTGCTCATGGTCAGCGCCAGTCCGCCCATGGCGGCGAACAGGCCCGACAGCGCATAGGCAATGATGCGGGTGCGCTTGACCGGCACGCCTGAGCGGAACGCCGCCAGTTCGCTTGAGCCGATGGCGTAGATGGAGAGGCCGAGGCGCGAGCGCCTGAGCGGTATCCAGATGATGCAGAGGCAGACGATCAGCACCAGCAGCGCCTTCGGCAGCCAGGCGTCGATGCTGTCTGGCAGGCCCGGTATCGGCACCGTGCCCGAGATCAGACCTTTCAGCCATTCGGCGGCGGCGCCGCCCGGCGCGTCGAGCACCAGCAGGGCCGCCCCCTGCAGCACGAACAGGGTGGCCAGCGTGACGACGATGTCGGGCACGCGGGTGACGACGATCAGCATGCCGTTGACGGCGCCGAGCACGAAACCCATGGCCAGCACGAAGGGCACCACGAACAGCGCGTATTCTTCCGAGGCGCCGGCCATCATCGAGGCGGCGGTGACGCTGGTCAGCGCCATCATGGCGGCGACCGACAGGTCGATGCCGCCGGCGATGACCACGACCGTCTGCGCGGCGACGGCGAAAGCGTAGGGCAAAACGGCGCGGGCGAGCGAGCCGAAATCGCCGCTGCCATAGGCCGGCTGGATCAGTTTTGTGATGATGAACAGGGCGACGAAGAGAGCGAACAGGCCTGATACCCAGCCCTGGCGGCGCAGGAAATGGCTCATGGCGTCGCCCCCGGTGCATCTGAAGCATGCGCCGTGGGATCGGCCAATATGCCGATATCGGCCTTGACGCCGCGCGGCAGGCCGTAGGCGGCGCGCATCAGCGCCGGCTCGTCGGCCTCCTCGACCGGGAAGATGTCGACGACGCGGCCGCCGAAGATGACGATGACGCGGTCGCAGACACGCTGCACCTCTTCCAGTTCGGAAGTGTAGAACAGCACCGACTTGCCGTTGCCGGCGAGCTCGCGCACCAGATGATAGATCTCCTGCTTGGTGCCGACATCGATGCCGCGCGTCGGGTCGAAGCACAGGATGGTGCGGGCGTCCGCGGCGATCCAGCGGGCAATCGTCACCTTCTGCTGGTTGCCGCCGGACAGGCGCTGTACCTCGCCTTGCGCGCGGGTGTCGATCTGCAGCCGCTCGATGGCGCTGACCACCTTGGCGCGCTCCCGGCGCATGTTGATCGGCCCCCAGTTGCGCAGCGCGGCGCTGAAGGGCAAGGCGATGTTCTCGCGCACCGAGCGCTGCATGGCGAGCGCTTCGGCGCGGTCGCCCGGCACATAGGCGATGCCGGCGCGGATGGCGTCGATCGGGTGCGAGAATTTAGCGGGGCTACCGTCGACCTCGATGGTGCCACTGGTCGGCCGGATCGAACCGGCAAGGGCTGAAAACAGCTCGTCCTGGCCCTGGCCTTCGAGCGCCACGACGCCGGCGACCTCGCCATCGGCGAGATCGAAGGAGACGTCGTTGAGCTTGGTGCCGACGCGCAGGTTTCGCACGGCAAGCCTGGGCCGGGCAGCGATGGGCGCTGCCTTCTGGGCGGCGCTGCGCGCGGCGACATGGGTCTTGACGATGCGGGTGCCGAGCATCAGTTCCACGATCTTTTCCTCGACGCCGGGCACGATATCGACGACGCCGACTGTCTCGCCGTCGCGCAGCACGGTGGCGCGGTCGCACAGTGCCGAGATTTCGACGAAGCGGTGCGAGATGAAGATCACGGCGCGGCCGCTGTCGCCCTGGCGGCGCACCACTTCCAGCACCTTTTCGGCGAGGTTGGCGGGCAGGGCGGCGGTCATCTCGTCGAGCAGCAGCACGTCGGGCTCGACGGCCAGCGCACGCGCCAGATCGAGCACGCGCAGCACGGCCAGCGGAATGTCGCGCGCGGTGTCGCGGATATCGAGGTCGGGAATGCCGAGCTCGCGCACCCAGGCCCGGAACGGCTCGACCGGCGTGCCGGTCAGCCGCAGATTGGACAGCACGTCGAGATCGGGGATCAGCGACGGCTCCTGATAGACGGGCAGCAGGCCGGCGCGGCGCGCGGCGGCGGGCGAGCGGATGTCGCGCGCCTCGCCACGGATCAGGATGCGCCCGGCATTGGCTGATATGGCGCCGGTCAGGATTTTAACCAGCGTCGACTTGCCGGCGCCGTTGGCACCCATCAGTGCGTGGACCTCGCCCGGCAGCACCGACAGCGATGCGTTGCGAAGGGCGGCAACCGCGCCGTAATTCTTGGCGACGCCCGTGGCGTCGAGGAGGGGGCTGGTGGTCAAATGGTTGGGTCTCGATTGAAGCTGTTCAAGTATTTATGGAGCCAACTGCTTTTGAAGGCTGGCGCCTTACGAGGCCCCCCTCTGTCCTGCCGGACATCTCCCCCTCAAGGGGGAGATTGGCGCTTCCGCCGGTGGCGCTCTTCTTTGCAACGTTGGCGATTGGCCAAAGCATCGATGAAGGCCGATCTCCCCCTTGAGGGGGAGATGCCCGGCAGGGCAGAGGGGGGCGCCGTAGAGCGCTATTCTGTGTGGCGAGGACGGCAGTTGGCCGTCCCCGCCATTCAGTTCAACCCAAATTACTCGCCCGGCCCCTTGCACGCCACGATCTGCTCCTTCGTATATGTCGTCCAGTCCGGGATCGAGATCGAGACCGGCCATTCGGGGCTCAGCGACGGGTCGGCGGCGGCCTTCAGCTTGGCTTTGCCTTCCTCGGTGGCGTTCTCCCACAGCTGCGGTTCGACCAGCACGGTCTGTTGGGCCGGCTTCTTGCCGTCGAGGATCTGCAGCGCGAGCGTCACACCGGCACCGCCGATCGAGCCGGGGTTGGTGACGGCAGCGCCGACAAGACCCTTGACCGAGCTGAGCTGGCCGACGAAGCCGGCATTGTCGGCGCCGACCACCGGCACAAGCGGGGCCTGCGATTCGACCAGCGCGTCGACGATGACGTTGTCGATGCCGGAGGTCCACACGCCGTTGATCGGCGTGCCGGTGGCGAGGAAGGACAGCATCTGCTGCTTGGCCTGGTCCTGCTGCCAGCCAGTGAAGACTTCCTGCGCGACCTTCACGTCGGGGAATTCGGCCAGCGCCTTCTTGAAGCCTTTGTCGCGGTCAGAGTCGGCGGACGCGCCGGCGGCACCGCGCATGTAGAACACGTCGCCCTTGCCGCCCATCTGCTGGAACAGCCATTTGGCGCCGAGATAGGCGTACTGTTCCTGGTTGTTGGAGATGATGTAGGCCGACGGCTCGGTGACCGCCTGGTCGACGGCGACGACGACGATGCCGGCCTTGGTGGCTTCCTCGAGGCCCGCCTTGATGCCGGCCGGATCGGCCGGGTTGACGACGATGGCGTCGACCTTGGCGCTGATCAGGTTGCGGATGTCTTCGAGCTGGCCGGCGGCATCGGTATTGCGGTGGGCGATGTTGAGCTTGGCGACCTCGCCGGAAGCCAGCGCCTGTGCCTTCATGGCGCAGACCATCTCTTCGCGCCAGCCATTGCCCTGCACGGTGTTGGAGATGCCGATCGTGTATTTGCCCGCGGCCGACGAGGCGCCCACCGAAGCTAGGAAAGCAGCACCCGCAAGCAGCGGGACCATGGTCAGGATTTTCTTCATTTCAGACTTCCTCCACATTGTTTTCAGTTTCAGTTCAAGTCGTTAAAGCGCGTCGCTGACAAGGTGAGTCATACGGCGCGCTCTAATTTCATTTGACGAAAGGACGCAGCACGTCGCGGGCGAGCAGAAAACCGCGCTTGACCTGGTCGTCGTTGCCCTCAAACCGCCTGTCCTCGTGTTCGATGATGACCGATCCGTCGTAACCGGCGCGGTAGAGGCCGGAGAAGAAACCGCTCCAGTCGACATCGCCCAACCCCGGCATGCGCGGCACCTGCCAGCCTATGCCGGAAGACAGGATTCCGCGCTCGTACAAACCATCATGATCAATCATCAAATCCTTGGCGTGGACATGCAGCATGTAGGGGCCGAATTCCTTGATGAAGCGGGCCTGGTCGATCATCTGCCAGACCAGGTGCGACGGGTCGAAATTCATGCCGACCTCGCCGCCCCAGGCTTCGAGGATGCGGCGCCAGACCTGCGGCGAATAGGCGATGTTGTGCCCGCCCGGCCATTCGTCGTAGCTGAAGATCATCGGGCAGTTCTCGAAGGCGAGTTTTACACCATGCTCGCGCGCATGGGCGACGATTTCGGGCCAGACCTTGAGCGCCTCCTGCCAGTTGACGTCGACGGTCTTCGAAGCATCGCCACCGCAGAAGGTGTTGACGACAGGCACGCCCATATTGGCGGCCAGCACGATCACCTTCTTCAGATGGGCGATCACTTCGTCGCGGTGAGCGGCGTCGGGATGCAGCAGGTTGGGGTAGTAACCGAGGCCGGAGACCGACAGGTTCTTCTCCGCCAGCGAAGCGACGATCTCCTTCGCCTGCGTGGCCGAGGTGGAGGCGGCGTCGATGTGGCTGGTGCCGGCATAGCGGCGGCTGGCGCCGGAGGATTTCGGCCAGCAGGCGATTTCCAGCGCCTCGAAACCGGCCGAACTTGCCCAGCCGGCGACCTCGCCAAGCGGCGTCTCCGCGAACGGTGCGGTGAGCACTCCAAGTTTCATACTGCCTCCCCTGGTCGTGAATTCACGACCGATTTGTACTATGCAGATCGAGCCGACCGCTTCAACCGTGTGGTGTCGGCTTGTTCCAGATTGCGCCTGACGGTTGCCATCGGATCGTCCGACAGCAGCCCGTCGAGCGCCGATGTGACGGCCCTGCGGAACGTCTCGTTCGCCGCAAGGCCGGGGTCGAAAATCGTATCGATGGCAAGGATGCCGGCGGCCAGCGCCTGCGCATCGCGGCCGGTTGCGTCGGCAATCGCGGCGACCTTGCCGGCATAGGGGTCGGACACCGGCCAGCGTTTGCCGAATTTTTCCGAGGCCTGGATCAGATAGGCCATCCAGCCGGCGACGGGGATCGACAGAAGTGCGATGCTTTCGCCCTGGCGCAAGCGGTCGCGGATCGGGTTGAGCAGGCGCTGGACGATTTTCTGCGAGCCATCGGTGGCGATCTGGTGGTTGCGGTGGCGGATGGCTGTGTTGCGCAAGCGGCCGAGGCTCTGCTCGACATAGGCCAGCGGCTCGATGCCTGGCACCGGTGTCAATGTCGGCAGCGTTTCCTCGACAAGCATGCGCCTGATGAAGTCCGCCAACAGCGGGTCGGCAATGGCATCCGATGTGTGTTCGAGGCCGGCCAGCACGCCGAGCGTTGCAAGCGTCGTCTGGGCGCCGTTGAGCACCCGCATCTTGAGATGCTCGAACGGCGTGACATCGTCGACGAAACTCGCCCCGACAAGATCCCAGCGCGGCACGCGGCCGGCGAACTTCCGTTCGATCACCCACTGCCGGAACGGCTCGCCGACGGCAACGGCAGCATCGCGGTAGCCGAACCACTGCTCGACGCTGTCGAGGTCATCTTGCGTCACCGCCGGCGCGATGCGGTCGACCATGGCCGAGGGGAAGGTGGCATTGCCCGCGATCCAGTCGGCCAAACCATTGCCGTGCCATTCGGCAAAAGTCCGCACGACGGTCTCGAGGATCACGCCATTGGTCGGAATGTTGTCGCAGGAGAGCAGCGTCAGCGGCTGGCCATGCGTTGCCCGGCGCCGCTCCAGCGCCCGCGCCAAAAGGCCGGGCACACTGCGTGGTGTCTCGGGGTTGGCGAGGTCATGGATGATGTCGGGATGGCTAAGGTCGAGTTGCCCGCTCGACGGGATATGGCAATAGCCCTTCTCGGTCACCGTCATCGTCACCAGATCGATGTCCGGTGACGACAAAATTTCGAGTGCCGGCGCGGCACTGGCCTGGCTGTCGACCACCTCCAGGATGCTGCCGATGACGCGTGCCTCGATATGGCTGTTATCTCGGATCAGCCTTGTGTAGAGCCCGCTCTGCCGGCCGAGCGTCTCAGTGAGGCTGGGCGGGCGGATGTTGATGCCGATCACGCCCCAGCGGTCGAACCGGAGCGACAAGAGATCGTCGGTGTATTCGGCCTGGTGGCAGCGATGGAAGGCGCCGACGCCGAGATGCGCCATGCCCGCGGCGAGCGCCGCGCGGTCGTAGGCTGGCGTTTGGACCGCGGCGGGAAGCCTTTCCAGCAGGGCGGGACCGAGCGTTTCGATCGCGCTCACCGGTTCGCCCCGATCACCCATTGTTCCTGGTCGACCAGCGTGCCGGTCATCGGCCCGGCGGCATCGGAAAGCAGGAAGACGGCGAGGTTCGCGATATCGTTCGTCGAAAACAGGCGGCCGAAAGGCTGCGACGCGTTGGCGGCGTCGAGCCAGCCGGGGCCGTTGCCCAGCGTGTCGGCCTGCATGGCGCGCTCGGCCGGCGTGTCGGTCCAGCCGACATTGATGCCGTTGACGCGGATGCGGTCGAAACGGTGGGCGTTGGCGGCGTTCTTGGTCAGCGTGGCGAGCGCGCCCTTGCTGGCGGAGTAGACGGCCAGCTCCGGCGAGCCGCAATGGGCATTGATCGACAGGATGTTGACGATGGCGCCGCCCTGGCCGCGCTTCTTCATGTCGGCGATCGCTGCCTGCATCAGGAAGAACGGGGCGCGCGCGTTGACCGCGAACAGCGACGCCCAGTCGTCGAGATCGGCATCGAGGAAGGAGGCGCGATCGGTCAGGCCGGCGGCATTGACCAGCGCGTCGATGCGGCCGAAGCGCTCGATGCAGGCTTGCGCCAGCAAAGCGGGGCTTGCCGGGTCGGACAGGTCCGCGGCGACGAAGATTGTCGGCGTGCCGAGCTGTGAAAGCTCCGCCGCCACAGCATCGCCGCGCGTCTGCTCGCGTCCGGTGACCAGCAAGCCGCCAGCGCCGGAACGCGCCAGCGTCTCGGCGATGGCGCGGCCGATGCCTTGCGTCGCGCCGGTGACCAGCGCCACCTTGCCGTTGAGTTGAAGCTCCATTCCTCCTCCCGGAACAAAGTTTCTATTTTTCAAAATATGGAACGGTAATTCCCGATAGTCAATTGTGCCAGCGGCGTCTCATTTGCTGCGGCGGGCGGCGACACCATGGACCAGCGCCATGCCGACGGCGAGCGAGGCGGCCAGCGAGCGGAAGCCGGCGAAGTCCGACTCCACCACTTCCAGCCAGCTGTCCGACAAAGGGATGAGCGGGCTGAAGGTGCTGTCGGTGATGGTGACGATGCGGGCTTGGCGCTCATGCGCCACCGCTACGAGGTCGGGCGTGATCGAATTGTAGGGGCTGAAGGAGACCGCCAGCACGGCATCCTGCCTGCCGATGCAGCCGACCAGGTCGAGCGCGGAGGAGCCGACATTGTCGACCAGCACGTTGCGCACGCCTTGCTGCGAGAGCGTCAGCGACAGATAGGTGGTGACGGGAAAGGCGCGCTTGGAGCCGATGACGTAGATCAGGTCGGCCGCCGCCAGCAGCGCCACCATCTTCTCGAAATTCTCGACGTCGAAGCCGCTTTCGATGCGGCCAAGCGAAGCCTGCGAGGCGCCGACCATGCCGTGCAGGAAATGCAGATTGGGCTCGGTCTCGGTGCGCGGCTCGCCGCGTCCTTCCGGCCACGACCCCTTGACGTGGTCTTTGAACAGACCCTGGAAATCGGAAAAGCCGGAGTAGCCGAAGATCTGGGCAAAGCGCACCAGCGTCGAGGGCTGCACGCCGGCCTGTGCCGCCACCTGCGCGATGGTGCCAAGCGCGACGTCGCTCGGATGCTGCCACAGGAAGATGGCGACCTGGCGAAGCCGCTTGGGGAAATGCACCGTGCCGGACGACAGCACCGCACGCAGCTCCTCATAGGTCTGCGGCTGGATGTAGCCCAACGCCGCCAGCGAGCGTCCGCGCTTGCGTGTCGCCGCCTCGTCGGCAATCGACCGCCCCGATGTTTTGCCCGCCCCGCTCATGATTTCAGGCTAGCGCGGCACGATCGTTTTACAATATGGAAATTGGAAATCTTGTTCGATTGAGGATGTGGCCTCACAGAAAGGACGTGTACGGTTCAAAAGTAGCGCTCTACGGCGCCCCCCTCTGTCCTGCCGGACATCTCCCCCACAAGGAGGGAGATTGGCAGCTTGGTCGGCGGCGCTCTTCTTGCCACGTCTGAGATTGGCGAAGGCCCTGGTGGCAGCCGATCTCCCCACTTGTGGGGGAGATGTCCGGCAGGACAGAGGGGGGCGCCACAGAACTCGGCGGCGGGTGCTGGCTCGAATGGTCAAAACCTATGTCGAGGAACTAGCAGGATATCGGGTTTCAGCCCTTAAAACAGTCTGCCGAGAGGAGTTTGAACATGGTCTATGCAACATCGGACGGATCGATGCGCCAGCGTTTGCGGGTCGGCATGGTGGGCGGCGGTCGCAATGCCTTCATCGGCGCCGTGCATCGCCTCGCCATGCGGCTCGACGACCAGATCGCGCTGGTAGCCGGCGCGCTGTCGTCCGATCCTGAAAACGCTGCCGCCTCGGCCGCCGAGATCGGCATCGCGCCGGAGCGCAGCTATGCCGATTATCGCGTCATGGCGCGCACGGAAGCGGCGCGGCCGGATGGCATCGAGGCGGTGGTCATCGTCACGCCCAATCATCTGCACGCCCCGATCGCCACGGCCTTCCTCGAAGCCGGCATCGACGTGATCTGCGACAAGCCGCTGTCGACGACGCTGGCCGACGCCGAAGCACTGGTGGCGCTGGCGCGATTGAAAAAACGCCGCTTCGTCGTCACCCTCAACAACACCGGCTATGCCATGGTCCGCCAGGCGCGCGAGATGGTGGCGGCGGGCGAACTCGGACGCATCGTGTCCGTGCATGGCGCCTACATCCAGGACTGGCTGACCAAGCCGATCGACGCCGAGGGCCAGAAGCAGGCGGAATGGCGCACTGATCCGGCACGCGCTGGGCAGTCGGCGGTGCTGGCCGACATCGGCGTGCACGCCTTCAACCTGGCGAGTTTTATCTCGGGCTGCGAGGCCGAGGCGGTGTCGGCCGATCTGTTCACCGCCGTGCCGGGACGCCGGCTCGACGACAATGCGCATGTGCTGATGCGCTGGACCGGCGGGGCGCGCGGCACGATCCTGGCCAGCCAGACCTCGCCCGGCCACTACAATGATCTGTCCGTGCGCATCTATGGCGACAAAGCCGGGCTCGAATGGTCGGGCGCACGGCCGGAGGAGCTGCGCTTCTCCCGCTACGGCGAGGAAACCCGCACCCTGGTGCGCGGCGGCCACGGCTCGACCGAAGAGAGCCGGCGTGTGTCGCGCATGCCGGCGGCGCATCCGGAAGGCTATATCGAGGCCTTCGCCAATTTCTACCGCGACGCCGCCGACATCATCCGCGCCCACCGCTCGGGTGGTGTGGTGGACCCGGCACGCGCGGCGCAGGTGCCTGACGTGGTCGACGGCGCGCGCGGCGTGAAGTTTGTTGCCGCGGCGGTGGATTCGAATGCGGCGGGTGGCGCGTGGACAGCTGCGCGGTTTGGGGGATAGCTGTAAGGTCGCCGGCGCCGTTCCAGCCTCGTACGACAGTGCTGGATAGTTCGATGAAACGAGGGCGCCGCTACCCACAATGTTAAGGATGATGCGGGTTCTTCGTTGAAAGGGAACCCGCCCGACCGTATTCGGTAACAACGATGCGCAACGTATATCTTTTCCTTGCCGCCAGTCTCGGGTGCCTCCTCCTCGCGGCCGTTTCTCTGGCGTCGCCCGAAGCCATAGAGGCCACCCTGTTTCCGAATGCCAAGGCGGTCAAAGTGGCACAATGCTCACGCCTTCTTCAAAGCTATCACCACGGCAACAGGACGATGCCGAAATACGGCACTCCTGAACGCAACCGCTACGAGGATTGCTACTATCTGATCTGCGGCGGAAGCAGATTGGGCGTCTGACGATTTTGTCGATGTCATGGTGGGTGCCTGACGACTTTAGGAGGCTTCCGAAAAATGAACGGCAAAGAGCCTTATCCCTACACCGTACATACAAACCACGAGCTCGAGATGATGCTCGCTGGAGCCAAGCCCTTTGCCATGTTCGCCCATGAGCGTGTGGGCGGTTTTGAAAAATCCGATGCGTTGGCCAATCAGGATTTCGCACGGTACGTTGCAAATGGCACGCTGTCGGAACACGTCCGGACCGTTGCGAGACACCGGCCGGATGGCACCCCATTCAACATCGATTGCTACTTCTATGCGCTGGCTGGTGAGGAATGGAGGGTGGAAGCGTATTCGCTGCTTCTCGACCTCTTAGGTCGTGGTGCCTGGTGCCCTCAGCTGGAATGGCTGGAGGGCAAGCTTCTCGGATATACCGATGAGCAGAACCTTTATCACCTCTCGCGAACCTATCCGAAAGATCCGTCGATCCCCGAGACTTTTGGGCCGCGCGATCATGCGCGCCCTCAGTCCGACCTTGATTTGGCAAATGCTTGACAAGCTCTCCTTTCCTGACGCTACTGCCGTCTGCCGTCTGCCGTCTGCCGTCTGCCGCTCGGGCGTGGGGACTTGCCGTGAAGAAAAAATATGAGAAGCCGGTGCTCGCCAAGCGCGAGGTGCTGTCCGCCGTGACCGCTAGCCCACCCAGTTCTGCCCACTGACTGAAGCCGTGACAGAATTCATCCGCTGCCGCGAGGCGGCGGGCTTTTGCGCGTCGAGTTAAATCCTGCGAACGCTGATGTGACCGAAGGCTTGGGCTCCCGCCGGGCAGGGGGCTTGCCTTGGCCTGAACAACCAGCAAGGCTGGCGCGGTTCTGCCCGAATATCGCCTCTCCTTGTCCCTCTCCCGGTTAAAAAAGTATCATCCGTTGCCCTGAATCGTGGTGGCGCCTGTTGTCATGAGCCGATACCGTGGCTCTTGAAATGCAGAGCCGAAACCAATTCGGCCGGGTTTAGGGAATGTGGGCCGAATGCGGCAACGATCCGTGCCGGCCCGGGAGGAAACGGACATGGAACCGGACCTGGAAGTTGTCCAGATACGACGCGGTGAGTCCTTCAAGGCGTGGTCGCATGGCTACCCCTTCCACACGGTGCGCTGGCATTTCCATCCCGAATATGAACTGCATCAGGTGATCTTCACCAACGGCCGCTATTTCGTCGGCGACTTCATCGGCGAGTTCGAGCCGGGCAATCTGGTGCTGACCGGGCCGAACCTGCCGCACAATTGGGTCAGCGATATCCCCAGGGACAGCTCGATTCCGCTGCGCGGCCGCATCATCCAGTTTTCGGAAAGTTTTATCGGCGACGCCATGCATGTGCTGCCGGAGCTGGCGGGGCTGGGGCACCTGCTCGAAGCGTCGCGGCGCGGCGTCTTGTTTTCCAGCCGCACCAGCAAGGCGCTGGCGCCGCTGATGGAAGAGATGATGCAGGCGCAGGGCGTGCGCCGCATCGAGCTGTTCATGATGATCGCGGGCCTGCTCAGCCGCGCCCAGGAATTCCAGCTTTTGGCCAGCGCCAGCTACCGGCCCGATCCCTCGGGCTACATGACCGCCGGCATGAACAAGGCGCTCGCCTATATCAGGGAGAACCTGACGCAGTTGTTCGACGAGGCGGATCTTGCTGCCATTGCCGGCCAGTCGACCGGCGCCTTCTCGCGCTCGTTTCGCCGTCATACCGGCATGTCGCTGGTGCAATATGTCAAGCGGCTGCGCATCAACCTCGCCTGCCAGATCCTGATGAGCGACGAGCAGGCCTCGATCACCGACATCTGCTACGAGGTCGGCTTCAACAACCTGTCCAATTTCAACCGGCAGTTCCTGGCGGAGAAGGGCATGCCGCCCTCCCGCTTCAGGCGGCTGCTGGCCGACAACATCAACGCGGGCAAAGCCGCTTAACGGAGGAGCCAGGGAGGAACCAAGGGAGGAACAACACTTTTTCGCCTGAAGACGTGGCCCGCATGACGCGGTCCGCGATGGAGAGCGCTTGTCTTGAAAATCCTCCGTCAGCGGAGGATGCCGGCGCGGCTCGAAGGGCCGGCGCCGGGCCCTGGTCCCCAATTGCAGTTGGGGCGAGGGCGGAAGCGTGTCTTCACACCAAAGCAGTCAACGACCTTCTTACAACCATATCCAGAAACGGAGAAGACCGAATGACCAAACTTTCATTGAAATCCGCTGGGAAATCCGCCGGCATGGCAGCAATTGCGCTGTCGCTGCTGGCCGGCACCGCCGCGATCGCCAGGGCCGCTGAGGTCACCGACGCCACCGTCGCCTTCCTGATGCCCGACCAGGCCTCGACCCGCTACGAACAGCATGATTATCCCGGCTTTGCCGCCGAGATGAAGAAGCTGTGCCCGGGCTGCAAGGTGCTCTACCAGAATGCCGATGCCGACGCCTCGCGCCAGCAGCAGCAGTTCAACTCGGTGATATCGCAGGGCGCCAAGGCGATCGTGCTCGACCCCGTCGACTCGACCGCCGCCGCCTCGCTGGTCAAGCTGGCGCAGAGTCAGGGCATCAAGGTCATCGCCTATGACCGGCCGATCCCGACCGCACCTGCCGACTTCTATGTCTCGTTCAACAATGAAGGCATCGGCAAGGCCATCGCCGACTCGCTGGTCGAGCACCTGAAGGCGCTGAAGGTCGATCCCGCCACCGGCGGCGTGCTGCAGATCAACGGCTCGCCGACCGACGCTGCGGCCGGCCTGATCAAGAAGGGCATCCATGCAGGCCTCGACAACAGCGGCTACCAGATCCTGGCCGAATACGACACGCCGGAATGGGCGCCGCCGAAGGCGCAGCAATGGGCCGGCGGCCAGATCACCCGCTTCGGGCCGAAGATCCTCGGCGTGGTCGCCGCCAATGACGGCACCGGTGGCGGCGCCATCGCCGCCTTCAAGGCGGCCGGCGTCGATCCCGTGCCGCCGGTGACCGGCAATGACGCGACGATCGCGGCTCTGCAGCTGATCATCGCCGGCGACCAGTACAACACCATCTCCAAGCCGAGCGAGATCGTGGCGGCGGCCGCCGCCAACATCGCCGTCAAGCTGCTTTCGGGCGAGACGCCGAAGGCCGAGATGACGCTGTACGACACGCCCTCGCAGCTGTTCACGCCAGCTGTTGTGACGCAGGAAAACCTGAAGGCCGAGATCATCGACAAGAAGATCAACACCGCGGCTGAACTGTGCGTCGATCGTTACGCGGAAGGCTGCAAGAAGCTGGGCATCGGGAACTGACCGCGACCCTTGCCCGCTCCGCTGTCTGGCCGCCAGACCATGATCCCGAAAAGTGGGACCCGGTTTTCGGGTAAGATCATGGTCCAACAACAAACCAGAGTCACCCCGAATGCATCGGGGTGGCTCTGGTGGTGGCCAGGCAGCGCTCATCCGATATTTTTGAACCGGTTTTGAAAGGCTTCCTGGCATGATCGACACCCCGGACGGACCGGTTCCGACAGGCGAGCTGGTGCTCAGCCTGCGCGGCGTTTCGAAGAATTTCGGCGCCGTCTCGGCGCTCACCGACATCGATCTCGATGTCCATGCCGGTGAGGTGGTGGCGCTGGTCGGCGACAATGGCGCCGGCAAGTCGACGCTGGTGAAGATCCTGGCCGGCGTGCATCAGCCCAGTTCGGGAACCATCAGCTTTCGCGGCAAGCAGGTCGCGCTTGCCGATCCGAGTGCGGCGCTGACGCTCGGCATCGCCACCGTGTTCCAGGATCTGGCGCTGTGCGAGAACCTCGACATCGTCGCCAACATCTTCCTCGGCCGCGAACTCAACCCGCTGCGGCTGGACGAGGTGGCGATGGAGGTGCGCGCTTGGACGCTGCTCAACGAGCTGTCGGCGCGCATCCCGAGTGTCCGCGAAGTGGTCGCGTCGCTGTCGGGCGGCCAGCGCCAGACGGTGGCGATCGCCCGCTCGCTGCTGCTCGAACCCAAGCTCATCCTGCTCGACGAGCCGACGGCGGCCCTTGGCGTGGCACAGACAGCGGAAGTGCTCAACCTGATCGAGCGCGTGCGCGACCGCGGCCTCGGCGTCGTCATCATCAGCCACAACATGGAAGACGTGCGCGCCGTCGCTGACCGCATCGTCGTGCTGCGGCTTGGCCGCAACAACGGCATCTTCTCGCCCGACGCCTCGAACCAGGAACTGGTCAGCGCCATCACCGGCGCGTCGAACAATTCGGTGTCGCGGCGCGCCGAGCGCAGACAGGCCAGGCAAGACCAAAACCAGGAGCCACGCCCATGAGCCGCGAAGCCGAACAGGCCGCCCCCGCGCCGCCGCAGCTCGACCGCGCCGATGTGCGCGTCAAGCACGAGGCGGGGATCGGCGGCGCCATCCGCAGGTTCTTCGATCGGGTCCGCTCGGGCGATCTCGGCTCGCTGCCGGTCATCGTCGGGCTGGTCATCATCTGGACGGTGTTCGCCAGCATCAACCCGATCTTCCTGTCGAGCAGCAATCTGGTCAATTTGCTTTTCGATTGCTCCACCGTCGGCGTCATCGCGCTCGGCATCGTCTGCGTCCTGATGGTCGGCGAGATCGACCTGTCTGTCGGCTCGATCAGTGGTTTTGCCTCGGCGATGGTCGGCACGCTGTGGGTCAACCAGGGCTGGCCGGTGGCGCTCGCCATCCTCGCCGCCGTCGCCGTCGGCGGCTTCATCGGCGCGCTCTATGCGCTGCTGTTCAACCGGCTCGGCATGCCGAGCTTCGTCTCGACGCTGGCCGGCCTGCTGGCGGTGCTCGGCCTGCAGCTCTACATCCTGGGCTCGACCGGCTCGATCAACCTGCCTTACGGCTCGAACCTGGTGAATTTCGGCCAGCTGCTGATGATGCCGAAATTCGTGTCGTTCGGACTGGCGGCCGTGCCCGGCATCGTCATGCTGGTCACCGGCCTGCGCACCGTCGCGCGCCGCCGCGCCGCCAATCTGTCGGCGCCGTCGACCGGGGGGCTCGTCACGCGGGCGATCGTGATCACGGCCATCCTCGAACTCATCGTCTTCTATCTCAACCAGGCGCGGGGCATTCCGTGGATGTTCGGGCTGTTCGTCGGCCTGGTCATATCCATGCACTACGCGCTGACGCGGACCAAATGGGGCCGCTCGATGTCGGCCGTCGGCGGCAACCGCGAGGCGGCGCGGCGCGCCGGCATCAATGTGCGGCTGATCTATTCCAGCGCCTTCGTGCTGTGCTCGATGCTGGCCGCTTTCGGCGGCGTGCTGTCGGCGGCCCGCCTTGCCTCGGCCAGCCAGCAGGCAGGCACCGGCGACGTCAATCTCAACGCCATCGCGGCGGCCGTCATCGGCGGCACCAGCCTGTTCGGCGGTCGCGGCAGCGCCTATTCGGCACTGCTCGGCATCATCGTCATCCAGTCGATCGCCAGCGGCCTGACGCTGCTCGATCTGTCCTCGTCGCTTCGGTACATGATCACCGGCGCCGTGCTTGCCATCGCAGTCATCGTCGACTCGCTGGCACGCCGCTCGCGTGTCTCGCATGGCCGGGCCTGAACCCATCAACAGGAAGCAAGACATGAGCGAAGAACTGTCCGGAAAAGTTGCCGCCGTCACCGGCGCGGCATCAGGCATCGGTCTCGAATGCGCCAGATACATGCTGGCGGCCGGCGCCACCGTGGTGCTGGTCGATCGTGCCGAGGCGACGCTGAATACACTGTGTGCCGAGCTCGGCCCCAAGGCGATCCCGCTGGTGATCGACCTGATGCAGCCGGCAAGCGTCGCCAGCATGATGCCGCAAATTCTGGAGAAGACCGGCCAGCTCGATATCTTCCATGCCAATGCCGGCGCCTATGTCGGCGGCGAGGTGGCGACCGGCGATCCCGATGCCTGGGACCGGATGCTCAACCTCAACATCAATGCCTGCTTCCGCTCGATACAGGCGGTGCTGCCGCACATGATCGAACGCAAGACCGGCGACATCATCGTCACCAGTTCGATCGCCGGGCTGGTTCCGGTGGTCTGGGAGCCGATCTACACGGCCTCCAAGCACGCCGTGCAGGCCTTCGTCCACACGGTGCGCCGGCAGGTCGCCAAGCACGGCCTGCGCGTCGGCGCGGTGGCGCCCGGCCCGGTGGTGACGGCGCTGGTCAGCGACTGGCCGAAGGCGAAGCTCGAGGAAGAGCTCGCCGCCGGCGGCCTGATGCAGCCGCGCGAGGTGGCCGAGGCTGTCATGTTCATGCTGACCCGCCCGCGCAATGTGACGATACGGGATCTGGTGATTTTACCGCAGAGCAATGATTTGTGAGGCAGTAGGGAATAGGCAGTAGGGCAGTAGGGCAGTAGGGCAGTAGGTGGACATCGTCCCGCAGTCCAATTGCCGGGTCAGACTCCATTCGGTATTTCTCTACTGCCTACTGCCTACTGCCTACTGCCTATTCGCCCAGCTTGAGAGAATGAAACTATGCCGCATTTCTATCTCGGCATCGACGTCGGCACTGGCAGCGCGCGGGCCGGAGTGTTCGACCACACGGGAAACCTGCTTGCCTCCGCCAAGCAGGACATCGAGGTCTGGCGCGAGGCCGGCGACATTGTCGAGCAGTCGAGCAACGACATCTGGCGGGCGGTGTGCACGGCCACGCGTGAAGCGGTCGCTCAATCGGGCGTGGCACCCGAGGCCATCGCCGGCATTGGTTTCGACGCCACCTGTTCGCTGGTGGTGCTGGGCGAGGGCGGTGTGCCTTTGCCGGTCAGCAAATCGGGAAATCCCGAACGCAACATCATCGTCTGGATGGATCATCGCGCAGTCGAGCAGACGCGCCGCATCAACCGCAGCGGCGAGGCGGTGCTGAATTATGTCGGCGGCGTCATCTCGCCAGAGATGGAAACGCCGAAACTCCTGTGGCTGGCGGAAAACCTGCCCGCCACCTTCAATGCCGCCTGGCAGTTCATGGACCTTGCCGACTTCCTCACCTGGCGGGCGACCGGCAGCCTTGCCCGTTCGGTCTGCACGGTGACCTGCAAATGGACCTATCTCGCGCATGAAAGCCGCTGGGACGAGACGTATTTCCGCAAGATCGGCCTCAGCGCGCTGGCCGACGAGGGGTTCGCGCGCATCGGCACCGAGATCGTGCCGGCCGGTGCCGCACTCGGCAGCGGATTGACCGCGCAGGCGGCGTCGGACCTCGGCCTTGTCCCCGGCACGGCGGTGGCGGCCGGGCTGATCGACGCGCATGCCGGCGGTGTCGGCACGGTCGGCGCGCGCGGCGATTTCGGCAGCGTTTTGTCGCGCATGGCCTATGTCTTCGGCACCTCGGCCTGCACCATGTCGTCGACCGCCGAGCCTGCCTTCGTCGACGGCGTCTGGGGTCCGTATTTCTCGGCCATGGTGCCGGGCCTGTGGTTGAACGAGGGCGGCCAGTCGGCGGCGGGCGCGGCCATCGACCATCTGGTGCGTATGCACCCTGCAGCCGGCGAAGCGGCGGCCAAGGCGCAAGCCGAGGGGCTCAGCCTCAGCGCCTGGCTGTCGCTACAGGCGCAAAGCCGCAACGGGGCCGCGTCGACGCCGGCGCTGGTCGGCGGCATGCATGTCGTGCCGGAGTTTCTCGGCAACCGCGCGCCTTTCGCCGATCCGGACGCGCGTGCGCTGATTGCCGGGCTCGATCTCGACACCAGCCTCGACAGCCTGGTCGGGCTCTATGTCGCCGGGGTTTGCGGGCTAGGCTACGGCGCGCGCCAGATCGTGCGGGCCGAGCATGACAAGGGCATTCCGGTCGACACCATCGTCGTCAGCGGCGGCGCCGGCCAAAGCCCGCTGGTGCGCCAGTTGCTTGCCGACACGACAGGCATGGTGGTGGTGGCGTCGACCTCGCCGGAGCCGGTGCTGCTCGGCTCGGCGATGCTGGGTGCGGTCGCCGCCGCGACCTACAAGGATCTGGTGACGGCGATGGCCGGCATGTCGGAACTCGGCGAGGTTTATCATCCCAATGCCGCGCTGGCGGACTGGCACGCCAAGCGGTTCGCCGCGTTCGAGCTGCTGCAGCAAACCGGCAAGGCGATCCGAGGCTGAGACAAGCGGCTCCTGTCTGCTTTGTCAGGAGTGTGGCGAGCACCGCTTGGCGGTTTGGCCGGAAGCTGGCAGCTTTGTTCCGTCGCGACGACGGTAGGCGGCAGGAGCAGGAGGCCTGATGGCAGACGACAAATCGCCAGTGCCATTCGCATCGGACAGCGTGCCGTGGACCGAATGGTCCGATGTGCCGCGCTTCGGTGTGCGCTACCGGCATCTGTCGCAGGCCGCGCTTGGTGAGAATTACCATGTCGGCGTGGCGATCGAGGAGTTGCCGCCGGGCAAGCAGACCTCGCCGGCGCACTACCATATTTTCGAGGAAGAGCATGTCTTCATCCTCGAGGGGGCGCTCACCGTGCAGGTCGGCGACGCCTCCTATGCCATGAAAGCCGGCGACTACATCTGCTTTCCGGCCGGTGCGGCGGCGGGGCATTGCCTGATCAACAGCAGCGACGCGCCGTGCCGCTATGTCATCGTCGGCGAGCGCAACCCAAACGACGTTGTCGTCTACACCGCCTCCAACAAGGTTCTGGTGCGCGCGCTGGGCAGCCGTGCGATCTTCGACCTCGCGGCAACCCGAAGCTACTGGGACGGCGAGAACACCGGCCTTGCCGCGGGCGACCCGCCGCCGTCGGATGTGATGGCCGGTGTCACCAAGGCAGCAGCCACTCCGATTCCGCCGGTTGCCAGCGATGCCGTTGAGTGGAAACAGGAAGGCGAGGGGGCGCGGTTCGGTGGTCAGTCCAAGCACCTAACCTATGCCGCTCTGGGGCGGCCCGACTATCATGTCGGTGTGCTGATCGAGGCGCCGGCCCCCGGCATGCGCCTGGCGCCCCGGCACTACCATATGCTGGAAGAGGAGCATGCGCTGATCCTGGAGGGGCAGGTGACGCTGCTGCTTGGCGAGGAGCGCCACGAGATGAAGGCCGGCGACTATGTCTGCTTTCCAGCCGGCCTGGCGGTCGGGCATTCCTTCCTCAACAGCGGCACGGGACCGTGCCGCTATCTGATGATCGGCGAAAAAAACCCCAACGAGGTCTGCGTCTATCCCGATTCCAACAAGATGGCGGTCGACGCCTTGCGCCGGCGCGACGGCATTTTCGACATGGCTGCGGTGAGGCGGTACTGGGACGGCGAGCAGACGGAATGAGACGCTTCAGCCGCCCCGATATCGCGCGCTGAAGCTGTTTGTCGCGATCTCATTGAACAGACTGGATGAGCCATAGGAGAGCGAGAAGGTTGGCGAGCGATGTGCCGGCCGGGCCGAAGGTTTTCATCCGATCGTCGATCGTGGCGCCTATGATGGCATCTCCAGCCTGCACAAGGATCATTATCCAGGCGATGGCCTCAAGCCACTCCGTCGAACCTGTAAAAAATGGCACGACGCTTGCGATCACCAAAGCTGAGCTGCGTGCACAGCCGTACAATGCCACTGTCCGGGCGCTGCCGGTTTCGTTCGTGACGGCGGCCAGGGAAAAACCGAGACTGACAACCGCGCTGAGAGCTGTGACCAACGCGCAAACGATGAAGGGTGCGAACATGAGAGTCCATGGCTTGTGTCAGCTACATCTTACTCGAATAGCCAGTGTGCGGAGATCAAGATTTTTCACTGCCTGCGGCCCCTTGGTTACCGTGCCGGCGCGGTCACATTCAGGATAATGTCAACCGCGCTCACAGCTCCTTCTCCGCCAACTCCCTGAATTCGTCGGGCACCGAGCGTGCCGCCTCCAGCGCCACCGTGCCGTAGCCGACCGCCTGTTTGCCGAAGCGCTCGCGGATCTTGTCGATGGCGCGGTCGGCGTCGAAGCGTGCCAGGCCTTTCCTGGTGCCGGGCCGGCGTTTCTCGTCGGCAAGGCCGAGCGGCAGTTCGAGCTGTAGCTCGATGCTTTCCTCCAGGTGCGACACCGAGACCGCCATCAGCGAGATCGTCTTCTCCTGGCGGTGGTCGGCAAGCACGCCGCGCACCAGATCGCCGGCGATCTCGGCCAGCATCGTTGTCGCCGAGATCGGCTGGTCAAGGGTGATCGAGCGCGAAACGGTGCTGAGATCGGCAAAGCGCACGCGCACCGTCACCGTGCGGCCGGGCCGCGCCTTGGCGCGCAGCCGGCTGGCGACGCGGTCGGCCAGATGCAGCAGAGTGGGCACGATGACCCGTGCGACGGCCGGCTTCTGGCCAAGGGCCGATTGTGCGCCGGCGGAATGCGCGCGGCGCTTCGTCTCCAGCTTTCGCGGGTCGCGGTTCCAGGACAGGGCGGCGAGCTTTTCGCCGGCGGCGGGACCGAGCAGCCGCGTCAGCGCGCCGCTGTGGGTCCTGGCCAGCTGGCCGATGGTCTCGACGCCGATTTCGGCCAGCCGCGCTCTGGTCGCCGGGCCGACGCCCCACATCAGTCCGACAGGCAGATCGTGCAGGAAGGCGATCTCGGTGCCGGGCTCGACGACGACCAGCCCGTCGGGCTTGGCCACCTGCGAGGCGATCTTGGCCAGATGCTTGGTGCGTGCCACGCCGATCGAGATCGGCAGGCCGAGTTCGGCCCGAACGCGGCGGCGGATGGTCGTGGCGATCTCTTGCGGCGAGCCGAACAGATGCGTGCAGCCGGCGACATCGGCAAAGGCCTCGTCGATGGAAATGCGCTCGACCAGCGGCGTGAAATCGTCGAGCACTTTTATCGCCGCGTCGCCCAGGCGCTGGTAGTGGCTGAAATTGCCGCCGACAAAGATCAGCTGCGGGCACAGCTCGCGCGCCTTGCGTCCCGGCATGCCACCACGCACGCCGAAGGCGCGGGCCTCGTAGGAGGCGGCGAGCACCACGCCACCGCCCACCGCGATCGGCTTGCCGCGCAGTGACGGGTCGAGCAGCTGCTCGACCGAGGCATAGAAGGCGTCGAGATCGGCATGCAGGATGGTGGCTGTCGTCTCCATCCGACCGCACATCCGCAGTTGCTGATAGACAGGAACAAATAGAGAACAAAAGGGGGTGATTGTCAAGCGGCGAGCGATTTGTGCAGCAAAGAGCAGTGCCGGCTCGGCTTGAGCGCCGCCACCTAGACGATATGATCGGCCCGCAGCGCCGCCTTCATCCGTTCCAGCGCCGGTTCGCCGCCGGCCGCCAGCTCGTCTGCGATGCGGGCCAGCTTGTCGTCCGCCTTGCGGTGCTTGCTGCCCCAGGCGCCGAGCGTGGCCAGCACGGGCAGAAGGTCGATGCCGGCCTCGGTCAGCCGGTAGATCGCCTTCAGCCCGTGGGTCGGATCGTCGCTTCTGGTGAGGATGCCTTCGTCCTGCAGCGTCTGCAGCCGCTCTGCCAGCGTGCGCGAGGAGATGCCTTCATCGGATTGAAGGAACTCGCGAAAATGCTTTTTCCCGGCGAAGACCAGGTCGCGGATGATGAGCAGCGTCCAGCGGTCGCCGAGCAGTTCCAGCGACAGGCTGATCGGGCAGCCGGATCGTTCACGCGTCGACATGGTTATGGTTCCATTTTTAAATCACTTTACTATTGACATCATTTTTGCCTCGCGTCAATGGTTCCAAATGTAAATCATATAACGTTGATTGCGGAGGCTCGCTGGACGCACGCTTTGAGGCAGGACAAACCGAGGAGAACGATGATGAGAAAGCTGATCCTTCAGATGCAGATGTCGGTCGACGGTTTTGTCGGCGCCAATGACGACCATCGCTGGCAGCTCTGGGAATGGGGTGACGAGAGCACCTGGGACGACGCGCTGAAGCAGGACTTCAACACCGTCTTCGCCGGCATCGACACCATATTGCTCAGCCGCAAGATGGCGCAGGAGGGCTATCTCACCCATTGGGGCAATGCGGCGAAGAAATTTCCGCGCGATCCGTTCTATGCCTTTGCGCAACGCGTCGTCGACGCCCAGAAGGTGGTGCTGAGCGACAAGCTCAAGGCTTCGGTCTGGGAGCGCACGAGGGTGGCCAGCGGCGACCTGCCGCGCGAAGTCAACGCGCTGAAGGCGGGTGAGGGCGGCGACATGGCCGTCTTCGGTGGCGCCGGTTTCGCGTCGTCGCTGATCGCTGCCGGGCTGGTCGACGAATTCCAGCTGTTCGTCAACCCGGCTGTGCTGGGGGCGGGACGCCGCATCTTCGACCAGGGCGGTTTCCAAAACTTGGCGCTGCTCGGCTCGAAGGCCTATGCCTGCGGCATGGTGGTCAACCGCTACGCGCTGGCGCGGTGAGGAAAGAGAAAATCCTGATCTGACGTATCCTTTTGATCAGCCCATCCGTCTCTGGCTTGGAAGATCGCAATCCGCGATCCGCAACCCCAGGAGAGCATCATGCCGAGCATCGAGAGCGAAGCAAACAGGAACCACTACGCGGCGATCGGCGCTAATGCCGGCAAAATGAGCCCGCAGGCGTTCGTCGAGTTCAGCGATACCAGCTGGACAGCGCTGACCGGCGAACCAGGCGGCGTCGACTATATCGAGGTGGATGTTGGCGGTGTGCCGGCGCTATGGGTCGTGCCGAAGGGCGCCGGCGAGGAGCGGGCGCTGTTTTATGCGCATGGCGGCGGCTTCCTCGGCGGCTCGATCTACACCCACCGCAAGCTGGTCGGCCATCTGGCCAAGGCCGTCGGCTGCCGGGCCTTGCTCTATGGCTATCCCCTGGCGAACCAGGGCAAGTATCCGGCCCAGCTCGAGGCGGCGATGGCATCCTGGAACTGGCTCATCGACCAGGGCTTCGACGCAAAGACGATCGCGCTAGCGGGCGATTCCTGCGGCGCGGTGCTGACCTATGGCGTCCTGCAACGGCTGCGCGCGCAAGGTCGGCCGCTGCCGGCCGCCACGCTGATGATGTCCGGCTGGTTCGACATGGCGCTGACCGCTGCCAGCTACGAAACCAACCGCGAAAAGGATCCCTTCTTCGCCAAGGGGGGCGTCGACTGGCTGGTGACCAACTTCATCGGCGACTACGACCGGCTCGATCCGGAGGTCAGCCCGCTTTATGCCGATTTGAGCGGCTTTCCGCCCGTCTTCCTGCAGGCCGGCGCCGACGAGACGCTGGTCGACGAAAGCCGCATGTTCGCCGAGCGCGCCAGGCTGGCCGGCGTCGAGACGCGGCTCGACGTCTTTGACGACATGCTGCATTCCTTCCAGATGATGGCCGGCCGGGCGCCGGAGGCCGACGACGCGATCGGCCGCTTCGCCACCTGGGTACGGCCGAGACTGGGCCTGTCAGCTACCGGTGACAAAGCTGCCGCAGACAGGGCGGCATGAGCATGCGCCGGTTGGTGTCGGGCTTCGTGCTTGTGGAAGTGCGGCACTTGCGCAATGGTGTGGTGACGCTGACCGTTATGCCGCGATGAACCAGCAGATCCGCAAATCCGTTGCACTGGAAAAGGGGATGCAGCCGCGCCTCGTCCCCGAAGGCCTGTTCGACCTGCGCTACGCAGCGTTCCTGGAGACAGTGTCGCATCTGCGCGTCAAGCTGCACCGGTACTGCGCCCGCATGACCGGTTCGGCCCTCGATGGCGAGGACATCATGCAAGAGGCGCTGTTCGAGGCCTATCGCAAGATCGAACGGCTCGACGATGCGCAGGCGCTGCGGCCCTGGCTGTTCCGGATCGCCCACAATCGTTGCATCGACTTTATCCGCAACCGCCAGGCGCGACAGCGAGCCGAGGCCGGCTATGCCGGCGACGACGTCGTGCCGCCTGTCGAGCCCGCCGGGCTGGGCGCCGGCCGTGCCATCGAGCGGCTGGTCGTGCACCTGCCGCCGAAGGAGCGCGCCTGCGTGCTGCTCAAGGATGTCTTCGACCATTCGCTTGAGGAAATCGCCGAGCTGGTCGGCTCGACATCAGGTGGCGTCAAGTCGGCGCTCAACCGCGGCCGCGCCAAGCTCGCCGCCTTGCCGGCGCAACCGGTCGCGGCACCCCTATACGACCCCGAACTGGCGCGGCTGCTCGATCGCTATGTAGAATTGTTCAACAGGCGAGACTGGGATGGGGTGCGGGCAATGGCTAGCGCCGATGCGCGGCTGCGGGTCTCGGACTGCTACAACGGCCTGCTGTCGGGCTCGCCCTACTTCGTCGAATATGAGCGCGGCGAGCCCTGGCGTATGCGGCCAGACACGATCGAAGGGGAGATCGTGCTGGTCGTCGACAGGCTGCATGGCGAGGAATGGCGGCCGGCGTATCTCGTGCGGATCCATGCCGATGGCGGCGTCATCGTCCGCATTTCCGACTATTATGCCTGCCCCTGGATACTGGATATGGTCTTCGAGGACGCGGGATGAAGCGCGGCCTTCCCTTCTCCCACAGGGGAGAAGGGAGAAACGCTCACTTCGCATCGTGAAAAATGATGCCGACGGTGTGGCGCATGCCTGAGCGCAACCGGCTGACGCCGTGGCGCAGGTTGACGCGGTAATTGCCTTTGCTTCCCTGCACCGGCCTGTTGTGGACGGCGAAGACGACAGCATCGCCCTGGCGCAGCGGCACCACCTCGACCCGGCTCTGCATGCGCGGCCGCTGTTCGGTCAGGGCGAACTCGCCGCCGGTGAAATCCTGGCCGGGTTCAGAGAGCAGGATCGCCACCTGCAGCGGGAAGGCGAGGTCGCCATAGAGGTCCTGGTGCAGGCAGTTGAAGTCGCCAGGCACATATTGCAACAGCAGCGGCGTCGGCCGCGTCTGGCCGGCGGCATGGCATTGCTCGAGAAACGCCGCATGCGTCGCGGGATAGCGCATGGCCTGCCCCATGCGCTCGTTCCACCGATTGGCGACCTCGGCCAGCCTGGGATAGAGCGCGCTGCGCAGGCCGCCCAAAAGGTCGGGCAAGGGATAGCGGAAGTAGCGGTACTCGCCCTTGCCGAAGCCGTGCCTGGCCATATGGATGTGGCTGCGGAAATGCTCTTCCTTGGCATAGAGGCCGGCGATTCGCCGGCACTCTTCGGGCGAGAGCAGCTTCTCGATCACCGCGCAGCCGAAGCCGTCGAGTTCGGTGGCAAGGGTTGGCCAGTCGTAGGCGGCGACGCGTGTCTGAGCGGCTTCGACCACCGATGTGGCAATTTTGGCATGGGCATTCATATCGCAGCCTCCTTGTTAAGCAGGGCGCGCTTGCGTTCGACGCCCCAGCGATAGCCGGCCAGCGTGCCATCGGCGCGAACAACGCGGTGGCAGGGAATGCCGAGCGCAATCGCATTGGCCGCACAGGCGGTAGCCACGGCACGGGCGCCGGTCGGCTGACCGAGACGACGGGCCAGTGCGGTGTAGGTGATGGTGGCGCCACACGGGATGGCGCGCAGAACGGCCCAAACCTGTTGCTGGAATGGCGTGCCGTGGCGCATGTCGAGCGGCAGGTCGAGGCCAGCGCCGGGCGTCTCGATGAAGCGCGCGATAGCCGCGAGATCGTCGCGCAGGGCGGCCTCGTCCTCGACCAGCATCTTGCCGGGGAAGCGGTTGGCGAGGTCCTGCTCCAGCGCCTCGGCGTCCGAGCCGATCAGGATGGCGCAGACGCCGATGTGGCTGCGCGCCGCCAGGATCTTGCCGAGCGGAGATTCGCCGATGGCGTAGGCTACGGTGTCGAGGGCGTTGTGGACGGTCGCCGGTGCCGCCATTTGAGTCTGTATAAGGTTCATTGCCTTCACTCCTTTGTCTGTGCCTGAACCCTAGCCACGTGCCGGCCGTGTCTCACTCCGGTGCTTGCTTTCAAATTCGAATCTCCAAGGCAGGTGCTCTACGGCGCCCCCCTCTGTCCTGCCGGACATCTCCCCCACGGGTGGGGAGATCGGCCGTCACGACGGCCTTCGCCAATCTTCAACGTTGCAAGAAGAGAGCCGGCGCCAGAACTGCCAATCTCCCCCTCGTGGGGGAGATGTCCGGCAGGACAGAGGGGGCGCCGTAGAGCGCTGATTTGGATCATTCGCATTTCGGTCAAGCACACTCATGCCACACGCGTGACCGACACCTCGCCAAGCACAAACACCTCGCCATTCAGCAGCCGCAGTTCGATCTCGCCGGTGGCGGTGTGGTTCCACTCGGCTTTACCCTCATCGACAAGTTCGCCTATGGCGGCCATGACCTTGGACTTCGCCTCTTGGGCGCGGTTGCTGGCGGCGGTGATGCGGGCTGTCCCATCGGTGACGCTGTCATGAGACCTTGCCATCGCGCGCATTGCCGGTCCTCGTCAGGCCCGCACCGACCGGTTGGCATGGTCGGACGCTGCCTCGCGGTCGAGCAGCGCGCGTTTGCGCTCCGCACCCCAGGCGTAGCCGGACAGGGCGCCATCCTTGCGGATCACGCGATGGCAGGGAATGGCGACGGCAAGGCTGTTGGCGGCGCAGGCGGCGGCGATGGCGCGGGTCTCATTCGGCGCGCCGATGCGTTGCGCGATCTCGGCATAGGAAACCGTGCGGCCGACGGGAATGTCCTGCAGGGCCTGCCAGACGCGCTGCTGGAAGGCGGTGCCGCGCACGTCGAGCGGTAGGTCGAGGCCGAGCGCCGGCACTTCCACGAAACCGACGACGCGGGCGACCAACGCCTCATAGTCGCGGTCGCCGCCGATGAGCCGTGCCTTGGGGAAACGGTCCTGGAGGTCGCGCACCAGCGCGTCGGGATCGTCGCCGAGCAGGATCGAGGCGACGCCCTTTGGCTCGACGCGACCAGGATGGCGCCGAGCGAGGATTCGCCGACGGCAAAGCGGATCTCTTCATGGGCGCCGCCGGCGCGATAGCGTGTCGGCGTCATGCCGAGCATGCCGGTCGATTTCTCGTAGAAACGCCCGCTCGAATTGAAGCCGGCGTCGTAGATCGCCGTCGTGACGCTGGCGCCGTCTTCCAGGCCCTGGCGGACCCTGGCGGCGCGGTGCGCTGCGGCATAGTCCTTCGGCGTCAGCCCGGTGACGGCCTTGAAGATGCGGTGGAAATAACCGGCGCTGCGGCCGGCGGCATCAGCCAACTCTCCAAGCGACGGTTCTTCCTCGCTCTGTTCGATCCTGCGGCAGGCATCGGCGACCATCGCCGCATTGCCGGCCTCGAGCGACGGACCATCCGGATTGCAGCGCCGGCACGGGCGAAAGCCGGTCGCCCTGGCCTGATCCAGCGTGCCGTGCAACTGCACATTCCCCGGGTTGGCGCGCCGCGACGGGCAGGAGGGCCGGCAATAGACACCGGTCGTCGCCACCGAATACCAGAATTCGCCGTCGGCCGATTTGTCGCGCGCAACAATGCGCCCCCAGCGCGGATCATCGGCGACTTGCAGCGGCGTGGATTTCAGATTTTTCGCCAGGGTGATGAACATGGCCGGCATTGAAGCCGCTGGAAGAAGGCCCCGCCACCCGTTTCCTGACAACCTCCCGCCGGTTCTCCTACGCCGCGCGCTTGGGCTCCACCGCAAACGGGCTGAGCCCAAGCCAGGTCTGCATCTTCCTGCCGATGGCCTGGTCGCCGGTCAGGGCAACCTTCGCGCCGGCCTTCTCGACGGTCAGCAATCCCATCCAGATCGCCGTCATCGTGTGCAGGTCGGTCGAGACGTAAAGGTCGACATCGAAGCCCGGATCGTACCAGCACAGATCGACCTCGCCGTGCTTCTCGACGATCAGCCACCACGACCGTTTGGACGCCGGTAGGTCCTGATACAGGAATTGTATCACCGTGCGTCCCTCGGGCAGCGGCGAGGGGTTCAAATTGCGCCGCATGTCCCACATCAGCAACGACGGATCGAGGTTCTTGAGCGATAGCCGGGACTCGACCCATTTCTGTCCCCAGAAGCCCATCGCCTCGACGACCGGGCGCAAGTCTCGGCCGGCTTCCGTCAGCCGATACTCGAATATCCCTTTTTCGCCCGGCACTTCCTTGCGCTCGACGATGCCGGCCAGTTCAAGTTCCTTCAGCCGTTGCGACAGAAGGGTCGGCGACATTTTGGGGACGCCGCGGCGCAGGTCGTTGAAGCGGGTCGAACCCGCCACCAGTTCGCGCATCAGCACCATCGTCCAGCGCGTGCACAGAACCTCGGCGGCCATCGATAGCGGACAGAACTGTTTGTATCCGTGCTGGGTCATGATCTGTGTCCCTCCCTCGAAACTGGGCCGAACATTAGGCCTTCATGAATGAAGCAGCCAGTACGGAAACTGTACTGCCCCAGTACAGATCGCGGACTGGTTGGCGAGCGCCTTGCCATGCGAGCCCTTTGGCCGGTTGCACGGGATATCCCTGTGCGCCGCAACCAGGAGACTACCATGACCGCTTACGTTATCGCAGACATCAAGATAAACGACCCACAGTGGGTGCCGGCCTACGCCGCATCGGTGCATGACCTCGTCCACAAGCATGGCGGCAGGTATCTGTCGCGCAGCGGCAATGTGAAGACGCTTGAAGGCAAGCCGCTCGACACCACGCTGATTGCCCTGATGGCGTTCCCGTCGGAAGCGGCGGCCCGTGCCTTCACCAGCGATCCGGCCTATGCGCCCTTCGTTTCGGCCCGTCAGGGCGGCAGCGACAGCCGTTTCCAGATGATCGACAACACCGATCTGGCCGGAACGATCCCGTATCTGCCGAAGGGATGACCGGCATCCCTGGCATCGTTTTCGGGATCTCCAAGCAACAACAGCCACAGCGCTTGCCTGCCGGGCCTCCGTATTTTCGGCGGCCGGCCAGCTGTGCTTTTTCAAGAAGAATGGAATGAAGATGATATTGAACTTTCGCAACAGGCTTATGATGGCCGGGGCCATGCTGGCTGTCTGCACCACCTTCGCACAGGCGCATCAGGAAGCGGCCGCGCCGGCGTCCGGCCCCAATCCGCTGGCCGACAAGGTGCGGACCGCCAACAGCCGGTTTCTCGACGTCAAGGCCGCTGTATCAGAGGGCTATGCGCCCATTCCCTGCGCCAGCGGCATCACCGGCGGCGCCATGGGCATCCACTATGTCAACGGCGGGTATCTGAAGGATGACAAGATCGATATCGCCCGGCCTGAAGCGGTGATGTACGAGCCGATGGCTGACGGCACGCTGCAACTGGTGGCGGTCGAATACATCACCTCGAAGGGGCCGGCGTCGCTGGACGGGCAGCTGTTCAATTTCAACAGCGCGCCCAACCGCTACGGCCTGGGTGAATTCTACGAACTCCATGTCTGGGCCTGGAAGGGCAACCCGACCGGCACTTTCGCCGACATGAACCCGAAAGTGTCATGCGAACACACGATGGCGCCGAGCCAGTAATCGGCAAGGCCAGGCGGCGCCAGCGCCGCCTGGCACTTTCCCGAAAGGCAGACGGGGCGAGGTTGCTCCGGCCCCAGCCAGATCAGGTCATGGTGGCGCCGGCTGCGCCAATCCCACCTCGATGGCATCCCGGCTCGCTTGCGGCAGAACGAACCGCCCGGTCAGGTACCAGAGCAGGGACACGACAAGGATCGAGAGATAGCCATCCACGGCATAGTGCCAGCCGGTGTAAACCGAGCCGAACAGGATGAAGGCCGCGAAGGACCAGCCGGCGATTGCCCACCGACGACCGAAGCCGGTCAGGAAGAACGCGTTGAGCGTGGCGATGGCGACATGCATGCTTGGCATGGCGGAGATGCCGCCGCCCAGTTCCGGGCGGCCACTCTGGTAGGCTGCAAGCAGATAGTCGGCATAGACATGGACCGGCGCGGCGTAGCGATTCTGCGCCAGGGCGGTTCGCAGTGCGGCAAACCGGTCACCGCCGTAGAACTGGTCGTGGAACATTGGGCCGGTGGACGACAGCAGGGTCGCAAGAATGGTGCCGCACAGGATCGTGGTCAGCGCGAACGCCCACAGATAGCGCAAGCGGCTGGCCGGATTGTTCCAGAAGGCGACGAAGAGCACCATGCCGAACCATTGCACGAGCCAGCCAAATCCATAGCCGACGAAAATGACGACCGAGACAGGTTCGGGAACGACGCTGTGCGCCCATGCCCAGGGATCGACGCCATGCAACCGAAGATCAAGCTCCGCCAGGACACGGTCGGCATAGAACGGCACCGTGTCCGGGATGGTGACCTTCAAGGTGGTGAAGGCGGTGATGCCGAGAAAGAACAGAAGGACAATGGGCGCGGCTGTCAGCCAACGCTGCCTGAGTATGTCGAGGACGAACCTTGTCGGGGTATGTCGGGCAAATGCCAGCCCCGCCACACCAAGGCCAGCCGCCAGAAGCGCGGGCAGGAAGAAGGCGAACGGCTCGGCGTAGGATTCCGCCAAATGCAGGTAGCGAGCCGGCTGCAGGCAAAGAGCTGTCACGGCATAGGTCAGACACAAGGCAACAAGCAGCCAGCCGCCCCTGGTTGTCGCGATGTCCAGGTCAAGGATTGCAGTTGGGCGACGATTGTCGCCCAGCTGCCCGGTGTGCTCACTCATGGAAGGACATCCCGCCAGCTGCCCAGAAGATTGTTATGGGTATTTCGAGTATGAAGTATTACCACTCTGTTACACTTATTTCAATTTATGATATTAAGTATCGGATAGATATAATGCATTGTTTGTTGGCAATGATCTATTTACGAAGATGCTACGGGGTAACGCGCTGGCATCATTCGTCGCCTTTCGCGGCTTCAATGTCGGGCTGCCTTGTCATCAGGCTTCGGCTACGGTTGAAACAGGGCCATCGCCTGGGTGGCGATGGCCCGCTTTCAATCATGCGGCTCGATCAGGCGGCCTTGACCAGGCCGAGCTGGGTGAGGGCGGCGACGCCGTCATCAAGGCCGATTTCCTCGACGATCCTGCCGTCGATCACCTTTAGCACGGTGGTGCCGGTGAAGCGCATGGTGCGGCCGGTGGCGGCCGGCAGCGAGCCGACGAGGAAATCGCTGAAGGCCGGGCCGGTATGCGTGCCGCCGCCCTCCCACTGGCCGACGACATAGTCGCCCTCGGCAATCAGGTCGGCCGTGGCCCAGAAGTTGAGGTCCGGGAAGGCGGCGCGGAAGTCGGTCATGAAGGCCTTGATGTCGCCGCGGCCGCGGCGCGGCTCGTGCAGCGAGTATTTCAGCAGCATGTCGGGTGCCGCGATGTCGTCGACGACGGACAGATCGCAGGTTTCACCCCAGAAGTCGGTGAACCATCTGACGACGACGGCCTTGTTGTCTTCTTGCTTGGTCATTGGGAGGTCCTTTTGTCTCTGCAACGCGATCATCGAATTGGTCGATGACCTGAAGCCATGACTAGGACGATCCGGCGGGTGCAAAACTCCGGTTCTTGCCGGCCAATCCAATGGCGGGGTGTGGCAGGTGAGGAGGCAAGGAAAGCATCCATCTCAGCCAGGTAACGCTTTCTTCTCTGGTTTTGCTGCAGATTGCCGCGCTGCGGGGATGAGCGAAACAGACGATGGCGCGTCAGGACAAGAAAAGTCGCAATGGAGCGTTCTGGGCGCTGGCGCTCGAACGCGCTCATCTCGGCGTCTGGGATTGGGACATTGCCGACGGCAGCTGCTTCTATTCGCCGACATGGTGGCGCATGCTCGGCTATGAGGAGGGCGAGCTTGCCGACACGGCTGATCTGTGGCTGCAACTGACACATCCCGACGATCGCGAGCGGGCGCTGGCCAGCGGCGACCGCCACATTGCCGGACAGACCGACGCCATCGAGACCGAGCTCAGGCTGAAGCACAAGCAGGGCCACTGGGTGTGGGTGCTCGATCGCGGCGGCATCGTCGAGCGCGACGCGACGGGTAAACCGCTCAGGCTGATGGGCGTGCAGACCGACATCACCAGGCAGAAGGCCGCCGAAGCCGAGCTCGAGCAGGTCAATGTGCGCTTCCGGCTAGCGCTCGCCGCCAGCGGCACCGGCATCTGGCACTACGACATCGCCACCAACAAGAGCTATTGGGACTCCCGCACCAGGGACATATTCGGCCTCGTCGCCAATACCGACGAGGTGACCGCCGACCTCTGGCATAGTTATCTGCACCCCGACGACAAGGTGGCCACCGAGCAGGCTCACCTGCCGCCGCCCGGCTCGGACGGTGTCACGGCCTCGCAATACCGTATCATCCGGCGGGACGGCCAGGTCCGGCATGTTGAATCGCTGGTGCGGTTCATCGCCGGTGCGGGTGCTGCCGGCCAGATCCTCGGCACGGTTCGCGACATCACCGAGGAAAAACTGCGCGAGCAGGAACTCGCCTATGCCGCCCGTCACGACGCGCTGACCGGCCTGTGGAATCGCTCCGCCTTCGACCGGCTGCTCGCCGACCATATCGCGGCGGGTGCGCCGCTGGCGGTGTTCTATGTCGATCTCGACTACTTCAAGGCACTCAACGACTTTGCCGGCCACGCCGCCGGCGACCTGGCGCTGAAGAGCGTTGCCGCCGGCATTCGCGCCTGCCTGCCGCCGGCAGCACACGCGGCGCGGCTGGGCGGCGACGAATTCGCGCTGCTGGTGCCGCATTGCGATGCCGCACAGGCCGAGCGGATCGCCGCTGCGGTGCTCGGCGCGGTACGCGAGGCCGATCTCGGGCTGGCCGCGTCGACGCGCAAGCTGGCGGCCTCGATCGGCATCGCCTTCATCGACGACGCCAACACCACGGTGGCCGACGCGCTGGCCTGCGCCGACGACGCCTGCTACGCGGCCAAGGCTGCCGGCCGCAACCGTTTCGCGGTGTTCTCCGCGGCGGCGGAAGCGGGATCGGGTGGGCTGAATGCCGCGCGCGTCGCCGCCGACACCGTCGATGCCATGGAAGACGGGCGGCTGAAATTGTTCGGCCAGGAAATCCATCTGCTGGGCAAGCCGTGGCAAGAAAGCCGCCATGTCGAAGTGCTGGCCAGGCTCGTTGCACGCAACGGCCGCCTGGTGCCGCCCGGCGAGTTCATTCCGGTGGCCGAGCGCTTCGGTATCGCGTCGCGGCTCGACCGCTGGATCATCCGCACCGCGCTGTCGCGGCATGGTGCCGCCCTGCGCTCGGGCGCGTTGACGCTCGGCTTCAACCTGTCGGCGCAGACGCTCAGCGATCCGCAGCTGTGGGACTTCGTCGACAGTGTCATCGAAGAAACCGGGGCGCCGCATTCGGGCATCGGCTTCGAGATCACCGAAACCGCCGCCGTCACCAATTTCGACGCTGCCGAACAATTCGTGCGCAAGGCGCGCGAGCGGCACTGCCGGGTCAGCCTGGACGATTTCGGCGCCGGCATGAGCTCGTTCGAATATCTCAGGCGCTTCCCCGTCGACACGATCAAGATCGACGGTTCCTTCATCGAGCACATCACGCAAAGCCGCTTCGACCGCGAGATCGTGCTGGCCATCACCAGCATCGCCCGCAGCCTCGGCTGCGACGTCGTTGGCGAGAAGATCGAACGGCAGGAGACATTGGCGATGCTGAGCGACATGGGCGTCGCCTTCGGCCAGGGATTCTTGCTGCACCGGCCAGAGCCGCTGGAGCAGATTGTCGCGCGCGCGGCAGGGACAGAGACGGCCCGCAAGGCATCGTAATCCTGGATGTATCGAGATTCAGGCCGGGCCTGCCGACCTGAATCTCAACACATTCTGTCCGGCTATCCGGTTCGCCGCGCCTTCGATTGCGGAAACTCCAGCACTCCAGCCTCAGGTGGCCTGTGCTGCGCTTCCGCCACTGTTTCGATCAACAGATCGAGCGCGTCACAGGCCGTGCGGCTCGCCTCGTCATTGCCTTGCAGATAGTGATAGGCGCGTTCGAGGTGGATGCGGGCGGCTGAAAAATCGCTGGTCAATGGTCTCTCCATTATCCCACCCTAAAATACCTTGCCGGAGGCGAGGGAACGCGGGGTAAATATCCACAGTCGGCTTTTATTCAAATGCGGAGGAATGTTGCGGAGGGGGGCGCGGCCGATGACGCTGCCAATCTCCCCCTCGTGGGCTACGGGATGCACACATTTCCAAGCGGCTGGTGTTTGGCGATAGCGTGCATGGCAGCTTGGCGCATGCATTGTCTTATGCTGCGCTGGTCGACCCCCACTCCGTCTCGGCTTCGCCGAGCCACCTCTCCCCCGATCGACGGGGTAGAGGAAAGGCGCCAAGCTTTTTGCCGTCAACGCTCGTCCAGCAACGCTCCCTTCCTTTCCCTCCGGAGGGGAAGGTGGCGCTGCGAAGCAGCGACGGATTGGGGGAACCACGTGGCAATCAAGCCTCGGCCCGATCGGTCATGCCAGTCACAGAAGATGTGTGCATCCCGTAACCCTTGTGGGGGAGATTGGCAGTTCCACTGCCGCGCGGTTAGACTATCGCCTTCCTTGTTCGAGGATCGCCCCATGATCGTCCAGGCCTGCATCAATGGCGCGCGTCCGCGCGATTTCCACCCAAGGCTGCCGCTGACTGCCGAGGCGATGGCCAGCGATGCCGCCGCCTGCGTCGCCGCAGGTGCCGCCGAATTGCACATCCACCCACGCGGCGCGGATGGGCGCGAAAGCCTGGCGGCCGTCAATGCTACCGTGCCGGCGGTGCGCCGTGCTTGTCCGGGCACGCTGGTCGGCGTGTCGACGGGCGCCTGGATCGAGAACGATGTCGAGCGGACCCGCGCGGCGATCGCCGGCTGGCGGGAGCTGCCCGACTACGCCTCGGTCAATCTGTCGGAAGCGGATGCGCCCGCCGTGATGGTGCTGTTGCGCCAGCGTGGTGTCGGCATCGAGGCCGGGCTTGCCACCATCGCCGATGCCGAGCGCTTCGTGGCGCTTGCCGAGCACAACCGGGTGCTGCGCATCCTGATCGAGATCGACATCCAGGACCTGTCGGCAGCACTTGACGAGGCGCATGGCATCGCCGCCGTGCTCGAACGCGCCGGGGTACGGCGGCCGATCCTGCTGCATGGCGTCGACGCCACCGTCTGGCCATTCGTCGCGCTTGCCCATCAAAAGCGGTGGTCGACGAGGGTTGGGCTGGAAGACGGCAAGACGCTCGCCGATGGCAGGACAGCGAAAGACAATGCGGAAATCGTCGCTGCGGCCGTGGCGATTTTTCGCGGTGCGCCTGAGGTCTGAACGGCGCGCCTCACTCCTGCCCGCCGGCCGGTGCTGTCCAGCTGCGCAAGATGTGTTTCTGGATCTTGCCGGATGCGGTGCGCGGCAGCGCATCGGTGAGCAGGAATTCCTTCGGCACCTTGTAGCGGGCGATGCGGGCGCCGCAGTGGCTTGCCAGATCAGCCGGATCGACAACACAGCCGGTTCTGACTACGACAAAGGCGCGCCCGACTTCACCCCAGCGCGCATCGGCGACACCGATCACGGCTGCTTCGGCGATGTCGGGATGGTCGAGCAGCGCCATCTCGATTTCTGAGGGATAGACGTTCTCGCCGCCCGAGATGAACATGTCCTTGAGGCGGTCGACAAGGGTGACGAAGCCTTCCTCATCCTGCCTGGCGATGTCGCCGGTGCGGAACCAGCCATCGGCAGTGAAGGCACGGGCGGTCTCTTCCGGACGGTTCCAGTAGCCTGATGTGATGGAGGGGCCGGACAGCCATATCTCGCCTGGTTCCCCGGCAGCGACATCGCGGCCTTGGTCGTCGACGATGCGCAGGCCGATCGTCGGCGCCGCAAGGCCCGCCGAGCCCGCTTTGCTGGCGATCCGATCGGCCTCGACCGGGATGCCGAGCACGGTGCCGGCTTCGGTCATACCGAAGCCGTCGACCATGCGCACGCCTTGCGCCAGCCACCACAGGATGTCGGCCGCCGGATTGGGCGCGCCGCCGGTGAAGATGGCGGTCAGCGCGGTCCAATTCTCCGGCGCGAAATCCGGATGGTCGCGCAGCATCCTGGCCATCTGCGGCACGCAGAAATAATGGGTGACGCCAAGTGTCGGATCGGCGAGGCGACGGTTGGTGACGCCGGCGTCGAAGCCGGGCGAGATCAGCACCGTGCCGCCTTGCAACAACGGTGGACGCAGGCTGGTCATGAGGCCGATGACATGGAACATCGGTGCGTCGCAGAGGAAGACGCTGGCGTTGCCGACGCGTCCCAGCACGCCGAAATTGACTGCGGTGGCCAAGGCGTTGGCCTCGGTGACAATGACGCCTTTTGGCCGGCCTGATGTGCCCGATGTGTAGAGGATGATCGACGGGGCATCGCTGGCTGGCAAGGGATGGCGCGGCGCCGGCGCCTGTTCCTCGACTGCCGCCGCGAAGGCCGCGACTTCGATCGGCACGCAGCCCTTGGGCTGCGTCATCTCAAGGGCGGCGTCGTGCAGCAGCAGCACCGGATCGCAATCGGCAAGGATCGCCTGCTGTTCGGCATTGGCGAGCCGCCAGTTGAGCGGTACGAAGATGGCGCCGAGCCGCATCGCGGCCTGCTGCAGGATCAAAAGATCGGCGCTGTTGCGGGCAAGCGTGGCGATGCGCTGCCCCTGCTCGATGCCATGGCCGGTTTCGAGCACGCCGACGGCACGCTGGATAGCCGCGTCGAGCGCCGCGTAGGTCCAGCGCCGGCCGGATGCCAGGTCGACACAAGCGACGCGATCGGGCTGCGTCCTGGCGTGCAGGGCCACGGGATCCGATGTCGTCCAGGCCGGCATTCGCATCTCCTCCCAGATTGCGTCAGCGATTTATCGCGTCACCTTGCCTTGTCGTAAGCGCCGAGGCCGGGCTTGTAGCTCTTTTCGTCGATGAACTGGCGGATGCCTTCCTTGCGGCCGTCATTGTCGTAGGAATTGGCCGCCTCCTGTGCCCGCACAAGATAATCCTCGGCATTGTCATAGGTCATTTCGGCGACGCGGCGGATGGCGTCCTTGGTCGCCTTGAGCGCAATCGGGTTCTTCTTCAGCAAGATGGTTGCAACCTCGGTGACGCGCGCCTTCAGGTCCGCCAGTGGCAGGCTTTCATTGACCAGCTTCCAGGCCGCGGCCTTACGGCCGTCGATGAGTTCGCCGGTCAGCGCATGGTACATGGCGTCGCGCATCGACAGGAGGTCGACCACAACCTTGGTGGCGCCGCCGCCGGGCAGGATGCCCCAATTGATCTCGGACAAAGCGAACTGCGCCTCGTCGGCAGCGAAGGCGAGGTCGCAGGCGAAGAGGGGGCCATAGCCGCCGCCGAAACACCAGCCATTGACCATGGCGATGGTCGGCTTGCCGTACCAGCGCAGGCGGCGCCACCAGCCATAGGCTTCGGACTGCGCCTTGCGGATGGCGCCCAGGCCCTTGGCCTCGGTCTCGCGAAAGTACTCCTTGAGGTCCATGCCCGCCGACCAGGCGCTGCCTTCGCCGGACAGCACCAGCACGCCGACATCGTTACGGAATTCGAGCTCGTCGAGAACCTCCATCATGCGCCGGTTGAGCGCCGGGTTCATGCAATTGCGCTTGTCCGGCCGGTTGAAGCGCACCCAGGCGATGCCGTTCTCGACGTTGAAGGCAACGGTCTCTTCGGTCATGGTCGGTGTCCTCCCGTTCCGCTTGGCGAATTGCTATGTAGCATAGCTATCGTATTTGCTATGTCGCATAGTCTTTTTTGCTTGACAAGAGAGGATGTTCGCGGTGATCGGTTGAAGCATGGAAAAGGTACGGCTCCGCATCAGTCCCGAGGACATGCTCGACGCGCAGGTCGGCTACAATCTGAGGCGGGCCTCGGCCTTGGCCTTGAATGATTTCGCCGTCGAGATGACTGATGCGGCGCTGCGCCCGGTCACCTACGGCATGCTGGCGCTGATCGACGAGAAGCCCGGCATCCGCGCCGCCGAGCTCTGCCGCCTGCTCGGCATGAAAAGCGCCAACATGGCGCCGCTGCTCGCCGAACTGGAAGAGCGCGGACTGGTCGAGCGCGACGATCACGCCGGCGACAAACGCGTGCAGATGCTCGCCCTGACGCAGGCCGCCAGGGAGGCCATGCAGGGATGGCGGCAACAGGTTCGCCGGCACGAAGACCGGTTTCTGCACAGGCTGACGAAGAAGGAGCGGGCGGCGCTGCTGCGCCTGCTGCGGCTGATCTGGACTGACGAGGACTGAGGGGCTGCCTGGTTGGCGCCGGCGCTCAAGCCGGAGTGTGGGAAGTTTCTGAAATAGGAGCGCCTCCTATTTCAGAAACCTAGTCCGAAAACGAAATAGCGGCTGGAAGGTCACGATCCCAGAATGATCTGGATCGCCTCGTCCACCACCGGATGCAGGCCGCTGGCCTGGAAGGACAGCCGGTTGCCGGAACCGACATTGCTGGTCATGGCAATGGTCAGCCCCGAGATCGGGTCGTGCAACATGACGGCGACGTAGCCGGGAATGCTGCCCTGGTGGCCGTAGAAGGCGCGGTCGGCGTAGGCGCTCTGGAACATGCCGGCACCGGTTTCGCGCATGCGTGTGCCGGGGAAACTCGCCGGCACGCGACCCCCGAACATCTCGGCGAAGAAGGGCGGCGACAGCAACTTTGCGGAAAACAGGCCGCGCATGAAGCTCACCATATCGGACGGCGTCGACACCATGTCGCCGCAGCCATAGGCGGCGCCGAACGGGAAGGAATCGGAAGAATCCTGCAATGCGTCGGAGTAGGGCAGCACGCCGTCCATGCGCCACATCTCGCCGCCCGAGGCGATGTCGGTGGGCGCGTTCGCTGGCGGCGGCGGCCGGTGGTAATAGCCGCGCACCATCGACTTTTCGGGAAAGGCTTCGGTGGCCGGCGACCAGGTATTCTCCAGGCCGAGCGGCTGTAGCACCGCGCTTCTGACGTAGCCGCCCAGCGGCTGGCCGGAGACGGCCTCGATCACCATGCCGGCCAGCACATAGCCGGTGTTGTTGTACACGGCAGGGCCACCCGGCGCCTTCTGCTTGTCGGAAGCGAAGGCGATGTCGACCAGCTGCCGCGGCATCCATTGCCGGCTCGGATCCATCGGAATGTAATATTCGAACTCCGGCAGGCCGCTGCGATGGTTGATCAGCTGGCGCACCGAAATGTCTTTTGCTCCCGGCAGGTCGGGAAACCAGGAGGCGATCGGCGCGCCGAGGTCGAGCTTGCCGTCCTGGGCGAGCTTGACCAGTGCGGCGGCGACGAAGGTCTTGGTGCAACTGCCGATCTTGAACAATTGGTCGGGCGAGACGGCAACGCCATGCTCCCGGTCGGCGAGGCCGGCGGTGAGGGCGGCGGGTGCTGCGCCTGTCGAGTAGGCGAGCGAGGCGCCAACCGCACCGTCGGCGAGGTAGCTGTCGAGGAGGGAGGGGAGGTCTTTCATCGCCGTGGTCTCACTTGCTGTGTTGGTATTCTGGATCGTGCCGTCGTGCGTTTGCCCGAAGGCCCCCTCATCCGGCCCTTCGGGCCACCTTCTCCCCGGCGGGGAGAAGAGGGCGCCACGTCCGCCCATCGACGCTTTCTGTCTGCCGCTGAAAGAGGAGCCCGGCGCTCGAAGACCTCTTCTCCCCACCGGGGAGAAGGTGGCCGCGTAGCGGCCAGATGAGGGGGCGCCGCGCCAGGTCCTACTCCGCCATATCGACCGCGGCAAAGTTCTGCCTCCCAAACGGATCGAGCACGTAGTTGAGCACGCTCTTTCGGATCGGGATCGCCACCACCGAATGAGCGATCGGCGCCACCGGCACCTCGACCTTCAGGATCGCCTGCGCCCTGGCGTAGATGCCGGCGCGCTGCTTGGGGTCGGCGGCGACGCGGCCGTCCTGCAGCAGCTTCTCGAAGGCCGGATCACACCAGCGCGAGCGGTTGGAGCCGCCCTTCACGCCGTCGCAGGAAAGCAAATAACTCAGCATGTTGTCGGGGTCGCCATTGTCGCTGCTGCCGCCGAGCAGGTAGGCGTCCTGTTCGCCCCCAGCGGTGCGCTTGAGGTATTCGCCCCATTCGAAGCTGACGATCTCGGCCTTGACGCCGACTTTCGCCCAGTCGGCCTGGATCATCTCGGCCATGCGCTTGGCGTTGGGGTTGTAGGGCCGCGACACCGGCATCGCCCACAGGCTGATTTTCAGGTCGCTCTCGTGGCCGGCTTCCTTCAGCAACGTCTTCGCGCCGTCCGGATCATAGTCGATGCCGGCGTCGGTGACGGCGCCGATCTGCGCCGGCGGTACGACACTGCCGGCCACCGTGCCGGCGCCGGCATAGACGGCGTCGACGATCGCCTTGCGGTCGATGGCCTTGGCCAGCGCCATGCGCACGCGCACGTCGCCGAGCGGCTGGTGTTCGACATTGAAGCCCAGGATGCCGATGTTCTGGCCCTTGAGGTCGAGGACGGTGATATCGGGGTCGGTGCGCAAATCGGCGACGGCGCTGGGCGGCGGCGGGGCGGCGACCTGGCACTCATTGGCCTTGAGGCGCTCGACGCGGGTGGTCGGTTCGGGCGTGATGGCGAACACCAGCGTGTCGATCTTCGGCGCGCCGCGCCAGTAGTCCTTGTTGGCGGCGTAGCGGATCTGGCTGTCGGGGACATAGGCCTGCAGCACGAACGGGCCGGTGCCGACGGGTTCCGAGTCGATCAGCTCCGGCGTGCCGGCGGCGACCATCTTTTCGGTCTGCTCCAGCGACAGGATCGAGAGATAGTCGAGCGCGATGCCGGGCAGGAAGGTGACGTTGGCCGCCGTCAGCGTGAAGCGCACGGTGTAGTCGTCGACCTTATCTATCTTGTCGATCAGCGTGCCCATGCCCAGCGCATTGAAGTACTCGTAAGCGCCGCCACCGAGCTTGTGGTAGGGATTGTTGGCGTCGCGCTGGCGGTTGAAGGTGTAGAGCACGTCATCGGCGTTGAGATCGCGCGAGGGCGTGAAATGGTCGTTCGACTGGAATTTTACGCCATGCCTGAGATGGAATGTGTAGGTCTTGCCATCGGCTGAGACCTCCCAGCTTTCGGCCAGTGCCGGGCCGACCTCGGTCGTGCCAGGCTTGAACTCGACCAGCCGGTTGAAGATCGTCTTGGCGGCGGCGTCCATGGTGGAATCGGCGACGCCGATCGCCGGGTTGAAGGTCTCGGGATTGGCTTCCGAGCAATAGACCAGGGTTTTGGCGTAGGCCTGCCCGCCGAGAAGGACGGATGAGGCCAGCAGGGACGAGGTAAGCACTGCGCGCAGACCGGTGGATTTCATCGCAAACGCTCCTGATGACACTTTACGGGTTGAGGGAAGGGCAGGCCGGTGAACTTCATGGCTTCGCCGCGGGGGCGAGAAAACGGTCAGGCGCCAGCGCGGCAGAGGTGACGCCGCGTGCCGCGAGATCGTCGGGCAGGGGCTGGCCGCGCAGCAGCACTGAGCCCAGCCGCGCCAGCGTCAGCGACACCTGGAAACCGTAGCCGCCCTGGCCACCGAGCCAGAAAAAGCCGGGCAGGCGCGGGTCGAAGCCGACGACCGGCGTGCGGTCGGGCGCAAAGGTGCGCAGACCGGCCCAGGGCGTCGACGGACGGCCGATGCGCAGCGATGTTGCCTGTTCGATGCGGTCGACGGCGATGGCGACGTCGATGTCCTCGGGGTAGGCGTCGCAAGGCGCGGAATCGGTTTCGTCGGCGAGCGAGCCGATCAGCCTGCCGGCATCGGGCTTGAAGTAGAATTGTTCGTGCAGATCGACCACAAGCGGCCAGGCGCTGATGTCGGTGCCGGCGGGCGGATCGAAAAGGAAGGCGGTGCGGCGCTTAGGCCGGAAGCCGAGGCCGGAGAGACCGGCCAGGCCGGCGACGACATCGACCCAGGCGCCCGCGGCGTTGACGATGATATCGGCCTGGTAGGTGCCGGCACTGGTGGTGACGCTGAAGCCGTTTGCGACGCGGGAAATCTCCAGCACTTCCTCGCCTGTGCGGATGACGCCGCCGCCGGCCTTCAGCGCCGAGGCTGAAGCCGCCAGCATTTTTGCCGTGTCGACATCCAGCGCGCCGGGTTCATGCACGCCGCCGCAGGTGGTTGCCGTGGCGATGACCGGCACCAGCGCGGTGACCTCCGCCGTCGACAGGCGCCGCACGCTGGGCACCAGCGCCCGCATCTCGGCAGCCATGCGGTCGACGGCTGCATCATCCTCGATGCCACCGACATGCAACGCGCCGCGCCGGTGAGCGGCGAAGCCGCCATCGATGATCGCCTGCCGGCTGGCCAGCGACAGCGCCCGCACCAAAGCATTGCCGTAGGTTTCGGAAAACAGCGCCGCCGAGCGGCCGCTGGCGTGATAGCCGAGATGCGGCTCGCGCTCGAGCACGGTGACCTCGGCCCAGGGCTGCACAGCCGCCGCCAGCGAGAGGCCGGCAATGCCGCCGCCGATGACGACGATTTTTTGAGGGGATTTCGACTGCATCCGCTAGGGGTAGAAATAATTTCGTATCCAGTCAATATTTAGCGTATAAGAAAATTGTTGGTGTTGTTGATGGCGGCGAGGAGTTGGACTACCTAGGGTGAAGAAGCGGCCAGGTAGCCGCGTCAGGAGCTGACGATGTCGGAGCAACCGAACCTCGGTGATTGCCTGCGCGGCTTGAGGAAGACGCATGGCTGGACCTTGCAGGAGGTCAGCACGCTGACCGGCGTCGCGGTGTCCACGCTGTCCAAGGTCGAGAACGACCAGATGTCGTTGAGCTATGACAAGCTGCTGCAGATCTGCGAGGGGCTGGGCATCCATGTCACCGAGCTGCTCAGCGGCGACCGCAAGCAGCCGTCTGCGCGTACCCGGCGTTCGGTGACCTCACAGTCCAACACGCTGCGCCAGCTGACCCGCAACTATGACTACCGCTATCTGGCGACCGATCTGGTGCGCAAGCGCATGGTGCCGATCCACGCCTATGCGCGCGCCCGCACGCCGCAGGAATTCGGCCCGCTGACCAGGCATGCCGGCGAGGAATTTTTGATCGTGCTCAAGGGCGAGATCGAGTTGCACACCGACCAGTACGCGCCGGTGCGTCTGAAACAGGGCGAAAGCGTCTACATCGATTCCACCATGGGCCATGCCTATCTGTCGGTGGGTGAGGGCGACGCCGAGATGCTGTGTGTCTGCTCCGGCGACGAGCCTGATATGGAAGGCACGCTGCTGAGTGTGCTGGAGACGGTGGAGGGGTAGGGCGGGCCCTACCTCGGTGCCGATTGCCGCTCTCCTCAGCGTCGGCGCCGCCCCTCACCTGCCTGCCGGCATCCTCTCCCCGTAAACGGGGCGAGGGACGTTGTCATCGCCGGTTTCGCCAATCGCCGGCGTTGGAGAAAGAGCTTCTTTCTCCCCGTTCTACGGGGAGAAATGCCCGGCAGGGCAATGAGGGGCAGCGCTGGCTTCAACAATCAAGCGGCTCCACTACAGCGCAACCACATGCCCCAATCCCCGCCGTACCGCCTCGCGATAGGCGAGGTCGGCGGCCACCATGTCTTCCATCGCAACACCCATGGCCTTGTAGACGGTGACCTGATCGGCGCTGACCCGTCCCGGCCTCAGCCCAAGCAGCATCTCGCCGAGCTCGGTTCCGGTTTGCGGATCAATGCCCGCCAGTTCGCAAGAACCGACCGGCGTCGGGGCAAAGGCGTCCCTGGTCTCGACGAACAGGCTGGCCCGCCCGACAAGCGCGACCGGCAATTCCCCGCCGGGCGGGGCGACGCCGACCGACGAGACGTGGGTGCCGGGCCGCACCCAGTCGGCCGAGATCACCGGCTGGTAGGAATGCGTTGCCAGGCAGACGACGTCGGACGAGCGCACCGCGGCCTCGATATCGGCGACGGCCACGACGCCGGGATGTTGCGCGGCAAGTGCTTGCGCATCGGCAAACTCCTTCGAGACGACGCGGATCTCGGCGAAGTCGCGCACCAGCGGCAGAAGATGCAAATGCTGGCCGGCCTGCACACCGGCGCCGACCACTGTCGCGACCTTGGCGTCGCGGCGGGCGAGTTCACGCACCGAGAGCACGGCCGAGCCGGAGGTGCGCAGGGCGGTGATGGTGGTGCCATCCATGACGCAGACCGGCATGCCCGTCTCAGGGTCGAACAGATGGATGGTGGCGAGGTGGCTGGGGATGCCCAGGGCGATGTTGCCCTCGAAGACGTTGACGATCTTCACCGTCAGATGCATGCCCGCCATCCAGGCAGGCATCGCCAGCGAATAGCCGGCCTGCGGAATGTCGAGCTGCGGCCGCGCCGGACTGACGACCTTGCCGCCGGACAGCGCCTTGAAGCCGCCGGCGAGCGCGTCGAGAAGCTGGCGCAGGTCGATGCAGGTTTTCACCTCGGCCTCGCTCAGGATGAGTACGGGCGTGTCGCCCTTGGCCTGGGCGCTGCGGGAGGTCGATAGAACTGATGTCATGGGATACGCTTTCGTTGTCGGTTGCACGGCAACGGTATTGCGATCCATCGGCGTGATGAAATACGCTGTTTTTGCTATTTTGGCGTGACTATCACGCTTGTTCGACACAAAAAGTGTGAATTCTGAAATGGACGATCTCGACCGTATCGACCGCTCGCTGCTGCGTTTGTTGCAGGAGGACGGCCGCCGCACGACGCTCGATCTGGCGCGGCGGGTCGGCCTGTCGCCGACCGGGGCGGCGCAGCGCGTCAAGCGGCTGTTCGCCGAAGGGTTCATCCGCGCGGTGCGCGCCGTGCTCGATCCGGCCAGGATCGGACAGGCGCAACTTGTCTTCATCGAGGTGCGGCTCGACCATACTGCGCCGCACGTCTTCGACCGCTTCGCCGAGGCGGTTCTGCGGGCGCCCGAGATCATCGAGTGCCATATGGTGGTCGGCGGCTTCGACTATCTGGTCAAGGCGCGCATCGCCGACATGGCGATGTTCCAGGATTTCTTGCAGCGGGTCATCCTGCCGCTGCCCGGGGTGCGGGAAACGCACACCTACGCCTCCATCGCCAATGTGAAGCCCGACGCCTTGCTGCCGATCTAGAGTAGTTCACCGTTTCACGGAAACGGTTAACTCCTCTAACCCTTTGTTTTGACGCAATTTCCAAGGGAAAGCGCTATGCGCTTTTCCCGGGAAAACCGTTTCACACCTTTCCTGAAATTGCTCTAGACCGGCGGCCTTTCTCCGGCATCGAGCAGCCATTGCCGCACGGCCTGCGTCGGCTCGGGATGGCGCTGTTTTCTCGGCATCACGACATAGAAATCCTGCGTGCCGCGCATTTCGCCGCTGACGGGCTGGACCAGCCGGCCGGCGACGAGATCGGCGGCGACGAGAAAGCGGCTGGCCAGCGCAATGCCCTGGCCGGCGATGGCCGCGTCGATGGCGAGGCCCGTCTGGTTGAAGCGCATGCGCTTCAACTCCGTCGTCATCTTCAGGCCGACTGCCTTTTCCATGAATTCCGGCCACAGATTGTGCGCATCATGCAGCAGGACGTGATGCTGGATCTCGGCTGCGGCGATTTCAGCAGCACCTTTCGGCAGCAGGGCCGGGCTGCAGACGGCGATGATCTGCTGGGGAAACAACAGGTCGACGATCAGGCCGGCGCCGAAGGGCGGGCGGCCCTGGCGCACCGCGATGTCGACGCCATCGGCTTGAAAGCTCGACAGGCTCTCGCTGGCCAGGACGCGCAGGTCGACCAGCGGGTTGTGCGCGACGAAGTCGTGCAGTCTCGGGATCAGCCATTTGGTGGCGAAGGTCGGCGTCACGCTGATCGTCAGCCGCGCCGGCTCAGGGCGAAGCAGCAGCGTCGCCTCCGAGATCAGGTCGAAGGCGCGGCGGATGTTGGGGACATAGGCGCGGCCCTCATCGGTCAGCGCCAGGCCGCGCGGCAGCCGCTCGAACAGCTTCGTGCCGAGATCGGCCTCCAGCCCGCGAATGTGCTGGGCCACCGCCCCTTGCGTGACATTCAGCTCTTCGGCCGCGATGCGGAAGTTGAGATGACGCGCCGAGGCTTCGAAGGCGCGCAGCGCATTCAACGGCGGCAGGCTGAGGAAGGCTTCGGGCATGCAGGAGTTTTTCTACAGGTTGATTTCAGGCATTCTGGTTCGAACCGGTGGGGAAAACCAGCTATATCAACGCTCAGCTCCCGAAAACACCGCTTGCGGTGCCCGCCGACCCTGAGAGGAAAATCCAATGAGTGTAGAAAAAGTAGCTGTGGTCGTGGCCGGCGGCAGCGGCATGGGTGCTGCGGCGGCCAAGCGTCTGGCGGCGGACGGCTTCAAGGTCGCCATCCTGTCTTCCTCGGGCAAGGGCGAGGCGCTGGCTGGGGAATTGGGCGGCCTCGGCGTCACCGGCTCCAACCAGTCGAACGACGATCTGCAGCGCCTGGTCGACCTGACGCTCGAGCGCTATGGCCGCATCGACGTGCTGGTCAACAGCGGTGGCCACGGGCCGCGCGCACCGATCCTGGAAATCACCGACGAGCAGTGGCACACCGGCATGGACGTGTATTTGCTCAACGTCATCCGGCCGGTTCGCATCGTGGCGCCGCAGATGGTCAAGCAGAAGGGCGGCGCCATCATCAACATCTCGACCGCCTGGGTGGTCGAGCCGAGCCCGATGTTCCCGACTTCGGCGGTGTTCCGCGCCGGCCTAGCCGCCTACACCAAGATCTTCGCCAACACGTACGCCGCCGACAATGTGCGCATGAACAATGTGCTGCCCGGCTGGATCGACAGCCTGCCGGCCACCGAGGAGCGCCGCGACAGCGTGCCGATGCAACGCTACGGCACATCGGAAGAAATCGCCGCGACCATCTCCTTCCTGGCCTCCGAAGGCGCCGGCTACATCACCGGCCAGAACATTCGGGTCGACGGCGGCATTATCCGCGCTATTTGATGGCTCCGACCGGGAGGGGGATTCCGGCACCTCACCCAAGGAGCAAAAAATGCGGCTTTTAATACTCGGCACCGGCTGGATGGCGCAGGAACATGCGCGGCGCTTCAGCGCCATCGAGGGCGTCGACATTGTCGGCGCCGTCGATGTCGATCCGGCGCGCGTCGGCGAATTCGCCGACAGTTTTGACATTCCCAACCGCTTCACCTCCTTGGAGGAAGCGCTGGCATGGGGTGAGTTCGACGCGGTGGCCAATGTCACGCCGGACCGTATCCATCACCCGACCACCATGGCGCTTATCGCCGCCGGCAAGCCGGTGCTGTGCGAGAAGCCGCTGGCCGAAAACTATGGCAAGGCCACCGAGATGACTGACGCCGCCGAGGCCGCCGGCATCGTCAACATGGTGAACCTCACCTATCGCAATGTCGCCGGGCTGCAGAAGGCCCGCCAGATGGTGCAGGCGGGCGAGATCGGCACCGTCAGGCATGTCGAGGCGTCCTATCTGCAAAGCTGGCTGGTGTCGAAATTCTGGGGCGACTGGCGCACCGATCCGAAATGGCTCTGGCGGCTGTCGCGCAGCCACGGCTCGAATGGCGTGCTCGGCGATGTCGGCATCCACATCCTCGATTTCGCCAGCTATGGCGCTGCGCTCGACATCGACCATGTCTTCTGCCGGCTGCGCGCTTTCGACAAGGCGCCCGGCAACCGCATCGGTGAATACGGGCTCGACGCCAATGACAGCTTCGCCATGACGCTGGATTTTTCCAACGGTGCCTTCGGCGTGGTGCATGCCAGTCGCTGGGCGTCAGGCCATCTCAACGAACTGCGTCTGCGCATCTATGGCGACAGAGGCGGCCTCGAGGTGGTGCACAATCTCGACGGCTCGGCGCTCAAGGCCTGCATCGGCGAGAATGTCGAGAACGCCAAATGGGAAGAGCTCGACGCCGGCACGGTGGCGACCAACTATCAGCGTTTCACTGACGCGGTGCGAACCGGTGTGCAGGCCGAGCCGTCTTTCCGCCATGCGGCCGAATTGCAGAAGGTGCTGGATCTGGCCGTCGTCTCGGATGAGAAGCGCGCCGAGCTGCGGGCGAGCGCGGATACGCAGTAGGCTTGGGTTCCTCGCCCCCCACGGGAGTGGGGGAGAGGTGGCCGCGAAGCGGCCGGAGAGGGGGCCGGCGCCAGCGGTCGAAGATAGCATCTCTAAGCCAACTGCGGATTAGGTCTGCGCCAGTCCCCCTCTCCGTCTCGGCTTCGCCGAGCCACCTCTCCCCGCTTTGCGGGGGCGAGGAACCCAAGTTCTGCGAGGGATTCAATTCGCCGGCACGGCCTCGCCCTGCTGGTCCGCGTCGGTCAGCGTTTGCAGGAAGGCGACGATGTCGTCGATTTCGGGGTCTGTCAGTGCCGGTCTGTCGCCGGGTTTCTTGCCGTTGAAGGGTGGGTCCTGGTTGAGGTTCGGCCAATAAGCCTTTGGCAGATCCTCATATTGCTTGACCGTGCCGTCGGCGTTTTTCGAATACCAGCGGCCGGGGTCGGTATCGCGCGTCGCGTAGAAGGCGACCGCGTCGCGCAGCGTGTGGAAGGTGCCATTGTGGAAGAAGCTTTTGCGCAGCGCCACGTTGCGCAGCGTCGGCGTGCGAAACAGGCCGCAATAGTCGGTTCGGCCTTTGAAGTCGCTGCGCAGCGGTCCGCACAGGCCGAGGTCGACATAGGCGGGGTCGGCATTGGCCGGGATCGTCGTATTGCGCGGCACGGCAATGGCGATCAGGCCGAAATCGGTGAATTGCGGCGGCTCGCCGTCATTGGCCGGTTCGCTCAGATGACAGCTGGCGCAATTGCCCTTGGTCTCGTCCTCGAACAGCGCGCGGCCGTGCAATTCCTGCGCCGTGAGCTGCGCCTTACCAGCAAGAAAGGCATCGTAGCGGCTGGAATAGGGATAGAAGTCGGACGCGCTCTGCTCGAAGGTGCCGAGCGCCTCGGCGGCGGCGCCGAAGGCGTCGTCCGGGTGGTCGAAAACCTGGTCGCCGAAGGCGGCCTTGAAGTCGTCGGCATAGGCCGCCTTGCGCAAGGCGGACGTGACGGCGGCGGCATCCTTGTTGGCCATCTCGAACGGCGACAGCAGCGGGATCTTCGCCTGGTTGCTGCCGCGGTCGGCGCGGCCGTCCCAGGTCAGGCCGCCGGTTGGGCCATTGTCGACGCTCTCGTCGCCCTCATCCTCGGAATCGTAGAAATGCTCGGTGAAGGCCGGCACCGCCTGGAGGTAGCGAAGCGAGGGCACGGCGCGCAGTCCCGGCTGGTCGAGATGCGGCCCGCCCATTTCGACGGGTGCGGCCGAGGCCGGACCGAAGGCATGGTGCGGATCATGGCAGGACGAGCAGGCCTGCTTGCCGGAGGCAGACAGCGACGGGTCTAAGAACATTTTCCGACCAAGCGCGGTCAGGACGGCGGCGCGTGCGAAGGCGTCGGCGCGCGACATTGGGCCGGGGTGGACGCTGCCGGTTCCGGCACGAACAAGGGTTGCCGGCAGGGTCGCGGCAAAGCCGAAGATCGACGCCGCGGCGGCCGCGATCATCAGGCTTTTCCATCGTCCTGTCGGCATGGGTTCAATCCGGTTTGCTCCGGAATTAAGTTCGCACTGCAACGGATTGATGACTGGTCCATCCGCTCACGCAACCGTGTTCGCCGGCAGCGCAAATGTCACAAAGGTGACAAGGCATCGACTTAGCCTTTGCAGCCGTGGCCGTTGCCCCAAGCCATGCATTGCCCCTCTAGCCATCCCCCCAGCCATGAGGACTTCCCATGACGCGGCCTTTTACCTCCCTTTGCCTCGCCAGTACGGCCCTGGCATCCTTCGCCAGCGCGGCCATGGCCGCACCGCCCGGTTACGACAAGATCGACACCGTTGTCGTCATCTATGCCGAGAACCGCAGCTTCGATAATCTCTATGGCGGCTTCCCCGGCGCCAACGGCCTGGCAAATGTCTCGGCCGACCAGGCGCGTCAGCTCGACCGCGACGGCAAGCCGCTCACCGAACTGCCGCCGGCCTGGGGCGGCCTGACCGCCAAGGGAGTGACGCCGCCGGTCACCGAGGCGCAGTCGGCGCATCTCACCAATGCCAGCTTCGCCATCGACGATGCCAGCGGCTTCAACGAGAAAACCTCGGTCATCACGCGCGACCTCTGGCATCGCTTCTATCAGGAGCAGATGCAGATCGACGCGGGCAGAAACGACAAGTTCGTCGCCTGGGCCGATTCCGGCGGCCTGGTGATGGGCCATTATGACGGATCGGTGCTGCCGATGTGGGCGGTGGCGAAGAAATACGTTTTGGCCGACAATTTCTTCCAGGGCGCCTTCGGCGGCTCCTTCCTCAACCATTTCCAGCTCGCCTGCGCCTGCGCGCCGGTCTATCCGCACGCCGACACCAGCCCAGTGAAGGGGCAGATCGCCGTGGTCGAAGCCGATGGCAAGACGCTTAAAGTGGCCGACAATTCGCCGGCCTCGGCACTTGGCGGCGCACCCAAATTCGTCAATGACGGCGCCATCACGCCCGACTTCTATGCCGTCAACACCATGCAGCCGCCCTATCAGCCGAGCGCCAACAAGCCGGTCGAGGGCGGCGACAAGGCACTGGCCGATCCGGCGCAGCCGACGACGCTGCCGCCGCAGCACGACATCACCATCGGCGACCTGCTGTCGCTGAAGGGCGTCGACTGGGCCTGGTATGCCGGCGCCTGGCAGGCAACGCTCGACGGCAAGAACGCGACGCCGGTGCCGAACTTCCAGTTCCACCACCAGCCGTTCAACTATTTCGCCGCCTACGCGCCCGGCACGGCCGCACGTACCGAGCACCTCAGGGATGGCGGCCTGGATGGTGCCGAATTCATCAAGGCGATCGACGACGGCAAGCTGCCGGCGGTGAGTTTCTACAAGCCGCAAGGCAATCTCAACGAGCATGGCGGCTATGCCGATGTGGCGAGCGGCGACCAGCATCTCGCCGACCTCGTTTCGCATCTCGAGAAAAGCCCGCAATGGAGCCACATGCTGGTGGTCGTCACCTATGACGAGAATCGCGGCTTCTGGGATCATGTCGCGCCGCCCAAGGCCGACCGCTGGGGGCCGGGCAACCGCATCCCGGCGTTCATCATCTCGCCCTATGCGAAGATGGGGACCGTCGACCACACGCAATACGACACGACGTCGATCCTGCGCTTCATCACCGCGCGCTACGATTTGCCGGTGCTGACCGGCATCGTCGCCCGCGACAAGGCGCTGCGCAACAACGACCAGCCGCCGATGGGCGATCTCTCCGCGGCGCTCGATCTCAGCCGGTAGGTGGACTTCAAATCTTACCGCCGCGTCGCAAAGGCGCGGCGGCCCGTTTCACGGGCCGGTCACCAGGTCGAAAACCAGTTTCTGCAAATTGCCGCCATCGCCGAATTCGACGCGGTCGAAGTCGCGGCTTGCCTGCACCCGCGCCTTCGATATCGCGTCGAGCCGCTTGACCACTTCGGCCCTGGTCTTGCTGCATTTGGGATCATCGGCGATGGTCAGGCCGTCCGCCGCCGCTTCGATGTCGTGGACCATCTGGATCATGCTGGCGCCATGTACCTTCTCATGGGCGGTGACGCCGGCGATGAAGACGTCCCAGTTCCTCTGGACGGCCGGCGGCAGGGAACCGGAGGGTTTTGGCAAGGCGTAGGTGATGATAAGCTTCGGCCGCCCCACCGTCAGCACGCAGTCCTTGCCCCTGGGCTTGTAGTCCCTGCCGCTCCAGGTCAGCTTGAAATTGGTGTAGGCCATGGTGCGCGTCCTGGCGCCGCGGATCAGCGGCCCTTTCTCGCCGATCGAGCGGTAGAGCTCGGCGCCGGACTGGCCCGATATGGCGTAGGGCTCGATCTTTTCGACAGGCTTCCACTCGGCATGGGCGGCCAGCGGAAAGGCCAGCGGGACGGCCAACAGAAGACACAGACGAACACAGGCTCTCAACACCGCTCTCCGCAAAATCAGGACCGGGCGACATCTGCGCGACGGGCAATGCCACAGGACAGCTTTTCCTATAGAATGCCTGCTGGTGCTGCAAATGCCCTAGAGGGAGTCAATTGGGGGAAGTCATGAGAGCTGGATATCTCGTCGTCGCCGGTACGGTAGCGGTCCTGCAGGCCATACAGCCGGCGTTTGCCGCGTCGTGCAACGGCTGGAGTGCGAAGATGGAGGAAGACGAAGGCGGCAGCGTGCTGACCGCCTCGGTCTGCGGCGGGCCGAAAGGCGACGCGCATCTGATGCTGATTTGTTTCGACACGCCGGTGCTGAGCTACGATCTGGGTGCTGCCGGCCAGCAGCTGGAGCCTGGCATCAGCGGTTCGTTCGCGTTCAAGGCCGACGGCAAGGCTGTGACCAAGACGCTGCAGTTAGAGGCCATGTACAATTACTTCGTGGTCAATCTGGCGAAAGCCGATCCGCTGCTGGACCTGTTGCGCGGGAAAGGCGAGGTCAGCGTCAGCGCGGCCAAATACGGCCAGGCCAGTTTTCCGCTGAAGGGCTCGAGCGCTGCCATCGGCAAGGTGCTGGCGCAGTGCGGCAAGGCCAAACCCGCCGATGGGGATTGATAGAGGATCCTTCGCCATCGCCAACGCCTGGCATGACGCGGCCTATGTCTCGCCATGTGCCGCGACATAGTCGATCTCGGACCGGCTGATGCCGATGTCCTTGAGCATGAAGTCCGGCATCGTTTCCAGATGGCGCCGGTCGCGACGGTGACGCCAGCGGCGCAGCAGGCGTGCCAGCAGGGTTGAGGCAAAACGCCATTGTCGGGCGCTGATCAGGATGCGTTCGGTTTCGGTCATGGCTTCCTCGGAAAACAGGGCGAAGCTCTTGCCGGCGCCGCGCCGGCAAGAGCCGACGCGACCTCAATCGGCCATCTTCATCGCGTCGCAGGACACGTCGGGGTTCATGTCGGCGAAGGTGCCGGTCGGGTTCTTCTTCCAGGCCCAGACGTGCAGTTCGTAAAAGGGACCCAGGCCATAACGATTGGGCGCGCTGTTGAAGTTGAACAGCTGCCCCTCGAGTGAGGCCGGGCCTTTCGAGGTGATGTATTCGACCGCCACCAGTTTCAGCTTTCCGTCGGCCATCGGCTCGTACATCACAGCCTCGGGCCTGGAGAGATCGACGGCGTCGTCCTTCAGGTAGGCCCCGTTGACATAGTGGATGCCCATGGCGCCGCCGGTGATGCCGCTGGCGCAGGGGATGGGCACGTAACCCTCGGCGGTGGCCGTGGCCACGGTCTCGAACCGGCCGTCGGCCGCGCGCACTTTTTGCGCCAGGATATTGGTGTCGCCGGCGCCATGGGTCGCGGCGTCATGGGCATGAACCGCCGTCGCCGCGACGGCAAGAGCGGACAGGAGGAACGGGGCGGCAAGGCGCCGGGTCCAGGGCAGGAATGTCATGGTGACTCCATAGGTTTGCTGTCGCGCGCCGGCCATCCCGGTCCGAACGCGTTGGTTGTGGGGGGAGGCGCGTCCCGATCGCGGTGTCAGGCTCCGGCGGTCTGCGGGCCGATGAAGGCGGCGATCTCCGTCACCTTGTTGGCGGGGGAAGCCGCCCTCGCGGGCATGTCGCTCGACCATTTCGGCGCTTTCGGCCTCATGCACACAGTAGATCTTGTCGCCGGCGACATAGGAGGTGAGCCATTTGTAGGGCACGCCGAGCCCGGCAACGACCTCATTGGACTTGACCGAGATTTCCCTGAGCTCATTGGCGCTCAGCCGGTCGGCGCCTACGATTTCGCGTTCGATGATGAATGTCGGCATTGTCGGTCTCCGTTGTTGGTTGACGGCCCGATCAATCCGATCGACGTTGGACCTGGTGTGCCGCCGGCGAAAGAAACAACGCGGGAGCGGTCACACGCTTTGTCCCACGGCGGTGGCGCAAGCCGCATGCGAGGATGGGGCGGCGAGCATGGCGGCGGAAAAAGTGGGCGGTACGATCAGGCTTCTTGGCGACCCCGCCATCCTCGATGCGAAGGGGCAGAGCCAGCCCGTGCGCGGCCATCAGGCCTGGGCGCTGCTGGCGCGTGTGGTTCTGGCGCGTGCGCCGCTCGACCGCCGCGCGCTGGCGGTGGAGCTGTTTCCCGAAACCGTCGATCCGCTGGGTTCGCTGCGCTGGTGCCTGGCCTCGCTGCGCAAGGCGCTCAACAGCAGCGACTGTCTGTATGGTGACCCGATCGAGGGGCGCTTTGCGGGCGATCTGGACATCGACGCGCTACGGCTCGACCGCGACGATTTCGACATCGAGGCCGCCGGGCCGCTGCTCGGCACGCTGGAGCCTCGTTGCAGCCCGGAATTCGCCACCTGGCTGCTGGTAGAGCGCGAACGCATCGCCGGCATCGTCGAAGCCCGCATCCGCCAGGAAACGATCCGCGCCATGTCGGTCGAGGATCATGGCCGCGCGACGCGGCTGGCCGAACTTGGCGTCCGGCGCAACCCCTATGACGAGGGTGCGCACATATTGCTGGTGAAGAGCCTGGCATTGGCCGGACGCTACCAGGCGGCCCTCGACCATGTCGAAGCGACCGAGGCGGTGTTCGTGGCGGAGCTCGGCGAGAAGCCGTCGGCCGCTTTGCGCAGTGCCGCGCGCCGCACCATCTCCTCGCCGCCCAGCGGGATCTCACGCCAGGCCTTCGTCACCTCGCTGATGCAGTCGGGCCTGGCCGCGCTTTCGGCGGGCGCCGTGGATGCCGGCATCGATTGCCTGCGCCGCGCCGTGCGCGACGCGGAAAAACACAAGGACGCGCAGCTGACGGCGCGCGCCATGTTCGAGCTTGGCACGGCACTCGTGCATTCGGTCAAAGGCTATGATGACGAAGGCTCGGTGCTGCTGCGCCAGAGCACGGAACTGGCGCGCCAGGCGGGCAGCGCGGCCATCGCCTCGGCGGGGTTTCGCGAACTCGGCTATGTCGAGGCGCTGGCGGGGCGACGGCCCTCGGCCGCCACCTATCTGTCGCAGGCGCTGGAATTGGCCGCCGGGGGCGAAAACCTGGCCGGTATTCACGGCGTCATCGGTTTCAACCTGGTCGACTGGGGCCGGGTCGGCGAGGGGCTCGATCACTACGCGCTGTCGCTGGAGCATGCGCGCTCGGCCGGCAACCGCCGCCGCGAGATCTGGTCGCTTGGGCTTGGCGGCTGGGGCCTGCTCGCCGCCGACCGGCTGGAGGAGGCCGATCGTTGGCTGGAAGACTGCCTGGCGCTGGTCGAGGAACAGCGCTGGATATCATTTCGGCCCTGGCCGGTGGCGGTGCTGAGCGAATCCCGCACCCGCCGGCAGGTGCACCCCGATGATTTGCGTCCCCGGCTGGAGGAGGCCTTCGCGCTGAGCTGCCAGATGAACGATCCCTGCTGGGAAGGGGCCGTCGCACGCGCGCTGGCGCTGACCTATGCGGCGCAAGACGCATTCGTGCCGGCCATGGAGTGGCTGGGCGAGGCGCGCCGGCGCTGCATGCGCGACACCGACAGCTATGCCGGGCTGCAGGTGGAGATCCTGGCGAGCCAGGTGGACGTCAATCTGAAGCTGGACCAGCCTGAGACGGCCGACGCCATCGCGCGCGAATGGCTGGCGCTGGCGGCGCGCACGCATCGCGATGCGCATGTCGTGCGCGCCGCCGCGTTTATCGCCCAACGCAACTGACGCTACCGCGACACCCTGTTCAGGCAGCGCATCGCGCTGCCTGCGCTCAAGGCTTCATTGCATCCGCGCCTTGGCCACATCGGCCGGCGTGATCGCCGATTGCTTGCCGCCGAAATGTGCCAGGACATAGTTGCCGAGCGCCGCGATCTCGACGTTCGAATAGGCGTTGGCGAAGGCAGGCATCGCCTGTGCGCCCGTTGCCGTCGTCATATGCGCACCCTTGAGAATGACCTGGATAAGATTGGTCCCGTCGGGGTCGTTGACCGTGCGGCTGCCGCGCAGCGCGGCATAGGGCGTCTGCAGCCCTTCGCCGTTCCAGCCGTGGCAACTGGCGCAGGCGCCCTGGAACAGCTTCAGGCCAAGCCCGCCTTGCGCGGCCGCGTCGCCCGACGGCGCATAGGCAGTCGACGCCTTGAGCGTGGCCGGTTCGGCCTCGACGATCGCCTGGTCGCTGCTGACCTGCGGCGGCACGGTTTTCACATAGGCGACGATCGCCTTGATGTCTTCGGGCGTCAGGTGGCGCAGGCTGTAGTCCACCGCTTCACCCATGCTGCCCGTCGGCGAACCGCGACCTTCCGCATGGCCTTTGGAGAGGTAGTCAAACAGCTGTTCGTCGGTCCAGTTGCCGATGCCCGTGCGCTTGTCAGAACTGACATTGTAGGCCTTCCAGCCCTGCAGTTCCGCGCCGGCGAAGGTCTTGCCGCTGTCGAGCGCATAGAAAACATTGCGCGGCGTGTGGCATTCGCCGCAATGCGCCATCGCCTCGACCAGATAGGCGCCACGGTTCCATTCCGCGCTCTCGCTCGTGTTCGGCTGCAAGGCACCGCCGGGAACAAAAAGCAGGTTCCAGAACCGCATGACATAGCGCTGGTTGAACGGGAAGGTGAGGTCGTTCCTAGGCGCATCCGCGTGCACCGCAGGCAGGCTGAAGAGATAGGCCTTGATGGCCAGCGCGTCTTCCGTCGTCATCCGCGCATAGGCGGCATAGGGAAAGGCCGGATAGAGATTGTGGCCTTGCCTGTCGATGCCCTGATGCAAGGCGCGCACGAACTCGGCGTCGCTCCAGTCGCCGATGCCTGTTTCCTTGTCGGGAGTGATATTGGGCGCGTAGAGCGTGCCGAATGGCAGCTTGAAGGCGAGGCCGCCAGCATAGGGCTTGCCGCCCGATGTGGTGTGGCAGGCGACGCAATCGGCCGCGCGCGCCAGATACTCACCGCGATCGATCAGCGCCTGCCCGGTCGGCAGTGCGGCCTGCGCCGCGGACACGTCCGGCAGTGACGCCGGCTTGAACAGGAACACCGCGACGGCAGCAGCAATGACCACCGCTGCGGCGAGAATGATGAGGCCCAGTCGTTTCATCGTTACGCCGCCTCGGGTTCGGATTCGCCGGTTTCCCCTGATGTCGCCAGCGCCGCCAGTACGGGCACGCTGAGCGGCGGCATCATCGAGACACTGGTCTTGTCGGCGCCGTCGCTCTTCAACTGGTTGCGGTCGAAGGGCAGGCTGCGCAGGCGCTTGCCTGTCGCGGCGAAGATCGCATTGGCAAGGACGGGGGCGGCCGAGACGGTTGCCGTCTCGCCGATGCCACCGGGGGATTCCAGGCTCTTGACGTGATAGACCTCGATCTTGGGCGCCTCGTTGTTGCGCAGGATCCGGTAGTCGTGAAAATTGCTCTGGTCGACGCGGCCATTGGTGAACGTTATGCCGCTGTAGAGCGCGGCGGAGAGACCGAAGATCAGTCCGCCTTCGATCTGGGCCTCGACGGTGTTGGGATTGATGGCAATGCCGCAATCCACCGCCACCACGGCCCGATGCAGCGTGATCTCGCCGGCTGACGAAACCGAGATTTCCAGCACCGCGGCCATATAGCTGCCGAAGGCATCGTGCAGCGCGATGCCGCGTCCAGAGCCGGCCGGAAGCGGGGTGCCCCAGCCGGATTTTTCGGCCACCAGTTCCAGCACGCCCGCCGCGCGCGGCTGGTTCTTCGTCAGCGCCCGGCGATACTCGACAGGATCCTTGCCTGCCGCATGGGCGAGCTCGTCCATGAAGCTTTCGACCACGAAGACATTGTGCGTGGAACCGACGCCGCGCCACCAGGTGATCGGCACCGGCGGATCCTGGCGCACCCAGTCGACCTGGATGACCGGCAGGTCATAGGGCGGCTTGACCGCGCCTTCGACGGCGTCGTCATCGAGCTTGTCGTCCGGCCAGCCGCCGGGAATGTAGTTGCCCAGGACCGAGCCGCCGGCGACATGGTCGATCCAGACCGTCGGCAGGCCATCCGGGCCGAGGCCGGCGGAGATGCGGTCGTAGTAGGCGGGCCGGTAGAGATCGTGCTGAATGTCCTCCTCGCGGGTCCAGATCACCTTGACCGGATAGCTCACCTGCTTGGCGATGGCCACGGCCTGCGCGACCGATTCAGCCACCAGCCTGCGGCCGAAGCCGCCACCGATCAGATGGTTGTGGACGATGATCTTGTCGAGCGGAAACCCGGTGACCTGCGCGGCTCCGGCCTGCGCCTGCGTCGGTACCTGCGTGCCGACCCAGATCTCGCATTCGTCGGCGCGCACATGCACCACGCAGTTGATCGGCTCCATCGGCGCATGGGCGAGGAACGGCAGTTGGTAGATCGCCTCGACCGTCTTGGAAGCGGCTTTCAGCTTGCCTTCGACGTCGCCTTCCTTGCGCGCCATGATCGGTGTCTTGTGCTCGGACGCTGTCTTCAGGGCGGCCATGATATCGGCGCTGCCGAGCTTGGCGTTGGCGCCATCGTTCCAGGTGATGTCGAGCGCTTCGAGCCCCTTCTTGGCGGCCCAGAAGTGATCGCCGATGACGGCCACCGCGTTGGGCAGGCGCACGATGTCGCGCACGCCGGGGATGGCGCGCGCGGCCTTCTCGTCGACATCCTGCAGCGTGCCGCCGAGGACCGGGCAAGCGGATACGGTCGCCACCTTCATGTCGGGCACGCGCACGTCGATGCCGTAGACCACCGCGCCATTGACCTTGCCTGCCGTGTCGACCCTGCGCAGCGATTTGCCGATCAGTTCGAAATCGCTGGGATCCTTGAGCTTGACGTCGGTCGGCACGGCCTGCTTGCCCGCCGCATCGGCGAGCGCGCCATAGGCAAGCTGCCTGCCAGTCGGCTGGTGCGTGACCACGCCAAGCTTGGCCACGCATTCCGACACCGGAACCGACCATTGCGCCGCCGCCGCCGCAACCAGCATCATGCGCGCCGTGGCGCCCGCCTTGCGCAGCGACTCCCAGGTGGCGCGCATAGAGGTGGAACCGCCCGTCGCCTGGCCGCCAAGGGCCGCGGTGGCGTAGAGTTTGTCGTTGGGCGGCGCGTCGACGACGCTCACCTGGTCAAGGCCGACTTCCAGTTCCTCGGCGATCAGTGTGGCTTCGCCGGTGTGGGTGCCCTGTCCCATCTCGATGTTGGGAAGGATGAGCGTGATCTTGCCGTCGGTGCCGATGCGGATGAAAGCATCGGGTGAAAAGGCCGCGGTGACGTCGCCCGCCACGGGCTCCGTGGCGGCAAGGGTGGGTTTCACCCCGGCGCCAAGCAAAGCGAACCCCAGCAGCAGACCGCCGCCTTGCAGGAAGGCACGACGAGAGGCGCCGGTTTGCGGGGAGGGGCCTGTCTTGGGGGGAGGAGAATGGCTTGCTCATGCTGGCTGTCTCCTCGTCCTCAGGCCTTGGCGGCCTGTTTTATGGCCGCTCTTATTCGCGTGTAGGTGCCGCACCGGCAGATATTGCCGGACATGGCCGCATCGATGTCGCTGTCGCTCGGATCGGGATTGCGTTCCAGCAGCGCCGAGGCCGACATGATCTGCCCGGACTGGCAATAGCCGCATTGGATGACCTCGAGGTCGAGCCATGCCTGCTGCACTTTCTTTCCACCAGCGGTCGCACCGATCGCCTCGATGGTGGTGACACGCCGCGTGCCGACAGAGGCGATGGGCAGGACACAGGAACGGACGGGCTGGCCATCGAGCTGCACCGTGCAGGCGCCGCACTGGGCGATGCCGCATCCGAACTTGGTGCCGGTCAGGCCAATGACATCGCGCAGCACCCATAGAAGCGGCATATCTTCGGGCACGTCGACGCTGCGATCCTCACCGTTCACATTCAGGGCAATCATCGGCCGCTCCTTCTTGTCCCGATCTCGGCTCACTAGGCACATTTTGGCGAGATCAGTCCAATCAAATGGTTCTTGATCCGATAGCGGCAAGGGAGCGGCCGTTTTTCTCATGCGGCCGCAAGCCGGTCCTGCGTCGCGGTCGCCTTGGCGCGCAGAGCTCCAACGATCCGTCGCTACCGCAACACCCCACCCAGCCTGACGGTCGCAGCCATCAATTCCTCGTCCGAAAAACCGGAAAAGCCCAGCACCAGGCCTTGCCGGGGCGGACCGTCGATGAACATCGAGGAGAGGGCACGGGCGCCGATACCAGCCGCTTTCGCCGCCTCGACGATCGCGGTGTCAGGGCCGGCGCCCTTCAGCGTCGCCATCAGGTGCAGCCCCTGTTCGGGCACTGTCACATCGAGGGCGTTGCCGCAATGCGCCTCGAGGCCGGCGACCAGCACGTCGCGGGCGGCCTGGACGCGGCGGCGCACGCGCCTGAGATGCGCGGCGAAATGGCCTTCGTTCAACAGGTCGGTCAGCGCACCTTCGGCCAGTGTCGAGGGAAAGCGGTCGGAGCGCGCCCTGACCGCCATGACGGCATCGAGCAACGCCTCCGGAACCACGACGTAGCCGATGCGCAGGCCGGGGAAGAGCACCTTGGAGAAGGTGCCGAGATAGGCGACGCGGCCCGAGCCGTCCATGCCCTGCAGCGAGGTCAGCGGCGGGCCGGCATAGCGGAACTCGCTGTCGTAATCGTCCTCGAAGATCCAGGCATCGTTGCGCCGCGCCCAGTCGAGCAAAGCTAGGCGGCGGCGCATCGTCATCGTCACGCCGAGCGGATATTGATGCGAGGGCGTGACATAGGCAGCGCGCGCTTTCGGGCACAGGCTTTCGCCGATCTCGGGATCGAGCCCTTCCGCGTCGACCGGCACGCCAAAAACCCTGGCGCCACTGCCGGCGAGTACTGCATGCGCCATGGGATAACAAGGGTTTTCGATCCAGACGGCTTCGCCGGGGCGAAGGGAGGCGCGCGCCAGGAGATCGAGCCCCTGCTGCGTGCCCGAGGTCAGCACGATCTGGCCGGCATCGCAGCGCACGCCGCGCGCGGTCCTTAGATAGGTTGCGATCGCGCTGCGCAGCGGCAGGCCGCCGCGCGGATCGCCATAGCGGAAATGCTCCGGCCCGGGGCGGGCGAGGTGGCGCGACAGAAGGATGCGGAACACATCGAGCGTGCGCGGATCGGACACCGCCACGCCAAGGCCGCAAGGCAGCGCGGTCGCCGCGTCGATCTCCGGTGGACGCGGCTTGGTCAGCGTCACCGGCAGATGCGGCACGTCAGGCGCGACGAAGGTTCCCGCGCCCACTTTGGCGACGGCGAAGCCTTCCGAGATCAGCATTTCGAAACAGGCGACTGCGGCCGAGCGCGACAGGCCGAAGCGCCGTGCCAGATCGCGGGTGGTCGGCAGCTTGGCGCCGGCGGCGAGCGCGCCGGTCTCGATCAGCCGCCGCAGCGCCGCATAAAGTTCGCGGCTGCGTGGCCCGTCGCCCGGCAGGACAGGGATCAGCGCCGACCAATCCGGCAGATTGGTCTGAATTTTGTTGCCCCGATTGGTTCTTTTGTCGACCAATGTCATGGCGCATGGTTGGCAGACACCAGACAAGGATGCAAGCCGTGAACGATAGCGTCGCCAGTTTTCCGACCACCAAGCGCAACCGGGTAAAGCGCCGTCATGACCGTGGCAGCTACGACCACGCCTCGGTGTTCGCGGTGCTGGATGCCGGGCTGCTCTGCCACGTCGCCTTCACATTCGACGGTCAGCCCTATTGCACGCCGACCATTCACTGGCGCGAGGATGACATGCTGTACTGGCACGGCTCGTCGGCCAGCCGCATGCTGCGCCAACTGCGCGGCGGCGCGCCGGCGTGTCTGACGGTGTCGCATCTCGACGGGCTGGTGCTGGCGCGCTCGGGCTTCAACCATTCGGCCAATTACCGCTCGGCGATGTGTTTCGGCACGGCGCACATCATCGATGAGCCGCAGGAGAAGCTTAAGGCGCTGGCCGGTGTGGTCGATCGCTTTTATCCCGGCCGGACCGCGACCTTGCGGCCGATTTCGGCGCAGGAAGCCAAGGCGACGACGGTCATCGGCATGCGCATCGAAGAGGCATCGGCAAAAGTGCGCGCCAAGGGCGTCGCCGACGACGAGGAGGATTACGGGCATCCGGTGTGGGCCGGCGTCATCCCGGTGCGGATGGTGGTCGGGGCCGCCGAGCCGTGCCCGAGGCTGCTGCCTGGTATGGAGCGGCCGCGGAACCTGGCTGGCTATGCGGAGGGTGAGCGGCTCGATGAGGCGCTGACGCAGGCGCAGCTGGTTTATGAGGGTGGGCGTTAGTCTGCGAGGCTGGCGCTGCCCCTCATTGTCCTGCCGGACATTTCTCCCCGTATAGTGACGGGGAGAAAGAGGCAGCTGCGATGCCGGCGTATATTCTGCAACGCTGGCAGTTGGCGAAATCATCGATGACGGGGTCCTTCTCCCCGTCACTATACGGGGAGAAGATGCCGGCAGGCAGATGAGGGGCAGCGCCGCCGCAGCCAATCGGAGTGGCTTGCCGCTGCCAGCGCCTCGCGATATCTCGACGCCATGATCACCTTCCGCAAGGCTGTTGCCTCCGACCTGCCTGATATCGTCGCGATGCTGGCCGACGATCCGCTCGGTGCGGGCCGCGAGGACGCTTCCTTGCCGCTGGCGCAAGGCTATGTCGATGCTTTCAAGGCCATCGATGCCGATCCCAATCAACTGCTGGCGGTGGCCGTGGAGGGCGCCGAGGTGGTCGGCACCTTGCAGATCACCTTCCTCGCCGGGCTGTCGCGCAAGGGCGCCTGGCGCGGGCAGATCGAGGCGGTTCGCATTGCCGGCCATCGGCGCTCGGGCGGCATCGGCAGGCTGATGATCGAATGGGCGACCGATCAATGCCGGGCGCGGGGCTGCGGCCTCGTCCAACTGACCACCGACAGGTCGCGCGCGGACGCGCACCGCTTCTATGAAAGCCTCGGCTTCACCGGCAGCCATCTCGGCTACAAGAAGAGCCTTTAGACGCAATTCAGCGTTTGTCCGCTGCACTAACGTCGTCATCCTAGGGCGAAGCAGGAGCGTAGCTCCGTCGCTGAGACCCTGGGATCCATGCCGCGACCTTAGCCGAGAGGACGCAACGGAGCAGAATTCTGCACCGCAGCAGCGCTCGAAAATCACGGCATGGATCCTATGGTCTGCGCCGCGTCGCTTCGCTCCTTGCTCCGCCATAGGATGACGAAGCGATTGATGTTTCCGCCAATCTCCAGGGCTTTTCCCGGAGTGCCGTGGCAGCCCACGCTGTTGTCCGTTCCGCCCCGGCGGCGACTGGCGTAAACTGGCAGGCTTTCAGGCTCTATTCAAATCGTTCGATAAAGCAGATATAGGTCAGCTAGGTTGACCTAAATAGAATTGTCGCGGGAGGCGTGTCGTGACCCTTATGAATCTGTTAGCTTCGCGCTCGTCGCGCATGAAAGCGTCCGAAATCCGCGAGCTCTTGAAGCTGCTCGACCAGCCGGACATCATCTCGTTTGCCGGCGGCATTCCCGATCCGGCGCTGTTTCCCGCCGAGGCGATCCGCGACGCCTATGCCGATGTGCTGGGTGGCGCAGAGGCTGGAGCGGCGCTGCAGTACCAGGTCTCGGAAGGCTATCTGCCGCTGCGGCGCTGGCTGGCCGGGCAGATGGGCAAGCTCGGCGTTGCCTGCGACGAGGCCAACATCTTCATCACCTCCGGCTCGCAGCAGGCGCTGGATTATCTCGGCAAGCTGTTCCTGTCGCCGGGCGATACCGCGCTGGTGACATGGCCGACCTATCTCGGAGCGCTGCAGGCTTTCAACGCCTATGAACCGCGCTACGACCGGCTGACCCCGGCCGGCGGCAATATGACGCCCGATGCCTACCGCGCGGCGGCGGCCGGAAACGGTGGCAAGGTCAAGTTCGCCTATCTGGTGCCGGACTTCGCCAACCCGACCGGCAACACGCTGGACCAAAAGCAGCGCGAAGCGGTGCTCGACCTTGCCAGTGAACTCGACATCGCCGTCATCGAAGATGCCGCCTACCGCGCGCTGCGCTATGACGGCGAAGGTGTGCCGCCGATCCTTGCGCTCGACTGCGCGCGCTCCGGCTCAATCGACAAGGCGCGTACGCTCTATTGCGGCTCGTTCTCGAAGATCCTGTCGCCGGGCATGCGCGTCGGCTGGGTGTGCGCGCCGCGCCACATCGTCGAGAAGCTGGTGCTGATGAAGCAGGCTTCCGATTTGCACAGCCCGTCGATCAACCAGGTGGTGATGCATCGCGTCGCCGAGGCTGTGTTCGACGGCCAGGTGGAGAAACTGATCGGCGCCTATCGCGAGCGCCGCGACGGCCTGCTCGGCGCTCTCGAAGCCAACATGCCGGAAGGCGTGACCTGGAGTCGTCCGGAAGGTGGCATGTTCGTCTGGGTGACGCTGCCGGAAGGGTCAGATGCCACCGCGTTGCTGGCGCGGTCGGTGAAGGAAGCGCGGGTCGCCTTCGTGCCCGGCAGCGCCTTTTATGCCGACGGCACCGGGCGCAACACGCTGCGGCTGTCCTTCACCCTTGCCGACCGCCGCGCGGTGACCGAAGGCATACCGCGGCTGGCGGCCATCCTGAAGGGATAAGCCAGGCGCCGGAGGCCGGCTTCCTACGCCGCTACATTCACCAGGTGCCGGAGCTTCGACAGCCTGGCGCGAGCCAGCTTGCCCAGTGATTTCCGGAACCCTTGCTCGCCGCTCTCGACGACGAAGACCAATGTCTTGAAGTCGAGCATGAACTCGTCGATTGCTGCCGTGACCACCTGCGACCTGCCCTTGAACCGACGCAGCAGAGCGTTCGCTTCTTCGATGCCGTTGATGCCGGCGCTATCGACCAGCGCTTCGAGCCTTTGAAAACAGTCCAATCGCAATTCCTCCCAGCCGCGCCACAAAACCCGGTTGGAGGCGGAAGGTTCCAGCCGGGAGAGGTCCCGCGAAAAGAAATCGCCGCCACCGTTTGAATTTCGCGGATTCGACAGCCCGCCGGTTATATTTCTGTTCGGGTGGAACCTCTGCGGCCAATAAAGGTTCTCATCATGTCTGATCCCCCGTCAGACATCTGAAAGCTTGAGTATCCGCTTTCCAAAGGCCCGCTGGAGTCCCCCTCCCGGCGGGCTTTTTGTTTGAAGGATTGTCGGAGGACTCTCTGAACAGGAGTTGCGACGGGGTCTGGCGGTCAGCTAGCATCCGCATTGACGGCGCCTTGCCCAAGCCTAAATTCGAAAGCCTTGCGAGGAGGAATTTTTATGGAACTGCATCGCGGCCGGCTCGTCGACCACATCCAGCTGGTGGTCAGGGATCTTGCCGCCAGCCGGCGTTTCTACGAGGCGATCTTCCGGGTGCTCGACGTTCCGATCGGCGGCACCGGCGAGGGTTATTTCTGGGCCGACGAACTGTTCGTCTCGAGTGCCGACAGCCGGGCGGCGTTGGGAAAACTCACCGGCCGCCATCATCTTGCTTTCCAGGCAAAGGACCATGCCATGGTCGAGGCCTTCTACAAGGCCGGGCTCGCCGGCGGCGGCACGGACAATGGCGCGCCGGGCGAGCGGCCCTATCACCCCGGCTACTACGCTGCCTTCCTGCTTGATCCCGACGGCAACAACATCGAGGCCGTCCATCACGGCCCGCACACGCGCAGCGCCGCTTCGGTGAAGATCACCCTCTAGAGCAATTCCAGGAAAGCTGGAGCGGTTCACCGCTCCAAAGTGTGCCGACAGTCAGCCGGCCCGCAAAGGGTGGCCATTGGGATGCCGGCGAGATGGAGCTCCAGCGTTGCCAGATTGGTGGCCCCGATGCTAACCGTGCAAATGGCGGGCGGGAATCGGCATCGAAGCAACGCGCGCCGCAATCTTCTCAATAAAACGCCTACTATCCCATCGTGGAGACTATTTTTTATGCAAAACTCAACAAGGGCGATCTGTGCCGCCGCGCTTCTATTTGCGACCGGGGCCGTGGGCCTGAGCGGTGTATTATCCGTTGCTTATGTCTCATCAGCGCAGGCTCAGGAGGAGTATCTTCCGACCCAGAAGGATTTTGTCGGCAAATGGAAACTGAACGGTGGAGCCATCCGGCCGCCGCGCGACATGACGGATGCGCCCACGCCGGAACAGGAAGCGGCCGCCAATGAGTTCCAGCAGACGGTGACGGCATTTTACGGTGCGTTCGACTATCTGGAGATCACGGCCGACGGCCGCTACAATTTTCATCAGCCTGGTGATCCGATGTCGGGAGCCTGCGTCTGGTGCGGAACCTGGTCCTTCGCCAACAGTTCGGCGTGGCTCAAGCTGGATACGGCGCCGAGGCTCGATATTTACGCCAAGGACGGCGACTTGCAGATGACCTACACTGCCGAACCCGACGAAAAATCGAAATACGCCTGGCTGGTTTTCGCCTGGACGAAGGCCGAGTAAGCGGGGGCCACCGCTCACTGCCTCTGCATAGACGTTTTGACTGGTCGCTTGCGTTCGCTTCGTCATCCACGGGCGGAGCAAGGAGCGTAGCGACGCGGCGCAGACCCGAGGATCCATGCCGCGACACATGAGCGCCGCTGCGGTGCAGAACTCTGCTCCGCTGCACTCTTCGATTGACGTCCCGGCATGGATCCTCGGGTCTCCGCGACGGAGCTTCGCTCCTGCTCCGCCCGTGGATGACGAAGTCGGGGAGGCTTCGGCCAATCCCGAATATCGGCAATGGTCGACCGAAACGGAAGGTGACATCCTCTGCGTCGCGCCACTGGATTTCGCGGCTTTTCATCCATCTCGTATCCCCGTATACGAGATGGTGTTCGCTGCCTGAGGAGTCGTATGAGCCCGCTGCCTGAAACCGTGCCGTTTTTCAGCCAGTGGGAAACGCCTGATATGACCATGGCCGTGCTTGCCGACGGCGCCGAGGTGGCGCTGCGGCGCGATCCGCTGTGGCGGGGGTCGGGCGCGGCCACTCTGGACGAATACGCGGTCTGGGCCGCCAACATTTGCGGCATGGCCTGCCTGAAGATGATCCTGGCGGCACGCGGCGAGATCGTGCCGACGATCGAACTGGCCAGGCGATGCACTGGATATGGCGGCTATGTCGTCAACGAGGGATCGATCAAGGGGCTGATCTACGCGCCCTTCGTCAGCTTCGTGAAAGAGGTTTTTGGGCTCCGGGCCGAGGTGATGACCAATGTCGCGACGGCGGACATTCCGGCGATCCTGGAGCGGCAGCGCTTCTTCATCGCTTCGGTCAGCAGTTCGATCCGCTGGCCCGAGCGCGAGCCGCCGTCGAAGGGCGGCCATCTGGTGCTGGTCACAGCGGCGTCGGACAAGGGTTTCCGCTTCCACAATCCTTCCGGCCACACCAGCGCCACACAGGCAAACGCAGTGTTGGCGCCAGCCGATTTCGACCGCTTCTTTGCCAATCGCGGCATTGCCGTCGCCATTTGATTTTTTTGAGAGTTGAGGGATTTCGATGACCGGGAAGACAAGAGTGGCCATCCTCTATGGCGGGCGTTCGGCCGAACATGACGTGTCGCGCCTTTCGGCCGCCAATGTGCTGAAGGCGATCGACCGGACGCGCTACGACATCGCGCCGATCGCCATTTCCAAAAGCGGCAGATGGCTGCTGCAACAGTCGGCGGCCGGCGATGGGGCAGGGGCGCCGGCATCCGAGGACCGCATGGAGGTCGCCCTGCTGCCCGGCGGCAAGGGCCGGCTGGTCGCCGTGTCGAGGGATGGAACCCAGCCTGACCTGCCGCCGGTCGATGTCGTCTTTCCCGTGCTGCACGGACCGTTCGGCGAGGACGGGTCGGTGCAGGGCTATGCCGAGGTCGCCGATGTTGCCTATGTCGGCTGTGGCATCCTCGCTTCGGCAGCCGCCATGGACAAGGAGATTGCCAAGCGGCTGATGCGCGAGGCGGGACTTGCGGTTGCCCGCTCGCTGACCTTGCGGCGCGGGGAGCCCGTGTCCTTCGAGGACGTCGCGGCGAAGCTCGGCCTGCCGGTGTTCGTCAAGCCGGCGCGCCAGGGCTCGTCCTTCGGGGTCAGCAAGGCGACAGACAGCGCCGGCTTCGCCGCGGCCATCGAGGCGGCTTTCCGGCATGACAGCAAGGTTCTGGTGGAGGAATTCGTCGAAGGCCGCGAGATCGAGTTCTCGGTGCTGGAGCGGGCCGACGGCACCCTGACGGTCTCGCTGCCCGGCGAGATCATTCCGGCCGGCAAGCATGGCTTCTACACCTATGAGGCGAAATATCTCGATGCCGACGGCGCGCTGGTCAAGGTTCCCGCCGATGTCCCGGAAGCGGTTGCCGACAAGGCCAGGGAGATGGCGCGGCAGGCTTTCCAGGCGCTCGGCTGCGAAGCCATGGCGCGCGTCGATTTCTTCCTGCGCGCCGACGGCAGCCTGCTGGTCAACGAGGTCAACACCATCCCCGGCTTCACCGACATCTCGATGTACGCCAAGGCGCTGGCAGCGTCAGGCATCGGCTACAGCCAGACCATCGACGTGCTGATCGAACACGCGCTGGCCAGGCATGCGGCGCGCTGATCCCGTTCGGGAGCGGAGTGGCGGCCTGCGCCAAGCCGGAGCTCATCATTAGCCGGGTCTTGAAGGCCATATGAAGCGTAGTTACATCAATGATTGAGCGTGCGTTGCACGCGTACTTAACGCTTTGGTCAAGCTTCATCTGTGGAGGTTGTCATGGCTAATACACTCATGGAAGGAAAGAAGGGCCAGGACTGGCTTAATCTGGCCCTTGCCATCTGCCTGTTCATCTCACCTTGGATAATCGGCTTCGCTGCTGAAACCACCCCCGCATGGAACGCCTGGATTGTTGGCGCCGTGCTGGGCGTCATGGCTCTGGCGGCGCTTGCCGCATTCGCCGAGTGGGAGGAATGGGTTAGTATCGTTCTCGGGCTCTGGCTGATCGTTTCGCCCTGGCTGCTCGGCTTCGTGGCGAACGCGATGGCCACCCACGTCATTCTCGGCGTGCTGGTGGTTGCCGCATCAGGTTGGGCCGTCTGGGACTTCCGTCATCCGCACGCGCATGCGTGACCGGTAAAGGTGGGGGTCCGGCGCGCGAGCGGCGGGCCCCTCCAGGTTTGAACATACTCGCCACATGCATTTGCCGAACAGGCCGCGCGGAGCCGGGTTGCCGGCTTGCTACGGAATGGCGCCACGCCGCCCAAAATGAATCGTCATATCGAGCATTTCCGTATCTTGCCGACCTCACGGAGCGCCATAATTCCATTCAAGGCTGAGCGAATTCAGCTGCTGAATAGGAGGCGTCCGTGAAGCACCAAACCGTTGACCAACTGCATGCCGTTGCCGACGTCCACGCCGAGGCAACCTATCTAGTCGCGACTCGAGGCGAACGCCTCGAACGCTGGGCGCAGCTTCTGGAGCAAAATCCCAACAGGTGCCTGGGGGCGCTGACGGGGACCGAGTACCAATCCGTGGAGATGCGCGAAACAATGCGTTCCGCGGGATCACCGATCACAGTTGCTTTCGAAGATCCGATCTTTCGCGCGCTGGGCTTGAAGGAGGATACCTATGGCGAGGCCAAGCGCTTCTTCGAGCTGACCGATTGGCAACTCCACGGAATCGTCTGCCATTGCCATGTCGGCGCTACCATGCCGGCACGATGGGCCGCATCCCGTGTCCGCGCGGCAATGTCGGGAAGATCCGGTTTCTTTGCGTGGCTGCGAGGAACGTTTCTGCACTGAGGGCCGATGCTCCGGCCGGTAGACATCGCGCACGGTGTCGGCTGAACGACTGCTTGAAGACCGATGAGGCGGCAGCGAGTCTCTCCGCCTCCTATCGATCGTTCCGGATTGTGCCGCTTGTCTTCTACCAGCGGCCGATCTCGCCGAACGCGATGTCGAGCGAGCCGATCTCATCGCGTCGAACATGGGAACGCTGACAACAGCATTCGATCTTGCCATCCCGGCGCAGGCACGGGATGCGTTCCTCGAATGAGCGGCGCGGCTAAATTAGCTGATGCGCTGAGAAAGTTGCACGCCGGCTCAATATGCCAGATCATGGCGACGTGGCAGGGGGAGACATCGAGTGGCCAATCGTCGAAACGACATGGCGTCTCCGGCTGATGGGTCGGAGGACATGCTTTTGGCCGCCGCGACCCGCCCGCGAACGGCATTGCCCAATGTGGCGACCATCGTCACCACTGTGGCGGCACTGTATTTCGGGCGAGAGGTTTTCCTGCCGATCGCGATCGCGCTGCTGCTGACCTTCGCGCTCGCGCCGCTGGTCTCGGCGCTCAAAAAGGTCGGCATACCCCGGATTGCCGCCGTCATCGCCAGCGTGCTCGGCGCTTTCGCGGCGCTTGGCCTGTTCTCCTTCATTGTCGCCACCCAGGTCAGCGAACTGGCGCAGAACATTCCGGTCTACCAGACCAACATCCTGACCAAGATCCGTTCGCTCAAGGAAACCGGGGTCGGGGGAGGGATCATTGCCAGATTGAGCCAGGTGGTCGAACGTGTCGGCCAGGAGATCGACAGGCAGGACGCGTCGCTGCCGGCCGCCACCCCGGAAAAGCCGCCGCGCGAGCCGGTGCCCGTCGAGATCGTCTCGCGCGAAAGGCCGCTCCAGGTCCTGCAGAACATAATCGGGCCGCTGATCAGCCCGCTCGGGTCGGCCGGGCTGATCATCGTCGTCGTCATCTTCATGCTGCTCGAGCGGGAGGATTTGCGCGACCGCTTCATCCGGCTTGTCGGTTACGGCGACCTCCACCGCACCACCGAGGCGCTTCAGGATGCCGCCAAGCGGGTGGGTCGCTATCTCTTGATGCAACTGGTCGTCAACATCGTCTACGCCGTGCCGATCGCGATCGGGCTGTGGGTCCTCGGCATTCCGAATGCGCTGCTGTGGGGCTTGCTGGCGCTGGCGCTGCGTTTCGTCCCCTATATCGGCCCGATCATCGGCATGCTTTTGCCGCTGTTCCTGGCGCTGGCCGTGGCGCCGGGCTGGGAGCTCGTCGCGTGGACGGCAGCCCTGTTCGTGGTGATGGAGCTGATCACCGGCAACGTCATCGAACCCTGGCTCTACGGTTCGCGAACGGGACTGTCGCCGCTGGCGATCATCGTCGCGGCGATTTTCTGGACATGGCTCTGGGGCCCGCTCGGGTTGATCCTGTCGACGCCGCTCACTGTCTGCCTGGTGGTGCTGGGCAGGCACGTGCCGCAGTTTGAATTCCTCGACGTGCTGTTTGGCAACGAGCCCGTGCTGGAACCCCATGCGCGCCTCTACCAGCGGCTGCTGGCCGGCGATCCGGAAGAAGCCACCGACCACGCCGAGGAGATGCTGGAGGAGAAATATCTGGTCGAATTCTACGACAAGGTCGCCATTCCGGCACTGCTGCTGGGCGAGCGCGACCGGGTGCGCGGCGTCATGGGCGACCTGCAACGGCGGCAGGTGGCGGCCAGCGCCCTGACGCTGGTGGCCAACCTCGACGACAGCGCGCAGGAGGAAGCGGGCGAGGAGGAGGAGCCGCACGTGGCCGCGGAAGCGAGCGACAATGGCGATTCCAGCGGCGAGGACGAGACCGAGCTGCCCGATGGCACCGATATGTCCGTGCTCTGCGCCGGCGGGCGCGGCGAGCTCGACGATGCCACTGCCGCGATGCTGGCGCAGGTGCTGGAGGTCCAGGGCGCAACGGTATCGAAGGTCGGCTTTGCCGATATGGAACCCGCCAGCATTCGCCGCCTCGAACTCGAAACCGTCGACACCGTCGTGGTTGGCTTCCTGAACCGGGATTCCGTCAAGCACGCCCGCTTTCTGGTCCGCCGGCTGAAACGCGCCAAGGCTGCACTGCGGGTCGGAATCGTGTTCTGGTCGGAGACCGGCACCGAGGACAAGGAAACGGCGGCCAAGCTGGCCCATGACATGAACGCCGATTTCGTGGCGCATGGCATGGTCGACGCGGTGGTGGGTGCGCTGTCACACGAGCCGCCGGTTGCCCTCCAGCTGATCGCCAAACGCCGCATGCGGCGACAGCGGGCGGCGCCCAAGAAGGTTGCGGCAGCGGCGGCGAGTTAGAGCCCGGTCTTCGCCTGGGGGGTGGGCAAGCGAGGGACCGATGGCCACAGAGCAAAGCATATGTGCCTTGCTCCCGCTCGGGATCAATGTTGCGGTTGTGAGCATCGGGGCGCGCTTCTGTTCCCGTACGGTAGCTAATCTTTCTAAATGGCGATCCCGATCGGTAGCAAATGGCTTGTATTTGGCCTCCGGGAAGATTATGTTCCCGCTCGGGATCAGGACCATGACCAAAACCACACAGATGCCGACGACCGTACCGCCAAACGCCATCGAGATTGCGCGCCACGCCGCGCGATCCGATCCCGCGGATGCCGGCATACAAGCCGGGTTCGCCGAACATGTGGGCAATGCACCGGGTGGGGGAAACGTCATCGTTCCTGTGACGAAGATCAAAGCCCTTGCGCCCGAAGTTCGGGTCGCGCTGCCTCGTATGCTCGGCTCCGATGCGCAGGGGCAGGCCGAGGCCGAACCTATCACCATCGCGTCGCCGGCTGACCTCGGCCGGCTGGTGCGTGCGGTGCGTGAGCGGCGGGATTTTTCGCAGCAGGCGTTCGCCGATCTCGCCGGGGTCGGCCGGCGCTTCCTGTCGGAGCTGGAGAACGGCAAGCCGACGTTGGAACTGGGCAAGGTGCTGAAGGTCACCAGTACCGCCGGCATTGTGCTCTTCGCCCGGGAACGCTGATGGATGCGCTGACACTCGACGGATTCAGCGAGCCGGTCGGCATCCTGGCGCGCGACGACAATGGCGGGGTCGCTTACGCCTACCGGCCTGACTATCGGCGCGGCGGACAAGCGCTGGGGATCGAAAGCGCTGCCGCGCGCAAACGTATTCGTGCCAGCCATACGGCCGACATTGCTGCATCCCTGGCACGGCAGCTCAACGGCCTCGACAAGCGGAACATGAAGCGCTTCGCCGATCTCATCGCGTCGAACATCGGCACGCTGACGGCGGCGTTCGGGCTGGCCGCGCCAGCGGCGGTGGAACAGCGGGACGCGTTTCTCGACCGAGCCGGCGGTTGGCTGATGAGTTGAGAGCCGGCCGGCCTCGCAAGGAGCGACAGCATTGCCCACTCCGCAAAAAGAGAGAAGGGCCGGCGCCGCCATTTGGCATCGTCAGCTGCGGATGCGACGAAAAAGGGTTTCCACGATCACGTTGAACCGCTCCGGGTCATCAAACGCCCGGGCGGCAAGCATGGCTCCGTAGACGGTCGCCATGAAAGCTTGCGCCTCGACCTTCGGGGACGCCTCGAGATGCAGTGTTCCTTGCGCTGCACCGAGCTCCAAAAGCCGTTCCAGCCATTTGCCGAGGTCGGTGAAATGACCGCGGACGGAAACTGCCACCTCTTCGGGCAGGCCGGGCAATTCGGCCGCCAGCACGGCAGCCAGGCAGAAGGGAGCGGACTGATCCTTGATACAGCGTTCCCAATACCCCGTATAAAACCGCAACTGATCCAGCGCGACCGGCGAGCCTTCCTCCAGCACCGCACTCTGGGCTCGGATACCAGCGCGCGCCTGTTCGACGACCGCTACGACCAAATCGACCTTGGAGGGGAAGTGATGGTGAATGCTGGCCTTGCGGATGCCAAAGCGCTCCGACAGGTCGGCATAGCTGAAGCCGTTGTAGCCAACACGCATGATCAGCTGGGCGGCTCCGCCAACCAGTTTGCCCGCAGTGTCACTCAATGCAGTGTTCATCGTCACCCTTCTGGTAGGCTCAGTTAGGAAATTTTGCCGATCCTCGCAAGTTTTGCCCGAGCCAGCGGAACAGGAGCGCGGCGTGACCGCCAATCTCTTTTGAAAGGAGATGCGCCGTCCTCCAGGAGGACGGCGCACCAGGCGTCGGCAGAAAACGACGTCAGGATATCGAACAGATCTTCAAGGAGCGCATCTAGAGCGGTTCACCGTTTCACGGAAACGGCGAACCGCTCTATCTCTTTGTTTTGACGCAATTCCGGACGGAAAACCGTTTCACACTTTTCCTGGAATTGCTCTAGCTGGCGATCCGCGGTGACTTGCGAAGCATATCGCTGACCGTCAGCCACACTGCCGACACCAGGAAATAGAAAGCGCCGAACGCAGCGTAGGGCGCGACATTCGTGATGCCGATCTCTTCAATGCCGCCGGCCATCTTCACAAAAAAGATGCCGGCCAGTGCCGATTGAGCGCCGCTCAAGATCATCGCCCACTGTGCGCCGTTGGTCTTCCAGCGCCGCAGCGCGGTGATCAGTTGAAACAGGCCGGACAGAGCAGCCCAGACGCCGTAGACCGCGAGCACTGCGTTCATGCTTTTGGTCAGCGCGACAGCGACCGCCACGGTGGCGAGCACGCTGATGACAAAATTCAGCAGCTGCGACTTGTTGCGGCTCAATCCGCCTGTGCGCTGGGCATCGACGATATTCGCAAGGGCATCCCAGGCAGGATACGCCACCAGCATGATCGCGGCCAACGGCGGCATGGTCCTGGCGAGGGTAAAGGCCAGTGCGACCCATGCCGCGGAAACGCCGAACCGGACAAAATAATAGCTTTTGAGCCATGTGTTGGAAGCTTGGGCGAGGGTGGCGGTGTTTTGAACAGGCATATCAGCTTTCCAATGTTGATTGATACGATATCTACCTACTAGAAGGTAGATAAGCTTTGGTCAACCGATTTTACCGTGCATCGAGTAAGTTTGGCTGAGGGCGAGGGCGGGCCGTGGCCAGAGGCCGTGGCGCCCCTGGGCGAGACTGCGCGGCACCGCAACGCCAGAAGAGCCGTGGCTGCCGGATCTCGATCGGACGTCATGCAACCTTTTGATTTTTAAGCCGTTACCGCCCTTATGTCAGGGGTTGAATCCAAGCCGAAACGGGCCGACGGCGCCAAACCACGCGGGGCTGGAAAATCGCGCCAAAAAAAGCATCGACTGTCGAAGCCGCGCTCGAGGCCGAAGGGCATGCCGCGCCCGAAGTCGACGGACAAGCCGCGCCGCCGCCGGATGCCGTCGATCCCGATCCGCAGCTGACGCCCGAGGAGGCCGAGCAGGCGCGCAAGAAATACCTGCTGACGCGTTTCTGGATCAGTGCACGCGGTTATTGGGGCCGCGGCGCCGACAGGCTCGCCTGGCCGTTCACAATCGGGGTGCTGCTGCTGATCTGCATCAACATCGGCTTCCAGTATGGGATCAATGTCTGGCACCGCTCGATTTTCGACGCCATTGAGCAGCGCAATGCCCGCACAGTCTATTTGCTCAGCGCCGTATTCGTGCCGCTCGTGCTCGGCAGCGGCAGCCTTGTCGTTGCACAAGTCTACCTGCGCATGACGATCCAGCGCCGCTGGCGTTCCTGGCTCACTACGGCGGTTATCGCGCGCTGGCTGGCAAACGGCCGCTACTACCAGCTGAACCTCGTCGGCGGCGACCACCAGAACCCCGAGGCCCGCATGACCGAGGATCTGCGCATCGCCACCGAGTCGCCCGTCGATTTCATCGCCGGTGTCCTCAACGCATTCCTGGTGGCCTCGACCTTCATCGTGGTGCTGTGGACGATCGGCGGCGCGCTCACCCTGCCGATCGGAGGGTCGAGCATCACCGTTCCCGGCTTCCTGGTCATCACGGCGGTAATCTATGCCGCCATCACCTCCACCTCGATGGTGGTCGTCGGCCGCAATTTCGTCCGCCTTTCCGAGCGGAAGAACCAGGCGGAGGCCGAACTGCGCTACACGCTGACGCGCGTGCGCGAAAACGGCGAGAGCATCGCCTTGCTGGGCGGCGAGGAGGAGGAGCGCAGCGGCATCGACAGGAATTTCGGCCATGTGCTGAGGCAATGGGCGCTGCTGACCGGCCAGCACATGCGCACCGCGCTGGTGTCGCAGGGGTCGAGCCTGTTTGCACCGGTCGTGCCGATTTTGCTTTGCGCGCCGAAATTTCTAGAAGGCTCGATGTCGCTCGGACAGGTCATGCAGGCTGCCTCCGCCTTTGGCATCGTGCAAGGCGCGTTCGGATGGCTGGTCGACAACTACCCGCGCCTTGCCGACTGGAACGCCTCCGCGCGGCGCATCGCCTCGCTGATGATGTCGCTCGACGGGCTCGAGCGCGCCGAGCTGAGCGATGCGCTCGGACGCATCAACCGAGGCGAAACCGAAGACGGCGCGATGCTCAGCCTCGACAATCTCTCCGTGACGCTGGATGACGGCACCGCCGTGGTCAAGGAGACCGAGGTTGCGATCAAGCCGGGTGAGCGGGTGCTGGTGGCGGGCGAATCCGGCTCAGGCAAGTCGACGCTGGTGCGGGCCATTGCGGGCCTGTGGCCGTGGGGCGGCGGCGGCGTCAATTTCCACGCCGGCAGGCATCTGTTCATGCTGCCGCAACGCCCCTACATCCCCTCGGGCACGCTTCGCCGCGCGGTCGCATATCCCGCGGCGGCGGATAAGTGGACGATCAAACAGATCAAGGCCGTCCTCGACAAGGTGGGCCTTGCTTATCTTGCCGACAGGATCAAGGAAGAAGCGCCATGGGACCAGACGCTGTCGGGCGGCGAAAAGCAACGCCTCGCCTTCGCACGCCTGCTGCTGCATCGCCCCGACATTGTCGTGCTGGATGAAGCGACCTCGGCACTCGACGAGAAGAGCCAGGACAAGATGATGGAGACGGTGATCCACGAATTGCCTGAGGTCACCATCATCAGCGTGGCGCATCGCGCCGAGCTGGAGGCCTTCCATAGCCGCAAGATCACATTGGAGCGGCGCAAGGGCGGGGCAAAGCTCGTCAGCGATGTCGATCTCGCCCAGCGCAAGGGCAAGCGCAACCTGCTCCGGCGCGCCCTGTGGGGCTCCGGCGCGCGCAAACGAAAGGCAACACGACCTTGAGCTGCTACCGGTCGACCATCGCCATGGCGCGCTCGGTGTAGCGCGGGCCGGAGATATTTCCCGGCGCCAGCGCCTCGTCGAGCGCGGCCATCTCGGCGGCGTCGAGTTTCAGCGATGCGGCGGCGACATTTTCCTCCAGATATCTGATCCGCTTGGTGCCGGGGATCGGCACGATGTCGACGCCGAAGCCGTTGCCCTTCGCCAGCAGCCAGGCCAGTGCGATCTGTCCGGGCTTGACACCCAGGGCTGTCGCGATGTCGCGCACCTTGGCCGCCGCCTCGACATTGGCATCGTAGTTTTCGCCCTGGTAGCGCGGGTCGTTGCGGCGGTAATCGCCCTCGGGGTAGTCTTCCGCGCGCTTGACCTCGCCGGTGAGAAAACCGCGGCCGAGCGGCGAGAACGGCACCAGGCCGATGCCGAGTTCACCGAGCAGCGGGATGATCTCCGGCTCCAGATTGCGCTCCCACAGTGAGTACTCGCTCTGCACCGCCGACACCGGATACACGGCATGCGCCCGGCGGATGTTGGCGGAACCGGCCTCCGACAGGCCGAAGAAGCGCACCTTGCCTTGCGCGACAAGCTTGCCGACGGCGCCCGCGACATCCTCCATCGGCACCGCTGGGTCGACGCGGTGCTGGTAGAGAAGGTCGATATGGTCGGTGGCGAGCCGGACGAGCGAGGCTTCCACGGCCTCGCGAATGTGCTCAGGCCGGCTGTCGGTTCCGACCTGCTTGCCGTTTTCGATGCGGAAGCCGAATTTGGTGGCGATGGTCACCTGGTCGCGCTTGCCCTTCAGCGCCCGGCCGAGCAGGGCCTCGTTCATATACGGGCCATAGACCTCGGCGGTGTCGAGGAAGGTGCAGCCGAGCTCGATGGCGCGGTGCAGCGTGGCGATGGATTCGGCCTCGTCGGCCGGGCCGTAGGACTGGCTCATGCCCATGCAGCCGAGGCCGATGGCCGAGACTTTTAGCCCCTGACTGCCGAGCTTGTGTGTTTTCAGGGTCATTGATGCGCTCTCCGGCGGGTGCAGGAACTATGGCATTGGCCGATTTTGTCCACACGCCTTACTCGACAAGGATGTGGGCTTCACGCGCCGCTTCGACAAGCGCCGACCTGGCAATATCGGCGGTAACTTCGCCGCCCGTCGCCCGGTGGCAGGCGCGCAATGCCGATTGGTGTTTCGGACTGCCGGCGTCACGCCAATGTGTGGTGAGCAATTCAATGGCTTGCTGTGTATTGGACAGATGGCGGATGGAACCGGTGATACCGACAGACACCGCCACGGGTTTGGAGAACCATGCAGTTTGCATCGGAACCTCGACTGGGCTGAAGCGATTAACGCCTTTGGCCGCGCAAGGTTTCATCAACGCCAATCACGCTGGCGTGAGAGTTCCCACACATGCGTTCTCCTCCGAACCATTGCATCGAGGGACGCTGGGCTGTCCGCCTTTATGCGATCACTCACATGTGTGAGGCGACGTCGCGGGTGGACGGTGGTTTGGGCTTGTGTGCCGCGGGTTGCCTCGTCGCTTGCGGGGCGGGGCGGGGCGCGGCCTTGACCATGGTCACGGTGTCGGGCGCTTGCGCCTTGCGGCGCTTGAGCCAGTTGGACGACAGGTCGGCAAGGAGACTGCGCAGGTCTTTCACGACGTCCTCCTCTTGTAAGGCGACAGGATAATTTCCGTCTTCCCAACTTGTTCCGGCGGAGAAACCGTTCCACCAGAAAAAGGTTTCTTGCCGGCGAAAGCGGTCGGGCATCACCTGCCGATATAGGCGGCCAGTTCATCCGGCGTCCCATTTGGGAAGGCCTGTTTCAGAAAGTCCAAAAACGCCGACACGCGCGCACTGAGCAGCCGGCGAGATGGGTAGAGCGTCCATAGAGAAATCTCGGGGCCGTCGATATCGCCCCAATTCACCAGTGTACCGTCAGCCAGGTCGTGGGCCACCAACGAAATGGGAAGCCGTCCTGCGCCAACGCCGGCTCGCACCGCATCCCGGACCATGATGAGCGTTGACAAAACGAGGACGGGCTCGATTGTAATTGTTGACCGGCCACCCGGTGTCTTCACGTGCCATGTTTGCGGTTCGCCTGCCCCTCGCGCAACGCCAGGGGCGGCGCGCTGACCGGTCGTGCGAGGAAGGTCGGGGCTCGCCACGACAATCAGACGGTCGCGGAGAAACGCCCGTCCGACCAGGCTTTCGTCGGGATCTGGATTGACCCGGATTACCAGGTCGTAGCCTTCCTCGATCATGTCGACAGGCCGGTCCTCGGTCGTCACCTCAAGCCTCACCTCCGGATATCTGAGGGCAAACCCGGCAGCGATCCTCCCCATTGCGGTCTGCGAAAAATGCAAAGGTGCGCTGATCCGCAATCTGCCCTTGGGTCTCTGACCGCCCGAGGCAATCGCCGCAGCCGTCTCGTCCAGTTCGGCAAGCAACGCCCCCGTCCGCTCGAAGAGCGCCCGTCCTTCTTCGGTGAGCTTCAGGTTACGCGCACCCCGTTCAAACAGGCGCAGATCAAGACTGCTTTCCAAGTCTCCAACGCGCCGGGACAGCGTTGCCTTGGGCCGGCCGGTGGCCCTTGCCGCTTTGCCGAAGCCACCATGGCGGGCAACGAGATTGAAATCGGCCAGCGCAAGAAGATCCATGAGTGTTCCACCAGTGGGACGGTGCGTCCAAAATATCCGTCTATTGGACTCTTTGTGAGCCACTCATATTGGGCCTGTCAAGCATCCCAACAGGAGAAATACCATGACCATTCTCGTTACCGGCGCCACAGGCAATGTTGGCCGCCAAGTCGTCGAACACCTCGTCAAGCGAGGCGCTGATGTCCGTGCTCTCGTGCGCGATCCGTCGAAAGCCAGCTTCCCGGCAGGTGTAACCGTCGTGCAAGGCGACTTTCTCAACATCGATTCGCTGCGCAAGGCCATGTCAGGCGTCTCCACCCTGTTCCTCTTGAACGCCGTGGTGCCGGACGAATTCACCCAGGCTTTGATCGCGCTGAACGTCGCCCGATCGGCCGGCATCGAACGGATCGTCTATCTTTCGGTGCTCCACGCCGACGTCTATGTGAACGTGCCGCATTTCGCGGGTAAGTTCGGCGTCGAGCGAATGATCGAGCAGATGGATTTCAAGGCTACGATCTTGCGCCCCGCCTACTTCATCCAGAACGATCTGATGATCGAAGACGTCATCACCGGCTACGGCACCTACACAATGCCGATCGGCGCCAAGGGTCTCGCCATGATCGACGTGCGCGATATCGCCGAGATCGCCGCCCTTGAGCTGTTGCGCCGCGAACGGTCCGCTGAGCCGCTTGCGCTCGACCGGATCAACCTCGTCGGTCCGCAGACACTGACCGGGACGGATATAGCCGCCATCTGGTCAGACGTGCTCGCCCGCCCGATCAGCTACGGCGGCGACAACACCGAAGGTTTCGAGCAAAATCTCAAGCAGTTCTTGCCTGCCTGGATGGCGTACGACATGCGCCTGATGGGCGAGCGGTTCTTGACCGACGGGATGCTGCCTGACGCTGGCGACGTCGAGCGCCTGACTGCGCTTCTGGGCCGCCCATTGCGCCCATATCGCGACTTCGCCTCGCAAATCTCTGCCTCCGCCTGACGGAAGCGCAGCAGCCATCCGATTGCGCGCTCAGGTGTAGGGGTCTCGAACTCAAAGCCCGCGACGCCCGCTCGTTCCTTGCGACGTTGTGGAGGAAGCCTGTCGACGCTGAAGCGGACCCGCGAACTGCTCGCACAGGGAAAGCTCACCAGAAACACAAGCAACAGGGCACCTCTTCAAGAGGTGCCCTGCCTTGCGCGGGACAAATGACATGCCGGGACCTGCTCTGGCCCCTATAGAATGTTGGTGGTCACCTCGACGACGATCGCGGCACCTTCCAAGCTGCCGTTGGTCACATGCACGACACGCGACACCCGCAGATCCTGCGCATTTCCGTTGATCGACAGGGAAACGCTTTCGCCGATCCGGGGAACCGCCTGGAAAACGGCATCTGTGGCTTCCGGCCGGTTGTCGATCGATATGCGGCAGTTGACGGTCATGAGATGTCTCCTGTGTCGGCCCCGGTCGTCAACGCAGGGTCGGCGAAATGGTTTCAGGAGGCCGGATGCAACTTAATGGCGCCCGGATACGTAGAGCAGGAATTGCTCCATTGTTCATCGTAGCGGGGCAGAAGGCTCGCCGGGGTGGCGTTGGGGCTGTCCCGGCGAGCTTGATCCTAGTTGCCATCGGCGTTGCGCCTCTGCTCACTCCGTCGTTCGCGGCACCAGATAGCTCGTCGTAACGCCTTCCCCAAATCCTCGCGTGACCACGACCGTGGTGTAGTCTGCGGGCAATGAAGCAGTGACGGTCGGATCGAGCGACCGGCACCTTCCGACAATTTCCCCATTGGGCGAGCTTGTCAGCCTGTCAGCTAGAGATGCCCGGCATTGATCGAGCGAGGCATAGAGTGTCGGCGCCATATCGACGGGCTTGCATATTGACGCTTCTCCCGGGGTGCAGGAAAGCAAAAGCATCACTGCCTGGGTTGCCGGATCCATTCTTTGAGCTCCCATGTTGAACGAGCCTCAACGTGGAAATGCGACCTTGGTTTCGCTGTTGCTAAAATATGGATTTGTCTTCGCGTGGCAGGCTCATGGACTCGAAACCACCGTTCATGCGCTTCGGGCGGGATTTTACTGAGGTGGGAGGGGCACGCGCTTTGGCGACCGCAATTCGCCGGCCATTTTTGCAGCCTGGAAAATTGTCATCAAAACCAGGATTGGCTCACCCTCGGTCGGGTTGATGGTCAGGACCACACGTCCAAGCTCGTCGCTCATGCCGCAAGACCAGTCCTTAACCGCAATCACCTGTCTCGCGGCCATATCCGCTCCACCCCTTCAAGCCGACAACAGCTCAGATGATGGTACTGCTGCAACGGAGATACAAGCATGTGCTAATGGGCGCGATTGAACCTGTCTCCCTGGAGACGTCAGGGGGTCTTCGCCCGGCAAATGATCCATCCGGTCCGCGGTCGAGGCCGCAAGCGCCTGGATTGCTTGTCGGGCGACGAAGAAGGCTGGACCATAACTCTTGAAAAAATAAGGCCTTACAGCTACTTGCGTCACCTTGCTTGGACCGTCTTCGACAAACTTGGTTGGACTCCGCCCGTTTGCCGCCACAGAAATCTGGACTCGAGAAGCGCGGTTTGAACAGCAGCCCCTATCGAACTGCGTAGGGCGAGATCGTCTCGAAGGCGTGTTTGATCTGCGGTCGCAGAACTTCAATATACTGCATGAAGTGGTGCTGAAGATGTGGATTGTCCGCCTCAGCATGTTGTTTTTCGAGAGCGTGAAGCTGCTCCAGCAATTCCGCATGTCGAATCCGAGCGGACACGATTTTGTTGCGCATGAGCCGGGTAATCCCGACAAGTCGGGCCGGGTCGAGCGACACCAGACGAGATTTCAAATGATCGAGATTTCGCTCGATCGCTACCGTTTCGTGCATCTTCTATCTTCCGATCTGTTGCAAATAGGAATTTACACCTATCATTCTATGCGTCGGAAGTCAAGAAAAACGCTGTAACGGCTCACTTCAGCGGCGGCCTAACACCGCCCTGATTGATAACACACGCGACTCAATCCAACTAAAGACGGACGGGTCGAAACCGGCCATCTGGGGCAACCGATGTTCCTCCGCAAGCGCAGCATTGCCGTCTTGCAATGTGGTGACGTGAGCTTGTGGCCAGACCCCGACAAGCTCCTCCACACTACCCCTTAAAACGCGCTGGCTGCGCACACCTTTGAACGGAAGGACCAATCTCACTGTGTCGTTGTCGGCTCCAAGTTCTACGGACAATCGAACCTTGCCGCCCATCCCGGTCAGGAACGCGTAGGAATAACCCGGAACCCATTCCAGGTGATGTGCGAACTCCGAACGGAGTATGGCTCTCTGCAAGCCGTCGAAGAATATGCCGGCATTGCCCTGTTGGAGAGGCCCTCCAATAACGGCTTCTACATCGCGCCGTTTGAGGAAGCAGGCCCCGGCTTGTTTGCGGTCAAAATGGATAGGTACTCCCATGTCGCGCAATTTTCGGGCGGCTTTCGCCGTGGCGCAGCCAAGTTGGACCGCGACGGCTTTGGCGGTGACGTGGTGACTTGCGAACGCCTCGACGGAAGCCTGGGCTACAGATGAAATCCGTTTGTTGGTCACAATGTGTTCGAGTGCGCCAATCCGGGCAAGCTTTGCTATCACATGCGGCGGCACCGACATGAGAGACGCAGCCTTTGCCAGAGTAAGGTATCCTGGCGGTGCAAGTTTGCGCCTGACAATAAATCGAGCCGTTCGGCCGCTCTTCCACGCTGGCGGTGGCGGCACAAGGCGCAACTTGGAGAGACCGCAGCCTCCTTCCGACAACCCACTCACACCGACTTTGCCGTCAAGCACCAGTTTCACCGCCTTGGGGTACGAACAAAGCGCCTTTGCCCGAAACTGATCCAGGGTGAGCCCTTCGCAAATATTTGGAATGCCTGTGTGCCTCGAAAGGGCGCGTGATACGAGCTGTTCGAGTACCTTCCGTTCGTACAAAGATCTTGATCTGGATGACATGCCGAACACAGCGTTGACCAAGCCCGATTTGCAGAGAAGAGCGAGTTGCTTCGGGGTCACTCCTAAAATGCTCGCCGCCTCCTTCGGCGAACATAGAAGTTTTGCCTTTCGAGTAATGGCATCGACCGAGACATCATGCGATTGCGCGACACCCGAGCGAGGCTCCTTGTCGGGATTCCACGAGGCGATCTTAAGCAATTCCGCACGGGACAAACCGAGCCGCGCCGCTGCCGCTGCGGTGTTGCGCTCAACTTGAGAAGGAGGAAATTTGCGGCGCAAGCGCCTGCACGCCCCGTACTCGACGACAAGGCGGTCGATGCAGTTTCGCAGCGGTGCAATGCCTTGCTCGTGAATTTTGTTCGTCTTTGCCGAATGCAGCCAACCGAGAACCTTCGGAGTATCTGTACAAGTGAGCTTGCCTGAAACCAGGTAGGGAGTTGAACAAAGGTACTGTTCGCAGAGATCCTCGATCGATAGGCCGTTGGCAAGGAACTCAAAGCCGCGTTCAACTGCGGTCTGCTTTGCTTCGAGCCAGCCGCGCTTCGGTAGCGCCTTGCGCCAGCCGTACAGCAAAACATTTCCGATTACGATGCAGAGGTAAATTGCATCATCGAGTTCAAGTCTATCAAGTTGCAGAACATGGAAGGGCTCACCCACGCCGAGCCGGCCACCAAGATAGCGGCTGAAAGCTCCAGCCGAGCTTACAATAGGCTTCTCATTGATCTCTGGGGACGGTTCATAACGTCCCCATGCCCAGATCATACCGTTCTTGTCAGAGCGCAGTTCAAGATCGTGAAGAGGGCAGTAACGTGAAACCACAAGGTCGAACCAAAATCGATGATGGGAAGACTCCTTGATGCACCGCGGACAATACCTGCGATGTGTGATCGACCAATCGCGCCGAAATCTAAGCCGCTCGCCGCGAACAAAGACGACTGTTTCAGCCAAATGCGGGGTTGAATTGCGGAGGATGTCGAGCCCGAGGATGGGAAGCTCCTCACAGAAGCTCAGCATTTCCTGAGGTTTTATGTTCCGCCCATTGAGTCCTAGAGCCATAGCAAAGGGCCGGATTGATATCTGGCCGTTGAGCGCTGCCAATCTCAAAAAGAAGCCGTGTGCCGGTTCATCAACGAGGGGCTCAATGCCCCAGCGGCTGACAGCCGGCACCCGTATTCCTGAACCGACACGGTCAAGCATGGGCAACGCTCCGCTTGGAAAGCGCGTGCTGCGCAGATGACAGAGGCAATTCACTTTGCTCTGTCGGTCTCTGGCTCCAATCATCGACGAACGGATTGAAGATCGTCTTCGGTGGCTTGATCGCGCTGTAAGCCATCGCAAGATGTTCGAACGTCACGTGCTCGCAGCCGTCGTTGATCGCCAAACATCCGGCTTGGAACAAAAAGTTCTTCAGCTTGCCGATAATTCCGTCGGAAACCCAATGAAGCCGCTGTGCGACCGAGGCTACGCCCAGGCCTGACTTCTCCTGGAAAGGCATGCCCTCGTCGAACTTTTCACACAGGAGTCGAAACGACATCCGTTCCTCCTGGCTGTCCCATGTGTAGGGATGGAGGTGGGCATGCTGCAGTCCGCCGCGTCCAACGAGTTGCTCGTCGTTTGCCAAAATCTCATACGTCTCTGGCAAGCCAATGCAGACGATATTCAGAGTATCGAGATTGAGAATCTTGCGAAGCAAACGCTTCACGTCGACCGCCAACCGAACATTCCTGCTGTCGCAAACGTCTTGGAACTCATCAAAGATCAAAAGTTGGACCTGATGATATTTTAGCCCCTCAAGGATGTTAATCGTCAGCAAGGCGTTATTCATGCGTGGGGAGTGTAGCATTCCCAAAGCGTTGGCGAGGTTCTCCAGCACGGGCCTTAGGCCTCCAGTCGGTGCCGTTTCAACCAAAAGGACTGGTAAGATCATTCCCTTTTCGCCTGTTACAGGCGGGAAGTGCCGCGCATACGCCGAGGCCGCAAAGGATTTACCAGTCCTGCTATCTCCCACTATCGCGGACACGCACCCCGTGTCGTGAACGCCGCCTTTGACCGGCATGTGAAATCGAGATAGAGCGTCCATCCCCTCGGCGAGACGGTCATGATTGATGATCAGCTTCTTGAGGATTGCCTGCCGCTCGGCAGCAGGCAGTTGTGCGGCTCTTAGCCGGTCAGATGTGTCGTCCATCCGATACGCTCCACGCTTTACGCTTCTTGAACTCTTCCAGATCGTCGATGTCGTCGGCTGACTTGCCGCTCGAGACGGAAGGGAGACTTCCGAAGGTCGGAATGGTGCCGGTCGCTTCGCTGTCTTGCTGTGCCGTCAGCGGGTCCATGGCCGGATGTTGAGCGGGGAGTGACGATGCAGGCGGTCGTGAAATCTCCCCGAACGGCAGGTCTGACCCAAGGAAGTCGGACGCACTAGTGTCCGGCACGGTGACGATTTTGCTAGCCAAACGGTACGCTGCCTCCTTCTGCAGAAAGCGCGCGAGCTTCTTCTGGACTGTCTTTGGACGTTTGCCGAGGAGGCGCGTGACCAAGTCGGCCAATTCAGCGCGAACGCGCATGAGAGTCTTGATGTCGACGTTTCCGCGCGCTTGCTCGCCCGCCCGAGCGAGAATGACGCGATGCTGGTGCAGTGTTACGCTCGATGCGTATTCCTGATGGGCAGCCGTCGCCGGAACGTTGATGATCTCGCCAGCGTGGTGATTGACCAGACTGATCTCTGCCAACCGATAAGGGTCGCGCACGACCTTGTATTTGGTTGAGGAGCCTCCTTCTCGCCTTAGGCCATGCCTCGGGTCTGTCAACGCCGCTGACAGTTGAGGCCCCTCGTATTTGATGCAGTCCCACGCTATCCCATCTCGCTGTATAGTGCGGTAGGCCGTGTCCCCTGCTAGCGACGTAAACAAATCGCGGTTGGGTGGCAGTGATGCCGGGCTTTTTGCAGCAAGCTCGGTCCACACCCTTGAGGGAATGTCGCCGTGCCCGCGGATGAATCCCAGGCCTTTCGTTGGGCGTTGATGATAGTCGTCACAGATCCAAGCTGTGACGAGCCCTTCAAGCTCAGGCAGCGTCAATGTCGCATCGCCGAGATTTTCATGGTCCCGACGAGCGAGAACGTGTTCCAACGTCGTCCCTGGCAATAGGTGTACAAGGCCCACTCCCATAGATCGGAAGAACCTTTCCAACGCTCCTTTCATCCACGGGGACCGTGGAGGCAGTCGCTCGATGTTGATTCCGAGTTCACGACCCGCTTCGGCTATGTTGTTGCCGACTAGATGGAAGGCGTTATCCACCCAGAGGTTCTCAATTCGCCCGTAGCATGGCCAAGCGTTGATTATTCCGGGAACTCCGTCCAGTGACTTTGGATAGGTCGCGTGCCGCAATCCTTCGAGGAACGAAGTGTAACTAGGCGATTCGAAGCCGATCGAGAAACCGGCGATCATGGCAGTCGCGCGGTCGCGGAATACGACCAAGTCTGGACGGCCGAAGATACACCCACCTTCATCGACGATGATCAAGTCAAGGGTGCAGTGATCGACTTCGACATCCTCGTAGGGCCTTGCCGGCCGCGGACGCGTTGAAAAGGTACGGTTGTTGTTGGCGGCGAAATGCGGTCCGCGCTTGTAGTAGTCGCGTGTATACCGGTCGACGGCATCACACCGCCGCTCAAAGGTCCTCTTGGAGGGAGGCAAAAGTCCGCCATCCGACGCGACTAGATTCGACGGCAAAGCGCTCTTGTCCAACGACGCGCCGAATGTCTCGTCAAACTCACGGACAGCTTCGCAGACTTTCGCGTAAGCCATAGATTTTGGCATGCGGCTGACGGAGAGCCAGGCTTCTATCCCACTGTCGACGGCGTTCTCCTGCCAACTCGGCAGGCGTGTTCCACGTCCGCCCTTGAGATAGTGGCGGTCAGAATAGGCAGCAGTGCCAAAGTGCTGTCCAAACTGCTCCGCTTCGTCGAGCCAAGAGAGAACTGTCGTGAACCCGGGCGCTTTCTCGCTACGTCGCGACGCTACTTCCGCGATGACAGGCTTAAGTATCGATCTCGACCGCCGTAGATGGTCGCCAAGTCTGCGGCATTCCTCGACGTAGGCATGCTTTCGAAGGTTCTGTCGGTGGTTTGTCTCACTTGTCAACAACGGCGACGGGGGAATGGGAGCCGACTTGAGACCCGCAGCCATCCGCTCGACCACGAAGTCCCCTGACGACATGAGGTTGCCGATCTGAGCGTCCGTCAGCAGCGCCGGGCTGGCGTTCTGCCGGTCAATCAAAACCCACTGGTCTCCTAGGCGCTGCTGTACGAAATATCGGCGGTCATGGATCTTGATCTCGGAGAAGAGCGGGATTTCGAAAGCTCGCGCCCCATCCGGTGCGTGCACCCCAGATTCCGTTCTGCGGGTCTCCGTTCTCCCACTCATCGAGCAAGCGCCTCAGAGAAGAGAGATCCTTCGCTCATTTGCTGCGCCAGATCGAACTGAGCCTTGCCCCGGTAAACCAGCGCCATAATCGTGGCGAAGACCGACGCTTTCGGCGCCGGCATGACGCGATAAAATTCTCCGAGCGTGTGTGGGCGAAGTCGGATTGCATCGCCAAGGCGCAGTGCCAGGTCAGGGTCGTCGGCTCCGCGTGCGCGGCTGACGATGATTTTACAGTTCGAAAGTCTCGGCTCCTTGCGGATCTCGAACTCCGTCAGCACGCAGAACCGGACACCGTGATCATACCAATATGCGTCGCGGATCAGATGCTCCTTCTCAGCCCAGTTCGCCTTTGCCCGGAGGGCCGCTGCCTTTCCCTCAATCACCACGATCTCGCCGGAAATCGTTCGGGCGACGATGTCTGGAGTGTAAGTGCGCCGTTGGAAATGGCCATGCTCCGCAGGAGCGAAGTAAATGAGTGAGTGCGCCTCAAGCACGAAACTCTCAAATGAGGGGTCCGCTTCCAGCAGGGTGTGGAGATCTCGCTCCAGCAACGATCCATGCTGACGAGAACCCAACAGCTTTGATGCGCAAGACATTCCAACGATCAATCCGCGGCGACTAAACCTCACAGGCTGGCGCATTCGGAATGGGGCCTCACAAAGCCCGAAATATTCTGGCGTGATCGATGATCGCGGCCGCATTCAAGCCTCCTATTGGTTTGCCGTCTCCGCACCTTGTTGCTTGGCGGCGGGTGATTTTTCGCGGATTAAAATCCTTATCCGGGCGCTGTCAAATCATTTTGGCAGGTTTGCCTTTTAAAAATCGATGTAAAGTAATTCTGGACAAGCGATGTAGTCTGTAAATATCATTGCGTTAACCAAGTAACGTTATCGTTAACGAAAATTTATACTTGCGATACCGCATAAATATGGTAAGAGTCCGTCCGACAAGATGGATTGATTGAATGGAAACTCACTTTCATGGATGTCGTTTGCGGGGGTCAGCAGTTGGCCGCCTGCCTTGGCGCCCGCAATTGACTGGGGTGAGCATCGGGGCGCTGTGGGGACACTTATGCCGATCGAGACTGCGCGGAAAAAACTGACACCCAGAATTGACCCACCACGATTGAAAAGGCCGTACTAATGAATGCATACGCAATCTTGCCAAATCTGCAGCTGGTGACCTTCGAGTCTAACCAGGAGTTCTTCCAGTATTATCTATCCTTGGGGCCTTCTGTGGCTTCCAACGAGATTCCTTATGAGGATGGAAGGTTTATCCAACATTTCGAGAATACTTTCGGTCGGCATCGTCTTTCTGACATAACCGAAATCGACTCGAATACCCTGGATGACTGGGCTAAATCAGGCATCCGGTTTATGCCGGAAGGCAAAAGGCTGCCTCGCTCCTCCGATGTCGCGCGGCTCTGCGCCATCCGCGATATGTTGGCGCTCGATATTCCGCTCCTTCACGCAGCGAACATCGCCGGGAAGGTTTCCCACTGCATCCTGTATCATGCGTTGCGGCGGTCGGCGTCGCTCACTCGCGTGATTAAAGAGTCTGAAACAGGAAGGTTTCGAACAGTTACTTCAAACTTGGGAACCGACGAAACCATTCTACGACGCACCTTTGTAGAATCGACCGCCAAGTTCGCGGTTATCAAGCCGGCAAACCTTGCGGTTAAACTCAAGAGGCGGATTTCGGATGACGAGCATGTGAGGGGCGCCGTCCTGGATCTCGATTCCGCCGGGAAACGGCTTGCCGAGCGGGCAGGCGGCTTCCTCGCACAGATGGCGATCCGCTTGCCCATGCGACGCGCCTCCGAGTCACACGATTTGGCATCGATGATCGGCTTGCCGACGCTGCAATAATTTCAACATAAGGAGTACGCTCATGTGTGAAGGCGTTATTGAAAACGAGTTTGTAGAGTTCGACCGCGTGGAGATCGCACGTCTGGCCGGGGTAGACGAGGCTCAACTTGAGCAGTGGGTAGATCAGAAAGTGGTGGTAGCGCAAAAGAACGTATACGCGCTGATCGACGCGGCGGCAGCGGCGGCACTAGCCAAGGTTGGTGTCCGCGACAGATACCTCTTGCGCTTCACAAAACTGGTGTCAGAGCACCTTGTGTTCCACCTGTTCGACATCTGCCCAAAGGCCATCGCGACCAAGAGGCAAGGAGCGCGCGGGAAGTTGGTCCGTGCACCTCGTCATATGGGCATTTCGGCAGATGTGTTCGCGGCGTCTTTCGATCACGAACCGTATCGATTTGCGTTGCTTCAGTATGGCCTGTGCATTCAGCTCGCCGGTCGGGCACAGTCGCGATTTCCAGATGGTTCGCGCGGCCACGCCACGCTGGACTTCCGGAAGATTGCTAGAGCCATCGCAGAAAGGTTGCGGCAGCCCCTGGTTGTTTCGGTATTCCGCCCGGCGGCGCGGACGCGCGAAGCCGGTAGCGAAGCGGGTTCGACAACTTTGGTTAAGATTGAAATCGGAAGAAAGGCAGACCGGTCCAGGGGAGCGTCATACGGCGCATCAGACTTCACTGTCGTTGGATGACAGGGCTTCGACGATTGCGGTGGCTCGAATAAGGGCTGTGCGTGCGGCCGAGAGTTCAATTGCCAATTCGAATCCGTGTCGATCGGCCAGCCGCATGACTGTCCTCATTACCGCCGTCGAGTTCCTGGCCAGCAGAATCAAGTGCAAACCTCCAGGGCCATGGTCTCCGTTCAACCAATGCCTCGCACTACGGTCGCTGGCACCCGTCCAAAACATCACGGTTTTCGTCGCTAACCGGCTGGTGCCGACCTCAGATGCCAATGCTTTGGCGATAGCTGCTGCATAGACTGTTTCGGTTGCGGGAACGGATCCTTCGGGAAATTTATTGCCGCTTTTCGGAAACATCTTTCCGGCTCCTTGCTCTAAATTACTCCCAGCTTCCTGCATCTTTCGCACGTGGCCCGAAATGGTAATCAATTGGAACCAGACGGGTGCGAACGAAGCCGGGCACCCGCGATCGAGGATACGAGCTGCCCAGTACGTTCGCATGTCGACCGAGCACCAGAAGTATTCGACCGACAACCAGGCGTCGGCAATACAACGTTACGCCGACGCGCGCGGCTTTGAAATCGTCCGGACTTACGCGGACGAGGGCAAAAGCGGCCTACGTCTTGTCGGAAGGGATGCCTTGCAGTCTCTCTTGGGCGATATCGAAAGCGGTCGCGCGGACTATGCAGCAATCCTTGTCTATGACGTGAGCCGATGGGGTCGGTTCCAGGACCCCGACGAAGCGGCCGCGATCGAGCTTAGATGCAAGCACGCGGGGATTCGCGTGCACTACTGCGCTGAGCAGTTCGAAAACGACGGGAGCATCGGCTCTTCCATCGTGAAGACAGTAAAGCGGGCGATGGCGGGTGAATACAGCCGTGAGCTCTCCGTGAAAGTTTTCGCAGGCCAGGCTCATCTAATCCGGCTTGGATTTCGGCAAGGCGGCACCGCCGGGTACGGGTTACGCCGGGTTCTTGTCGATCAGAACCAAAATCGAAAAGCAGAGCTCGTGCGAGGCGAACAAAAAAGCATCGCGACCGATCGGGTCATCCTGGTCCTTGGCCCGAAACATGAGGTCGATACCGTACGAGAGGTCTATCGCAAGTTCGTAACCGAAGATCGCACCGAGCGAGAAATTGCCGACATTTTGAACGCCCGCGGCGTCTTGTCAGACCTTGGGCGACCTTGGACCAGGGGGACGGTGCACCGTAAGCGCGTAGGCATCCCCACGTAGCGTGCAGGCGGTTGATCGCTCATTTTCAGCATGAATCATGCGGAGAATCCTATGAGCGACAGTATGAGCCATCATCGAACATTCGAGATTTTGACGGCGGAGCCTGTGCCGTCCCGACGCAAGCCGCGCCATCGGTCGGACGAAGAGAAGGCACGGCTTGTCGCCGAAGCGTTCTCGCCAGGGGGCAATGTCTCGGCGGTTGCGCGTTCCGAGGGGCTGGACCCCTCGCAGCTCTATGCGTGGCGCCGCAAGGCGCTTTCGTCGGGCATGGTTGCGCCACTGACGGAGGGAGCGAGCAAGCCGGCGAAGTTCACGCGCTTTGAAGCGGTGGGCAGCGACACGGTGGAAATCGTCATTGGCGACGCAGTGGTGCGCGCCGGCGGCGATGTCGATCCCGATCGCCTGGCGAGGATCATCCGCGCGGTTCGTAAGGCATGATCGCTTCCGGTGTGGTGGTTTACGTGTCGTGCCAGCCGGTCGACTTCCGCAAGGGCGCGGCATCTTTGATGGCGCTGGTCAGGGATGGCGGCCTGGACCCATTCTCGGGGGCACTTCACGTATTCCGTTCGAAGCGTGCGGACCGGGTTCGCATCGTGTGGTGGGACGGCAGCGGGGTTTGTCTTTATTCGAAGACTCTGGAAGATCACAGCTTCTGCTGGCCGGGGATATCGGCCGCGCGCATGCGTCTCGACCACGCCCAGTTGATGGCGCTTCTGGCCGGACTGGACTGGAAAAAGATTCGTCCGGCCAGGGTCAGGCGGCCGTTATCGACGGGCTGAAACCGGCCTGCGGCAAGATGAATCATGCGGCTGGAACGGTTGGGAAAGCGGCTGTTTTTGTGCTCTGTTGCTTGCCATGGTTCTACCGGGTCTTGCCCTTCCCGACGACGTTGATGCGCTGAAGGCGATGATCCTTTCCATGGCTCGCGAGCAGGCTGCAAGCGAGGCCCGGATCGCAGTCGCCGACGCTCGGATCGCAGCATCTGAGGCGGAGGTCGCCCGGCTGAAAGCTGTCGAGAAAAGCGCCAGCGAGCGGATCGCCAATCTCACGTCAATCCTGAAAGTTTTACAGCGCACGCAACATGGCACGCGTTCCGAGCGGCTACGCCTGGCCATCGACGACGAGCAGGCCTCCTTTGCCTTCGAAGAGGTCGAGACCGGCCTTTCGGAAATCCGGAGCGAACTCGACCGCGCGGTCGGGAACAAGCCGAAGCGCGCCCCGCGTCCGCGCAAGGGCTTTGCTGCCCACCTCGAACGCATCGAGGAGGTCGTCGAGCCGGAAATCCCGGCCGACTGCGAGGGGCTTGAAAAGGTTCTGATCGGCGAGGATCGATCCGAGCGGCTGGACGTCGTGCCGCCGAAGTTCCAGGTCATCGTCACGCGCCGTCCCAAATACGCCTTCCGGGGCCGTGACGGCGTGGTCCAGGCTCTGGCGCCGGCGCACATCATCGAAAGCGGCCTGCCGACGGAGCGGCTGCTCGCCTATATCGCCGTCTCCAAATACGCCGACGGCCTCCCGCTTTATCGGCAGGAGGCGATCTATCTGCGCGACGGCGTCGAGATCAGCCGGTCGTTGATGGCGCAATGGATGGGGCATCTGGGCTTCGAGCTGCAGATGCTTGCTGATTACATACTGGAGCGCATCAAGGAGGGCGAAAGGGTCTTCGCCGACGAGACGACCTTGCCCACCCTTGCCCCTGGTTCCGGGAAAACCACGAAAGCCTGGTTGTGGGCCTACGCACGGGATGACCGACCCTATGGCGGAACCAGTCCGCCAATGGTTGCCTATCGTTTTGAAGACAGCAGAGGTGCGGATTGCGTGGCGCGCCACCTCGCCGGATTCAGCGGTATCCTGCAAGTGGATGGCTACTCGGCCTATACCAACCTGGTCAAGGCACGGGCCAAAGCCGGCAGCAATGAAACAATCCGGCTCGCCGGGTGCTGGGCTCACCTGCGGCGCAAATTCTACGACCTGCACATCAGCGGGGTCTCGCAGGCCGCGACGGATTCGATCATCGCCATGACCGAATTGTGGAAGGTCGAGGACGAGGTTCGCGGCAAGGATGCCGGAAGCCGCGCCGCGCTGCGTCAGGAAAAGTCCGTGGCCATTGTCGCGAGCCTCTTCGATCTATGGGAAGCGGAACTGGGCAAGGTCTCCGGAAAATCCAAGACCGCCGAGGCGATCCGCTACGCGCTCACCCGGCGGGAGGCGCTGGAACGCTTTCTGATGGACGGTCGCATCGAAATCGACTCCAATATCGTCGAGCGTGCAATCAGGCCCCAGACGATCACGCGAAAGAATAGTCTATTCGCCGGCAGCCACGGCGGTGGACGAACCTGGGCGACGGTAGCCACCTTGCTGCAAACCTGCAAAATGAACAGCGTCGATCCGCTCGACTGGCTCTCGCAGACCTTGACCCGCATCGCTCAAGGCTGGCCGGCATCCGAAATCGAAATGCTCATGCCTTGGAACTTTAGGCCTGACGTTATCGGCTGACCGCTTACGGTGCACCAGCTCCTGATCAATGAGAAATACATCGGGAACAACGTGTGGGGCCGCACGTCCTTCAAGCTGAAGCAGTCGCATGTCCGAAATCCTGAGGACGCTTGGATACGAGCCGACGAGGTGTTCGAACCGATCGTAGACAAGGAGTCCTTCAGCCAGGCGCAAGCCATCATCGGAGCAAGGTCTGAGCGGCTGTCGGACGAGACCATGCTGAACCTCCTCGCCGCAATCCTGGCCAAGAACGGTTACCTGTCTGGTATCATTATCGACGAGGCAGAGGACTGCCCCTCGAGCAGCTCGTATCTATCGCGCTTCGGCAGTCTGCTTCGCGCCTATGCTCTCATCGGATTCGTTCCGGATCACGACTATCGATATCTGGAGATAAACCGCGCCCTGCGAAGAATGCATCCTTATGTGATGGCCGAAGTGATCGAGGGAATCAGGGCGGCCGGGGGAACTGTGGAACAGCAATCATCAACGGACATGCTGACGGTGAACCACGAGTTCAATGCATGCATTGTGATCGTCAGATGCTTCCATACTGGGGCGGGTTCGCTTCGATGGAAGCTGCGGTTGGATACGGCGCTGAACCCAGATTTGACGGTCGCAATACGCATGGATTCAAATAATGCGCAGCCGCGAGACTATTATCTGCTTCCCCGTTTGGACATGCACACGGCCGTCTTGCGTCTTTGCGAGCACAACGGGCTATCCCTCGATGCATACCGTTTCGAGACGCTCGAAACCTTTTATGCGATGTCACAACGAACCCCCATAGAGGAGGCGGCCTAATGGCGGCGATGCCAGCGCAGCGGGTCGAGATGATCCCCATCGACAGGATTGCGATCGTCAATCCCAGAATACGCAACAAGCGAATCTTTAGGGATATCGTCGACAACATCTCCGAGATCGGCCTGAAACGGCCGATAACAGTTGCCCGTCGGCCCGAGGCGGGGGGACCTTACTACGATCTGGTTTGCGGACAGGGTAGGCTGGAGGCTTACAAGGCACTTGGCCAATTGGAGGTCCCCGCCCTTGTAGTCACAGCCGATCCAGAAGACTGTCTGGTAGCGAGCCTGGTCGAGAATTGCGCTCGTCGGAAACACCAGGCGATCGATCTTCTCAATGATATCGGCCGGATGAAGCAGCAAGGGCATCCGATCGCTGACATCGCGAGGAAAACAGGACTTACGGCGGAATACGTTCATGCAGTGGTCAGACTTCTCGAGAATGGCGAGCAGCGCCTTCTACGTGCGGTCGAGTCTGGTCAGATCCCCTTCAGCGTCGCGCTCGACATAGCGGAGGCAGACGATCAGGATGTCCAGGCCGCACTCCAGAACGCCTATGAGAAGAACCTGCTTCGCGGCCGAAAACTCCTTGCGGCGAAACGGCTTGTGGAGCAACGGCGCGTTCAGGGCAAGCGGCTGAAGAGCAATCCCCATTTGAAGCCAAGGAAGTTGTCGACCGAGGCTCTCGTCCGTGCTTATCAACAAGACACGGACAGGAAACGTCTGCTGATCAGACGTGCGCAGGCGGCGAGCAACCGTCTCATTTTTATCGCTGAAGCTCTGCGAAGGCTGCTGAACGATGAAGGTTTCCGGGACCTCCTCACCAAGGAGGGACTAACGACCTTGCCTAAGAATTTGGCGCAGCGTCTAGATCGCTTGGAGGCCTCAACCCCATGAGCGCAGCAGCAAAAATAGCTCTCGTGAAAATCGCGTTCGAAACAGCCAGTCTCCGTATTTCGATCGATGAGATACTGCCTCTTCGGCAAATCACACCATCGGTACTGAAGTCAGTGAAGTATGCCCAGATCGCGGCTTCAATTGCCGAAGTCGGCATCATCGAACCCCCGGTGGTGGTTAGGGACAGCACGGACAGAAATCGCTTCCACTTGCTTGACGGCCATATCCGGGTCGACATCCTGCGAGCGCGTGGTGAGACCGAAGTTGTGTGCCTGGTGGCCACAGAAGACGAGGCGTTCACATACAACAAGCGAATCAGCCGGATAGCCATCATCCAAGAACACAAAATGATCCTGAAGGCCATTGAGAAAGGCGTGTCGGAAGAGCGGCTCGCGCGGGCATTGAATGTCAACATAACCAGCATCCGCCACAAACGCAGTCTGCTGGAGGGCATCTGTCCGGAAGTCGTGGACTTGCTTAAGGACAAACACGTGCCGATCAACACGTTCGGAGAGTTGAAAAAACTGAAATCAATCAGGCAAATCGAGGCGGCCGAGCTGATGATCGCGATGAACAAGTACTCGATCAGCTATGCGAAGTCCTTGGTGGCAGCGACTCCTGTGAGCCAGTTGGTACGGGGCAACAAGACGGTAAAGGGCCTAAGCCAACAGCAGATCGACATGATGGAGGGTGAATCGGCCACGCTCGACCGTGAGTTCAAAGCGATTGAGCAGGACTACGGAAGCGATCACCTGGATGTCATCCTCGCGACCGGCTATGTGACCCGCCTACTCGAAAACGCGAAGGTAGTGCGGCACCTGGCACACCGTCATCCTGACATTCTTGCGGAGTTCCAGAAGATCGCGGAAGTGCAGAAGGCAGCATGACCCGACTGGAACCTGCGCTGATCCGTCTGAAGGCGATAATGTTTCAGTCGACCTAGAGTCGTCGAACTGGTAGGCGGCGTAGTGCACGATGGTCGCCGCCGGGACATCGAGCCGCATTATGCCCTTTCGTACAAACGTCCGCAAAACAAGCCTGCCTCGGAATATTTCTGTACGGCGCGGCAATCAACCTGGAAGGAGCGTCAATCAGGATGGGAGCGTCGCCAGGGACGTCACGGAGGGAGGGCGTAGCCCGACTGGAGGGACGTTCCTGGCGACGGCGCGAACCCACATAGGGTTCACGCCGTCTGGTGATCGCGATGTGTCGGGTGCATTTCTTCTTCCCGCTCAAAGGAAGAATGAATGTCCGGCAGTCACATCACGGATCAACAATCGAGGCTCTATATGCAAAATCGCCAGAAGCACAGTGTCCCTGTCGCGGCCGCCAAATCAGGTTTCAGCCCATCCACTGGTTATCGGATCGAATCAGACCCCCGTCCACCAAGCGAGAAGAAGTCCAAACACGAACGACGTCGGCCTGATCCATTGGAAGGGATATTCACCGAAGAGGTGGTTCCCATGCTGCAAAGCGCTCCCGGCTTGCGCCCTGTCGGCATTCTTCGTGAGCTTTGCAAGCGTCATCCCGAGCTCGATTCTGGTATTCGCCGCACACTTGAGCGCCGGATCCGCGCATGGCGCGCGATCCATGGAGGAGATCAGGATGTCATATTCCGGCAGGTTCACGAGCCGGGACGCATGGGGCTGTCGGATTTTACCCATGCACCGGGCCTCAAGGTCACGATCGCCAGCGTGACCTTCGATTACCTGCTCTATCACTTCCGACTTGCATACAGTGGATTCGAGCATGCCGAGATTGTCGAAGGCGGCGAGAGTTTTGCCGCGCTGACAAGTGGTTTGCAGAACGCCCTTTGGTCTCTCGGCGGCGCGCCGCGCGATCACCGCACGGACAGTCTTTCGGCTGCATTCCGCAATCTCAATGCCGATACCGCACAGGACATGACAGATCGGTATGAAGCGCTTTGCGCCCATTACGGCATGAAGGCCAGCCGCAACAATCGCGGCGTCGCCCACGAGAACGGCGCGGTCGAAGGATCCCATGGCGATCTGAAGCGGGAACTGGAAGATGCTCTTCTCCTGCGCGGAACGCGTGACTTTGCGGACGTCACCAGTTTTGCCGCCTTCATCGACGAGGTTGTCGGCCAGCGCAATGCCCGTCGGGCCAGGGAGATCGCCATTGAGCGCGAAAGCCTGCTGGCGCTGCCGCGCAAGCGCCAGCCCGAAGGCGAAGACGAGATCGTCTACGTCACCAGCAGTGGAGGGTTTACCCTTCGCCGGGTCTTCTACACCGTTCCTTCACGGCTGATCGGACATCGGCTGCGCGCACGGCTCTTCAAGGAGCATATCGAACTGTTCCTCGGCGGCACGTCCCTGATGAAGCTGCCGCGCGTCAGAGGCCAGCTCGGCCCCACCCAGCATGTCGTGAACTATCATCACGTCATTCATTCCCTGCGCCAGAAACCGGGGGCTTTGCCCAGACTCGGCTATCGCGATCAGCTCTTCCCCAGGGATGCCTATCGCAATCTCTACAATGCCGCCATGGAGAGGCTGCCGGAACGCGATGCCTGCCGCCTGACGGTGGAACTGCTGAGCCTGGCCCATGAGCGCAATGTCGAGGCCGCACTCGCCCACGCCATCCAGGGCGAGCTCGATGCGGGAACCTTGCCGACGCTTGACGGCATGCGCGCCCGGTTCGCGCCGAACCCGGCCTGTGTCCCGCAGGTCAGCGTCAATCTGGGTAAACTGGTCGATTACGACAGGCTTATCGGCACCCGCGTGGAGGTCACGGCATGAGACCCAACGATCCTGTCGATACCGCGCGCTTGTCCCTGATGCTCACCGATCTGCGGCTGCCGGGCATCTCCAGGGCCTGGCACACCTTCGCCGAGCGGGCTGACACCGAAGGCTGGCCGGCTTCCCGGCTGCTGGCGGCGCTTGCTGAGTTCGAGGTCGCCGAACGCGAAACGCGGCGTATGCAGCGCCACCTCACTGAAGCGCGTCTTCCTCCGGGGAAAACCCTCGATGCCTTCGACTTCACGGCTGTGCCCATGGTCTCGAAGGCCCGGGTCATGGCATTGGTCGCGGGAGATGTCTGGTTGAAGAACGGCGCCAATCTGATGCTGTTTGGCGGGCCAGGCGGCGGAAAATCGCATCTGGCGGCCGCCATCGGCGTCGGGCTGATCGAGAATGGGTGGCGTGTTCTGTTCACGCGTACCACCGACCTTGTTCAGAAACTGCAAGCCGCCCGCCGCAATCTCGATCTCGAAGGGGCCATCGCAAAGCTCGACAAGTACCATCTGCTGGTGCTCGACGACATGGCGTATGTGACCAAGGATCAGGCGGAAACCAGTGTGCTCTTTGAGCTGATCAGTGCGCGATACGAGCGCCGCTCGCTTCTCATCACCGCAAATCAGCCCTTCGGTGAATGGGACAAGGTCTTTCCCGACAAAGCCATGACGTTGGCCGCCATCGACAGACTGGTTCATCACGCGACGATCTTCGAAATGAATGTCGAGAGCTACAGGCGCAAAACCGCAATATCCCGTTTGACGGAAAACAGCGATGGCACGCCGGCAACGCTGGCCTCGGCCCTCGCTGATTGACGCGCCGCGACAAACAAACGTTAGGATAGATTGTCGCGCAAATGAAGGCCGGCCTCCCGCTTCAAACGGAGGCCGGCTTTTTTGGTGCGTTCACAGCGGCCCGCGGCAAACATCTGTCATCCTGATTGACGCGCTCCGCGACAATCCAAAAACCGGCCTGGTGTCGCGCAGCGTCAACTACGAAAAATAGCCCTTGCAACTCACCGATTCACAGCCCATCTTCACCAAATCGCGGCCACCAAACTCTTCATCCTGATCGTCGCGCTTCCCATCCAAATTGTCGCGCCATATTTCTGCGTCTGGGATCTGAGGGGTGGCTACCAGTGGCTCAGGGATGAAGACCTTTTTTACCACAAGATTCAGACGCTCGAACTGACCGACAGGACGTTTGAGCCGCGCTATCCGATTGAGCTTTCCGAAGCTGGAGAGGCATCACACAAGGACTATTTCGGGAGTCCATTTTCGGCCAAGCCGCCAAGGGCAGGGCGACCGCGGAAGCGTACCACAACGCGGAGCATTTTCGGGCTGGCTCCGGCGTACACAGTCGAATGTCCGTACTGTCGGAAGCGCTCAAGCGTTCAGCGCCAGCCACCGCCTTGAACCCGCACAAGGACGACAACGGATAGCGCAAGCTTACCCAGGAAGACAGCGGCGTTTTTAACAATGAGCAGGCATACGACCTTTGCTATTTCATTTCCTGGGGCAACCTGGCGATGCCTACGCGCTCGGGCGAGTCGGAAGCGGACTGTCAGCTTACTGAGCAATTCACCCCGGAAGCTGAACGGCCGCTTCCAGCCCATAGTCAGTGATAGCTGGCGTAGTGTGGCCGGTGCTAGTCCCCGCGGTCGCCGCGCAGCGAACCGAACATGTCCCGAACGCTATCCTCGGATGCGCGGGATTCGCGGTGGCGATCCTTATACTCATCCATCATCTGGTCGGCCCGCTGCTCCTCGTAGTCATTGTACTCGGAGTAGGCCGCGTGCAGCCGCTCCATCTCCCGACTGACGTCAACGCCAAGGCTTGATGCGAAAAGCTCGAAGTCCTCTTCTAGGCCCTTGAACTCGTCATCCTTGCGGCAGTCTCCGATCTCAGATGCGATGGATTCCCTTGAAGCTTCGAATGCGGCTCGCAAGGACGTCAGGGCTGCCGCGTTCTCGGGGTCCTCGAGGTCGAGTACGCTCACGATCTCTCGAAGCTCATCCGACCGGCAGCCAAGCTGCGCCCGTTTTATGAGGCGTTCGGCCAGCTGGCGCTCCAGTTCGGGGGCCTTAAGCGGTTCCCATGAAACCCGTTCAAGGACACGCAGAGCCTCGACACCATCATTGATTCGCACACCCCGATCGAGCCACTCTGCGATCAGCGCATCCTCAAGCGACTTGGCGAGATCGAGCATATCTTGGGTCTTCATTGCGTCGGCAAGCGGCAGGGTGGCGGCGAGACGGGCCTCCCCAGTCCACCGCATCAAACCGAGTTCAGCCCCGAAGGCGACCAGCCGATGCGGCCTCAGGACTCGGCTCTTGATGGCCGCGGCGACCGGCGCGCCGCCCTCGACCAGAGCCGCCCTGATGCCGGGGACGCCTCTTTTGCCGATCTCCCACACCCGTTCGACTTGGCTAAAATCGACTGAGCCAAGGATCAGATCAACCGCGTTCTCCGGAGCCTTACGGATCACGGCGTTCACAAGGTCCATCACCGAGGGGTCAAGAACCTCGAAGGCGTTCATGCCCGTCGGCCGAAGGAACGCATTGGCGAGTTCGGACATGGCGGTCGCCCAATCCTCCGGCCGTCGCAGCAGTCCCCAACGCGTTGCGCGGGCCTCGTGGAGCTTCTTGAAGGCCGGTTGGAGGAGTGAGCCTTCCGCCTTTCCGCCGAGGCTATAAAGCGCGAGCAGGAGGGAGCGGCCGGCGTCGCTCAGCTGTTGTTCGTAGGCGTGCAGCCAGACCTCCGAAGGGTCTCTAAGGAGATTGCGAATGAAATCACGATAGCCACTCGGCGGGACTGACTGAATGCGGCTGAAGCTCGACAGCCACTCGATGAGGCGGGGGTTGAACTTCGCATGCCGGACGACCTCAAGATAGAAGTCGGATTCTAACAACACGTCCTTGTATGGGTCGGAGAGGTCGCTGAAGTAGAGGTGGTTGTAGAGAATCTGAGCCTTCTGGCCGAAGCTGTAGTCACTGATCCGGAGCACTATTTTGTGGCTGTCGAGGCCCGCTTGACGCAATCGCTCCGAGACCGCCACGGCCTGTCCGAAAATGTGCTCACGCGTCGTCAGTACTAGGCGGGCGTTTGGCGAGGCCCTGATCGCGTCGATGAAATCGGAGATGGCACGATCCTCGTTGCCCAGTAAGGTTGATGCACGATCGCCGAGGAAGGTCGCGCCCATGAAATCGTCGAAATAGAAGATCTGAGACTTGCCTCGCTGGAATAGCCTCTGGCCCTCAGCGATATCGCGGCGAATGACGACTGGCTCCCAGTCACGCTCCAGGTGCGCGTAAAGCAGCATGTTAGCCAAGGTCGTTTTACCCACTCCCGGCGCTCCCGAGATGATAGCCACCCGGTCTCGGTCGAGAATCTCTAGCGCCTTTGGGTAAGCGTCGCTCCGCACGTTGCGGCGGATAGTAGCGTGGATCTTCTCGACCTGAAACTCGGTCTGGGTAAGGACGTCGCTGTGCATCACCCTGTCGAGAACCGCACGGCTGGCAAGCCACAGCTTGTAGTGCTTGTGCTCGATGTTCGGGCGTCGGCTGAGCAGGTTGTTGAGATCCTCCCGACCCAAAACATCCGGAACCGCCAGCGCGCCATCAAAGACTTCGGCGATCGCCCGCTTGTTGGCAGGCGAGAGCGGGACCGAGGTCGCTAGAATGTAGCGGGTCGGCTTCAGCGCCGTGACCTTAGCGACCTCAAGCCTTAGGTCGCGTATAAGACCCGTCACCCCCGTCTTCACGTAGTGCTTCACCTGGACCACCAAGTTGTGCGGACCGCGGGCGTATCTGAGATCGACGCCACCATCGCGGCCGGTCTTGAAGCTTTCTAGTAAGACGCCCCACTCGGCCTGAAGAAGGTCCCGGACAAGAGTCTCGAGGTCGTGCGGTGAAAGTTGCTGAAAGTCGTAAGGCATGGAGACCCAGTCTGAATGACGTCCCTTCATGACGCGGACACTTATGCCGAGCGCTGAGCAGCCTTCATTGCCTCGGTGATCGCGACAGTGTCAACGCTGACGCGCACGACCTTGGAGAGAAGCGCTATCATGCTCTCCTTGCGGTCGGCGAAGCTATAGGTGTTGAATTTTTTCGCGATCATGGAATCGCGGGGTTTCTTCTCCTTGTGCTGATCGAGCACCCAATCGATGGCCGAGCGGTTGCCGAGGCGATAGCCCCATGCCTCTGAAGGGATTCCGGTGATCTGGGTATCAGCATCAACGTGGATGACGCCTGCGGCGGAATCCGATTTGAGCAAGGGTTTGGGATGTGTGCCGGCGGCACGGGTGCTAGGTGTGTCGATCCGCTTGGCCGGCCAGGGTACAACATCCTCATAGCCGACGTGCATCGTCATCAGCGTTTCGCCCCATGCAGCCCATTTGGCGAAATCGGGATAGAAGGGAATGCGCGGAAATGTTCGCTTAAGATTCAATTCATATGTCTCGCGATACACGGGGTCGTGGAGGACAGCATAGACGTAACGGAAGATCGCATCCTTGGTTATGCCCTTTCTGCCGTAGTGTGCAACGAACTTGTTGAACCCCCAGTCGGTGATGTTGTCGATCCGTTCACCTGATTTGCTGTAGCGGTAGCGTGGAAGTTCCATTGTGCCTGCCGCGCTGCCCACGAAGTGTAAATCAGGCACCTGATTTACAGCGAGCGCCAGCCATGGCTTTTGCGAATCTGGTCCGGTAAACGTGATGCTAAGATTTTTGGCTTCAATCGATACCGGGAAAATTTGCTCGTTAAGGTAGTGAACTTCGTTTACTTGTGGTGAGTAGGCCAGCCACCGTGATGTGAAAGGCCGATAGGCAGCAGGCCTCAAAGGGATTTCCGCTAGCATTTTTCGCGACCGCGCCAGCGATTTTAGCAAACGAGTCCACTTGATCTGACTACCAAACCTCGGCTCCGCACTATCTGTCGAAGAAAATGGCGTGAGATCGCCTATCGCAGCTTCATAATTCTCTCTCAGGTGCGTAATTTTAGCGACCAAATTCGCCCGGGATTGATCGTATACCCAATCGTCGCGAGCGGTGACGATTCCAAGTGAATACAGGCGGAATATCGCTTTATCACGAGTTGCAGATTGCTTTGTCTTCGTCGCTTTATCCGCAACAGGCAGGAAGTCCGTGAACTCGTTGCCGCCTACCTGAATCCAGTTTCCAGCGGCGTCAGGCTTCACGGTCGTGAAGTGGAGTGTTTCGATCTTGGCACCCCCAAGCCATGCTAGTTTATCTTCCGCAATTTCCTCTTCTGGACGACGAGCGTACTTTAATGAAAAACTTCGTGCATCCTTTTTTCTGATTAGAAAAGCGATCGCCACTCCGGTTTGAATACCAAAAATGTTGTGCCGAGTTCCTGAAAGCTTGGGGTTCTCTCGCACGTCTCCGCCCAGGTCGATTAGCCACATTTCATTAAAATCTTTGGCGACGACCTTCCGAAAACCGTCGAAAGTCCGGCTTTCTATGAAGCTACGGTTTGTGACGAACGCCAGCACCCCGTCGTCGCCGAGCCGGTCGCTCGCCCAGCGATAGAAGCGAGCGTACATGTCGTAGAGCTTGGTCTTTTGCGCGGTACTCGCCTTGATGTACGTTTCCTTGATACGTCGATCTATGTGGGCATAGGTGCGGTTCTTGTTGTTGTCGCTCTCGTTCTGCTGGTTGGCGTTGTAGGGCGGGTTGCCGATGATTACGCTGATCTTGCGACGGTTTTGGCGTTTGATCCGCTCGATATTCTCGTCGCTCAGCGTGCCTAACAAATCGAACTGGTGGCCGGCGTGGATGCCGAGGGCATCGACGTTATCCAGCGTATCGACAAAGCACAGGTTCTCGAACTCTGCGAACTGGCCCGTGATCGCCTGAAAGGTTGCCTCGATATTCAGGTTGGCAACGTAGTAGGGAAGGATTGCTACCTCGTTGGCGTGAAGCTCTTCCTTATATTTGTGACGCATCTTGGCATGATCACCACGGAAATGTTCGAGCAGCTCGACGATAAACGTGCCGGTGCCGGTGGCGGGATCGAGAATCTCAACGCCCTTGTCGATCAGGTTCTTGCCAAAATGCCTCTCGCACAACAAATCCGCCGAGCGGATCATGAAGCGGACAATCTCGCCCGGCGTATAGACGACGCCCAACCGGTCGGACGCCTTTGCGTTGTAGACCTTGTAGAAATTCTCGTAGAGTCCCTTAAGGAAACCCTGCTTTTCCGAATGGCTCTGGATGACTGCCGCGGTCTGCGCGATGCCGGCGTAGTAAGGCTGAAGCGCGCGTAACAGGCGTTGCTTCTCGCCATAGCCGAACAGCTTTTCCTCCAGCTTATAGAGTTCGGAGGCGACATTGTTCTGGCGGTGGAAATCGGGGTTGTCAAACACCTTGGCGAAAATGTCTTCAGTCAGAATATGCTGTATCAGCATTTCCTGAACGTCGCTCTCGTTCACCGCAGGGTTAATCGCGTCCTGCGCATGCTTGAGGAATGCCTTCTCGGCCTTCACAAAATTTTTCGACGCTTTGCGCTTGTCGGCGATCAGTTCGCGCAGGGCGGTGAGTACGGCAGGGAGATCCTGTCCGAACTGTTTAACCGCCTTGTTAAAATCGGCGATCTCCTGCCGTTCGTGGGCGAAGAAGGTGATCAGCAGGTCATATAGCGCTTCGGTGCCGTCCATCGGCGCGCGCGCCACCTCTAAGCCGTCCTGGATCAGGATCGCGGTGTGATCATCCGAATAAATGATGTTGTCGCGCGGATAGCCTTTACGCGACTTGGCGACGATCTCGGCATCCAAATCGTCGTCGGCGTCTTTCGCCTCCCAATAGCCGAACGGGACGCGAAGGGCATGCAGCAGCGCGCCATCGAGGTAGATGCGGTTCTTCTGCCGAGTGACGATGTCGTGTTCGGAGACGAATTGCAGATCGCTGGCACGGCCCCAGCGCTTGAGCAGATCCTTGAAAGCCTCGCGCAGCACGCTCTCCCGCCGACTACCAGAAACGGCGCGCAGGCGATCCAGGTCACCGCGATATTCATTTATCAGTGCTCGGCTCAAAACCTACCCCCAGGCGACAACAAGGCCACGTACTCGAAATAGCAGGTCAGAATTTCCGTGTCAGACAAAACTGCTGATCGCTTTCTACCCAAGTGCTACCAGGCGGCACCGCCGGCAATGCGCTTCATCGCGGCTATGGAGGCAAACCTTGCTCCGCCCGGTAGCGGACATCGCGGGTGACCACCGCATGGGGAGGTATTGCGCGAAACCGGTCGTTCGTGCTCGGCTAACGTCTCGTTTTATCAGCTGACGCCTTTTGAAGAACGCAAGTCACTGTCCCACCATGGAGCGAGCTTAATACGAAAGCTCTGATTTATCCGTAGGCATGACTAGGTTTTTTCCGTCAGCGGGTGAATCTAATTTAATAATACCCACGGAGATTCTATGCGATGTTGAGTAGCCTCGTGCACTCATCAACAACATACTCAGGTACACTCTCGAATTTGTGAGGATTGAGCTGCATCACATACTCATTTTCAATATGATAGGATTCATTGATGAATTTCGTTATGATGTCGTCCTCATGTTTTCCCCTTATGATGCGAAACAGCTGAATTTTCTCGTATCCAACATCAGTCGCAAAGAACTTGTCTTTCATGGCTTTATCATCGCCCGCTACGCCCAACAGCAAATCGTAATCGAACTCCGCGATACGCATCTTAATATTTGATTCGGCCTGGGCTTTCTCGGCCACCGTCATATCGCGGGTCTCAGTCGCAGATTGGATGGTTGGTGTCGGTCGCTTCTTAAACAAGCTTGCGAGAAGATTGTACTCCAGACTCATGTTGTCCGTTATTTCATAGTAACGCCGCAAATATATTGCCTTAATCAACGCGTCATCATGAGTGGCCAGTATCTCCGTACAAATTCTTGCGAACGTGTGAATGTCACCAGACTTAATCTCCACCTCTGTTACCTTTCCATTCCTCGATGACAGGAATGTCGCAGAGGGGTGAGACCCTTGAAACACCTTAGCCGTGCTCTTGATCACATCGATTGCTGGCTCGATATCGTGTGTTAGCATGAGTGTCGTGCGATCTCGCAGACTTGCCTTGCCCCGGAAAAGTTCATACAGAATTGCGAACTTCTTGTTTTTATCGAAGGACGATATAGGGTCGTCAAGAACGATAATATCAGGATTTTCGCTGAGGACCTGATGCATGAAAAGGACTAGCGCAAATGCGTTCTTTTCGCCGTAGCTGAGATGCTTAGAAACTGCATCGATATGGTCGACAAGATCTTTGTGTAGCAGCTTCATTTTATATGAGTCTGGTTCTGGAATAATAACCACCGAGTATTTATATCCGGCTGACTTAAGAAAGCTGTTAATACTATCCTGATTCTCTTCGATTGCCTTTTTAATCTTTGATTTGTGCTTGCTAACGCTGCCTTTCAAGGCGCCAACCTGCTTCATCAGCGCTTCGAGCTGCGCGTTAATCGGGTCAGTCACATTGCGAGTTTCGACGGATTCTAGCTTGTCGATCATGCCGAGGTCAATTTTAAGAAGCTGTATTTTGTCGCCGATCTCGTCAACGTCCCGCAAGGAGAAGAACGAGATTGTTCGAAGCCCTTCGAGCTTCACGATGAGCGCTTCAATGTCCGTTTTGAGACCGCTCAGAAAACTTTTCTCCGGAGCTGTTAGTTCGAGCTTGGCTTTGGTGATCTTTTCAAGATTTTCTTGGCATTTGGCGCTGAAATATTTCCCGAGACGTTCAATCACAGCCTTGAGGGTGTTGAGATGGCCAATCGCGGTTGCGTCATACTCTTTGGCGACGGCCAGGGGGATGTCTTTTAGAGGCCCCTCGGGCAAGGCTGTTGAGCAGTATGGGCATGTATCCCCAAGCTTTAAGAACTCGTTGCCTTTGATCTGCCAACCGATCCACTTCGATGGGTCCTGACTTTTGATGAACGATTCAAAGGGCTTAAGCGCTTCCGGTATGTTTTCAATTTTGTTACCCGAGCCATAAGCTTTGAGGAGTTTACTCGATTTTGGAATTGAGCCGTCCGCATTGGTTTTACCGAAAGCGTCACGAAGCTCCTTGAGGTCTTTTGTTGTCTGCTCTATTTCGGCATTGTCTGAAAATGCCTTTTTGATACCTGCAAATAGAGCCTCAATCTCAAGCATTGTGTTGGAATACTCTGGGGTTTTGATAAATATATCAAAACTGTTTTTTACGACTTCGTCCTGCTGAAACGCAAATTGATTGACGTATTCTTCATCAAATACGAGAGCCGATGTGATTCCATCGATACCACTTACCTTCGGCTGGCCAGATCCAACCTTACCCCGACCTTTGAAGGGCACTAGATTCTGAAGAGTTCCGTCGTTACGAGCTTGACTCACTATTGCTTTGGCGATTGTGCTCTTTCCTAATCCATTAGGGCCGTACTTTATGTTTAGGCTGCCTTTCTTGATAACGATATCTGCGCAATCTATGCTGTTGCAGCTTTCAATTTTTATCTGATAATCGGCCATGATACCCCTCTTGCTCAATTATCGTGAATTTTGCGGATGCGTTCGCAGGTGGTTATAAAGCATACGCAACGTTGGATGTAGCGCGTCGGCTTGGGAAAGAGCGTTTGGCCGCCGTGGCGCGATTGGAGTTGATCCGAGCATCAGGTCATGGTCACGCGTAGAACGAAGACGTATCGACGGTCATCCGATCCACAATCGGCGTTTCCCCGTCAAAATGCCCCTCGAAAGTGCCCGGAAAGCTTTCAGACGTCGTCAGGCCGTCGTCGCCATCGCGCGCGCCATACTGCAGGACAACGTACCAGGTGATTGGACCCGAGAACTGGGCACCATCGATCCGGACCTCCCTTTCAAATGTCTCTACCGTGTCCACGCGGGTATTCGACGACAAAAGAGCGAGATCGGCCCATGCCTCAGTTTCGTTCGGCTCCATATCCTGCACTGCCAGAGCAACCCGTTGCTGCTTCAGTTGACGTTCCTGGTTGTCCATTCGCGTTATCCAATCATCGGCGTGCCAATGCCTATACCCGCCTCGTAGCGCCACTTGAGCGTATCGCACAGGCCCGGAAGGTCGGGATAGATGTGGCTATGGTCCATGCCGAGCTTGAACAGCCGACGTCTGAACCTCGCGCGCATGTTGGCCGGGATGATGAAGCTCTCTGCTCCCTTCGCCAACCAAGGCTTGTCGGGTTCGTTGTGAACAGAGAAGAGGCCCCGCTGGTTGACGATTCGCGACGCTGACCGGCTAGGAACGAGGAAGAGCACTCGATCGATCTCGAAAGGGTTTGTGTCCTTCAACGGATCGACGATCTCTCCTTCGGAAATGCTGTAGCCGTGCACCACGGCATCATCCTTTTGGTCACCGCTTGAAACCGCGAAGAAGCAAGCCACGAGAGGGTTAGACGACCAATCGAGGAGACGTGTGGGCAGACCGTGATGTTGCGCGACCGCGAGCCAGTCCCAATCGCCGGCAAGAGGCGTGGTCATGAATGGCACCGCCGCTCGTTGGAACGCGCGGAAGACCCGCTCCTCATTCAACGGGCTGTAGATGGCCGGAGGTCGCCCAACCGAAGGGATAAATTTGTGCATGTCCGAGCCGCAGCCGCGAAACACCCAACGCGTGTGTGTCTTTTGATCGATGTACTCCATGAAACGCATCCAGTGCCGCTGCGCTTCGCGAACCAAATCCTCCAACTTCTGTCGGTCAATACCCTCAGAAGAGGCGCGATAGGCCTGGCGCGGGCCAAGATTTCGGACGGACGGCGACTTCACGGGACGGTTCTTCTCATTGCGTGATACAAGGCGGATGGGTAGTCGCGGGAAATGATGGATCGTGGGAACAGATGTTGAATCTGCTCACATTCGCCCCCAGGCCAGAAAACGACTGCAGGCGTTCCAGCTAACCGCGCGATCTCCTCAACCTTTGTGGGTGTCGACCGGGAACCTATGATAACGAGATCAATTGGACGTGGGTTGAAAGCCAGATCTTGCTCATCCAGCACAACCTGCTCAATCGAGCCCTGCAACTCCCAGATCCAGTTCTCGGTTCGTAAAACCAGGGATCGGACCTCATAGTCGCCGAACCCCAAGATCCTCAAATTCTGGCCATGATCGCGGGAAAGCGTTCGCATGCCGAGAAGTGCCGGCGGTATAAGTGGCAGTCGCGCGTCCTCGACAAAATAGGCGGCAGACCGTGCTGCATATTCCGCCGCAGAAATCGGCTCCATGTCGAGCTCACCCCAAGCATGCGCAAACGCTGTCGCAATGACATCGCCAGCACCTATGCGGAAATAGCTCTCAGAAGCATAGCTAGGGATAATAGTGGGCTCGTCGCCCAAAAAGACGGTCAATCCACCAAAGCCATCTTTTACCACGATGATCTGTGGAGGAGATGGCGAATCCTGCACCGCGACGATGGCATCCCGTAACTTAATCTCCGCAGCTGTCGCGGGATGCTGGCCACGAAGCCCCGCCACCAGACGCAGCAACTCGCCTTGGGCGATGATCATCGCGAGTATCCGCGCAGAAGACCCGTTGCCGGTGAAGGCAACGCCCGCGGATTGAGGGTCGTAGACGACACGGTCGCCTTTGACTCTGGCCTCGCCCTCCATCATCCCAAACCGGAGAACAACATCTCCCTCGACGTCGAGCGTCGGTTCGAGTTTTTCTGGCGGTGTGGGGATGAGCGACTTTTCAAGACTGTCGAGGTACTTGAACGTAATAGGGTCGGAGCTCGGCTTGATTTCTCCCTTAATGCCGAAGGCTGATAGTGTCGCTTCAACATCATCACGCCACTCGTCCGGAACATAGGTGTGCAGCGTCACGCTGTCAGAAAGACCACTGGCAGCAACAGCGGCTCGTAGACCGGATCCGAAAATGCGGTCCCAGTTCGGATATATGCATCGTTCTCCGTAGGTGCCACCCGCGACGATCATTGGCGGGTCACCTGAACTGCGCAGCGAGTGGCTGAAGATTGCTCGACGGCCGCAATATAGGCAGCGCCCGCGTCCATGCACCCAATCAATTGCGCAAGACCCCGGAATGCAGCCAATGTTCCCGCAACTTCACCGGTGAGGTTCGTGCAGACGATGCTTCGCGCCGTTCCGTGCTCCACAAGTCGGACCGTCAAGATTTCCCCAACAGCAAGAAGGGACGTCACTTCTGTGCGGATCCCGACGAGATCCAGACGAAACTCCAAGTCGCAACCGTCTCCGACCTTGGTAGGCGCAGCGCCGCCCGGTGCTCTTTGAATATGCCTTGGCGAAAATCCCGCCATCAGGCCCTCCCGCCAGAGCGGCCATAGGCACGCTCGACACATTCACGATGTTTGGTGCAGCCGCTGCATTGACCGCAGGCAAATTCGTGAACGTGGCATGAGAACGTCAGGCCGATGAGACTGTAAGGAAAAGCCGACGTCGTCAGCAGCGTCACAGTCGACATCTTTCGAGCTGGCGCAGTCAAGCGCACGGCTCCCTCCTGAACGGACATCGTCTTATCCAGACCTCGCAGGAAAGGAGCTTTCCCGTCAGCATGCCTGTCCGTCGATACGGAGCCGAGCATGATTTCGTTCACACCCTCTGGCATCAACTTCATGGCGGCGATGGTCACCAGCATCTGGTTGCGAAACGGCCAGAACTCCGCCGCCGAGGCGCCGGTAGCAACAGCCTTGCCCGCCATCGACCCAGAGCCCAACGCTGACAGGTCGATCTTTATGGCGCGATGCTTGAGGCCGATGATTTCGCAAATTGCGGTTGACGCGGCCATTTCACCGCCAGCCGAGCGCTGGCCATAGTCGATGGTTACGCAGAGATCGGGCTTCAGCCACCAGGCTATTGCCGATGAATCGAGTCCGCCAGAAAACAGCAAAGCTTTCATCGCGCCGCCTGCCAGACCGCTTCGTAGACAGCAGTGGTGAAGTCGGCCGTCACACGGCACCCAGTTCCTTCCAGCATCGTCAAGCTTTCCGGCCTCGGAGATTCCGCCAACGCAATGACAGGAATTCCAAGCCGGTGAGCGTACCCGACCTCGAAGAGCGTTCCCGCATCTTCGCCGTCTACAACAGCAAGCACAGCCGTGCAGTCCTTCAAACCTCCCAGATCTTCGCTCGCGATGAAGGCCGGCGTGCCATGGGATCCGACATCATGAATTGGTGAGAAGCTATTGGCACCGAGCATATGAATACATCGACGAATCTCTTCGACCAGCCAACGCTGAGGAAGAGTGAAGAAAGGTGCTGCGATGTAAATGCGCCCCTCAGGGTTCGTGCGAGCGATGGGGGTGAGTTGTTCGAGACCGTCCAGCGAGACCTGGACGCTTCGCGAAGCAGCGTATCTCGCAACCGCCTGAGAAGCTGCTCTTGCTGCAGAAGCAGCGTCCTGGTGCAATTCTCCCCAGACGTGGGCAAAGACGGCGCTAAAGATGTCCCCTGACCCAATCTTGAAAACAGCTTCCGAAGCATAGGCCGGGATGCTGGTATTGATCCGATCATCGACCGCCAGGGCGCCGGCGGGTCCCATCTTCACGACCACGGCGCTGGCGCCGGTCATTGACATCAAAGCACGTGCGCCGTCCTTTCCCTGGATACCGACGCTTACCTCCAACTCGACCTCGTTCAATACGATAGCTAGGCTGCCAGCTGTTGAACCATTCTCTCGGAAACGCAGCACATCGTAGGGGTTCTGGGGGTCATAGATCGCGCGCTTGGCGTTCACGATGGCATCGCCCTCGACCATACCAAAGCGAAGCACAACATCTCCATCGGCTTGGAGCGCCGGATTCCGTCTTTCCGAGGCACCAACGAGTTCTGCCGCTGATAGCGGATGGAGATAGTGGAATCCGATATCTTCGTTGATTTCGGTCAAGTCCGGTGTCACGCCGAACTGCTGCATCGACTGTCTTACGTCGTCAGCCCAGCCGCGGCATGCATAGGCGACAAGACGGCTGTCAGGTGAAAGGACTGAAATGGCCGCAGCGGCACGTCCCGCAGATCCGTAGATTCGGGACCAATACGGCCAAATGCATTCCTCGCGATATACGCCTCCGGCTACGATCATGGGACGCGAGTGCCGCGAACATGGCAACGACCAGCTTCCAACTCTGTAATCGTAACCACATAATTCACGCCGTTGCGGAGACAGCGGATTAGTTGGGTAAGTCCCTCAAGGGCGGACAGCGAGCCAACAGGTGAACGATCGGCGGTCCGGCAGACGGCGCTCGGGATGCCACCGCGTTCGAAAATTTCCACGCGAAGAGTGTCACCAACCCGTACGGTAGCGAGAACGTCGGCTCTCACGCTTTCAAGGTCTGCCTCAATCAGGATGCCGCAAGGATCGCTGCCTTCTTCGGGCGTATCACCACCACCTCCGCTGCCGGACCCAGGCTTTTTCACTTTGGGAATAGGTGTTCGCTCAGAGCCGTGTTGCGCCTGAGGTTTAGGACTCTTACCTGCCATCGAATCAGCCTCCCATTGGAACAATACGCGGCAGATCGAGGCGTAAGAAATGCCTAGCTGTGAAGTATTCGCATTTCCCGCCACATAATTGCATCGAGCAGTGATGCGCGGATTTTCAAGATTCGAGCGAAATCCAGAAAGCGCCGTTCCAATGCCTCGTAGTCCTGAGGCAGTCGGTACTTTTGCGGGAACAATCCGATAGTTGTGCCCGCACGCAGAACATGGACATCGAGAATAGCGACCTCATCACTGCCGAGCCAATTCCGCACGATCCAGGATGCGGTCTTTGGACCTATCCCTGGCAACTCCATCAGTTCCCTCCGAAAGATCAGCGGGTCGTCTGTCCGAGGGGGGGCCGTAGGCGAATTGAATTGAGAGCGACATTGAGCCGATCGGCTCGTTGCCGCGGGTAACGATATTTCTGCAGGCGTCCGTTGACGGACAGCGGCATGCTCAACAAGCGTTCTATTTCATCACGAGATGGCACCGGATCAGCTGCAAAGACCCCGGCGTCAAAAAGGTGATCCCACGCGGCCTGATTGAGTTCCATCTTCACGCCGTATCCGCCAAGTAGGCAGAAGGCGAGATCCTCGGCTAGGGGCGTGCCTTTCGGACTTACGTAGTCCTCAGCGTCGTCGCCTTCGAGATCGGCCATCGCCACCCAGAATGCTGGTGTCGGCACCCACCCGCTCAGCCCGTACCGAACGCCGGGCATGATCTCATCTTCCGGAGAGTAGTGCTTGAATTGCTCGGCTCTGGAACTCATGTTAAGCATCATATATGCAATGCATATGTATCGCAAGAACGCCAGACTTCTCAAACGTGTGGAGAACCGCAGGCTCGAGCTCGGAATGACGCAGGCTCAGCTAGGCGAACGGCTGGACGTCAAGCAGGGCCATATTTCGAAGATTCTCCGCGAAAAAGTGCCGATATCTGCTAAAATGCTGCCGAAACTTCAAGCTTTCCTTGAAGCGACGCCCACGCCTGAGCCGCAAGATCGCGACTTTGAGGATGAAATCATAGCGGCAGTTCGGTCATCAGAGAGCTTCTCGAACCTGATGCGGGCTGCCTTGAAAATGCATAAGAGTAGCAGCTAGAGTATGCATTTCGGCATCCAGAAGGTCGACTGATGTCGGCGCTTAGCGAGCCTTGAGGTGGGCACTTCGCAACGGAGGTTACCGAGTCCTTATGATCACGTCCTTCACTGAATTTCTCGAGAAGCTTCAGGAAAAAGAAGCTGCCATCCTCGCCGAACAGTCCGTGACGCATGGTCCGACGATCGGCGATATGTACGAGGGCCTGACCAGAGAGCTTCTTGAGCGGGCCATACCAGGCGAGCTCAACGTTCGCCTGGTGGACGGCTTTGTGCTCGGTGTCGATGGAAAACTCGGCCATCAGACCGATGCTATGCTGGTAATGGGAGAGAAAGGGCAACGAATACCTAAGACCGATCAGTGGATTTGGCCCATCGAAGACGTTCTTGCCGTATTCGAGGTCAAAAAAACCTCTTTGGAAACCAGCTTGTCGATAGCATCGAAAAGATGCGCGTGATCTCGCTCCAGCAGAAGGAGCTGATGGCCTCAAAACGAAAGCAGGTGAAACTCGGCCCGTCCAAGGACGCGTTCGCACGTCTCATGGGGCGCTTTCCATCGCCCGGAGAGCTAGATGACTTCCAAGGGGTCGGGGGAGAGATCTTGCGGACCATTGCCCACGAGCAGTTGTCACCCGTCAGGATTGTCTTCGGCTATAACGGTTACGCAGACGAGACAGGCCTTCGAAAAGGCTTCCTGGACGCCCTGCGGGACGCGCCTGGAGGTATGGCGGGGCCCGCGCTACTTCCTAACCTCATTATCTGCCGCAAGAACGCGATCCTCAAGATGAACGGCCACCCTTTCGTCTCCCCGGTCGGAGATGACGAACGCTGGAACTTATTCGGCTCCACCCGCACAGCGCCTTTCGCACTGCTGCTCGAACTGATCTGGACGCGCCTCGGGAACGAGTTCAACGCACAGTTTCCTGTCGATGACAGCCTGACAAAAGAGGTCATCGCACCGCTCCTAACTGGTGAAGTCGTAATAAACGGATCAGTCCAGGGTTGGATGTTCCACTATAGCACGTTGAGCAAGAAGCAGCTCGCGGACACACCGGCCGATCAGTGGGAGCCTGTTGCCGTCACGCTTGAAGAGTACGTAATCTTCGGCATGGCCATGAGCCTTGGCGGACTGGATCTCAATGAACAGACCTTGCGGCAAGCAGCGGCGAAGTCGAGGCTTGATCTCAAGGCATTTGCAGATCGTCTAGTTGCGGCGAGGCTGTTTTCATGGGTCGCTCCCGACGTTGCGCATCCAGTGAACGACACCATCCACACCGCAGTGATGCCTGATGGCAATTTCTGGCTATCCGACAATCAAAAGCTTTTGGGGTTGTGGAGCCAGCAATACGGCTCGGAACCAAGAGCAGCAGGTTCATGAAATCATAGAATTGTAGCTATCCTAGTGCGGCAGCTTTCCGCATTCGCAACCTGGAAGCGGACTGTCGGCTTCCGGCCCACAGCGGTCATCCAATTTTATTTTGATAGTTTGCATTGCTACATTTTCAAACAGATACCGGCTGCACAGTCGGTCATAAGGGCCGTGGAATGACTCTGGAAGAATTTATCGGACAGCAAAACGGTACCACTTTCTGGAAGGAGTTTACCTTCACTCAGTTGAAGCTTCGCGTCGCCGGTGGTGAGGCCGAATTGGCTGACAATGTTGTCTGGTTCGGCGACGTCGCGATCATCATACAAATGAAAGAGAGGGTTGCCGAAACTGAGGATCCAGAGGCGGAACGGCGGTGGTTCAACAACAAAGTAATGAAGACCGCTATCAAGCAGATCAAAGATTCGATGCGATTTTTGGATGAGCGCGGTTCGATTCCAGTTTCAAACATTCGCAATCAGAGCTTCGAGCTTCGGAAAGCCAACCTCCGTGAAGTGAAGAAAGTAGTCATCTATAAGAGTGGACGAGCTCTCCCTGCCGAAAGTCGGGGAGTTCAATACAAGGAGAGCCAATCAGTCGGTTTCATCCATATTTTCGATCAGGATAACTACGACCGTGCTCTAAATATCCTCATTGCACCGGAGGAAATCCGTCGGTACCTAGATTATCGACAAGCCTCGCTTCTGAAGCTGGCGGGGCACAAAATACGCGTCACTGAAGACGATATAATCGCAGCATATACACTGGCGCAGCTTGTCCCCACACCGACTTCGCACACCGCGTTAACGAGACTGATGGACGATATCGACAGCTACAATCTTTCATCAATCCTCGGCAACCTCGCGGATCACATCGAAGTGGATGACCGCATCAACGAGTATGCCAAGATTATGGTTGAATTTGCACGAGTGCCGCGGGCTGCTTGGAAGGCTGCGAAGGAGCGCCTAGACAGGTGCCTGGTAGCCTCGAGGACGGGGCAGTTCCTGCAACCATACCGGTTTTACTACGAGGGCACCGACACTAGCTTTGTGTTTTCCGCGCTCCACCCTGACATTCCTGCTGGAAACGCTGACAGGGAAAAACGAGGCGGATATCTTCAATTCCTCACAACAGCAGGGAAGTACCTTTCACAAGCGAAGACAGGTGTAGGCGTACAAGTTTCCTATTTGGATGGCGATGTTATGATCGATTGGTGTCTCGTTGATGAGCCATGGAACCGCGATCCAATTATGGAAAAGGTTACTGCGGACGAGATATTTCGGCCCGTGCGAGAACAACAAGTGGACGGCTTCTTTTTCGGTAGTTAGCATGGCGATAACTGATGTGGTGGCAGTTTCCGGCTGTCGCATCTTAGATGCGGCTCACTTATCTTCGCCAGGAAAAACCTGCGCGTGGCAATCAGCTCCGGGCGGTGTCCGCTTTGAGTCGTCAACGAAACGGCTGCTTGTCGGAAATTAGTCCGGATAGCGGACTGGCAGTTCTCGGCCCACACTCAAGTCCAATTTTTTCTGACGCTGTCCAGACTTCTATGTCGTCCAACATTGCTGGTTCCCGCTCATGGGCTCGAACCACGATTCACGCCTTCAAAGGGCGCTGTCCTACCATTAGACGAAGCGGGAAGATGCAAGTGCGCCCACACCCCTAGCCGGTTCGCGCGCCGGGATCAACGCAGTGCGGCGGCAAAGGCTGGCGGCAAGCGACATCAGTTCGGAAAGTTGTTGACCGGTTCCTCGCAGCGGTAGACCGGGCAGTGGCCGTCACGGGTCGGCACATAGGCCGACATCGGTACCTCCGGCCAGTCGCATTCGTTGCCGAACTGCCTGACATAGCGGTCATAGGTGTTGGGGCCGGTGGTCAGCACCACGGCGCGATGGCTCTGGATCAGTTGCCGCAGTTGGTCGCAAGTCATCGTGCGGGTATCGGGCCGGGCGTCGGCCAGGCTGGTCGCGGCAAGCAGGATCGCTGCCGTCATCAAGGCAATTCGGCGGATGGGCATGGCTGTTCTCTCAAGTGAGCGTGTCACGCAAAAACTCGCATCCCGGCCGGTGGTTCCGCAACAGCCGGCTGGGCGTTTTTTTGCAGCGCAACCAAATGGCGCGTCGCGCATTGCTGGGAATGGACAGCAGGAAGCCCTACGAAACGCCGCAATGGTGGCCCGGAAACGGGGATCGCGAAGCCATGTGCTGTTCGTTCTGCGGCGGCCGCGACCACAGCTACGAGGATTGCCCGCAAAGGGAGCCTTCGGCCGATCCAGTGCCCGTTGCTCCGCCTGGCGACGCCGACACTGGCCGACCCAGAACGGCGGAAGGTGGATTGCGTTAAGAAAATTTCTACCCAGTTTTGTCAAACATGATCGCGCGGGCATGATGCCCTGGCTTGAATCCCCGGCGCGCCGTTCGATGTGGAACGCGACCGGCCAGGAAGCCCGGGCATGTCGATACCTCCAGTCAACACCACAGCCTTGCTGATCCTGCAGCAGTCCCGCACGTTGGCCGGACCGGGCGATAGCGGTCTCGCCGATCTCGGCGTGTCTGGCCATGCCGGCTCCGGCACCGGTTCGCCCTTTACGCAGGCGCGTGCAAAAATATCCGATGCCATGTTCAGCGTGACCAGGATCGATCCGACCGCGGCGAAGATCAAGCTGATCGAAAGGCTGGGCGAGGAATTCGGCATCAAACTGAGCGATTATGCGTCGGTGGCTTCCTATGGCGCCGACCTCAAGCGGGCCGTCGAGGCGTTGAAGGCGAAGCCAGGCTCGGCGCAAGCCATCATGGCGATCGAAAAGAAGCTCGGGCTGGACAAGCTCGGCATCTCGCTCGACGGCCTCGTCGATGCGACCATCGACCCGAACGGGGACGGCGGCAAAAAACTCGACGCGGCGCTAAAGAAGCAGGCCGGCGGGACGGCCAAGGGCGAAGCGATCATCGGCTTGCCGCGGCTCGACGATATCGGCATCTACGGCCGCTGAGGCATTGCCGAAACGGACGGCCGGGCACCATCGGGAAAGGCCCCCCGGCGATGCGGATGCGGAATGTTGTGCGCCGATTGCAACCAAAATGCCCGGCCAGGCATTGCTGGCAGGAGGGGAAATCCTCACGCAAGCTGGACGCTGGCGTGATCCGCAAGGTGGGGGCAATGACGGAATTGGCAAGCATCGATGGCCTGCTCGAAATCACCGCCCACGCACGGCTGGCGGCGATCGTGGCTTCGTCCTTCGATGCCATCATCAGCAAGGACCTGAACAGCGTCATCACCAGCTGGAACGGGGCAGCGCAGAACATGTTCGGCTACACGGCCGAGGAGGCAGTGGGCCGATCAGTGCTCATGCTCATTCCCGACCACCTGAAAGATGAAGAGGCCGACATCATCGGCCGGGTTCGCAATGGCGAAGTCGTGGCCAGCTATGAGACGATCCGGCGACGCAAGGACGGCGGCATCATTGCCGTATCGCTGACCGTCTCGCCGATCAGGAATGCGTCGGGCGAGATCATCGGCGCTTCCAAGATCGCCCGCGACATCACTGCGACCAAGGAGAGCGAGCGGCGGATCAGGCTTTTGCTGCGGGAGGTGAACCATCGCGTCAAGAACCAGTTCGCGGTGATCCTCTCGATGATCCGGGAGACCAGCAAACGCTCGACCGATCCGCGTGAATTCGAGGAGTTGATCCGCTCTCGCATCATGGCGCTGTCGCGATCGCACGACCTGCTGGTGAACTCGGAATGGGCGGGCGCCAGCCTTTTCGATCTCGTCCAGGAGCAGCTCAAGCCGTTCGGCCACGAGGAGCAGATATCGCTCTCCGGACCGCTTTTGACCTTGCAGCCGAACGCCGTGCAAAATCTCGGAATGGCATTTCATGAGCTCGGCACCAACTCTTCCAAATATGGCGCTCTGGCTGATGATACCGGGCGGCTCGAGATCACCTGGCAGATCGCCACCGGTGTTTCGGGAAAGCGGGAAATCCATCTCGTCTGGGACGAGACGATGCCGGTGCATGAAGAGGAGCGACCAGGGGAGCGGCAAGACGAAAACACGCGCAAGGGTTTTGGCACCGTCGTCCTGCAGCGGGTCGCGCCGCAATCGCTGAACGGCTCGGCGGTGCTGGAGCGCAGCCCAGGCCATCTCAGCTGGTCGCTGACGGCGCCGCTGGATTCGATCATCGTTCCGCAGCTCGGCACAGAGATCCCTGCTGCCGAGCCCGAGCCGTCGTTCAGCCCTTGAGGGGCTCACCCGCGCGCAAGGATATTCTTGGCGGCCTGGCCCGGTTCACCGAAGCCGAAGAAGCCGGCCAGCGCCTCGGCGGTCTGCGCCGGGTTCTCTTCGGGAAAGAAATGTCCGCCTGGCATCGCTTGGCCGCGCACGTCGTCGGCCCAGCCGCGCCACAGCGCCAGCGGCCCGCCTTCGCCGGCATACCAGTCCTGGAGTGCGCCCTGGCCACTCCACAGTGCCAGCAGCGGACAGTGGATGCGCCGGCCGACAACCTTGTCCGAACGGTCGTGCTCGCGGTCGAGCGTGGCCGCCGCCCGGTATTCCTCGCAGATCGCGTGGATGTGGGATGGATCGCGCAAGGCATCGACATAGGCCTGACGCACTTCGGCTGGAAACACCGATGGCGATGAACCCCAGCCGCTCAGCGCGTTGTCGACGATCGCCTCGGTGGCGACGGACAGGATCTTCTCCGGCAACGGCTTGGGCTGCGCCAGCAACGACCACGGCCAGTAGCCCAGTGCCAGCCTGGCGTCGGCCCGGTCCCAGACGTCGGCGGTGGGCACGATGTCGAGGACGGCGAGCTTGTCGATGCTGCGTGGATGATCGAGCGCCATGCGGTAGGCCACACGCCCGCCGCGATCATGGCCCGCGACCATGAAATGGGAGAATCCAAGCTTGTCCATCAGCGCCACCATATCGTCGGCCATGGCGCGCTTGGCATAGGGCGCGTGATCGGGGTCCGACGGCGGACAGGAGCTGCCACCATAGCCGCGCAAATCGGCACAGACGACGCTGAAGCGGTCGGCCAGGACGGGCGCAATGTCGCGCCACATCAGATGTGTTTGCGGAAAACCGTGCAGCAACAGCAGCGGTGGTCCGCTACCGGCACGCAGCGAGAATATGCCGGCAGCGCCGGTGTCGATTTCCGAACTTTGAAAATCATCGAACATGGTCGCCTCCGGCACGCGCAACGGGTGGCGATCGGTTTTGGTTGCAACGGGCGGAAGCGGCCAACCTTTTTCATCGACAGGCGTTGTCCCTGTGAAGGGAAAGGTCGCGCAGGCGACCGAGACAGGAAGAAGGAGGCCGAGATGAGACTTCTCGCCATCGTCCCATTCAGCCTGGTGCTGGCGCTGGCAGCGCCGGCCGCCGCCCAACAGCAGAACGACAGCCAGGCTCCGCAGGCCGACAAATGCCGGGTCCAGACGGAGCAAGGTGCAAAACAGCAGCCTGACAGCGACGATCTGACGGAGAAGCTCAACGATTGCGGCGGCGTGCTGAAACCGCCCGCCACCGGCGACCAGGGAATGGCCGCGCCGGCGCCTGATGAAGGCAAGACGCCGGTGATCAAGCCGGGCGAAGTGCCGCCCCAGCCGCCGAAACAATAAACGCAGGCCCGCCGGTATCATCGCCCAAGCTAATGGAACCTCGGTTTCTCAGGAACGTTTCTCTCAGGACTGGGAATTTGGAGAGATTATCGTGAGAGACATTGCGACCACGGCCACATTGCTGGCGTCGATTGCCGTTGTGATTGCTTTGGTTCTATTGGCGCCAAAGAGTTTTGGATCTCGAAAGCTCTACCCCGATCGTACAGGGCGAGCTTCCCGCCGAGTAATCATACCGATTTTCAACAAAAAAGCAGGCGAGGCACGGTGCCTCGCCTGCTTTTTCATGCCTTACCGAACCAGCACACCAGCATGGTTGCAGAGCGCGGCGAATGCTTCCTGCGCCTCGGCAGCGCCCGCCTTGCTTTCCAACGCTGCTTCGACCTGTTCGCGCGCGGCCTGATAAAACGGGCCGCGCTTGGCGTGCGGCCAGTCGATGAGGATTTCGCTGGCATCCCCGAGCGTGGTGATGTCGCGGATCGTGTCGGAGCCATGCGGCCTGATCCGCATCGGCGTCGACAGCATCAACTCGGCCATGTCCTGGTTTCCGCTACTGGAGGAATTTTGCTTCGCGCGCGGCGTCGATCATCGCCCGCATCGCCTTTTCCGGCGGCGTCCAGCCGTCCAGCGCATCGCGACAGCTGCGCAATGCCGCCCGGTAGCGCCGGCCCCGGCCAGCCGGCCAGTCGCCGAGGCATTCCAGGCCTTCCCAAGCACTGCGCACCACACGCTCACGCTCCGGGGCAAACTTCAACCTGATGGGCCGGGGAAACATCTTGTCGTTCAACGGTCGTCTCCGTGACTGATGCATGCCGCGAAAAATGCTCGGCGACATGCACGAGAGGCGTCCAGTAACGTCGGCGGCAGGGCAGGGTTCCCTGCGCCAGAGATCAAATCTCACTCGGCCGCATCGACGTCCGACAGCGACCTCGGCGCCGGCACTTCGGCGTTGTGCGCCGCCGGCCGGTCGTGCTCGAACTGTTCGGTGCCGGGCAAGGCATGCAGCCAGGCCTCGCGCCTTGAGGTCCACAATTCATATTCGGGTACGAGATCGGTCGGCGCGATGTCGAGGCTGCCGATCATCACCTCGGCCTCGTTGTCGTCGACCCAGGCGACGCGGCCGCCGCAGGTCGGACAAAAGCTGCGCGTGCCATAGGAACTGACGAGGCCTGTCGTCTCGAAGGCCTCGCGCGGCCAGATGGCAAAGGCCGAATAGGCCGAGCCGCCGGCCTTGCGGCAATCCTTGCAATGGCAAAGACCAATGCGCAGCGGCGCACCGCTGACCGAGAACTGCACGCCGCCGCACAGGCAACTGCCGGTCCTGCGTATGGTGTCGGACATGGCAACCTCCCTCAATGCATGGCGCTGCGGGCCGGGTGGGACAGGTGCTCGTCCGAGACAGGGCCTGCATCGGCTCGTCTGGGACAGAATCCCGTCCCGATCCCGGGAAAACGCTCTAGCCGCGCGCCGCCATATGGGCGTCGAGCTTCTTGCGCGATGGCCCGTAACGCTTGATGATGGTCTGCGCCTCGCTTGGCGGAATGCCGTATTTGCGGGCAAAGGCAGCGACCTCGTAAGGCTCTTCGCTCGAGACCAGCTTGCGGTCCTGTTTCGTCTTCGACTTGTCGTCAGCCATTTCAGGCCTCACTTTCTGTTGTCGGGGAAACGCGCAGCCGTCGGCGCCCGATCCCGCGATCAACAGGACATAACACAGATCGGCGTCGCTGGTTCCACCGGCACGACAATAACGCCATGGTATCGTTCGTTTCGGTGGACCCAGGATTGGCCGGGCCCCCAACGTCGTCATCCCTGGGCGAAGCAGGAGCGAAGCTCCGTCGCGCAGACCCGGGGATCCATGCCGTGACATTAGTCGAGGAGCACAGCGGAGCAGAATTTGGCCCCGTGGCGACGCCCGGAAGTCGCGGCATGGATCCTCGGGTCTGCGCTGCGTCGCTGCGCTCCTTGCTCCGCCCGTGGATGACGAAGCGACGGGCGTCTGCGCCCATGACGAGGAACGATTAGCCAGGTTCCCAACCAGCCTGTGTCAGGCCGATGGCCGCATCGGGTCGGTGTTGGAAAGGTGATCGCCGTCACATTCGGAGCAGGCGGTGCTGACTCCGGGGCAGCCGCGCTGATGCGTGCCGGCGGGGCAGCAATTGCCATTGGAACTCGTCCAGCGCGGGCATTGGAAGATTTGGCCGGCGCCGCCGCAGCCGCTGCATTCCAGTGCCGTCGACCGGACGGCAAGGGATTTTGCCTCAAATCTGACGCGTGTGCTCAATTTCAGCCCGCCCGAAATAACTGCACCGGTATACCCCGTACATTAGCCCCAGCTAACAATAGCACGATCGCGGTTACCAACAAGTTTCATGATTCTCGCGGGCGGCGCCCAGGACGCCGTCGGGGCTGACGAGGCCCGCCATCAGACCGGCTTCAGCCGCATCGCGGCAAGATACATGAGCACTGATGCGGCCTGTTCGCGATCCCAGCCGGCGGCCTCGACCTTGTCCAGCAGCGCGTCGAGATGGGGAACGAGCATCTCCCTGCACTCCTGCTCATAGGCGGTGCTCATCGCCGGATGCTGCGGTGCGCCGATGGTCAATGCCTTGGCCATGTCCGATTCCCCCCCTTTGAGCGGGCAATAATATACCGTCAGCCGGCAAACCGAAAATCGGTCCTGCCGGCACCGCGCCTGGTTTCAAGAGGCATCCCGGGTCCCTTGCGGAGCGCCTGCATCGCACTTGTCGAGAAAAAAATGGCCTGATGTGTCGGAGCTGGCGGTCGTCGCGCGTCCTAGGAGCGAACCTGCAAAGCTGGAGACCAAGCATGTCGTCGCAAATCACTCAATCGCCGTGGCAGACCGCGGCCCTTCTCATCGCCCGGCTGATCTTCGCCGGCGTCTTCCTGATGGCCGTGACCTTCAAATTCATGGGCATGGAGGCGACCGCCGGCTACATCGCCGCCGCCGGCTTTCCGTTTCCGCTGTTCCTGGCCTGGTGCGCGGCGATCCTGGAAGTCGCTTTGGTGTTGTGCTTCCTGACCGGCGCCTTCTTCACCCAGGCGGCCCTGGTCGCCGCCGCCTATGTGTTGTTCCTCGCCCTTGCCTTCCACGGACCCAGCCACTGGGCCGGCAACCAGGCCGAGTTCGGCTTCTTCATCGACCATTTTTCCTTCCTGGCCGGACTGCTGTTCGCGGCAGTGCAAGGTCCAGGCAGAGTGCTTTCGCTCAATTTGGGATGGCCGGGCAGGGCGTGAGGCAGGGCCGAGCCACGGGTAAGTGGCCTATTCCTGCGTCAGGCGCTCGCCATATTCGCGCCAAAGCGCCTTCACCTCCAGGCTGCCGAGGCGGAGGGCCGAAGGATCGCTCGAAATGATGGCGACGGCGCTGATATCGTATTGGGGATAGGCGTGGGCGACGAAGCGGATCGCTTCGCCGAGCGAACGCACGCGGATGACCGGATCGGCCTGACCCTGGCCGGTGCTGCGCACTCCGGAAACCGTGGCCGGCGCATGCCGCATCCTGAACACGGATGCCATGGCTGGTCTGTCCATCGTCCTCTCCCACAAGGCCGTGTGACGGGGAATCATTCCATGCGTGTTGGCTAATGATTCCACAGCCGTCGGCCAAAGACCAGCCAGCCGGCGGGAGTTCCACGGGCTTGCCGGCGCCGGTTCGTTGTCCGCTGCCTTGGCGCCCTCATAGCTGGTCGTTGTAGGGTTCCTTGATCTTGCCGACCATGCGGGCCAGCTTCGAAAAGGAGGGCATGTCCGCCTCCGGCTGGCACTGATTGGCGAGCTCCAGCAGCCGGATCGGGAAGTTGACGGCGTCACGGCTGGACGCGGACATGCCTTCGGATCGCTCCTGGTTGGTCTCGCCGGCCTCGGTCTTGCGCAAGGCCACGTCGATTTCCTCACATGTCAGCACCCCCTTTTGAACCAGGAGGCGGTTGACCGACGCGACGGCCATCAGCAGGCCTTCGAGTTGCAGATTGGCGACATTCATGGCGATTGCTCCCGTGGCCAGAGCAATTCCAGGAAAAGTGTGAAACGGTTTTCCCGGAAAAGCGCATCGCGCTCTCCCTTTGGAATTGCGCCAGATCAAGATCGAAACGCGCGAGCAGCGTTTTCGCTCCGGAAGGCGGCGAGGCGCTGCCTTCGAAAGTCTTTGAGGAAATTAGTCCTAGGAATTTTTTCTCAAAACCTGTTGACGAGGTGAGGGCAGCTTTGCCTTCCAGACGCTGGATCCTGTCGTTGGAACCAGTAGTATCGTCCTCAGCTTCTACCAGTCCGACGACATCGTCGGCGATATCCGAGACGCCACGCAAGACATCATCGACCAGGCCCAGGCCGCCGCCAATGTCGCGGCCGAGGCCATGACGACGGTGATCGATCCGCAATTCGCGACACTCGCGGCCGCTCAGGCGTTTTCCCCGGTCATCGCCCCGACATACATCCGCACCGCATTCTACGACAGCCACCAGGTTGCAGGCAGCGGCGCGGTTTATCGCAAGAACGGGACCTCCGTCGGGGATCTGGTGATCACCTTGAGCGATGGCGTGACGCTGGCGGGGTATACGCTGGCGTCAATCCCCGTGACGGCATCCATGCTCGGCGCGCGAGGTGGCGGTGCGAACGCCACCGCCGCTATCGGTGCACTGCTCTCGGGGAGCTATCCGCATGTTCTGATTGACGGCTCCTACCAGACCGACGGCAACCACGTTGTCTCGACAGCGAAGAAGCGCGTCGAATGCCTGGGTGGCTCGGCTCTGATCCTGCGCGCGCCAGTCGGTGCCGTCACCAGCCACTATCCTGTGATCGATATCGCTGCCGACGACGTGCAGGTTGACGGGGATCTGACGATCGATGGTGGATCACATGCCGGGTACCAGGCTTCCATCGGCATTCGCGCCGGCCTCTCCACTGGTGCACGCCGGAAGCGGCCGACAATCCGCGGCGTGAAAGTCCGCAATCTTGGCCTTGCCGGCGTGATGGCGCTTTGTGTTGACAGCCCAACGATCGAGGACATTGACGGCTACAACATCGTCACGCCAACCGGCGGCGAGTTTGGCGACACGGTTTACGTGGCCGGCGTCCGCAAGCCGATCGTGCGCAACGTCCGGTCGGCGAAGTGCAAACGCGACGGCGTCGTGTTGACCTATACGGGAAACCTCAACACCACCGACGTGTTGGTCGACGGGGTTTTCGCGGATGCACATCTCGACAGTCCGTCCGCCGGTGTCTGGGTGGAAATGACCGGCGCGCGAGATCCACGAGGGATCATCACCAACGTGGTGGCGAATGACTGCCTGGTTGGCGTTGCTGCGACCGACGCAAATAGCGAGATCGTCATTTCGAATGTTAAGGCGGCCGGCAACCGGCTCTCTGGCAGTGCGGCCGGTAACGTCTTCGGTGTTCAGATTCAATCCGGCCGGCTCGATAATTGGTACATCGATCGCTACAACACCGCTCTGCAATTGGAGCCCAACGGCGAGTACCAATTCGCCCTCAGCTCGCAAGTTGGATCGTTTGCGACTGGCGAGACTGTCAGCGGCGGCACCTCTGGCTCGACCGGAATCCTGCGGTTCCAACATGTTGAAATCGTCATCGCCGGTTCAACAGTCGATTATGAACTCGGCGAGACGGTGACAGGCGGTTCATCCGGCGCGATGGGCACCTTGGTCGATTTCTTCGCGAACGTGCTGCGGGTATTGCCGGCAAGCGGAACGTTCCAGGCCGCTGAAACAATCACCGGCGGCACCTCGGCGGTTGCCAAAACGGCAAGCAGCGTGACCCGGCGCATCTATGTGCGCGGTTCGGCCGGCATCTTCTCGAGTGGCGAGACAATTACGGGCGGTACGTCCGGCGCCACAGCCGCAATCGGAGCGCCATACCAGACACCGCTTGCGATCGGTCCAGGCACGCTGATGAACTGCTCTACCGACGCCATTGTGATCGCGAATTGCGTCACGCCAGCGAGCCTCAGCCTTACGGGCATCAGGGGCAACACACAGTCGCATGGCATCCGGTTCAACCTTTCCGCGGGCCAACGGCTGCGCAAAGTCAGTCTCAGGGACATCGCCCTGAAGAACTCGACTTCCGTCGGCATTGCCTTTCGGGTGACCACCGGTGGCGTGATCGACGAAATGCTGGTCGATGGTTTCGACATGTCGGAATGGGTTGGTGACGGCACTGGCAGCTCCATCACGGCGGGCATCGTGACCCGGTTCATTGGCGGCGACAATCCCGGCCTGCAGGGGACATCGAGTGTGCCGATCAACCTGAGCGCCAACACAACGCTGTTTGGCTTGCATAATCGCGCCTTCTGCCACAACAACGGCGCCGGTGCGGCGCGGACGCATACGCTGCCCCCGGCCGTGCCTGGCTTGCGGATCGGCTTCGCCGGAGTGCATGGGACCCATGTCATGAACATCGATCCCAACGGGACGGACACGATCAAGGGCGGCGGCGCCGGAAAATATCTCATCCTAGACCCAGGCGAGCGCGTGATCCTGGAGGCTTATGCGACAGGATTGTGGGTTGTCAGTTCGGCTGGTCAGGGGATTTCGAGCCCTAGCAAATTGCGACTCGATAGCCCTGATGTTATCAGGAGTTATGTTCTTTTTGCTGTGGGCAACGGTTATTGCGACGACAGTACTTTTGCTGACCAGATTCCCCACAGTTTCGGCGATCTGGATCGGTTTCGTTGGTCTTTGCGCCTATAGCGTTCCGACATTACTCGGCATCACTCGGCCGGTTTTATCCGGCAAGATGTCGGCATACTACGCCCCGACCTCCGATGCGGCCACGCTGGTGATGGCTGTGGCATGGCTCGGCTTTGCGCTTTCTCTTCTTGCCGCCGACACGAGCGGCTATGCGCAGAAGCAGCCAACGATCCGAGCAATACCGCATCCAGTCTATTTGAACCGGTTTCTGTTGGCGGCGCTCGGACTTATCATTCTTTGCTACAGCTCTTTGGCGTACAAATCTGGCAATTTCTTATGGCTGCTCGATGCTCGCACAGAGATAAGCTCCTACATCGGCGCCGACTGGCTTCTCTGGAAATGGGCAATAGCTCTCGGTTTCCTCGTCGGGTGGTATTTTCAGGTGCCTTGGGCCAGAGCGGTCTTCTCATGCCTGCTCGCGTTGATCGTTGTCGGCGCAGATCGCACTACCCCGGTCATCACCCTAATCTCTCTGGGTATCGCCCTCATGTGGGGCCGGCCAGCTATTAGGACGCTGTTTTCCGGAAAATCGGTGGGCGCAGCCGGAGCAGTGCTAGCCGTCATTTTCTATGCCAAACCTTTCTACGTGTCCTTGAAGTCCGACCAGTCCTTCAGCGACATTCTCGCATCGACAGACGCGATGTCTTTGCAGGCCGGCTGGGAGGCTTTCGGCACACATGAGCTGCTTGAAAAAGTCGTCGCCTTGAATATTTCATATCCGCTTTGGAGTACGGTCCGGGATTGCTTGGCGCAGTTTCTGCTGGTGCCGTCCTATTTCGGGTTTGGAAGCAGCGGCTTCAACGAGCTTTTGCAGCAGCAGGTGTTTTCCCAGGCGACGTACGGGCTAGCCTCTAATTTATGGGCGCACTGCTGGGCGATCGGCGGGCTCTTTGGTGTCCTGATCGCAGGAGGAGTTTATGGTGCCAGCATCCTGTTTCTGAGTAACTCGATAGTTCGTAGCAGGGGTATGGTGTTTTTTCTGTTCCTTCTGGTGGCGGCCACGATTGGGGTGTACGCCCACAGGAACAGCCCTGAGAACATTCTTGCGCTGATCCGACCGATCGTTATCGTGTTTTTCATAATTCAGGTGATGGCCAGTTTAGCCACTCTGCAAGTGCGATCTCGCCGGATGATCACTGTCAGAGATGGCCATTCGCCCACACCACGTCGGCCTTGACCACGACCGCGGTATCATCACGCTTTTATAAACGCGATTGTTCCTCCGGCTCGGCCAAACTCTGTAAATCCGCGCCTGGTTATGTTCCGCTCCAACTCCAGCGCTTCGGCACGGCCGGTCAATTTAGGGTGAAACTCTACAATCAGCTTTTCAAATAGCTCAAAATGGTTCGGCGGAATGCTCGTTTCGGCGCCTTCGATATCCATGATCAAGACATTTGGCCTGAACGGAAGGTCTGAAACGATTGTCGGGATTGAGAGCATAGGTACCGTGAGCCGTTCGGCTTCGTTGTCTCGACGCAACGCGCTGGACGACCAGAAATTCTGGCTGATACCGAAGCTGATATAGCCATCGGACGGACCTACAGCGACAGTCTTGAGAACGGGCAAGCTGATCCCGTTGAGGCGAAAATTCTCCCTCATGGAGGTCTCAAGGTGAGGGTTCGCCTCAACCATGCAATAGTCTTCGATGCCGATGTCGATCATACAGTTCAGCGCCATGAAGCCGATCGCGCTGCCAGCCTCAAGAACCTTGTCATGGCGGTTCAGAAAGCGCGAAGCGAGAGCCGCGTCTTGATCCTCGTAGCCTCTGGCCATCACGTATCGCATGCGGCGGGAGACGCCGTCCAAAGACAAGGTGATGTTCCGGACTGTTACCGTTCTTTTGCCGTTGGTAAGAATTTCAAAGCCAAGATCGCGAGCGCTCCGGATGGCTTCTAAGATCATCTCGGTTCCCTACAAGCTGGAATCAGCAGCCAGAAGTAAACTCGCTCGTCCAGCTGCTGGCAAGGCGCCTGACTGCTCGGTTCTCGCGTAGCCTTCTGCCTTACCTTGATCATCGCATGAACATCGCTCTGCGCATCGACTGAAGCGCTGCGGACGGCACCGTCGTCCCGCATTTCTCCGTCGGCCCCTGCCGACCAATCTTCAAAGGAACCATCGCCATGGACCGCAACTTCGCGCGGGCGCTTGCGCTCGTCCTCAAATCGGAAGGCGGCTGGTCGGACAATCCGGCTGACCCCGGCGGCGCCACCATGAAGGGGTGACGCTCGCCAATTTCCGTCGCTACGTGAAGGCCAACGCGACGAAGGCCGATCTGCGCAGGATCAGCGATCCGCAGGTCGCCGCGATTTATCGCCGTTTCTACTGGGACGCGGTGCTCGGCGCCGAGCTGCCCGATGGCGTCGACTTTGCCGTGTTCGATTTCGCGGTGAACAGCGGGCCTGGCCGGGCGGCGAAATATTTGCAAGCGGTCGCGGGCGTTGCCCAGGATGGCCGGGTCGGACCGGCGACCCTTGCGGCAGTCAAGGCAAGGCCGGCCGGCGTCATCATCGATGCGCTTTGTGACACGCGGCTGGCGTTTCTCCAACGGCTGCCGACATGGAAAACCTTCGGGCGCGGCTGGTCCGATCGCGTCAGGTCGGTGCGGGTTCAGGCCCTGTTGATGTCGGCACAATGGCCACCGGTGGCCGCGCCTGCACCGCAGCCGCTCAGGGTCGAAACATCAGTTGGTGGAGCACCGGCGGTCCAGCCTGTGCCGCCGGCGCCACCATCCGGCGGCAAGACGGCTGCCGCGGCCGGCATCCTCGTTCTCATTGCGGGAGCGCTCGCGGCCTTCTGGCACCACGTCACTGGTTTTTTCGGGGGTCTCTTCTGATGACATGGTTCAACACGAACGCGCTGCACAATTTTCTCAACACGCTGATCGCCATCATCTGCGGCGGCGCGTTGGCCGGCTTCGACTGGACGATGTTCGGCGTGAGCGATCGCACCGCGCTTCAGATCAGCGGCGCCATTGCGCTGGCCAAGATCATCATCAACGCGGTGCGTGACGGTCCGCGCGGCATGGTCGCGCCGCCGCCGGCCAAGGAGACATGAGATGGGAGCGCTCGCACTGCTTGGCCAATTCTGGCCGTATCTCGCTGCAATGGGCGCTGCGCTTGCCGGTCTCTGGACGGCCTATGCCAAGGGCAAGGCCAGCCAGAAGGCCAGGCAGGATGCCGCCGACGCCACGGCGCGCACCGAAGCCCAGAAGATCGACGACGCCATCGCCGGCCGGACGCCGGACGACAACCGGGGGAGGCTGGGCAGATGGTCAAAATCATAGCGCTCTCGCTCACGCTGGCCGGCTGTACCACATCAGGCGGGTCGTTCTGTGCGGTCGCGCATCCCATACGGCCGACACAGGCAGAGGTGGCGACCCTTTCCGGCGCGTCGGTGGCGGCGATCCTTGCTCACAACGAGAAGGGCCGGAAGCTCTGTGGATGGAGGCCGTGATGCACGATCTTTTCGACCTGCTCGGCATCAAGGGACCGGTCGTGGCGGCGGGGCTCGCCGGTGGCGTTCTGCGGGCGCTGTCGCGGCATCGCTACAAGCTGCGCGAAATGGTGGCCTCGCCGATCTGCGGCGCGCTTGCCGCGGCCTATTTGACGCTGCCGGCGGTGTCCTACGCCAGGATCACCGGCTTGCCGATGCCGGACCCCGCCGACGACACCACCACGCTGGCCGCCGCCTTCCTGATCGGTGTCTGCGCCATGTGGATTTCGGACGTCCTGTTCGAGTTTGTCGTGAGGCGGTTCAAGTCGGTGCCGGAGGAGTAGCTGTTGGCGCGCCGGTTGGTGTTGTTTGCTGGCGACTGCTTGACAGATTCCCGAGACACTTTCGTCATAGCCCGCTCCGGTTCGCCGGGGCGGGCTATTTTGCGTTTCGGGACCGGCGGCAAGCCTCAAGCCAGGATGTTGACCGCGCGTGCCGCGACCAGCGCGATGGTCAGCAGCGAGATCATGGCCTCGGCCATCATCAGCAGCTTGGCGCGTTGGGAAAGCGGCAGCGTGTCAGTGGGCGAAAACGCTGTTGCATTGGTGAAGGCGAGGAAGAAGTAGTCGACGAAGCCGGGCAGCCAATCGCGAAGCTCACGGTCGTTCAGCGTCATCTGCGCAAACAGGAAATCGGCCTGTGCAAGCTTGACGAGGCCGCAGGTCGGCGGCCCGCCGCGGTCGGTGCTCCAGAACCACAGGGCAAAGACGATGACGTTGGTGACCCAGATGTTGAGCGCGTCGATCAGCAGCGTCGTGCCGCTGTTGCCGGCATGGCCCTCCAGCAAGGCACGCACCAGCAAGACCAGCGAGCCGCAATTCATGACGCTGATGATGGCGGTCATGGTCAAGGCGGTTCTGCGGATCATGATGCGAAATTGCCCGATCGCGTGCCATTCGTGATCCTCGACTGCCTTTCGGGTGGCGGCCTGTGTCCAAGCCGTGGCCACCGACAAGGGCAGCAGCAGGGCGGCCTCCAGCGCCGGCGCCAGCCAGCGCGGCCCGAATGAGAGGTTGTTTATGACCAGAAGCTGCAGGCAGATGATGACCAGAACGGCTGCACGCGCCATCCAGAAGTCGAGCGCACGGTAGTGGATGACGGCATGGTGGTGGCGCATTGGGACCCGGATTTTTTCAGACAGGGTCAGGCGTGCAGCGCTGTCCTGCCTGGGGGAGAGGAGCGTCGATACTCCTGCCCGATCTTGGTGCTGCAATGGCACACGGCTATACTTTTTCGTAAGCTTCGATGCTTGGGGCTGTTCGTCAAACCGGACTATGTGATTTAAGCGCGGCATGGCGGGAATAGATGAATCCATGGATCACTGGGGGCCGGCGGGATTGCTTGCGGCCGCCGTCGATTCCCCATCGATCTGGTCCAGTCTGATCCGTCATCCCTGGTATTTGCTGGCGATTTTGTGCCTGACACAAATCCTGTGCTGGACTTTGGCGCCGGCGCTTGTCAACGTCTCACCGCCCAACGATGTCGTCGAAGGCTTCATGTGGGGACGCGAATGGGTGCTGTTGACCTACAAGCATCCGCAGCTTCCCGGCTGGCTGCTCGAGACCAGCCATCTTCTGACCGGATCGTTCCGCTGGCCGCAATATCTGCTGGCCCAGCTTGTCATCTCGGCGACCTTCGTCTTCGTCTATCTGCTGGCCCGCGACATGCTCGGAAAAACCCGCGCGCTGGCCGCCGTGCTTTTGATGCCGTCGCTCTATTTCTTCGGCTGGCCGACCCCGCAGTTCAATCATGACTACACGCAAATGCCCTTCTGGGCTGCTATCTGCTGGCTGCTGTGGCGTGCAACCCGCGACGGTGGGGCAAGATGGTGGCTTTTGATGGGGCTGGTGTCGGGCGTCGGGCTTTACGCCAAGTTCTCGACCGGCCTGCTGCTGCTGTTCGGTGCGCTCTGGCTGTTGTGCGACGCACGGGCACGCAGCCGGCTCGCAACGCCCTGGCCTTGGCTTGGACTGGCGGTTTTCGTTGCCGTCGCAGCGCCGCTGGCCGTCGAGCTCTATCGCATGGATTTCCTGCCGCTGACCTATGCCGCCTGGCGCGATCAGTGGGTGCTGGCCCATCGCTCCCGCTTTTATTACATCAGCGTCCAGATTGCCGGACTCTGCGGCTTCGTTCTGGTGCTGGCGATATCGGGGCTCTTGCGGCGCTCGCCCCCGCCGCAAGAACCCGTCGCGCGCAGTACCCTCATCTATCTCTTGTGGATGGGGCTTGGCCCGGCGATCCTCGTCATGGCGGCGTCCCTGTTCACAGGTGCAGGCGAGGCCTGGGGCGCGCCGATGTACAATCTTGCCGGCGTTGTGGCGCTCGCCCTCCTGGGCCATCGTCTCGGCGCCGTCGAGATGCGAAAGCTGGCGATCTGCGCGTTCATCTGCATTATCGGCATCTCCGGTGCCTATGCCAGCATCCGCTGGACGAAATGCAATTTGCGTGGACGCATGGACGCCGTCTGCTGGCCGGCGCAGAAGATCTCGGACGAGGCTGAGGCCGTCTGGCATGCGGCCGCGCCCGGTCGGCTCGACATCGTCGGCGGCCATCCCCTTCTTGCGCCGCTGGCGGGCCTCAATGCCTATGACAAGCCATCGATCTTCACCGAACTGAACATGCAATACGCCCCCTGGATCACCAGCCAGCGGCTGCGCGACCACGGCATACTTCTGGTCTGGCCTGGGCACGACGTACCACCCTATCTGCAGGCGTGGCTGGGCAACACCCCGGTCAAGACAGTTCTTTTCGACTGGTCGCTCAAGGCACCGCCGGTGGCGATCAGCTTTGCCGCCGTTCCGCCCGGCGCGCCGCAGTTGCCGAGTGTGATCGACAGCCTCACCCGACCGGGCAATTGAAGCCGGTCCGTCGGCCCCGCTGGACGAAGCAGGCGACAATGCCCATCTATGGGGAGATCCAACTTGCTTTTGCGCAATTCCCGAGGGAAAGCGCTACGCGCTTTTGCCGGAATTGCTTTTGAGGAGACGTGATATGGCGACTTCGACCGAACGCGCAGTCCTTGCCGGCGGCTGCTTCTGGGGGATGCAGGATTTGATACGGCGCTATCCCGGCGTCATCTCCACCCGTGTCGGCTACAGCGGCGGCGACGTGGCCAACGCCACCTATCGCAACCATGGCAGCCATGCCGAGGCCATCGAGATCAATTTCGATCCGGCAATCATAAGCTATCGCACGCTGCTGGAGCGCTTTTTCCAGATCCACGATCCGACGACCCACAACCGCCAGGGCAACGATGTCGGGATGAGCTATCGCTCGGCGATCTATTACACCAGCGACGAACAGAAGCGTGTCGCCGAAGACACCGTCGCCGATGTCGATGCCTCGGGTCTGTGGCCGGGCAAGGTCGTCACCGAAGTCGCGCCGGCGGGTCCCTTCTGGGAAGCCGAGCCTGAGCATCAGGACTATCTGGAGAAATACCCCAACGGCTACACCTGCCACTTCGTCAGGCCAGGCTGGAAGCTGCCGGTCCGCGAGAAGGCGGTTTCGTAAGGTTTACAGGATCGGGGCCAAAGCCCCGATCCTCGCCTTGCGGACTATCCCAGATCATGCCTGCTGCGTGGGGTAGAGCGTCAGGATGTTGACGTTGACCCTTGGCGGTTGCGACACCGCGTAGAGCATCGCGGCGGCGATATCCTCGCTCTCCAACAGCTCCATGTCGCCCAGTCTTTGCTCTACCGCCAGGCGCACGTCATCGCGCATGTTGGCAGTGAACTCGGTCCTGACCGCGCCCGGTTCGATCACGGTGACGCGGATGCCGTCCTTGCCGATTTCGCGGCGCAGCGATTCCGCCATGGCGCTGGCTGCGTGCTTGGTGCCGGAATAGACGACCGAAGGGTGGATGTAGCGGCCGGTGCCGGACGAGACGATGACGATATGGCCCGAACCCTGCCGTTTCATCGCCGGCATCGTCGCGTTGATCGTGTAGAGCAGTCCCAGGATGTTGGTGTCGACCATCGCCCGGTATTCGCTGGTGGTGGTGTTCTGGAAGGGGGCGGCGACGCCGACGCCGGCGACATTGAACAGCATGTCCAGTCGGCCATAGCTTTCCAGCACGCGACTGACCATGGCGGTTGCCTGCTCCTCGTCGGTGATGTCGGCCTCGATCACGAGCACCTCGCCGCCGGTGTCGTGGATGCGCTTGGCCAGATCGTCAAGCCGTTGCCGGCGCCGTGCCGCAATGGCAACGACCGCGTCTTGCGCCGCCAGCGCAAGCGCTGTTGCCATTCCGATACCGGAGGAGGCACCGGTCACCAGGGCGATTTTTCCGTTGAGTTTCCACATGTTCGCTGCTCCTGCTCAGAGGGAGATTCGGATGCGCTCAATGCCGATTGATCGGCGCCGTTTGAGACATGTCTTCAAGCTAGACAACAGACGCCTCGCGGAAAATGCGATATAATTCCATTATACTCATTGGAGAATCTGGCATAATGCGCGGAAGTGACTATGCTGAATTGAAGGCCTTCGCCGCCGTCGTTGCGCATGGCAATTTTGCTCGTGCCGCGGAAGGTCTCCGAATTTCGGCATCGACGCTCAGCCAGACGATCCGCCAGCTCGAAGCGCGGCTTGGCCTGCGCCTGCTCAACCGCACGACCCGTAGCCTCTCGCTGACCGAAGCCGGCGCGCGTCTGCACGCGCGCTTCGCGCCGGCCATGGCCGAGATGGAGGCGGCGGTCGGCGATGCCGCCGCCTTGCGTGACACGCCGGCTGGCATCTTGCGCGTCCATATGCCCAGCGTTGCCGCTGCCACCTATCTGGAGCCGGTGCTCGGCCGTTTTTATCAGACATGGCCGGAGATCGTGCTCGATGTGACGATCGACGATGCCGCCATCGACAGTGTCGAGGCCGGCTATGATGTCAGCGCCAGGCTTGGCGAATTTCTCGAAGCCGACATGGTTGCCGTGCCGCTTGGCGGCGCGCAGCGCCAGCTCGCCGTGGCCTCGCCGGACTACATCGCTCGTCACGGATCGCCGTCAGCACCCGCGGATCTGCTCAAGCACCGCTGCATCAATTGGCGCCGGCCAGGCAGCGCCGGCCTCTACGCATGGGAATTCGCCAGGGATGGCCAGTGGTTCTCGGTCGCGGCCGATGGTCCGCTGGTTGTTTCCAGCCGCGACATGGCGATTGCCGCCGCGGTGCAGGGCGTCGGCATTGCCTTCTGGGCGGAAGAGCTGGTGCGTCCGCTGATCGACGCCGGCAAACTGGTCTCGCTGCTGGATGCCTGGTGCGCGACTTTTCCGGGCTGGTTCCTCTGCTACCACAAGCAGCGCCATACGCCGCCGGCGGTGCGCGCCTTCGTCGATTTCCTGCGGCATGCACATGCTGGCCAAACACGGTCAGGTGGTTGATGGCGTACGAAGGCGATTGCATCGCGACTATGGGGAGAGCCGGTCGCGGCAGCGAAGGTTCCCGACATAATTCCACTCAGGCGGCACCACCCCTGGCGCAATGCTTTTGGCGCAGTGCGCGGAAAAAACGGCTTTCACTTCAGCTCGAATGGTGCTTTAACCCGCACATCCACAGGGGTGCTCCGTACGGTCGGGGCTGAGACGGGGGCGGCAAGCCCACAGACCCTAGAAGCTGATCTGGGTAATACCAGCGGAGCGAGGCGGGCGATGTTTTCAGGCGCACAGATTTCCCTATATCCCATGGCCGACGATTTCGTCGGTGTCATCCTTGGCGCGCTCGGCGCGCTCGATCCCTGGCGCGACAAGCTCAGGATCGAGACCGACGACATCTCGACCTTGCTGGTCGGGCCGCCCGAAGTGCTGTTTCCAGCCATGCGCGACCTCTTCGTGGCGGCAGCACGCAGCGGCAGACATTGCGTGTTGTCGGCCACCATCTCGCGCGGCTGCCCGGGCGAGCCGGATGATCCGATCTGCCGCTCCGATGCACTTGGCGGGCCTGTCGGGCCACTCGGTCCGCGCAAGGATGCGGCGATCGCGGCGGTGCGCAATGCCGAAGCCACCGGCCAGCCGGCGGCAGCGCAGTTCTCGCTCTATGTGATGGGCACCGACGACCACATGGACGAGATCTACGGCTGCATCGATTTTCTCAAGCAGTCCGGCGTCTATGAGCGTTCCAAGCATTTCTGCACGAAATTGCGCGGTGATGCCGGTGCGATCTTTTCGGCGCTGGACGAGGCTTTCTGCCGCTTCGGACCAGGCGCCGGCCATGTAACCCTCGACGTCACGGTCTCGGCCAACAGCCCGTCGGCTGTCTGAAGCTGCCGCCGCCTCCGCGCGGCCGTCAAAGGTTATCTCCCGTGGTCTCATCATCAGTCGCTTCGCGCCCGATCGCGAGCCTTCTCGTCAAGGCGGGACCGGCCATGGTCTCGGTCGGGCTGCTCCTGCTGACATGGGAGCTCTATGCCAACTATTCCGGCATCAAGCCGACGATACTGCCGGCGCCGTCGCGTGTCTTCGAGCAAGCGATGCTCAATCGCGAGGCGCTGGCCGACAACGCCATTCCGACCATCCGTGCCACGCTGCTTGGCTTTGCCTGCTCGCTCAGCGCCGCCTTTGCGCTGTCGATGCTGGTCGACTTCTTCCAGCCGCTGCGGCGTGCGCTGTTTCCCGTCTTCATCGTCAGCCAGACCTTGCCGCTGGTGGCGATCGCGCCGCTGGTGGTGCTGTGGTTCGGCTTCGGACTGGCGCCCAAGATCATGCTGGTGGCGCTCGTCACCTTCTTTCCGATGCTGGTGGCATTGGTCGAGGGCTATGAGGCGACCGAGGCCGAGATCGGGCAAATGCTGCGCGCCATGGGAGCAGGGCGCTGGCGCATCTTCGTGCTGGCGCGGCTGCCTTCGGCGCTGCCTTATTTCTTTGCCGGCCTGAGGATCTCCATCACCTATGCGGTGGTCGGCGCCATCTTCGCCGAATATGCCGGGGCCGCGAAGGGGTTGGGTATCTACATGCTCAACGCCAAGAACAATTTCCGCCCCGACCTGGTGCTGGCCGCCGTCGGTGTCAGCGCCGCGCTGACACTTGTCCTGTTCGGGTTGACTGTGCTGCTGCAGCGCCTGGCCATGCCCTGGGAGCGGGCCGGCAAGGAAACCGCCGGGAAGGGGCCGCGGCGATGAGCCGGCTCGAGCTGCGGCACGTGCGCAAGGCGTTCGACGGGCTCGACGTGCTGGCAGACATTTCGTTGAGTGTCGGCGCTGGTGAGTTCGTCTCGATCCTCGGACCCTCGGGCGCCGGCAAATCGACGCTGTTCCAGATCCTCACCGGGGCGCAGCACGGTGAAGGCGAGATGTTCTTCGACGGCGCGCCGCTCGATGACCACGGCAGGCATTTCGCCTTCATGCCGCAGCGTGATGCGCTGATGCCTTGGCGGCGCATCCTCGACAACACGACGCTCGGGCTCGAAGTGCAAGGCATCAGGCGCAAGGAGGCGCGGGCGCGTGTCGCGCCGCTGTTTGCCGAGTTCGGGCTTGCCGGATTCGAGCGGCATTTTCCCGCGCAACTCTCGGGCGGCATGCGCCAGCGGGCGGCCCTGCTGCGCACCGTGGTGCAGGAGCGTGACATGCTGCTGCTCGATGAGCCGTTCGGTGCGCTAGATACACTGACCCGCACTGCCATGCAGCGCTGGCTCGAACAGATGTGGCGGCACCACCGCTGGACGGCGCTCTTGATCACTCACGACGTACGTGAAGCCGTGTTCCTGTCCGACCGCATCTATGTGCTGTCGGCGCGCCCGGCCCGCATCGTGCGTGAAATTAAGGTGCCGTTGCCGCGCCCGCGCAGCCTTGGCGGCGATGCCGCGCGGCAAGCAAGTGCGCTCGAGGCCGAAATCCTCGACATCATCCTCAACCCCAACCCATCCAAAGGACACGACCATGACTGACTTGACGCGCCGGCAGGCCTTGTTGCTCACCCTTGCCACCGGCCTTCCGCCTATTGCCGGATCAGGGCGAGCCCAAGCACAATCGGCGGCACAAAAGGTCACCGTCGCCCTCGACTGGACGGTCAACACCAACCACATCGGACTGTTCGTCGCCCGCGACAAGGGTTTTTATCGCGAGGCCGGACTCGAGGTCGAAATCCTGCCCTACAGCGATACCGGTGCGGGCACGCTGGTCGCAAACCGCGTCGCCGATTTCGGTATCAACGGCACCATCAGCCTGTTCACCCAGAGGACCGCCGGGGCGGACCTGAAGGGCGTCTATGCGGTGGTGCAATCCGAAACCGGTCGCGTGGTGTTCAATGCGGCACGCAGCGAAATCAAAAGCCCGAGGAACCTCGACGGCTTGACCTATGGCGGCTTCGGCAGTGCCTGGGAAAACGCGCTGATTTCGACCATCATCCGCCACGATGGCGGCAAGGGCAATTTCGAGACGGTGACGCTCGGCACCTCGGCCTATGAGGCGCTGGCCAATGGCTCGGTCGATTTCACGCTCGAAGTCTCGACCTGGGAGGGTGTCGAAGCCGAACTCAAGGGCGTCAAGCAGCGTAGCTTCGTCTATGCCGATTACGGCGTGCCTGACGAGCACACCACACTGATCTCTTCGAGCGAAGCCTATCTCCAGGCAAACCCCAAGCCTGCGGCCGCTTTCGTCCAGGCGACGCGGCGCGGCTACCAGTTCGCCGTGGACAGTCCCGATGAGGCGGCAGCGCTGCTGATCGCGGCCAACAAGGATGTGCTGACCAATCCGGCCTTGATCGAGGCTTCGCTGAAAGCGCTGATCGACGGCCACTATCTACGCAGCCAAAGCGGCGCCATCGGGACGATGGATCCGGCCAAGATGGATGCGATCGGCGACTATCTCTTCGCCTCCGGCATTTTGCGCGATGCCGATGGCAAAGTTCTGACGCAACGCCCTGATTTTGCAAAGTATTTCAGCAATTCGACTCTGGGGTAGGGGGCCAGTCGGCTTTTTGAGCTTCGAGGAATTCCGGCTAATGAAGGCGTCGACCAGCAGCGACCAGTCTCCGTCGCTGGTGGGGGCGGCCGGCAGACCGCCATTCTTCGCTGCGCCGAAGGCGTGGAACAGGGCGGCGCCGACCTTGTCCATGTCGATCAGGGAATCCTGGTCCGGGGTGCTGAGGGCGCTAGGTCCGCCAGTCCTCCCCCAAAACCTTGGTCCGCCTCGGCGGTATTTGCCTGTTGTTCTTTATTTGTTCCGGAGTGCAGGCATAAATTGCAATGGAACGGAGCCAATGCGCTTCGTGCGTTTAATGCTGATCCGATCTTGTTGATTAACTGCCCGGCAATGGTTGCATGCAAAGGTCGCCCTGAGGGATTGTTGGGGTGTTTGCCTTGCTCATATCAAAAAGTGAAACCCTTTCGCAGGTCAAAGACGACAGGATTTTGTCCGCAGCCCGAAAGCGCGAAATCCTGGTCGACTTGCGCGAAGGCTTCTTTCGTATCTGCGCGCTGGCTTTCGCGGGGATGTTCGTCTACCGCGGTGTATACCACCTTATGCTCGATCCGACCCGCCTCAACGTGGCGCTGGTGGCGATTTCCGAGATTCTGACCTTTACCTGGCTGCTTCTGTCGCGGCGGCCGACGGTTCGCGACTGGAACCCGCTTACGGTGGTTGTCTCCGTGATCGCCAGCTTCGGTGTCGGCTTCATCGATCTGGAACCGGGCGTGGCCATCATCCCGGTCTATGTTGCGGCGCCGCTGCAGTTCCTGGCGTTGTGGTTCGTGATCTGGGGAAAGATGTCGCTGGGGCGTTCGTTCGCCATTCTGCCGGGCAATCGCGGGGTGATGACCGGCGGCGCCTACCGCCTGGTGCGGCATCCGATCTATGCCGGCTACCTTGCCGGCCATGTGCTGTTCCTGCTATCGGCCTTTTCCTTCTACAATCTTGCCGTCTACGCGGTGATCACCTTCTTCCAGGTGCATCGCATCCTGCGCGAAGAGGCGCTGCTGGCCGCAACACCGGAATACCGGGACTATATGAAACGCGTCCACTACAGGCTGTTCTACGGGATCGTCTGACAACAGGGCGCCAACCCTGGTACCGGGCTTGCCGCCGGTCGCATTTGCGAGCGGATGGCAAGCTTTCCGCGCTACGCAGGTTCCCGGATTCCCGCGGAATGAGGAGGCCATCCTACCTGTCCTGTCACAACAGTGCTTGCTGCCGAACCCCTGTCCGGGCCTGTCGGCAACTGGCCACCGTTGTCTCTCCAGTTTGACGGCGATAGAACGCAATCACTCACAGATATAATTCAGAAACTGGCAGCGGCATAAAAATCGATTCTTCTCGCGGCGTAAAATAGATATCGATTTTGGAATCTATCTGCGAACAAAATTTCTTACGATTAAATTTCAATACTTTTACTATTTCGGTTTTTCGATTTCGACAATGAATACCATCACCCCTTCTGGGTGTCGCGTTTCTGAAACTGAATCTAACCTGTCACGTAGTTGGGATTGCAATCGGCCATGCCGACTGCCTTAGCGCAACGAAGACAGGAGAGTGTTATGGCTTTTACCATCAAAACAGTCACCAGTGTGTTGGCAGGTAGTGCAGTAGTCCTGGCTCTTTCCCTGCCGGCGAATGCCGCGGGGCTCGGTCTTGGCGTTGGTGCCTCGGTGGGTGGTAGCGGCGGCGTCAACGCCGGCGTCGGAGCCTCCGTTGGCGGCAGCGGCGGCATCAATGCTGGCGCAGGTGCCTCGGTCGGTGGCAGCGGTGGCGTCAACGCCAGCGCCGGTGCCAATGTCAGCGGCTCGAGCGGCGCCAGCGCTGGTCTCGGTGCTTCGCTTGGCGGCAGCAACGGCATCAATGCCGGTGTGGGCGCCAATGTCGGACGGTCTGGCGGCATCACCGCCGGCCTCGGCGCCAATGTTGGTGGAACGAGCGGCGTCGGCGTCGGCGTTGGTGTCGGCATCGGCATCGGCGGTGGAACCAACCCGAGCAATCCAGGCAATCCCGGAAATCCGGGTAACCCTGGTACTCCGGGACATCCGAACCTGCCGGGCGTCGTCGCCGACATGTCGGACAGCCAGGTGGCACGGATGAAGAAGCGCTGCGTCGATGTTCTCGGCAGTTCCGGGGTCTATGACCGCGACTTGCGCCAGCTCTGCCTGCTCATCGCACGCCGCTGACACCAAGAGTGCCGGGATCGGAAGTGCCGAACCAGCCGTGAGGCTTGACCGCACTCTCCTGGCCTCCGGCTGGTTGGAAAGCCCGCCATCCTTGGCGGGCTTTCTGCGTGGTTACCCTGGGTGTTCCCGTCCGTCCGGCATCGCTGCGCCGGGCGGAACGCTAATGCTTTGAAAGCGTTCACATCCCAGCAACATCGAAATAGCGCGATGTTGAAACCGGCGCGATGGCGCCCACAGGAGCGGGAAAAGCCATGAGCTTAGGAACCATTCTCATCATTATCCTCATCATTGCGCTGCTCGGTGGCTTCAGCGGCCTCGGCGGCGGCCCTTTCTACGGAACCGGCTATTATGGCGGCGGCGGTCTTGGGCTCGTACTGCTCATCCTCATCGTGCTTGTTGTGCTTGGGCGGATCTAGCCGTGCTGCTCGATTGACGCGGGAGCGATCGCAATCTCGTGACCGCGTCAGTGCCTGTCGCGCACCGGATCGTGATGTGTGCGGGTCCGCTTGTGATCCGGCTGGTTTCGAAATTTTTGTAAGGTGATCTCGGTCCACCCCCCCCCGTGGAAACAAGAGGAGAGGGTCCCACCCCTTGTCCTCCTCCAAGGCCCGCTCCGGTTCACCGTGGCGGGCTTTTGCTAGGTGGGCGAGGGAACCGGTCTGCGTCGATATCGTTGAGTTGCGGAAGGCTCCCCAATGCCCCCGACGCTGCGGACAACACTGTGCGAAATTCGCGATGATCTTCACGTCCTGCGGCGGATATCGAGACCATCCAGGGAACAGATGCGCTGATTGGCGTGGCGGAAGCAGAGGCCATCAAGGTCATCCGCCGCATCGACCGCTCAGCCTGACCAGAAAGAAGGATCGCGATGAACGTCAAGGAGATGACGCGGCTCGACTGCGTCGCCCTGCTGAAGGCGCAAAGGCTTGGCCGCCTGGCCTGTGTGCGCGAGCACAGACCCTATGTGGTGCCGATCCATTTTGCCTTTGGTGGTGACGCCATTTTCAGCTTCTCGCTTCCCGGCAAGAAGGTCGAGTGGATGCAGGCCAATCCCCACGTCTGTCTTCAGGTGGATGACGTCGGTGGTATCGATGGTTGGAGGAGCGTCGTCGTGGACGGCCTTTTCGAGGAGTTGCCCAAAGGACCGGATCTGGACGGCAGCATCGCCGGCGTCGAAAGAATGACTGCTCCCGTCGACAGTGACCGCAAATTTGCCTGGTCGCTTCTGGCGAGGCATGCGAACTGGTGGGAACCGGGAGCCCTGAAGCCAGGCGACGCCGCGACAGTTTCGGGCAGCCATCTCTTCTATCAGATCAGGATCGAGGCGATATCAGGAAGGCAGGCATCATGGTAGCGGCTTTACGCCGCTCGCGGCACCCGTGAGGTGAACGTCGCCCTTGTGACCGACACGCTGGTGCCATCAGTGTCGCTGACTACGTCCACCTTGGCCTCCAACTGTTTGACCAATGCTTCCACGATGGCTGTTCCAAGACCGGTGGCCGGTACATCGTTGGCGATCTTGCCGACGCCATTGTCCGAAACCGTCAATTTCCAGTCGCTGCCCGCGGTCTCGTAACTCACCTGGATGCGAGCGCCGGCTCTCTCCTTTGGGAAGGCATATTTGATGGCGTTGAGCACGAGTTCGGTGACGATCAGTCCCAGGCTGACGGCCCTTTGCGAATCCATTCTGCCGCCTTCGGCCGTCACGGTGACCGTGATCGGCTGGGTTTCGCCGACCATCGACGAGGCGAGGCTGCTGCACAATTTCGGAAGGTAAGAGCCGACATCGATCTCGTCGACACCGGCTGAAGTGTGGAGATGGCGTTGTACTTCGGCCACGGACAGAACGCGTTGGTGGGCGTCCTTGAGATGCTGACGCGTCTCTTCCGACGTGACCGAGCGTGCCTTCAGCAACAGGATCGAGGCAATGATCTGCAGGCTGTTGGCAACCCGATGCTCCATCTCGCGCAGAAGCACATCCTTCTGCCGAAGCAGATCTTCGGTGCGGCTGAGCAGCTCTTCCTTCTCCCGCTCGATGACGCGACGGGCCGTTATGTCATTGAAGGCGAGAAGAATGGTGATGGCCGAACTGTGGTCGTAAAGCACCTTGCGGGCATTGAGCAGCATGGTGCGGCGGCCAATTTGCGGGAAATCATGCTCGACCTCGAAACCGTCCATGGCGGTCTTTTCGGGAATGATCGTCTCCAGCAGCAGGCGAAGTGCCGGAATATCCCATTGACCGTCGCCGAGCGCGTAGAGCAGCGAGCCCTGGGTCTGCGCAGGGTCGACTTCAAACGTCTTGTAGAAGGAGCGGCTGGCCGCCAGCACGCGAAACTGCTCGTCGAGGACGAGAAACGGCTCGGTGATCGTGTTGACGATCGCCTGCGCCAGCGTCTGCGCGTCTTCGATATTCGCAATGGGTTGAAACATGGGCACAAAGCCAAATGAGCGGCGTTCTGCCACTCCAAACGCCGACATTATATCTTTGCCTGGCCGTTGTCGCCCATTGAATCCTCCAGCACGGTAATGTGTTGGCCGCCACTTTGCCGGCTTGCCATTGAACAGAAAAAGGCGGGCATCTGGCCCGCCTTCATCCGCTGTTCTTTCGGGCATGCGCCCAAATCGTGCTGCGTCAGTTCGCGCCGCCGAGCTGCTTGGTCATCTTGCAGAAATTGTCATGCGACTTGGCAATGGCCCCGTCGCCACATTCCTTCATCATGCCTGCGCGGTCTTCTTCCTTCATGGCCATCCAGGCGGTCTTGAACTCCGCGTCGGACTTCATGGTCTTCATGCCGGCATCGGTGAAGAAGGGAGACATCTTCGCCGGATCATCGAGTGCCGATGTTCCGGTGCTGCCGGCGGCCAAAGCCGAGCCAGTCATCATCGCAAGCGCCATCGCGCCCATCGTGAGCATCTTGAGGTTCATTTGGGAATTCCTCTCTGTCGAGGCCATTGGAATAAACGACCTGCAGACAAACGGGATCGAGAGAAAACAGTTCCTTCGGAGGAATATATATTAAAACGATGTTCTATTTCACCGGCCTTGGTGCCAATCGATCATTCCATGTCAGGTACGTCGCCGCTGACGAAGAGCGTGTTTGGCGGGCCGTATTCGCCCAGCGTCGGGTCGGCCTCGCGGCTCCAGGCGATGACGCCGGCATGTTTTGCGGCCAAAGCCTTAGCGGTGCGTATGGCGCGATCCTCGCTCTGCTGGTCGGCGGGTCCAAAGGCTGGAAACAATTCGCCATCCTCGCCGCGATCGAACGCGACCACGACGATCAGCCTGGGATTTTTCTGGCCACTGGAATCGGACATCTTGCACCTTTGGCGCGGAACCTATCACAATACAGGGAATTGGGTCGGCACGTTCGATTCCGGAGGTGGGGTGGTGCAAGACCAGCGTTTCGATGAACCGGTCAGGATTGCGCTCGGCCGATCGCGAAACTCGATCTTCAATGTGGAGAGGGTCGCTCAGGCTGCTGACATCCTGATGAACCGCTGGCCGGTTGTGACCGGGCAAAGGCACATGGTTGCCCGCAAGGTCTGCCTGGCCGTCCTTGAAGGAAAGAAAGAAGCCTCGGCGGCACGGGCGGCGTTCATCAACGCCGCGATCGAGGCGGACATCCTCGTTGAGCCTCGTGAGGTGTCGATACCGTAGCGTGTCCGGCCAAGGTCGAATCAAGACCTGGCGCTATCCTCTTGATTGATTGCGGTCTTTTCGGTTGATCGGGGGTCGGTTTTTCGGAATCCGTGTGCCGGCCTGTCGTCAGCGGTTTTGTTGGCATTCCGCAACATTCGCGCCCGTTGGCCTGCTTTTGGATCCGTTGACACGGCGTCGGTGCTCATATATTGAACAGGATTATACAGGTTCACTGAACAGGTACCTATATGAAGCGGCGTGCGGTTCAACTATCTCCCGGCACGGGCAAACCCGAGCAGATCGCCACCGTCCTCGAACATGAGATACGCTCCGGCGTTCTCGGTTTTGGCGACCGCCTGCAAAGCGAGAACGAACTCGTCCAGCGCTTCTCCGTCAGCCGCAATACGGTCCGCAAGGGCCTCGAGGAATTGTCCAGCCGCGGACTGATCACCACCAAGGTCGGCATCGGCTCGTTCGTCACCTTCGACGGCAAGCCGGTCGATGACGCCATCGGCTGGTCGCGCGCGCTGGCCAACGCTGGCGCCAATGCCGAGACGCGGACGCTGCGGCTGGAGGTCATCGAAGACACCGATCTGGCTGCGCTGCTTGGTATCGAAAGCCCGTTCTTCATTGCCGTCGACCGGGTGCGCACCAACGCCAGCGACGGCCATGCGATCTCCATCGAGCGCAGCCGGCTGCCATTGTCACCCGAGCTTGAGGACGTACCGTTGCGCGGATTGCGCGAGGGCTCGCTGCACCAGACGCTGCGCGTCGCCGGCCTCATTCCCGACCATGGCGAGGAATGGGTCGAGATCGAGATGCTCAATGCCGAGGATGCGGCCATCCTCGGCTGCCCGCAAGGCACGCCGTTCCTGCGCGGCCGCCGGTTGACGCGTGCGGCCGACGACCGGCCGATCGAATATGTCACCAGCCTGCTCAACCCGGCGCATTTCGCGCTGCATATGAGGTTCTGAGCGATGTCGGATGCAACCAGCAAGGCCATTGATCGCGCCATGGGCGCTCTTGTCGGTGGAGCGCTGGGAGACGCGCTCGGCATGCCGACGCAGCTTCTGTCGCCGGCGCGCATTGCCGAACTCTACGGCCATGTCGAGGATTTCATCGCGCCTTTCGCCGACCATCCGGTGTCGAAGGGACTGGCTGCCGGAACCATCACCGACGACACCGAGCAGGCGCTGCTGCTTGGCCGCATCCTGGTCGAATCCGGCGACCGTTTCGACCACGCACGCTGGGTCAATGCGCTGCTCGACTGGGAGCGCGAGGTCAAGGCGCGCGGCAGCTATGACCTTTTGGGGCCGTCGACCAAGCGGGCCATCGACGCCATCAACAATGGCGTGCCGGCTGAGGAAGCAGGACGCAGCGGCGACACCAATGGCGCGGCCATGCGCATCGCGCCAGTCGGCATCATGATGCCGCTCGAACCGTTGGAGGCGTTCGTCGCCAAGGTGGCGGAGACCTGCCGGGCGACCCACAACACCTCGATCGCCATCGCTTCCGCCGCTGCCGTTGCCGCTGCCGTCAGCCGCGGCGTCGCCGGCGGCGACTGGCGCGATGCTTCCGCGAGCGCCGTCGCGGCGGCGAGGCGAGGGGCGACGCTCGGCCATTGGGTCACCGGCGGCGACATCGCCGCGCGTATCGTCTGGGCACAGGACATCGTGCGCGGCAAGGCGATCAGGGATGCCATCCGGCTGATCACCGATCTGGTCGGCACCGGCGTCGCCAGCCAGGAATCCGCTCCGGCGGCCTTCGCCGTGCTGGAAGTCGCGCGTGGTGACCCCTGGCAAGCAGCCGTCATCAGCGCAGAATCTCGGCGGCGATACCGATACGATCGGCGCCATCGCCGCCGGCATGGCCGGTGCCTGCAGCGGTTTTTCCCGATTGCCGCAAAAGCACATCGCCCGGCTTGTCGGCATCGACATGTCAGAGGTTCGCGCGCTTGCCGCCGACCTTGTCGCGGCAAGGGTGGCGAAAACCGGTTCCGGCAAGGATGCCGCGGCATGAGCGGGCGTCTCGTCCATATCGGTAGTGCTGTGGTCGACTATGTCTACCGCATCGATGCCTTGCCGGCGCCCGGCATGGAAAAGACGGCGTCGAGCTTTGCGCAGGTCGCCGGCGGCGGCTTCAACATGATGGTCGCGGCCAGCCGCACCGGCATGCAAGTGGTGTTCGGCGGCCAGCTCGGCAGCGGGCCGAACGGCGACTTTCTGCGTGCTGCTTTCACAGCCGAGGGCATCGCGACGCTGACGCCGCAATCGTCCTTGATGGACAGCGGCAATTGCGTCGCCATGATCTCGAGCGACGCCGAACGCACCTTCGTCTCGTGGCCGGGGGCGGAGAGCGTGCTCAGCCTCGACATGATGGCGCCGGTCGCGGTGGCGACGGGAGACTGGGTGTTCACCTCCGGCTATACGCTGAGCTACCCCGCAAGCCGTGACGCACTCACCGACTGGATCGAGGCATTGCCGGCTGAAACACCTTTCGCCTTCGACCCGACGCCGGTCATCCCGGACATTCCACGCTCCATCCTGTCGCGGGTGCTTGCCCGCACCACATGGCTGAGCTGCAACACGACAGAGGCGGCCGAGATTGCCGGCCCGGGCGATATCGAGGCTGTCGCGGCACGGCTTCTCGCCGACCACTGCCCGAAAGCAGCGGGCGTGGTCATCCGCGCCGGCGCGAAGGGTTGCCATATCAGGTTGGCCGACGGGTCAGCGCAGACCATTGCCGGCTTCAAGGTCAGCGCCATCGACACCAATGGCGCCGGCGACACCCATATCGGCGCTTTCGTCAGCGCGCTGGCGCGCGGCATCCCGCCCTTCGGGGCAGCGCGCTATGCCAATGCGGCGGCGGCTGTTTCGGTCACCCGCCACGGCGGCTCGTCGGCGCCGACCGATCACGAAATCCAGACATTCCTGAGCCATGCCGCCGACCCGTCGGATGCAGGCCGGACACAGAAGGCCAATGCATAACAGCTGGAAAGCCTGACAAGCCCGGGAACCGGGCAAACCCACAGAGAGGAACCAACCATGCGCATGCCTGACTTGACTGCTCTGCTGACGGCGACCGCCGTCTTTACCTCCGCACTCGCGTTCGCCGCCAAGGCCGACGAAGTGCATGTGCTCAACTGGAAGGGTTACGGCGCCGACGAGCCATGGGCCGTCGAGGCTTTCGAAAAGGCGACCGGCAACAAGGTCGTCAACGACTTCTTCAATTCCGAACAGGAGATGCTGACCAAGATCCGGACCAATCCCGGCCTCTATGACGTGGTCATGATCAATGCCGCCTTCAACGATCAGGCGATGGACGGCAAGCTAATCCAGCCGATCGACGTGTCCAAATTGCCGAATTACGCCGACATCAGCAAGGACAAGGCGGGATCGCCTATGCTCGTCCATGACGGCAAGGTCTATGGCGTGCCGTGGGTGTGGGGCCTGACGGCGCTCGCCATCAACGACAAATCCTTCGACAAGCCGCCGACGAGCATTGCCGAGATGTGGGATGCAGCCCACAAGGGCCGCGTCGTCATTCGCGACGATGCCGTCGAGGCGGTGCAGTTCGGCGCCATCGCCACCGGCCAGAACATCAACGACATCAAGGATATGGATGCGGTCAAGGCGAAGCTCACTTCGCTGATGCCGCAGATCAAGACCTTCTGGAGCTCGGAGAACGACTGGAACCAGATGGTCGCCTCCAACCAGATCGATATCGGCACCTATTGGAGCGGCTCGGCCGACCGCGCCAAGACGCATTTCAAGCTGCCGGTCTCGCTGGTCGTGCCGCAGGAGGGCGCCGTCGCCTGGCTCGACGCGTTTTCGATCCCCGTTGGTGCCAAGAACGTCGCCGGGGCCGAGGCCTTCATCAATTACATGATCGACCCGAAATTCTACGTCGAATGGGTCACCAAGGTTGGCGCTCCGGTCTCGGCCAACACCAAGGCGGTGGAAGCGCTGCCCGAGGACGCCTTCAACCGCAAGGTGATGGGCGACCCCGAAGTGGCCAAGCGCATCCAGTTCCAGGCGCCGATCACCGACGCCCAGCGCGAAGCCTATCTGGCGCTGTGGCAGCAGCTCAAGGTCGACGTGAAGTAAAGCCGACATCCGGGCCAGCCGGCGGCTCGCGCCGGCTGGTTCTTCCAATCCTGGGGAGGAGGGTATCATGGCAGCTGCGACAGCGTCGCGAAGCGGGCTGAGATCGGCATTGCCGCTGCTGGCGCCGGCCTATCTCTGGCTGACGGTGGCGATCTTCCTGCCGCTGTCTGCCATGGTCTTCTTCTCGTTCATGACCGAACTGCCGCTGTCAGGAAAGCCCTGGGCGTTCACCCTTGGCAACTATGCCGCCTTCTTTTCGCAAAGCCTCTATCTGACGCTGCTGCTGGCCTCGCTGCGCCTTGGCCTCGAGGTGACGCTGTGGTGCATCGTCATCGGCTATCCCGCTGCCTATGTTCTGGCCAAGGTGCTGAAAGGGCGCAGCCGCGAGGCCATCTTCCTGCTTGTCATCCTGCCGTTCTGGTCGAACGGTCTGGTGCGGATCTTCTCCTGGGCGATGGTTTTGCGAGAAGGCGGCATTCTCGACACCGCGCTCAACGCGGTGCTGCCGTTCAAGATCAACATTGATCTCATGTATTCCTATCCGGCCGTCATCATCGGACTGGTGCATTCCTACGTGCCCTACATGGTGCTGACCTGCTACCTCACCTTGCAGGCGATCGACGACTCGCTGATCGAGGCCGGGCGCTCGCTTGGCGCTTCACGGCTGCAGGTGCTGAGGCGGGTGATCATCCCGCTGTCGATGCCCGGCCTGGTCGCGGGTGCGGCACTGATCTTCGTGCCCGTGGTCGGCTCGTTCATGGAACCGCGCATCCTCGGCGGCCGCACCGGCACTTTTTACGGCACGGTCATCGAGGACCAGTTCGTCGCCGTGTTCAACTGGCCGCTCGGTGCGGCGCTCTCCTTCATCCTGCTGGCCGTGGTGCTGGTCATCCTGGCAATTGCCTCGCCAGTGCTGCGGAGGGCTGCGTGATGGCGACGACCCGCATCCTCGAAGGACTTAGCCGCCTGTACATCGGGCTGCTGCTCGCCTTTCTCTATCTGCCCATCATCATCATGGCGCTGATGTCGTTCAATGTCTCGCCCTTCTACCAATTGCCGTTCGAATGGACGACCGAATGGTACGCCTCGCTGTGGCAGAACGAGCAGCTGATCGCCGCGACGTGGAACAGCGTCGAGATCGCCGTCATCACCACGATCATCTGCGTCGTGCTCGGCTCGGCGGCATCATTGGCGCTCTATCGCTATGAGTTTCGCGGCAAGAAATTCCTGCAGGCGCTGCTGTTTCCGCCGATCGCCATACCGTGGCTGATCACCGGCACGGCGATGCTGATCTTCTTCTTCGGAGTCGGCATCGGCCGTGGCCTGCATGCGATCCTGCTCGGCCATGTCGCACTGGCGCTGCCCTATGTCATCGTTGTCGTCTCGGCGCGGCTGCAGACCTTCGCGCCCGAACTGGAAGAGGCGGCGCGCTCGCTCGGCGCCAACCAGTGGCAGGTGACGAGGCGCGTCACGCTGCCCTGGATCATGCCCGGCGTCATCGCCGGCGGACTGTTTGCGTTTGCCGTGTCGTTCGACCAGTTCGTCGTGTCCTATTTCCTGGCGACACCGGGACAGACCACGCTGCCGGTCGAAATCTATGCCGCGATCCGCAAGGGTTTCACGCCCGAGATCAACGCGGTCTCGACAATCATCATTGTCGTGTCGATGGCGCTGATGCTGCTCACGGCGCGGTTCTTCAAATTCGGCGGAGAGAAATAATGGCCGGCGTGCAGGTATCGAATGTTTCGCGCAGTTTCGGTGCCCACAAGGCGCTGGACGACGTCTCCATAGATTTCGCCGATGGTGGTTTCTATGCGTTGCTCGGGCCATCGGGCAGCGGCAAGACCACGCTGCTCAGGCAGATCGCTGGGTTCGATTTTCCCGACTCCGGTCGGATCACCATCGGCGGCGAGAGCGTCGAGCGCGTGCCGGTCGAGAAGCGGCGCATCGGCATGGTGTTCCAGAATTATGCGCTGTTTCCCAATATGAGTGTTGCCGACAATGTCGCCTTCGGCCTGTCGGTGCGTGGCGAGGCCAAGGCAGTGATTGCGACGGAGGTGCAGCGTGCGCTCGATCTGGTGCAGCTCGGCAAGCTCGGTGGCCGCCGCCCGCACCAACTCTCCGGCGGTCAGCGCCAGCGGGTGGCGCTCGCCCGCGCCATCGTCACCAAGCCGCGCGTGCTGCTGCTCGACGAGCCGCTCGGCGCGCTCGACAAGGCGTTGCGTGTCGATATGCAGATCGAGCTGAAGCGCATCCAGCGCGAGATCGGCATCACCACCATCTTCGTCACCCACGACCAGGAAGAGGCGCTGACGATGAGCGACCGCATCGGCATATTGCGCGACGGCAGGCTGGTGCAGGAAGGGCCGCCGGAGGAGATTTACGACCGGCCGAAGAGCGAGTTTGCCGCCACCTTCCTCGGCGACGCCAACATCTTTCGCGGCGACACGACGGGCAGTGGCATCCGGCTGCCGGACGGCACGGCGATTGCCGCTGGCGCCGGCGCGACGCTTGCCGCCGGCGCCAAGGCAAGCTGCGCCGTGCGGCCCGAACGCATCCGTATCGGAACGGATGCCGGGGTGGCGGATGGCAACGCCAACATGCTCAAGGGGCAGGTCTCCAAGCGCATCTTCGCCGGCAACAACAGCACCTACTTCGTCGAGCGTGGCGGCCAGACGTTGAAGGTGATTGTGCAGAACACCGGCATGGAACGGCTGGCGGAAGGTCAGGATGTCGTGCTGCGCTGGTCGCCGGAGAGTACGGTGTTGATCGCGGCGGGTTAAGTAGGACTGTGGACGGATAGGACGGCTGGCGTTCCGTGGCGCCCCCCTCTGTCCTGCCGGACATCTCCCCCTCAAGGGGGGAGATCGGCTGTCATCGTTGGTTTTCGCAAATCTCCCACATTGCAAAAAGTGCAATAAGGCCGAAGCTGCTAAATTCCCCCCTTGAGGGGGAGATGCCCGGCAGGGCAGAGGGGGGCGCTGTCCCGCCATAAAATCGAGTAAGGCCCGGAGCCGCGATGACCTTGGAATTGACCGCACAGGACCGATCCATGCTCGACGGCGAGCAAGGCCTGTCCGCAGCCGCTGCCATGAAAATCCTGGTCGCGTTTTCCAATGCGGTCGGGGCAGGCAGTCTGCTCGACATTGCCGGCGCCCATATCGATGGCTGTCTCTACCACGGCAAGGCTGGTCTCGATTTCGTCGAGCGGCTGGTCGAAGGCGGTGGCCGTGTCCAGGTGCCGACGACATTGAACGTCGGTTCGTTCGATCTCATCCATCCCGGCATGGTCAAGATGCCGGTGGCGGAAGAGGTGCCGGCGCGACGGCTGATGAAGGCGCATCTGGAGCTTGGCTGCCAGGCGACCTTCACTTGCGCGCCTTACCAGACGCGGTTCCGGCCAGGCTTTGGCGAGCAGATCGCCTGGGGCGAATCCAACGCCATCGTGTTTGCCAATTCGGTGATCGGCGCGCGCACGAACCGCTATGGCGATTTCATCGATCTGTGCTGCGCCATGACCGGCCGCGCGCCGGCCTGGGGCTTGCATCTGAGCGAGAACCGGCGCGGCCGGATTTTGTTCGAGTTGGATGTCGCGGGCCGCGAACCGAGCGACAGCCTGTTCGTCGGTGTCGGGCTGATCATCGGGCAAGCGAGCGGCGACCGCATTCCGGTGATCACAGGCCTGCCGCAACCGCGTGACGAGGACCAGTTGAAGGCGCTGGGGGCAGCGGCGGCAACGACGGGTGCTGTGGCGCTGTTCCATGCGGTCGGCATCACGCCGGAAGCCAGCACCCTGGATGAGGCTTTCCAGGGCCATGCGCCTGATGAGACGATCCGCATCACCCGCGTCGATATCGACCATGCGTTGGCCAGGCTGTCTGGCGTGCCCGATGGCGCGCCGCTGGCGGCCGTCTCGCTCGGCACGCCGCATTTTTCGCATGAGGAATGGATGCGGCTGTTGCCGTTGCTGCGCGAGATCGCGCCGGGCAGGCGCATCCCGATCTATGTCAACACCGGGCGTGCGACGCTGACGCGATTGCAGGAGGAGGGCGCGCTTGATGGCATGGAGGCGTTCGGCCTGATCCCGGTCGCCGACACCTGCACCTATGTCACCTCGATCCTGGAGCGCCTCGACGGCGTGGTGATGACCAATTCCGGCAAATGGGCGCATTACGCACCCGGCAATATCGGCGTGTCCGTCGCCTTCGCGGAGATGAGGGATTGCATCCGCTCCGCTGCGGTCGGGCATGTCGTGCGGAGCGCTTCATGACGCGACCGGTGGAACGAACCGGCACCTTTCAGTTGGCCGGCGCGGCCGAAGGCCAGGCGCTGGTGTTTTCGCAGCCGCTCAGCTTCTGGGGCGGCATCGATGCCGAGACCGGCGAGATAATAGACCATTCCCATCCGGGCCTCGGTCAGAATGTCGCCGGGACAATCCTGGTCATGCCGAGCGGGCGCGGCTCGTCGTCTTCATCTTCAGTGCTGGCCGAGGCGATCCGTCGGGGAACGGCGCCGGCCGGTATTCTTCTGGAGCGGCCGGACCCGATCCTGGCGGTCGGCGCCATCGTTGCCGAATTTCTCTACGAGATCCGTATGCCGCTGCTGGTGTGCGACATTGCCTGGGTTATATCCGGAGAGCGGATCGCTATCGGCATTGGGGCGGATGGCGGGGCGGTCATTCGCAAAGTCTAGGGACCAGTGCTCGCTGGCCAAGGTCAGCGCCGCCCTGAGGGGCAGCGCCGACGCCTCTCGGTCCACGCTGCCATCAACGGCGCTTCGGACCTCAGCCCGCCATCAATCCGGCAGCACCACGCCGCCAGTAGGCCGCTGCCAGCGTTTGATCGCGGCCGAGCCCAAGCGTGTCGCGCCAATATTCGCGCACGATCTTGGCGGCAGCGGCTTCCGCCGCGAACCAGCCGAAGGCCGAGCCACCTTGCGGCCATGCCACCGAGCGGACAGCCTCGGCCAGCAGCCTGTCTTCGCCCGCCGGCACGCCGTCCCGCGTCAGCCAGTGCAGCTCGATGGCGGTGGCGTTGTCGATTTTCTGCTTCTCACGCTCGTCGGCGATTTCGACGAAGGCGACGCCTCTGGTTTGTGCCGGCAGGGTTTCCAGTAGCCGCGCCAGCGCGGGGAGACCGGTTTCATCTGATCCCATCACATACCACTCCGCCTGCCGCACCGGGCGGCCGACCGGTCCCATAATGCCGACCTTCATGCCGGGCGCTGCCTGCATGGCCCAGTTCGAGCCGACGCTCTCGCCGGGATGGACGAGGAAGTCGACATCGATGATGCCCTTTTCCACGTCGAGCGCGCGGATGGTGTAGACGCGCGCCACCGGCCGCCGGTCATCGGCCGGCCAGACCGGCAAGCCGTTGCCGCCGAGCACAGGCCAAAGCGGATCGCGAACCTCCCTGGTCGGAAACAGTATGCGGATATGCATGCCGCCGAATTTGGCGAAACGGCTGAGATTCTCACCGGTAAGGCGGATGCGGCGCATGTGCGGGGTGAGATCGCGGACATCCGTCACCAGCATTTTGCGGAACTGGGCGAGGTGGGTTTCACCTGAGAGATCGCCGGTCCAGACGATTTCGGGGTTTTCCTCTCTGGCATAGACCTGCACCGCCGTGGCAAGCAGGTCCTTGATGCGGGCAAGTCCGTCGCGGTCGGCGGCATTGGCCCGCATCACAAGCCGTTCCATGTCGAAAGAGGCGGCGCCAAAGGCAAAGCGGAAATCGATGCGCTGGCCATGGTGCGAAGCATCTGCCTCGAAACTCTGCAGCCTGTCGCTGATGCTGTCCATGTAGTCGGGCAGGTGGCGCAGGTCGAGGCGCGCCTCGCAGGTCAGCTCGCTTGCCGATGCTTCGCTCATTCTCAGCCTCCGATCCTGCCGGTGAGGGCCACCTTGAAGGTGCGGCCCTTGCCTTGTTCGGTTGCCGCCGTGGTCGACCATGCGCTTTGCGGGTCGGTGTAGGCGGTGTTGAAGACGTTATCGACGCCGAAATCGAGCTTCAGCCTGTCGCTGACGCGCCAGTTGGCGAAGACGTTGACCAGATCGAAACCGTCATCGACAACCGGCACGGCGTTGGGATTGGTGCGGCTGGTGCGGGTGATCTTGCCGACGCTGAGATATTGCGCGCCGACGGTGAGCTGGTCCTCCAGCATGCGGAAGCCGATCGTGGCCGAGAAGCGGTCCAGCGGCGTGTTGTTCAGCGCCTGGCCGGAATAGACGCCGCTGACGACCTTGGCGTCGATCAGCGCGCCGGCGAGGTTCACAAAACCCCAGTTGTAGTCGTAGACCATCTCGGCCTCGACGCCCTTCAGGCGGGCGTCGCCGATGTTGATCGCCGTGCGCGGCAGGACGGTCAGGTCAACGTCGATATAGTCCTCGACGGCGGTGTGGAAGACGTTGACCTTGGCGCGCAACCGGTCGCCCACCGTCAGCAAATCGTCATATTTCACGTTGATGCCCGCCTCCCAGTTCTTCGCCGTCTCGGGTTGCAGCAGAAGATTGGGCCGGTATGTATCGCCGCCGCCATGCGCGCCGCCGCCGCGGAAGACATCCTGCAGGCCCGGCGCCCGGTAACCTTCGGAATAGGTGCCGTAGAGCTGAAGACCGTCGAATGGTGTGACGCCGACGGTGAGGCGTGGCGACCAGCGGTCACCGGAGATCGAGGCTTCCTGCGGCGACGGGATGCGCGTTTCGCCATCGAGCTGGTAGCCGTCATAGCGCATGGCCGCGATCACCTGCAGCCAGTCCTCGTAGTCGCCCTGCCATTGCAGGAAGCCGCCATAGCCCTGCTGCTCACCGGCGCCGAAATGCGCCGCTTCCGACGACGCTTCGAGATAGTAATAGTCGAGCCCGTAGGTCAGCGTGTGGGCAAGTCCCCAGGCGTCGAAGCGAGAGGAGTTCTTCACGTTGAAGCCTGTCGTGGCGACGTCGTAGAAGCGGAAATTGCCGATCGCCGAGGTGGGCCAGACCTGTGTCTGCTCGGCGCGGGTGCGGTTGTGGTAGGCATTGGCGCTGAAGTCGATCAGCTCACTGTCGTCAGGCTTCCAGGTGTAGGCCGCGGTGTAGGTCTGGTTGGTGGTGTTGGTGTCGTAGCGGCTCAGCGTCGGCGAGGTCGAGCCGCTCGATCCGGTGATCTGGTCGTTATAGCGCTGCAGGATGGCGCCGAGCTTCAGCTCGTGGCCGTCGGCTGGCCGCAGCGTCGTCTTCAGATAACCGCTGGTCACCCGCTCGCCGGTCCAAGGCACGGTGTCGCCATTGCCGTCGGTATAGCTGTCGCGGTCGCGGTAGATGAGGTTGCCGATGATGTCGGCATCGTCGCTGAAGCGGTAGGCGCCGGTAGTGCTGGTGGTGAAGCCGTCGCCATTGTCCTCATAGCCGAGCTTCTCGCTCAGCGCCCAGCGCTCGTCCTTTTTGAGGAAGTCGCCGGCATCCTTGGTCTCGAAGGAGACGACGCCGCCGATGCCGCCGGAACCATAGGCATTCGACACCGGGCCGCGAATGACGGTGGCTTCCTTGATCAGGTCGGGCTCGACGTAGAACGAACCCGAACCGTGACCGACGCGCCAATAGTCCTGACGGGCGCCGTCAAGCGTTACGACGACGCGGCCATATTGCTCCAGGCCGCGAATGTTGATGGCTGTCGCCGGGTCGTCGCCATTCATTGAGGCGGCGACGCCGGGCGTGGTGCGGAAGATGTCGGCGGCGGTGTCGGGCTGGATGCGGTCGAGCTCGTCGGAATCGATGGCGCTGATGGCTGCCATCGATTCGATGACTGCGGTCTTGATCATCGTCGCCGAGATGGTGATGAGGTCGAGCATCGTCGCCGGTTGCGCGGCCTCGGCCGGCGCCAGGCGGCCGGTCTTGGCGGCGGCCTTTTTCTCCTGGTCCTGTTCCTGCGCGCTGGCAAAGGGCACGGCGCAAAGGCCGAGCACAAAGGCAAGCGCGGTGCTCGCCATCAAGGTCGTGTTTGTTGTCGTTGTCATGCAGCCCCCAAGCAAAAGCAAAAACTGCTGGCGGTGGCTGAAGGGCCTTGGCTGGCATGATCGAGAATCCCTCGACCAGGCGGGTCAGGGCACGGGTCACATATTAAAACATGATGACATGAGTCAACTTTAAATTTATAGCCGACCATCATCGAGAAGCATCTGGCACGGGAGCGGCGGCATGGTCGGCAGTGTGGGGGAGGGCAAGAGGATCAGCTCGCCGGGCAGAGTCGCGGCGGTGCTGCTTCTGGCGCTGTCGGTGCTGGTGCCTTCCTGCGGCTTCACGGCGCTGGCCGCCGAGACGGTTGTCGACGCGCTGGGACGAACCGTCGTGCCGGGATCGGCAACGAGGATACTGACGCTCGGCTCCGACGTCACCGAGATCGTCCATGCGCTCGGCGCCGGCGAGCGGATCATCGCCATCGATCGCGGCAGCAAGTATCCGCCTGATGTGACCGAAAAACCCAACGTCGGCTATCGCCGCCAGCTTTCGGTGGAGGGCGTCGCGGGCCTGCGCCCTGACCTGATCCTGGCGGCCGAAGACAGCGGACCGCCCGAGGCGATGGAGGTGCTGAAGTCGCTCGCAATCCCGATCGTCTTCATCCCGCAGGACAACACCCCGCACGGCATCGAGCGCAAGATCACGCTGATCGCCGCCAGCCTTGGGCTCGAGGACAAGGGCAGGGCGGTTTCCACCGAAGTGCTCGCTGCCTTCCAGGCCGCAGCCGATCTGGCTGCGAAAATCCCGCCGGCGCGGCGCAAGAAAGTGGTGTTCTTCCATGGCCTTGTGAAGCTGAGCGCGGCCGGCGCCGGCACCTCTGCCGACGCCATCATCCGCTATGCCGGCGGCCTCAATCCGATGGATGTCGTGCAGGGTTACAAGGCGGCGTCGGAGGAGAAGCTGATCGAGATGGCGCCGGATGTGATCCTGATGATGAGCGACGGCAAGGGCGGCCCGACATCAGAGCAGGTGTTCGGCAATCGCGCGCTGGCGGCAACGCCGGCGGCGGCCAACAAGGCGCTGGTCGTGCTCGACGGCGCCTACATGATTGGCTTCGGCCCGCGCACGGCTGATGCGATCCGCGACCTGGCGAAGGCGCTCTATCCGGAAACGGAGAGGGTTGACTAGGCTTGCTGCTCAAATCTCCGGGATGTTCTCCTTGAAGATCACCTGCAGTCTTGGCTGGTGCAATTCATAGGGCAATCCCCTGACCGCATGGGTCAGAGTGTTGAGCGCTTCGCGGGCCTCGACACGCGGATTTTGGTCGATGACCGCGTCGAGCGTGCCGTCGAGCAGAAGGTCCTTGGTGCCGTCGGTCACCTCATGGCCAAGGAAAACCATGGACTGGGCGCGGCCGCGCTCCTTGAGCGCGCGGGCGATGCCGGTGTTGCCGGCGCCGACATTGTAGATCGCGGCAAGGTCGGGATGCCGCTCCAGAAGGGCTGACGCTTCCGAATAGGCCTTCTCGCGGTCGTCGAGCATTTCGCGCATCTCGACGATCTGCAGATTGGGCGATTCCTCCGTCAGGATATGGCGGAAGCCCATCTCGCGTTCTTCGTGGCCGCGATAGGACAGCGAGCCGGCGAACAGCGCCACCTTGCCCGGACGCCCCGATCCCATGAAGCGATTGAGCAGATAGCCGGCCAGCCGCCCGGCGGCGCGGTTGTCGATGCCGATATAGGCGACCCTGGGCACATGCAGGATGTCGGAGGCGATGGTCACCACCTTGATGTCGTTGGCCGACAGCGAGCGGATCGCCTCGCGCACCGTCGGATGGTCAAGCGCGATGACGCCGACGCCTTGCGTCTGTCCGCGCAAATCCTGCAGCAGCCGGGCGAGACCGTCCGGGTTGAAGCCTTCGATGGTGGCAATGTGCACATCGAGGTCGGGCCGTGATTGCGCCTGCGCCTCGATCTGGCGGTGCAGCATCTTGATGAAGGAATTGGTGCCGGCGGGCAGCGCGAAGTCGAGCCGGATGACGTCGCCGGGCAAGGGCCGCGGCGGCGCTCCGTTCGGGCTTTCGGCGATGTAGCCAAGTCGCTGCGCCATTTCGAGCACGATTTCACGTGTACGCGCCCGCACGCCGGGGCGGTTGTTGAGCACTCGGTCGACCGTGGCGGCCGAGACACCGGCTTCCCGGGCTATGTCAGTCAGGGTGGACCGCACCGTGTTTCATCTCCTGCATGCGTCAGATCGGCTGGCGACGGCGTCTCTGCCATCGGCGATTCTGATGGGAAATGATGTATCCGCCCTTGGCCGATGTGCAAGCCGCCGGGCTAAATCAAATGATCCGGCTGGGCTGTGCAGGGTCGGGGAGAGGCGTTTTCCATCAAATCGAGGCATCAAGAGTACGGTATGGATCCCGGTTTTGCACATTTCTCCGCCCTGTTTGCAATGTTGTGAGGTGTTTTGATTATTTATGATGTTGACAGCCTTCCCATGCTGCCGTCAATATCCCTCATAGGGTCGTGGAGGAAACGTGGCCCTGAGGGAGGAGTTTCAATGTCTGACTTGATCCGCATCTCGCGGCGCCGCTTGCTGGCGTCCGGAGGAAAGGCGGCCGTGATCATGGCCGCCGCTGGTATCGCACCGCAATTCATTCGTCCCGGCCGCGCCTTTGCGGCCGACGCGCTGGCGCCAGGCATGATCGGCGGCCCGACGGGCTTCGATGGGGCCGAGCGCTACCAGTATGGCGCCGACACGCCGGAAGGCCGCGCCATCGAGGCAGCCAAGGCGCTGAAGGGCGCCGGCAAGGCGCCGGCCAAGATCGTGCTCGGCCTGTCCGACGGCTCGATCGGCCAGCTCACACAGCCGTTCCCGGCCGGTGCGCCGTCGATCAAGGATTTGTGGGAAAAGGAGACCGGCATTCCGATCGAAATCGTCGGCCTGCCGAACGGCCAGGAATTCACCAAGACGATGCAGGACATCTCCACCAAGGGTGGAGCCTACGACATCTACTCGACCGAATGGAACCGCCTCGGCGACCTCGCCGAAACCGGCGGCATCGCCAAGCTCGACGACTTTGTCGCGCAGCATAAGCCCGAGTGGGACGATCCCGTCAGCGGCTATGTCAACGGCGCCAAGGGCGTGTCGCTGCTCAACAAATATCGCGGCTCGAACTATGGCGTGTCGCTGGACGGCGACTTCCAGACCTGGGTCTACCGCACCGATCTGTTCGGCGACGAAGCCGAGAAGAAGGCCTTCAAGGACAAATACGGCTACGATCTGGCGCCGCCGAAGACCTGGAAGCAGCATGGCGACATCGCCGCCTTCTTCCAGCGCCCGGACAAGGGTCTGTTCGGCTCGACCGACCTGCGCAACCAGGGCTGGGGCTACACCAACTGGTATCAGCGCTATGTCTCGATGGCCTCGCCCAACCAGTTCCTGTTTGGTGATGACGGCAAGCCGATGATCAATTCCGAGCAAGGCATCGCGGCGACCAACGAATATGTCGCTTCGCTCGCGCATCATTCGCCGGATGCGATCTCCTGGGGCTGGCCTGAACAGTACGGCAATTTCGCCAAGGGGGGTGCTGCGATGACCTGCGCCTTCTCCAACCTGCCGAAATTCCTCGACAATGCCGGCAACAAGGACTCGGCCGTCACCGGCAAGATCGGCTCGATGCTGCCGCCCGGCCGCGAGATCGACGGCAAGCTGATCAGCCGTTCCGTGCTGTGGTTCTCGCTGACCGGCATGGTCTCGGCGCAGTCGAAAAACCAGGAGGTCGCCTATCTCCTGCTGCAATGGCTGGGCTCCGCCCGCATCTACGCCTGGATGAGCGCCAATCCCGGCGGCTATCTGGATCCGTTCCGGCTGTCGGATTTCTCCGATCCGCTGGTGCGCCAGACCTATCATGCCTACCACATGGACGTGGTGCGCGAGACGGTGGCGCGCACCGTGCCGACCATCAACTATCCCGGCGCGACAGCCTTCCACAATGCGCTCGACGAGAACCTGATGGCGGCGCTGACCAAGGCCAAGACGTCAGAGCAGGCGATGGCCGATACCGAGGCCGAGTGGAAGAAGATCGCCCGGCGCACCGGCGAGGACAAACTGCTCGAAGCCATCAAGACCAACAAGGAGGCCTGGCCGACAGTTCTCGATCCGATCGTCTGATCCTTCTCCCTGGATCACATCGAAGGAGGGGAGGAGCTTGCTCTCTCCCCTCCGCCCACAACGCCACCAGCAAAGCCGCCAGATGAAGCGTTCCATTCCCTTCGAGATATTCCGCTACGCCGCGATCCTCGCGGCCATGGCGGTGACGCTTGTGCCGATCCTGTGGATGGTGTCGATGGCGTTCAAGCCGATCGCCGAATGGTCGGCGACCGGCGCCGACCTGACATGGTGGCCGAAGAACCCGACGCTCAGCAATTTCCGTTTCGTCTTCGGCGAGTCGACCAACAATCTGATCGTCGCGCTCGACCGCACGGCGCTGAAGCCGATCCTGTCGTCGCTGCTGTCGGCGGTGTTCGGCACGGTGATCGCCATGTCGGCGGGCACTGCCGCGGCTTACGGACTGTCGCGTTTCGGCTCCGGCCAGAACCTGCCGCTGGCGCTGATCCAGCTCAGGCTGTTTCCGCCGATGGCGGTGATGATCCCGGTGATGATCATGTGGGCCTTTCTCAATTTCACCGACAGCTGGTGGGGGCTGGCGCTGATCTACGGCATCGTCACCTTGCCGTTCGCCTTCTGGCTGATGAAGACCTTCTTCGACGACATGCCGCGCGAGATCGAGGAGGCAGCCCTTGTCGAGGGTTGTTCACGGCTGCGCGTCTTCACCCGCATCACCCTGCCGATGATGCGCGCGCCACTGGCAAGTGCTGCACTCTTCGTCTTCATCCTCAACTGGTCCGACTATCTGATCGCACTGCTTCTGACGACGCGCGAATGGGTGACCATCCCCGTCTACATGGCCTCGCTGTCCTCTTCGATGACCGGACAGCTCTATGGCGCCAAGGCGGCGCTTGGCCTGATCGCGGCCGTGCCGCCGGTGATCATGGGCATCGCCATCCAGCGCCATCTGGTGCGCGGGCTGACTTTCGGGGCGCTCAAGCAATGAGCGCGGTGACTGCCATGGTTTCAGAGGACGAGATGAAAACCGCTGGAGCAAGGCCGGTTTCGCGCGACGAGGGCGCAAGGCTGGGTTTCCGGCTGACGCTGCCGGCGCAGATACTGGTGCTGTTCATCTCGGCCTTCCCGCTGTTGATGCAGCTCTACATCAGCGTCACCGACTGGTCGCCGCTGTCGGGTCTTGGCTGGTGGAACGCCTGGTCGCTGTGGAACAATTTTGCCAACTACACCGACCTTGCCGCCGATCCGCGCTTCTGGAGCGCGCTGAAGCGCACGGCCATCGTCATGATTGTCTGCGTGCCGGCGGAGTTCCTGCTTGGCCTCGCGCTGGCGACGTTGTTTGCCGACGATTTTCCGGGCAAGCGGATCTTCTATTCGATCCTGCTGATGCCGATGATGGTGGTGCCGGCGGTGGCCGGCTACATGTTCTTCATGCTGTTCCAGTCGGGCGGCCCGGTGAACGACATCTTGTCGTCGCTCACCGGCTCTCCGGTCACCATCGCCTGGCTGTCGGATCCGACGCTGGCGCTGATCGCGGTGATGGTCGCCGACATCTGGCAGTGGACGCCGCTGATGTTCCTCATCCTGCTTGCCGGCTTGGTCGGCGTGCCGGAGGATCAGATCAAGGCGGCGACGCTGCTCGGCGCCAATCCGTGGCAGCGCTTCGTCACCATCGTGCTGCCGAAGATGAAGACGATCATCATCATCGCACTGGCGATCCGGGTGATCGAGAATTTCAAGATCTTCGATACGCTCTACATCATGACCGGCGGCGGTCCCGGCGTCGCCACCGAGACCATCTCCGTTTACATCTACAAGCTCACCACGCAGGATCTGATCTGGGGCTATGTCGCAGCGATCGCGCTGGCCATATTGATCGTGCTTTCGATCGTCGCGGTGTTCGCCATGAAGCGCATGGCGCGGGCGCGCGAGGTACCGGCATGAGCGCCATTCACCTGCAGAACCTGGTCAAGAAATTCGGCGACTTCACCGCGCTGAAGACCATGGACCTGGCAATTGCCGATGGCGAGTTCATGGCGCTGCTCGGGCCGTCGGGGTGCGGCAAGTCGACGACGATGAACATGATCGCCGGCATGGAGGAGCCGACCGGCGGCAAGATCCTGTTTGGCGAGCGCGACATGGCCGGCGTGCCGATGGGACGGCGCGGCGTCGGCTTCGTCTTCCAGAACTACGCTATCTTCACCCATATGACGGTGCGCCAGAACCTCTCCTATGGACCGAGGATGCGAGGCGCTGCGAAAGTCGAGATCGACCGCCGTGTCGGCGCCATCGCCGAAATGCTGCAGCTGACCCCGCTGCTCGACCGCAAGGCCGACCGGCTGTCGGTCAACATATTGCAGCGGGTGGCGATCGGCCGTTCGGCGATCATGGAGCCGGCGATCTTCCTGCTCGACGAGCCGCTGTCCAATGTCGACGCCGCTTTCCGGGCCGTCATGCGCACCGAACTGAAGCAGTTGCAGCGCCAGTTCCGCCAGACCATGGTCTATGTCACCCACGACCAGCTGGAGGCGATGACCATGGCCGACCGTATCGCGGTGATGGACCACGGCGTGTTGCAGCAGGTCGGCACGCCGCTCGAGGTCTACAACGATCCGGCCAATGTCTTCGTCGCACGCTTCATCGGCGCGCCAGGCATGAACCTGCTCAAGGGCAGGCCGGCGGAGAGCGACCGCGGGCTGGTCGTCGATCTCGGACCCGTGGGCATCACCCCGCCGCTGCCGGGTGAGCTCGCGGCGGCGCTGCGCGGCGCGCGCGGCGAGGTGCTTTACGGATTCCGGCCGGAACAGGCGACGCTGGTGCAGAATGGGCAGGGCCTCACCATGCCTGTCACCTTCGTCGAACGGATCGGTGCGCGCACCATCGTTCATCTCGGCCATAGCGAAAATGCGGTGAAGGCGGTGTTCGACAACGATGTCGGGCTGGCGATCGGCGACACCGCGATCGTTGCCCCCACCGCGTCGTCGGTGCGCATCTTCGACGCCGCTACCGGCCTTGCGATGAAGGCAGGTTGAGATGGCCGATATCGTCTTCCGCAATGTGACCAAGCGCTACGGCAACACACTTGCCGTCGACGACGCCTCGTTCACAGTCAACGACAACGAATTCTTCTGCTTCTTCGGGCCGCCGCTGTCGGGCAAGTCGACCATCCTGCGCCTGGTGCTCGGGCTGGAGACGCCTGATACCGGAGAGATCCTGATCGGCGGCAGGCTGGTCAACACCGTGTCGCCGGCCGAGCGCAACGTCGCCATGGTGTTCCAGAACCTGGCGCTGTTCCCGCATATGAGCGCGCTCGACAATGTCCGCTTCCCCCTGGTCGAACGCCGGGTCGCCGAGGTCGAGATCAAAAGGCGGGTCGCCGACGTCGCGGCGAAGCTGCATATCGGCCACATCCTGCACAAGCCGCCGGGACAGCTTTCCGGCGGCGAGCGGCAGCGTGTGGCGATTGCGCGTGCCCTGGTGCGCGATCCCAACGCCTATCTGATGGACGATCCGATCTCGGCGCTTGACGCCAGGCTGCGCGAAGAAACGCGCGTCGAGCTGAAGCGCATCCAGCGCGAACTCGGCAAGACGCTGATCTATGTCACGCATGACCAGGAAGAGGCGATGTCGGTCGCCGACCGTATCGCCATCCTGGAGGATGGCAGGATCAGGCAGATCGGCGCGCCGGCCGAAATCTATGACCGCCCGGCCAGCACCTATGTGGCGCGGCTGCTCGGCTCGCCTGTCATGAACATCCTGAGATCGGTGCGCGGCGAGGGCGGTATCGAGGCTGCCGAAGGCACGATCCATATCAAGGACAAGACGGTGCCGGCGGATGCCATCGAGATCGGGCTGAGGCCGGAAGATATCAAGGTCAGACCGTGGGCGGACGGTGGGCCAGGCCGCCCGGCGCGGGTGTTCGAGGTCGAACCGCTTGGCGGCTACACCGTGGTGACGCTCGCTGCCGGGCAGTCACGGCTGAAGGCATTGCTGCGCGGCCAGCCCGACATCCGGCCGGACGCCATGGTGGCGATATCCTGCGAGCCAGCTCGCGTGCATTATTTCGGACAGAGCGGGGGAGCGCTGGCACGATGACGGCGGCCGCAAGACACGAGCTTCGGGAGGATCAGATGGCAGGCAATGGCTTCGAGCCGGACGTGAAGGTCCGCACGAAGGAATACAGGATCGGCTGCGTCGGCGCCGGCATGATCATGGCCGAATGCCATCTCGCCGCCTACAAGGAAGCTGGCTTCCCGGTGATAGCGATCGCCTCGCGCACCAAGGCGAGTGCCGAGAAGGTGGCGACGCGTTGGGCCATCCCGACCGTCCACGACACGCCGGAAAAGCTGATCGAGGACGAAAATGTCCAGATCATCGACCTTGCCTTCCCGCCCGACCTGCAGCCGGCGCTGATCCGTCACGCGCTGAAGCAGAAGCACATCAAGGCGATCCTGGCGCAGAAGCCGCTGGCGCTGTCGGTCGAGGAAGCAGTCAAGCTGCGCGACGAGGCGGCCAAGGCCGGCAAGATCCTCTCGGTCAACCAGAACATGCGCTACGACCAGTCGATGCGCGTCTTGAAGCAGATCATGGACAGCGGCGCGCTGGGCGACATCGTCTTCGCGCAGATCGACATGCACGCCATCCCGCACTGGCAGAGCTTCCTCGAGGATTACGACCGGCTGACGCTGGCCAATATGAGCGTGCACCATCTCGACGTGCTGCGCTTCCTGTTCGGCGATCCGGACGAGATCACCACGCTGACCCGCAAGGATCCGCGCACGAAATTCGACCACTCGGACGGCATCACCGTGTCGACGCTGCGCTTCCCGTCCGGCGTGCTCGCCGTGTCGCTGGAGGATGTGTGGTCCGGTCCGCGCCAGGATGGCTACAAGGACGACCAGCACATCAATTGGCGTGTCGACGGCACCAAGGGCGTCGCCAAGGGCACGATCGGCTGGCCGACGGGTGCTGCCTCGACGCTGACCTACGCCTCGACCGAGACGACCGGCGGCGAGTGGGTCAGCCCAAGCTGGGACACGATGTGGTTCCCGCACGCCTTCATCGGGGTGATGGAGCAGCTCCAGCACGCGGTGAAGACCGGCACGCCGCCGGCGCTGTCGGTCGCCGACAACGTCAAGACCATGGCGCTGGTCGAGGCGGGCTACCGCTCGATCGACGAGAGCCGCACGGTCAAGCTTTCCGAAATCTCGACAACTTCAATCAACTGAATCGCTTACAGGGAGGAATTCACACCATGATGCAATCCGGGATCTTTACGGGGTATTTCCCCTACGGCCTCGAAGAGACTGCGAAGAAAATTCGCGGCCACGGTTTCAACACCGTGCAGCTCGACCTTCATTTTAAGGATATCGATCTGTCGGCCGGCCAGATCACCAAGGATAAGGCCAAGGAGGTTCGCGACACGTTCCGTGCCCACGACCTGCCGATCTGCTGCATCTCAGGCTACACCAATGTCATTCATCCCGACCTCGCGCACCGCAAGGCGAATGTCGATCGGCTGAAGGAAATCATCCGCAACGCCCGCCAGCTCGGCAGTCCTTACGTGATCTCGGAGACCGGTACCTACAACACCGAGAGCGAGTGGATGAGCGATCCCAAGAACAAGTCCGAAGAGGGTTTTGAGATGTGCCGCAAGGTGATCTCCGAACTGGCGCAGGAAGCCTATGACCACGGCTCAATGTTCCTGCTCGAAACCTACGTCAACAATGTCGTCGGCTCGGTCGAGGAAACGGTGAGGATGTTCGCGCAGGTCGACCATCCGGGCCTCGGCCTGCTGATGGATCCGACCAACTACTTCGAAAGCCACAACATCGACCAGATGGACAAGGTGCTGAACCAGGTGTTCGACACGCTGGCCGACAAGGTCAAAATCGCGCATGCCAAGGATGTCGCACGAGCCGGCGACGACAAGAGCGAGAAGCATGCCGACATCGGCGATGACGACGCGCTGGCCTCGCACACCTTCCGCGGCGTTGGCGAGATGGTGCTCAACGCGCCAGGCACCGGCTCGCTGAACTACGACCTCTATCTGCAGCGCCTGTCGCAGAAGAATCCGAACATCCCGGTGATCATCGAACACCTTTCGGAAGACGACGTGCCGAGGGCCAAGAAATTTCTCGACGACAAGTTCCGCGCCAACGGCCTCTGACCGGCTGTGCGCCGCCCTTTGCCGGCGGTGCATCCGGCTTGGAAGCAACAACAAGGGAGGAATTGCAGTGTTGAAATTCGGATTGAAACTGGCGGCGGCCGCGACTGTGTTCGCGGGCATCGCATTCGCCTCGCAGGCATTGGCGCAGGATGGGCAGAAAACCTTCTACCTGCTGTCGCATGGCGGTCCGTCGGATGCGTTCTGGCTCGACTGGAATGCCGGCGCCACCAAGGCCTGCGACCAGCTCAAGGTGACCTGCAAGATCTCCTTCAGCGGTGGCGACATGGCAGCGCAGAAGGAGGCCTTCAATTCCGCGCTTGCCGCCAAGCCCGACGGCATCGCCACCACCTCGGCGCAGCCGGGCCTGTGGACCGAGGAGGTCAAGGCTGCCAAGGCGGCCGGCATCCAGATCGTGTTCTTCAATACAGACGATCCGGCGACCGGACGGCAGGCCTATGTCGGCGCCGATCTCAAGGAGGCCGGCGTCATCTGGGCCAAGTATCTGGTCGACCACAAGATGGTGAAGCAGGGCGACAAGGTGTTCCTGCCGGTGGAAGTGCCGGGCGCCAGCTACCAGCAGCTGGAGACCGAAGGCATCGCCAGTGTCTTCGATCCGCTCGGCATCAAATATGATGTGGTCGATTGCGGCACCGATCCGGCCGGCATCATCGCCAAGATGACCGACTACATGGTCGCCAACAATCCACCGGCGATCATCGCGCTCGGCGATTCCGTGGCGGCCAGCGTCAAGCGGGTGTTCGACGGCGCCGGCGTGCCGGCCGGCAAGATCCCGGTCGTCGGCTGGGGCAATTCCAAGGAGACCGCGGAGGCCGTCAAATCCGGCTTCGTCAACGCGGCCGCCTGGCAGTTCCCGTCGGCGCAAGGTTTCATGCCGGTGGCGTTGCTCGGGCTCGCCGCGTCGGGCGAGCCGATCGGCTACGACATCCACACGTTCAGCCTCTACGACGCCTCAAGCGTCGAACCGATCCTGAAACTCTACAACACGAAGTGAAAGCCGGTGCCCGCGGCGCAGGCCGCGGGCGTCTCTTCAAAGCATGGTTCAAGCAGTCATGACGATCGCCGCAGAAGACGAAATGCCTATCGGGAAACGCAGATCGAGCCTCTTGCGCTCGCCGCAATTTTCTTCGCTCATTATCCTGATTGTCCTCCTTGCGGTGTTCGCCATCGCCGACGCCAATTTCCTGTCGCCGCTCAACATCTCCAACATGATGGCGTTCCTGCCTGAGCTCGGGATCATCGCCCTCGGCATGACGCTGCTGTTGACGGCGGGCGAGTTCGACCTGTCGGTTGGCGCCGTGTTCGGGCTGGCGCCGGTCGTTGTCATGCTCCTGGTGCAGAACGGCGAAGCAAGCATCGGTGTGGCGCTGCTGGCCGGGCTTCTGCTGTGCGTGGCGATCGGCGCCATCAACGGGCTGATCGTCACAAAGATCGGCATTTCCTCCTTCCTGGTCACGCTGTCGATGCTGCTCGTGGTGCGCGGGGCAGCGCTCTACATCACACAGGGCTTTCCGCTGAAATCCTGGGATCAGCCTGGCTTCTTCGTGACGCTGCTGGCCGGCAGCTTCAACATAGGCTCGTTCCGGTTCTACACCTCGCTGTGGTGGTTCATCGGCCTGTCGTTGTTGGCAATCTATGTCCTGCGCTATGCCAAGCTCGGCAACTGGATCAGCGCCATCGGCTCCAACCGCAACGCGGCGGTGGCGCGTGGCGTGCCGGCGGACGCCGTCAAGGTGTGGCTGTTCATCCTGACCTCGGTTCTGGCGGGGCTGGCCGGCATGATCAGCGCCTTCCGCATCTCGGCGGCGTCGCCGGTCGCCGGCACCGGCTACGAGCTCGAAGTGATCGCCATGGTGGTGGTCGGCGGCACGGCGCTGACCGGCGGGCGCGGCACGATTCTCGGCACCATCGTCGGCGCGCTGATGCTGCGCGCCATCCGCAACGGCATCGTGCTGATCGGCGTGCCGGGCCTGGCCTACAACATCTTCGTCGGCGTCATCATCCTGGCCATGCTCATCCTGCACGCTCTGCTGCAGAAGAACGCCGCAAGGGGCTGACGATGGAAGTTCTCCGGCTGCAGAATCTACAAAAATCATTCGGCAGCGTGCGTGCGCTGAAGAACGCGTCCTTCGCCCTCAACGAGGGCGAGGTGGTGGCCTTGCTCGGCGACAATGGCGCCGGCAAGTCGACGCTGATCAAGGCGATCTCGGGCGTGTTTCCCGTCGACCGTGGCGACATCTATGTGCGCGGCGAAAAGGTCTCGATCCGCTCGACCCGCGATGCGATGGATCTCGGCATCGAGACCATCCACCAGGACACGTCGCTGGCGCCGGATCTCAGCATCGCGCGCAATCTTTTCCTTGGCCGCGAGCCGGTCAAGCTGAAATGGCTGGGCGTGTTCGCGCCGCTCGATCTCGCCAAACTGCGCGGTGCGGCATCGGCGTTGTTGAAGCGCGTTGGCATTTCGAAAAAACTCGATGCCGATGCGCTGGTCTCAACACTGTCGGGCGGCGAGCGACAGTCCATCGCGATTTCGCGCGCCATGCAGTTCGCCGCCAAGGTCATCATCCTCGACGAGCCAACCAACAATCTCGGCGTCGAGGAAACCCATGGCGTGCTGCGCTTCGTCAAGGAGGTGCGTGACGCCGGTCATTCCGTGCTTTTGATCACCCACAATATCCATCACGTGTTCCAGGTCGCCGACCGCATCATCGTCATGCGCCGTGGCGAGATCGTCGCCGAGCAGACGGTTGCCGATACCGATCTTCTGACCGTGGAAAGCATCATCACCGGCGCCGACATGTCGGCCCTGCTGAAAGAGACGAGAGCGAAGTGAAGAAGTTGGCCGTCACATGGTAGAGCTCTACGGCAAGACGCTTTCGCGCCGGCAGGTATCGGAACGTTCAGGCATGCTGTCGCAATTCGCCGGCGTGCGGCTGATGACGCTCGGCGACGGCGTGGAACGCGGCATCCGCATGCTGGAGTTCCGCACCGGCTCGGGCCTGCGTTTCACCGCGCTGGTCGACCGGGCGCTCGACATCGCCGATTGCGACTTCAAGGGCCAGGCGATCGGCTGGCATTCGCCGAGCGGTTTTCGCAACCCCGGCCTGCACGATTATGAGGGGGAGAGCGGGCTGGCTTGGGCGCGCTCTTTTTCGGGCCTGCTTGTCACCTGCGGCCTCGACCACATATTGGGCCGGGAAGAAGTGCCCGCCGAGACCTACAACTACCCGGGCAAGAAGAGCGTGGTTCATTCGCTGCACGGCCGCGTCGGCACCATTCCGGCTCGGCTGACCGGTTATGGCGAGACCTGGGATGGCGACCGCTGCGTGCTGTGGGCCGAAGGCATCGTGCAGCAATCGGCGGTGTTCGGCGAGGATCTGCATCTGCTGCGGCGTATCGAGGCCGATGTCGGCGGCAACGAGATCCGGCTCTCGGACCGCGTCGTCAATCACGGCTTCAACCGCACGCCGCATATGTATTTCTACCACGTCAATATCAGCCATCCCTTGCTCGACGAAGGCTCGCGCTATCTCGCGCCGATCCGGGATGTGGTCTGGGCGGGCCACGCCGGCGAGTGCTATCAGGCGCAGAAGGTCGGCTACCACACGATGCCGGCGCCGCAATCGGGTTTCAGCGAGCAGGTCTGGCAACACGAGATGACGGCGGACGGCGCAGGCGAAGTTCCTGTCGCGGTGGTCAACGACCGTCTTGGCCTTGGCTTCGAGGTGGTGACGCGCAAGGATCAGCTGCCTTGCGCCTATCAGTGGCAGAATTTCCAGGCGGGGCAGTATGCGCTGGGCATCGAGCCTTCAACGCATCATGTGCTCGGCAATCTCGCGGCGCGCGAGCGTGGCGAGATGATCTGGCTGGAGCATGGCGAAAGCCGTTCCTACGACGCGGTGTTCCGGGTGCTCGACGGCGCCGGCGCGATCGCCGCGGCTGAACAGAGGATCGCTTCGATCGCCAGGCAACCGCAACAGGATTATCCTGCGCCGTCGGGAAATTTTCCGGGATTGGCGGACAGGGCATGATGCGAAACGAATGCTCCGGCTGGCGGGCCGGAAATCGGAGATCGATGTGATGGAGAAGAAGCGCGACTACAGCCTGGTCGGCGAAAGCACTCGGCTTGCGATCGAGACCGGACTGGCCTCGGCCGAGTGGTATCACACCGACGTCGCGCGCAAGGCGATGAAGGAATTGATGCAGCGCTCCGACGGGCCGGCGATCCGCGACACGATCATCTGGATCGTTGCCATACTGGGTTCTGCCGCCGGCATCATCTGGTTCTGGGGCACGTGGTGGGTGGTGCCGTTCCTGCTCGTCTATGGCGTGCTCTACGGCTCGTCCAGCGACTCGCGCTGGCATGAATGCGGCCACGGCACCGCCTTCCGCACGCGCTGGATGAACGATGTCGTCTACCAGATCGCGAGCTTCATGCTGATGCGCAATCCGGTGACCTGGCGCTGGAGCCATGCCCGCCACCACACCGACACCATCATAGTCGGCCGCGACGCCGAGATCGCGGTGATGCGTCCGCCAGACCTGCTGCGCGCCGCACTCGCCTTCACCGGCGTTCTCGATTTCCGCTATTCGCTGCCGACACTGGTGCGCAACGCCTTTGGCGGCATCTCGCCCGACGAAAAGAGTTTCATCCCCGAGATGGAGTTGCACAAGGCGGTCACCGCGGCGCGCTGGCATGTCGCCATCTATGTCGCTGCGCTCGCGCTGGCGCTGTACCTCTGGTCGTTCCTGCCGCTGGTGCTGATCGGCCTGCCGCGCCTCTATGGCAGCTGGCACATGGTGCTGACCGGGCTGCTGCAGCATATCGGCCTCGCCGACAACGTCACCGACCACCGGCTGAACACGCGCACCGTGTACATGAACCCGATCAGCCGCTTCATCTATTGGAACATGAACTACCACGTCGAACATCACATGTTCCCGATGGTGCCCTATCACGCGCTGCCGAGGCTGCATGAATTGATCAAGCATGACCTGCCGGAACCCAATCCGTCGATGTGGCATGCCTATCGCGAGGTCTGGCCGGTGCTCATCAAGCAACTCCAGTATGAGGACTATTTCCTCAAGCGCGAGCTGCCGCCGACGGCGCGGCCGTACCGCGAGGAGTTTCATGCGCTGACCGTCCCGGCGGCGGCGGAATAGAGTTGCGGGAGAAACAGATGGCGGACTGGGTTGAGGCGTGTGGCGTCGATGATGTCGAGGAAGAGGACGTCATCCGCTTCGACCATGGCGGCCGAACCTTTGCCATCTATCGCAGTCCGGATGACGAGTACTTCGCCACCGACGGTTTCTGCACGCATGAGAAGGCGCACCTGGCCGATGGGCTGGTGATGGACGACATCATCGAATGCCCCAAGCACAATGGCCGCTTCAACTACAAGACAGGTGTGGCCAAGGGCGCACCGGTGTGCGTCAATCTCGCCACCTATCCGGTGAAGGTCGAGGCTGGCAAAGTGATGATCCAGATCGGCTGACCTGCCGCAGCATGTAACAGAGGGACCTCCAGATGAGCCGAAAAAGACCGACGGTGGCGGATTTGCGCGCCATGAAGGGCAAGCGCCAACTGACCATGCTGCGCGTGCTGACGATGGACGAGGCCGAGGCCGCCGAGCGGGCAGGGGTCGACATCGTCTCGGTGCCGCCCGAACTGGTGCTCAACCCGCAATACCGCGACGCGGCACCCAGCCTGTTCACCATGCCGGGAGACAATTTCTACGAGATCGGCACGGCGGACGATTTCGTGCGCTGGGCTTTCCGGCTCTATAAGGCCGGCGCCGACGCGGTCTATTGCAGCGCCGGCTACGCCACCATCAAGCGGATGGCCGATGACAATATCCCGGTGATCGGCCATGTCGGCCTCATTCCTTCCCGCGCGACCTGGACTGGCGGCTTCAAGGCGGTCGGCAAGACCGCCGACACAGCCATGGATATCTTCGCGGCGGTAAAGCAGCTGGAGGCCGCCGGCGCCATCGGCGCCGAAATCGAGGTCGTGCCGGTCGAGGTGGCGAAGGCGATCTCGGAGCGGACGTCGCTGATCATGCTGTCGATGGGGGCGGGTACCGGCTGCGACGCGCAATATCTGTTCGCCGACGATATCCTTGGCCAGAACCGTGGCCACATGCCCCGCCATTCCAAGGTCTATCGCAATTTCGCCGCCGAATATGATCGTTTGCAAGCCGAGCGCATCGCCGCGTTCTCGGAATATGTTGCCGATGTCAACAGCCTGGCCTATCCCGAAGACAAGCATGTGGTGCATATGGACCCGGCTGAGCTCAGCCTGTTCATGAAGAGGGTCGACGGGGCGTGAAATCTCAAGGCAATGATGCGATGGGCGAGGCCGCGCCGGTTCATATTCTTACCCTTTCCTGCGAGGATCGGCCGGGGATCGTCGCCGCCGTCACGGCGGAGCTTGCCGCGAACGGCGCCAACATCGCCGAAAGCAGCCAGTTCTGGGACCGGCAGACCAATCGCTTTTTCATGCGCATCGCCTTCATCAGTCCGCCAGGCTCGACCAAGGACGGTCTGGAGCGGGCCCTGAAATCAAGCGTCGATCGCTTCGGCATGAAGACCGCGCTGGTCGATCAGGGGCGCCGCCCGAAGATCATCGTCATGGTCTCCAAGTTCGACCATGCGCTTCTCCATCTGCTGTACCAGATCAGGGTCGGCTGGCTGAACGCGGAGGTTGCCGCCGTCGTCTCCAACCACGAGGATGCCCGCCGCTTCGCCGAGCTTGAAGGCATTCCCTATCACCATTGGCCGACCACCAGGGAAAACAGGGCCGAACAGGAACAGAAGCTGCTGGACCTTGTGCAGCGGACGGGGGCCGAACTGGTCATCCTGGCGCGCTACATGCAGGTCTTCTCGAAAGGCCTGTCGGACCGGTTGTTCGGGCGGGCAATCAACATCCACCATTCCTTCCTGCCGAGCTTCAAGGGCGCCAAGCCCTACCATCAGGCCTTCGACCGCGGCGTCAAGCTGATCGGTGCGACCGCGCACTACGTGACCTCCGACCTCGACGAAGGCCCGATCATCGATCAGGAGACCGAACGCGTCACCCATGCGATGAGCGCCGAGGACTTCGTCGCTGTCGGGCGCGACATCGAAAGCCGGGTGCTGGCGCGCGCCGTCAAGTTGCATCTTGAAGCCCGCGTCATGCTCAACGGCCACAAGACCGTCGTCTTCTGAGAAGCCGCGTCAGGCCGACCAACTGCCGCCGGCGAGCGCGGCGTAGAGCGCCTCGGCGTCGATGCCGAGCGGCCGGTCATCCTTCAGCGTCGGGACGAGTGCGCGGATCGCCGCGTGAAGTGCGGCGGTGCGCGGCGCCGGTGTGAATCCTTCGCGCAAGTCGACGGCCTGTGCAGCTGCCATCAATTCAAAGGCGATCAAGCGGCGCCACAGCGCGATCATCCCGGCGCATTTCACCATCGCGAGAGGTGTCTGCGTGGCGTGATCCTCGACGCCTTCCGACACGGCCAGGAAGTCGAGCATGACCGGATTGGCCTTGTGGCGGATGGCGGCCAGGATCGACGTCGCCGTCTTCTGCAACGGCACGAAGCCGGCCGAGGCGCCGCCGACCGGCGACAGGTATTTCGGCAGGCCGTTGCGGCCCGAGCCGGTGAGCTGGATGAAGCGGGCGGCACTGGCAGCGGCACATTGGGCGATTGCCAGGCCGAGCGTCTCGAAGGCGAGCGCCAGCGACGCGGTGTGGAAATTGCCGGTCGACAGCACCAGCTCATCATCGCCCAGCACCAGCGGATTGTCGGCGGCGGCGTTGAGCTCGATCTCGACAGCCTGTCTCGCCTGACCGATCGCCTCGATCAGTGCGCCATGGATCGACGGCATGCAGCGGATCGACAGCGGGTCCTGCAAGGTGGTCGGCGCCGGCGCCTCGTCGCGGGCGAGCAGATCGTGCAGCGCCCTAGCCGCTTCCTGCTGGCCAGCCGCCGGACGCGCCATATGCAGGCGCGGGTCGAGGACGGTGCGGTTGGCGCCAAAACCTTCCATGGTCAGCGCGCCGGCCTGCTGCTGCTGGGCAAGGGCGGATAGCGCATCCGTCACCGCAAGTGCGCCGCTGCCTGCGGACACCGCCGAGGCGTTGATCAGCGACAGCCCGTCCTTGGGCGCCAGGCTGATGGGGGCGAGGCGGGCCATCATCAGCGCCTTGGCCGCCGGCATGCGACGGCCCTGATAGTCCGCTTCGCCTTCGCCGGTGAGCATGCGGGCGAGGGCTGTCATCAGCACCAGATCGCCGGCGCCGATCGAGCCGAGCGACGGCATGACGGGATGGACGCCGGCATTGAGCGCGTCGACCAACGCAACAAAGACGGCGGGCGAAAGGCCGGAGCCGCCGGTCGACAGCATTGCTGCGCGGGCGACCATGGTTGCCCGGACGGCATCAAGCGGCAACGCTTCGCCGACGGCGCCGCTGCGTCCCTCCAGCAACTGGCGCTGGAAGGCGCTGGCGTCGCCCTCCACCGTGGTGCCGAGATTGGCGCCGAGCCCGGTGTTCAGACCATAAATCTGCTGGCCGGACGCGGCGGCCTGGTCGAGCACTTTTCGTGCCTTCTCCAGCCTGCCGATGACATCGGGTCCGATTTCCACCTTGCGTGCCTCGCGCGCAACGGCGGCGACATCCTCAATACGGATACCGGTTCCGGTGAGGACGAGGGCGGTCATGCGAAGCGCAGCCTCTGGCCGATGCCTTGCGCCTGCGCCTTGGCCAGCATCGCCTTGCCCAGTGCAATGTCGGACAGCGACAGGCCGCGGTGCCAGAACAGGATCGTTTCGTCGTCGTTCTCACGCCCGGCCTTGAGACCGGCGGCGATCTGGCCGAGCTCGGCATGCAGCGTCTTCTCGCTCAGCCGCCCGGTCTCGACATGGGCGCGCAGCGAGCCGAACTTGCCGCCCTTGCACTGGCCCCAATCGTCGACGACCATTTTCTGCATGATGTCTGTCAGCGACAGCTCCACCGCACTCATCGTGCCATAGGGCACCACGAGAGCACCGGGCTTGATCCATTCGGTCTTCAAGAGCGGTTGCGGTTCGGGCAGGCGCGAGGCCTCGACGACGATGTCGGCGCCCTCGATGCAGCTCTTCCAGTCGGCCACCGCCGTGACTTTCTTACCGAGATCGGCGGAGAGTTTGGCGGCGAAACCGTCGCGGCTTTCCGGGCGGCGCGAATGGACGCGGATCTCGTCGAAGTCGAAGAGATGGTCGAGCAGGCGCACATTCCAGTAGGCGGTGCCGCGCGCGCCGATATGGGCCAGCACCTTGGAATTCTTGCGTGCCAGATGCTTGGCGCCGATGGCGGTGACGGCGCCGGTGCGCATGTCGGTGATGACGGTGGCGTCGAGGATGGCGCGCGGTGTGCCGGTGCGCGGGTCGAACAGATTGAGGATGCCGAATTCGGAAGGCAACCCGTGCAGGTAATTGTCGACATAGTCGCCGACGATCTTGACGCCGGCGGTGTCGAGCGGCGCGACGTAGCCGCGCAAGACGTTGAAATGACCGTGGAAGGAAGGGTCCGGCTCGAGATGGACGCGCGGCTCGATCACCGTCTGGCCCTTGCCTTGCGCCACCAGGCCAGCCTCGATGGCGGCGATGATTTCGCCATCGGTCATGGCAAGGGCATCGATGTCGAGGGCATTGAGGTAGTCGATATAGATGGGCTTCATTTTACGCGGACACTTTCCTCGGCCACCCCGTTCACCCCATAGCAGGCCATGGCGCGACACGAAAGTTTCGCGACACGAAAGTTTGTTGCGCCGTCTCTGGACGCAGCCTGCCAAATGCTGTTCAAACCGGTTCCGTCATGACTGCCATTCCCGAGACCGAAGCCTTACCCGAAACGGCCACCAATGCGCGGCGCGTGGCGCTGATCGTCGCCATCGCCTTCTTCATGCAGTTGCTGGATTCGACGATCATCTCGACCTCACTGCCGCAGATGGGTGCGTCCTTCGGCGTGTCGGCGGTGGCGATGAGCATCGGCATCACCGTCTACATGCTGACCATGGCGGTGTTCGTGCCGCTGTCGGGCTGGCTCGCCGACCGGTTCGGCGCACGCAACATCTTCCTGCTGGCGATCGTCCTGTTCACTTTGGCTTCGCTCGCCTGCGGCTTCTCGCAAAATCTGACCCAATTCGTCGCCGCCCGTGTCGTGCAGGGGCTGGGCAGCGCGCTGATGACGCCGGTCGGGCGCATCCTCGTGCTGCGCAACGCGTCGAAGTCGGAGCTGCTCAACGCCACGGCGCTGATCACCTGGCCGGCACTGTTTGCGCCAGTGGTCGGGCCGGTGCTCGGCGGCTTCATCACCACCACTCTGTCGTGGCACTGGAATTTCTTCATCAACATCCCGCTCGGCGTGATCGGGCTGGCGCTGGTCGCCCGTTTTATTCCGGGCGACCGCGAGGCCGATCCCAAGCCGCTCGACTGGCCGGGTTTTTTTCTGACATCGGCGGGACTTGCCTTGCTGCTCTACGGCCTCGAGCGCATCGCGCATCCCGAAGACGGTATCCTGCCGACGGTGATGCTGATCGTAGCCGGCATCGTCATCGGCTGGTTGGCGGTGCGGCATCTCAGGCGCGCGCCGCATCCGCTTCTCGATCTCTCCTCGTTCAAGGTGCTGACCTTCGCCATATCGACACTTGCCGCCGGCACCATTTTTCGGGTGGCGATCAACGCCACGCCGTTCCTGCTGCCGCTACTGTTCCAGGTCGGCTTTGGCCTCAGCCCCGTCGATGCCGGCATGATGATCCTTGCCTATTTCCTCGGCAATCTCGGCATGAAGACGGTGACGACGCCGACGCTGCGCCGCTTCGGCTTCCGATCGGTGCTGGTCGTCAACGGCCTGATCGCCTCGGCGGCGATCATGGCCTGCGCTGCGATCTCGCCGCAGACGCCACAGGCGCTGGTGGTTACGCTGATGCTGATCGCCGGCCTGTCGCGCTCGATGCAGTTCACCGCGCTCAACACGCTGGCCTTCGCCGATATCGATGCGGCGCAACGCAGCTCGGCGGCGACGCTGTCCTCGATGCTGCAGCAGGTTGCAATGCTGTTCGGCGTCGCGGTGGCGGCGGCGATCCTCAATCTGTCGCAGATCGCCAGGGCGCAACCGGAACTCGACCTCGTCGATTTTCGAATCGCCTTCCTGGCGATCGGCGCCATTGGGCTGGTGGCGGCGTTGCGCTTTCTCGCGCTGCCGCAGGGTGCGGGCGCCGAGGTTTCCGGCCACGCGCCGGGGAAGTGAGATCGATTTTTCCCGCCTGATGCGGAGATAAATTCCGTCTTGCCCTTTCGCCTTGGTGCTGCGCTTTCGCGAGCGGCCGCAATGGCGCAACCAATTGCCAAAAGCGCAGGCTTTTCCATGCATTGCGCCAACTTCGGCAATCGATGCGTCCACTCGGTGAATATCGCTGCCAGCCCGGGTTCTGAACGCGGATTCATTTGACGAACCGGCGCTGAGCCGATTAGTTTTCTTCCCAGGGATGGCAGCGCTGCCATCGGGGCAAACGCAGACATGAACACGATCGGCTGGCCGAATTTCAGGAGCCTGAATCAGGAAGGCATTGTCTTTGCCATCGCGGTGGTGCTGTTCGTTGCCGCTGCCATAGGCCTGCCGGGCTTCATCGATCCCAACAACCTTGTCGCCATTGTCCGCTCCGTGTCGGTACTCGGCATATTGGCGCTCGGCATGGCCGTCGTCATCATCGGCCGCGGCATCGACCTGTCGGCGGTGGCGATCATGGCGATGTCGGTCGCCTGGTATCTGCAACTTCTGAATTCGGGCACGCCGGACGGGTTGGCCTTCGCCTATGTGCTGGCCGGTGTGCTCGCCATCGGCCTGCTCAACGGCTTTCTCGTCGCCTATGCAGATGTGCCGGCGATCTTCGTGACGCTGGCCACCGGCTCCTTCGTCTTCGGCTATGTGCGCTCGCAACTGATCACGCAGGATGCCGTGCCGGTGCCACAAGGCCACTGGGTAGAGCTGCTCGGCGGCCTGCGCTTCCTCGACATTCCCGTCGAGGTGTTCGTCTTCGCAGGGCTGGCCTTCCTGTTCTTCCTGTTCCTGCGCTACACCAAATGGGGTCGCTACATCTATTTCGCCGGAGACAATCCGGTGGCGGCGCGCAACATCGGCATTCCGGTGCGGCCGATGCTGGTGCTGCGCTATGTGCTCTCCGCCTTGGTGGCGCTGATCGCTGGCCTGCTGACGGCGGCCAGCCTGCATTCGATCAATACCCGCGTCGTCAATTCGACGCTGCTCTACGACATCGTGCTGGTCGCGGTGATCGGCGGCATCGGCCTTTCGGGCGGGCGGGGCGGGGTGCGCAACGTGCTGGTTGGGGCGGCGCTGATCGGCATCCTGCTCAACGCCATGACCATCATCGACATTCCGCTGCTCTACCAGAACCTGATCAAGGCAGCGATCCTGCTCGGCGCCATCATCGTCGACGGCATCATCAATCCACGCGACGAACAGACCGCCCAGCAAGGCGACATTTAGGGGTACCCGGCCCGATCCATCCCGATCGGCCGGCAATGAAAATCGAAACGAGAGGATCTGACATGAAATTCATCAGGACATTGATGGCCGCCGCCACGGCGCTCGCCGTCACCGCCTTCGTGGCGCCGACCTTCGCCGCCGACGATCCCGGCCCGGCGGCTTACGCACAGGCGCTCAAGGGCAAGCGCGTCATGCTGGTGCCGTTGGCGATGGGCTTCGACCTGGCGCAGGGCTGGGCGCACTACCTGAAGACCGAAGTCGAGGCCTGGGGCGGCGTGTTCGAGACGCGCGACCCGAACTGGGTGGTCGATGCCGGCGCGCAGGCGATCACCGACGCCATCTCGTCGGACACCAGGCCGGATGTGCTGATCATCCATGCACCGGACCTCAACTCCTATTCCAAGTTGATGAAGAAGGCGCAGGCCGCCGGCACCTATGTCATTCTGGTCGACAATCCGGCCAACTTCCCGGCCGACGCCTTCATCGGCAGCGATTGGGACCGGCTTGGCCAGTTGGAGGCCGAAGCGGCGATCAAGGGCTGCGGCGAAAACTCTTCGAAGAAGATCGGCCTTGTGCAGGGCGACCAGGCGAACTCCTCCAGCCTCTATCAATATGCCGGCATCATGAAGGTGCTGGACAAGCATCCCGACTTCAAGGTGGTGGCGAAGCCCGATTCCAACTGGGATGCGACGACCTCGCGCAACGTGACGACGACGATGCTGCAGCAGAATCCGGATATCTGCTCGATCATCGATTTCTGGGACGGTGACGCGACCGGCGCGTCCGCCGCGATCCGCGACGCGAAGCTCGACGGCAAGGTGTTCCTGGTCACCACCGGCGGCGGCGAGAAGGCGGCCGACTGCGACAAGCTGCAGGACGGCACCTATGGCGCCGTGGTGATGACCGATCTCGCCCGCCAGTCGGGTGACATGAACGCCATCATCAAGTTCCTGCTGCAGAGCGGCCAGCCGGCCGGCACCTCGCACACCTACATCTACACGCTGGAGAAGGCGACGACCAAGGCCGACCTCAAGCCCGACAGCTGCTGGGACCTGAAGGCGCTGCAGGCCGAAGCGGCGGCGAAGTAGGATCGATTTTTTTCGACCTTGGCGCTGCCCCTCATCCGCCTACCGGCACCCTCTCCCCGTATAGTGACGGGGAGAAGGGAGCTACCCGCGTACCAAGGCGCCTGTCGCAATGGTCGAGGAAGAAGCTCCAGCGCTGGCGACCCCCTCTCCCCGTTCTTCACGGGGAGAGGGTAAGGGTGAGGGGCAGCGCAAACCTGACGTGATTGCCTCTGCGGATCGGCCGGCCACCTCTTTCTCTTTTCTCTCGGATAACACAGCCCGATGTCCTTTCGCGAACGCCTCCAGTCCTGGCGCTACAATCTCGTGCCCGACCATGTCGTCGGCGAGATCCTGACCAAACGCTGGACCGACAACGCCATTCCGTTCCTGGCGCTGGTGGCGACGCTGGCAACCTTCGGCTCGATCATTCCGGGCTTCTTCAAGCTGACCGCGTTGCAGGAATCGACCCGCCAGCTCGGCGAGTTCTCCATGGTGGTCACCGGCATGACGGTGGTGATGCTGGGCGGCGGCATCGACCTGTCGGTCGGCTCGATCTTCGCGCTGTCCTGCTTCTCGGCGGTCTATGTCTTCTTCATCCTCGAACAGTCGATCTGGCTGGCGATGGCCGCGTCGCTCGTCACCGGCCTCGTCTTCGGCGCCATCAACGGCTATCTCGTCGGCTATCTCAGGCTGCGCGCTTTTCTCACCACGCTGGTCACCTTCATCTTCGGCCGGGCGCTGTTCGACATCCTGGTCACCACCTATGCCGCCGACGTGCAGCTTTCGACCGCCACCTCGGATGTGCTCGATTTCATCGGAGACAGCACCTTCTGGGGGCTCTCCGTCTCGGTGTGGCTGGCGATCATCCTGGCCATCGTCACCCACATCGCGCTGACCCGCTCGCGGCCCGGCTGGCACGTGCTGGCGGTCGGCGGCTCCAGACGCTCGGCGCACAATGCCGGTATCCGCGTGCGCCGCACCGTGTTCATGACCTATGTCTTCTCCGGCTTCTGCGCCTCGATCGGCGGCTTCCTCATCGCTTGCCGGTTGAGCGGGGCAGGGCCGGGCACCGGCCTCAATCTCGAGATCATGGCGCTGACGGCGGCGGTTGTCGGCGGCGTCAGCCTCGGCGGCGGCCGCGGTTCGGTGATCAAGGGGCTGATGGGCGCAATCATCGTCTTGACCATGACCAACGGGCTTATCCGCCTGGGCTACGGTACTGGCACCAACCAGATGGTGCTCGGCATCATGCTGGCTGTGGCGGTGACCATCGACATCCGCTGGCTGAAGAACCGCCACAAGGTGTTGAACGAGGTCTATGTCGCGCCGGTCTATCTCAGGATGGGCGAAACGCAGTCGGCGGCGCCCGGTTCGGGCACGCCGTACGAACTCGACAACCGGCTGTCGGCCGCAGAGCATATCGGGCTTGGTGAGCTGGAGGGGCCGGAAGACGTCATTCTCGACCGCGACGACAATCTCTATTGCGGCACGCGCCATGGCGAAATCGTCCGCTTCTTCGCGCCGGACTATGTCAGGTCGGAAGTCTTTGCCCACATCGGCGGCTTTCCGCTGGGCTTGGCCTTCGACAAATCGGGCAATCTGATCAGCTGCGTCGGCGCCATGGGGCTCTATTCGGTCTCGCCGGATCGAGAGGTCAAACGCCTGTCAGCGGAGACATCGCGTTCGTGGACCTCGATCGTCGACGATGCGCGTTTGCGTGACCCGAACGACTGCGACATCGCACCGGACGGCCGCATCTATTTCACCGACTCGACCAAGCGCTACGACGCGCATGACTGGGCGCTGGACTCGATCGAGAACCGCGCCACGGGGCGGCTGCTGGTCTACGACCCGAAGGACGGGTCGACCAGGACGTTGCTCGACGGCTACCGCTACACCAACGGTGTGTGCATGGCGCATGACGGCAAGTCGCTGTTCTTCGCCGAAAGCTGGGCCTGCCGGGTGCATCGCTACTGGCTGGAAGGGCCGAAGGCCGGCACCGCTGAATGCGTCATCCGTGACATGCCGGGCTATCCCGACAACATCAACCGCGCTTCCGACGGCAATTACTGGATGGCGTGGCTCGGCATGCGCACGCCGAGCTTCGACCTGTCGCTGCGCCATCCCGATATGCGCAAGCGCATGACGCGGCGGCTGCCGCAGGACGAATGGCTGTTCCCCAACATCAACACCGGCGGCGTGGTGAAGTTCAACGAAAAGGGCGGTATCGTCGAGGCGATGGGCGACCTCACCGGTGGCGCACACCCGATGGTCACCTCGATGCGCGAGCACAAGGGATATCTGTTCGTCGGCGGCATCCTCAACAATCGCATCGGCCGCTACAAGATTTCAGGCGCCGATCCGAACTGGACCAGCCCCGCTTCCTATTGGGGAGCAAAGCCATGATCCTCGACCCTGTGCTTGACCTGTTTCGCGGCAAGGCCGTGACCATCCCGCCGCTCGACGGCGCTTTTCGTCCCAACACGCGGCTCGATGATGCGCCGGCGTTTGCCGAGCTGACCGAGCCAGACAATCTGCTGGTCTCCGGTGACAGGCTGTTCGCCTCCAGCGGCAACGCCGTCTACTCGCTTGCCGCCGGAAGCGAACCCACGATTGTCGAGACCTTTCCATCTCCGATCACGGCTCTGGCGCTGTCGCAATCGGGCGAGCTCACGGTTGGGCTGGAAAGCGGCAAGCTGCTGATATCAGGCAAGGACGTTTCGCTGCCCGCTGATATCAGTTGCATCACCGCACTTGCCTACGCAGACGATGGCACGCTGTGGCTGGCCAATGGCTCGGCCGAGCATGCGCCGCCGCAATGGGTCGCCGATCTGATGAAGAAGGGCGCTTCCGGTTCGCTCTGGAAGCGGGACGCGGCAGGCGGTGACTTCCGCAAGGTCGCCGGCGATATCGCCTTTCCTTATGGGCTGCATCCTGTCGGCCGGGATGTGCTGGTCAGCGAGAGCTGGCGTCACCAACTCGTCCGCTTCGACGGCGCGACCGGTAGCCGTTCCACAATGCTGGCGCATCTGCCCGGCTATCCCGCGCGGCTGTCGCCTTCCGCCGATGGTGGCGCCTGGCTGACCCTGTTCGCGCCGCGCAACCGGCTGATCGAATTCGTGCTGCAGGAAACGCACTATCGCCAGGACATGCTGAGCCAGGTGTCACCGGCCTACTGGATCGCGCCGGCGCTGGCGTCCAGCCGCAGCTTCCTCGAGCCGCTGCAATGCGGCGGCATCCGCACCATGGGCATCCACAAGCCGTGGTCGCCGAGCCGCTCCTATGGGCTGGTGGTGAGGCTCGACCAGAAGATGCAGCCGCAATTCAGCCTGCACAGTCGCGCCAACGGCACGCGTCACGGCATCTGCAGTGTGGTGGAAAAGGACGGCCTTCTGTTCATCGCCTCCAGGGGCGGCGACTGCGTGCTGGCGATCGACGCGGGAGGTTTTTGATGGAACCGATCGTTCGGCTGGAAAACGTCACCAAGAATTATCGCGGCGTGCCTGCAGTGAAGAATGTCAGCTTCGAGCTGCGCAAGGGCGAGATCCACGCGCTGCTCGGCGAGAACGGCGCCGGCAAGTCGACGCTGACCAAGATCATCGCCGGCGTGGTCGACGCCACCTCAGGCAAGATGTTCCACAAGGGCCGGGAGATCGCCTACGCCTCGCCGCATGCGGCGCTTGAAGCCGGCATCGCCATGGTGTTCCAGGAGACCAGCCTGGTGCCATCGATGACGGTGGCGCAGAACCTCTATCTCGGTACTGAAAAATTCCTCAATCGACTGCGCGGCACGTATATTTCAGCACAGCAATTCCTGCAGTCGTTGAATTTCCCGGTCGATCCGAACGCCATGGTGGCGACGCTGGGTGCGGCCAAGCGGCAGATGGTCGAGATCGCGCGCGCCGTGCACCACAATGCCGAGATCATCATCTTCGACGAGCCGACGGCGACGCTGACGCCGGAAGAAAAGCGACACTTCTTCGCGCTGATCCGCCGCTTGAAGGCGAGCGGCGTTTCGATCGTCTTCATCAGCCATGCGCTGGAAGAAGCGCTCGATATTGCCGATCGCATCACCATCCTGCGCGACGGCGAGTTGGTCATCACAGACGACACGTCGGCTTTCGACCGCGACAAGATCGTTTCAGCCATGGTCGGGCGCACATTGTCAGGGCAGATCTACCGCCAGCGCGATGAAGCCAAGTTGCGCAAGGCGGGCAAGAAGGTGCTGTCGGTGCAGGACATCTCGATGAGCAATGTCGTGCGCAACACGTCTTTTTCGATCTTCGAGGGCCAGATCACCGGCGTGTTCGGGCTGATCGGCTCGGGCCGCACCGAGACCTTCAAGATCGTGTCGGGCATCTACAAACGCGATTTCCTGCGCGGCGGCGCCATTGAACTCGATGACAGACCGGTGCGCTATCTCGTGCCGAGCGAAGCGGTGGCCGACGGCATCGTCTACGTCACCGAGGACCGCAAGAGCGAAGGCATCTTCGAGACGATGGGCATTGCCGAGAACCTGTTCGGCGGGCTGCTGGCGGCTGGCCGCGAAAAGGCCTGGGTGATCAACCAGCAGGAAATGCGTGTGCTGTCAGCCGAATGGACGAAGACGCTGAACATCAAGGCGATCAACGACAATGCGCGTGTCGTCGAGCTTTCCGGCGGCAATCAGCAGAAGGTGGTGATCGGCAAGGGACTGGTGCAGAAGCCGCGTATCGTCATCTTCGACGAACCGACACGCGGTGTCGACGTCGGCGCCATCGCCGAAATCCACCAGATCATCAACCGGCTGGCCGATGAGGGCCTCGCCGTCGTCGTCATCTCGTCCTATCTGCCGGAGATCATGAACCTGTCCGACCGGATTCTTGTCTGTAGGCAAGGGCGTATTGTGGAGGAGTTTTCGCCGGCGGAGGCGACGGAGGAGAAGATCATGTACGCGGCCGTGCATTAGGGTGCTGGGCGGTGCTTACGTCGATAATTGGCCGGGACGTCCATCCCTTCGTCATCCACGGGCGAAGCAAGGAGCGTAGCGACGCGGCGCAGACCCGAGGATCCATGCCGCGACTTCCAGGCGTTGCTGCGGTGCAGGATTCTGCTCCGCTGCACACTTCGACAGACGTCACGGAATGGATCCTAGGGTCTCCGCGACGGCGCTTCGCGCCTGCTTCGCCCTAGGATGACGAAGCTAGGGGCGCCGACCTGCAAAAACTGAATCGTCCAAGACAATTGACCGCAATTGCTCAAGCTCTGATTCAATTCACACGACAATCCAAACGAAAGGAAACCCCATGGCCGCCACAAGACTCCTCAGCGATGCCGAGGTCGAAAAAATCCCCGCCGTGAAGGCCGTCTTCGATGACATCCGCGCGACGCGCAAATCTGACTTCGTCAACAATTTTTGGCGCGGGCTGGCCAATGATCCCCCGGCGCTGAAGCGGATATGGGAGCAGCTGAAGGTGGTGATGGTCGCTGACAGCGCCATCGATCCGCTGACCAAGGAGATGATCTACATCGCGGTGTCGACCGCCAATGGCTGCTCCTACTGCGTCCACTCGCACACGGCGGCAGCCCGCGCCAAGGGCATGACGGATGCGCAGCATGGCGAGCTGGTGTCGATCATCGGGCTGGCGGGGCAGACCAACCATATGGTCACGGCGTTGCAGATTCCGGTCGATCCGCAATTCGAGGTGAAGTGAGGAGGCGGCGCTTTCCAGAGCCAGGACTTTCATGGACAAAACCACCAGATTTCCAATTTCGATCTCCGGGTACGAGATTGAAGGGCTAACTGGAGTTGACGCTCCGCGACTGGTGCCGCTGTATCAGGCCTGCTCGGACTATGTCGTGCTTGAACGAGGCGAACTACCCAACGCCGCCAGCGCAAAAGAGGAATTTGAGAACTTTCCGCCGAACCGGACGGAGGCCGACAAGTTCGTATTCGGGTTGAAAGCAGTCGATGGCGAATTTGTCGGTTTGCTGGCCTGCGATCGCGATCATCCCCGGGCGGGGTGTTGGTGGATCGCATTGCTCATGATCGACGAAGCGCTTCGTGGAAGAGGGGTCGGGCGAACGCTTTGCGATGACTTTTTCAGGTGGCTGAAATCACAGCACGTCCAACGGCTGGAACTCGGCGTGCTCATGGAAAATGAACACGGGCTTCGGTTCTGGCAAGGGCAAGGTTTCGAACCAGTGCGGACGGCGGGGCCGGTCAGCTTCGGCGCCAAACAGCATATGATTCAGGTTTTGGGTCGGCCGTTGTGAGGGTGGCGCACTACACCGGCCGGTAAACCTTGTCCGCCGTATTCCAGAAGATATCCGCCTCTGCCGCAGCACCATGCTGGGCCACCGCATCCCGGTGCGCCTTGATCAGTTCGGCGTGGCTGGTCCACAGTTTCTCGATCGGGAAGTTCGAGCCGAACATCAGATGGTCGGCGCCTAGGATCTCGATCACGTTGTCGACGATGTAGGCGATCAGCGCAGGGTCGTTGCGGTGGACGAAGGTGCCGAGGCCGGAGAGCTTGGCGTAGAAATTGGGCGCCGCCGACAGCGTGCGTAGGCCTTCCTTCCAGGCTTCCGTGGTTTCCGGCTCCATGCCGGTCAGCATGCCGGCATGGGTGAGGATGAAATTGGTCTGCGGGTTTTCGCCGACCAGCGTCAGGCCGTCCTTCATCTGGGCAGGGAAGAGCTGCAGATCGAAGGACAGGCCATAATCCTTGAGCCTTGCCACATTGGCGCGCACCTTCGGGTCGATCACCTGGTCGGCCGAGGCGGCGAAACGGAAGGCTGGCGTTTCGTGCCAGTGCAGTTGCATGCGCACGCCGCGCAGCAGCGGATATTTTTTCAATCGGTCGATCTGGGGCCTGATGTCGTCAACGGTCATGTCGGTGTAGCCGACGATGGCATGTGGCCAGCCGGTCTCGTCAGCGGTCTTCTGCAGGAAGGCGACTTCCTTCTCGAAATCCTCCTTGGCCCAGTTGGTCTGGACATAAACGGCCTTCTCGACGCCGGCGCCCTGCTGGTCGGCCGAAAATTCCTCGATCGGGTAATCGCGCCGTATCGGCTCGTAGGGGCCGAAGATGCGCGGCACCATCGGTCCGACCAGCCAGGGTTGGTCTTTCTGGCGCCAGATGTGGAAATGCGCGTCGATTGTTTTCTGCATCACGAAACCCTCTTCCAGATTGCCGCCGCCGCCGGGGCAGGGCGGGCGAGCGACAGGATGAAATCGGTGAGACCCTTGAGCGAGGAGCCGTCGACGAGATCGTCGAGGTCAGGCAGGATGGCACGAAGTGCCGCCGTTGCCGGCCGGAAGCGCGGATCGCCAGCCAAGGGCGTCGCCAGCGACAGCCGGAAGGCGCGGGCGCTCAGCCGACGCATCGCCGTCTCCAGCTCGCCATGATCGCCGCGCTCCAGCGCGTCGGACAGGATGACGATCGCGGCTCCGCGGGCGAAGGCAGAAAAGCGCGGCACCGACAGGAAGGCAAGCAGCGTCGGCCCCATGCGGGTGCCGCCGTCCCAGTCATCGACCTGGGCCGCCGCGCGCGCCAGCGCCTGGTCTCGGTCGCGGATGCGCAGCGCCGCAGTGATGCGGGTCAGCCGCGTGCCGAAGGTGAATATCTCGGCACGGTCGGCACCTTGCACGGCGGCATGCGCGAGCTTCAGGTAGTCCGCGGTGTGCAGTTTCATCGAGCCGGACACGTCGATCAGGATCAGCAGCTTGCGCGGCACGGTCTGGCGCCGGCGCAGCAGTGGTGAGGGGACATCGCCATCGGCGCTGACGATTTCGCGCAGCGACCGCCGCAGGTCGAGCTTGCCGCGCGAATGCGTGCGCACGGTGCGGAAGGAGCGGCGGGCAGGCAGGGCGGAAGCGAGCTTGCGGCTGAACGCGGTCAGCCTGTCGTCGTCGCGCTGGAAATCACGCGCGCTCAATTGCTCCAGGGCCGACGACAGCTCGCCGCCTTCTTGCCTCTGTTCGGCTTCGAGTCGTTGGTCGTCGGCGCCGCCATCATCCTTGATGCGGGTTTCCTCGTCGGCATCACCTTCGGCCATCGCGGATGTGTTGCCGTAGAAATGGCTCTGGAAATGCGCCTCGAATTCGTCGCGACGGTCGGGCGGGGGTGCAAGGGTGGCAAGGGCGGCCTCGCGAATGTCCGCCATCGAGCGCGGGCCGAGCAGGGTCACCGCCTGCATGAAGCCGGTGACTTGCTCGGGGGCGATGGCGAAGCCGTAGCGGCGCAGCAGCCGGCCGAAGCTGAGCAAGGGTGTGGCGGCGCGGGGCAAGCTTTCTTTGTCACACATGGCAGGCAGGTCTTCCGCGTCGCGATCCTTCGCGCCCCCCTCTGTCCTGCCGGACATCTCCCCCCACGAGGGGGGAGATCGGACGTCACGAGTGCTTTCGCCAATCTCCAATGCTGCAGGAAGGGCGACGCCGACGAAACTGCCAATCTCCCCCATGTGGGGGAGATGTCCGGCAGGACAGAGGGGGGCGCCGTAGAGCGCCAGCATTGTGGAAAGAGCCGGGTCGATCGCGCGTCACGCCAACGCCTCCTCGACGATCCGTCCAAGCTCCGGCGCGATGTAGGAGAGATCCTCTTCGTCCTTGATCAGCACGCCGATGGCGCGGCGGAAGGCTTCCGGCCACGGACTGCCGCCTTTTTCCAGGATGGTGGCGGCATTGGCCCATTCGACCGCTTCGGCAATGCCGGGTGGCTTGGCCAGCGGGCGGGCGCGGATGGCCTGCACGGCTGCCGCCACCGCGCGCGCCGTTGCCTCCGCCACATCGCCGGCGCGCAGCATGATGATGGCGGCCTCGCGCACGGCATCGGGATAGCCGATCCAGTGATAGACGCAGCGCCGGCGCAGCGCCTCAGCGAGCTCGCGGGTGCGGTTCGAGGTCAGGATGACGATCGGCTGTGCGGCGGCGCGGATGGTGCCGCGCTCGGGAATGCTGATCTGGAAATCGGAGAGGAATTCCAGAAGCAGCGCTTCGAACTCATGGTCCGAACGATCGATCTCGTCGACCAGCAGCACGCGCTGCTCCGGCGCTTTCAGCACCTGCAGCAGCGGCCGGGCGATCAGGAAACGATCGTCATAGATGTCGATCTCGTGCTCGCCGGCATGGCGGATAGCGAGCAGCTGGCGCTGGTAGTTCCATTCGTAGAGCGCATGCGCTGCGTCGATGCCTTCATAGCATTGCAGCCGCACCAGATCGCGGCCGAGCAGTTGCGCGATCGCTTTGGCCGCTTCCGTCTTTCCGACACCTGGCGCGCCTTCAAGCAGCAGCGGCTTGCCCAGCCGGATCGCCAGGAAGATGGCAGTCGAAAGGCTCTCATCGGCCAGATAGCGCGAGGCGGCCAGATGCTGCGCCACCGCCTCCGGCGAGATCGCGACAGTCTCGGCGCTTGTCCCGTTCATTGCAGCCCTCAGTTCGCCGCTTGCGCTTTCAGCGCGCGCAGGATGCGCTCCGGCGTGATCGGCAGCGTGTCGATGCGCACGCCGACGGCGTCGAAGACGGCATTGGCAACGGCGGGGATTTGCGGGTTGGCGCACATCTCGCCGGGTCCCTTGGCGCCGTATGGCCCATCTGCCGACGGGCGCTCCAGCACGATGATCTCAGTCTCGGCAAGATCTCCGGGGCCGGGCATCAGATACTGGTTGAAGTCGGTGCCGCCGTGGTCGCGGTTGGGGTAGTAGGGCTCGGTGGTTTCGTAGAGCGCATGACTGATGCCCATCCACGAGCCGCCGACCAGTTGCTGCTCGACCATTTTCGGGTTCAGCGCGCGGCCGATCTCGAAGACGTTCTTGACGGTCAGCACTGTCACTTCGCCGGTTTCGTCGTCGACCTCGACCTCGGCCACGGTGCAGGCGTGCGCATAGCAGGTCGACGGCTTCATCGCGCCGGTTTCTTTCTCGGGATAGGAGCGTGGGATCAGGAACATGCCGCGACCCGAGATCGAGCGGCCGCGCTTGAAATGCGCCGACAGCGCGACATCGAAGATCGAGATCGATTTTTGCGGTGCGCCCTTGACCAGGATGTTGCCCTGGCCGTCGGTCTCGAGGTCGGAGGCATTCACCTCCAGCTCTTCCGCAGCCACTTCCAGCATCACCTGGCGCGCTTCCCTGGCGGCCTGGATGACGGCATTGCCAGCGCGGTGCGTGCCGCGCGAAGCAAATGTGCCCATGCAGTGCGGGCCGGTGTCGGTGTCGGCGGTGTCGACGACGACACGGTCGGTCGGCACGCCGATCGTCTCGGCGCAGATCTGCGCCATGATCTGCTTCATGCCCTGGCCGAGATCGACCGATGACAGCGTCACCATGAAATTGCCGGTCGGCGTCGAATGCACCAGCGCCTGGGTCGGATCGCCGCCGAGGTTCATGCCTGTGGGATAGTTGATCGCGGCAACGCCGCGTCCACGCCTGATCGCCATCTCAAGCTCCCTTCACGTAGGAGGACATCGCTAGGTACTTTTCCGCCACCGGCCAGTTGGCGGCGCGCGAGGCTTCCTGCATGCATTCAATCAGCGCAGCACCCTCGGTCGGCTGGCGATGCGCCTTCATGTCGCCGTCGCGATAGGCGTTGATGAAGCGGAATTCGAGCGGATCCATGCCGATCAGCCGCGCCAGCTTGTCCATCTGCACCTCCAGCGCGAAATCGCCGATGGTGACGCCGAAGCCGCGCATGGCGGAGGAGGGCGTGCGGTTGGTGTAGACGCAGTAGGTGTCGATCCAGACATTGGGGATCGTGTAAGGGCCGGGATAGTGCCCCGCACCCTTCTGCGCGCCATAGGGCGAGTGGCGCGAATAGGCGCCGGCATCGGTGTAGCCGGTGACCTTGCGCGCGACGATGCGGCCGTCCTTCATGACGCCGTCCTTGATGACGACCTTTTCGGCCGCGCGTGGCGAGGAGATCTGCATCTCCTCCTCGCGGCTATAGATAAAACAGACCGGACGCCCGGTTAATTTTGCGCCGAGGATAGCGATCGGTTCGACGATGACGTCGACCTTGCCGCCAAAGCCGCCGCCGACGGTGCCGCCGACGAAATGCAATTTGCTGCCGGGCATCTGCAGGATGATCGAGGTGTTGTCGAGGGTGAAGAACATCGCCTGCGTGTTGGTGTAGCAGGTGAAGCGGTCATTGCCCTCGGGCATCACCACGCAGCCGGTGGTCTCGGTCGGCGCGTGTTCGATCGGCGAGGACTGGTAGCTCTGCTCCAACACGTGGTCGGCGCCGGCAAAGCCCGCCTCGACATCACCGAAGCGCACCTTGCGGCACTCGCCGCTGTCATAGAGGTAGTAGTTCTGGCCGTGATATTCGTTGACCAGCGGCGCGCCGGGCTTCAGCGCCTCTTCCATGTCGAAGACGGCCGGCAGCACCTCATAGTCGACCTTGACCTTGGCGGCGGCCTCCTGGGCCGCGCGCTCGGTCTCGGCCAGCACTGCCACCACCGCCTCGCCCTTCCAGCGCACCTTGCCGTCGGCCAGCACGGTTTCGTCCTCCGGCCCGATCTGGATCAGGATCAGGATGGTGTAGACATTGTGCGGCACGTCCTTGGCGGTCAGAATTTTCACCACGCCCGGATGCTTTTCGGCTTCCGACGTGTCTATCGAGCGGATGCGGGCATGGTGGTGTGGGCTGCGCACCATCTTCAGATGCAGCATGCCGGGGAAATTGCGGTCGGCGAAAAAGGCGGTCTTGCCGGTGACATGGCCGGGAGAATCCGAGCGCGGCCTTGGCTGGCCGATCTCGTGCAGGTCGTCCTTGCGGACATCGGCGAAGTAGCTCTTGCGCAGTTCCATTTTTTGTTCCCTCAAGCCGCATTCTGCGAGTTGGACCGCGCGGCGGTCAGCACCGCCTGGATGATCGGCTCGTAGCCGGTACAGCGGCAGATGTTGCCCGACAGCGCCTCGATCACCTCGTCGCGGCTGGGATTGGGCGTGTGGTCGAGCAGCACCTTGGCCGCCATGATCATGCCCGGCGTGCAGAAGCCGCATTGCGTGGCGAAAGTGTCGAGGAAGGCGCGCTGCAAGGGATGCAAGACGCCGCTTTCCGAAAGGCCTGATGTCGTGCTGATGGTCGCCCCGTTGCAGGTCTCGGCCAGTGTCAGGCAGGAGAGCCGGAGTTCGCCGTCGATGATGACCGAACAGGCGCCGCAAGTGCCTTGATGGCAACCGCCTTTCGGTGAGGTGTCGCCGATCTTGTCGCGCAAGGCGTGCAGCAGCGTCGTGCCGCTGTCGACGAATTCGGCCTTTTCAGAACCGTTGAGTGTGAATTGAACCGGAACTTTTGCCATGTTTTCCTCCCAGCGCGCCTGCCCGAACCATCGGACAGACGCGCGCCCCCGAACGAAATATTATGCGAGCAGCAGCCGGCCGAGATGGACCGGCAGGACTTCGTTGCGATACCAGGCGCTGGCAATCGGATCGGTGATCGGCGATGTACCATCACTGGCTGCGGCCAAAGCCGGCGCGATGCCGTCCTTGGTCAAGCTACGGCCGGTCAGCGCCTTTTCGGCCGCTCTGGCACGCATTGGCCGATCGGCCATGCAGCCCAGTGCAATTCGTGCCGAAGACACGATGCCGTCCGGCGACCGTTCCAGAACGCTGGCGATGCTGAGCACCGAGACGCCCTTGGGCTTGACCCTCGACACTTTCAGGAAGCGGAAACTGTCGGCCTTCGGAAGCGTGAAGCTCACGGAAGTGACGATGGCGCGGCTGCCGTCCCGTTTGGCCAGAAAAATCTCGATCGGCGTTTCGCCGTCATCGGTGCCGACAATGGCGTCGAGCGCCAGCAAGGCAACAGCGAAATCGCCATAGGGCGCCGGGGCAAACAGATTGCCGCCAACGGTTGCCATGTTGCGGATTGCAGGGCCACCGACGGCGCGGGCGGCCTTGGCAAGGGCGCCGAGCTCCGGATGGCTGGCGATCGCCGCCATGGTCACCGAGGCGCCGATGCGGACCTTGCCGCCGGCAACAACGATGGTGGACAGAGACGGCTCGGTCGACCTGACAAGGCCGGAGACCGAAACATCGCCCTCATTGGCCGCGCGAACCACGAGTGTCCCGCCACCGAGATAGCGGCTGCCCTGGGCTTTCAGCGCCGCGTTGGCATCCTTCACCGTTGCAAAAGTCTGAAGTGCTAGCGCCATGGCCTGGCTCCTGTCAGCTCTGACCGGCGAAATGGCTTTTCAGGGCGTTGAAGCCGCCCTGGAAGACATTGGCGCCCATGCCCTCGGCAATCTTGTCAGCTTCCTCGGGCGCGGCATCGAAGCTGGCGGTCCATTCGGCATAGGTGCGGTCACCATCGGTCACGCGCCGCAACTGCAGCGTCGCCTTGTGATTGGTGAGCGGCTGCGGCGTCTCCAGGATGGAATAGCTGACGAGGAAATTCTGATCGGAGAAGTCGAGCAGTTTTTCGCGGATACGGGCGCCGCTGGCGAGCTGGAAGTTGCGCACGCTGCCGATCGCGCCGGCGTCCTTGCCATCCTCGATATGGCTTTCGACCATGCGCGGATGCCAGCCCGGCAGACCGTTGAAGTCGCGTATGCGCGCCCAGACCTTTTCGACCGGCGCGTCGATGACGCTGGAGATGGTGACTTTGGCCATTCAAATGTTCCCTTGCAAAAACGATCCGGAGCAAGGGTAGGGCGGCCGCTTCAGCGGCGCTTATCAATGCGTCTTGAGCGCGTATCAAGGAGTCTGAAAAACGGTGGGAGTCTGAAAAAGGCTGACGGGCGGCCGGCTCAGGCGATCGCCCGCGCGGCCTCGCGGTAGAGCGTCGGCGGCACGCCGACATGGTCGCGGAAGAAGCGCGAGAAATTGCCCTGCGTGGTGAAGCCGAGGTTGCAGGCGACCGAGATCAGCGGCTCCTGCGACCATTGCAGCTGCCGCACCGCTTCCTCCATACGCAGCGTGTTCCAGTAGACGTTGGGCGTCAGATTGGTCTGTTCCTTGAACAGGGCGAAGAAATGCGGCCGCGACAGGCCGACGCTGCGCGCCACATCGTCGAAGCAGATGCGCTCACAGACATTGGCCTTCATCAGCTGGATCGCCTTGCGGACGCGGAAATCCTGCATGGTGTTGATGCGGACACGCGCCTCCTGCGGCGCCGAGGCATCGGCGGCATCGAGCACTGAGTCGATGAAGCGCTCGATCTCGTAATTGGCGATATCGTCGATGCTCTCGTTGTCGCTGAGATGGTCAAGCAGGTTGGCGGCGGCCTGGTGCAGCCAGGGCTCCAGCGTGATCGCCGCCTGCGTAAACAGCGGCGCGGACGAAGGCAGGTCGCGGCGGCGCCGCGCCCAGTCCGGATCGATGTAGAAGGCGAGGAACAGGCCGGGAGTGCCGTCTCGCGACAGAATATGGCTGTGCGGCTGGAAGGAGTTGATGCCGGCGGCGGTGCGCGGTCCAAGCGGTACCGTCTCGCGGCCGATTGTCATCTCGCCGGCCGTGCCTTCCAGCCAGATGATCAGATGCGCCTCGACATGGGCATGGGTGACGAAGTCGCTTGCGACATTCAGGACAGAAACATGTCCGAACCGGCCCCAGTAGAGCCTGATCGCTTCCGTCATGGGTACTTCCTCCCGCAGACGACTGGCCTCCCTTCGCCTGCAATGGGGATTGTGCGGCTGAGTTCGGGGCCGCGTCAAGACGCGGGGCTGCGACGAGGGTGGATGACGGCCTATGCCGGTGGAATTTCAGACTGAGCGATAGGTTTCCCCTTCTCCCACAAGAGAGAAGGGAAGGAGCTCCTCAAACCGAAGCCGTCATGCCGCCATCGACGTACAGTGTATGGCCGTTGATGAAGGACGAGGCGTCGGAAGCGAGGAAGACGGCCGCGCCGATCAATTCGTCGACATTGCCCCAGCGCCCGGCCGGGGTGCGCTTTTCCAGCCAGGCGGAAAATTCCGGATTGTCGACCAGCGCCTGGTTCATCTCGGTGCGGAAATAGCCGGGTGCGATCGCGTTGATCTGCAGGCCGTACTTTGCCCAGTCGGCGCACATACCCCTTGTCAGGTTGCGGATCGCGCCCTTGGTTGCGGTGTAGGGCGCGATGTTCGGCCGGGCCAGTTCGCTCTGCACCGAGCCGATGTTGATGATCTTGCCCTTGCCGCGCGGGATCATGTGGCGGGCGACCGCCTTGGCGGCATGGAACGCTCCCGACACATTGGTCTTGAACAGCCGCTCCCATTGCTCCTCGGGAAAATCCTCGAGCGGCGCGCGGAATTGCACGCCGGCATTGTTGACGAGGATATCGATGGACCCGATCTCGGCCTCGATGCGGGCGACATCGGCGTTGACTGCTTGAAAATCGGTAACGTCGAAAGTCGAAGCATGCGCCTTGAAGCCGGCAGCGCGCAGCTTTTCGACGGCGCTGTCGATCCTGGCTGCATCGCGGCCGTTGAGCACCACACTGGCGCCGTGTTCAGCCAGACCGCGAGCCATGGCGAACCCTATGCCTTGGCCAGAACCGGTGATCAGCGCAAGCCGCCCATCGAGGCTGAACAGGGGGGTTGTCACAGACTGTACCGGTCTAATCGCTGCGGCGGAAATTGCGGATGCGGTCGAACAGCACCGCCAGCAGGATGGCGCCGCCGATGAACACGCCTTGCCAAAAGGCATTGATGCCGAGCAGGCCGAGGCTGTTGCGGATCACCTCGATGAGCGCCGCGCCGACGATGGCGCCGAAGGCAGTGCCGACGCCGCCGGCCAGATTGGCGCCGCCAATGACGGTGGCGGCGATCACCTGCAGCTCCATGCCGGTGCCGAGGTTGGTGGTGACGGCGCCAAGCCAGCCGGTCTGGATGATGCCCGCAATGCCCGCGGACAGCGCCGAGATCATGTAGACCGCAACCTTGATCTGGCGCACCGGAACGCCGGTCAGCGTCGCCGCATGCTCATTGCCGCCGATGGCGAAGATGTGTCGGCCGAACTTGGTCCAGCGCAGGATGAAGCCGGTGATCAGCGCCAGAAGGATCATGTAGAGCACCGGATTGGCGATGCCGAACACCCAGGCGCCGCCGCCCAATGCCAGCAGCTTGGCGTGGTCGGGTCCGAACTGGAAGACCACGGTGTTGTTGGAGGCGACCATGGCCAGGCTGCGGGCGATCGACAGCATGCCGAGCGTCACCACGAACGGTGGAAAGCCGAGATAGGCGATCAATATGCCGTTGAAGGCGCCGATAGCCAGCGCGGTGGCAATGGAGGCCAGGATGCCGACCTCGATCGAATAGCCGGCATGCATGGTGACGGCCAGCACCATCGAGGACAGACACAGCACCGAGCCGACAGACAGGTCGATGCCGCCGGTGATGATGACGAAGGTCATGCCGAGCGCGATGATGGCGACGAAGGTGATGTTGCGGGTGATGTTGTAGAGGTTCTTCGACGTGGCAAACGCGTCGGTGGCAAACGACAGGAACACGCAGGCAAGGATGACGGAGATCACCACCCAGAAAGTCTGGCTGGCAAACATCCGCGCGGCCAAGGATTGCCGCTTGTGCTCGATCGGCTGGTCAATTGTCAGTGCCATCGTCGACCTTCATTTGCTGTGCGTGGTGGAATTCGCTTAAATCAAACCTGTTCGATGGCGCCGGTGATCAGCCCGGTGACTTCTTCGGGCGAACTCGACGCAATCGTCTTGTCGGCAACCTTGCGGCCGCGTCGCATGACGATGACGCGGTCGGCGACGGTGAAGACGTCAGGCATGCGGTGGCTGATCAGCACAACTGCGATGCCCTGATCGCGCAAATGGCGGATCAGGTTCAGCACCTCGGCGACCTGTCGCACCGAGATCGCGGCCGTCGGTTCGTCCATCAGCACGATCTTGGCCTGCGACAGCATGGTGCGGGCAATCGCCACCGCCTGGCGCTGGCCGCCCGACATCTGCTTGACGAGGTCGCGCGGACGGGTCTCGGACTTCAATTCGGCGAAGAGCTGGCCGGCGCGCTTGTACATCGCCGCATAGTCGAGGATGCGGAACGGCCCCATGCCGCGCCGCAGCTCGCGGCCGAGATAGACATTGGCGGCGGCGGTCAGATTGTTGCAGAGCGCAAGGTCCTGATGGACGATCTCGATGCCGTGCTGGCGGGCTTCCGCCGGCTTGTGCAGGATCAATTCCTTGCCGTCCATGTGCATGGTGCCATGGCTCGGGCGGAAATTACCGGCGATCATCTTGACCAGCGTCGACTTGCCGGCGCCGTTGTCGCCCATCAGGCCGACCACCTGTCCGGGCTCGATCGACAGCGAAACGTCGTTGACCGCCTGGATGGCGCCGAAATGCCTTGAGATGTTGGTGAGTTCGAGAACCGCCACCAGCCTTTGCCTCCCCGTGCTTTGCGACCTGCTGCTGTTCCCGGCGTGGATGCCGACGCTGCTTTGGCCTCGCCCTCCCCGGCTCCTCCCGAGACAGCGTTAGCGTTCTTTTACGCAAAAGCCGGCGCGCGTCAATCAATTGTCGGACGAATTGGGCCAGGACTATTTTAAAAATCCGTTTTGTAGGACAAATAGCATTGACGTTGGCGGCAAGCCGATATTAGCTAAGCGTTGGAGGAGATTATTCCGATCCTGCTGGCGGTTCGCCGGACGGAATCGGCGGAGGGTTTAGCGGTCCAGGATCCGGCGCACCTTGTGTGTTTGAGCCGATCTGAAGCCGAATCTGGAAATGCTTATCGATCTGTCCTGGCGACACGAGCGCTCGCGAAACGACCCTCGGTCATCACGCATCCGGTCGATCTGTATGGCGGGCACGCCGTGTCCGTTTGTTTCAAGGGAGGACTGACATGAGGAAAATACTTTTGCTCGCCGCCGTCGCCGCCATGGCGTTGGGTGCCGGGCCGGCTTTGGCCAAGAAACAGCTCGTCATTGTCGTGAAAGGTCTCGACAATCCGTTCTTCGAAGCCATCCATCAGGGCTGCGAGAAATGGAACAAGGAAAACGCCAGCTCGGAATATGAATGCTTCTACACCGGTCCGGCGTCGACTTCCGACGAAGCCGGCGAGGCGCAGATCGTTCAGGACATGCTGAGCAAGGCCGACACGGTGGCGATGGCGATTTCGCCGTCAAACGCGCCGCTGATCGCGCAGACGATCAAGACCGCCAATCCGACGATCCCGATCATGACGCTCGATGCCGACCTCAGCAAGGAAGATGCCGCACTTCGCAAGACCTATCTCGGCACCGACAACTATTTGATGGGTCACAAGATCGGCGAGTATATCAAGAAGGGCAAGCCGAATGGCGGCACGATCTGCACGATCGAGGGCAATCCTGCGGCTGACAACATCCTGCGCCGTGCCCAGGGCATGCGTGACGCACTGTCGGGCAAGGAAGGCCTGGCGGCACTTGCCGGCGAAGGTGGCTGGACCGAAGTTGCGGGCTGCCCGGTGTTCACCAATGACGACGGCGCCAAGGGCGTGCAGGCGATGACCGACATCCTCGCCGCCAACCCCAAGCTTGACGCCTTCGGCATCATGGGCGGCTGGCCGCTGTTCGGCGCGCCGCAGCCCTATCGCGATCTGTTCGGACCGCTCAAGGACCGGATCGCCAGCAACGACTTCGTCATCGGCGCCGCCGATACGATCGGCGACGAAGTGGCGATCGCTCGTGACGGCCTCGTGACCGCGCTGGTCGGTCAGCGGCCGTTCGAAATGGGCTACAAGGCACCGTCGGTGATGATCGACCTGGTCGAAGGCAAGGCCGTCGCCGATCCGGTGTTCACCGGCCTCGACGAATGCACCAAGGACACGGTCGACACCTGCATCCAGAAGTAGGTTTTCGATTTCGGGGCGCCCGGTGACCGGGCGCCCCGTCAATTCCTGAACGGACGCAATGGGTTGGGGCAACAGGCTCCCGCTTTGGCGCGGCCATAATCTGGATTTTTCGGCAACGAGATCGGCGCGCCGTACAGGTTCGGACCAGCCCGGACGACAGACGGCCGACGCATTGGAACGTGGATGCCGGACGAGCAGTCAAAGAAGCGAGCCGACCGGGCCAAGGCACAAGCCAGCCGCGCCCCGGCTGTCATGCGCAAGGCTGGTGCCGCGCACTTTGCGGGAACCAGCGTCCATGTCTCGCTGGCCGGCGAGATTGGCCTACGGATCGTGCGTGGCGACTATCCGCCCGGCACTATCCTGCCCAACGAAGCCAAATGGGCCGAGATCTTCAATGTCAGCCGTTCAGCGGTGCGCGAAGCCATCAAGATGCTGATGGCGAAAAGCCTGTTGGCATCGCGCCCCAAGATCGGCAGCTGGGTCGAGCCGAAGGAGCGCTGGAACCTGCTCGACCGTGACGTGCTGGCCTGGTACGCGACGGCGCCCGATCGCGAGGCCTTTCTCAGGACTGTGCAGGAATTCCGCCACATCATCGAACCGGAGGCGTCGGCCTTTGCCGCCATGCGACGGAACGAGGAGCAGATGGCCGAGATCAGCCAGGCCTGCCGCGAAATGGGCGAGGCGTTGAGCCTGCAGGAGCGTATCCGCGCCGATACGCGTTTTCATCTGGCCATCCTGCGCGCCTCCGGCAACGACCTGCTGGTGCCGCTCGGCGTCCTGATCGAGTCGGCACTCGACCATCTCTTCGCGTTTACGACGCAGCAGGTTAGCGATCAGCGTCAGGCGCAGAAGCTGCATGAAGCGATCGAGAAGAACATCCGCCTGCAACGGCCGGCAGCCGCGCGCAACGCCGTGCACAAGCTGCTTGCAAACACCGATGATGGGATCGGGCGCTGGAGGCGGTGATCCGCGGCTGCGGTCGGCAATCTCTCAAATCGTCTGTTTCTTGCCGTCCTTCATCGGCATCAGGTCGACGCCGTTCACCTCAGCGATATGCGTTGCCAGCATCGGCACGAACTGCTCGGCCGGGCCGGTGGCATGGGCACCGGCGAAGGAGTTCTTGGTGGCGTTGCCGAGCGGGTTGGCGATGCCGGCGGCACCGGCCATCGATTCCAGATAGGTCAGGTCCTTGAAAGCGTTGGCGATGGTGAATTTGTGGGCGTCGCGGTCGCCCTCCAGCGTCCAGCGCATGAAAGTCTGGTAGAAGCCGCAATCCATGCGGCCATTGCGGATGACGCTGTCGAAGCGCGGCGGCGAGATGCCGACCTTCTCGGCCAGTGCCAGTGCCTCGGAATAGATCGCGGCGTAGCCGAGCGAGATGAAATTGTTGAGCAGCTTCATGCGGTGGCCGTCGCCCGTGTCGCCGATATGGACGATGCGGCCGGCCCAGGTTTCGATCACCGGTTTCACCCTGGCAAAGAGGGCGTCCGGCGCGCCGACCATGGCGTCGAGCGTGCCTTCCCAGGCTTCCTTCGGTGTGCGGCTGAGGGGTGCGTCGACAAAATCGATGCCGAGCGCCTTGAGTTCCGCTGCCAGCGCCACCGTCGAGACCGGATCGGAGGTCGAGCAGTCGACGACGACCGAGCCCTTTTTCAAGCCCTCCTTGAGGCCGCCGGGGCCGCGAATGATGGCTTCGACCTCGCGCGAGCCGGTGACGCAGATGAAGACGATTGTCGATGCCGCCGCCACATCACGCGAGGTCGATGCTTCAGTGGCGCCGCGACCAAGCAGGTCCTCCGCCGGCTTGCGGTTGTTGCGGCCAAGGAAGGTCAGGCTGTAGCCCTTGTCGACGATGTTCTTGGCGATCCCGTGCCCCATCAAGCCAAGGCCGATGAAGCCGATCTTTTCGCTCGCGGCAGTCGTGTTCATGTCTTCAAGTCCTGTTGCAATGATTGATGGTCAGCGCTGCCGTTTTGCAGGCGAGGGTGGTTGCGGATGGCGATATTGTCTGACAATACACATAAATCCCAGAGGATGTGGAGAGCAAAATGACGAAGCGGATCATGTTCACCGGCGGCAGCGGCAAGGCCGGACGCCATGTCGTGCAATATCTGGTGGAGCAAGGCTGCCAGGTGCTCAACATCGACACCAGGCCGCTCGACAATCCCAAAGTGCGTACGCTGATCACCGACATCACCGACAGCGGGCAGGTGTTCAACGCGCTGTCGAGCTATATGGGCCTGCATGAATTCGACCCGTCGCTGCGCCCGCAGCCGGTCGATGCCGTGGTGCATTTCGCCGCCATTCCGCGCATCATGATCACCACCGACAATGAGGTGTTCCGCATCAATGCGCTCGGCACCTACAATGTTATCGAAGCGGCGGTGAAGCTCGGCATCCGCAAGGTTATCATCGCCTCCAGCGAGACCACCTATGGCCTCGTCTTCGCCAACGAGCCGCGTGATCCCAAATATTTCCCGCTCGACGAGGAGTACGATGTCGATCCAATGGACAGCTACGCGCTGTCCAAGATCGTCAACGAGAAGACCGCGCGGGCCTTTGCGCAGCGCAACGGCACCGACATCTATGCCCTGCGCATCGGCAACGTCATCGAACCGCATGAATATTCGCTGTTTCCGAAATGGTTCGCCGATCCGGGTTTCCGCAAGCGCATTGCCTGGAGCTATGTCGACGCGCGCGACCTCGGCCAGATCACGCTGCGCGCCATCGAGAAGGATGGGCTCGGCTATCAGGTGTTCAACGCCGCCAATGACGACACATCGTCCGATCTGCCGACCGCCGAACTCTTGAAGCGCTTCTATCCGGGCGTGCCGGTCAAGGCTGAGCTCGGCGAATACGAGACGCTGCTCTCCAACCGCAAGGCGCGCGACGTGCTCGGCTTCCGCCCGGAGCACAGCTGGCGCAAATACGTCAAGCAGGCCTAGGCATATCGATATTCAGGTGATGCCGGCCTGCGACGTGCCAATCAAGCGGCGGATCTGGGCTGATCTGTGCACAGCGGCCGGCTTTGCGGCCCAAGCCGCTTGCCGCGCTTGACAGCTTGCTGAAACCAGACTTTCTGGAGCCTATGCGGGACGCGAAGCCGAACAAGGAAAAATCGCCTGCGAAAGCGGCATCCGCCGAGCGTCCGGCCGGCGTTCGCCGTCCCGACGCTGCGCGTATTCCAGGCTCAAGCGTCCACGCTTCGCTGGCCAGCGAGATTGGCCTCAGGATCGTGCGCGGCGATTATCCGCCGGGAACCATCCTGCCCAATGAAGCGAAATGGTCGGAGACTTTCAGCGTCAGCCGCTCCGCGGTGCGCGAAGCGATCAAGATGCTGATGGCCAAGAGCCTTTTGGCGTCACGCCCCAAGATCGGCAGCTGGGTCGAGCCGAAGGAACGCTGGAACCTGCTCGATCGTGATGTGCTGGCCTGGTACGCGACGTCGCCGGACCGCGAGGTGTTTCTCAAGACCGTGCAGGAGTTCCGCCACATCATCGAGCCGGAAGCGACGGCCTTTGCCGCCATGCGGCGCACCGACGAACAGATGGCCGAGATCAGCCAGGCCTGCCGGGAGATGGGCGCGGCGACCAGCCTGCAGGAGCGCACCCGCGCCGACACGCGCTTTCACCTCGCCATCCTGCGCGCTTCGGGCAACGACCTTCTGGTGCCGCTCGGCGTGCTGATCGAATCCGCCTTCGATCATCTCTTTGCCTATACGACGCGGGAAATCGACGATCTCAACCACGCTCAGAAGCTTCATGAGGCGATCGAGAAGAACATCCGCCTGCAGCGACCGGACGCGGCGCGCAACGCGGTGCGCAAACTGCTCGCCAACACCGACGGCGTCATCCGCGCCCGGTAGGGCCTCGCTTCCAATCGTCTTTTTCAAGCCCGAAGGGTGGCTCTGGAGCCACGGATTTGCCCGCTGTGGCGCTGCTGCGGCCGGAGAATGCGCCGATAGTGGCGCAAACGGCAGCCGCTTTCGAGACAGCCGGCTAGGAAACGCCTTGACCCGAACCGACTTGAGCCGGCCGAACCCCGGCATCGACAGTTCCTATGCCTGGATGCGGCTTGCCATTTCGATGCTGCTGGCGACGATCGGCGCCGTTGGCATGTGGGCTGTTGTCGTCGTGCTGCCCGCCGTGCAGGCTGAGTTCGGCGTCGACCGCGCCGCGGCGTCCATGCCCTACACCGCCACCATGGTCGGCTTTGCCGCCGGCAACGTGCTGGTCGGCCGCGCCATCGACCGGATGGGCTACTGGATCCCGGCGCTGCTCTCCACGATTGCGCTCTCCGCCGGCCTCCTGCTCGCGGCGCTGTCGACCTCGATCCTGCAATTCACCCTTGCCCAAGGGGTCCTGATCGGTGTCGGCACGTCGGTGATCTTCGGGCCGCTGATCGCCGATATCTCGCACTGGTTCAACCGCCGGCGTGGCGTCGCGGTGACCGCGGCGGCCGCCGGCAACTACCTTGCCGGAGCGATCTGGCCGACCATCATGCCGACGGTGATGAAGGCGGAAGGCTGGCGTTTCACCTATGCGGCGATCGGCATCTTCTGCCTGGTCACCATGGTGCCGCTGGTGCTGATGCTGCGGCGCGGTGCTCCGGAGGCGGCCGCCGCCGGTTCGCCCGGAAGCCGGGAGGTGCAGCCGATCTCGCTGTCGCCGGCGGCGTTGCAGGTGCTGCTGGTCGTCGCCGGGCTCGGCTGCTGCGTGGCGATGTCGATGCCGCAGGTGCATATCGTCGCTTATTGCATGGATCTCGGCTACGGCGTGGCGCATGGCGCCGACATGCTGTCGATCATGATGGCAGGCGGCGTCGTCAGCCGGCTGGCATCGGGCTTTCTTGCCGACCGAATCGGCGCTGTGTGGACACTGATGATCGGCTCGGTGCTGCAGTGCCTGTCGCTGCTGTTCTACATCCCGTTCGACGGGCTTGCGTCGCTCTATGTGGTGTCGCTGGTTTTCGGCCTGTCGCAGGGCGGCATCGTGCCTTGCTACGCGATCATCGTGCGCGATTACATGCCGGCCAAGGAGGCTGGCCAGCGTATAGGTATCGTCATGATGGCGACGATCTTCGGCATGGCGATCGGCGGCTGGATGTCGGGCTGGATCTATGACCTGACCGGCTCCTATGCGGCTGCGTTCCTCAACGGCATCGCCTGGAATTTGCTGAACATACTGGTGATCGGACTGTTGTTCTGGAGAGCAAGGCGCAGCGCCGCCGTGATGGCCTGAAGGACGGCGGCGATCTTCGCACGCATGTGAGCCCGGCACGCGCCTTGGCTTGACAACCGACGGACGCCGCGCGACGCCAGAAGGCAAGTTGGGGCGGCAAAAGGCCGGTGAGATGGCGACAGCAAGGATGATCGTATCGCGACCGCGCCCTACCGGGTGCGTTCCCAAGCGAGCGCGCCCGTGACCAAGCCGCGCTCACGCCGGGGCGGCGGACGCCCGACGATTGCCGATGTCGCGCGCAAGGCCGGGGTCGGCGCCATCACCGTGTCGCGCGCCTTGCGCGAGCCGGAGCGTGTCTCGGAAGAATTGCGTCGCCAGATCCAGGCCGCCGTCGACGAACTCGGTTACGTGCCGGACCCGAATGCGCGGGCGCTGGCCTCGGCGCGCGCCGAGGTGTTCGGCGTGCTGGTGCCGTCGCTCACCAACAATGTCTTCGCCGAAGTGGTGCGCGGTATCTATGACAGCCTGTCGGCCAGCCCGTTCCGCATCCAGCTTGGCAACACCCATTATTCCGGCCTTGAGGAAGAGCGGCTGCTGCAGGTATTTGGCTCGCAGCGGCCGGCAGCGCTTATCGTCGCCGGCATCGACCAGACGCCAACCTCGCGAAAGCTGCTGGAGAGCGCCGGCTGCCCGGTGGTGCAGGTCATGGAGACCGGTCCCGATCCGGTCGACATGATGGTCGGCTTCTCGCATCTCGACGGCGGCAGGGCAGCGACCGAACATCTGATCGAGGCGGGCTACCGCCGCATCGGCTTCATCGGCGCGCGCATGGACCCGCGTTCGCAGCGGCGCCTTGCCGGTTATCGCGCGGCGATGGAGGCTGCCGGCCTGTTCGACCCACGCCTTGTCACCACCACGCCGTTGCTGTCCAGCGTGTCGCTCGGCCGCGAAATGCTCCGCGACGCGCTGGCCAAGGTGCCGACGCTCGACGGTGTCTTCTGCAACAATGACGACATCGCGCTCGGCGTGTTGTTCGAGTGCCATCGCGCCTCGATCGCGGTGCCGAAGACGATCGGCATCGTCGGCTTCAACGACCTCGACATGATGCAGGTGGCGTTTCCATCGATCACCAGTATCCGCACCCATCGCTATGAGATCGGCCGGCGTGCGGTCGCCATGGCGCTGGCGGCGATCGCCGGCAACAGGCCGGAGCAACGGATCGTCGATCTCGGTTTCGAACTCAAGCGGCGCGAGAGCACGGCGCGTTGAAACGCACAGAGGCGACTGTGCGAATGCCGGTTTACACACCAATTTGGTAGCGCTACCATCTTTGGTTAACGGGCGCCTGTGGAACAGATGACGCCTGTTTATTATACATAAGCGACAACTAATTCTTGTTTATTATGGATAATATGATAATTTCGCCCTGCTGACTGCGACGAGGGGAGGGGCCGGGTCGGCCGTCACCGGCGACCAAGAAAGCGTGTGACCAGGCAGGAGGTGCCGGCCATCGCGCGAGACTTCGCAAAGCCAAACAACAATCAGAACTGCAACTGGGAGGAATATCGATGATCAAGTCACTCGTTGGTGGCATCGTTGCCGCCACTGCATTTGTCATGTTGAGCTCATCGGCGATCGCCGACCCCGAAATCGTCAAGGGACCGTCCGCCGAGCCGGACTGCTTCGCGCCATGGGCAGCTGACACGCAATTCTTCAAATTCCCCAAGAAAGACGGTCCATATCGGATCGCGCTCGCCAATGGCTACATCGCCAACACGTGGCGCATCCAGATGGTGCAGACGGCGAAGGCCTATGCAGCCCAGAAGGACGTTGCAGCAAAGCTGAAGGAATTCAAGGTCGTCTCGACCGGCGAAGACGTGCCGGCGCAGATCTCAGCGATCAACAACTTCATTGATTCCGGCTATGATGCGATCGTGGTCAACGCGCAGAACCCGACGGCCTTCGGGCCGGTGATCAAGCGCGCCAAGGAAGCCGGCGTCGTGCTGGTTGCCTTCGACAACATTCTCGACACCAAGGACGCCATCAACGTCAACGTCGACCAGAAGGGTCTTGGCGAGCTGTGGGGCAAATGGCTGGTCGGCCATGTGCCGAATGGCGGCAAGGTGCTCGAAGTGCGCGGCGTTGCCGGCACCTCGGTCGATACCGACCGCCACAACGGCATCCATGAGGTTCTCGACGCTTCCGGGAAGAAGTGGGAGGTCACCGAAGTGGTCGGCAAATGGGATGACGGCGTGGCGCAAAAGGCTTCAGCCGACGCCATCGCCACCAACGGCCCCTTCGACGGCGTCACCGGGCAGGGCGGCGATACCGGCATCGTGCAGGCGATGATCGATGCCAAGCATCCATTCGTGCCGTTCGGTGGCGAGACCGAGAATGGCTTCCGCAAGTTCTGCGCCGCTCATGCCGCGGACGGGCTGAAATGCTCATCGGCCGGCACCGGTCCGGCCCAGGTGGCGGTTGCCATCAAGACGGCGATTGCCGCACTCGAGGGCAATGTCGTTCCGCAAGCGGTCAAACTGCCGCTGGCGATTGTCGAGGATCCGAACTTCAAGGCCGGTCAGGATTTCTTCCCCGACCAGTCCGACAATTTCTTCGTCGGCAACTCCTTCCCGACCTGCGGCATCAATTTCACAGCGCAGGAAATCATGGGCCAGACCAAGGCGGATCAATAGGCAGCATACAGGCGCCGCGGGATCTCCCGCGGCGCCGGCCACTCGATATCCCTGGTCGTCAAAGTGCCTCGGGAGGGCCGATGGACGGTATGGTTCCGCTCTTCCGGATGGAGGGCATATCCAAGCGCTATGGTGGTGTGCGGGCGTTGGAAAAGGCCGAGCTTTCGGTCTCATCCGGCAGCATTCACGCCATTCTCGGCGAAAACGGCGCCGGCAAATCGACACTGATCAAGGTCATGGCGGGCGTCGTCGCGCCCGACGAAGGCCGCATGATGCTGGATGGACGCGAGGTGACGTTCGCCTCGCCAGGCGCGGCGAACAAAGCCGGCATCGTCTGCATCTTCCAGGAACTGTCGCTGGTTCCCGAACTCAGCGTTGCCGACAACATTGTCATTTCCGATCCGCCGAAGCGTTTTGGCATGATCGACCGCAGGGCGCAGCGCCGCATCGCCGAGGAGGCGCTGGCACGCGCGGGCGCCGCCGACATCCACCCGCTGGCGCTGGTCAAGGACCTGCCGCTGTCGCGCCGCCAAATGGTGGAGATCGCCAAGGCGCTGGCCAGGAAGCCACGCATTCTGATCCTCGACGAGGCGACCTCGGCACTGACCGCGACCGACGTCGCCAAGATCTTCAGCGTGCTCAAGCGATTGCGCTCGGAAGGGCTGGCGCTGCTTTACATCTCGCACCGCATGAACGAGATCGCCGAGCTTGCCGACCACTGCACCGTGTTTCGCAACGGCCGCAATGTCGCCAGCTACAAGGCAGGCACAAAGAGCGACGACGAAGTCGTCGAACTGATGATCGGGCGCGAATACAGCCATATCTTTCCGCTCAAGCCGGCGGCCGTGCCTGCCACCGCAGCTCCCAGGCTCGAGGCCCGCAAGCTCTCCTGGGCCGACCGGCTGCACGACATCTCGCTGATCGTCAGGGCAGGCGAAGTGGTCGGCCTCGGCGGCCTCGATGGCCAGGGTCAGCGCGAATTGCTGCTCGCCTTCTTCGGTGTGCTGCGCGGCCTCGGCGGCCAGATACTGATCGACGGCAAGCCGGCGGCGATCGCCAGCCCCGCCGCCGCGCGCGATGACCGCATCGGCATGGCGCTCATTCCCGAGGACCGCAAGACCGAAGGCTTGATGTTGCCGATGACGGTGCGCGAGAACCTGTCCTTCGCAGCCCTCGACCGGCTGTCGAAAGCCGGCATCATCGACCGCGCCGCCGAACAGCGGCTGATCGACGACATGGTAGGCCTTTTGGCGATCAAGACGGCCGGCCTCGACATCCCGGTCGGCGCACTGTCTGGCGGCAACCAGCAGAAGGTGGTCATCGCCAAATGGCTGATGCGGCAGCCGCGCATCATCCTTCTCAACGATCCGACGCGCGGCATCGATGTCGGCACCAAGCAGGAGCTCTACCAGCTGATGCGCAAGCTCGCCGACGCGGGTGCGGCGATCCTGTTTTATTCGACCGACTATGACGAACTGATCGGCTGCTGCGACCGGGTGCTGGTGCTCTATGACGGGGCGGTCAAGCGCGAGCTGGTCGGCGCGGAGATCACCGAACGGGCGCTGATATCAAGTGCGCTCAACATCCATGGCGAGGAGAGCCCGGTGGGCCTGGGAGCAAGTGCGTGAAAGATTGGCGCTACTGGCTGGCCGAGCAGCGCGGAACGCTGCTGGCGTTCGGCATCTTCATCGTCATGTTCGTCATCTACACCTCGAACCATCCGGCCGGCTTCACCGCCAACGTCGTGCAGACAGCCTCGAACAAGGGCGTGCTGCTCGCCTTTGTGGCGATGGCCCAGACGCTGGTGGTGATCACCGCCGGCATCGACCTTTCCGTTGGCATGATCTTCACGCTGACCAATTGCCTGGCTTCGTGGCTGGTCATCGGTACCGGCATCGAAACCGCGTTCGGGGTCATTGCGGTGCTTGGCACCGGATTGCTGTGCGGGGCGATCAACGGTGCCATCGTCATCTATGGACGCCTGCAGCCGATTGTCGCCACCATCGCCACGGGTGCTGTCTATTTCGGCATCGCGCTGTTGCTGCGACCCTTTCCAGGCGGTTCGGTCAACGAGGACCTCGCCGACGCGCTGACCGGGCGGCTGTTCGGCGTGGTGCCGGCGAGCCTGGTGGTGCTGCTGGCCGTGGTGCTCGTCGTCTGGGTGCCGTTCAGCCGCTCGGTGCTCGGCCGCGCGGCGTACGCGGCCGGTTCTTCGGAGATGGCGGCCTATATGTCCGGCGTGCCGATCCGGCGTGGCAAGTTCGCCGCCTACGCGCTTGCCGGGCTGCTCGCCGCGATCGGCGGGCTGTTCCTGACATTCTTCACCTATACGGGTGACGCGGCCTATGCCAGCGGCAACGCCTACACGCTGTTCTCGATTGCCGCCGTCGTGCTCGGCGGCGTCTCGCTGTTCGGCGGCAAGGGCAGCGCCATCGGCGCGATCTTCGGCGCACTGGCCTTCCGCACCATCGGCGACCTGCTCTTCGTCTTCGATTTCGATCCGCTCTGGCAGCCGCTGTTCCAGGGCGTTATCCTGCTGGTCGCGGTCAGCCTCGGCGCCTTCGCCTTGTTTCGGGTCCGCAACCGGCTGGAGTGGTTCCTGTGAGCGAAACGACGCCGATGGTTGGGAAGAGCGACGGCGGCATTGCCGGCCGCATGCCAAAATTCATCCGCCGCGCCGATCCGGCGGTGCTGACGGCCTTTGCCTGCATCGTGCTGTTGCTGTTCCTGGGCAGCCTCTATTCCAGAAGCTTCCTGTCGCCTGAATATCTTCTGCAGCAGCTCAAGGTGGCCTCGTTCCTCGGCGTCATCGCCACCGGCATGATGCTGGTCATCCTGCTCGGCCAGATAGACCTGTCGGTGCCGTGGTCGGTGGCGGTAGGCGCCATGATGGCCTGCGCTGCGGCCGCCTATGGTCCGCTTGGCGTGGCACTGGCCATTCCGTTCGGCATTTTCTGCGGCATGCTGATCGGCGTCGTCAACGGCATCGGCGTCGCCTATCTGCGCATCCCCTCGATGATCATCACGCTGGCCACCAATGCCGTCGCGCAAGGGCTGATGGTCGTCTACACGGGCGGCTTCTCGCCGCAGGATTCGGCGACGGGCGCGATGCGCTACCTGGCGACCGGCTTCACCATTCCGGGCGTGCCCAACGCGGTCATCATCTGGGCACTGATCGGCGCTGCAATGGTGTTCGTGCTGACCCGCACCAGCTTCGGCCGCACCGTCTATGGCATCGGCAACCGCGAGCGCGCCGCCTATCTCTCCGGCATCGACACACGGCGTGTGGTGATGATCGCCTTCGCCGTCTCCGGCGGGCTCTCCGCTTTCGGCGGGGTGCTGCTCGCCGGCTATGCCTCCAAGGCGGCGCAGTCGATGGGTGATGCCTATCTGCTGCCATCGATCGCCGCTGTCGTGCTTGGCGGCACCTCGATCCTGGGCGGGCGCGGCTCGTATCTCGGCACAGTCGCCGGTGTCATCCTGATCACGCTGCTGCAATCCATCCTGTCGGTCATGCAGATGCCGGAGGCGGGGCGACAGATCATCTACGGCGTCGTCATCGTCGCCATGCTGCTCCTCTACGGCCGCGCGCCGGCAAGCCGCTGACAGTGGACGAAAAGGCAGCACAGGCGCCAACGGGCGCTCTCGGCTCGGTGCCTCCGGCCATCGTGGTGATGGGCGTCGCCGGCTGCGGCAAGTCGGCCGTCGGTGTCGCGCTGGCGGCCGCGCTGGGCGTTACCTTTATCGAGGGTGACAGGCTGCACCCGCCGGAAAACGTCGCGCGCATGGCAAGCGGCGAGCCTCTCACCGATCAACTGCGTGAGGGCTGGCTCGACGCGATCGGCGAGCGCATCGCGGCGTCGGTGGGGAAGGGCGAAGGCGTGGTCGCCGCCTGCTCGGCACTGAAGCGCAGCTACCGCGACCGGCTGAGCGGCTTCTGCCCGCGGATCCTCTTCCTTTATCTGAAGATCGACCCCGCCACGGCCAAGCGACGCGTCGGCAACCGCAAGGGCCACTTCATGCCGGCGAGCCTGGTCGACAGCCAGTTCGCCATCCTCGAGCCGCCGGCAGCGGATGAGCAGGCCCTGACGTTCGATGCGACACGCCCGGTCGGTGAAGTCGTCGCTGCCGCGATCCGCCAGACGCGCCGGTCATGAGCCTTCATCGGTGCCGATGCCGGTGCTGCCCTGAGCCTCGGTCAGCCGCTGCCGACGGGACCACGTCATCATCTGCTCGGGGTAGAGCGTCAGTGCCTCCAGCAGGCGGTCGCGCTTGAGCAGGATGTAGTGCGCCTGCACGGCCATGTTCTTGGTGCCATCCCTGACCATGTCGTTTGCCGGGGTGACTGACGCTTCCGGCGTCAGCGCGGGGCTGAGCACGGCACGGTACTCGATGAAGGGAACCACTTCGAAGGTCGACATGGCAAACAGCGCCGTCCTGCCCCTGGCGGCGAAATTCGCCGGCGCCGAGGCGAGGTGGGTCCAGCCGCATTCGCCGATGGCGGCCTCCGTGAAGGTCGTGCCGGCATGGATGGTGTTGGTCATCATCACCACGCCATTCTGCTTCAGGACCTTCTGGATGCGGATGGTGACCTGATAGGCGTCGTCGCGATCAAAGGAGACCCGGCTTTTCAGGAACCGGTTCTCGACATCGATCAGCGGCGGGTTGAGGAAACGCAGGCCGAACGCCGTTTCGGAAATGCCGTGGGTGTGGACGCTCACCTGATGCGCCTCGATGCCGGCTTCGTACAAAGCGCGCTTGCCGATGATGGTCTGGGCGGTGAACTGGTCGCACCAGAGGATCGCGCCGTGGCCCTGCCGCAAGGCCGACTGCAGCCCGTCCAGCCCCTCCAGCCGGATCGCCGGAGACCAGCGGCCTGCCACCAGATGCGCGGCGAGCTGCAGACGGCGGCGATGGCGCGCCGCCAGCAATCCCTCGAACAGCTTGCGTGCATCGGTGGCGTCGCCAAGCACCGCGCGTGTGGCGGCAGCGTAGGCGGGAAACTCCTTGCGCATATGGCGCTTCAGGCGAAACCTGGACACGCGGCCGCAGATCGGGCTCCACCATCTCACCGGCAGGGCCACTGCCACCATCAGATAGAAGAGGGACAGCAGGCTTTCGCGGAGGTCCTTGTTGGAAAAGCGGCGAAGCCGGCCGGGGCGATCCAGTTTGCGGCTGAAAAAGCGCACATCTTCCGCCCGGTCCGGGACAAACACGTCGGCGATGATTTCAGTGCGGAAACTGGCTGCCGATGGCGGCTTGCGGGCGGCCTTGCGGGATTTTGCGAACCACGACAGCCTCATCGGTCCAGCCCGTTCTTCGAACCCCGCTTTACTGCGTCGGCATGGGCCGCGCAACCTTGCGATGGCAAACGCGCGTCAGTGGTTCAGATCTGCGACGTCAGCTCGACCGGAAAATCATCATTGTCGGCATCGCGCATGGCGGCGAGGCTGCGATTGTCCAGCACTTCGGCGATCGCCTGCCGCACCTCCAGCATCATGTGCCGGACCTGGCAGGTCGCCTCGTCGCAGTCGTCACAGCGCTGATACTGCGTGCGGCTGGCGCAGGGGATCGGCGCCAGCGGCCCGTCAAGCACGCGCACGACATGGCCGATCTTGATTTCGGAGGCCGGCCGGGCGAGGCGATAGCCGCCTTCCTTGCCCTTGCGGCTCTGGACGAAGCCGGCATTGCGCAGCTCGCCCAGGATGGCATCGAGGAATTTCTTCGGAATGTTGTTGGCCACCGCGATATCGTTGACGAAGGCCAATTGGCCGACCGGCAGGCCGGACAGATGCACGAGGGCCTTGAGGCCGTATTTGCCTTTTTTGTCAGCATGCCCAGATCAACCCATTGAAGCCCCAACCACTCGCATCTGGCGACTGTTTGTGTGCAAATAATGACGTTTTCGCCGCGCGATGATGTTTCGCGAAAACAAGCCGCCGGATGGCACGTTAGGCACAAACGCGTTGATTCTTTGTAACGTTTGGCACGGACGGTGCCGATATTCGGCTGAAGACCGGGTTTCCGGCGCACAAAACGAAAAAAGCCGGCAAAAAGCGCCGGCTTTCCCGTCTATTCCAGACAATGCTGCTTCAGCGGCTTCCGTAGGTCTGGTCGAGCAGGCCGCCGGCCGCGAAATGCTCCTTCTGCACCTTGTCCCAGCCGCCGAAGACGTCTTCCACCGTCAGCAGCCGGATATCGGGGAAGTCGGCCTTGTATTTCGCCGCCACCGCGGCGTCGCGGGCTCTGAGGCCGTTGCGGGCAGCGATGTCCTGGCCTTCCGGTGTGTAGAGGAAGTCGAGATAGGTCTTGGCCAGGTCGCGCGTACCATGCTCGTCGGCGACCTTGTCGACGATCGCGACCGGGAATTCGGCCAGCAGGCTGACCGTCGGCGTGACCTGCTCGAACTTGTCGTCGCCATACTCCTTGCGGATGCCGCGTGTTTCAGACTCGAAGGTGATCAGCACGTCACCGATCTCGCGCTGCACGAAGGTGGTGGTCGCCGCGCGTCCGCCAGTGTCGAAGATCGGCACGTTGTTGAACAGCTTGGTGATGAACGCCTTCACCTTGGCGTCGTCGCCCTTGAAGGCTTCCTTGGCGTAGGCGGTTGCCGCCAGATAGGTGTAGCGCGCATTGCCTGATGTCTTCGGGTTGGGGAAGATCACCTGCACGTCGTCGCGCACGAGATCGTTCCAGTCCTTGATATGCTTGGGGTTGCCCGCGCGGACAAGGAACGAAGGCAGCGAATAGAAGGGCGAGGCGTTGTTGGCGAAATCCTTCTGCCAGTCGGCTGAGACGAGCCCCTTCTTGACCAGGAAGTCGATGTCGGTGACCTGGTTGAAGGTGACGACATCGGCGCCGAGGCCTTCGGCGATGGCGCGCGCCTGCGCCGAAGTGCCTGCATGCGACTGATCGACGGTGACGCCCGGATGCTGCGCGACGAAGGCCTTGTTGACCTGCACGAACAGTTCGCGGCCGACGTCATAGGATGCGTTGAGCAATTTGTCGGCCGACCAGGCTTGGGAGGATGCGAGGACCAGGCCGGCGACGGCGGCAAGCCCGAGGAAAAATCGCTTCATGAAAACAGGCTCCGATGCAATGCGTTTATGGTCGAACCATAGCCGTGGCGCAGGGCGCACGACGAGGCATAGGTTCAGGGCTTAGCGCTCGTTCCTGGAAAAACCGTTGCCGAAATAGACGATTCGTAGGATTTTCTTTCAGGGAGCGTAGATACACATTGTGTATGCGAATGTGCTATGATTGGTACAGGAGTTTTTCATGACAAAGACCGCACCCGCGACACACGCCAAACCTGTCAATCTGCGCATCCGCGAGGACATGCGCATACTGATTGACCGCGCCGCGAAAATACGCGGGAAAACCCGCTCCGACTTTATGATCGATGCCGCCTACCGTGCTGCAGAGGACACGCTGCTCGACCAGGCACTGATCAAGGTGGATCCGGAGAGCTACCGGCACTATCTCGACATCCTCGATGAACCGCCGAACGGTGAAGGTTTTGCACGCCTTATGAACGTGCCCAGGCCGTGGCAGGGGTGATGCTATCAGCGCCCACGCCTCTGGCCGAAAACCACGATCTCGACCTTTTCCAAAGCGGGACGGAAACTCTCGACCAATGGCTTCGCCGCAGGGCGCGGGCCAACCAGGTCAGCGGCGCGTCGCGCACCTATGTGGTCGCGGAAGGTGCGCGCGTTGTCGCTTACTACTGTCTCTCTTCGGGCGGGCTTGATCTCGCGCAGGCACCCGGCGCCATTCGCCGCAACATGCCTGATCCCACTCCGATGGTTGTGCTCGGGCGTCTTGCCGTCGATGCGGGCTGGCAAGGAAAGGGGCTGGGTGCCGCGCTGCTGCAAGACGCCGTTTTGCGGGCAGGTCACGCCGCGACGATCCTCGGTATTCGTGGCATTTTTGTTCATGCCATATCGGATGAAGCGAAAGCCTTTTATGAGCACTATGGCTTCGCGGCTTCCCCGAAAAACCCGATGACCTTGGTGCTGTCACTAAAAGGCGCGCTGAAAGAGTAGTTGACGTCGCTCAGCCCGAAAGAGGCGACCGCCACCAGGCCGGGATGTTCTTCTTGTGGCTAAGCCGCCGGAAAAAGCTTCCAGCGTCCGGGGCGGAACGCCACCCGGCTTTTCTGCGCCGCCGGATGGTCGACCGGCAGTTCGATTTCGACCCGCTGGCGCTCACCGCCGATCTCAAGCTCGACCCGGCGCGTGCCGGCGACGCGGCGGCTGGCAGCGACCGTGCCGGCGATGCAGCCGCTGCAGCCGTCCAGCAATTCGACATCGTGCGGGCGGAAGTAGAGCACCGCATCGCCCGAGGGCTCGTTGGGAGCGGCAAGCCCGATCGGGCGGTCGGCGAGCCAGATCTCGCCATTCTCGACCTTAACGGGAAGCGAGCTCGATTCACCGATGAAACCGTAGACGAAGGGCGAGTTCGGTGTGTCGTAGATGTCGTCGGCGGTGCCGACCTGCTCGATGCGGCCCTGGCTCATCACCACGACGCGGTCGGCAAGCTCCAGCGCCTCTTCCTGGTCGTGGGTGACGAAGACGGTGGTGTGGCCGGTGGCGTCATGGATTTCGCGCAGCCAGCGGCGCAATTCCCGGCGCACCTGCGCGTCAAGCGCGCCGAACGGCTCGTCGAGCAGCAGCACCTTGGGTTCGATCGCCATGGCGCGCGCCAGCGCCACGCGCTGCCGCTGGCCGCCGGAAAGCTGCGCCGGATAGCGCTTCTCCAGCCCCGACAGCTGGACAAGGTCGAGAAGCTCGGAGGCGCGGCGGCGGATTTCCTGCGCCGGCGGGCGCGACGGCCCGTGCCGGACCTTCAGGCCGAAGCCGATATTGTCGGCCACCGTCATGTGCCGGAACAGCGCATAGTGCTGGAAGACAAAGCCGACATTGCGATCCTGGATCGACTTGTGCGAGGCGTCCTCGTCGCCGAAGAAGATATTTCCCCGCGTCGGCCGCTCCAGCCCGGCGATGAGCCTGAGCAGCGTCGTCTTGCCGGAGCCGGACGGCCCCAGCAACGCGATCAGCTCGCCCGACTTGATGTCGAGCGACACGTCGTGGAGGGCCGGAAACCGGTCAAATTCCTTGCGCACGTTGGCAACGCGAACTTCCATCTACAGAACCTTCTAGTGCCCGCGTGTCGCGGCGATCTCGGCGCCGTAGCGCATCTCGAGAAGTGTTTTCAAGACCAGCGTGACGAGCGCCAGGCCCGCAAGCAATGAAGCGACGGCGAAAGCGCCGACGGCGTTGTACTCGTTATAGAGGATTTCGACATGCAGCGGCATGGTGTTGGTTAGGCCGCGTATGTGGCCCGACACCACCGAGACCGCGCCGAACTCGCCCATGGCGCGCGCATTGCACAGGAGCACGCCGTAGAGCAGCCCCCATTTGACGTTGGGCAAGGTCACGTACCAGAAGGTCTGCCAGCCATTGGCGCCAAGCGAGAGTGCTGCCTCCTCGTCGCCATTGCCCTGCTCCTGCATCAGCGGGATCAACTCGCGGGCGACGAAGGGGAAGGTGACGAAGACGGTGGCCAGCACGATGCCCGGCACAGCAAACAGGATGACGATGCCATGCGCTTTCAGCCAGCCGCCGAGCAGCCCCTGGGCGCCGAACAAAAGCACATAGACGAGGCCCGATATGACCGGCGAGACCGAGAAGGGCAGGTCGATCAGCGTGGTCAGGAAGGCCTTGCCCTTGAACTCGAACTTGGCGATCGCCCAGGCGGCGGAGATGCCGAAGACAATGTTGAGCGGCACCGAGATCGCCGCCACCAGCAGCGTCAGCCGGATCGCCGAGCGCGTGTCGGCGTCACTCAGCGACTGCGTATAGGCACTGACGCCTTTTGCCAGCGCCTCGTGGAAGACGATGATCAGCGGCAGGAGCAGGAAGATGCCAAGGAAGGCGAAGACGATGGCCATCAGGACGGCTTGCGCCGGCCGGCTCTCGGTCACCGCCGCCGAGCGGCTCTCGTGATGCGGTGCGTAGGATTTGATCTCGGGATCAGCCATAGCGCTTGCGGCTCCATGACTGTGCGAGATTGACGATCAAAAGCATCAGGAACGACAAAAACAGCATGATCGCCGCGATCGCGGTCGCTGCCGGATAATTGTACTCCTCCAGCCGGATGACGATCAGAAGCGGCGCGATCTCGGATTTGTAGGGCAAATTGCCGGCGATGAAGATGACCGAGCCGTATTCGCCGACGCCGCGTGCGAAGGCCAGCGAAAAGCCGGTGGTGATGGCCGGCGCCAGGCCCGGAAACAGGATGCGGGTGATGATCTGGAAGCGGCTGGCGCCAAGCGTGGCGGCGGCTTCCTCCACCTCCTTGTCGATCTCCTCCATGATTGGCTGCACGGTGCGCACGACGAAGGGCAGGCCGATGAAGATCAGCGCGATGACGATGCCGAGCGGCGTATAGGCGACCTTGACGCCAAGCGGCATCAGCAATTTGCCGATCCAGCCGTTCGGCGCGTAGAGCGTGGTCAGCGCGATGCCGGCCACCGCCGTCGGCAGCGCGAAGGGCAGATCGACCATGGCATCGACGATGCGGCGGCCGGGAAATCGGTAGCGCACCAGCACCCAGGCGACGAGGGTGCCGAAGACGACGTTGACGGCAGCCGCGATGAAGGCGGTGCCGAAGCTGATTTCAAGCGCGTTGATGGTGCGACGGTCGGTTGCGATCGCCCAGAACTCAGGCCAGCCAAGGGCGGCCGAGCGCCAGATCAGCCCGGACAGCGGGATGAGGATGATGAGGGTGAGGTAGGCAAGCGAGAAGCCGAGCGTCAATCCGAAACCCGGAATGACACTCGGCTGTCTGAACCGCCACCCCGCATGCGCGGGTGCTGTGGTCATATCGTCCTGATCTAGATTTAGCTCACTGGGCCGGCTTGTAGATCTGGTCGAATATACCACCATCGCCGAAATGATAAGGCTGTGCCTTCTTCCAGCCGCCAAAAAGCGGATCGTCGATGGAGATCAGCTTGATTTCAGGTGTCTTGGGCAGATCCGCCGGAGCCACGAGTTCGGGCTTGGCCGGACGATAGTGGTTCTTGGCGATGATCGTCTGCGCTTCCTTGGAATAGAGCCAGCCGAGATAGGCTTCGGCGACCTTGCGCGTGCCCTTGGCGTCGACATTGGCGTCGACAATCGCCACCGGCGGCTCGGCCAGGATCGATGTCGGCGGGTAGACGATTTCGAAATTGTCGGCGCCGAATTCGTCGAGCGCCAGATAGGCATCGTTTTCCCAGCCGATCAGCACATCGCCGATGCCCTTTTGCGCGAAGGTCACGGTCGAGCCGCGCGCGCCGGTGTCGAGCACCGGGGCATTGGCGTAGAGCTTGCCGACGAATTCCTTGTTCTTGGCCTCGTCGCCGCCGTCATTGGCGTTGGCGTAAGCCCAGGCGGCGAGGTAGTTCCAGCGTGCACCGCCGGAGGTCTTGGGATTGGGCGTGATCACCTGGACGCCGTCCTTGACGAGGTCGCTCCAGTCGTGGATGCCCTTGGGATTGCCCTTGCGGACGAGGAAGATGATGGTCGATGTGTAAGGCGCTGAATTGTTTTCGAATTTCTTGCGCCAGTCGGGATTGATCTTCTTCGACTTCGAGACGATCGCATTGATGTCGCCTTCGAGTGCCAGCGTCACCACATCGGCATCCAGGCCATCGATCACGGCGCGGGCCTGGGCGCCCGATCCGCCATGCGACTGCTGGACGGTGACCGTCTCGCCGGTCTCGGCCTTCCAGTGGGCGACGAAAGCTTCGTCATAGGCCTTGTAGAGCTCGCGTGTCGGATCGTAGGACACGTTGAGGATGGTGGTATCGGCAAACGCGAAACCGAGCGTGCCGAACTGGACAGATGTGGCGACCAGTGCGCCGAGCAGTTTCCTGAAATGAGGTTTGGTCATTTCTGCCTCCGTTGAACCCACGCCAAATCTACCGAATTGGTAGAAATAAGATGCATTCAATGTTGCCTTTTTGCCCCTCTCGAGAAAATATTGGACGATCTTTCGTCGTATGGAGAAATATTTTCCTCCCGCGTCTCCGGGGAGAATCCGCGGCTGTCACCCAGCCTATCTAGAAATGTGCAGTGCCGAGGCAAGGCCGTGTGGAATTTAGTCCGGCGCCTCAATCGGCGGAAATCGGGAAGTCGAAACGCTTCTTGGCGAACGGTTCTTTTGTCAGCGTGAAGTGCCACCATTCCCGCGCATAGTTCTTGAAGCCGCCGGCTCGCATGGCGTCGACAAGCATCTTGCGGTTTGCCGCCGCTTGAACGGCGAGGCCGTGGTGGGCGGTTTCGCTCATCGGGTCGAAGCAGTCGAAGCCGGCGCCGAAATCGAGCGTGTCGGCATCTACGGCGCCGCAGGCCGGGTTCGGGCTGGACCTGTGGTCCGTTTGGGCGATTGCGACATCGACGGTCGAGCCACGTGAATGGGTCGACAGTTCTCCGACATAGCCCTCGGCGATGAGGTCGCCGCGCTTGACCTTCGGATACCATTGCGGATCGGGCGGCCCGCCCTGTTTTGTCCATTCGCCCATGTCGGCGACGGCGCGGGCAGGGCGGTAGCAATCGAACACCACCAGGGTCAGGCTTTTGGCTGTGATCGCTTTCTGGACCGCGGAGAGTGCCTTTGCCGCCTGCTCGGTAAGGATGCAGGCCGGCGCTTCATAGCCGTTCACCTTGCGATGTAGAAAATTGTCCGATCCGGCGTAGCGGATGTCCTGGCGGATCGAGGGGTCGACATCGGCGAGCCGGACAAAGCCCGCGGGCAGGGCGTCGGCATGTGCCGGCGGAACGAAGACTGCAAGCATCAGCGCGCAAAAGCCAATGCGCTGAATCACCTGGCGCATTCTATTCAACGGACACTTTCACTCGACGAACACCTTGACGCTGGCCGCACGCCCCGCGGCGTCGATGACGGTCAGCGTCGAATAGCCGGCGCCGTCGGGTTGCCAGGTGGCGGTGCGGCGGCGGTCGATGCCAACCAGCGGCTTGCCATTGGCCAGCCAGCGGAACGGCGCACGGCCACCTTGCAGCTTCAGCACCAGCGGCGAGGCGTCGGCCGAATTGGTGCCGAGATCGACGCGGGCGCCGTCGGGCGGGAAGATGATGGTCGGTGCGGGTTCGGTCACTGTCGCCTGCACCAGGCCGTCAGACCCGGCGCCGAAGCGGGCGAGCGTCACCGGCAGGTCCTCGCGCCTGGGGTTGAACAGGCCGGGCGGCTTGCCCGGCAAGGGGACGGTGGCGAGGCCCGAGCGGACAAAACCCTCGAACAGGATGGGGGCGGCCGAGACGTAGCCGGACAGGCCGGGCACCGCGCCGGCGTCGGGGCGGCCGACCCAGACACCCAGCACATAGCGGCCGTCGAAGCCGACCGACCACGCGTCGCGGTAGCCATAGGAGGTGCCAGTCTTGTAGGCGATGCCGCGCTGCAAGGCCCCCTCGGGCGGCTTGACGCCCGACAATATGTCGATGATCTGCCAGTTGGCCTGACCATCGAGGATGGTGGCGCTGGTGCGCTCGGCGTTGGCAGGCTCGGTGCCGTCATGCAGCGTGTGCGTCTTGCCGCCATTGGCGAGCCCTGTGTAGAGCTGGACGAGATCGCGCAGTGTCACGCCAACGCCGCCAAGGCCGATGGCCAGACCTGGCGCCTCGTTGACCGGCAGTATGGGGTTTACCCCGGCCTGGCGAAAGCGCGCCATCAGCCGCGTTGGCCCGACCGCGTCGAGCACGCGGATTGCCGGCACGTTGAGCGACAGTTGCAGCGCTTGCCGGATGCTGACATCGCCCTGATAGCCCATGTCGAAATTCTTCGGCCGGTAGCCGGAGAAATCGACGGGGCTGTCGTCGATCAGCGTTTCCTGCGCCACCAGGCCTTGTTCGAAAGCCAGACCGTAGATGAACGGTTTCAGCGTCGAGCCGGGCGAGCGGACGATCTTGGTCATGTCGATCCAGCCGGAGCGGCTGGCATCGAAGAAATTGGCCGAGCCGACTTCACCGAGGATGTCGCCGGTGCGGGAGTCGGCCAGCACCATGGCGACCGACAGGCGAGGCCCAAGCTTGGTGGCCGCGTCCCTCGCCACCTGTTCCAGCCCTTCCTGGACGCTCTTGCGGATGGTCAGCTGCAAGGGCTGGCCGGGGACGGCCTTGGGCAGCATCGCATAGGCGGCGTGCGCGGCGAGCGCCGGCAGCGTGCGGCGCAGGCCCGCCACATCGTCGAGGGCGGCACGTGCGGCCTCGCGCTCGCCGAGCAGGCCGGAGGACACCATGCGGGTCAGCACTCGGTCGCGGGCGGCGTGGGCGATCTTCAAATTGCGGTCGGGCCGGCGCTTTTCCGGCAGTTGCGGCAGAGCGACGAGAAGCGCGGATTCGGAAACGGTGAGCCGCTTCGGCTCCTTGCCGAAATAGGCGAGCGAGGCGGCGCGCACGCCTTCCAGATTGCCGCCATAGGGCGCCAGCGTCAGGTAGCGTTCGAGGATCTCGCGTTTGGACAGCCGCCGTTCGATCTGGATGGCGCGCAGCATCTGCTTGATCTTGGAGCCGAGGCTGCGGCTCTCGCGCGGTTCGATCAGCCGGGCGAGCTGCATCGACAGGGTCGAGCCGCCGGAGACGATGTGGCCGCTGGTGGCGAACTGGCCGGCGGCGCGCGCCAGCGCCAGCACGTCGACACCCTCATGGTCCCAGAAACGTTTGTCTTCGTAGGTGACCAGCATGTCGACGAACTGCTTGTCGACCTGGTCGAGCCGGGTCTCCAGCCGCCAGTAACCGTCCGGCGTGGCGAAGGCGCGCAACAGTTGGCCATCGCGATCCTGCACTTCGGTCGAGACCGTGAGTTCGGCTGGCAGCGGGGGTGGGAAGGCGCGGTCGAGTTCCCAGAGGGACGCGGCGGAGAGGGCAAGGATGCCGGCGCAGGAGGCTGCGGCTATGGCAGCACGGCGGAGAAGTTTTCTGGAGAGCATGGCGCTGCCCCTCATCCGCCTGCCGCCACCTTCTCCCCGTATAGTGACGGGGAGAAGGGAGCTGTGGCAAGCATCGGCGCTACTTCCGCAACGTTCAAAGTTGGCGAAAGCTTCGGCGCAGGCCCCTTTCTCCCCGTCACTATACGGGGAGAAATGCCCGGCAGGGCAATGAGGGGCAGCGCAGGCCTTACGTTCATAGTCGCCAAGGCGCCTTACGGCGCCTTGATCTCCATCATGCCGGTGGCGGTACGGGCCGAGTATTGCGGCCGGTACATGTCTTCCACCGTTGCCGCCGGATGCGCGTAGGTGCCCGGTGTCACCGCGCGCACGACATAGGCGAGGGTCAAATTGTGGTCGTGGTCGCCGTCGGCCGGGTTGAACGCCGCGACGAAACGGTCGTCGCGGAATTCGAGATGGGCCGCATCGGTCTGCGCCAGCCACGAGAAGTTCGTCAATTGGGCGCTGGACACCAGGCCGGGATTGTCGATCTCGAAGCCGGCCGGCAGCAGGTCGGTGACCAGCAGGCGCGACGGCCATGTGTTCTGCTCGTTGACCTTGAGCACGACGACATAGCGTTCGTTCTGCGTCGCCTCGGTGACATTGGCTTCGGTGCCATCGAGCTTGTAGTAGGTGCGGCTGATGGTGAAGCCGTCGCCGCCGGCCGGCAAGGGCTGGACCGGCGACGCCACCGTGGTGACGACGGCCTGCAGCGGGGTCTTGCCGGTGTTGGCGATGGTCAGCGGGCTGTCGACCAGGTCAGAACCGTCGACCTGGTTGGAATAGCCGCCGGAATGCGCAGTGCCATTGACGGTCAGCGTGATCGTATCATTGCCTTCCTTCAGCGCGCGGGCGGCCAGCAGCATCCAGGATTCGTCCTGGGTGGTGGTCCAGCGGGCTTCGGCGCGTTCCCTGGTCACCAGCTTGATGAGCTCCGGCACGATCGTCGGCACCGGCTTGGATTCCGCCGCCAGCGCCAGCATCGCCGCGCCGTCACGCAGCCGCGAGCCGTAGTCGGAGCGGTAGTAGTCATAGTCGGTGGTCGACTTGGCAAGCTGCAGGGCGGTCTTGAAGGTCGATTCCGCGCGTGGCGTATCGCCGTAGAGCGCCAGGCTCGCCGCCAGCTGGGCAACGGCCATCGGGCTCGAGAAGGCTTCGAGCTGGGTGTCCGCATAGTAGCGCAGATCGCCGATCGAGGCCTTCTTGTTGCGGGCAAGAACATAGAGGGCGTAGGCGATCTCGCTGCCACGGTCCTGTACGCTCTGGTCGTAGCCGAGCGAGTTCTGCAAATTGCTCAGCGCCTGGTTCATCGCCAGGCTCGGTACGTCGTATTTCTGCTCGCGCGCCCTGGTCAGGAAGTCGGTGACATAGGCATCGAGCCACAGATCGCCGGAGCCCGGACCCCACAGGCCGAAGCTGCCGGCCGAGGCCTGGTAGCTCAGAACCTTGTAGATGGCGTCCTGGATGCGGCCATGGATGTCAGGATCACTGGCCATGCCGATGCCGGATGCCAACTCATTGACGTAGAGAAGCGGCATGGCGCGGCTGGTGGTCTGCTCGGCGCAACCATAGGGGTAGCGGTCGAGCGTCATCAACAGCGACGGCACGTCGAAGGCGGCGGCCTGCGAAACGCCGACGCTGACGGAGGCGCCATCGAGCAGGCTGGCGGCCAGCAGTTCCTTGTCGACGCGCAGCGCGCCGCCATTGCCCTTGAGGTCGACCACCAGGCGGGTGGTGACCGGCAATTGCGCCGGACGCACCGGCACATAGAGCGTCTGCTCGACCTTGGTGCCGTCGGCATGGGCGAGCTTGATGGTGAGCGAGGCATTGCCGGCCGTCTGTGCGATCAGCGGCACGGTCAGCGTCTGGCGCTTGCCCTGGGCGAGCGTCAGCTTCTGGGGCAGGGGCTTGTCGCCCGTCGACAGGTCGCCCGTCGTTTCGATCGAGAAGGCGTAGTCGCCGGCAGGACCGTCGGTGTCGGCGACATCGAGGCGCATGACGGCGGCGTCACCGGGCGCCAGGAAGCGCGGCAGTCCGGCGGTGATGACGACGGGATCGCGCACGATCACGTCGGACTGGGCGTGGCCGACCGCTTCCTTGGTCCAGGCGACGGCCATGACGCGCACGGTGCCGTTGAACTGCGGGATGTCGAAGTCGATCCGCGCCTTGCCGTCGGCATCGAGCTCGACGGGGCCGGAGAAGAAGGCGACCAGCTTTTCGGTCGGCGGGCTGCCTTGCGCCTGCATGTTGGCGCCGTCGCCGCCCGTCCTGAGCTTGCCAGTGTTGCCCAGCGAGCCATCGATCAGGCGACCGTAGATGTCGCGGATTTCCATGCCCAGCATGCGCTGGCCGAAGAACCAGTTCTCCGGATCCGGCGCCTTGTAGTTGGTCAGGTTGAGGATGCCGACGTCGACGGCGGCAACCATGACATAGGCATTGCTGCCCGGCTGCACGCCGGCCACGGAAACCGGAATCGACAGCTGTTGGCGCGGCATGGTCTTGTCCGGCGGCGTCAAGGTGATGGCGAGCTTCTTCAAGCCCGGATCGACCTTCAGCCATTTCACTCCAATGGCGCGCGCCGGCATGCGCGTTTCCTGCGCTTCGCCCGGCCGGAACAGGGTCGCGGTGACATAGGCGCCGGCGCCCCAGTCGTCGCCGACCGGAATGTCGACCGTGCTGCCGCCGGCCGGCACAGTTGCCGTCACGGTCTTCAGCAGCTTGTCGGAGCCGATGTTGATCAGAAGTTCGCCGGCAAAGTGCGGCGAGACTTTCAGCTTGGCCACTTCGCCCGCGGCATAGGTGTCCTTGTCGAGGGCGATTTCGAGGCCGTCAGGCGTTTCGGTGGTGGTCGAGGAGACATACCAGCCGGCATCGAACTCGTAGCTGGTCGCCGGTCCCTCGGGATCGGACGTTTCGACCTCGAGCCGGTACTGGCCCCAATCGACCGGCACGGAGACGGTTGCGTCGCCGTCGGCGTTGAGGTCGACCTGGCCGTTGGCGATCGACTTGGTGAAGGTGACCGGCTCGTAGTTCCAGGAATTGTTGGAGCGGTACCACTGGTAATTGCGTTCGACCTTGACCAGCGTCCATTGCGCGCCTTTCAGCGCCTCGCGCTGGCCGTCCGGATCGACGGCGATCAGGCTGAACTTGGCGGTGCCGCCCTGCGGCACTTCATTGTCGGCGAAATCCGGGCGGATGCCGATCATATGGCCTTGCGGGCGGATGCCGATGTTGAGCGAACGCTCGATGGCGCGGCCGCCGGTTTCGCGCATCCTGACCGTCACCTTGGCGTCGACCAGCTTGGTGGTCGAGGGCAACTGCTCGACGGAGACCGGGAAGGTCACCTTGCCGTCATCGCCAACCACCGGCAGATCGGCGAGGGGGGTGACCGTGGGTTCGGCCGACTGTTCATCGGCGAGACCGAAGGAGAACCCTTGGAAACGGTCCCAGTCGCGCGACGTTGACAGCGTCAACTCGCCTTCCAGCGCCAGGCCTGCCGCCGGCGCGCCATAGAGGAAGCGGCCGTCAATGTTGATGTTGGCGGTTTCGCCCTGGGCGATCTCCTGCTTGTCGGCCTTCATGTCGAATTCAATGCGATCCGGCACGAAATCCTCGACCAGGAACATCTGGCTGGCCACCGCCGGCTGCTTGGGATCGGTGTAGATCGACACCGACCAGGTGCCGCGCATGGCGTTGGGTGCGAGCGGCAGGTCGACGGCATGGCCGCCGGCGGAGGCGCCGTCGCTGACGATGCGGCGGTCCTCGACGCCGTCGGGACGCGAGAAGATGAAGGTCAGCGGCAGGTTTTCAACCGCCTTGGCGGCGCCGTCGCGGGCAAGGGCGGCGACATGAACGTCCTCGCCGGCGCGGTAGATACCGCGTTCGGTCCAGGCATAGACGTCAAGCGCACCGGGCGCCGCGCGGCCGGTGACACCGCGGTCGGACAGGTCGAAGCCGGCCCGGCCCATGTCGAGGAAGACGAAGTCGTTGTCGCCCTGCTTGGCCATCAGCACGGCCGGCACCATGCCGCCGTCGCCGCGCGTCAGCCCGGGGTTGAAGACGGCGTGGCCGTCGGCATCCGATGTCGCCGTGCCGAGAACCTCATTGTTCCTGGCAACCAGGGTCAGTTCGGCGCCTGCGATCGGCTTGGCGCTGCCCAGCGAACGGGCAAAGACATTCAACCCGTCCTGGCCGGTATAGGTCGACAGGCCGATGTCGGAGACGACGAACCATTGCGTGGCCATCGAATTGTAGTCGTCGCTCTTGTCGTTGACGGCCTGGGCGGTCAGCACATAGACGCCGGGCTTGCGCTGCGGCACCGCCTCGTCGACCGGGAAGGAGGTGGTGACCTCCTTGTTGAGATCATTGGCGATGTCGAGCTGACCTTGCCAGACCGGCGCGCCCATCTGCTCGGAAATGTTGGAGATGTCGTAGCCGTCGAGCTGGTGCAGGAACTGGTAGCCCGACAGAAGCTGCGCCAACGAACGATCGCCGATGCGGTAGAGCTTCATTTCGGCGGCGTTCATGTTGACGGTGACGACCGGGATGCCACGGCGCGCGCCGGCCGGCAGCACGAAGCTGTCGCCGGTGAAGCGGGCGGACGGTGCGCGGTCCTGGACATAGATCGACAGCACCACCGGAGCCGCGGTCACCTCGCCGATGGCGGCAGGCAGGCCGGCGCGGAAGGTGACGTCGTAGTGCTGGCCGTGCTCCAGCCCTTCGACGCAGATCTGCTTGTCCTTGGCCTCGACGCCCTTGGGCGGCGCATTGTCGACGGTGACGAACTGCGCGTAGTCGACGCCGGTCTTGACCAGATCCTCGGAGAATTGGGCGCAGATGCGCGGCGCGCTGGTGTCGGCATCGACGGTGTGGTCGATGACGCGGAAACCCTTGCGGGCCTTGAGATCGGCATAGTCGGCCTGGACCGCCGGCGAAGGGTTCAGGGCAAGGCTGGCCTCATAGGCCTGCAGCGCCGGTCGGTAGAGATCGCGCTTGTCGAGGCCGTTGCCGAGCAGCGCCAGCACGTCGGCGCGCGTCTTGGTGGTGCGCAGCAATTTGTAGGCGTTGAAGGCGGCCGAAGTACCGTTCGTCGGCAAAGTGGACGCTTCGGATGTGTTGGCGGCGGGCTGAACGGCCAGCGTTTCACGCGCCAGGTTGAGCCAGAGCTGGCCATCGTCGGGCAGCACCGAGACCGCGGCTTCGTATTTCAGCATGGCGGAGCGATGGTCGCCGGTCAGCACGGCCTGTTCGGCTGCGTTCAGCAAGGCGGCCATGCCTTCGGTCGGCTTGTCATAGGCCGGGCCGAGCAGCTTGTTGCGGTATTGCTGGGCCTGGTCAGCCATCCAGTTGGGGAAGAAGGCGAGTTCCGGCGGCGCGCCGATATCAGGATCGCCATCGATGTTGACGACCTTGCCGGCGACCGCGCCACTGAAGGTTTTCAGCTGGTTGTAGTCGGATTTGAGGAAGCACCATTTGGCTTTTTTATTGTAAGTGAAGGCGCGGCAGGCCGGGTCGCCAAGGCATGTCGTCTTGCACTGGTCGAGGGTGACATTCTGGTCGGACCTGAGATCAAAGCCGAAATAATCGGAATTGTCCGTTGTCGCGATTCGCCGGGCTTCAGCCGCTTGCGCGACACCGCTCCACGCCAAGACATTGGCCCAGGCAAACAACAAAAGAATGAGAATCGACAGACCACGAGCCGCGCGCATTGCCATAACACCCCTCCAGACACAGCTGACGTCCAGGCATGATCAAGCTTCAGTCAGGCTTGTCAACACAGGGACGCGGCAGGGTTCCGCCTGCCAACGGTTTCCTTTCCGGCCGATGACCGGTAGTACCTCCATAGGACAGGGGATCACGCTTTCTTGCGGCGACGCAAAAGGTGTGAATTCCAAGCCCGTCCTATTTCAGACAATTGGATTGTGGCCCCTTTACGAGCGCTTCAGAACTTCATTCCAATTTTAGTTTTATAACCTAGGTTGTCTTAATGCCGGCGCATGAAGAGCAGATGTCAGGAGGTCGCGCGCCAGGGCGTGCGCTTCCGCGCGCCCTGCTTTTGGCCATGATGTGCTCGAGCGCGCTGGTCGCCGAATCGTGGCCGGCGGCGGCTTTCGAGCTTTTCGGCATCAAGCTGTGGGGATCGTCCAGCGACGAGGATGCCGACATCGTTGACCCCATGCGCTATGCCGTCACCATCAATGCCCCCGACGCCGACAAGGATCTGGTCAAGAAGCTCGAAAACGCCTCGACGCTGAAAAGTGACGAGGAGCGTCCGGTTTCCGGCTCGCTCGGACTGATGGCCAAGGCACGCGGCGACCGCGAACAGCTGGTCGCCACGCTCTATGCCGACGCCCGCTACGAAGGCGTCGTCACCGTCACCATAGACGGCAAGCCGCTCGACGATTTGCCGCCGGATGCCGAATTCAAGGGGCCGCAACCGGTCCCAGTGGTCATCGACATTGCCAGCGGGCCAAAATTCACTTTGGGCAATATCCGCCTCGAGGGCGACGCGGCGGGGCTGATGAGCGCCGACTACGGCCTGATATCAGGCGGCGACGCCGGGTCGGGCGCCGTGCTCAAGGCCGAAGCGCTGATCGTGCGGACGCTGAAGGAGCAAGGCAGGCCGCTGGCCAAGGTCACCGACCGCCAGATCGTCGCCGACCATGCCACCTCGACGCTCGATGTGACGCTGACGGTCGCCGCCGGGCCGGTCGCCGGCTATGGCCCGACCACGGTGGAAGGCACCGAGAAGGTCGATCGCGACTTCACCGAATACATGACCGGCCTCAAGCGCGGCCGGCAATATTCGCCGCAAGAGATCAGCGACGCGCGCGACCGGTTGCTGGCACTCGAGGTTTTCAACAGCGTCACGTTCAAGGAAGCCGACGCGCTCGATGCCGAGGGCAACATTCCGATCGGCGTCCAGGTCAGCGAGCGCAAACCGCGTTATTTCGGCGTCGGCGGTACCTTCTCCAACACCGAGGGGCTGGGCCTGGAAGGCTATTGGGGCCACCGCAACCTGTTCGGCCGGGCCGAGAAGCTGCGCATCGACGGCGCCATCAGCGGCATCGGCAGCAATGACCTCAGCCAGCTCAATTACAATGCCGGCATCATGTTCGAAAAGCCGGGCGTGATCGGGCCGGCATCGAAGTTCTTCGCCAGCGTCAAGACCGTGCTCGAACATCCTGATGCCTACGATCATTTCTCGGTCAAGGGCAGCACCGGCCTGTCCTACGAACTGACCAAGAAGCAAACGGTTTCGGCCGAGGTGGCGCTCGACTATTCCCGCATCCACGACGCTTTCGGCAAGCACAAATATCTGATCGCCAGCATTCCGCTGCAATATGTCTATGACAACAGGGACAACCGGCTGAACCCTACCAGCGGCTTCCGCGTGCTGGCCTATGCCGAGCCGAGCTACGACATTTTGAGCGGTGCGGCCTTCCTCAAGCTGAAGGGCGAGGGATCGGCTTATCAGTCGCTGGATACGGCTTCGAAGTTCGTGCTGGCCGAACGTGTCGCCATCGGCTCGATCGTCGGCACCAGCCTCGAACACGTGCCGGCGGACCGGCGCTTCTATTCCGGTGGCGGCGGTTCGGTGCGCGGCTATGCCTATCAGGGCATCGGCCCCAAGGATTTCACCGGCCAGCCGATCGGCGGTCTGTCCTTCTTCGAAACCTCGGTAGAGATGCGCATCGCCATCACCGACACGATCGGCATCGTACCATTCGTCGATGCCGGCACCGTGTCGACCAAATCGGTCCCCGATTTCGCCGACGTCAAGGTCGGCGCCGGTGTCGGGCTGCGCTATGTCACTCCGTTCGGGCCGCTGCGCATCGACGCCGCCGTGCCGCTCAACCGCGATCCGGGCGATCCGCATTTCGGCATCTATGCCGGCATCGGACAGGCATTCTGAGCGATGAAAATAGTCTGGCGCATCCTCCGCATTGTTCTTTACACGCTGCTGATCGTGGTTGCGGGCGCGATCGGCGCGCTGGTGGTGCTGACCAAGACCGAGCGCGGCCGCGACAATCTCGCTGGCATCATTTCGCGCCTGGCTTCGAGCGACGACCGCAAGATCACCGTCAGCGGCATCGACGGCATCTGGTCCGGGGCGCTCAGCGTCGACCATGTCGTGCTGGAGGACCGCGAGGGCGCCTGGCTGGTGGCACGCAAGGTGGCCGTCGACTGGTCGCCGCTGGCGCTGCTGTCGAAGAACTTCAGCGCCGACCGCATCGCGGCGGAGCGCATAGAACTGGCCCGGTTGCCGGTGGCCAGCACGCAGCCGGCGTCGAGCGGCGGCACGACGACGCTGCCGGTTTCGCTCGACATCAAGCAGATTGACCTGCCCGAGATCGCGCTGGGGCAAGACCTTGCCGGCAGCGGCATCGCCGAACTCGCCGCCAAGGGCATGCTCAAGGCCGACGCCGCGCCGCTGGCGGTCGAGACGGTTCTCAACGTCACCCGCCATGACGGCAAGCAAGGCAATGTCGACGCCAAGATCCATTTTGCGCCGGCAGACAACAGGCTCGACCTCGACCTCAAGGCCTCGGAGCCGGCAGGCGGCATCATCGCCAATCTGCTCAAGCTGCCTGATGCGCCGCCGGTCGATATAATCGTCTCGGGCACGGGACCGCTCGCCAATTGGAACGGCATAGGCACGTTCGCGGTCGACGGCAAGATCGTCACTCAGCTGACGGGCCGCCACCAACTGACCGACAAGGGAAATCACATTGAAGCCAAGGGCGACGGCGACTTCGCCCGCTTCCTGCCGGAGAATTTGAAGCCGCTGTTTGCCGGCAAGACCAGTTTCGATGTCGCGGGCACCGCCACCTCAGCCGGTGGCGTCAGTGTCGACCGCGCTAATGTTGACAGCGATGCGGTGCATGGCACCGCCACCGGCATCGTCGATCCTGCCGGCGCCAGCGATCTCTCGGTCGAACTCACCGCCAAGGGCCCGCCCGTCGTGATCAGCGTCGGCAGCAAGGCACAGCCGATCACGCTGGCGATCAGCAACGCCACCGCGCGCGCCTTCGGCGACGGCAAGGCGCCGATCATCGACATCGGCGCCTCCTTCGTTTCGATCGTGGCCGGCGGCACGCGGCTGGACGATCTGGTGGCGCAGATCCATTCCGACGGTTTCGACATCCAGAACCGCGCCGGGCCGGTTACCGTCAAGCTTGTAGCGGGTGGTCTCAAGACCGACGTGGCGACGCTGGCGCCGCTGATCACCGGCAAGGTCGATGTCGATCTGGCCGGATCGGTCAGCAAGGACGCCATCGCCATCGACCAGGGCACATTGCGCTCCGATGCGCTCAACGCGTCGCTGACAGCGACAGTGGCGCTTGCCGATCTGTCGATGCAGCTGAAGATGAACGCGGATGCCGTGGCGACGGCCTTTCCGCCGCAGATCGCCTCGGTGCTCGGCGCCCGGGTGAAATTCTCGGCCAGCGCGGCTCGCGATCCGCAGGGATCCTTCGCCGCCAACTCGATCGAGTTCACGTCCGGGTCGCTCAGCGCCAGCGGCACCGCCAGCACCCAAGGCACCGACATCCAGGCCGACATCAAGGGCAAGCTGGGCGACGTTTCCGTGCTGTCGCCGATGGTCGGCGTGCCGGTTGCCGGTGGTATCGATTTCGCGCTGTCGGCAAGCGGCGCCATGACGGCGCCGGATTTCACTGTTACCGCCGACAGCGACAGCCTGACCGCCTCGGGCCGCACGGTGAAGACCATCAAGCTGACGGCGAGCGGCAAGGCCGACATTGCCAGCCCCGCCGCCAATATCTCGCTGACCGGTTCCGTCAACGACCAGTCGCTCGATATCAAGGCGGCACTTGTGACGAGCGAAGGCAAGCGTTCGATCAATGGCTTCCTGGTCTCGCTGGGCGACAACAAGGTCTCGGGCGATCTCGCGCTGGACGACACGTACATGCCGCTCGGCACGCTGACGCTCGACGCGCCCGCTATCGACCAGTTGGCCGCACTGGCCGGCCAGGCGGTGACGGGCGACATCGACGGCACCATCCGCTTTGCCAAGGAGGGCGACGCGCCCTCCGTCGCCATCGACGCGAAGAGCACCTCGATCGCGCGCGGCGAGGTGACGGCCAAGGCCATCACCGTCAATGCGCTGATCGCCAACTATCTCAAGGCGCCGGCGATCGCCGGTTCGATCAAGGCTGACAGCGTCACCTCGGGAACCACCGAAATCGGCGGCATCGGCGTCGACCTGAAGCGTGACGGCGACTGGACCAATTTCACCGGCGGCGCCACCATAGCTGGCATTCCGGCAACCGCTGCCGGCCGGGTGAAGATCGCCGATGGCACGACCAGCGTCGAGATCGCCTCGGGCGAAGCGACGGTTCGCGGCATCAAAGCGGCAATCGCTCAAGCCTCGACGCTGAGCATCGCCAACGGCACGGCCAGCATCGAAAGACTGGCGCTCGATATCGGCGGCGGTTCGGTGACGCTGTCGGGCACGGCTGGCCAGACGCTCGACCTCACGGCGCAATTTTCGGCACTGCCGGCGGCACTGGCCAATGATTTTTCGCCCGGTCTCGATGCCGTGGGCACGCTTGGCGGCACGGCTCAGGTGTCTGGATCGCCGGCCGCTCCCGACGTCCGTTTCAACGCGCAGCTGGCTGGCGTCGAAACCAGCCAGACCCGCCAGGCGGGGCTCGGGGCCCTCGCTGTAGACGCTGCCGGCAGCTACACCATGGCCGGCGGTGTTGTGCTCGATCAGGCGACGCTGACCGGCGACAAGATTTCCGGCAAGGCGGCCGGCACCCTCAACCCGAACGGCGCCAGCGATTTCGCGCTCGATCTCATCTCATCTGGCCCCAGCCTGCCCCTGACTGTCGGCAGCGCCGAGAGCCCGGTCAAGATCGAGATCCAGTCCTTGTCGGCAAAGGTAGCGGGCGAGAGCACGCGGGCCCGCCTGGACATCTCCGCGATCCTACCCTCGATCACCACCAGCCCGGCGAAGGTGGACGGGCTTGCCTTGGCATTGCATTCGGATGCGTTCGATCTCAAGAACCGTGCAGGGCCGGTTTCCGGCACGGTGTCGGTGGACAAGGTCGGTCTCGACAATCCCGCGATCGCACCGCTGATCGCTGGCAAGGTCACGGCCGCACTTAGTGCCCGGCTGACAGCCGACGCGGTCGCCATCGACAGCGGCTCGCTCAAGAGCGATGCGCTGAACAGCCAGATCGCCGGCCAGGTGTCGCTGCGTGACGGCGCCATCGACCTCAATCTGAAGGCGGATGCCCCATCATCGGCCTTGCCGGCGGCGGCGCGCGGCATGCTCGGCGAACGCGCGCAGATCAGCGCCACGCTGAAACGCGACCCCAACGGCAGTATCGCTATAGGCGGCTTGAAGCTGACCTCGGGCGCGCTGACTGCAGAAGGGCAAGCCAGCCTTGCCGACAACAAGGTCGCCGCCGACCTCAAGGGCGCGCTGAGCGACATCGCGCTGCTGTCGAAGGATGCCAAGGGCGCCATCGCCTTTGCTTTGAACGCACAAGGGCCGGCCACGGCGCCTGATCTGTCACTGACGGTCGACAGCGACAGGCTTCTGGTGGCATCGCGCGAGATCACCGGCTTGAAGCTGACCGCCACCGGCAAGGCCGATGCCGCCAACCCGGCGGCGAATGTGCAACTGACCGGCAATGTCGCCGGCCAGGCGCTGCAAGGCAGTGCGGTGCTGGCGACGGCGGACGGCAAGAGCGCCATCAACGGCCTGCTGCTGTCGCTGGGCAAGAACAGGATTTCCGGCGATCTGGCGCTGGATGAGAAGTTCGTGCCGGTCGGCACCATCGCGCTCGACCTGCCCGATATCGGCCCGCTGGCGGCGCTGGCGCTGGAAAAGGCCGAAGGCGACGTGCGCGGCACGATCGCCTTCTCGAAGAACGGCACCGCGCCGCAGGTCGCGATCAAGGCGACCACGGCATCGATCTCTCGTGGCGACCTGCAGGCGAAAGCTGTCTCAATCGATGCGCTGGTCGCCAACTATCTCGCCGCACCCGTGATCTCCGGAAAGATCCGCGCCAACACCGTCACGTCGGGTGGCACCGTGATCAGCGGCATCGATGTCGACTTGAAACGCGACGGCGACTGGACCGGCTTCACCGGCGGCGCAACCGTCAAGGGCATTCCGGCACAGGCCGCTGGCCGCGTGAAAGTGGCCAATGGCACGACGACCATCGAGCTCGCGTCGGGCCAGGCGACCGTACAGGGCATCAAGGCGGCCATCGCCCAGGCCTCGACCGTCAGCATCGCCAATGGCACGACGACGCTGGACCGGCTGGTGCTCAACCTCGGCGGCGGTACAGCGACGGTGACCGGCAAGGTCGGCACGGCGCTCGACATCAACGCGACGCTGGCGCGGGTGCCGATGTCGCTCGCCAACAGTTTCTCGCCGGGGCTCGACGCCGCCGGCTCGATTTCGGGCACGGTCAAGGTGACGGGTGCGCCGGCGAATCCTGCCGTCGCCTTCAACATCGATGCGGCCGGGGTGCAGACATCGCAGACCCGAGGAGCTGGTGTCGGGGCGGTCAGTGTTTCCTCGTCGGGTACCTTCGGCGGCAACAAGCTGACCTTCAACGCCAATCTCAGCGATGGAGCCGGCCTTGGCCTCAAGGGCGGCGGCACCGTGACGACGGCAGGCACGCCGGCGCTGGTGCTCGATTTCAATGGCGCCGTGCCCTTCGGCCTGCTCAGCCAGAAACTCGCGGCGCAGGGCCTGTCGCTGTCTGGAACCGCCAATGTCAACGTCCAGGTGCGCGGTCCTGCCTCATCGCCTGTCATCGGCGGCAGCGTCAGCACCTCCGGTGCGCGCCTTGTCGATGCGCGCTCGGGTCTCGCCGTCAACGATCTTGCCGCCGATGTCTCGATCGCCGGCGGCGTCGCCCGGATCAACCGGCTGACCGGGACGCTGTCGACGCGCGGCAGCCTGTCGGCAAGCGGCACGGTCGGCATCAATCCGGCGCAGGGTTTCCCGGCCGATCTGTCGATCAAGCTGGTCGACGGCCGCTATACGGACGGAAGGGTGGTAACGGCCAACCTCGGCGGCGACCTGACGATCAAGGGACCGCTCACATCCGCACCGGTTATTGCCGGCACAATCAATCTCGCCAAGACGGTGGTTACGGTTCCAGACAAGCTGCCCGGCTCGCTTTCGGCGCTCGACGTCAAGCACAAGAACGCGCCGGGCGCGGTCAAGGCGCAGGACAAGGCGTTGCGGCCGCCGGCGACCAGCGGCAAGGGCGGCGGCACTGGCCTGGTGCTTGATGTCACGGTCAACGCGCCGAACCAGATCTTCATCCAGGGCAGGGGCGTCGACGCCGAACTCGGCGGCTCGCTCAAGCTGACCGGCCCGGCCTCGTCGCCGCAAGCGGTCGGCACCTTCACCCTGCAGCGTGGACGGCTGTCGATCCTCGGCAAGCGGCTGACCTTCACCGAAGGCACGGTCGGCTTTTCCGGCTCGCTAGTGCCTTATCTTAACCTGACGGCGACCACGACGACGACCAGCGCCACCGTCACCATCGTGGTGTCGGGCGAAGCGACCAATCCGAAATTCACCTTCTCCTCGGTGCCGGCGCTGCCAGAGGACGAGGTGCTGGCGCAATTGATCTTCGGACGCTCGATGTCGAACCTGTCGCCGCTGCAGATCGCCCAGCTCGCCGAGGCCGCCGGACAACTGGCCGGTGTCGGCGGTTCGACGTCGCTGCTCGAAAACCTGCGCAGCGCCATCGGCGTCGACGATCTCGACGTCACCACGGACGACAAGGGCGGCACGGCGGTTTCGGCCGGAAAGTATCTCAACGACCGCACCTATGTGACGATCCAGAAGGGTGACAAGCCGGGCTCTGGCAAGGCGACGATCGACCTCAATGTAGGGCGCGGCGTCAAGCTGCGTGGCGAGGCCAACGACGCCGGCGAAGCCAAGGGCGGCATCTTCTACGAGAAGGAATACTAATCTCCGGCGGGACTTTTGGCCCCATGGCGGCTCGATGCTGGTGCTGTCCGGGTCCCGGTAAATGTCTCAGTTTAATCGACTATCGAGATTCCAGAAGAATCCGTCGGACAGTAGCAAATTTGCGCCAAGACTGTCGTTATCACGCGAACCGCTCCCTTTTCAAAGTTGCACATTCCCTAACATGTTCTCAATCCACGCCGTCTTTGACATCATGGCCTGGATGCGGAATGTTAAAAGGCGGAAAGCCAACAATGGGAGTTAAGTCATGACAATTTATAAGAGCAATGGCGATCGCGTTCCGGATCACATCCTGGCCATGGCCGAAGAAGCCAAGGCAGGCAAGGTCGATCGCCGCGAATTCCTGGCCATGGCCAGCGTCTTTGGTGCGTCGACGGCAATGGCCTACGGCTTGCTCGGCCTCGCCGACCCGACGCCGGCGAAGGCCGAAGAGGTAAAGGGCAAGAAGGGCGGCACGCTGAAGATCGCCCAGTGGATCAAGGATCCCAAAGACCCGCGCAAGGCCGACTGGTCGGAAATCGCCAATGCCGAGCGCCAGGCGCTTGAGCCGCTGGTCAAGTACACACCCGAATACACATTCCGCCCCTATCTGCTGGAAAGCTGGGACGTCAACGACGACGCCACGCAGTACACGCTGCATGTGCGCAAGGGCGTCACCTGGTCGAATGGCGATGCCTTCACCGCCGCCGACGTCGTCTTCAACCTAAAGCGTTGGGCCGACAAGAAAGCCGAAGGCAATTCGATGCCCGGCCGTCTCGGCTCGCTGGTCAAGGACGACAAGCTCGACGAAAGCGCCGTGACCATGCCTGACGACCACACGGTCGTGCTCAAGCTCGGCAAGCCTGACATCGCGCTCATTCCCAACATGTGCGACTATCCCGGCCTGATCGTCCACAAGAGCTTCGATGAGAAGGGCGGCGACTTCAAGGCCTGCCCGATCGGCACCGGCCCGTTCGAGCTCGTCTCCTACGATGTCGGCCAGAAAGTGGTTTACAAGCGCCGCACCGACGACAAGTGGTGGGACGGCGAAGTGTTCCTCGACGGCCTGGAATTCATTGACTACGGCACCGATCCGGCGGCCATGGTCAGCGCTTTCGAAGCCGGTGAAGTGCACACCAATTTCGAGACTTCGGCCGACTACGTGTCGATCCTCGACGGCATGGACCTGGTGAAGTCGGAAATCGTCACTGCTTCGACCATCGTCTGCCGCACCAACGTCAACAACAAGCCTTATGGCGACCAGAAGGTTCGCAACGCGCTGCAGCTCGCGGTCGACAACAATGTCGTTCTTCAGCTTGGCTATGGCAATGCCGGCACCGTTGCCGAAAACCACCATGTCTGCCAGATTCATCCGGAATATTATGAGCTTGCGAAGGTCGCCCGCGATCCGGCCAAGGCAAAGGCGCTGATGGCGGAAGCCGGCCAGGCCGACTTCGAACACGAGCTGATCACCGTCGACGAGGACTGGCACAAGAACACCGGCGATGCGATCGCTGCCCAGATGCGCGACGCCGGCCTCAAGGTGAAGCGCACCGTGCTGCCGGGCTCGACGTTCTGGAACGATTGGACCAAGTATCCGCTGTCCATGACCAACTGGAACATGCGGCCGCTTGGCGTCCAGGTGCTTGCGATCGGCTATCGCACAGGCGAAGCCTGGAACGAGACAGGCTATTCGAACCCGGACTGGGATGCCAAGCTCAATGCGGCGCTCGCCGTTGCCGACGCCGCCAAGCGCAAGGAAATGATGAAGGACATCGAGCAGATCCTGCAGGATTCCGGCATCATGATCCAGCCGTACTGGCGTAAGCTCTACAGCCACTCGGTCAAGGCGGTGCAGAACTACAAGATGCATCCGACTTTCGAGCGCGACTACGGCAAGGTCTGGCTCGACCAGGCTTGATCGCACTGACAAGGGGAAGGGGCGTCGCCCCTTTCCCTCGCTCTTTGCGTCGTCCGTCCCTGTTGGTCCGCGCTTTCTCAAAAAAGTTGCGGACTCGCGGGCAAGGTCATGCAACAAAAACAGGGTTGATCGCATCCGAAGGCCTGTTTGACAGCCAGCCCCGCCGGTCACGGCAGGGTTGGCTTTCATAGCCGGCTCAAACCCCAACCCATCGGCAGGGGACCGCCATGCTTTCCTTCGTTATCAGGCGTCTTGGCACCATGGCATTGACGATGCTGTGCCTGACCATGGTCGTCTTCTTCCTGATCAACCTTGAGCCCAATTTGAAGAAGCTGGCGATCAGCCAGACCGAAATGCATACCTCGGCCGAGCAGCTCGAGAGCTGGCTGGTCAACCATGGCTACCGGCAGAACTTCTTCGTCCGCTACGGCCAGTGGCTGGGCGTCGTGCCCAAACAGCCGGTGACCGACCCGGCGACCGGCAAGCCGGCGCAGCGTTTCTCCTTCTGCAACGATCCGCTCGTGCCAACCTTCGCCGGCGTTTTCGAGGGCGATTTTGGCTGCTCGACCAAGTTCAAGGCAACCGTTGCCTCAAAACTGTTTCCCGCGCTTGGTGCCACCGGCATCCTGATGTTCTGGGTGCTGGCGGTGATGGTGCCGATCTCGCTTTTGATCGGCATCCTTGCCGGCATGCGGGAGGGGTCGCGAACCGACCGCGTGCTGTCAGTGGCCTCGATCGCCTCGACGGCGACGCCTGAATACGTATCGGGCGTCATTTTCACCGTCATCTTCGCCTCATGGCTTGGCTGGCTGAACGGCTCAGCGGCTTCGGCCAGCCAGGGCATCACCTTCTACAATTTCACGCTGCCGGTGATGACGCTGGCGATCTACGGCATCGGCTACATCGCCCGTATGACGCGCGCTTCGATGGTCGAGGTGATGACGCAGCAATATATCCGCACCGCCCGATTGAAGGGGCTCTCCTTCGGCAGCGTGGTGGTCAAACATGCGCTGCGCAACGCGCTGATCGCGCCCTTCACCGTCATCATGCTGCAGTTTCCCTGGCTGCTCACCGGCGTCGTCATCGTCGAGGTGATGTTCCGCTACCAGGGGTTTGGCTACACGCTGGTCGAGGCGGCCGGCAACAACGACATCGACCTTTTGCTCGGCTGCTCGCTGGTCTCGGTGTTCATCGTCTTGATCACGCAGCTCATTTCCGATGTCGGCTACGCGTTTCTCAATCCGCGTATCAGAGTTCAGTAGGGGGCGAAGCGGATGCCGGTTCAATATATCAGTGGCTTCACCGTCGTTCTGGAAGTGCTGTCGCGCTTCTGGCCGGTCTGGATCGCGCTCCTCATCGTCATGGGAGCGAGCTTCGCCTACAAGAAGAAGCTGGCGCTCTATGGCCAGCTCTTCGACAGCGGCGTCGGCATCGTCGGCGTCGGCATCTGTCTGTTCTGGCTGTTCACGGCGATCTTCGCCGCGACCATCTCGCCCTTCGATCCGCTGGCCCAGATCCCCATCATGAAGGACGTGCTGCCGGGCGCCGTCGAACCGCAATCGGGGCTGACCTATCTGTTCGGCGGCGACAAGCTGGCGCGCGACGTGTTTTCGCGCATGGTCTATGGCAGCCAGATCGTGCTGATTATCGCGCCTGCCGCAACCGGCTTCGCGCTGATGGTCGGCATCACGCTCGGCTTGCCCGCGGGCTATTACGGCGGCAAGATCGACACCGTGCTGTCCTTCCTGGCCAACCTTGTGCTGGCCTTCCCGGTCATCCTGCTGTTCTACCTGCTGGTGACGCCGGGCATCATGGACACGCCGATCCCCTATGGCATGGCCGGCGTCTTCTTCCTGTTCCCGATCATCTTCTTTTCCGTGCTGTTCTGGACGCGCTACAAGAACCGGCCCGACCGGCTCTACATCCTGCTCGGCATCACCCTGATCCTCGGCGGCTGGATCTACCTAGGCCTTGTGTTCGACAGGGACCCGCTGCACATCGTCCATATCGATCCCAATCAGCTCAACATCTTCGTGGCGGTGGTGTTCGCCTCCAGCCCCGGCGTGTTCCGCATCGTGCGTGGCCTGGTGATGGACATCAAGACGCGCGACTATGTGGCGGCGGCGCAGACGCGCGGTGAATCGCCCTGGTACATCATGCTGTGGGAGATCCTGCCCAATGCGCGCGGGCCGCTGATCGTCGATGCCTGCCTGCGCATTGGCTACACCACGATCCTGCTCGGCACGCTCGGCTATTTCGGCCTTGGCCTGGCGCCGGAAAGTCCGGACTGGGGCACCGCGATCAAGGACGCGAGCCGCCTGCTGCGTTCCTTCATCCACCCGGCGCTGCCGCCGACAATCGCACTGATGTCGTTCGTGCTGGGCTTGAACCTGCTCGCCGACTCGCTGCGCGAACAATCGATGAAAGATTGATTGACGGGCTTCGGCCCGCATCTGGTAAAATTGGATTGGAGCGACCCATGAACGAGGCAGTTCGAAATCCCGCCAAGCCTACCAACGGGCCGATCATCGAGATCGAGAACCTGTCGATCTCCTTCTTCACCCGCAAGGGTGAGATACCGGCCGTCATGGATTTTTCCTGCACCGTCATGCCGGGCGAGGCGATGGGCATCGTCGGCGAATCCGGCTGCGGCAAGTCGACCGTGTCGCTCGGCATCATGCGCGATCTCTCCAACATCGGGAAGATCGTCGGCGGCAAGATCAAGTTCCAGGGCAAGGACATGGGCGAGCTCACCGACGAGGAGCTGCGCTCCATTCGCGGCAACAAGATCGCGATGATCTACCAGGAGCCGATGGCGAGCCTGAACCCGGCGATGAAGGTCGGCCAGCAGCTGATGGAAGTGCCGCTGATCCACGACAAGGTGTCGAAGGAAGAGGCCTACAAACGCGCGCTCGATATGGTGCGTTCGGTCAAGCTACCCGATCCCGAGCGCATGATGCGCTCCTATCCGCACCAGCTCTCCGGCGGCCAGCAGCAGCGCATCGTCATTGCCATGGCGCTGCTGTCGAAGCCGGCGCTGCTTTTGCTCGACGAGCCGACGACGGCGCTCGACGTGACGGTCGAGGCGGGCATCGTCGACCTGGTCAAGGGGCTCGGCGAGAAGTTCGGCACATCGATGATCTTCGTGTCGCACAATCTCGGCCTGATCCTGGAAACCTGCGACCGCATCACGGTGATGTATTCGGGCGAAGCGGTCGAGACCGGCAAGATCAAGGACGTGTTCGACCGGATGCGCCATCCCTATACGCAAGGGCTGTTCCGCTCGATCCCGCTGCCCGGCGCCGACAAGAATTCAAGGCCGCTGATTTCTATCCCAGGCCAATTGCCGTTGCCGCATGAGCGGCCCAAGGGCTGCAATTTCGGCCCGCGCTGCCACCATTTCGTCGAGGGCGTCTGCAACGCCGCCGAAATCCCGATGATCGAGGTCGAGGGACATGAAGGCCATTTCTCGCGCTGCGTGCGCTTCAACGAGATCGACTGGGAAGCGCTGCCGCCCGGCGCGAAGAAGGTCAATGAGCGCGTCGTGCCCGGCGCACCGGTGCTCAAGATCGAGGACCTCAGAAAATACTACAAGGTCGGCGGCAGCGAAGTCTTCGGCTCGAGCGAAGGCCGCGTCGTCAAGGCCAATGAGACGATCTCGTTCATGGCACGCGAATCCGAGACCGTTGCCATCGTCGGCGAATCCGGTTGCGGAAAGTCGACGCTGGCCAAGGTGCTGCTCGGGCTGGAGACCGCAAGTGCCGGCACGGTGACGCTGGGCAACAAGGAAATCCAGTCGACCGGCATCGAGAAGCGCAGCGTCGAAACCGTATCGTCGATCCAGATGGTGTTCCAGAATCCGTTCGACACGCTCAATCCCAGCCATTCGGTCGGTTCGCAGATCATCCGCACTTTGGAGAAATTCAATGTCGGCAAGACGGTTGCCGATCGCCGCAAGCGCATGCTTGAACTGCTCGACCTGGTGAAGTTGCCGCGGGCGTTCGAGACCCGCAAGCCGCGCCAGCTCTCCGGCGGCCAGAAGCAGCGCATCGGCGTGGCGCGCGCCTTTGCCGGCGATGCCAAGGTGGTGGTGGCCGACGAGCCGGTCTCGGCACTCGACGTGTCGGTGCAGGCGGCGGTGACCGAGCTTTTGATGGACATCCAGCGCAAGAACAAGACGACGATGCTGTTCATCAGCCACGACCTGTCGGTCGTGCGCTACATCGCCGACCGCGTCGTCGTCATGTATCTCGGCTATATCGTCGAGCAAGGCACGACCGACCAGATCTTCGCGCCGCCCTACCACCCCTATACCGAGGCGCTGCTGTCGGCGATCCCGATCGCCGACACCAGCGTGGTGAAGCGCCACATCGTGCTGGAAGGCGACATCCCGTCGGCGATGAACCCGCCTTCGGGCTGTCCGTTCCAGACCCGCTGCGGCTACAAGAAGCTGGTGCCGGACAATCTGTGCGAGACCAAGGTGCCGCCGGTCAAGCATCTCGGCGACGGCCATATGAGCCTGTGCTGGCTGGCCGACGACGTGCTGGCCAAGATGGAGCCGGTGATCAAGTTCGACAAGGAACACGCCGCGCATGAGGGTGTGCCGGAAGACGCGCCGCACGGCACTGGGCCGGCTTCGACAGGAACAGCGCCCAACCGGCCGCGTGGCAAATCGTCGACCGCGGAAGCGGACGAGATCGGCGAGGCCGTGGAGCAGGGCCAGGCTGGGATGCGAGCCCGTCGCCACAAAGTAATCGACGAGTCTTCCGAGACCGGTGTTAAAAAGCCGAAAGATACGACAAGGCGGCACTAAACCGGGAAGGCGCTAGTTGCCACATTGCTGCAACTGGACGGCGTAGTCCCGCGCCATCTTCTCGGTCGCGCGGGCATAACCTTGCACACCGGCATCGCCCCGATTGCCCCGGCCATAGGCGGTCCAGCCGAGATAGTAGGCGAGGTAGAGATTGTAGGTGTCGTTGCGGGCGACGCCATATGTGTCTGCCGTCTTGGAATGATACCAGCCGACGAAATCGACCGCGTCGGCGAATTTCGTCCGCCGCGCCGCCCAGTTGCCGGTCTCGCTCTGATATTGCGACCAGGTGCCGTCCAGCGCCTGCGAGAAACCGGTGGCCGACGAGACGTGCTTCCACGGAATGAAGCCGAGCAGCTTGGTGCGTGGCGGCCGGGCATTGCTCTTGAAGCCCGATTCCTTGCGAACCGTCGCCATCAGCACGGGAACGGGAATGCCGTATTTCTGCTGGGTGCGCTCGGCGGCCGACTGCCAGTTGTCGAACCAGCCGTCATTCTGGTCGAAGACGGCGCAGACATTGTTGATGTGATTGGGCGGCGTGGCGCAGGCCGAAAGCGCCAGCAGCACACAAACCGCACCAATTTTACTAAAACTCGGACTACGCATTGGCAGAGCAATAGGCCGAAATCATAAAGGGAATCTTGCTGCGCTCGTTAACGCTTCGCCGGCGCAGTCTCCCAAGGAAATCCAGTATCGATAATCCGACGCATTTCGTCGTTTTTTCTAAACAGATATCGCAGAAATGCCGCCGTGGATAAAATCACGCCCGCAAACGGCGTATTTCTGACAGCTTGCCTGGTTTGCCGGGGCTTTGATGCCAGGCATGAACGAACCAAGACGCAAACGCGGCGCCGAGCGCACCAGCAACAGGGGGCCGTCGGCCATCCCGCAACTGCCGCTGCGGCGGGTGACAAATCCCTATCCACCAATGGCCATGCTGTCGCCCGACCAGATCGAACAGATCCACCAGGGGTCGATGCACATATTGGAGAATTTCGGTATCGAGGTGATGAGCCCGCGCGCGCTGTCGCTGTTCGAGAAGGCAGGCGCCAAAGTCGATCACGCCTCAGCGAATGTCCGTATCGATCGTGGCCTGGTCGCCGAGGCGCTGAAGACCACGCAGTCCAGCTATGTGTTGACGCCGCGCAACCCGGCCAAGTCAGTTCATCTCGGCGGCAACACCATCAACTTCACCCTCGTTGCCGGGCCGCCCAATGTGCATGACATGGAGCGCGGCCGCCGCGCCGGCAATTTGCGCGACTATGCGGACCTCACCCGGTTGGCGCAGCATTTCAACTGCATCCATATGCTCGGCAACCAGGTCTGCGCGCCGGTGGAACTGCCGGCAAACTCCCGTCACCTCGATACCTACTTCACCAATCTGACGCTGACCGACAAGAGCTTTCATGTCTCGGCGATCGGCCGGGGCAGGGCGTTGGATGGCATCGAGATGATGGCGATTTCGCGTGGGCTGACGCTCGACCAGATGCGCGACGATCCCGGCATCACCACCATCATCTCGGTCAACTCGCCGCGCCGCTTCGACGAGATGATGGCCGAGGGGCTGATGACCATGTCCGAATTCGGTCAGTCGGTGGCGGTGACGCCATTCACGCTGATGGGGGCGATGAGCCCGGTGACGCTGGCCGGTGCGCTGGCGCAGCAGAACGCCGAGGCGCTGTTCGGCGTCGTGCTGACGCAGCTGGTGCGACCCGGTGCGCCGGTGATGTACGGCGCCTTCACCTCCAATGTCGACATGAAGTCAGGCGCGCCGGCCTTCGGCACGCCTGAGAACACCAAGGCCAACATCGCGTCGGGGCAACTGGCGCGGCACTACGGGCTTCCGTACCGCACGACGCCGGGCTCGGCCTCCAACGCCGCTGACGCGCAAGGCGCCTATGAGACGCTGATGGCGCTGTGGGGCGCGGTGCTCGGCCACGGCAACCTGGTCTACCACGCCGCCGGCTGGCAGGAGGGCGGGCTGACGGCATCGTTTGAAAAGTTCATCATCGACGTCGAGATGATCCAGCACATGATGGAGTTCCTGCGCCCTATCGAGGTCAACGAGGCCGAGCTTGCCGTCGAGGCTCTGGGCGCGGTGCCGACCGGCGGCCATTTCTTCGGCGAGCCGCACACGCTGGAGCGCTACGCCACCGCCTTCTACCAGCCGATGCTGTCCAACTGGCAGAATTACGAGGCCTGGCAGGAAGCCGGCGGGCTCGACGCCACGGCGCGCGCGACACGGCTGTGGAAGAAGGCGCTGGAAGATTATGTCGAGCCGGTGATGGATATCGCCGTGCGCGAGGCTCTGGAGGCCTACATGGCCAAGCGCAAGGAAGCGATCGGGCAGGGCGAGCCGTGATCCCTCCCGTCTTGATTCATCTCACCCATCCAACTCACTGATATCAGAGAAAAATCCATGAAATCGCATGCAAAGGTCGTGGTCATTGGCGGTGGCGTCGTCGGGTGCTCCGTGCTGTTCCATCTCGCCCGCCACGGCTGGACCGATGTCGTCTTGCTGGAGCGCGACGAACTGACATCGGGTTCGACCTGGCACGCGGCCGGCGGCATGCACACCATCAATGGCGACCCCAACGTCGCCAAGCTGCAGAAATACACGATCAACCTCTACAAGGAGATCGAGGAGCTTTCCGGCCAGGCGACCGGCGTGCATCTGACCGGCGGCGTGCTGCTGGCGGCGACCGAGGCACGGCTGGACTGGCTGCGCGGTGTCGTTGCCAAGGGCCGCTATCTCGGCATCGAGCTTGAGGAGATCTCGCCCAACGAAGCGGCCGAGCTGATGCCGCTGCTCGATCCCAAGCAGTTTGTCGGCGCCGTCAGAAACAAGGAGGACGGCCATCTCGATCCCTCCGGCGTCACCCACGCCTATGCCAAAGCCGCGCGCAAACTGGGTGCGGAGGTCGAGCGCTTCACCAAGGTCGAGGACATCGTGCGGCGTCCTGACGGGCTATGGCGCGTCATCACCAACAAGGGCGAGGTGGTGGCCGAGCATGTCGTCAATGCCGGCGGCCTGTGGGCGCGCGAGGTCGGCCGCATGGTCGGCCTCGAACTGCCGGTGCTGGCCATGGAGCACATGTACCTGATCACCGAGGACATGCCGGAAGTCGCCGCCTGGAACGCCAAGACCGGCACCGAGATCATCCATGCGGTCGACTTCGATGGCGAGCTCTATCTGCGCCAGGAACGCGGCGGCATGCTGATGGGGACCTATGAGAAAGCCAACAAGCCGTGGTCCGAATACCAGACGCCGTGGAATTTCGGCCATGAATTGCTGGCGCCCGACATCGATCGCATTGCGCCATCGCTGGAGGTCGGCTTCCGGCATTTCCCGGCCTTCCAGAACACCGGCATCAAGCAGATCATCAACGGCCCTTTCACCTTCGCGCCGGACGGCAACCCGCTGGTCGGACCGGTGCGCGGCCTGCCGGGCTTCTGGGTCGCCTGCGGTGTCATGGCCGGTTTTTCACAGGGCGGCGGCGTCGGCCTGGCGCTGTCCAACTGGATGATCGAGGGCGATCCCGGCGCCGATATCTGGGCGATGGATGTCGCGCGCTATGGCGACTGGGCGACGATGGCCTACACCAACGCCAAGGTGCGCGAGAACTATTCCAGGCGCTTCTCGATCCGCTTCCCCAATGAGGAGCTGCCCGCAGGACGGCCGCTGAAGACGACGCCGGTCTATGACCTTTTGTCGGCCAAGGGTGCGCAATGGGGCGTTGCCTATGGGCTGGAGGTGCCGCTCTGGTACGCGCCAGCGGGTGTCAAGGACGAGTTCTCCTGGCGCCGCTCGAGCGACTTTACACAGGTTGCCAAGGAGGTCGCGACCGTTCGCGATCGCGTCGGCTTGTCCGAGATTTCGAGCTTCGCCAAATACAAGGTGACGGGTGAGGGGGCGGCCGCCTGGCTCGACCGGATGCTTGCCTGCAAGCTGCCGAAGCCCGGCCGCATGACGCTGGCGCCAATGCTGAAGGAAGACGGCAGACTGATCGGCGATTTCACGCTGGCCAATCTCGGTGGAGGTGAATGGTTCCTCGCCGGTTCGGGCATCGCCGAGCAATACCATATGCGCTGGTTCGAGAAGCACCTGCCCGGCGATGGTTCGGTCCGCGTCGAGGCGCTGGGCGCGAAGCTCACCGGCCTGTCGATCGCCGGGCCGAACGCGCGCGATGTGCTGGCAAAGGCCACGCGCTCGGACGTCTCCAATACGGCATTTCCGTTCATGGCCATTGGCAGGATGGATATCGGTATGGCGCCGTGCCTGGTCGGCCGCGTCAGCTACACCGGCGATCTCGGCTATGAGATGTGGGTAGCGCCGGAGTATCAGCGCGCCGCCTTCCAGGCCCTGATGGTGGCGGGCGAGGAATTCGGCATCGGCCTGTTCGGCTCGCGCGCGCCTCAACGCGCTGCGGCTGGAGAAGAATTACGGCTCATGGGGGCGCGAATACCGGCCGATCTACGGACCTCTGGAAGCCGGACTCGACCGCTTCGTCGCTTATGGCAAGGACGCCGACTTCATCGGCAAGGCCGCGGCGCTTGCCGAGCGCAAGCAGGGCGGCAAATTGCGCCTGCGCGTCTTCATCGTCGATGCCGACGATGCCGATGTCATTGGCGACGAGCCGATCTGGTTCGACGGCGCGGTGCGCGGCTGGGTGACGTCTGGCGGCTATGCGCATCACTCGAAGAAGTCCGTCGCCGTCGGCTACGTGCCGAAGGAGATCGCCGATAAGAGCGACGGCTTCGAGATCGAGCTGCTGGGCAAGCGCCATGCGGCGCGCATGCAGGCTGCGCCGCTGTTCGACGCCAATTTCGAAAGAATGCGTGCCTGAAATCAGGCACGCATTATTCAAATTATCAAGGCGCTAGGCGCTGCGGCGGTTGTCCAGCGCGAAGGCGCCGGCGCCGGCAAACACCAGATAAAGGAAGATGAAGCAGAACGAGATCGCCGCATCGCCACCGTTGTTGACCGGGAAGAAGTCGCGCGGCATGTGCGCCATGAAATAGGCGATCGCCATCTCGCCGGCCAGAAGGAACGCGACCGGGCGGGTGAACAGCCCCAACGCCAGCAGGATGCCACCGGCGAATTCGAGGATGCCGGAGCTGAGTGACAGCCCACTCAAAGCACCGGCATGGTCGCTGACCGGGAAATTGAACAGTTTCTGGCTGCCGTGCTCGATAAACTGCAGCGCGGTCATGATGCGCAGTACGCCCAGAGCCTGCGGCTGATACTTGGCGAGGCTTTCGAAAAGCTTCATCTAAAACTCCATTTTGGCGTCCCGGACCGGCCATAGATTATCGCCCGGAAATGGACCATTCACTTCCCATGGCCTGCCATCAACAATCGGTGATTGGAAATGTTCCCCAGCCTGGTCTTTCATATTATTCTCGTCAGGGTTGCATTCTTATCGCGATGGTTGTATGTGAATGCTCTCAACATGTGGGTTCCCTTTGCCATGAAAAAGTCGTCATCATCCTGTTCGCTATCCTTGCAGGCACCAGCTTCGCCATGGCCGAGGACGCCGGCTGTGAGGCCTTCAAGTGGCCAGTCACGCGGGAACAGGCGCTGTTTGCCGCCGCCCCGGCAACACCGTCCGGAGCGACGCTGGCGGTGGGCGCTGCCGCGGATCTGGCACTGGTGCCGGTGGAGAAGGCCGGCTTCGCGCTGGCGCCCGAACATGCCCCGGCGTCAGGCACGTTTGGCGCCGTCGCCAGCGTGGACGTACCGGCCGAGGGGGCCATCCAGATAAGTCTGTCGGGGGAGGCCTGGATCGATGTCATCCAGGATGGCCAAGCCATCAAGTCGGCCGGCTATAGCGGTGTGAAAACCTGCCCCGGCATCCGCAAGAGCGTGCGCTTCAAGCTCGCGGCCGGCCCCGCCACCGTCCAGTTCAGCGGTGCGAAAAAGGCAGATCTGAAGGTCGCGGTGCTGGCGCCGGAATAGGTCGGCGCCAAGCAAAGGAACACGGCCTTCATCGATGGTGCGATGAAAGGCCGGTGCTTTGTACCAGCCGTGTTTATCGCCGTCAGCGCACCGGCGCCATCAAGGCGAAGTGTGCGCCTTGCGGATCCTGGCACTGCACGATCCAGCTGCCGCCGGGGACCTCCATCGGCCCCATCAGGATCTTGCCGCCATTGTCGGTCACCCGTTTGGCCGCCGCGTCGATGGCCGTGACGTTGAAATAGAACTGCCAGACCGGGACCGGAATCTGCTGCGGCTTGTTCATGATGCCGCCGCCGGATTCGGGACCGGCCGTAAACGTCTGGTAGGTGCCCATCGGACCCATGTCGAAATCGCCAGCATTGGCCCAGCCGAACTGATCGGAATAGAAGTCGAACGCGGCCTTCCAGTCGCTCGTGTAAAGCTCGTGCCAGCCGATATGGCCCGGCGTGCTGGCTGGCACGACAGGCTGGTCGGGACCGTTCGGCTGCAGGAACATGAAGGTCGCGCCCTGCGGATCGGCTACGACGGCAAAGCGGCCGACGCCTGGAATGTCGTCGGGCTGACGGTGGACGGCGCCGCCGGCTTTCTCCAGCGATGCCGTCGAGGCATCGACTTCACTTGTCTTGATGTAGCCGAGCCAAGCGGGTGGCATGCCCATCTTGGCGGCATCCTCGGGCATCGTCATCAGGCCGCCGACGCCACGTTCGCCGACATTCATGACGACATAGCGCGGCATGCCGGGCGCCACGTCGAAAGGCTGCGCCGTCCAGCCGATCACCTTAGGGTAGAACGCCTCGGCGGCGTCGAGATCTGTGGTCATCAATTCGTACCAGAAGAAGGGCATCGGGGATTTTGGCATGGTCGGTCTCCTCACCGTTCAGGCATCGATCGTCGTCCGATCCATCCTAGGACGATCTTCACGACGGAAATCCGACACCGCCCGGACGATAATGGTCGAACCGCGGTAAGCGTTCCCGGTTGCGCGCCCCGCGTTTTTCGATTTCTCTAGGGTGATGAGGGGGTGCTGTTCATGCGCTTGATGTCGCTCACGCCCGAGCTTGTCGCACTGTGCCACCGGGAGGAGGCCGATCCCGGTCCGGACCCGAGCTGGACGGAGTTGAACGACGCGGATTTCCGGACGCTTGCCTTGCGGCTGTCCGAGGAAGCCGACGAGGGGCCGCTATGGGTGTTCGCTTACGGATCGCTGATCTGGAAGCAGGAATTCGAGTCTGTCGAGCAACAGCTCGCTACCGCCTTTGGCTGGCACCGCTCCTTCTGCCTCGACATGGTGCGTTGGCGAGGCAGCGCCGAGCAGCCGGGTTTGATGATGGCGCTCGAACGGGGCGGACGCTGCAACGGGGTGATCTATCGCTTGCCGGAGGGCGAAAAGCCAGCCCAGATCGAAAGGCTGCTGCGGCGTGAGATCAGCGACCACGAAAGCATCGACACGGTCCGGTGGCTGCCGGTGCATACGCCGCAAGGCGCGCTGCGTGCGCTTGGCTTCTGGGTCGGCGTGAAGGGCAGGGGAACGTCGCTGAACCAGCCGCTGGACAGAGTGGCGAGCGTTCTGGCCAGGGCTTGCGGGCATATCGGATCCGGCGCCGAGTATCTCTACAACACGGTCAGCCACCTTGAAGCGTTCGGCATCCACGACCGCAATCTGTGGCGGCTGCAGCAACTGGTCGCCGAGGAGGTCCGGGCTATCCATGGCCATGGACTTGAGCCCGGTCCTTCGGTCCCGCTGCAAACGCAACCGCAGTTGCCATAACATGAGTAAAAAAATCATGTTATTGTCGAGCCTTTTCAGGGGCTTGTGCCGAAAATTGACCAATTGATAAAAAAATAAAACGTGCTAGCCTTCCCCAAAACAAAACATGGGGAACTGACGATGCCAGAAGGCCAATTCAGGGAAGGCATTGCAGGCGGCAGGCTCTCGGCCGACCAGTATGCGGACAATTTTTCCGACCTGCACCCGCCGCTCGATCACCACGAGGCGTTGGTCGAATCCGACCGCTGTTATTTCTGCTATGACGCGCCGTGCATGAATGCGTGCCCGACCTCGATCGACATTCCGTTGTTCATCCGCCAGATCTCGACCGGCAATCCGATCGGTTCGGCCAAGACCATCTTCGACCAGAACATACTGGGCGGCATGTGCGCCCGCGTCTGCCCGACCGAGACGCTGTGCGAGGAGGTCTGCGTGCGCGAAGTGGCGGAAGGCAAGCCGGTGCAGATCGGCCGCCTGCAGCGCTACGCCACCGATGTCGCCATGGGCGAGAACAAGCAGTTCTATCCGCGCGCCGAGCCGACCGGCAAGACGGTCGCCGTGGTTGGTGCCGGGCCGGCCGGCCTTGCCGCCGCGCATCGGCTCGCCCGCCATGGCCATGACGTGACCATCCTGGAGGCACGGCCAAAGGCCGGCGGCCTCAACGAATACGGCATTGCCGCCTACAAGAGCGTCGACAATTTCGCCCAGGCCGAAGTCGATTATGTGACCGCGATCGGCGGCATCGATATCCAGAACGGCAAGGCGCTCGGCCGCGACTATCAGCTGTCCGATCTGATCCGCAATTACGACGCGGTGTTTCTCGGCATGGGGCTTGGCGGCGTCAATGCGTTGCGCGCCGATGGCGAGGACGCCGACGGTGTCATCAATGCGGTCGAGTTCATTGCCGAACTGCGCCAGGCCAGTGACCTTTCCGGTCTGCCGGTTGGCCGGCGTGTCGTCGTCATCGGCGGCGGCATGACGGCGATCGACGCCGCCGTGCAATCGAAACTGCTCGGCGCCGAGGAGGTGACGATCTGCTACCGGCGCGGCCAGGAGCACATGAACGCCTCGGAGTTCGAACAGAATCTCGCGGCCGCCAATGGCGTCACCATCCGCCACTGGCTGCAGCCGAAGCGGGTGATCGCCGACGGCGGCAAGGTATCGGCCATCGAACTCGAATACACCGCCATGAACGGCGACAAGCTTGCCGGCACCGGCGAGCGGCTTACGCTCGTCGCCGACCAAGTGTTCAAGGCAATCGGCCAGAGCTTCGTGCCGGCCGCACTCAACGGCAGCGGCGCCTCCATCGACCTCGAAGCCGGCCGCATCAAGGTCGATGCGGAAGGGCGCACTTCGCTGGCAACAGTCTGGGCCGGTGGCGACTGCATTTTTGGTGGCGACGACCTCACCGTCTCGGCGGTGGCGCAGGGACGCGACGCGGCGGAGAGCATCAACCGGGCGCTGCAATGATAGCGCCGGTCTTTGCCGCCATCATTGGAGTTGCGGCAGTGCCGGGGGGTCAGCAGACTATTGGCTTCACACGCAATGGTGTGACGAGAAAGGTGAAGAGCGAATGTCCGTCGAAGCGTCCGGCGTCGGCTTCAATGAGCACACGATATGCCAATGGACATCAGGGCCGCCAAAAGGCGACGTGGTCGAAACCGCGGTTCAATGCGCGAGGTCTATCTCAACGGAGACGAAACCGTGCGTATGGACGAGAGAAGGGTCAAGCTGGTGGCGCGCAAGGGCAATCCGGACAGGGTCACAGTGACGGTCGAAGGGGAGCCGCCGACGGATTTTCTTCGATGCGAGGAATGATCAGGGTCCGGCAAGAGGGATAGGAACCATGACCGTGGTGGAGCCAGGCATCGCCCGTCACTACGACATATTTGGTCTGGAGGAGCGGATCATCGCCGCGCTCGCCGATACCGGCGTGGAAATTGCCCATCTGCGTGCCGGCGATCTCGAGGCGGTGGATGAGTTCCATATTGGCGGTGTGGCCGCCACCAGGGAACTCATCGATCAGATGGGGCTGAAGCCTGCAGCCAAGCTTCTCGATATCGGATCCGGCATCGGCGGTCCGGCCCGCTTTGTCGCGAACAGTGCTGGCGCTGACGTCACCGGCATCGACCTGACGCAAAGCTATGTCGATATCGCGACAAGCCTGTCGAAGCGAACCGAATTGGCCGACAAGACGCGCTTCGTGCAAGGCAGCGCGTTGGACATGCCATTCGCCGATGCCAGTTTCGATGCGGCAATCATCCTGCATGTCGGCATGAACCTTCCCGACAAGCCAAAGCTGATGAGCGAGGCTGCCCGTGTGCTCAAGCCGGGCGGTATCTTCGCTGTCTACGATGTGATGCGCCTGAAAGCCGGAGCGCTGACCTATCCGCTGCCATGGGCATCAAACGATACCATGTCGTTTGTCGCCGCGCCCGACGACTATCGCTCGGCTGCTGCTGCAGCGGGGTTCTCTGTAATCGCTGAGCGGCCACGCGGCGCCTTTGCCATCGAATTCTTCGCCACTGTGCGTGCCCGGATGGCCGCCGCGCAAGCGGAAGGCAGGAAGCCGCCGCCCGGCGTCGGCCTCGTCATGGGCGAGGATGCCCGCACCAAGATCGCCAATCTCACTGCCGCGCTTGAAGGCGGCATTCTTGCACCCGTCGAACTGCTCCTTCGTCTCGGCTGAAAGGGACCTGTCATGGCTGACATCCGCAACAATTTCGTCGGCATCAAATCGCCCAATCCGTTCTGGCTGGCCTCGGCGCCGCCGACCGACAAGGCCTACAACGTCATCCGCGCCTTCAAGGCCGGCTGGGGCGGCGTGGTGTGGAAGACGCTGGGCGAGGAAGGCCCGCCGGTGGTCAACGTCAACGGTCCGCGCTACGGCGCAATCTGGGGCGCCGACCGCCGACTGCTCGGCCTCAACAACATCGAGCTGATCACCGACCGCGACCTGCAGGTCAACCTGCGCGAGATCAAGCAGGTCAAGAAGGACTGGCCCGACCGCGCCATCGTCGTCTCGCTGATGGTGCCCTGCGTCGAGGAAGCCTGGAAGGCGATCCTGCCGGTGGTCGAGGAGACGGAAGCCGACGGCATCGAGCTCAATTTCGGCTGCCCGCACGGCATGTCGGAGCGCGGCATGGGTGCCGCCGTAGGTCAGGTGCCGGAATACATCGAAATGGTGGTGCGCTGGTGCAAGCAGAACACCCGCATGCCGGTCATCACCAAGCTGACGCCCAACATCACCGATGTGCGCAAGCCCGCGCGCGCGGCACATGCCGGCGGCACCGATGCCGTGTCGCTGATCAACACCATCAACTCGATCACCGGCGTCGATCTCGACAGTTTCGCGCCGCAGCCGACCATTGACGGCAAGGGCTCGCATGGTGGCTATTGCGGCCCGGCGGTGAAGCCGATCGCCATGAACATGGTGGCAGAGATCGCGCGCGATCCGGAAACGCAGGGCCTGCCGATCTCCGGCATTGGCGGCATCACCACCTGGCGTGACGCTGCCGAATTCATGGCGCTCGGCGCCGGCAATGTGCAGGTCTGCACGGCGGCGATGACATACGGCTTCAAGATCGTGCAGGAGATGATCGCCGGCCTCGAAAACTGGATGGACGAGAAGGGTCATGCCTCGCTCGACGACATCGTCGGCCGCGCCACGCCCAACGTCACCGACTGGCAGTATCTCAACCTCAACTACATCGCCAAGGCGCGCATCGACCAGGACGCCTGCATCAAATGCGGCCGCTGCCACATCGCCTGCGAGGACACCTCGCACCAGGCAATCACCAGCATGGTCGACGGCGTCAGGCACTTCGAGGTCATCGAGGCAGAATGCGTCGGCTGCAATCTGTGCGTCAATGTCTGCCCGGTCGAGAACTGCATCACCATGGAGCCGCTGGCCGTCGGCGAGATGGACCAGCGCACCGGCAAGCCGGTGTCGCCGATCTATGCCAACTGGACGACGCACCCGAACAACCCGATGGCCAAGGTGGCGGCGGAGTAGGGCGCCTCTCTCATGCGAGGGAGTTTGAGTTCGGTCGCTCCAAATCGTCGCACGGGTACGTTCCGTACCGTGCTGTAATCCAACTGCTGAGGCCAGCGCCGCCCCTCATCCGCCTGCCGGCACCTTCTCCCCGTATAGTGACGGGGAGAAGGGAAGCTGCGGTGCCCTCGGCACTCGTCTTGCTACGTTGACGATTGGCGAAAACCGTCAATGACGGCGTCTTTCTCCCCGTCACTATACGGGGAGAAATGCCCGGCAGGGCAATGAGGGGCAGCGCTACCCTTTGAGATCGCGCACCGGAAGTTCCCCGGCTTCTGCAGCATTATAAATCTCACGCATATTACCATTTCGAAAATGGAGTCGTCGTCCATTTCCCTATTGCAGATAAAAATTATCCACGATAAAAGATATCCATGAATTGGAGATCAACACAATGAAGCTGGGCGAGGGCGTCGAAGCAGCCATCCATTGCGCTGCCATGCTGGCTGGCGTCGAGGGCAACAGCACCATGCCTGCCTCCGCCATGGCGGAGTCCTTCGGACTGTCGCCGAGCTATCTGCTCAAGCATCTCAACATGCTGAGCGCCGAGCGCATCCTGGAATCGGTTCCAGGGCCGGCAGGTGGCTATCGGTTGGCGCGGCCGGCCGAGCGCATCACGCTGCTCGACATCGTGCTGGCCGTCGAGGGCCGCGAGCCGGCCTTCCGCTGCGGCGAGATCCGCCAGCGCGGTCCCGTGAGACTCGATGCGTCGGCCTATGTGAAGCCCTGCGGCATCAACGCCGCGATGCTGAAGGCCGAGCGCGCCTATCGGGCCGCGCTCGCCGAGACCAAGCTGTCCGATATCGTGGCCACTTATGCGGCAGAAGGCGATCCGAGGTCGCTTGCCGCGAGCTGCGCCTTCGTCGAGCGCCACCAGCGGTCGCAGAAATCCAGTTAACCCGCAGACCCAAAACCCAAAGCAGACGTGAAAGGACATCAAGATGAAACAGAGGCTGCAATTTTTCGCCAAGGCGCCGGAAATCATGAAGGCGGTGTCGGCGCTCAACAAGGCGGTCGACGAATGCGGGCTCGAGGTTGGCCTGCTGCACCTGATCAAGCTCAGGGCCTCGCAGATCAATGGCTGCTCGTTCTGCGTCGAGATGCATAGCCGCGAGGCGAGGCGCGACGGCGAGACCGAACAACGGCTCTATCTGGTTTCGGCGTGGAAGGAATCGCCGCTGTTTTCCGAGCGCGAACGCGCCGCCTTGGCGTGGACCGAGGCCGTCACCCTGATCGCCAACAATGGCGTGCCGGACGAACTCTATGCGCGCACGCTCGAGCATTTCTCGGAGGAGGAACTGGTCAAGCTGTCCGTTGCGCTCGGCATGATCAACACCTGGAACCGGCTGTGCATCCCCTTCCAGGCCATTCATCCGATGCCGGCGGCCAAGGCCGCCTGATCGATCGGTTTTGTTGGGAGCGCCGTCGACAGGCGGCGCTCCCACTGTTTTTCAAAGGGAGCGTTTGATGCCTGCCGATTTGCCTTCGACCTTGTTGTTTCTCGGCCGCCTTTTGCTCGGCGGCGCCTTTGTCTTCGCCGGCCTGCGCAACATCCAGAACGAGGCCTTCCTGACCCAGCTGATGGCCGCGCGCGGCGCGCCGCAGGCACGGTTGGCGCTGTGGCTCGGCATCGTGCTTCAGGTCGCCGCCGGTGTGCTGGTCACCGCCGGATTGTGGACGGCATTCGCGGCCGCGGTGCTGCTGGTGTTCCTGATCGTCGCCACGCCGATGTTCCACAATTTCTGGGACCATCAGGGTCCCGACCGCGGCTCGCGCATCAACGGCTTCGTCGGCAATGTCGCCCTGAGCGGTGGCTTTCTGACGCTGATCGCGCAGTCTGCTTGATGCGGTTCCATGCCGACTTCGGCAGTGCGGCGCCGACGGCATCGATCATTAAATCGGAACCAATCGAGCCGTTGACGCATTTCGCACCTGTATGCCCAGCATCCAGGATGAAATATGAAAATCGCCCATGTCGCGCCGCTTTATGAATCGGTGCCGCCCAGACTCTATGGCGGCACGGAACGCATCGTCTCGTACCTGACCGAAGCGCTGGTCGATCTGGGCCATGAGGTGACGCTGTTTGCCAGCGGCGACAGCCAGACCTCGGCAAAGCTGGTGGCTGGCCGGGAATGCGCTCTGCGCCTCGATCCGCGCCCGCTGAAATCCGAGATCGCGGCGCATCTTTCGATGCTTGCGCAGGTGAGGGAACGGGCGTCGGAGTTTGACGTCATCCACTTCCACCTCAGCCACTTCCTGCATTTTTCCTTCTTCGAGGACATTGCGGAGCGGACGGTGACAACGCCGCATGGCAGGCTGGATTATGTCGACCTCGCACCCGCCTATGAGCGTTTCCCGCGCTTTCCCCTGATTTCCATTTCGCACAGCCAGAAGGCAGGCCTTGCCAAGGCTAACTGGTTGGCGGCGATCCACCACGGACTGCCGACCGGTATCTACGAGCCGACTTTCGAGACGAAGGCAGAGGAGCCCTACCTTGCCTTCCTCGGCCGGTTCTCACGCGACAAGCGCCCGGATCGCGCCATCGAGATCGCCCTGCGCTCGGGGCTCAAGCTGAAGCTTGCGGCCAAGATCGGCGACGACGATCGCGCCTATTTCCATGAGGTGGTCGAGCCGATGATCGACGGCGATCGCATCGTCTATGTCGGCGAGATCGAGGAAGACCAGAAGGCGGAATTTCTCGGCAAGGCGGCCGGCCTGCTGTTTCCGATCGACTGGCCGGAGCCGTTCGGCCTTGTCGCCATCGAGGCAATGGCCTGCGGCACGCCGGTGATCGCGTGGAATTGCGGTGCGCTGCCCGAGATCATCGATCATGGCGTCACCGGTTTCATCGCGGAGTCCGTGGATGGCGCCGTCGCCACGGTGCCTGATTTGCTGCAGCTCGACAGGCGAAAGGTGAGGGCCGTTTTCGAAAAGCGGTTTTCCGCCAGAAGAATGGCCGGCGACTATCTGGCCGCCTATGCGCGCCTGATCGGCGTCCCGAGCGAGGCGAAGGCGTCGTGAGCAGCGACGTGCCCCAGCGACAGGACCGCAACAACAGGGATCTGTGACGAATGGCCCAACTCGATGAGCGCCAGCTCGATCCCGCCGTAGCCCTTGCATCGCTCGACGCAACCGCGCCTCGCGAGCCGCACCGGCTGTTTGCGCTCAAGCAGGGCGACTGTTTTGTCGTTGCCGATGCCTATGGCGACATACGCGGCGCCGGCGACGGTTTCTTCCGCGACGACACTCGCGTGCTCTCCGAATTCCGGCTGACCGTCGGCGGGCGGCAGACATCGTTGCTTGGCGCCTCGCTCAGTCAGGACAATGTGCTGTTCACCACCAATTTGACCAATCTGCCGATGCAAAGTGCCGCCGGTCGCGACATTCCGCAGGGCGCGATCCATGTCGAACGCGTCAGGCTGCTCTGGCAGGACAGGCTGTTCGAACGCATCACACTTTCCAACTACAGCCGGGAAACCTCGACGATCGGCGTTTCCCTGCACTTTGCCGCCGATTTCCGCGACATGTTCGAAGTGCGCGGCTCGACACGGCTGCGCCGTGGGATGGCCCATCTGGCCGAGATGGACGCGACGTCCGTGCTGCTACGCTATGATGGGTTGGACGGGCTGGCGCGCGCATCGGCGATATCGTTCTCGCAAGCACCCGACCATCTGACAGCCGACCGCGCCGATTTCCTGATCGCCGTCACCAAGCGCAGCAGCACCATTCTCTATGTCGAGGTCGGTCCCGAGTTGTCGGATGCGCCCGATCGCGACCGTTTCCGCGCCGCTGCCGCCCGGGCGCGCTTTGGTATGCGGGCCAAGCGCCGCCATGGCGCGACAGTGCACAGTTCGGGCCGCGTCTTCAACGACTGGGTCGAGCGCGCCCGCGCCGACGTCGCGCTGCTGACCACCGAGCTTGCGACCGGACCCTATCCCTATGCAGGCATCCCCTGGTTCTCGACGGCGTTCGGCCGTGACGGCGTCATCTCGGCGCTGCAGATGCTGTGGCTCAATCCGGGCCTGGCGCGAGGCGTGCTGGCCTTCCTGGCCCAGCATCAGGCGACGGAGACGTCGCCGTTCAGCGATTCGCAGCCGGGCAAGATCATGCACGAGACGCGCAAGGGCGAGATGGCGGCGCTGCGCGAGCTTCCTTTCGGCCGCTACTATGGCGGCGTCGATACGACGCCGCTCTATATCCATCTCGCCTGCGCCTATGCCGATCGGACCGGCGACATGGCGTTCATCGACAGCCTGTGGCCGTCGCTGTGCGCCGCGGCCGAATGGACGGAGGAGGCGGGCCGCGAGACCGGCTTCGTGACCTACCAGCGAGCCGCCGAGTCCGGACTCGCCAACCAGGGATGGAAGGACAGTTTCGATTCCGTCTTTCACGCCGACGGCCGCATTCCCAAGGGTCCGATCGCGCTGGTCGAAGTGCAAGGCTATGTCTTTGCCGCCTTTCGGGGGCTGGCCAAGCTTGCCCGCCGCCGTGGCGAAGACGAGAAAGCCGATCACTGGGAGGACCGCGCGGAGGCCATGCGGGTGGCTGTGGAACGCGACTTCTGGCTCGACGACCTCGGCTTCTATGCCCTGGCGATCGACGGTGAAGGCGAGCCCTGCAAGGTTCGGACCTCGAATGCGGGCCATCTGCTCCTTGTCGGATTGCCCGAGCCGGCACGCGCGCAGATGGTCGCCGACCAGCTGCTTTCCGCCTCCTTCCATTCCGGCTGGGGGCTGAGGACGCTTGCCGATGATGCCGTGTTCTTCAACCCGATGTCGTACCACAATGGCTCGATCTGGCCGCATGACACCGCCCTATGCGGTGCCGGCCTGGCGCGTTATGGCGAGCGTGAAAGCGTGGTCCGTCTGATGAGCGGCACGTTCGAATCCGCCGTCCATTTCAACATGCGGTTGCCCGAACTGTTCTGTGGTTTTACCCGCGCGCCGGGCGAAGCACCGATCGCCTATCCGGTCGCCTGCCTGCCGCAAGCGTGGTCGGCGGGCTCCGCCTTCATGCTGATGCAGGCCTGCCTTGGCCTTGAAATAGACGGCTGGGATGGGGAAATCCGCGTCACCCGTCCCAGGCTGCCGATCGGCATCGACACACTCACGCTTCGCCATTTAGGCGTCGGCGATAGAGTGGTCGATCTCACCTTCCAGCGCGTCGGCGACCGGGTCGTCGCTTTCCTCGCCGATCGCCATGAAGGGCTGGTGCCGCTCATCGTCAGAACATGATCCGGAACCGATCCGGGCTTTGTGCGTTGCAAAAATACAGGTCCGGACGTCGACCCTGTCGCCGCGGACAGTTTCAAATCGGAAACACGAACAAAACGGCCGCCGAACGGCCGGAGGTGAGTTGGCATTCCCATGACAAATTACGGTGCGGACCTGCTCTGGGTTCTGATCCTCGCGAGCCTCGGTTTTTCCGCTTTTGCCGTTTTCTTCTCCCTATCGCGGCAGCGCCGCAGTCACCCTCCGGCGGTCGCGCATACAGCGGGCGAAGACGTGGCCGCGGAAGCGGCGCGCAAGGTGATCCGGGAGTTCGAAAAAATGGTCAATCGGCCGATGCGGCGCTGGTGACGTGGTCGCCCGAGACGTTGCGCAAGATATTGGCCGACGACCTGCCCGACGCGCAGGTCATCGTGGTGTCCAACCGCGAACCCTATATCCACAACATCAAAGGTGATGGCGTCGAATTGCTGGTGCCGGCCAGCGGACTGGTGTCGGCGCTCGAGCCGATCACCCGCGCCTGCGGCGGCACCTGGATCGCCTATGGCGGCGGAACCGCGGACCGCCTGACGGTCGACCAGGACGACCGGGTACAGGTTCCGCCCGGCCATCCGTCCTACACGCTGCGCCGGGTCTGGCTGACGGAGGAAGAACATCAGGGCTACTATCTCGGCTTCGCCAATGAGGGCCTGTGGCCGCTTTGCCATATCGCCTTCACCCGGCCGATCTTTCGCGCCTCGGATTGGGAAGCCTATGAGGCCGTCAACCGGAAATTCGCCGACACGGTGGTGGCCGAGGCGCGCAACGAGCGGCCGATCGTGCTGGTCCAGGACTACCACTTCGCGCTGCTGCCGCGCATGATCCGCGAGCGCCTGCCGGAGGCGATCATCATCACCTTCTGGCACATCCCATGGCCGAACTCGGAAGTGTACAGCATCTGTCCGTGGCGTGAGCGCATCCTTGAGGGGCTGCTCGGCAGCTCGATCATCGGTTTCCACACCCAGTTCCACGCCAACAATTTCACCGAAAGCGTCGATCGTTTCCTGGAGAGCCGCATCGAGCGAGCGGATGCGGCGATCTCTTATGGCGGGCAGACGACGCTGGTGCACGCCTATCCCATCTCGATAGAATGGCCGGCGGACCTGTTGGCAAAATTGCCTGATGTCGACGACTGCCGGACCCGCTTGCGCGACCGATTCGGACTGAAAGCGGATGTGAAGCTGGCCGTAGGCGTCGAGCGTCTCGACTACACCAAGGGCATTCTGGATCGGTTTCAGGCACTGGACGAATTGTTCAAGCACAACCCCGAATGGATCGGAAAACTGTCTTTCCTGCAGATCGCAGCCCCCAGCCGCGGCACGCTCCCGGCCTACAAGCTGCTCCACGACGAATGCCAGCGCTATGCCGAGGAGCTCAACCAGCGTTACGGCAGCGAGGGCTACAGACCGGTGATCATGGTGGCCGAACATCACTCGCAGGAACAGGTCTATGAGATCTATCGTGCGGCCGACATATGCATGGTCACCAGCCTGCATGACGGCATGAACCTGGTCGCAAAGGAATTCGTCGCCGCGCGCGACGACGAGCAGGGCGTCCTGATGCTCAGCACCTTCGCCGGTGCCTCGCGCGAATTGCTGGAGGCGCTGATCGTCAACCCCTACGACGCCGCCATGATGAGCGAAGCGCTGCTGCAGGCGCTGACCATGACGCCCGACGAACAGCGCGAGCGTATGCGGCCAATGCGGCAGATGGTCCGCGACAACAATGTCTATCGTTGGGCCGGCAGCATGCTTCTGGACGCGGCGCGCCTGCGCAAGCGCGGTGACCTCGATCGGGTAACCGGTGCTGGCGACCGGCCGGGAGGCATCGACAATGTCGTGTCCATGTTCGAACGCAAACGGATGGCAATGTTATGAGCGAGACCCTGCACAAGTTTACCAGCGAGACCCTGCAAAAGCCGCCGGCCGTCATGCGGAAACCGCAGACTGTGCTGACCGGCGAATGGGCGTTGTTCCTCGACATCGACGGCACCCTGCTGGAACATGCCGAACACCCGGACGCCGTCTTGGTCAGCGACGAGCTTCGCGACTTGCTGCAAGGCCTGGATCACAAGCTGAACGGGGCATTGGCCTTCATCACGGGTCGCTCCGTTGCGGCGGTGGACCAGCTGTTTCAGCCTTTGAAGCTGCGCGCGGCCGGGCTTTATGGCCTGGAACACAGGCTCCAGCCGGACGACGATGTCGAAGTCGCGGGAGAGCCGGCGGATATCGCAGCGCTTGCCGACGAGATCGAGGCAGAGCTTGGTCGTGAGGCCTTTATCGAGCGCAAGGGACGAGTGCTGGCCATTCACACGCGCGCTGCCCCGCATCTGCTTGCGCGCGCAACGCAGCTCGTCGAGCAGGCGCTGGCCAGTCTGCCCAAGGGCTACCGGGTGGTTGCGGGCAATGCCGGTGTGGAGCTGCTGCCGCTCGAGGCCGCCAAGGGCGCCGCGATCCGGCGTTTCATGGACATCGCGCCATTCGTAGGTCGCCGCCCGGTCTTCCTCGGCGACGACACGCCTGACGAAAACGGCTTCGAAGCCATCAATGATGCCGGCGGCCTATCGATCCGGATCAAACCGGCAGCGCATACTGCCGCGCGGTACGGGCTTGCCGGCGTTGCCGAGACGCTCGCCTGGCTGAGAGGTCAACTCTAGCCCCAGCCGAGCACGCCAAGGCGATCGCGTATCTTGGAGAGGGGTTTCGGCAAAGGAAAGGAACGTTCGATGGGACGCTTTGCACAATTGGTTCGAGAGATCACGCCGAGTTGGCTTCACTCTCGCTTCTCCCGCCATGGGACCACCGACACATCGCCATCCGACGCTGATTCCAGCTGGCAAGAAACCATTGATAACAAAATGTATGGGGCCGATACGCCTGATTATTCCTATGTTCCGGAAAAGCCTGCTTCAGATACGGCAAGACCGGTTGGCGACAGACCTACAAACGTGAGGGACAGCCGTGCGTTCCAAAGAGGCCAGATAAGTACCAAGTCCTGACGGCGCCCGATCACGATCCTTGGCTATGCGCCTGCTGCTTGCCGCTTCGACAGGTCTGGCGGCGGCCTTGGACCGCCGCCGTTTTTCCTTGTCTCTACGCCGCAAATCGCAGGCCGCCGTCGCAGGTCAGCACCTGACCGGTCATGAAGCCGTTGGAGACGAGAAAGGCGATTGCCGAGGCGACGTCTTCGGCGCGACCGACGCGACCAACCGGGGTCTTGCCGGCATAGTCGGTAAAGATCGCCTGCTTCTGTTCCTCGGCCAGAAAATCCCACCAGGGCGTGTCGATGACGCCGGGCGCCACGACATTGACGCGCAGCGGTTTCAGCTCCAGGGCCAGGATCGGCACCACGGTCAACAGCATGCCGTTGATGGCGGCGATGCCGGCGACGCCGGGCGTTGCGAGCTGCGCCGAGACCGCCGAGATGAAGGTGACCGATCCGGCCTTGTTCAGCGTCGGCAAGGCTGCCTGCAGGCAGGACAGCTGCGGGCGGACTTTCTCGTCGACGCCGCTGCCGATGTCGCTCAGGTCAAGTGTCGGGAAGGGGCCAAGGCCCTTGCCGCCGCTGGCCGCCAGCACCAGATGGTCGAAAGGACCGAGGTGCTCGAAGAATTGACGGACCTCATCCGGCTTCGAGGCGTCAAACGCCGCCTTCTCGGCAGCGCCGCCAAGACCCTTCCATGCGCTCTTCAGTTTCTCCTCGTTGCGCCCGATGATGGTCACCTTCATGCCCGGACCAAGCAGTTTTCGCGCTGTCGCCAGGCCGATGCCTGATGAGCCGCCGATGATGACAGTGTGTTCGGTTGTCTGGGTCATGAATGCTGTTCCTTCGATGTGGGGGAGGCCGGGCCGACGAGATCGAGACTCAAGGCTCGCAACTGTTGCCTTGCCTTGGCGTCATAGGCCTGGGCATCGGCTCGAGATTCCCGCAGGCCATCGAAATAGAGGCCGGTGCGCCCGTCCAGCGCCGGCGATGTCGCGAGGTTGAGGATGGCGTCGGCGCCGGTTTCGACCGAGCTCCATGGTGTCACGCCGGCCTGCCGGACCATGGTGGTGTTCATGTAGCTCGCCGGATGCAGCGCGTTGACGGTGACGCTGGTGCCTTTCAGCTGCTCCGCCAAATCGACGGTGAACAGGATCTGCGCCAGCTTGCTCTGGCAGTAGGCGCGCACGCCACTGTAGCCGTGGGTCAGCATGACATCGCTGAAATCGATCGCCTGCTGCCCCGCCGAGGCGACATTGACGATGCGCGCCGGAGCGCTCGCCTTCAGCAATGGCAGAAGCTCCGATGTAAGCAGGAAACCGGCGAGATAATTGACCGCGAAGCGCAGTTCGTAGCCGTCGGCGCTGACCTGCCTTTTGGCTCCTTGGCCCGCTGTGCCGATGCCGGCATTGTTGACGAGGATGTCGAGCCGGTTCGTCCGGGCACGCACCGCTTCGGCAAGCCGCAGCACTTCGGCCAGCGAAGAGAGGTCGGCGACCAGAAGCTCGGCCTTGCCGCCGGCGGCTTCGATCTCGGTAACAACGGCCTTGCCGCGCGTCGCATCGCGGCCATGCACCAGCACACGGGCGCCGGCGGCGCCGAGCTGTTGCGCGACGACGCGGCCAACCCCGTCGGTCGAGCCGGTGATGAGGATTGTCTTGTCTTTGAGTTCCATGTTCAGAGCCTCCGTTCTGTTGCTCTGAACCGAAGATGGGACAGTTGGCGCGAGCCAAACAGTTCAAACTTTATCCTGGTATCAATACTGCTATAATATGCGCATGGAGACCCAACCCCACTCGGTCCCGACACACTCCGCTGAAGACAGCCGCCGGCGCGAACTCGGCGCCTTCCTGCGCTCGCGCCGCGAAAGGCTGACGCCCTCGGCCACCGGCATCGCCACCGGTCTCAGGCGGCGTACGCCCGGCTTGCGGCGCGAGGAGGTGGCGATGATCGCCGGCGTCGGCACGACCTGGTACACATGGCTGGAGCAGGGGCGGGAGGTCAGGCCTTCGGTCGAGGTGCTGACGGCGCTCGCCGAAGCACTGCGCCTCGACGCAGCCGAAAAACAGCATCTGTTCATCCTCGCCAACCGCCAGCAGCCGGAGCGCCGTGCCGTGGCGCCGGAAAAAGTCGACGGCCCGTTGCTGCATATGTTGCAGAGCCTGGTGCTGCAGCCGGCCTATGTGGTCGGGCGGCGCTGGGACGTGCTGGCCTGGAACCCGGCGGCGGTGGCGGTGTTCGGCGATTATGGCCTGCTGGAGGGTGATGCCCGCAACATCGTCCATATGGTGTTCACCAATCCGCACCACCGGCGCCTGCTGGTCGACTGGGAGGAATTGGCGCGCACGGTGCTGGCCTCGTTCCGCGCCGCGAGCGCCCGGTATGTCGGCGATCCGGATTTCGAGCGGCTGATCGAGTTGATGACGCGCTCGAGCCCGGAGTTCCGCAGCTGGTGGCCGCAGCGCGACGTCGCGCACCGATTGTCGGGGGTGAAGCATGTCCGGCACCCGAGCGCGGGCGCCATGACCTTCGAGCATATGAGCCTGTCGATCGGCGACGGCTCCGACATGAAGCTGATCGTCTACACACCGCTCGCCGAGCAGAACTCGGTCGCCAAGCTGCAGACATTGCTGGATGAACTGCCGGCCGAGCGACGCAGCGCTTGACGACGGTGCGTGTTGTGGCGAAGCCCTCTCGGCTTCGTCATCCTAGGGCGAAGCAGCCGCGAAGCGGCGTCGCGGAGACCCTGGGATCCATTCCGTGACATTGGTCCTGGAGTGCAGCGGAGCAGAATTCTGCACCCGCAGCGGCGCTTAGAGGTCGCGGCATGGATCCTCGGGTCTGCGCCGCGTCGCTACGCTCCTTGCTCCGCCCGTGGATGACGAAGTGATAGGGTGCCTCAGCCATCCCCACTGTCGACAACAGCTCAACGGCTGGTAAGGACGAGACATTACCCCTTCGGCTTCAGCCCATCCAAGAACAATTGCTCGAGAAATCTTGCCGCATCCTCGAAGCGGCCTTCGCCACCGCGGTTCGGCCCGAGCACGGCGCGGACCTGGACGTCGAAATCGGCATAATGCTGTGTCGTCGCCCAGATCGAGAAGATCAGGTGCCACGGATCGGTCTTGGCGATCTTGCCGGCGCGCATCCAGCCCTTGATGACGGTCGCCTTCTCGTCGACCAGCGTCTTCAGTTCGCCGGCCAGCAGCGGCATGATGCGCGGCGCGCCTTGCAGGATCTCGTTGGCGAACAGCCGGCTCTCGCGTGGAAAGTCGCGCGCCATCTCCAGCTTGCGCCTGATGTAGCTCCTGAGTTCCGTCATGGGGTCGCCGATATCGTCGAGTTCCCTGAGTGGCGCCAGCCAGGTGTCGAGCAGGCGCTGCATCAACGTCTCGTGGATGTCTTCCTTGCGGCGGAAATAATAGAGCAGGTTCGGCTTCGACATGCCGGCGGCTTCGGCGATCTGATCGATGGTCGAGCCACGGAAGCCGTTGGTGGAGAAGACCTCGAGCGCCGCCTCCAGGATGAGTTCGCGCTTTTCCTGCTGGATGCGGGTGCGACGAGGGGCGTCCGTGCTGGTGGTCACCGTTGCCAGCCCTCGCGTTGAGGGTCATCTGGACCAATTCTCTGGACCAGTTTTTCCCTAGCCTGTGGAACGCACTTCAGGTGCCGCATTTCCGCTAGTAATCCCTTGACCGCCGACAGGGCGGTGCTAACGTTTGTCCAATCGGTCAAAAATTTGCGTAGCATGAAAATGCAGCAAAGACCAAGCGTTGGGCGCACCGAAACAGATTACAAGGGGAAGTCCTGGTCATGTCCAACCGGCTGAAAGTCACGCCGAACGATCTCAGCGCATTCTGGATGCCGTTCACGGCAAACCGGCAGTTCAAGCAGGCGCCGCGCATGATGGTGTCCGCCAAGGACATGCATTACACGACCAGCGATGGCCGCAAGGTTCTCGACGGCACCGCCGGTCTCTGGTGCGTCAATGCCGGCCACTGCCGGCCGAAGATCACCGAGGCGATCCAGCACCAGGCCGCCGAGCTCGATTATGCGCCCGCCTTCCAGATGGGTCATCCGATCGTGTTCGAGCTGGCCAACCGCCTGGTCGACATCGCGCCCAAGGGCATGGACCATGTCTTCTTCACCAATTCCGGCTCGGAATCGGTCGAAACCGCGCTCAAGATGGCGATCGCCTATCACCGCGTGAAGGGCGAGGGCGCCCGCACCCGCCTGATCGGCCGCGAGCGCGGCTATCACGGCGTCAATTTCGGCGGCATCTCGGTCGGCGGCATCGTCACCAACCGCAAGATGTTCGGCACGCTGCTCGGCGGCGTCGACCACATGCCGCACACGCATCTGCCGGAAAAGAACGCTTTCACCAAGGGCGTGCCGGAGTATGGCGCGGAACTCGCCAACGAGCTGGAGCGCATCGTTGCCCTGCATGACGCCTCGACCATCGCCGCCGTCATCGTTGAGCCGGTCGCCGGCTCCACCGGCGTCATCCTGCCGCCGAAAGGTTATTTGCAGAAGCTGCGCGAAATCTGCACCAAGCACGGCATCCTGTTGATCTTCGACGAGGTCATCACCGGTTTTGGCCGTCTCGGCACGCCGTTCGCCGCCGATTACTTCGGCGTCACGCCCGACATCATGACCACCGCCAAGGGCGTCTCCAACGGCGTCATCCCGATGGGCGCGGTGTTCGTGAAGAAGGAAATCCACGACGCCTTCATGACCGGCCCCGAGCACATGATCGAGTTCTTCCACGGCTACACCTATTCGGGCAATCCGATCGCCTGCGCAGCCGCACTCGGCACGCTCGACACCTACAAGGAAGAGGGCCTGCTGACCCGCGGCGAGGAGCTGGCGCCCTATTGGGAGGACGCGCTGCATTCGCTGAAGGGCGAGCCGAACGTCATCGACATCAGGAATATCGGCCTGATCGGTGCGATCGAACTGGCGCCGATCGCCGGCCAGCCGACCAAGCGGGCCTTCTCGGCCTTCGTCAAGGCGTTCGAGCGCGGCGCGCTGATCCGCACCACCGGCGACATCATCGCGCTGTCGCCGCCGCTGATCATCACCAAAGGCCAGATCAACGAATTGATCGACCATGTGCGTGATGTGCTGCGGTCGATAGACTAGATCTGCTTTGCCTGGACGGGTGGCGGCGGGAACCGCCGCCCGACCAGTATATGAAATGAGAGGACTTTGAATGGCCGCACCCGGCGAGAATCTGCGAATCAATTCAGACCGTTTGTGGGATTCGCTGATGGAGATGGCGAAGATCGGCCCCGGCATTGCCGGCGGCAACAATCGCCAGACCGTGACCGACGAGGACGGCGAGGGCCGGCATCTGTTCAAGCGCTGGTGCGATGCGGCCGGGCTCGAAATGGGCGTCGACGAGATGGGCACGATGTTTGCCCGCCGCGAAGGCACCGATCCCAGCCTGCCACCGGTCTATGTCGGCAGCCATCTCGATACGCAGCCGACCGGCGGCAAGTATGACGGCGTGCTGGGCGTGCTGGGCGGGCTTGAAGTGGTGCGCTCGCTCAACGATCTCGGCATCAAGACCAAACATCCGATCGTCGTCACCAACTGGACGAATGAGGAAGGCTCGCGCTTCGCGCCGGCTATGATGGCATCCGGCGTGTTCGCCGGCGTACTCGACCAGGCCGATGTCTACGGGCATGTCGACAAGGCCGGCAAGAAGTTCGGTGAGGAGCTGGAGCGGATCGGCTGGAAAGGCACCGAAAAGGTCGGCGACCGCAAGATCCACGCCTTCTTCGAACTGCATATCGAGCAAGGGCCGATCCTCGAGGACGAGGACATCGACATTGGCGTCGTCACTCACGGCCAGGGCCTGAAATGGCTGCAGGTGACGCTGACCGGCAAGGAAGCGCATACCGGCTCGACGCCGATGCCCAAGCGCCGCAATGCCGGGCTCGGCATGGCGCGGGTGATCGAGCTGGTGCACGAGATCGCCATGGACTACCAGCCCGACGCCGTCGGCGCGGTGGGCCACATGGAAGTGTTTCCCAATTCGCGCAACATCATCGCCGGGCGCACTGTCTTCACCGTCGACATCCGCTCGCCGGAAAAGGAAGTGCTGGATGCGATGGACGGCCGCATCCGCGAAGGCATCGACACGATCTGCGAGGCACTCGACATCCAGTACAAGATCGAACAGGTCGGCGCTTTCGATCCGGTCACCTTCGACGCCGGCTGCGTCAAGGCAATCCGCGATGCCGCCGACCGCCTCGGCTATTCCCATCGCAACATCGTTTCCGGCGCCGGCCACGACGCCTGCTGGATCAACCGCGTTGCGCCGACCGCCATGGTGATGTGCCCCTGCGTCGACGGGCTGAGCCACAACGAGGCCGAGGACATCACCAAGGAATGGGCCTCGGCTGGCGCCGACGTTCTGTTCCATGCGGTGGTGGAGACGGCTGTCATCGTGGAGTGATCCTAGAAATCTAGATTCCAAACGCCGCTCGCAAAGAAGCGCGAAGAGAACAAGGGAACAAGAAAAATGACCAAAGTCATCAAGAACGGCACCATCGTCACCGCTGACCGCACGTGGAAGGCCGATGTGCTGATGCAGCACGGCAAGATCGTCGCCATCGGTTCGGACCTGCATGGCGACCATGAGTTCGATGCCACCGGCTGCTACATCATGCCGGGCGGCATCGACCCGCACACGCATCTCGAAATGCCGTTCATGGGCACCTATTCGGCCGATGATTTCGAATCCGGCACGCGGGCAGCGCTTGCCGGCGGCACCACGATGGTGGTCGATTTCTGCCTGCCGGCGCCGCAGCAATCGCTGCTCGAAGCCTTGCAGATGTGGGACAACAAGACCTCGAAGGCGTCATGCGATTATTCCTTCCACATGGCGATCACCTGGTGGGGCAAGCAGGTGTTCGACGAGATGGCCACCGTCGTCGACAAGGGCATCACCTCGTTCAAGCATTTCATGGCCTACAAGGGCGCGCTGATGGTCGATGACGACGAGATGTACGCGTCGTTCCAGCGCTGCGCCGACCTTGGCGCGCTGCCGCTGGTGCATGCCGAGAATGGCGACGTGGTTGCCGCTTTGTCGCAGAAGCTGCTGGCCGCCGGCAACAACGGCCCCGAGGGGCACGCCTATTCGCGGCCGCCGGAAGTGGAAGGCGAGGCGACCAACCGTGCCATCATGATCGCCGACATGGCCGGCGTGCCGCTCTATGTCGTGCATGTCTCCTGCGAGCAGAGCCATGAAGCCATCCGCCGGGCGCGGCAGAAGGGCATGCGGGTGTTCGGCGAGCCGCTGATCCAGCATCTGACGCTGGACGAGAGCGAATATTTCGACAAGGACTGGGATCATGCGGCGCGCCGGGTGATGAGCCCGCCCTTCCGCAACAAACTGCACCAGGATTCGCTGTGGGCCGGCTTGCAGGCGGGCTCGCTGCAGGTGGTGGCAACCGACCATTGCGCCTTCACAACCAAGCAGAAGCGCAACGGTGTCGGCGATTTCACCAAGATCCCGAACGGCACCGGTGGCCTCGAAGACCGCATGCCGGTGCTGTGGACCACCGGCGTCAACACCGGCCGGCTGACGATGAACGAGTTCGTCGCGGTGACCTCGACCAACATCGCCAAGATCCTCAACATGTATCCGAAAAAGGGCGCCATCGTCGAAGGCGCGGATGCCGACATCGTCGTCTGGGATCCGAAGCGGAAGAAGAAGATTTCCTCGAAGAAGCAGCAGTCCGTCATCGACTACAATGTCTTCGAAGGGTTCGAGGTGACCGGCCTGCCGCGCTTCGTGTTCTCGCGCGGCGAACTGTCGATTCAGGAGAGCGAAATCAAGGCCAAGCCCGGTCATGGCGAGTTCGTTGGCCGCGAGCCGAATGCGGCGGTCAACCGGGCGCTGTCGACCTGGAAAGAGATTTCCGCGCCGCGCAAGGTGGAACGCACCGGTATCCCGGCGACCGGGGTTTGAGCTTGGCGCGTTCGGCCGCGCTCATTTCGTTGGTTTTGGCGGCAAGTGTCGCAGGCCCGGCAGCGGCAGGCGGCGTGCTGGCCGGCTCCTGGGGCAATGATGTCGGCTGTGCCGGCGTCAAGGCCGGTTATCAGGACAGCGACGCCTATATCGTGCTGACCGCCGAGGGCATCGAGACCTATGGCAGCGGCTGCCGGTTCGCACAGCAATTGACGCCGGTGCTGGGCGCACAATCGCTGACTTCGACCTGTTCCGCCGAAGGAGAGGCGGGAACGACAATCGAAACCGTCGTGGTCACCAACAAGGGAGAGGATGGTTTCTTCGTCACCATTCCAGGCCTTGAGGAAATGGGGCCGTTGCAATCATGTTCGTGATGTCAGGCATTGGGGGATGAGCATGCGCGGTTTTTGTTTTTCTGTTGCGATGGTTGTCGTGCTGGCTGCCGGTCAGGCGTCGGCGGCAGGTATCGATCTGTCGAAACCCTATGGCGACAAATATGGCTGCATCAACCGCAACGGTCAGGAAGTCGCCGCCGATCAGATGCTGCTGTTGACCGACAAGGAATTGATCACCGCCGCCAGCGCCTGCACGTTCACGAAGACGCAAGCGCAGGCTGACGGATCGCTCGTGGTGACGGCGACATGTGAGGCGGAAGGCGAAGAGGGACAGGAGCCGACCAAGTTTACCATAAAGCACAGCGCCAAGAACGCCAAGAAACTGACGATCGCCGATGAGGACGGCAACGTCATGGGAGACGTTTCGCGGTGCAAATGACAGCGATCCCGTCAGCGTCAGGCGACCAGCGCGTCCAGCTCCGGCAGCAGGACGACGCTTTCCTGTTCGTTGGGATCGGTGCGGGCAATGACGGCCGAGGACGGGGCGCCGCTCAGATTGGCCGGCAGATGCGGCACGCCGGCGGGAATGTAAAAAAGGTCGCCGGCCTTGACGACGATATGATGCTCGAGCCGGTCGCCGTACCAGGTATGGACTTCGCCGGAGAGGACATAGATCGCCGTTTCATGGCTCTCATGCATGTGCGCCTTGGCGCGGGCGCCGGGCGGCAAGGTGAGCAAGTGCATGCAGATGCCGGAGGCGCCGACGGTCTCCGCGGCAATGCCGGCGAAATAGGTCAGCCCTTGCTTGCCTTCATAAGTGCTTTCAGGGCGGATAAGATGACAAGTCGGTTTGGGCGACATCGGGGAAACTCCGGGCGTCGATTGAGTGGGACAAGGTCAGTGGGACAGGGCCAAATGGGACAGGGTAAGTGGAAAACAACATCGCGATAAAAGCAATCGGATTCCAGCCGACGCCGCAGGGGCGGGAACAGGCAGGCGGCGACCGATGACAGGCACTTCGCCAGCCGTCGTCGCGGCAAGCAAACTCGGGCTGACCTTCCAGACCAATGACGGGCCGGTGCAGGCGCTGTCCAATGTCGACCTGACCATCGGCAAGGGGGAGTTCGTCTCCTTCATCGGGCCTTCGGGCTGCGGCAAGACCACCCTGCTGCGCGTCATCGCCGATCTGGAGAAGCCGACCTCGGGGACGATTTCCGTCAATGGCATGACGGCAGAACAGGCGCGCGAGAAACGCGCCTACGGCTATGTCTTCCAGGCGGCGGCGCTGTTTCCGTGGCGGACCATCGAGCGCAATGTCGGGCTTCCGCTGGAGATCATGGGTCTGTCCAAGGCGGAACAGGCGCAGCGCATCAAGCGCACGCTCGACCTCGTCAACCTCTCGGGATTCGAGAAGAAATACCCCTGGCAGCTCTCGGGCGGCATGCAGCAGCGCGCCTCGATCGCCCGCGCGCTGGCCTTCGACGCCGACCTCCTGCTGATGGACGAGCCGTTCGGTGCGCTGGACGAGATCGTGCGCGACCATCTCAACGAGCAATTGCTGGAGCTGTGGGGACGCACCAACAAGACCATCTGCTTCGTCACCCACTCCATTCCGGAAGCGGTCTATCTGTCGACACGGATCGTCGTCATGTCGCCGCGCCCGGGCCGCGTCAGCGACATCATCGAATCGACGCTGCCGAAGCAGCGGCCGCTCGACATCCGCGAGACGCCGGAGTTTTTGGCGATCGCGGCGCGCGTGCGCGACGGGCTGCGGGCAGGGCATAGCTATGATGATTGAGGGGGCGAACGACGGGCTCCCTCCTCTCCCCAACGGGGAGAGGGTGGCCGGAGCCAAGCGGAGGTCGGGTGAGGGGGCGGCCCACAGCGCCTTCGTGGTCCTAGGGCGAAGCAACGGCGAAGCGGCCTGCGTAAAGGGAGTGGCCAACCACGCCTTCGTCATCCTAGGGCGGAGCAGGCGCGAAGCGGCCTGCGTAGACCCTAGGATCCATGCCGTGACGCCTGCCGGAAGGTGCAAGCGGTCCAGAATGTCTGCGAGGCAGGGCGAGGCACAGGGAGCCATGTTCCGCACCGTTGCGGAGCGCAGAGGTCACGGCATGGATCCTAGGGTCTGCGCCGCGTCGCTTCGCTCCTTGCTTCGCCCTAGGATGACGAAGAGAAAGGACCTCCGCTTCGCTCCGGCCACCCTCTCCCCGTTGGGGAGAGGAGGGTGCTCGTCCGGCGAGGCCTGCTAGATGGACACCTTCCGCGACAAGCTCGTCCCCGTGACCTCCATCCTCGCTGGCGTGGTCGTGCTCTGGTATGTCTTCGCCGTCATCCTCAACACGCCGTTCCAGCGCGATCTCGACCGCCGTGCCGGCGAAACATCCACGTTCGGCGAATTCATCGGCAAGACGCTGTCGCAGCCGAAGCCGACATTGCCGGCGCCGCATCAGGTGGCGGTGAACTTTTTGAGAACACTTTCCTGCGGCCCGTCACCTCGAACCGCAGCCTCGTCTACAATGCGTGGGTGACGCTGTCGTCGACGCTGCTCGGCTTTGCCTTCGGCACGGCGCTCGGCATCATCATCGCGGTGGGCATCGTGCATGTGGCGACGCTCGACCGCAGCCTGATGCCGTGGATCATCGCTTCGCAGACCATCCCCATCCTGGCGGTGGCGCCGATGATCATCGTCGTTCTGGGGGCGGTCGGCATCAGCGGCCTGATCCCGAAGGCGATGATCTCGACCTATCTGTCGTTCTTCCCGGTGACAGTGGGCATGGTGAAGGGCCTGCGCTCGCCCGAGATCATGCATCTCGACCTGATGCACACCTACAATGCCAGTCGTGCGCAGACCTTCTGGAGATTGCGCGTGCCCGCCTCGGTGCCGTTCCTGTTCACCTCGATGAAGGTGGCGGTGGCGGCAAGCCTGGTCGGCGCCATCGTCGGCGAACTGCCGACCGGTGCGGTCGCCGGCATAGGCGCCAAGCTGCTGGCCGGCGCCTATTACAGCCAGTCCATCGATATCTGGTCGGCACTGGTCGCCGGTTCGGTGGTCGCCGCACTTCTGGTCATGGTGGTCGGCATTGCCGGGCGCTTCGTCGACCGCGCCATGGGCGGGAGGCCGGCATGAACTGGCTGAAACCCTCATGGCAAGCGGTGCTGGCGATCGTGCTGTGTCTGATCGCGGTGGCTCTCGGCGCGATCGCCGCGCCGAAAGTAGATGCACTGGCGCAGCCCGCAGGGACGTTGATATATCCATATGTAGCGACGAACTGGCTGATCGTCGGTGTGCTGCTTCTCGCCGCTTTGATCTCGATGGCCAGAATACCGTCCACCGCCGAAGCTGTTGTGCTTTTCATCGGCGCGCATCTGGTCGCCTGGCTGCTGATTGGAGGCATAGCCGGCTTCGAAGGTCTGGCGCGGGCGCCTTATTTCCTGCTGCTCACGGCTGCCTGGCTGCTTGGTTGGCGCTGCGTGGCGGTGCTGTCATCATTGCGTCCTTTCGCCAAATGGGCTCGCACCGCGCTGCGCCTGATCATCCCCGCAATCTTCGGCGCCTGGATCCTGATCATCTGGGAAGCGGTGACGCGCGGCGCCGGCATACCCTTCATCCTGCTGCCGCCGCCAAGCGCCATCGGCGCGCGCATCGCCGGTTCGCTGCCAGTGCTTGGCGCCGATGTCCGGCAGACCATCTTCAAGGCGGTGATCTTTGGCTATGTCGTGGGCAGCGGCGCCGGCTTCATCACCGCGGTGCTCGCCGATCGCGTGCCGTTCCTGCGGCGCGGTCTCTTGCCGATCGGCAATATGGTCTCGGCGCTGCCGATCATCGGCGTCGCGCCGATCATGGTCATGTGGTTCGGCTTCGACTGGCATTCCAAGGCGGCGGTGGTCATCATCATGACCTTCTTCCCGATGCTGGTGAACACGGTTGCCGGCCTTGCCGCCTCCGGCCATATGGAGCGCGACCTGATGCGCACCTACGCGTCGGGCTACTGGCAGACGCTGCTGAAGCTTCGGCTGCCGGCCGCCGCGCCCTTCATCTTCAACGCGCTGAAGATCAACTCGACGCTGGCGCTGATCGGCGCCATCGTCGCCGAGTTCTTCGGCACGCCCGTCGTCGGCATGGGCTTCCGCATCTCGACCGAGGTCGGGCGGATGAACATCGACATGGTCTGGGCCGAAATCGCAGTTGCAGCACTTGCGGGTTCGGTCTTTTATGGCGTGGTCGCTCTTGTCGAAAGAGCCGTCACGTTTTGGCATCCCTCTGTCCGTGGTGGATAGGGGCGGTGGGTTTAAGGGTGCTAACTTCAGAGGGTAAAAAGATGAAAAGACTTGTTATTCCTGTTCTGGCCGGCGCGATGTCGCTTGCCGCGTTCCAGGCAATGGCCGCCGACAAGGTGACGTTGCAGCTGAAATGGGTCACGCAGGCCCAGTTTGCCGGCTACTATGTCGCCAAGGCCAAGGGTTTCTATGAGGCCGAGGGTCTCGACGTCGACATCAAGCCGGGCGGTCCCGATATCGCGCCCGAGCAGGTGATTGCCGGCGGCGGCGCCGACGTCATCGTCGACTGGATGGGCGGTGCGCTGGCCGCCCGCGAAAAGGGCGTGCCGCTGGTCAACATCGCTCAGCCGTTCAAGAAGGCCGGCATGGAGCTGGTCTGCCCGAAGGACGGCCCGATCAAGACCGAAGCCGACTTCAAGGGCCACACGCTCGGTGTCTGGTTCTTCGGCAACGAGTATCCGTTCTACGCCTGGATGAACAAGCTCGGCCTGAAGACCGAAGGCGGCGCCGATGGCGTCACCGTGTTGAAGCAGAGCTTTGACGTGCAGCCGCTGATCCAGAAGCAGGCGGACTGCATCTCGGTCATGACCTACAACGAGTACTGGCAGCTGATCGACGCCGGCTACAAGCCGGAACAGCTGACCGTGTTCAACTACTCGGCCATGGGCAACGACCTGCTTGAGGACGGGCTCTATGCGTCCGAAGACAAGCTCAAGGATCCGGCCTTCGAAGACAAGATGGTGCGTTTCGTGCGCGCCTCGATGAAGGGCTGGAAATACGCCATCGACAACAATGACGAAGCCGCGGGTATCGTCATGGACGGCGGTGGCCAGGACGAGAACCACCAGAAGCGCATGATGAGCGAAGTCGCCAAGCTGGTCGACAATGCCGACGGCAAGCTCGACCCGGCGACCTACGAGCGCACCGCCAAGGCGCTGCTCGACCAGAAGATCATCACCAAGGAGCCGACCGGCGCCTACACCACCGCCATCACCGACAAGGCGGTCAAGTAAGCCTAGTCAGCCACACATCGATCCTGCAAGCGGCGCCTCTGGCAAAAAAGTCAGAGGCGCCGTTCCTTTATGGTGTTCATGACGAAGCTGGTTTCGATCGAGGCGACGCATTTCAGCCGTGCGATCTTTTCCTTGATGAAGCGCTCATACTGTTCGAGGTTTCCCGTCACCACCTTCAGCACATAGTCGCGCGAACCGGTGACGAGGTGGCATTCCAGCACCTCTTCCCAGCCGCGGATCGCGTCCTCGAACATCACGATCTCGTCTTCGTTCTGGCGGCTGAGCCGGATGGTGGCGATGGCGACCATGTTCCAGCCGAAGGCTGAGGGATCGACCAGCGTGGTGTAGCCTCTGATGACACCGGTCTCCTCCAGCCGCCGCACCCGCCTCAGGCAGGGCGACGGCGACAGGCCGATCCGCTCGGCAAGCTCGTTGTTGGTGATACGGGCGTCGGCCTGCAGTTCGCGCAGGATCTTGCGGTCGAAATCGTCGGCTATCTTCTGCTGCATTTTTGGCCGCCTCAGGCAATTCATTGCGAGGATGCAGCCATGCGAGCCCGAAAATAGCAAGGACTGCGCGATGAGGATCGCATAAATTGCCGTGCGACACTCTTTCAAAAGCAGGAAAAAGCCATGCCCGCGCCACGCCCTTCGAAGACCCATATCGGCAACCACAAGCTCCACCCGGAGACGCTGATGCTGAGCTATGGCTTCGATCCGCAGCTTTCGGAGGGCGCGGTCAAGCCACCGGTGTTCCTGACCTCGACCTTCGTGTTCAAGTCGGCGGAAGAGGGACGCGACTTCTTCGATTATACCTCCGGCCGCAAGGAGCCGCCGAGCGGCACGGCGTCCGGCCTGGTCTATTCGCGCTTCAACCACCCCAACAGCGAGATCGTCGAGGACCGGCTGGCGATCTATGAGGGGACGGATGCCTGCATCCTGTTTTCATCAGGCATGTCGGCGATCGCCACGACGCTGCTCGCCTATATCAGGCCGGGCGACGTCATCCTGCATTCGCAGCCGCTTTACGGCGGCACGGAGACGCTTTTGACGCGCACGCTTTCCGGTTTCGGCATCGGCGCTGTCGGCTTCGCGGATGGCGTTGATGAGGCAGCGGTGCGCGCGGCCGCCGAAACGGCCGTCGCGAAAGGCCGCGTTTCGGTCATCCTGATCGAGACGCCGTCCAACCCGACCAACAGCCTGGTCGACATCGCGTTGATGCGGAAGATCGCCGACGAGATCGGCACGCGCCAGGGGTCGACGCCGATCATCGCCTGCGACAACACATTGCTCGGCCCGGTGTTCCAGCGACCGATCGAACACGGCGCCGATGTCTCCGTCTATTCGCTGACCAAATATGTCGGCGGCCATTCCGACCTGATCGCGGGCGCCGCGATGGGCAGCAAGGCGGTCACCAAGCCGATCAAGGCGCTGCGCGGCGCGATCGGCACGCAGCTCGACCCGCATTCCTGCTGGATGCTCGGCCGCTCGCTGGAGACGCTGTCGATCCGCATGGAGCGGGCCAACGACAATGCGCGCGCGGTCGCCGAATTCCTGCGCGATCATGCCAAGGTCGAGAAGGTGCATTACCTGCCGTTCCTGGGCGAGGATACGCCGGCGGGCCGCGCCTACAGGGCGCAATGCACCGGCGCCGGCTCGACCTTCTCCTTCGATATCAAGGGCGGGGAGAAGGCGGCTTTCGCCTTTCTCAACAATTTGCAGATATTCAAGCTGGCGGTGAGCCTGGGCGGAACGGAATCGCTGGCCAGCCACCCCGCGGCCATGACCCATTCGGGCATTCCCTTCGAGGTGCGCCAGCGCATCGGCGTGCTGGAGACCACGGTCAGGCTGTCCATCGGCGTCGAGCATCCGGACGATCTGATCGCCGACCTGACGCAGGCGCTGGCGGCGGTCTGACCGCCGCTTTTCCCCTGAAGTCGGGGGCGGGCAGGCAATCGGGCTCTTTGCCTGCCATCACATATGCGTGCGCCGAAGGATACTTTTGGCCGTCCGACCGTTGTGCTGATGCATCCATGCGCCGGAGAGCCGCAAGGGTGTCACATCCAACGGAGGTTTTTGAAAATGCGCATGCATTCGTTTTCGCCGATCGTTTCGGCACTCGCCGTTTCTGTTTCTATCTTCCTTGTCTCGCCGGCCCTGGCCGACATGGAAAAGTTCAAGGCGACGCTCGATGGCAGCCAGCAGAGCCCGCCCGTCACCACGAAGGGCAAGGGCACGGCTACTTTAACGTTCGACACTGCCAAGAAGAAACTCAGCTGGAACGTCAAATATTCTGGTCTTAGCGGGCCGGCGACGGCTGCGCACATTCACGGCCCGGCAGCGATGGGTGCGAACGCCGGACCGGTCATCCCGTTCAAGAAACTCAAGAGCCCGATCAAGGGATCGGAAACGCTGACCGATGCCCAGGCGGCTGACCTGGAGGCCGGCAAATATTACGTCAACGTCCACACCGCAGCCAACAAGGACGGCGAGATCCGAGGGCAGATCGAGGCGGCGAAGTAAGCGCGGACAGAATAGCGATTGCTTTGGAAGTCGGCGGGACAGCGCCCCCCTCTGTCCTGCCGGACATCTCCCCCTCAAGGAGGGAGATTGGATTTCGCGACTGCCTTCGCCAATTTTCAGCACTGCAAAACAGAGAGCCGGCATTGATGAAGGCCAATCTCCCCCTTGAGGGGGAGATGCCCGGCAGGGCAGAGGGGGGCGCCGTAGAACTCGGCCTTTACCGTCGGCGCTCAAGCCTTGTCGCGTATCTGGGTCATCGTCTTGGTCGGCGTGATCGCTTCGGGGTCGAGCCGGATTTCGACGATCGCCGGCTTGCCGCTGGCGCGTGCGCGTTCGAAGGCAGGGGCGAAATCGGCGGTCTTCTCGACGGTTTCGCCATGACCGCCATAGGCGCGGGCGAGGGCCGCAAAGTCGGGGTTCTTGAGATCGGTGGCCACGACGCGGCCGGGATATTCGCGCTCTTGATGCATGCGAATGGTGCCGTAGATGCCGTTGTTGACGACGACGACGATGATCGGCAGGTCGTATTGCACGGCGGTGGCGAATTCCTGCCCGTTCATCAGGAAGCAGCCGTCGCCGGCGAAAGCAACCACGGTGCGGTCCGGAAACAGCTCTTTGGCGGCGACCGCAGCAGGTGTGCCATAGCCCATCGAGCCTGAGGTCGGCGCACCTTGAGTGGCGAAGCGGCGGAAACGGTGGAAACGATGCACCCAGGTGGCGTAATTGCCGGCGCCGTTGGTGAGGATGGCGTCATCGGGCAGCATCTTTTCGAGGTAATTCATGATCGGCCCCATCTGGACCGAGCCGGGGCCGCTTTCCGGCGGTGTCGACCAGTCGAGATAGGCGGCATGCAGCTTTGGCGTCTCGGTTGCCCAGGTCGGTTCCGAGGCCGGCTTGCGCTTGGCGAAAGCTTCGATGAAGGCAGAAGGCGAGGCGTTGATCGCCAGTGTCGGCCGGTAGACGCGGCCGAGTTCGCTGGCGTCGGCATGGATATGGACCAGCGTCTGGTCGGGGTAGGGGCTTTTCAGCAGGGTATAGTCGGAGGACGGCATCTCGCCCATGCGGCCGCCGATCAGCAGCATGAGGTCGGCCTGCTTGATCGTCGTGGCCAGCTTCGGGTTGATGCCGATACCGACATCGCCGGCATAGTTCGGATGCAGATGATCGAACAGCATCTGGCGGCGGAAGGAACAGCCGACCGGCAGCGACCACGCCTCGGCGATTGTGCGCATCCGCGCCACCGCCTCGGCATCCCAACGCGTGCCGCCGAGGATGATGAACGGCCGCTTGGACTTGGCCAGTAGCTTTTCCAGCGTGTCGAGCTCGGCTTCGCCTGGCCGGGTTTCGACCGGCGTGTGCGGCAAAGCGACGGGCGCTTCGACGACACTGGTCAGCATGTCTTCCGGCAGCGAGATGACCACCGGGCCGGGGCGGCCCGATGTCGCCACCGCGAAGGCGCGGGTGACGAATTCGGGGATGCGCGAGGCGTCGTCGATCTCGACCACCCATTTGGCGATGTCGCCAAAGAACCTGACATAGTCGACTTCCTGGAAAGCCTCGCGCTCCTTGGCGTGGCTGGCGACCTGGCCGATGAACAGGATGACGGGTATCGAATCCTGCATGGCGATGTGGATGCCGGCCGATGCGTTGGTGGCGCCGGGGCCGCGGGTGACGAAGCAGATGCCGGGCTTGCCGGTCAGGCGGCCGTGGCAGTCGGCCATCATGGCGGCACCGCCTTCCTGGCGGCAGACGATGGTGCGGATCGCTGAATCATGCAGCGCGTCGAGCACCGCCAGGTAGGATTCACCCGGCACGCAATAGATGCGGTCGGTGCCGTTGGCTTCGAGCGCGTCGACGATCAGTTGTCCGCCGGTCTTCATTGTCCAGACTTCTCCAGTTCGGCAAGGATTTCTTGCGTGTGCTCGCCGAGGCGCGGCGAGGGGCGCTCATAGACCAGGGGCGTGCCGGACATCACCATCGGCGCGCGCACCGAAGGCAGAAGATTGCCATGGCCATCGTCGAGGTCGAGCCGCATGCCGCGCGCGATGGTCTGCGGGTCGGCAAACATCTGCCCGATCGTGTTGATCGGGCTCGCCGGCACGCTGGCCGCTTCGAGCTTGGCCAGCAGCGGATCGCGATCCCAAATCTTCAGCGCCTCGATCATGCGCTCGCGTAGCCTGACCCGGTTGGCGACCCGGGCAGGATTGGTGGCGAAGTCGGGATTTGCAGGCAAATCGTCCAGTCCGACGGCAGCGCAGAATTTGGCGAATTGACCATCATTGCCGACCGCCAGGATGATGTGGCCGTCCCTGACCGGCACCACTTCGTAGGGGGCGATGTTCATATGCGCATTGCCCATCTGCACTGGCGACTTGCCGGAGACGAGATAGTTGAGGTTCTGGTTGCCGAGCGCCGAGATCTGGGTGTCGAACAGCGCCATATCGACGTGCTGACCTTCGCCAGTCTGTTCGGCGTGGCGCAGTGCCGCCTGGATGGCGATGACCGAATAGAGGCCGGTGAAGATGTCGGAGATGGCAACGCCCGCCTTTTGCGGCTCGCGGCCAACCTCGCCGGTGATCGACATCATGCCGGCCATGGCCTGGATGATGAAGTCATAGCCGGCGCGCGGCGCGTAGGGCCCATCTTGGCCGAAGCCGGTGATCGAGCAATAGACGAGGCGTGGGTTGATCTTGCGCAGGCTGTCATAGTCGAGGCCGTATTTCTTCAGGCCGCCGAGCTTGAAGTTCTCGATCAGCACGTCCGAAGTCGCGACCAGCCGGCGCACGGTCTCGGCGCCTTCCGGCGTCGAGAAATCGATGGCGATGGAGCGCTTGCCGCGGTTGCAGGAGTGGTAATAGGCGGCCGACAGGTTCTCGCCCTCCTTGCCCATGACGAAGGGCGGGCCCCATTTGCGGGTGTCGTCGCCGCCATCGGGGCTCTCGACCTTGATGACATCGGCGCCGAGATCGGCAAGCAACTGCCCGGCCCATGGCCCGGCAAGGATGCGGGCGAGTTCGACGACGCGGACGCCTTTCAGCGGGGGCTCAGCCATGGATCACCGTGGTTGCCGCAATCACCTTGATTGCTACGAGAGCAGAGCCTCTATCAAGCCCTGCAACGGCTGTCACGGCTCTTGCGATGGGCCAATCCGTCACGCTTTCAGGATATCGTCCGCCCAAGCCGCGAAATCGCCCATGATGATGTCGCGGTTCACCTCGTTCAGGCTTTCGTGGCGGGTGTCGGCGTAAGCCTTTGAAACCAGATTCGAAAAGCCCATCTTGCGCATGCGATTGGCAAGATGGGTGATGCCTTTGCCGTAATCCGAGGCGGGATCCTTTTCGCCGCCGACGATGCTGACGGGAAGTTCGCGCCTGATGCCGGCAAAGCCGGCATCCTTGCCGCCGTTCATCGCCATGCCGACGACGTCGCGCCACATCGACACCGAGGCATCCCAGCCGCATAACGGATCGGCGATGTATTTTGCCACTTCCGCCTCGTCGCGCGACAGCCAGTCGAACAGGGTGCGGTGGTTGGGCACCGCCTTGCCCCAGGCCTGGAAAGTGAGCTTCGGCAGCAGGCGCGATGGCACGTCGGAGCCGAGCCGCATCCGTTCCCAGGCGAGGATGCCAAGCGCCAGCTGTCCGAGCAGTCCTTGCGAAAAATCGCAGTTCCAGATTGCGGCGGCATGAACGCGCGGCGAGTGGTGCAACAGGTAGTTCAGCGCCACGGACGCACCCATCGAATGACCAAACAGGATGACCGGCCGGTTCGGGTGTTCGCTGGCGATAAGATCATGGACGGCATCGACGTCGGCGATCACCTTGGCCGGGCCGTCCCTGTCGGCGAACCTGCCGAGCGGCGCGTCGGGCGCCTTGGTCGCGCCATGGCCGCGATGATCGTGGACATAGACGTGGAAGCCGCGCTGCGCCAGAAAATCGGCAAAGCGGTCATAGCGCGCGGCGTGCTCGGCCAGGCCGTGATTGATCTGGACGACGGCACGTGCCCGCCCATCGGCTTGCCTGACGAAAAGATTGAGATCGGCACCGGTCGGCGAGGCAACCACGCGCTGCTGGCTGAATGACATGCCGCTCGATCTCCAACGCGTCCTCTACTGCCGAGACTTTGTTTGCGCCGGTGCCGGTTTTGCGTCAATCCGCCTTGCCTGCTTTTCGCAGACGATGTTTCTTGCGTTTGACCAGCAAAATATCGCAATTCTGACATGGAGACAGCTTCAGTCTGTCGCCCACTTCTTCAGCCGGGGATTCTCCATGCGCATTGGTGTCGTTTTCGGATTGGCCATGTTGGCGGCGTCGCTGGCCGGGGCGGCGCGTGCCGACGTCAAGATGAGCGGCAGCTTCGTAGCCGACGCTGCCTGTCCGGCGACGCAAGCCATCAAGAACGGCAAGAACCCCGGCAATATCTCGACCGATGCCGGGCAGAGCTATCAGCTGCTTGCCGGCAACAAGGATGCGCCGACGCACTACCTCATCCTGGTGCCGGGCGCCGATCCGGAGCGCCGCTGGGTGAAGGTCACCTGCGGCCATGTCTCGGGCAGCAGCGCCGCGACGGTGCCGGCCGCACCGGGCGGGCAGGGCAAGCCGGCGGCATCGGGAAAACCCGAATACGTCTTCGCGCTGAGCTGGCAGCCGGCCTTCTGCGAAACCAAGTCGAGCAAGACCGAATGCAGGGCGCAGAGTGCTGGTGATTTCGACGCCACGCATTTCACCTTGCACGGCCTGTGGCCGCAGCCGAACGGCAATTTCTATTGCCAGGCGACAGCGGGCGACAAGGCCAACGACAATCCGGCCCACTGGAAGGACCTGCCGCCCGTCAACCTGGACGCCAACACCCGCACGGAACTCGATCAGGTGATGCCGGGAACAGCTTCGAAGCTCGAACGGCATGAATGGATCAAGCACGGCACCTGCTACGGCAAAAGCCAGCAGGAGTACTTCTCCGATGCGCTCAATTTGATGCGCGCGGTGAACAGCTCGCCGGTGCGCGATCTCTTTGCCAAGAACATCGGCGGCAAGCTGACGGCGGACCAGATCCGCGGCGCTTTCGACACTGCCTTCGGGGCGGGAGCAGGGGATCGCGTGCGTGTTTCCTGCGTCATCGATCCGTCGAGCGGCAGGCGGCTGATCGGCGAACTGACGCTCGGCCTCGCCGGTCCGATTGGCCCCAACAGCTCGCTCAAGGATCTGCTGCTGGCTTCGGTGCCGACCAACAAGGCCGGTTGCCCGACCGGCACGGTCGACGCGATCGGCTTCCAGTAACAATCAACAAAGACTCGGGACTGTCGCGCTCTGGTGCTATGCTGCGAGCGCATCATTCGGGCGGGGGTCGTAATGGATGGCATGACGAGCAGCGCGCTCGCGCGGCTGGCTTTCTGGGCCAGGGGCATGGTCTCGATCAACGATGCCCGCATGGAATGGCCGGGATTTTCCTACACCGACGCCGAGTGGGCACGCATGCGAACGCTCTGCGAACCGATCGGCGTCGGCAGCTACCAACTGTTCACGATCGTCAATGCGGTGATCTTCATCACGATCGCGGCTATCGGTATTTTCGGTGTCTTCCTGCCGCTGGCGACGCTGCTGTTTCCCATACCGGCGGAAACCAGCGCGCTGAAGTTTTCGCTGCTGCTGGCCGCTTGCGCTTTCCTGATCATCGGCTTTGGCCTGCCGATCTCGATGCGCCTTTCGGCCATGCTGGTGGGCGGCAAGACAATGCGAGCAACACTTGTTTCCGCGCCCGGCGACGAGGCGTTGGCGTCAAAAGTGTCCTGGCAGATCAATCGCATCATGCTGATCCTATGCGGCCTGCTGGTGCCGGGCATCCTGCTGTTCATTGCCTACGACATCGAGGCCGGGCCGATCATCACGGCGTTGAAATGGCTGGCGATCGCGCTGATGGCGGTTTCGACCGTGACAGGCTTTCGGCGGCAGAAGAAGTCGTAGCGAACTAAATCTGTGCGGATTTGGTCCATGCAACGGCGGCGTCGGCTTCGTGGCCGCCCGGCTCGCCGACGACGCGATCGCGCCCGGTCGACTTCGCCTTGTAGAGGCGCTGGTCGGCAAGCGCGAACAGGTCTGCAAGGCAGCGCGTCGTTTCGCTGACGCTGGAAACACCGGCGCTGACGGTCAGCTCGAACCGGCTGGTGGCGGCCGAGCCCTTGACCGCGTGGCGAATGCTTTCGCCGAACAGCCTGGCGACCGGGTGCGGACGCGAACTGAGGATGGCGAATTCCTCGCCGCCGATGCGGAACACCTGGTCCTCGGCGCTTGCCGTCTCGCGAAGCAGCGTCGCAACCGCTTTCAGCACCTTGTCGCCTTCGGCATGGCCGAAACGGTCATTGATCGACTTGAAATGGTCGACATCGATGATCAGCAGGCTGAGCGGCCTGGCGGTGCGCAGGCTGACGTCGACAGCGGCTTCGCCGTCGGCGTCGAAGCGCCCGCGATGCAGCAGACCGGTCAGGCCGTCGCGGCCGACATGTTCGACCAGCGCTTCGTAGCGTTCGCGATAGGTCAGCGTATCGAAGATATCGGTCAGCCCGCGCGGCGCCGCGATCTGGCGCTCCTCGAACCATTTGAGATAGGCGACAAGCATGGTGCTGAAGATCAGCGCCGCCGCCATCTTGGCGAACCAGCCGCCGAAAAAGACCGCGATCGGCGCGCCGGCAACGAAATGCAGCGCCGTGAAGAACCCGACCTGGTCGAAGGTCAGCACGCAAGCGACCGAAATCAGGATGCGCGCGAACGGTGCCTTGCGCAGGGTGCGCCCGAGCTTTTCGTAGAGCAGGATGATCAGGATGGCGTCGACGAACAGCAGCGTCGTGCCCCACACCATCAGCCAGCCCATCTCGTCGATGAAGCCGATGTCGGGCAGCCTGCCGTCGGGAAGTGCCGCGATGACGTGCAGGCGCAGCAGCAGCACCAGCCCGATCATCAGCGCATTGCCGAGCAGCAGGCCGTAGATCGGCTGACGCACGGTGGCGGCGTCCTCTTTCATGTAGAGCAGCAACAGCATGACCAGCTTGCCGGAAAACAGCACCGCCGAGCCCGGCGAGACCATGCCGAACGGCAAGGCGACGTAAAAAACGCTGGCGAGATAGGTCTCGAGGAAGTGCATGACGCCGAGCGCGCAGACGAAGACGCCGAGGCCGATGCGCCGTCTAAAGTGGAAAAGCGTCACCATGACGCTGAAGTAGACGACCGCTTCGGCAAGGAGCAGGAAACTGTTCAGCAATGCCGTCGATCCGATCTTTCTCCTGAAATCGCGACAAATCAGCGATTTCACCCCGATCCTGTTTTGACGCGGAAGGGTTAACCGGAGCTTTCACCGCGCTCTGTGACCGTGGAAAACTTCAGCGGTTGGCGGACACTTCCGCGTGTGAGCGGCCAGATGCGGCAAAAGCGATTGCCGTTCGCCGCCGCATCGCCTACATAGCGGCCAACCTCCATTCAATTCGACAATCCAGTCAGTTTTTTCAGGGAAAGCGCGCGTGGCACGCCAGTTCATCTATCACATGGCCGGCCTCAACAAGGCCTATGGCACCAAGAAGGTGCTCGAGAATGTCCATCTCTCCTTCTATCCCGACGCCAAGATCGGCATCCTCGGCCCCAACGGCTCGGGCAAGTCGACGATCCTCAAGATCATGGCCGGGCTCGACAAGGAGTGGAACGGCGAAGCCTGGCTGGCCGAAGGCGCCACCGTCGGCTACCTGGCGCAGGAGCCAGCGCTCGATCCGGACAAGACCGTGTTCGAAAACATCATGGAAGGCGTCGCCGCCAAGACCGCCATCATCGAGCGCTACAACGAATTGATGATGAATTATTCCGACGAGACGGCCGACGAGTCGGCCAAGCTCCAGGACGAGATGGACCGGCTCAACCTGTGGGATCTCGAACAGCAGGTCGAGATGGCGATGGAAGCGCTGGGCTGCCCGCCCAAGGATCTGGAAGTCACCAAGCTTTCGGGCGGCGAGCGCCGCCGCGTCGCGCTCTGCCAGCTCTTGCTGCGTCAGCCCGACCTTTTGCTGCTCGACGAACCGACCAACCATCTCGACGCCGAGACCACGGCGTGGCTGGAAAAGCATCTGCGTGCCTATCCGGGCGCCGTGATGATCATCACCCACGATCGCTACTTCCTCGACAATGTCACCGGCTGGATCCTCGAACTCGATCGCGGCCGCGGTATTCCCTATGAGGGCAACTACACCAAGTACCTTGAAGCCAAGGCCAAGCGGCTCAAGCAGGAAGGCCGGGAGGACGACGCCCGCCAGCGCGCCATTGGCCGCGAGCGCGAATGGATCCAGTCGAGCCCGAAGGCCCGCCAGACCAAGTCCAAGGCGCGTATCCAGGCGTTCCAGGACCTTTTGGATGCAGCCGACAAGCGGCGTCCGAGCGATACGCAGATCGTCATTCCGCATGGCGAGCGGCTCGGCAATGTGGTGATCGAGGCGGAAGGCCTGTCGAAGGGCTTTGGCGACACGCTTTTGATCGACGGCCTGGAATTCAAGCTGCCGCCCGGCGGCATCGTCGGCGTCATCGGCCCGAACGGCGCCGGCAAGACGACGCTGTTTCGCATGATCACCGGCCAGGAAAAGCCGGATGCGGGTTCCGTGCGCGTCGGCGAGACGGTAAAGCTCGGCTATGTCGACCAGAGCCGCGATGCGCTGGATCCGTCAAAGACCGTGTGGGAAGAGATTTCCGGCGGCGCCGAAGTGGTCAAACTCGGCAAGTTCGAGGCCAACACGCGCGCCTATTGCGCGTCGTTCAACTTCCGTGGCGGCGACCAGCAGCAGAAGGTCGGCAATCTCTCCGGCGGCCAGCGCAACCGCGTGCATCTGGCCAAGATGCTGAAGACCGGCGGCAATGTGCTGCTGCTCGACGAACCGACCAACGATCTCGATACGGAAACGCTGGCGGCGCTTGAAGACGCGCTGGAAAACTTCGGCGGCTGCGCGGTCATCATCTCGCACGATCGCATGTTCCTCGATCGCTTGGCGACGCACATCCTCGCCTTCGAGGGCGACAGCCATGTCGAATGGTTCGAGGGCAATTTCGAGGATTACGAGCAGGACAAGATCCGCCGCCTCGGCCCCGATGCCGTCAACCCGCACCGCATGACCTACAAGAGGCTGACGCGGTAAGGGGTTCCGGGCGGCGATCTCAACCAGCATGAGGAGCTCAAATGGCTGATTGGTCCGCCGCCCAATATCTGAAATTCGAGGATGAGCGCACGCGACCCGCGCGGGACTTGGTCGCGCAGGTGCCGGTCGACTTCCCGCGCCGGGTGGTCGACATCGGCTGCGGGCCCGGCAATTCGACCGGACTGCTGGTCGAGCGCTGGCCGGATGCGCGGGTGAGCGGCTTCGACACTTCGCCCGACATGATCGAGAAGGCGAGGGCGCGCCTGCCCGAGGTCAGCTTCGATCTCGCTGATGCCTCCAGGTGGCAGCCGGCGGAGCCGGTCGACGTGATTTTTGCCAATGCGGTGTTCCAGTGGCTGCCCGAGCATCCCAAGGTCTTCCAGCGACTGATGGGGTTTCTCGCGCCAGGCGGCGCGCTTGCCGTCCAGATGCCCGACAATATGGGCGAGGACTCCCATCGCCTGATGCGGGAGGCCGCCGCCGAAATGCCGTTCGCCGAAAAGCTCAAGGGCGCTGCGCGCGGCCCGTTGCCGCCGGTATCGTTCTACTATGACCTCCTGTCGCCGCTCAGCGATCGGCTGGATATCTGGCACACCATCTACAACCACCCGTTGGCCAACGCCGAAGCGATCGTCGAATGGGTGAAATCGACTGGCTTGAAACCGTTCCTCGATCCGCTGGATGCCGAGGAGCGGACGATATTCCTCGACAGCTACACCGCCAAGATCGCCAAGGCCTATCCGAAGACGGCTGATGGCAAGGTGCTTTTGCGCTTTCCGCGCATCTTCATCGTCGCCAAGCGGGCCTGATTATCCACATTGCGCGGCGCCCGATGCGGCCGCTTGACCCGGTTTCGCCGCCATGCGCATTTCATCGCGTTGGGGTCACGATGGCCCGTGGCAGGGGGTGGATGATGACATTGAAAAAGATGCTTTTCGGCGGCGGCGTGTGCGCGGCGGCGCTTCTGGCGTTCTCGATTTCGGCGCAAGCCAAACGGGCGCGCTGCTTCACCAGCGATGACGGCTATTTCGCATGCAGCTACCGCGCGATCGACGATGCGGGCAGCTTCCGCATCTCGGCGCCGGGCTATCCGACCTATGTGCTGGAAATCGACGGGCCGGGCTTTGCCTATGGCTTCGTCAATCTCGGCCGCCGCAATGTGCCGCTGCCGGGGCAGTTCGTGCGCAGCCGCGACGACGGCGCCTGCTGGAACAACCCGCAGACCAACACCAAGCTCTGCGCCTGGTGAAGTCGGGCTTAAGCCGGCGCAAACCTTTGGTTTAAGCCGGCGTAAACCGCCGCGGTGAGAAAACTGTTGCGCCGGAGCGTTCCGGCGCCCACATGAAGCCCGCAACGCCTGCGGATGGGACGGACTGGATATATGCATCGCGTCATCATCAGTGGCATCGGCGTTGAAATCCCTGAAGCCAAGATCACCAATGAGGAACTGGTCGCCAGCTTCAATGCCTGGGTCGACACGGAGAATGCGCGCCGCCTGGGCACCGACGAGCCGCCGCTGGCGAAATCGGATAGCGACTTCATCGTCCACGCCTCGGGCGTGCGCACCCGTCATGTCATCGAGCGGGAAGGCATCCTCGATCCGACCCGCATGACGCCGCGCATTCCGGCACGGCCTGACGATGCGCTGTCGCTCGAAGCCGAGTTCGGCATCGCCTCGGCCAAGAAGGCCCTCGACCACGCCGGGCTGAAGCCGTCCGATATCGACCTGGTGATCTGCTCGGCCTCGCATCACCAGCGGCCCTATCCGGCGGTCGCCATCGAAATGCAGGAGGCGCTGGGGACAAAGGGCGCCGGCTTCGACATGGGGCTTGGCTGTTCGTCGGCGGCCGCCGCCCTGCACATCGCCGTCAATTTGGTGCGGTCGGGCGCGCACAAACGCATTCTGGTGACGACGCCGGAGATCATCACCGGCCACCTCAATTTCCGCGACCGGCAGACGCATTTCATCTTCGGCGACGCTTCGGTGTCGATGGTGGTGGAAGGCCTGGCCAAGGGCGATAAGCGGCCGGGGCGTTTCGAGGTGCTCGACACGCGTGTCTGGACGCAGATGTCGAACAACATCCGCACCAATCTGGGCTACCACACCCGCACCGCCCAGGATGATCCCTACATGATCAATCTGGAAGGCAATCTCATCAAGCAGGTCGGCAACAAGGTGTTTAAGGAAGTCACCGTCGCCGGACAAAAATTCATCGTCGAATTCTTGGCCGAGCACGGGCTGACGCCGCAGGCGATCAGGCGCTTCTGGCTGCATCAGGCCAATGCGCGCATGAATGCGATGATCCTGAAACTGTCGTTCGGCCACGAGGTCGACCACGACCGCGCGCCGATGGTGCTGGAACGGCTGGGCAACACGGCGGGCGCCGGCGCCATCGTGGCGCTGTCGGAAAACCATGCCGACATGAAGCCCGGCGATTTCGGCCTGATCTGCGCCTTTGGCGCGGGATATTCGATAGGCGGCGCGCTGTTGCGGATGCTTTGAGCTTGCCGTGTCAGGCTGGCGCGAACGGCAACAGCATCGGCACGCGCCTGGCGTAGTCGTCATAGGCGCTGCCCAGTTCGCCGCGCAGGAAGCTTTCTTCCAATCTTGCCTTCACGACGATGCCGATGATGAGCAGGGCGGTTCCGGCTATGCCCCAGACGGTGCCCTTGGCCGCCATGGTGGCGAGGATCGCCAGCAGCAATCCGGTGTAGATCGGATGCCGGACAAGGCCGTACGGGCCGGTGTTGACGACCCGGTGCCCGGCCTTGGCGGTGATCGTGCCCGACCACAGCCTGCCGAGATGCAGGCGCGCCCACCAGGCAAAGGCGATGCCGATGGCGATCAGGGCGACACAGATCCAGGCTTCGGGGGGATCAGGCATCCACAGCCTGAGCCGGCCTTCATAGCCGTGCGCCGGAATGAACAGCAGCACCGCGCCGGCCAGCCAGAGACCCCGATAGCGGGCCTCCGCCCTCAATCCGGCGCGCTTCTGGGCAGGGTCGGACCACAAAGCGGCGACGGCCCAGGTTCCTGCCCAGATCAACCAAAGCAACGTGATTGCCGTCACGGGTCGCATGATCAGCCTCCGCAAACTGTCCTGATATCACCATGAAACCGGCACAGCGCGGCGGCAATGCGGCGCGACGCCGGACGGGCTTCATTCCTGGTAAGAAGATCGTGATCCGCGGGCCTATCCCTTGGAACAACTGAACATCCATTGCACGCCGAAAGCGTCGACCAGCATGCCGAAGCGGGTTCCCCAGACTTGTCGCGCCAGAGGCACGGTGATCCGGCCGCCTGTGCTCATGCGGCCGAAAAGCTCCTGCATGGCGGCTATGTCGTCGAACTCCAGGCAAAGGGCGGAACCCTTCATCGGCTCGGCGTCGTCATTGTCGGAGGCGTGAAACAGGACGCCCGGACCTTCGAACCGCGCATGCAGGACTTTTCCGCGCATGGCTTCGGTCCGCACCGGCATGTCGTTGTCGCCCCAGCGCAGCAGGATCGTTCCCCGGCCGAGGCCGCACTGTTCGTAGAAGGCCAGTGCGGGCTCGCAATTGGTGGTAAAGAACAGCGAAGGGGAGAGCTGCATCGGTTCGCTTCCTGTCATTGAGCGGGCCAAGTCAATGCGCGGCGGCGGTCGCGGCGGCGACAAGCGCTTCGCCTGAATATTGCCTGTCACCGATACCCCAGCCGCCGTCGGGCGCGTTGACGATGTTGATCCAGGTGTTTTCAGGCTGGTGCCCCGGCACGCAGAGTTCGGCGACAATCCCGGCGGCTGCGGTGATGAAGGTCCTGCGGACTTCGACCGAGCCAAGTCCGATGTTGGGCAATTTCAATTCCACCATGACGACAGGCCGATTGGCGCCGCCCGCATAGATGTGGTGAGGCGGCAAGATGTGGACCGTGCCGCCGACGATGGCGGTGAAGAACGAATTGCCGGTGGCGCCGGAGGCTTCGATGAGGGCGGCGCTGAGACGCGGCAGGATCTCGCGCTCTCCTGCCGGGGTTAGTATGCCTTCCGGCGCGGTCACGGTTATCGGCATTTGGCTCTCCATCTTGCTGGTTTTCCATGGCCCTTCCGACTGACATGTCTTCCGGCTTGCCATGTTTCGTATCGATTGGTACGTTATATGGAGAAGATGTGTCAACAGGTTTCGTATCGATCACTATGGATAATTCGGAAAAACCCAGGGGAGGCAGGCCACGCGCGTTCGACCCCGACCGGGCGCTGGATGCGGCGATGCATCTGTTCTGGGAGCATGGCTATGAGGCGACCTCGCTGGCCATGTTGCGCGAAGCGATGGGACTGACGCCGCCGCAGATCTACAACGCCTTCACCGACAAGGAGACGTTGTTCCGCAAGGCGCTGAAGCGCTACCACGAGACCGAGATTGGCTTTGCGCTGGAAGCGCTGAGCGCGCCGGTTTCGACGCGGGAGGCGATCCGGCGGTTGTTGCTCGGCGCGGCGGAGGCATATTCCCGACCCGGCAAGCCTGGTGGCTGTCTATTCGTCAGCGGCGCGCTGGCAGCCTCGCCACAGGCGCAAGCCATTGCCGATGAACTCAAGGGTTATCGCAAGGCGAGTGAAGCGGCGATCGCAGAGCGGCTGGCCAGGGGCAGGGCGGTGGGCGACCTGCCGGCGGACCTTCCGGTCAACGGTTTCGCCAAATACCTGGCCGGCGTCATGAACGGCATGTCAATCCAGGCACGAGACGGCGCTTCGGTCGAAGAGTTGCGCGTTTTGGCCCGAACCGCTCTTGCGGCCTTGCCAGCCGAAGGGCAAAACCAGGCGGCATCATCCAAGGAATGAAGCCATGCTGGATCTCTTCCCCGAGGCTGAAAAGCCGGCCGAAATCATCCCCGCGCGAAAGCTTGCCGCCAAGGCGGTAGCACTCTACGTCGCGCCAGCGGATCATTTTCAGACCCGCCCGGTGGACGAATTGCAGCTGGGTTTCGACGGCATATCAGGCGATTTCCATGCCGGACCGACACGGCGCTCGGGTGGTCGCGAGCCCTGGTATCCGCGCGGCACCGAAATGCGCAACGAACGACAATTGTCCATAGTGGCGGCGGACGAGCTGGCGGTTGTCGCCGAACGCATGGGCCTGGCCGAGATCAAGCCGGAGTGGATCGGCGCCAATCTGGTGATCGAAGGCGTGCCGCATCTATCGATGCTGCCGGCCGGCACGCTGCTGTTCTTCAAGGGCGGCGTGACCCTCAAGGTCGACGCGCAGAACGGTCCTTGCCGCATCGCCGGCCGGTCGATCGCCGAGAATGCCGGAATGGCCGACGTCGAAGCCGGCGCGCTGTTGTTCCCGAAAGCGGCGAAGCGGTTGCGTGGTGTCGTTGCCTGGGTCGAGAAGCCGGGAACCATCAAGGCCGGCGAGGAGATGTCGGTGCGCGTGCCGGAGCAATGGATCTATTCGGCATAACTGTGCGGCAAGCAGAGGGCAGGGGCTACGCCGCCGTGGCGGCGTAGCCAAGTTCACTGGGCGTTAGCCCTTGCGGTTTTTCTTCGCGCCTTGCGCCATGACGGACACGTGGTCCCACTTGTCCCAGGTGGCGAGCCGGTTGGCGTATTCCTGGCGTATCATCGGCAGGCCGCCGTCGCCGAAGAACACCCTGAGCGGTGGCTCGACCGCATCGACAATGGCCAGCATGGCCGACCCGGTGGCCTCGGGATCCCCGGCGACCGAATTGGCGCGGCGCTCGGCCATCTTGGCACGGGCGGGCGCATAGGCCTCGATCGGTTGGGACACCTTTGCAGACGGGCCGGCCCAGTCGGTGGAGAAGCCGCCGGGTTCGACCAGCGTCACATGGATGCCGAATTCCGCGACCTCGATGCTGAGCGACTGGCTGAAGGCTTCCAGCGCCCATTTCGAGGCGTGGTAGAGGCCGAGCGAGGCAAAGGCATTGACGCCGCCGATCGACGAGATCTGGATGATGTGGCCGGACCGCTGCGCCCGCATGATCGGCAGCGCGGCCTGGGTGACCCAGAGCGCGCCGAACACATTGGTTTCGATCTGGTCGCGGGCTTCCTGTTCGCTGACCTCCTCGATGGCGCCGAAATGGCCATAGCCGGCATTGTTGATGACGACGTCGAGCCGGCCAAAGCGCTTGTGCGCCTCGGCGACAGCGGCATCGACGGCTTTCTTGTCGGTGACGTCGAGCTTTATCGCGGCAATCCTGTCGCCGTATGTCTCGACGAGGTCGGCGAGCGTGCCGGCGTCACGGGCGGTTGCCGCAACGCTGTCGCCACGGGCGAGTGCCGCTTCGGCCCAGACGCGGCCAAAGCCTTTCGACGATCCGGTGATGAACCAAACCTTGTTTGTCATGATGTGGAGTCCTTGCCCCTGCGGGCGTGATTTCGGGTGAAAGCGGAGGCTTCTCCGCTTTCGGGCATATACGGTCGATCCCCTGATTTTCCAGAGGCGACGGGGATCTTTTGAAAAAGCGCCTGAATTATCGGGGATAATTCACCTGGGACGACCATGCCGGATCGTCGTGCTTCTGCCAGTAAAGTGCCATCAGCCGGCTGGTGATCGGCCCGACCTTGCCATCGGCGACCAGGGCGCCATCAATGACCGTGACCGGCATGATGCCGCCCGCGGTTGACGTGATGAAGACCTCGTCCGCCTCGCGCAGTGCGGCGACGCTGACATCGGTCGCGGTGGCGGCAAGACCTTCTTCGGCGCAGAGATCGAAGACGGTGCGTCTGGTGATGCCGGGCAGCACGCCGATGGCAGGCGTCGACAGTTTGCCATCCCTGACGCAGAAGACGTTGAAGCCCGGACCTTCGGCGACATTGCCGTTGAAGTCGAGGATGAGCGCTGTCTCGGCGCCGCGGTCATAGGCGTCATAGAGACCGCGCACCAGATCGAGCCAGTGGTAGTTCTTGATCGCCGGGTCGATCGAGGCCGGCGGAATGCGCACCTTGTCGCTGATGGCAACGCGCAGGCCGCGCTGCAATTGCTCGGCGTTGGCGACCGAGCCGAACGGCACGGCGAACGCCATGAAGCGGTTGACCGCCTGGCGCGGGTCGCGGCTGAAGGTCGGCGAGGCGCCGCGCGTGCACAGCATTTCGACATAGGCGGCGCGATGGCCGGACAGCGCCACGCAATTGTGCAGGATTTCGGCCACGCCGTCGCGGTCGAAGGGGATCGCCATGCGCAGCTTTTCCAGCCCGCCGAAGAAGCGGTCGAGATGCAAGTCGAGGCGGAAGAAGCGGCCATTCCAGACATGCACGGTGTCGTAGGTGGCGTCGGAATGCAGAAACCCCCAGTCCAGCACCGAGATCTTGGCCTGCGACATCGGCAGGTACTGACCGTCGAGAAAGGCAATGCCGTCGGGGTAGGAGTGCGGGTCGACATGGCGGTCGCCAACCACGGGCAGTTGCTTCTCGTCCTGTATTGCCGTCGTCTGGCTCATCGGGGCCCCCTGTCGCGCAAGGCGAGGTGAGCAGGCTATCGGCGCTGGGCAGAAGGCATAGAGCCACCCGCCCGGCGCTGTTCGTCCTCCATGAGATCTGACCGATACATCGGATTGGAATTGCCCTATCGTTCCAAGTCTGAACGGGAGGGGAAGATGGGCAGGCTTGGGGCCGTCACAGCAGCCATGATGATGTTCGCCGCCGCGGGCGAAGCCAGCGCCCAGTGCGCGCGCGAAGGCGAGGAATTGTGCCAGAGCGGCCAGACCTATCGCTGCGAGAAAACCGACAGCGAATTGACTCCGATCTTCCAGAACCTGCCTTGCGCGGGGAATGTGCCGTCGCTGAGCGGCATCTGGGTCGGCAGCGGCCACCAGAGCCCGGCGGGTGACGCCGGCGCCGACTGGGCGATCGCCATGACGATCAACGATGGCGGTGCGTCGATCGACTATCCGTCGCTCGGCTGCGGCGGATCGCTGTCGCAGACGTCCAGGGACGCCATATCGGCGGAATACCACGAGAGCATCACTTACGGTCAGGACAAGTGCATAGACGGCGGCAACATCACCGTCAGGTTTTTCAAGGGGGATCTGTCCTGGACCTGGGTCGGCCAGGCCGACGGCCAGCCCTACAACGCAGTCGCCGTTCTGAAGCGGAAGTAACCGTGGTCAATCCTCCTCGTCATCCGCGTCGAGCAGGCGTGTCGCGCGCCAGCGGGTGAGCACGATGTTGGTCTGCTCGATGACGAAGAAACGCGCCGAGTCGCGGTCGTAACCTTCGGCGAGCAGCTTTTCGTAGTCGGTGTGCATGTGGCGGATATGGGCAATGGCCGCCAGCCATACGGCGATGCCCGGCGGCAACGTCTTCATGTGAACCGCGCCGGCGTCGGTGCGGATCTTCTCCATGTCGGCATAGGGCGCCAGCGGCAGAAGTACGGTCAGCGCCTTGGCGATGGCGCGGCGGCGGCCGGTTGGCGCTGTCATCGCCGGATCCGATCGAGCTCGTCGCGCCCTTCGATGGTCGCCTCGGCAATGGCGTCGGTCGAGGCGAAATAGGGTTTTAGGTCGATGACCGGCGTGCCATCGAGCACGTCGATGGCGTCGAGATCGATGCGGCCGGTGCCGATGTCGACGGCAATCAGCCTGGCGATGTGCAGCCCGATGGGGTTGGGGCGGGCAGGGGAGCGCAGCGAAAATACGCCTTTCGCTTCAGCCGCATGGCGCGGTTTCTGCACAATCAGAGTCCTGGGCGCGTGATGCAGCCAGGACAGGATGATGACGTGGCTGGCGCGCTCCAGCCCCTGCAGGCCACGGCGATAGGGCGCGTCTATTGTCAGCACTGCCGGTTGTCCGGTCTCGCGTGCACTGCGCATGTTCTTCGGGCAAGTCTCTCGCGTCGTCCATGGCGAGGCGATGCGGCCGATGAAGACCACGCCGCCATCAGGCCGCATCAGCGCCGGATCGATCTCCAGCCTCTGCTCGCCTTCGCGCTCCTCGAACATCTCACGCGTTTCGGTCATCCTGCTCTCGTCTCGCATCTTTTTGTTCGTGTATGTCGTTGTCCGAAAGCCGCGGCCCACTTTTGGGCGACATGCATGGAGAAATCACACAAACGGCATTTTCTTGTCCGGAAGCGACATAGCGCTTGCAAGGTTTTGAAAATCGACATAAACATATGTTTATATCTTTTCAAAGAGAATACGCTGATGCATGTCTCGCTCGACACCATGGTGGACACGTTGAAGGCGGCGGCCGAATCCAGCCGGCTGCGCATATTGGCACTGTTGTCGCGCGGCGACCTCACCGTTTCCGATCTTACCGAAATTCTCGGCCAGTCGCAGCCGCGCGTTTCGCGGCACCTGAAGCTCTTGCTGGAGGCCGGGTTGATCGGCCGCTACCAGGAAGGTTCGTGGGCCTTCTTCCGCCTGTCGGACGCGGATTCCGCGCGTGACTTCGTCATGGGGCTGGTTTCCGGCATTCGCGGTGCCGATCCGCAGGTCGAGCGCGATCTCGAGCGTCTGGCCTCGGTCAAGCGCAAGCGGCAGGACCGGGCGGTCGAGTATTTTTCCGTGAATGCGGCAAGCTGGGATCATATCCGCTCGCTGCATGTTCCGGACCGCGCCGTCGAGGCCGCGATGCTGAAACTTGTCGGCAAGCGGCCGTTCCAGTCGATGCTCGATCTCGGCACCGGCACCGGGCGGTTGCTCGAAATCTTCTCGCCACTCTATCGGCGTGGTGTCGGCATCGACATGTCGCGCGAGATGCTGACCGTGGCGCGCGCCAATCTCGACAAGGCCGGCGTTTCGAATGCGCAGGTGCGGCAGGGCGATATCTTCGCGCCGCCGGTCGAGCGCGATGCCTTCGACCTCGTCACCATCCATCAGGTGCTGCACTATCTCGACGATCCCGCCCGCGCCATCCGCGAGGCGGCGCGGCTTCTGCGTCCAGCGGGGCGGCTGGTCATCGTCGATTTCGCGCCGCATGCGCTGGAATTCCTGCGCGAGGAGCACGCGCATATGCGGCTCGGCTTTTCCGACCGGCAGATCGCCGACTGGTTTTCGGAAGCCGGCCTCGATCTTGAGGATGCCCAGGAATTCGAGCCGCGCGGCGGCAATGAGGCCAGGCTCACCGTGAAACTCTGGCTTGGCCGCGATCGGCGCCTGCTGATTGCCGATCCTTCCAACGACACAAGGCAGACCAAAGCGAACTCGATAGGGGAAATCGCATGAACCAGTTCCGCTTTTCCCGCCGCCCCGACATCGGGGACAAGGTCCGGGTTTCCTTCGAATTCTTCCCGCCGAAGACAGACGAGATGGAAGCAAGGCTGTGGGAGACGGTCACAAGGCTGGAGCCGCTGAAGCCGAAATTCGTCTCGGTGACCTACGGCGCCGGCGGCTCGACGCGGGAGCGCACCGCACGCACTGTAAAGCGCATCCTGACGGAAACCGCTATTCCCGCCGCGGCGCATCTGACCTGTGTCGGGGCAACGCGCGACGAGGTCGATGCGGTCATCCAGGATTACAAGTCGATCGGCATCAACCGGTTTGTGGCGCTGCGCGGCGACCCGGCTTCCGGCGTCGGCGAGCCCTATCGGCCGCATCCCGGTGGCTACGAGAATGGCGCGGAACTCGTCGCCGGGCTCAAGGCGATCGCGGATTTCGACATCTCCGTCGCGGCCTATCCGGAAAAGCATCCGCAAAGCCCCGATTTCGCCACCGACATCGAGATGCTGAAACGCAAGGTCGACAATGGCGCGACGCGGGCGATCACCCAGTTCTTCTTCGACAATGATCTCTACGAGCGCTATGTCGAGCGCGTCCGCCGCGCCGGCATCTACATTCCCATCGTGCCGGGTATCCAGCCGGTCCACAGTTTCAGGCAGGTCGCGAACTTTTCCGCGAGGGCGGGCGCGCATGTGCCCGGCTGGCTGGCGGAGCGGTTCGAGGGCCTTGACCGAGACCCGCAGACGCATGCGCTGGTGGCCTCGGCGGTGGCGGCCGAACAGGTCATGGACCTGGTCGAGCGCGGCGTCGGCGATTTCCACTTCTACACCATGAACCGGGCCGACCTGGTCTTTGCCATTTGCCACATGATCGGCATCCGGTCGCACGACGCGGAGACGGCGGGTTCTGCCGCGGCATGAGATAGGGCTGAACGACAAAAGGCCGGGAAAAACCCGGCCTTTTGAATTGGTTAGACTATTTGGGTGCTGGTCTTCCCCGCTTTGGCGGTCAGGGAAGGAAGCCCATAATGAGGGCTCCGATAAAGGCGAACGCAGCACAGATCATCAATGCGTTGATAGGCCTCGTAAGTCCCATGACATAGCCTCCTCTTAAAGAGCTATGCCATGGAGTCTAGGTTCATTTGTGCCACAGGCAAGCGGAAAATGTGCTGCATTGCGACGTAATTGTGAGATTTGCGACCCCGCTTTTGCCGTTAGGTATTGAAACTCCTAGGCAAAAACCGGCTTCAGACCTGTGAATAAATTATGGCGGCGGTGTGTCGTTACCATGTCATGGCAGCGCTACCCCTGCGAAAGTCGAATTCGACTTTCGCGATGCGGGGAGCAATCAAAGTGGTTGGAGCGTCCTTTGAGCGCCCAATGGACGCGCGGCGCTCTAACGTCGACCAAGCAGCCGTCCGTCGATCGTGATGAGACCGAGTCCGATCAGCAACACGCCGCCAATCTCGAACAGTTCCAGCCGTTCGCCAAGGAAGAGAAAACCGAGCAGCATCGCGCTGGCCGGCACGACAAGCGTGACCAGCGAGGCGTTGGTGGCGCCGGCCGAGGCGACGAGGTTGAAATAGAGGATGTAGGCGAAGGCGGTGGACAAAAGCGCCAGCGCCAGCACCGCCGCCCAGACCGGCGGCGAGGCCGAGAACAGACCCAATGGACCGTAGGTCAAGAGCACGATCGGGATCATGATGATGGTCGAGGCCGTCAACTGTCCGGTCGCGATGACCGGCGAGGGCACGCCCTTGAAGCGGCGGGCGACCATCAGCGCGACGCCATAGGACAGCGAAGCGCCGATCAGCGCGAACTTGGCCCAGACCGGGCCGCCGAGCCCGGCAAGCAGGCCGGGGCCGATCATCACAGCCGTGCCGGCGATGCCGAGCGCAATGCCGGCGAGCTTGTTCCAGGAGAGCTTTTCGTCCGATGTCAGTGCATTGGCGAGGATCAGCGTCCAGAACGGCGTCGTCGCGTTGAGCACCGAGGCGACGCCGGCGCCAAGCTCTGTCTGGCCGGCGAAGATCAGCGAGAAGGGCACGACATTGTTGGTGAGCGCCAGCAGGAAGAACAGGCCTGCATGCGGAAGCGCGAGGCGGAAGGACGGGCCACGCAGGCCGAGATAGATCTGTAGCGCAATTGCCGCGATGGCGACGCGAAACAGCACCAGCACCAGCGGGTGAAGTTCCGCCACCGCGATGCGGGCAAAGAAGAACGAGCCGCCCCAGATCGCACCGAGCAGCAGGAGTTGCCCCCAGTCCTTGAGCACCATCGGCCCGCGTGGTGCTGATGTCGCGGCTATCGCCATGTGAAACGTCCCCCCAGACGGCCTGAATGCCAGTCGGTCAGGCAGAAGCCATATCGGGTTCGGCCACAAGGGCCACCCGAAACCTGATTGATGGCAAACGTTCCTGCCAAAACCTAACGCCGCTGCGTCAGCGCCGCGAGACACAGAATTGTTTTCATTAGCCGCTAGCTTGGATTAATTGTGCGCAGCCGAAGTGAGGATTCGTCCATGCAGCGATTCGAGAATGCCCGCGAGGCGGCACTGGCGCTTCGCCCGGACGATCCGGTCTATTGCTTCCGCCCGCAGGTGCTGATGGCGGATGCCAGGCAGTTCATGGGCATGTTCCCCGGCAAGACCGCCTATGCGGTCAAGACCAATGGCGAGCAGATCGTGCTGAAGACCTTGGTCGAGGCCGGCGTCAACGCTTTCGACGTCGCTTCGCCGGGCGAGTTCGCCGCCGTACGCGCAGTCTCTCCCGATGCCGAGATGCTCTACATGCATCCGGTCAAGGCGCAGTCGGACATCAAGCTGGCGCTGGAGAAATACGCCATCCGTGTCATTTCGCTCGACCATGAGGACGAGATCACCAAGCTGACACGGGTGGTGCGGGCTCTCGACATCGATCCGGGCTCGATCAGCGTGTTCGTGCGCATCCAGACGAAAGGATCGGCCGCCTACGAACTGTCGAAGAAATTCGGCGCCGGGCCGGCCTATGCCGTCGAACTCGCCGAGCGGCTGAACCGTACCGGCTACAAGGTTGGCCTGTGCTTCCATGTCGGCAGCCAGATCGAGGATCCCGACACCTATGAACGAGCGCTGGCCTCAGCCGATTGGGTGCGCAACCGGCTGACCTTCGATATTGCCGGGCTCGATGTCGGTGGCGGTTTCCCCGCCGAATACGGCCACGATCCCAACCGCAAGCTGATCGAGATGCCGTCGCTCGGCCAGATCATGTCGCGGCTGTCGGGCGATCTGAAGGAGTATCAGTTCGACCAGATGCCGCTGGTGGCCGAGCCGGGCAGGGTGATCGTGGCGCGCTGCCTGTCGCTGATCGTGCGGGTGCTGCTGCGCAAGGGCAAGCGGCTCTACATCAACGACGGCATCTGGGCCTCGCTGTCGGATTCATGGACCGGCAAGATCACGTTGCCAGCGCGTTTCATTCCCGATCCGGCGATCCGCTCGCGCAATGGCGAGGAGAAGAACATCGTGCCGTTCAAGGTCTGCGGCGCGACCTGCGATTCCGTCGACATCCTGTCGCGGCCGTTCTGGCTGCCGGAAACCGTCGACACCGGCGACTGGATCGAGATCGGCCATATCGGCGCCTATTCGCTGTCGCTGAGGACCCGCTTCAACGGCTTTTACCCCGACACCTTTGTCGAGGTGACGACACCGTTCGATGAAGGCGACGCGCCGCAGGGGTTTGCGAGTCTGGAGACGATGGCGGATTAGGGAATAGGGAATAGGGAATAGGGGTGGCAGGCACTGCTTTCGAAGTAATTTTCTACTGCCTACTGCCTACTGCCTACTGCCTACAATTTCCCCAAAAGCTCCGGCGTTGGCCAGCCATCCACCGGCAAACCTAGCCGCATCTGCTCCTTGCGGATGGCTTCTCGGGTGTTGGTGCCCAAAATGCCGTCGACGGTGCCGACATCGTAGCCCCTGGCTTCGAGCTTGGTTTGCAGCGCCTTCATCTGCTCGTTGTTGAGACCGGTCTCGGGATTGCGCGGGTCGAACTGTTTTGCCCCCGCCAGCCGGGCGGCGAGGTTTGCCGCGGTCAGCGCATAGGTGAAGGACTGGTTCCACTCGAGATAGACGTCGAAATTGTCATAGGCGAGGAAGGCAGGCCCCTTGCGACCCATGGGCAGCGCCAGGCCGGCCTTGAGGCCGTTGTCGATCAGCGGCGTGCCGTCGGGGTTGGTGACGCCCCATTGCGCCCACTGTGACAGCGGCAGCTTGTTGGTGCGCCCGGTCTGGTCCCACGGCATGTCTTCGGGCACGCGGACTTCCTCGATCCAGGGCTCGTCGCGTTTCCAACCGCGCGACAGCACCTTGTTGGCGGTGGTCATGATCACGTCCGGCACGCTGCCGCGCAGGTCGACCTTGCCGTCGCCGTCGCCGTCGACGCCGCGCGCCAGGTAGTCGGAAGGCAGGATCTGGGTCTGGCCGATCTCGCCGGCCCAGGCACCCCTGACGTCGGCCGGCACCACGCCGCGATCGATCAGTTCCAGAAGCGGTATCAACTGAGGCCGGAACAGTTGCGGGCGGCGGCAATCATGCGACAGCGTCACCAGGGCGCTCAGTGTGTGGAAATCGCCCTGCACAGCGCCGAAATCGGTCTCCAGCGCCCAGAAGGCGGCGATGATCGGCGCCTGGACGCCGAACTGCTGGTCGGCACGGGCGAAGACGTCGGCGTATTTCTTCAGGTTTGCCGCGCCTTGCTTCAGTCGGTAGGCCGAGATCATGCGGTTGGAGAATTCAATGAAGGTCTGGGTGAAGACGCCCTGGGCGCGATCACGTGCCAGAACCTTGTCGTCGATGGTGGCATCCTCCAGCGCGTCGAGACCGACGGGGCCGACGCCAGCCGCCTTGGCTTCCACTGCCACGGCCTGCTTCCAGGTTTCGAAGTCGCCGCCGCATTCCTGCGCCATGACAGGCCAAGCCGTGGCGCACAGGAACAGCGCCGCGAGGGCTCGAGAACGCAGTCGCATCAGCTTCCTTTCGAAACGAATGAGGCATTTGTCGTGCTTCCCCCGGAAGCCCAACGCCTGAATTACCGGCGGTTGCACTTTTTACCGCTGGCTGTGTCGAAAAGCAGGCGGCAGCCCCGGTGTCAACGGTTGTTCTGCCGCAGCCCTTATTCCAGACGGCTTCGCTGCCGTTGACCCGGTGTCAACGGTTGTTCTGCCGCAGCCCTTATTCCAGACGGCTTCGCTGCCGTTGACCCGGTGTCAACGGTTGTTCTGCCGCAGCCCCTATTCCAGACGGCTTCGCTGCCGTTGAACCCGGTTCAACGGTTGTTCTGCCGCAGCCCCTATTCCAGACGGCTTCGCTGCCGTTGAACCCGGTTCAACGGGAATTCTGCGGCAGCCCCTTGTTCCCGGCGGCGTCGCTGCCGGCGTCAACGGGTGTTCTGCCGCAGCCACTTGTTCCAGGCGGCTTCGCTGCCGTTGAAGACATTGATGTCGGCCTTGCCGGGCATGCCGGGAATGATGCCGGTTCCGGTGTACTGCCAGAAGGTGAAGGGGTGGCTGCCGTATTTCTCACGCGGATGGCCGGCGACGGAGCGCAGCCAATAGGGATAGCCGCGGAAGCTCGACAGTTCGTTGTCGTCGAAGAAGTCGACCGAGGTGTAGATGATCGGCTTCTTGCCGTAGTGGCGTTCGACGATTTCAAGGAAGGTGGTCATCTCCGCGCGCACCGTGGCGGCGTCGGGACGCAGCCTGCAGGTCGGCGATTGCGGGTTCCATTCCATGTCGAGAACCGGCGGCATTGCCGAGCGATCGACAGGGACGTTGCGGATGAACCAGCGCGCCTGCACGGCGGCCGGGGTGCAGAAATAGTAGAAATGGTAGGCGGCGCGCGGGATCCCGTTCGCCTTCGTGCGGGTCCAATGCTCGTTGAAATACTCGTCGAAACGGTCGCCGCCCTCGGTCGCCTTGATGAAGGCGAAGGAGATGCCGCTGGCCCTGGCCGCCGGCCAGTCCACCGAGGTCTGGTATTTGGAGACATCGGTGCCGTGGACGGCATAGTTCCAGGGCGCGCCGCTTTCCCACTCATGCGGCTTGGAATCAGCGAAGCGCGGCGCGCGCACGGCAACCGTCGGGCTGCTCGACGCGGACGGCGACAGCGGCGAGAGATCGTCCACGGTCGAGCAGGCGCCAAGCAGTGTCAGCATGAAAAGGGCCGCAAGACGACGCATCGCAAATCCCGAGCCGGATTCAGCCGGTCGCTGATGGGTCTGTGCACTGATGCCCGCCGCCTGGTCGAGCCCCCACCAAGCGATCGCCCCACGCATCGCTCAGCACATCCTGTGATCGCCGATCATGGTTGATAATCAGTTGACGGCGCTCGACAAGCACCATGATTTGCGGAAGCAATGGCGGCAAATCGATGACATAAGGCTCAGGCGAGAGCCTGGGAGGAAACAGATGCGGTTTGTCGTCAAGATCGTCAAATGGCTGCTTGGCCTGATCGTGCTGGCGATCGCAGCACTTTTTGCCTGGCTTTACATCGCGCCGCCGGAATTGATCCGTGTCGGCTCCGGCTATTCGGCCAAGATCGTCTGCTCGAACGTCTTCATCGCCGGCCGCGACGCCAATGAGGTGCTCGCCGTCGACGTGCAGGCGCCCGGGCACCCCGCTGCTGCGGCTGATGCGGGTCTCGGTGGACAAGAACAGGGGAACGGTCTCGGCCGGCCTGCTTGGCTTCCTCGGCAAGAGTGTCGCCGTCGCCCGTGATGGCCTGGGCTGCGCCTCGGTTCCCGATGGCGATGTCGGCAAGGTACGACGCACGGCGATCCATGCCGAGCCGTCGGCAGCCACCATGGGCGATCTGTGGCCGGAAGGCGAGCGGGTCGAGGCATCGCAGGATCCGGTGATTGCCAAGCTGCTTGACGATGCGGCGCTGAACGGCACCGGCATGCGCGCGGTGGTGGTGGTCAAGAATGGTCGCGTCGTCGCCGAGCGCTATGGCGATGGTTTTTCCGCCAAGACGCCGCTGCTCGGCTGGTCGATGACCAAGACGGTGAACGCCGCCATCCTCGGCACGCTGGTCAAGGACGGCAAGATGGCCATCACCGACAAGGGGCTGTTCGGGCCGTGGAAGGCGGATGGCCGCACTGCCATCAGCCTTGCCGACATGATGGCGATGTCGAGCGGGCTGGAGTTCAACGAGGATTATGGCGACGTCGCAGACGTCACGCGCATGCTCTACCTCGAGCCTGATATGGCGGGCTTTGCCGAAGCCAAGCCGCTGGCGGCCGAGGTGGGCAAGGTGTTTTCTTATTCGAGCGGCACGGCGGTGATGCTGTCGCGCCTCTGGCAAGACGCGATCGGCGACAAGGCCAAGGCGCTGACGTGGCCGCGCACCGCCTTGTTCGAGCCGCTTGGCATGCACAGCGCAGTGCTGGAGACCGACGAGCAGGGCACCTTCGTCGGCTCGTCCTATCTTTACGCAACCGCGCATGACTGGGCGCGCTTCGGCCAGTTCCTGCTGCAGGGTGGGGTGTGGAACGGCAACCAGATCCTGCCGGCAGGCTTCGTCGACTGGATGCGGGAGCCGGCACCGGCTTCGAAAGTCTACGGCAAGGGCCAGTTGTGGATCGAGGCCCCGGGCGATGAGGAAAACCCCGGCGCCGGAGTTGCCGCGGGCCTGCCCAAGGATACCACCTGGATGGAGGGACATGACGGGCAGACGGTCGCCATCATTCCCTCGGAGCAACTGGTGGTAGTGCGGCTGGGGTTGACGCCGGCCAAGCTCGGCTATCGGCCGCAGACGATGGTGGGGGCGCTGGTCAAGGCGCTACACTAGAGCGGTTCACCGTTTCACGGAAACGGCGGACCGCTCTAACTCATTGTTTTGACGCAATTCCCAAGGGAAAGCGCTATGCGCTTTTCCCGGGAAAACCTAGAAATTGAATGGTCATGATCCTAGCAGGCGTTAACCTGTCTGCAGGACCAACCTCCGCCATCGGTGTCGTGGCAATCTTCATAGCTCCCGTAACACATATTTGTTGAATTACGATACCAGGGATAACCGCCAGGACAGCAGACATCCTGCTGCGCAGTCTGAAGAAGTTGTTTTGTCGGTCGGCTTTGTTTTTCCGTATTGCCAGAGTATGAAACATTCCACTTAATTGGCATATTCAAGCTCGAGTTGCTCATTGCAGACGAGCTCAAAGAAATCATGCAAGAAGCCAATGAAAAGAGTCCCCGCGCACTCATGTTCTCCTCCTTGAGGGAAATAGAGACGGGCTGATATACCATTTTTCATGCGTTGCGTCGATTGTCCTGGACAGCTGCCAAGGCCTCGTCATGACAACGCGGCGCGATCAACCGATACACGCGGTGGCGCGGCTGGGCTGACGCGGCCAAGCTCGGCTATTGGCCGCAGATCGCCGCAAAGTGTTGTCTATGCTGCTGTCGCCAAAGGCTTGGCGCGATCAACCCGCGCCCGCTCGTCGGGCGAGTTCATGACCTGCCAAAGATCGCTGCGGCGCTGTACGTTCAACCAGAAGTCCGGGCTGTTGCCGAATACCCGCGCCAGAATGAGCGCGGTCGCCGCCGTCACGTTGCGGCGGTCGTTGCACAATTCGTTCACATGCTTGCGCTGGACCCCCATCGCCTCGGCCAAAGCCTGCTGCGTCAGGTCGAGCGGCTGCATGAATTCTTCCGTGAGAATTTCGCCAACCGTTGCTGGCTTGCGTGCGGTCATCAACATGTCTCACCTCACCTATAGCTGTGGTCGTCGAGATAGATGTCCGACGCCTCACCGCGGCCGCCGTTCCAGTGGAAGACCAGCCGCCATTGCTTGTTGACGCGTATCGAATGGAAGCCTTCGAGATTGCCGCGCAGCTTCTCGAAATGGTTGCTGGGCGGCACACGCAAGTCCTGATCGATCATCGCGTCGTCAATCATCTGGAGCTTGCGGAACAAACGGCTTTCGAGGTCGGACGGAATGTTGCGAGAATGGGTGTCTTCCACAAAGAAGGCCCGCAGCCATTCATCCCTAAAGCCGACGATCATCACATGCTTCCATGCATGTGAGATAATGTACCGCTCCTGGGGTCATATGGCAATGCAAATCCAACGGATTGCGGCTGCCTCGCCGTCGCATGCCTTTCCTGCGGCAATATTCAGATGGCGATCCCGATCACCGCCAGCCAGGCATAACCGCGATAAAGCGTGCGGAAACGGAAGCTTGCGCCGGTTCGCCGGGATCCCGATTCCAGGACCTCGCGCAGCGATTCACGCGGCGCGACGTGGAACTTTTTCAGCCAGCCGCGCAGCAAGGTCCGGAACCAGCCGGGCAGGCCTTCCTGCTGGCCGAAGTCGACAATGTGCAGCGAACCGTTCGGCGACAGAGCGGCAAGTGCCGCCGATACAGTTTTTTCCCAGCCGGGGATCATCGACAGCGAATAGGACACGAAGACGCGATCGAAGCCATTGCGTCCGAACAGCGCCTTGGCATCGAATGCCGTGGCGTCGCCCTGGGCGAGCGTGACACGATCGACCAGGCCTTCGCGGGCAATCGCAGCGCTGGCCGTCTCCAGCATTTCGGTCGAGATGTCGAGGCCGTAGAAGCGGGCGTCGGGATAGCGGCGGGCAGCCAGGATGATGTTGCGCCCGGTGCCGCAGCCGAGTTCAAGCACGCTGCCGCCGACAGGCACGTCGAGGCCTGATATCAACCGGTCGCGGCCAAGCAGGTAGTATTTGCGGGTCAGGTCATAGATGTGGCGCTGCCAGCGGTAGACGCCGTCCATCAGTTCGGCATGATTGGCCTTGAATTCGGGGCTGGCCGGCAGCTCGGTGGTGCTCATGCGGCGCGCTTCACATAGAGGTGGAAGCCGCCATAGATGGCCGAGCGGTCGCGGGCCGAAAATTCCCGCGAAGCCTCGTCCTGATAGTCCCACTGGTCAAGCAGCGAGCTGGAGACGCGGCCCGGCAACAGGCTGGGCTCGGCGGCGGTGCGGAAGATGACGCGGGCGCCGGCCGAAGCGGTGCGGGTGATTTCCGCCCACAGGGCGTTGAGCTGGTCATCGGTCATCCAGTCCTGCGCATCGAGCAGGACGAAGCGGTCGACCGCGCCGGCGTCCTTGCCGGCGAGGAATTCAATCAGATTGGCGTGGTGGATGGCGACGCGGTCGACATTGCCGCGGATGGTCTCGTAATTCTGTTTTTCGAGGTAGGCGGGCAGGGCGGCCTCGCCGGGGTTCGGATAGCGTCGGGCGAAGGCCTGCCAGGCGAAGTAGTTGTTCTCCAACGGAAAATCGCAAGCGAGCTTTTCCAGCCGGGCTTTCAGCACACTGGCCATGGTGCCATCACCGGAGGTGATCAGCGAATCGTACTGCGCCGGTGGAATGCCGAGGCCGAACAGCGAGGCCTTTCGCGACGTCGCCCATTTCAAAAGCTTCTTGTCGAAGACCGGCGCCAGCTCCTCGTTGAAGAAGCGGCGCTGCTCGCCGATGTTCTTGGCCTGCATGATGCCGGCGGGGTCGACGCCAAAGAATTTTCCCGTGCGGTGGCCCATGGCGATGAACAGGCCGAGCAGGCCGGTCTGGTAGAAATTGCGGTCGAAAACGGCGATGCGCCTGGCGCCACGCCAGTTGCGCCGCTCCCAATAGTGACGGCTGACCGGATCGAGATGCGGCGCGATGAAACGGTCGTAGGCTGCCGAATTGTGGCTGGTGTCGGCGGCGCCGAAGAAGCGGAACAGGTCGCCCTGCGAAGGCAAATGGCGTACCGCCTCCAGCTTCATGCGGTTCAGCGCGATGTGCGCGGCGTTGAGGTCGACGGCGTCGACCCGTGCCGGCGAGCGGGTGAGGTAGGCCAGGATGTTGCAGCCGCCCGAGGCGATGGTGACGACGCGGTGACCCTGGCCAAGCTGCATTGCCTCCATGTCGACATCAGGGTCTTCCCAGATCTGCGGATAGACGAGGCCGGAAAACAGGAAGGCGAACAGCCGCGCTGAAATGCCGGCCTTCGACAGCGGGCGGTTCTGGTAGACGGCCTTTCCAACTTCCTTGCCGCGGCGAAAAACCAGATCTGCGGAAACGTCCGTCATGGCAAAGTGATTCCCCATTTGCTTTGCCGCAAGCGGGTAGCGCTCAGCGATGACAGATGGATGACAGCAGCCGGCTTGCGACTCATGGAAGTGTAAGCGCGCAAGATCATTTGGCACCTCCACGCAACTTCACTTGGTACCAATTCGCGCACTTCCATTGGAAGGGTGCCAGATGGCTTTGCCACGCTCTGAGGTGTAGATGCTCTTCTGTTCGTTCTAGGGGAGCCGATTTTCTTGACTACATTGGAACTCGTTGAGCCGCGACCGCTCCCCGAAACAGCAACCAAGACACTCGCCTATCGCCCAGAAGTGGACGGCCTTCGGGCCGTCGCCATTGTGCCCGTGCTGTTCTTTCATGCCGGTATTGGTGGCTTCGCCAACGGATATCTTGGCGTAGACATTTTCTTCGTCATCAGCGGTTACCTGATTACCAGCCTGCTGTGCGATGAGCGACGTCGGACCGGAACCGTATCAATTCTTGGTTTTTACGAACGCCGTGTTCGCAGGATCGTGCCTGCCCTAGTCTTCGTTGTGGCCTCAACCACCGTTGGTGCATGGTTCCTGCTGACGCCTATTCGGATGGAGGAATTCGCAGGCTCCGTGGTCGCCACCTTCACTTTCAGCGCCAACTTCTGGTTCTTGGCGCAAACCCACTACTTTTCTACTGCGGCAGACCAGCAGCCCTTACTCCATCTCTGGAGCCTGGGCGTCGAAGAGCAATTCTATGTGCTGTTCCCGCTGCTCATTCTGCTCACTATCAGAGCGTCAGACCGCACGCTCGCGTTCGGGATCGCTGGGCTTGCGGCGGCTTCCCTGATGTTGGGGCAGATAGTTTCAATGATGTCGCCCGACGCGGCGTTCTATCGCCCTGACACCAGGGCATGGCAACTCCTCATCGGGTCGGTTTGCGCATTCGTGACAATCAAGAATGTCCCATATCGGGAGACGGTTTCGATCTTCGGCATCGCGCTAATTGGTCTTTCCCTGTTTGTACTTCCAGGCCCGGTAGCGCCGAATTTGCTTTCCGTGCCTATATGTCTCGGAACTGCTTTTGTGCTTGTGTCAGCCACGGCTAGGAGCGGCGTCGGCCGAGCACTGGCGGCGCCAGGAGTTACCAATATCGGGTTGATTTCCTACTCGTTGTATCTTTGGCATCAACCGCTGCTAGCCTTGGCTAGAATTCAGCATATGGGCGCGCTCTCGCCAGCAATGTCATTCTGGATTTTGCTTGTCAGCGCCATATTGGCGATCGCCACGTGGCATTTTGTAGAGGCACCCTTCCGCAACCGAGGGCGATTCGGTCGAGCGTCGATATTTGCGGCCGGAATAGCCGCCGCAGTGGCGCTCATCGGCTTTGGAACCGGTGGTAACGCGACGGCAGGATACTCCTTTCGGTATGGTGAACTTGCCGCCAAATATTTTGAGGCTGTGGGTGTCATTGACGATCAAGGCAGCACGCGAAGCAAGGCGATCGGCATGGGAGTGTGCCATTTCCGCGCGGACATGAGCCCGCCAATCGAACAGTTCCTTCGCGATTGGAAATGCACCGGATCGGGCGAAGGTGCGTCAATTCTCGTGATCGGTGATAGCCACGCCGCCGACAAGGCCGCCGCTTTCAAGCTCAATGGCGTCGATGTTGCCCAGATGACCGGTGCCGGGTGCTCAGCGGCTCCAAGCCTCATGAGTGCGGACTGCCGCCGGATTTTTGATTGGGTCAAAGAGTACGCCAAAACTCACAGAATCCTCGCTCTCGTCATCGCGAACATGCAGTTCCCGAACGTTATCTACACGCCCGAGCGGATCGATGATGCGCTGCGATTTTGGCAGCCAGTGGGTGGCCGGATATTCTGGTTCAGCGATATGCCGCAGTTTGTCGACATCGAAGATTGGAAGGCGAGGAATCTCATTGCCAACGGAGACGCTTCGAAAGGCGCCATTCCGATCACTCTCGCGGAGGCGAAGAGCAGTTTTGACACCATGCACAGCAAGGAAAACGGGCGCTTCACGACAATCGATTCCAAGCGACTGTACTGCGCCATATCGGAACAGAATGACTGCGCGCCCTATCTCGCCGGCCAAGGCTGGCTGGCAACAGCGGGTGGCCATCTTTCAGCCGTGGGCGCCTACCTCTTCGGTCGCCAGCTTCTAAGCGATCCCGATATCAGCCTAGATATTCGACGCCACTAGGGAAAAGGCGTCGATCTCATCTGGTGTTGGCCCGGGTGCTGCAAAACCCGCTTGCATCACTCCCTTACCGCCGCCAAGTGCCGCGTGATCTTGCGCGTTGCAGGAACAGCTCACCGCCGGCCAAATCCCCCCGGCGTCGGCGTCGTCAGGATGACGGCGTCGCCGGCCTGCAGCACGGTCTGGTCGCAGGCTTTCAGCATGTCGATCGTGCCGTCCTTGCGGCGGACCTTGGTCGAGCCGACCTCGCCATCGCCGCCTCCGTCCAGCCCTTGCGGCGGCCGGTTGCGGTGCGAGGAGAGGATCGCGCATTCCATCTTTTCCAGGAAGCGGATGGTGCGCCTAGTGCCGTTGCCGGCGCTCCATTTGCCCTTGCCGCCTGAGCCTTCGCGGATGTGGAAATCCTCGAGCATTACGGGAAAGCGCAGCTCCAGCACCTCGGGATCGGTGAGGCGCGAATTGGTCATGTGGGTGTGGACGCCGGAGGTGCCGGCAAAGCCGCGGCCGGAGTTCATCTGGCCGGCCGGCGAGCCGGAGCAGATCGTCTCGTAATATTGGTATGTCTTGTTGCCGAAGGTCAGGTTGTTCATCGTGCCTTGCGCATTGGCCATGGCGCCCATGGCGCCGAACAGCGCGTTGGTGACATGCTGCGAGGTCTCGACATTGCCGGCAACGACGGCGGCGGGGTAGGCGGGTTTCAGCATCGAGCCGTCGGGAATGATGATGTTGATTGGCCTGAGGCACCCGGCATTCATCGGGATCATGTCCTCGACCATGACGCGGAAGACATAGAGCACGGCGGCGCGGGCGACGGGTTCGGGCGCGTTGAAATTGTTCTTCATCACCGGCGAGGTGCCGGTGAAGTCGACGGTCGCCTCGCGCTTATTTCGATCGACCGTGATCTTCACCTTGATAACTTGGCCGGTGTCGGTCGGGTATTCGTACTGTGAACTGTCGGGTAGCCGCTCCAGCACGCGGCGCACGCTTTCGGCGGCATTGTCCTGGACATGGCCCATATAGGCCTCGACGACATCGAGGCCGAAATGCGTGACCATCTTGCGCAGTTCGGCTACGCCCTTCTCGTTGGCGGCGATCTGAGCCTTGAGGTCGGCGATGTTCTGATGCGGATTGCGGGCCGGGTAGCGATGATCGGTGAGCAGCGTTTCCAGCTCCTTCTCGCGGAAGCGGCCACGGTCGACGATGCGGAAATTGTCGAACAGCACGCCTTCCTCGTCGACCGTGGTGGCAAGCGGCGTCATCGAGCCGGGTGCCGTGCCGCCGATATCCGCATGATGGCCGCGCGAGGCGGCCCAGAACAGGATTTCGTGTTGGATATCGTCGAAAACCGGCGTCACGACAGTGATGTCGGGCAGATGCGTGCCGCCATTGTAGGGCGCGTTGAGGGCAAAGACGTCGCCGGGATGGATGTCGCCGGAGTTCAGCCGGATGATGGTTTCGACCGAACGGTCCATCGAACCCAGATGCACCGGCATGTGCGGCGCATTGGCGACCAGAGCACCGGTGCGGTCGAAGACGGCGCAGGAGAAATCCAGCCTTTCCTTGATGTTGACGGAATAGGCGGTGTTCTGCAGCGTCACGCCCATCTGCTCGGCGATCGACATGAAGAGGTTGTTGAAGACCTCCAGCATGACCGGATCGGCCTCGGTGCCGAGCGCTGCCTGCCGGCGCTTTTTCTCGACGCGGCGCAGGAGCACATGGTTCCTGGCGGTGATTTCGGCCTGCCAGCCCGGCTCGATGGCGATTGTCTGGTTCGGCTCGATAATCAAGGCAGGACCCGCAACCCTGTTTCCCGGCTTCAGCGCCTCGCGGCGAAAGACGCCTGAAGCGCGCCACTCTCCCTCGGTGAAGATTTCGCGGGTCTGCGAAGGATTTACGGCAAGGTCTTCGGTTTGCGATTCAGTTTCGTCGCGGCCGGTGCCGCCGGTGTCGGTGCCTTCGACGCCGACGGTCTCGACGATCATTGGCTTGTCGTCGTAGACGAAACCGAACTGCGCCTTGTGGGCGATCTCGAAATCGCGCTTGGCCTGGAAAATCGAGTCTGCCTCGAAATTCACCGGCAGTGTCGTGTCGGTGCCGTCATAGCGAATGTGCAGCACCGGCTTCGCGGCAACCGTATCCTCGGCGATGCCTTGCGCCGCGAGTTCTGCGACGACGGCCTTTCTCAGGATGGCGATGAGGTTGCCGATCTCCGTTCTGGACTCTTCGGCAAGCGGCTTGAGCAGCGCCTGCTGGCGCGAGGCGAAGACCGAGGACAGGCCGATGCCATAGGCCGACAGCAGCCCGGAGAAGGGATGGATCAGCACCGCCTCCATGCCGAGCGCGTCTGCGACCAGGCAGGCATGCTGGCCGCCGGCGCCGCCGAAGCAGTTCAGGAGATATTCGGTGACGTCATAGCCGCGCTGGACTGAGATCTTCTTGATGGCGTTGGCCATGTTCTCAACGGCAATGGTGACGAAGCCTTCGGCGACAGCCTCGGGCTCACGGCCATCGCCGATTTCGGCGGCAAGTGCCGCAAATTTTGCCCGCACCGTCTCGACATCGAGCGGCTGGTCCTGGCCGGGTCCGAAAATGGTCGGGAAGAAATCGGGCTGCAGTTTGCCCAGCATGACATTGGCGTCGGTGACGGCGAGCGGTCCGCCGCGCCGGTAGGCGGCAGGGCCGGGATTGGCGCCAGCCGAATCCGGACCGGCCCGGAAGCGGCCGGCCTCGTAATGCAGGATCGAGCCGCCGCCGGCGGCGACGGTGTGGATGCGCATCATAGGCGCGCGGATACGCACGCCGGCGACCTCGGTGTCAAAGGCGCGTTCGTATTCGCCGTCATAATGGGCGACGTCGGTCGAGGTGCCGCCCATGTCGAAGCCGATGACCTTGCCGAAGCCGGCGAGCTTCGCCGTCTCGACCATACCGACAACACCGCCGGCCGGTCCCGACAGCAGCGCGTCCTTGCCCTGGAACATGTCGGCAGCGGTGAGGCCGCCCGATGACATCATGAACATGAGATGAGGGGATTGGCCAATCTCCCCCCTTGTGGGGGAGATGCCCGGCAGGGCAGAGGGGGGCGTGACAGAATGAGGCGTAGGCGGGACAGCGCCCCCCCTCTGTCGGCTTCGCCGACATCTCCCCCACAAGGGGGGGAGATTGGCGCTACGCCCAGCTCTCCCGCCACCCTTTGCACATATCGCGACAGGATCGGCGACAGATAGGCGTCGACCACCGTGGTGTCGCCGCGGCCGACCAGCTTGATCAGCGGCGAGACCTCATGGCTGACCGAGACCTGGCTGAAACCAAGTTTGCGGCACATTTTTGCCACCGCTTTCTCGTGGTCGGGATATTTCCAGGCGTGCATGAAAACGATGGCCACGGCGTCGATGCCATCGGCCCTGGCCTGTTCGATCGCCGGCCGGCAGGCGGCGATGTCGAGCAATTGTTCGACACAGCCGTCGGCGCGCACGCGCTCGTTGATTTCGATGACGCGCTCGTAGAGCTGCTCGGGAAGGATGATCTCCTTGGCGAAGATGTCCGGGCGCGCCTGATAGGCGATCTTCAGCGCATCGCGAAAGCCCTTGGTGATGAGCAAAAGCACGCGGTCGCCCTTGCGCTCCAGCAGCGCATTGGTGGCGACCGTGGTGCCCATCTTGATGTCGCCGATCAGGCCGGGCGGGATCGCGTCGCCGGAGGACAGACCGAGAAGGTCGCGAATGCCCTGGATAGCGGCATCGGTATAGGCTTCGGGATTTTCGGAGAGAAGCTTGCGCGGGTGCAGCCTGCCTTGCGGGTCGCGGCCGATGACATCGGTGAACGTGCCGCCGCGGTCGATCCAGAAATCCCACTTTATGGTCATGCGGCATGCTCCCGGCATTTTTGTCGATGCAATCTGTTAGTTCGCAATGGCTTGGCCGGCAACGGCCATGCGCATGATGTTACATGCGGACACGCAACGTTACGAAACCCATGGCTACCTGATGCATTTCCTCTTCGAGCGTTCACTGTAACGTGAGCGTCTGTTGAAGGAGAGATGTTATGAAAAAGCTCATTCTTGCGTCCGTTTCCGCGTTGGCCTTGCTTGGCGTTGCCGCCTGCAGCGACAGCGGCAAGGATAACACCACCACCCAGAGCACCAACCCGCCGGCCGCCGAACAGCCGATGAAGCCGGCAACACCTGATGCACCGAAGCCTGCCGAACCGGCTCCGGCAACACCGGCTCCTGCGCCCGCGCAGTAGTTGAGTAAGCAGTACTTCGTGTGATGAATGAGAAGGGCCGGCCCACGTCGGCCTTTCTCATACTGTCCAAGCGCCGCGACCACATCCCTCGTTGGCGTCGGACCGATTTGTCGCGCAAAGCCTGCGGCACTGTCCCGGCTTGATAGCTGGGAGCGGTGGCACTAAGAAGCAGGCCATGTCGATTTGGGATCGCCTCGGCGAGTTCATCACCCGCGTTTCATCTTCAGCCTCGTCGGGTGTCGCCGATGTCGTCGAGGCCGTGCGCACGGTTTTCTCCGGCGATGCGGATCTGCGCCGGCGTGTCGCCTTCTCGGTGGCCATGATCGCGCTGTCGGCCAAGATGGCCAAGGCCGATGGCATCGTCACCCAGGACGAGGTGCGCGCCTTCCAGGAAATCTTCGATGTGCCGCCGAAGGAGACGCGCAATGTGGCGCGGCTGTTCGATCTCGCTCAGCGCGACGTGGCCGGTTTCGAGACCTATGCCGAGCGGATGGCGCAGATGTGCGGTTCCGGGCATTCCAACTGCGTGATGCTGGAAGACATACTCGACGGCCTGTTCCACATCGCCAAGGCCGACGGCCTGGTGCATGAGCACGAAGGCCTCTTCCTGCACCGCATCGCCGAGATTTTCCGCATCGACGAGGCCCATTACGAGAGCATCATGGCGCGGCACGTCAATCTCGGCGCCGGGGATCCCTATGTCGTGCTCGGCATCGAGCGCGGCAAGCCGTTCGAAGAGGTCAGGAAGCGCTATCGCAAGCTGGTTTCCGACAATCATCCGGACCGGCTGATCGCGCGCGGCCTGCCGCAGGAATTCATCAAGATCGCGACGACCAGGGTGGCGGCGATCAATGCCGCCTATGAGATGATCGAGCGGGGCCTGCGCCACGCATGAGCGGCTTCCTGCCCGACGAGCCACGTGCCGAGGTCAGGGTATCGCCGAATTTCGGTCCGCGGCGCGACACACTCAAGCCTGATATGATCGTGCTGCACTACACCGGCATGGCGACCGGCGCCGGAGCCGAAGCGTGGCTGTGCGATCCGGCGAGCGAGGTCTCGTCGCATTATCTCGTGCATGAGAACGGCCACATCGTGCAGATGGTCAGGGAAAGCGACCGCGCCTGGCACGCCGGCAAGAGTTCGTGGTTCGGACGCGCCGACATCAATTCCTGTTCGGTCGGCATCGAGATCGTCAATCCGGGACATTCGCTGGGCTATCCCGGTTTCCCCAGGCGGCAGATCGATGCGGTGGTCGGGCTGTGCAAGGGGATTGCCGGTCGGCATTCGATCGCCGCCGAGCGTGTGCTGGCGCATTCCGACGTGGCGCCGGGGCGCAAGATCGACCCGGGCGAGAAGTTTCCGTGGCGGACGCTGTTCGATGCCGGTGTCGGCCATCTCGTGGCGGCCGCACCCGTCCGGCGAGGAGCCACGCTGACAGCTGGCGACGCCGGCGGCGATGTTGAGATGTTGCAGTCGATGCTGGCGCTCTACGGCTATGGCGTCGAGATATCGGGCATTTTCGACCGGCAGACAGAGATCGTCGTCGGGGCCTTCCAGCGGCATTTCCGGCCGCGCAAGGTGGATGGCGTTGCCGACGGCTCGACGCTGCGGACGCTACAAAGGCTGCTTGCTTCCATAAGGTCCTGACCTCCGGGAGGCCTCTCCCAAGCAATCCTTCCAATCCTTAAATTACAAGCTGTCACTCAAAGTGACTTGCCTGGCCTTGTTTGGCACCAATTCGAACGTCAAACGGCTGACGTGCAAGTTGTCGGACCCAATGCCCCCCGGATGTTCCGATATTGATTAGGCGTTGCTGCGTGAACATCTTCACGCGGCCCAGACAGAACAGGATCACATGCTGAAATTGACCGCTTTAACGGCAGCTCTTGCTGCCGGCGTAATGACTTTTGCCTTCAGCGCGGCGCATGCCGCGTCATTCAGCCCGCGGGCCGATCAAGGGTTTCCCTTGGTATCCGCAAAAAGCGGCAAGGCAGGCCACGACGCCAAGGCAACAAAGCGGGCTTCCGCGAAAATGGAAAAGGCAAGCTGGTCCAAGCCGAAGAAGTCCGCCACCAAAAGACACACGAAGCGCGGCCGCAAGATCGTCGACATGACGAGAACGGCATCGATCGGTCTCAGGAACGCCGCGGCGTCGACAGCCGCAGTGGCCAGCAGCGGCCAGTATTCCGCGATCGTTGCCCGCTATGCGGCGATCGAAGGCGTGCCGGTGTCGCTCGCCTCGGCGGTCATCAAGATCGAGAGCAACTACCGGCCCAACATCGTCGGCAGCGCCGGCGAGATCGGCCTGATGCAGATCAAGCCGGCAACGGCGCGGATGATGGGCTATAACGGTTCCGCCAAGGGTCTGTTCGATCCCGACACCAACATCAAATACGGCATGAAATACCTTGCCATGGCGCGCAACCTCGGCGGCGGCACGACCTGCGGCACGATCTCTGAAATACAATGCCGGACACGCTGCAACGCGGATGAACCCGGTGTCAGCCGCCTACTGCGGCAAGGTCAAGGTGCAGATGGCTGCGCTTGGATCGCCCGCATAAGTCTGCTTTTTCGTTTGCGTTTTCGGGCGTGAACCCCTTTATACGCCTTGCCAGCTGGCTGGGCGGCCGCACCCGCAAACGCCGAAAGGCCGCGGGTGAGGAAAGTCCGGGCTCCATGGAAACACGGTGCCGGTTAATGGCCGGCGGGGGCGACCCCAGGGAAAGTGCCACAGAAAGCAAACCGCCACGATCCGGCTTGCCGGATTCGGGGCAAGGGTGAAAGGGTGGGGTAAGAGCCCACCGCGCGACTGGCAACAGGAGCGGCACGGTAAACCCCACCGGGAGCAAGACCGAATAGGGGCGGTGCGAGGGGAAACCCTCGAGGGCTGTTTCCGGCTCACCGTCCGGGTAGGTTGCGTGAGGCGCATGGCAACATGCGCCCAAGATGAATGGCCGCCACGTTCTCGCTTCGCAAGGGGCGAGGGCCATACAGAACCCGGCTTACAGGCCAGCTGGCAATTCTCTCCATGATCGAAGAGAAGTCTTTGAGATCAGCAGGTTGCGCCCTCGGGTGCGCCTGTTGATTCAAGCCTGTTCAGCCCGGCATCCGTCATCAGCTCGTCATCGGCGACTATCTCACCTCGTATCGTGTCGGTGGCCACGCGGTCGAAATCATCGGCGTGCAGCATGGCCATCGCAACATCGAAGCCGACGATCTCGGCCCGTAATCGGTCTGGTCAGCCGCTGATCTTGTCCAGTGACGTCTCGATCGCCTTCCAGAGCTCTTCCACCGGTTCGCAGCCGACCGAGAGGCGAACGAAACCGGCGGGGACCGCATCACCTCGCTTCAAGCGCCGCTCGGCGGAGGTATGGACGCCGCCGAAGGATGTCGCGGCCTGCATCAGGTCGCAATTGTTGATGAAAACCTCGGCCTTGTCCTCCGAGGCGAGCTCGAACGAGATGAGAAAGCCGAAGCGCTCCATCTGGGCGCGGGCTAGGTTGTGCGACGGGTCGCCTTCCAGCCCGGGATAACGCAGGCCGCTGATTGCGCGGTGACCCTGCAGCCGCCGGGCGATCACCTCCGCCGAGGAGCACATGCGGTCGAAGCGCACATCCAGTGTTTCGAGGCCGCGATGCACCAGCCAGGCTTCGAACGGTCCGGGAATGCTGCCGGAAACCTCGCGCCAGCCGGTCACGGCGGCGATGATGTCGGCATTGCGGCTGGCAACATGGCCGAACAGCACATCGGAATGGCCGTTGGGCGCCTTGGTGTCTGCGGCAACGACGATATCGGCGCCATGGTCGAGCGGCCGCTGGCCGAACGGCGTCATGGTCGTGTTGTCGACCACAAGGATCGCGCCGGCCTTGTGGGCAGCGTCGGCGACGGCCGCGATATCGCAGATATCCAGCCCCGGATTGGCAGGGGTTTCGACAAAGGCAAGGCGATAGCCATCGAAGCCGCCATCGAGGAAAGTCGAGGTCGGCCTGACATCGTAGGTGATGCCGAGCGGCTTGAGGAAGCGATCGGCCAAAGCCCGCGTCGTGTGATAGCCGTCGGAAGGTATCAGGATACGGTCGCCAGTTTTGAGCACGGCAAAAAACGCCGCCGAGATCGCCGCCATTCCTGATGGAAAGGCGACGCAGGGCGCGTCCTCCAGATGGGCCAGCATATGCTCGACCGCATCCCAGGTCGGATTGCTGAAGCGGCCGTACTGGTTGAAGCCGGTGGCGTCGCCGGGCGCGTGAAAAATGGCGGCCATGGTCAGGGGCAGCGGGATGGAATCGCCCATGGCAAGCCCGCCGCGACGCAAATGAGGAAGTGCTGCAGCGCGTGACTTTGCTGTTTCAGACATCGAATTTCAAACCCTGTTGGTGACCGACCGGATGCGGCGAGACGCTATGCTGGGTAGCGGCTCGCGGCAAGGCGCGTCCGGTTGGGCCAGGCGGCTCTAAACGCTTCGTTAGGCTTAATGATCCATAAAGACGAGACGTGCCGTCATGGCTGTTCTCATTGGTCGCGGCGCGCGTGTTTGTGAAGCCTATTCCCGTTGACGCCCATAGTGCCCCATGATATCCCATTTCGACATCAAAGCCTTCGTTCCGCGTCAGGGTAAAGCGTACGCCAATCGGGCAGCCGCGGCGGCTGTGCGTTTGCCGGTTTTTGCCCGTGCGAACGAGGTTGATGCGGGGCAGGGAACGCGCTGCGGCGGCGCGTGCGACAAGATGGAGAGGGGTGCGGCGGCGCAAGCGGCTGTAGCGTTTAATGGACCGGTTTCTGTCAAACACGGTGAGCAGGATCGATGCGAAGGGACGGGTGTCCGTTCCTGCGCATTTCCGTGCCGTCGTGCAGAAGCGCGGCTATTCGGAACTCTACGCACTGCGTTGCCTCGACCTGCCGGCGATGGATGTCGGCGGGCTCGACCTGCTCGACCGCTACGAGCAGCGCATCGCGCTCGAAGATCCCTTCCTGCAGACGGCGGACGATATGTCGTTCTTCTGCCATGGCGATGGCACCTTCTTGAAACTCGACCAGGACGGCCGCATCACGATGAGCGATTTCATTCGCGAACACACCGGCATTTCGGCGGAAGTGGCCTTTGTCGGGCGCGGCAATTTCTTTCAGATCTGGGAGCCGGGACGGCTTGCCGCCTATGGGGCGCAGGCGCGGGCCCGGCTTTTGCAGCTTCGGCAGGGGACGAAGCCTGGGGAGCGACCGGAATGACGGCGAGCCACGGCGATGACCTTCCTCACGCCGTTGGCGGATCGGCCCGCCACATTCCGGTCCTCCTTGGCGAAGTGCTCGAAGCGTTGGCGCCGGCGCAGGGCGACATCATCATCGACGGCACGTTCGGCGCCGGCGGCTACACCAGGGCTATTCTGGCGACGGGCGCTTCCGTGGTGGCGATCGACCGCGATCCGGATGCCATTGCGGCCGGGCGCGATCTGGAAGTGCAGTCGGGCGGCCGGCTGCGGCTGGTGCAGGCGCCGTTCTCGACGCTGGACGAGCACGTCGAAAGCGTCGACGGCGTCGTGCTCGACATTGGTGTGTCCTCGATGCAGCTCGACCAGGCCGAGCGCGGGTTTTCGTTCCGCGCCGACGGGCCGCTCGATATGCGGATGGCGCAGGCTGGTTTGAGCGCCGCCGACGTCGTCAACAGCCTCAAGCCGGGCGACCTTGCCCGCATCTTCGGCTTCCTCGGCGAGGAGCGTCATGCCGGGCGCATCGCCCGCATGATCGAGGCTCGCCGCGAAAAGCGTCCGTTCGAACGCACGCTGGAACTGGCCGACGCCATCGAGACGCATATCGGCCGTGCGCCGAAGGACAAGATCCATCCGGCGACGCGCGTCTTCCAGGCGCTGCGCATCTTCGTCAATGACGAGCTTGGCGAACTGGCAAAGGCCCTGTTTGCCGCCGAACGCGCGCTGAAGCCGGGCGGACGGCTCGCCGTGGTGACGTTCCATTCGCTGGAAGATCGCATCGTCAAGCGCTTCATCGCCGACCGGGCCGACGTCGCGACCGGCTCGCGTCACTTGCCTGAGGCTCATGCGCGCACCGCGATTTTCCGCAAGGCGGGTGGCGGCGTGACGGCCGGCGACGCCGAGGTGGCGGCCAATCCGCGCGCCCGTTCGGCCAGGCTGCGCGCAGCGATCCGCACCGAGGCGCCGGCACGCAGCGGCGACTTTTCGATTTTCGGCCTTCCAAAGCTTCCCGGTATCGACCGGCCGGGGGAGAGGTAGCTAAGTGTTTCGTACCAGCGACATCGTCCTGATCGCCGTCATGGTTGCGGCGGCGGCCCTTACCTACAAGGCCAAGCGCGAGGCCGAGGAACAATTGGCGTCGGTGCAGAAAATCCATGCGCAGATCCGCTATGAGGAGGATACGATCGACCTGCTCAAGGCGGACTGGAGCCTGCTCACCCAGCCGTCGCGGCTGCAGAAGCTGACCGAACTCTACAAATCACAGCTCGCATTGGAACCGGTCAGTGCTCGTCAGATCGTCGGCATCGGTGATCTGCCGGCCAAAGCCCTGGACATTCAGGACATCCTGAACGGACGCCAGGGCGGTATGGCCGACAATTCCGACCAAGCGCCTCCGGGTAGCCGGGATCCCGTGGTGACCGGAGGCATCGCCCAATGATCGGCAAACTGCTGAAGCGTCGCGCCAGGACGAGTGAAGATGGATCGATCGTGGTCGAGGGCGCCCGCAAGGCGACCGGCGGCAAGGGCAGGACGCGCATCGTGATGACGATGGCGGTGTTCTTCGGCATCTTCTCGACCATTTCCGGGCGGTTGGTCTATCTCGGCTTCCAGACCCCCGACATGTCTGGCGGTCCGCAGAGCCGGGTGACGGCATCGCGACCCGACATTGTCGACCGCAATGGCGAAGTGCTGGCGACGGACATCAAGACGGCGTCGCTGTTTGCAGAACCGCGCCGGATCGTCGACGCCGACGAGGCGATCGAGAAGCTGTCGACGGTGCTTCCGGACATCGACTATGAGCAGACCTACCACAAGCTGAAGAGCGGCGCCGGTTTCGTCTGGCTGCAGCGGCAGCTGACGCCCAAGCAACAGTCCGACATCATGCAGCTCGGCATTCCCGGCTTCGGCTTCCGCACCGAGAAGCGCCGCTTTTATCCGAGCGGCGAGACCTCGTCCTACATTGTCGGCCTCACCAACATCGACAACCAGGGCATCTCCGGGATGGAGAAGTATGTCGACGAGCAGGGCCTGAGCGACCTGCAGGCATCGGGCCTCGCGGTGGCCAAGGATCTCAAGCCGGTGAAGCTTTCGATCGATCTGCGCGTCCAGCATGTGGTGCGCGACGAGATCGCCGCCGGCCTGGAGCGCTATCGCGCCATGGGCGCTGGCGCCGTTGTGCTCAACGTCAAGACCGGCGAAGTGGTGGCGATGGCCTCGGTGCCGGATTTTGATCCGAACAATCCTTACAATGCACAGGACAAGGACCGGCTGAATCGGATGTCGGCGGGTCTCTATGAGATGGGCTCGACCTTCAAGAGCTTCACCTCAGCCATGGCGCTCGATTCCGGCAAGGCGACGATGGCGAGCCGCTTCGATGCTTCGCATCCAATCCGGGTCGGCCATCAGGCCATTCACGACTTCCACGGCAAGAACCGTGTGCTGTCGTTGCCGGAGGTGTTCCTCTATTCGTCCAACATCGGGTCTGCCAGGGAGGCCGAGATGGTCGGCATCGCGGGGCACCGCGAATTCCTGCATCGCCTTGGAATTTTGGACAAGATGCAGACCGAGCTGCCGGAAGTCGCCCGCCCGACTGAACCAAAGGTCTGGAAACAGGTCAATTCGTTCACCATCGCCTTCGGCCATGGCGTGTCGACGACGCCGCTGCAAGCGGCGGTCGGCTGCGCGGCGCTGATGAATGGCGGCTTCCTGATGAATCCTACCTTCCTGGTCCGCTCACAGGAAGAAGCGATGGCCATGGCCAAGAAAGTGGTCAGCGACAAGACCGTCGAGGGCATGCGCTACCTTTATTCGCTCAACGCCGAGAAGGGCTCGGCCAGAAACGCCAGAGTCCCCGGCTACCGCGTTGGCGGCAAGACCGGAACAGCCGAGAAGGTTATCAACGGCCGCTACTCGAAGGAGTTGAATTTCAATACCTTCGTCGCCGCCTTCCCGATGGACGATCCGCAATACCTCGTGTTTACGATTGCCGATGCCCCGCACCCGGAAAAGCCTGGCATGACAGACGTCGCGGCCTCGAATGCGGGGGTTATGGCGGGAAACATCATCAGACGTGCGGCTGCCATGCTTGGCGTGAAGCCAGATTTCAGCCATGAAAATGGTGCAACGCTGGTTTCCTATCAGTGATTCTTAGGGCGCGCCGGTAACTGCGCGCTATTTTGTTGCGGTGAACGGGACTCGATGAAGCTCAGAGATCTAGCCGGTATCCTGCCCGTCGAGGGAATAGCTTCCGTCGATCTGGAGGTTACAGGGATTTCTTCGGATTCCCGCCAGGTAAAACCGGGCGTTGTCTTTTTGCGCTCGCCGGAACCAAGGCCGATGGTGCCGTTTATGCCGCCGACGCCGCCGCGCGCGGTGCGGCCGCGATCGTGGCGGGCAAGGGCAGCACCATTGCCGGGCTGTCGGTTCCGGTGCTGGCGGTCGACGATCCGCGCTTGGCGCTGGCGCTGAGTGCGGCCCGCTATTTCGGCAAGCAGCCACAGACCATGGTCGCGGTGACCGGCACCAGCGGCAAGACGTCGGTCGCCGCCTTCACCAGGCAGATCTGGGAGCAGGCCGGCTATGCCGCCGCTTCGATCGGCACCACCGGCGTCGTGGCGCCGGGCCGCAACGATTATGGCTCGCTGACGACGCCCGATCCGGTCGCCCTGCATCAATTGCTGCGGGAATTGGCCGATGCCGGCGTCAGCCACGCCTCGATGGAAGCCTCCAGCCATGGGCTCGACCAGCGCCGCCTCGACGGCGTGAAGCTGGCGGCCGGCGGCTTCACCAATCTCGGCCGCGACCATATGGACTATCATCCGACCATCGAGGACTACCACCGCGCCAAATTGCGCCTGTTCGACACACTGCTGCCGAAGGGCGCGCCGGCCGTGATCTTCGCCGACGATCCGTGGTCGGCGCCGACGATCAAGGCCGCACAGGCTGCCGGGCTCAATGTGCTGACTGTCGGCCGCCATGGCGATTTTCTCCGGCTGAAGCGGGTCGAGCACGAGCGCCACCGCCAGCGCGCCGAGGTCGAGGCCGACGGCGTGCTCTACGAGATCGACCTGCCGCTGGCCGGTGATTTCCAGATTTCGAACGCCCTGGTTTCGGCGGGTCTTGCCATTTCCACGGGAACACCTGTCGCCAAGGCGTTGATGGCGTTGGAGAAACTGAAGGGCGCGCCGGGCCGGCTCGACCTCGTCGGCACGACCGTTAATGGCGCGCCGGTCTATGTCGATTATGCCCACAAGCCCGACGCGCTGGAAAACGTGCTGGCCTCGGTGCGGCCGTTCACCACCGGCCGCGTCATCGTCGTCTTCGGCTGCGGCGGCGACCGCGACCGGGGAAAAAGGCCGATCATGGGTGAGATCGCGACGCGGCTTGCCGATGTCGTCATCGTCACCGACGACAATCCGCGCTCGGAAGTGCCGGAAACGATCCGTGCCGCCATCCTCGCGGCTGCTCCGGGCGCCATCGAGATCGGCGACCGGCGCCAGGCGATCCACGAGGCGGTCGCCCTGCTCAATGCCGGTGACACGCTGATTGTGGCCGGCAAAGGCCATGAGGAGGGCCAGACGATCGGCTCCGAGACCTTGCATTTCTCCGATCATGAGGAAGTTCGCGCAGCGCTCACGGAGCGTGCCGCATGAGCTTGCTGTGGACCTCCGAGGCGTTGGTTGCCGCCATGGACGGGCGGCCGCTCGGGCCGATGCCGGAAGGCATTTCAGGCATTTCGATCGACACCCGCAGCCTGCAGCCGGGCGACGCCTTCTTCGCCATCAAGGGCGAGGCGATGGACGGCCATGACTTCGCAACCGCCGCCATCAAGGCCGGCGCCGGCGTGCTGGTGGTGGCTGAAGGCAAGCTGCCGTCGCTCGGCCGGCTGACGGCGCCGATCATCGTCGTCGAGGACGTGCTGGTCGCGCTGGAAAAGCTCGGGATTGCGTCGCGGGCCCGCTCGAGCGCGAAAATCATCGCGGTCACCGGTTCGGCCGGCAAGACGACCACCAAGGAAGCGCTGCGCCATGTGCTGCAGGCCGTCGGCAAGGTGCATGCCTCGGCGCAGTCCTTCAACAATCACTGGGGCGTGCCGCTGACCTTGGCGCGCATGCCCGATGAATGCGACTATGCCGTGTTCGAGATCGGCATGAACCATCCCGACGAGATCCGTCCGCTGGTGAAAATGGTGAGGCCGCATGTCGCCATCGTCACCATGATCGCGGCCGCCCACCTTGGCTTCTTCCGCAATCTGGATGAGATCGCCAAGGCCAAGGCCGAGATTTTCGAAGGGCTGGAGCCTGAAGGGGCCGCCGTCCTCAACCGCGACGACGCGCGCTTCAAGATTCTCGACAAGATGGCGCAGGCCGCCGGTGTCGAGCACGTCTACGGCTTCGGCGAGAATGCGCGCTCGACCTTCAAGCTCACCAAATGCGAACTGCATGCGGATCATTCCGACATCACCGCCAGGATCAGCGGCCACGATGTGACGGCGCGGATCGGCGCGCCCGGCCGCCATATGGTGCAGAACGTGCTGGCGGTGCTGGGCGCGGCGCATCTGGTCGGCGCCGATCTCGACAAGGTGGCTACAGCACTGGCCGATCTTTCGGCCGAACGCGGGCGCGGCAAGCGCCATGTGCTGCGCCATTCCGGTGGCTCGACTTCGAGCCACCCGGGAGGGTCGATCACCCTGATCGACGAGAGCTACAACGCCAATCCGGCATCGATGGCTGCTGCCATGGCATTGCTCAACGCGACGCCCGTGACGGGCGAGGGCCGTCGCATCGCCGTGCTCGGCGACATGCTCGAGCTCGGCGACCACTCGGCCAAGCTGCATGCCGCCCTTGCCGAGCTCATCGTCGGCACCGGGACGCAGACCGTCTTTCTCGGCGGCCCGGAAATGCAGGCGCTGGCCGAGATACTGCCGGCCGAGATCAAGACGGAATACCGCGCCGGTGTCGAGGAGCTGAAGCCGGTGCTGCTTGCCGCGCTGAAGCCGGGCGATGTGGTGATGATCAAATCGTCGAAGGGCATCGGTTTTGCCAAACTGGTCGATGCACTGCTGGGCAAATTCCCGGCTGAATCGACAGCCAGAAAACAGACCTAGGTCGGGGGACGAAAAGCGCATGTTTACACTGCTCGTCGATTTTGCGGACAAGGTCTCGGTCTTCAATGTCTTTCGCTACATCACTTTCCGCACCGGCGGGGCGCTGATCACGTCGGCGCTGATCGTCTTCATCTTCGGACCGACCATCATCAATTCGCTGCGGCTGCGGCAAGGCAAGGGTCAGCCGATCCGCGCCGACGGGCCGCAGACGCATTTCAAGAAGGCCGGCACGCCGACCATGGGTGGGCTGATGATCCTGTCGGGCATTATCGGCTCGTCGCTTTTGTGGGCGAACCTGTCGAGCATCTATGTCTGGGTGGTGCTGCTGGTGACGCTGGGCTTCGGCTCGATCGGCTTCTACGACGACTATCTCAAAGTGACCAAGCAGTCGCATCTCGGCTTTTCCGGCAAGGCAAGGCTGGCGCTTGAATTCGTCATCGCCGGCATCGCTGCATGGGTGATCATGCACAATGGCCAGGCGCCGTTCTCGTCGTCGCTGACATTCCCCTTCGCCAAGGAATTCATCGTCAATCTCGGCTGGTTCTTCATTCCGTTCTCCTGCTTCGTCATCGTCGGCGCCGGCAATGCGGTGAACCTGACCGACGGCCTCGACGGGCTGGCGATCGTGCCGATCATGATCGCGGCGGCGTCCTTCGGCGTCATCGCCTATCTCTCCGGCAACGCGGTCTTCGCCGAATATCTGCAGATCCATTTCGTGCCCGGCACCGGCGAACTGGCGGTCGTGCTCGGCTCCGTCATCGGCGCCGGCCTCGGCTTCCTCTGGTTCAACGCGCCGCCGGCGGCGATCTTCATGGGCGACACCGGCTCGCTGGCCATGGGCGGCCTGATCGGCACGGTCGCGGTCGCCACCAAGCACGAGATCGTGCTGGTCATCGTTGGCGGATTGTTCGTCGTGGAAATCCTGTCCGTCATCATCCAGGTCGGCTATTTCAAGATGACCGGCAAGCGGGTGTTCCTGATGGCGCCGATCCACCATCATTTCGAAAAGCTCGGCTGGACCGAAAGCCAGGTGGTGATCCGCTTCTGGATCATCGCCGTCATCCTGGCGCTGGTCGGCCTGTCGACCCTCAAGCTGAGATAGGAGGCCCTTTGATCCCCGCCGCATCCTTTGCAGGCAAGCGCGTTTCGCTCTTCGGGCTCGGTGGCTCGGGGATCGCGACGGCGCGCGCGCTGATCGAGGGCGGGGCGGACGTGCTGGCCTGGGACGATAATCCCGAAAGCGTTGCCAAGGCGGCCGCTGCCGGCATCGCAACCGCCGACCTGCGTGGTGCCGACTGGGCGAAATTCTCGGCCTTCGTGCTGTCTCCGGGCGTGCCGTTGACGCATCCCAAGCCGCATTGGACGGTGGAGCTGGCGCGCGGGTCAGGCGTCGAGATCATCGGCGACATCGAGCTTTTCTGCCGCGAGCGGATGCTGAGTGCGCCAATTTCGCCCTTCATCGCCATCACCGGCACCAACGGCAAGTCGACGACAACGGCACTGACCGCGCATATCCTGAAAGCAGCCGGGCGTGACACCCAGATGGGCGGCAATATCGGCCGCGCGGTGATGACGCTCGATCCGCCGGAGCCCGATCGGCACTATGTCGTCGAATGCTCGTCCTACCAGATCGACCTCGCGCCCTCGATCAACCCGACCGCCGGCATCCTGCTCAATCTGACGCCCGACCATCTCGATCGCCACGGCACCATGCAGCACTACGCCGCGATCAAAGAGCGGCTGGTGGCCGGCAGCGAGACGGCAATCGTCGGCATCGACGATTCCTGGTGCGCGCAGATCGCCGAGCGGCTGGAGCGGGCGGGGCGGCATGTCATCCGTATTTCCAAGCGGCTGCCGCTGACCGACGGCTATTTCGCCGACGGCACCAATCTGATGGAAGCGGTGCACGGCCGCTACAGCCGCGTCGCCTTCCTCGAGGGCATCGGCTCGCTGCGCGGCCAGCACAATGCGCAGAACGCGCTGGCAGCGGTTGCCGCGTGCCTCAAGGTCGGGCTGGAGCTTGGCGAGATCCAGTCGGGGCTGGAAAGCTTTCCCGGCCTCGCGCACCGCATGGAGCAGGTCGGCCGCAAGGACCATGTGCTGTTCATCAACGATTCCAAGGCGACCAATGCCGATGCGGCGGCACCGGCGCTGTCGAGCTTTGCACGCATCTACTGGATCGCCGGCGGCCTGCCAAAGGAAGGCGGCATCGAGCCGTTGCGCGGCTTCTTCCCGCGCATCGCAAAGGCCTATCTGATCGGCGAGGCCGCCCCCGCCTTTTCGGCGACGCTGGGTGAGGCCGTGCCTTACGAGATTTCAGGCACGCTGGCCGCGGCGGTCGAGCATGCCGCGCATGATGCGGCCCAGGACGACAGCGGCGAGGCGGTGGTGCTGTTGTCGCCGGCCTGCGCCAGTTTCGACCAGTTCAAGAATTTCGAAGTCCGCGGCGAAGCCTTCAGGCAAGCTGCGAATGCTATCGAGGGCGTGAAACCCATCGGAGGGGCACGATAATGCAGAGCCGTCTCGACAAAAGTCCGGTTGCGACCTGGTGGTGGACGATCGATCGCTGGTTCCTGGCGGCGTTCCTGTCGCTGATGGGGCTCGGCATCGTGCTGTCCTTCGCCGCCAGCCCGGCGGTGGCCGAACGCATCGGCCTCGACAGCTTCCACTTCGCCACCAGGCAGATCATCTTCACCGTGCCGGCGCTCGGCGTGATGCTGGCCGTCTCCTTCCTCGATTCCCGGCAGATCCGGCGCATGGCGCTGATCATGCTGTGCCTGATGCTGGTGCTGATGGTGGCGGTGCTTTACATCGGCGTCGAGGTCAAGGGCGCGCGCCGCTGGGTTTCGCTTGCCGGCCTGTCGATCCAGCCGTCTGAATTTCTGAAACCCGCTTTCGTCATCATGTGCGCCTGGCTGTTTGCCGAGCACAAGCGCCAGCCCGACATTCCGGGCAATCTGTTCGCCATGCTGCTGCTGGTGCTGGTCGTGTCGCTGCTGGTGGCGCAACCCGACCTCGGCCAGACCATGCTGACGACCGGCACCTGGGGCATCATGTTCTTCATGGCGGGGCTGCCATGGCTGTGGATCGTCGCACTGGGGGCTGCCGGCGTCGGCGGCGTCTTTGCCGCCTATACGGTGTTTCCGCATGTCGCCTTGCGCATCGACAAGTTCCTCACCGGCGAAGGCGACACGTTCCAGGTCGACATGGGGCGCGAAGCGCTGATCAACGGCGGCTGGTTCGGCGTCGGGCCGGGCGAGGGCACCGTCAAGCGGGTCATCCCCGACAGCCATGCCGACTTCGTCTTTTCGGTCGCCGGCGAAGAGTTCGGACTGATCATGTGTTTCTTCATCATGTCGATCTTTGCCTTCATCGTGCTGCGCGGTCTCAACACGGCGCTGAAGGAGCATGACGATTTCACCCGCTATGCGGTCGGTGGTCTGGTTACTGTCTTCGGCCTGCAGGCTGTCATCAACATGTGCGTCAACCTGCAGCTGGTGCCGGCCAAGGGCATGACGCTGCCCTTCATCTCCTATGGCGGCTCCTCGCAGATCGCCATCGCCATTTCGATGGGTATGGTGCTGGCGTTGACGCGCAAGCGGCCTGAAAAGCGCAAGCAGATGGGCTTTGGCCTGTCGCAGCGCGCTCTGCCGGCGGAGTGACATGGCGAGGGGTGTCATCCTTCTCGCGGCGGGCGGAACCGGTGGGCATCTTTTCCCGGCCGAGGCGCTGGCGCATGAGCTGAACGAGCGCGGCTGGTCGGTGCATCTGGCGACCGATGATCGTGCCGAGCGTTTCGCCGGCCATTTCCCGGCCGCCGCCATCCATCCGATCCAGTCGGCGACGATGGGCTCGAAAAATCCTTTTGCCCTGCTTGGCGCCTTCTGGAAAATCTGGCGCGGCGTGCGCCAGGCTTCCGCCGTCATCGGCAGGATCAAGCCGGATGCCGTTGTCGGCTTCGGCGGCTATCCGACCTTGCCGCCGCTCTACGCGGCGACACGGCGCAAGGTGCCGACGGTGATCCACGAGCAGAACGCGGTGATGGGGCGCGCCAACCGGGCGCTGGCCGGCCGTGTCGATGCCATCGCCGGCGGCTTCCTGCCGCAGGACACCAGTGCTGCCGGCGTCAAGACGGTGACGACGGGCAATCCGGTCAGGCCTGCCGTGCTGGAAGCGGCCAGGATGGCTTATGCGGCGTCGACCGGGGAACAGCCGTTCCGCCTGCTGGTGTTTGGCGGCAGCCAGGGCGCCCAGTTCTTTTCCGATGCCGTGCCGGGGGCCATCGCGCTGCTTTCCGATGCCCAACGCAAGCGGCTGGTGATTACCCAACAAGCGCGCGCGGATGATGTGGCGCGGGTCAAGGCGGCCTATGCCGCGCTTGGCGTCGCCGTCGAGGTCTCGCCCTTCTTCACCGACATGGCGGCACGCATGGCGGCCGCGCATCTGGTGATCTCGCGCTCCGGCGCCTCGACCGTCTCGGAGATCGCCGTCATCGGCCGGCCGGCGTTGCTGGTGCCTTACCCCTATGCGCTCGATCACGACCAGGCGGCGAACGCGGCGGCCCTTGCCGCTGCCGGCGGCGGCGAAGTGCACCCGCAATCCTCGCTTTCGCCCGAGCGCATCGCAGCGCTCGTCGGCGGGTTGATGGACGCTCCCGAGCGGCTGGTGGCTATGGCGGCGGGCGCGAAGTCGGCCGGCAGGCCGGACGCGGCACGGTTGCTCGCTGATCTCACAGAGGCTATTGCGTCGAAAAAAACCGTTTCGGATTTCAGGAAGGGGACGCACGCATGAAGATGCCGCAGACCATCGGCCTTGTGCATTTCATCGGCATTGGCGGCATCGGCATGAGCGGCATTGCCGAAGTGCTGCACAATCTCGGCTACAAGGTGCAAGGGTCCGACCAGGCCGAAAGCGCCAATGTGCAACGGCTGCGAGACAAGGGCATCGAATGCTTCGTCGGCCACAAGGCCGAAAATCTCGGCGAGGCCGAGGTTGTCGTCGTCTCGACGGCGATCAAGAAATCCAACCCGGAGCTGAAGGCCGCGCGCGAAAAGCTGCTGCCGATCGTGCGCCGGGCCGAAATGCTGGCCGAACTGATGCGCTTTCGCCAGGCGGTGGCGATCGGCGGCACGCATGGCAAGACGACGACGACCTCGATGGTGGCGACCTTGCTCGATGCCGGCGGGCTCGATCCGACCGTCATCAATGGCGGCATCATCAATGCCTATGGCACCAACGCGCGCATGGGCGACGGCGAATGGATGGTGGTCGAGGCCGACGAAAGCGACGGCACCTTCCTCAAGCTGCCGGCCGAGATCGCGGTCGTCACCAACATCGATCCCGAACATCTCGATCACTATGGCAGTTTCGACAAGGTGCGCGAGGCGTTCCGCCAGTTCGTCGAGAACGTGCCGTTCTACGGTTTTGGCGTCATGTGCACCGATCATCCCGAGGTGCAGGCGCTGGTCAGCCGCATCGAGGATCGCCGCGTCGTCACCTATGGCGAGAACGCGCAGGCCGATGTGCGCTTCACCAACCACCGCATGGCGGGCGCGACTTCGGAATTCGATGTGGTGATCCGTGACCGCAAGACCGGCGGCCAGACGACGATTTCAGGCCTGCGCCTGCCGATGCCTGGCCGTCACAACGTCTCGAACGCGACCGCCGCGATCGCGGTCGCGCATGAGCTTGGCCTCTCCGCCGAAGCGATCAAAAAGGGCCTGTCATCCTTCGCCGGCGTCAAGCGCCGCTTCACCCACACCGGTTCGTGGAACGGCGTCGAAATATTCGACGACTACGGCCACCATCCGGTCGAGATCTCGGCGGTGCTGAAGGCGGCGCGCAGCGCCACCCAGGGCCGCGTCATTGCCATCGCCCAGCCGCATCGCTTCACCCGGCTGCATGATCTGTTCAACGAGTTTTCCGCCTGCTTTAACGACGCCGACACGGTGATGGTGGCGCCGGTCTACGCGGCCGGCGAGGAGCCTATCGAGGGCGTCAGCTCGGACGCGCTGGTGTCGCGCATCCGCGCCGGCGGCCATCGCGACGCTCGCTACATCGAGGGTCCGGCGGCGATTGCGCCCATCATCCGTGATCTGGCCAAGCCGGGCGATTTCGTCGTCTTCCTTGGCGCCGGCAACATCACCCAATGGGCCTATGCGTTGCCCAAGGAGCTTGGCGGGACCGTCTCATGATGCACGGCCAGGCCCTGATCGACAGACTTGGCGACCGGCTTGCCGGCCTACGCGGCCGCATCACGCCGAATGCCGAGATGGACAAGATCACCTGGTTCCGCGCCGGTGGGCTTGCCGAGGCCCTGTTCCAGCCGGCCGACGAGGAAGACCTTGCCGCGTTCCTCAAGGCTGTTCCAGAGGACATACCGCTGACCATCGTCGGTGTCGGCTCGAACCTCCTGGTCCGCGACGGCGGCATTCCGGGTTTTGTCATCCGGCTTTCGGCCAAGGGGTTCGGCGAGGCCGAGGTCATCTCGCCAATTAGGATCAAGGCAGGAGCGGCCACGCCCGATAAGCGGGTTGCCGCGGTGGCGCTCGAGGCAGGCATTGGCGGTTTCCATTTCTACCACGGCATTCCGGGCGCCATCGGCGGTGCACTGCGGATGAATGCAGGCGCCAATGGCGTCGAGACGCGCGAGCGCGTCGTGGAAGTGCGTGCGCTCGACCGCAAGGGTAATGTGCAGACGCTGAGCAATGCCGATATGGGCTACGCCTATCGCCATTCGGCGGCGCCTGCCGGGCTGATCTTCACCTCGGCCGTGTTCGAAGGCTTTGCCGAGGACAGAGCGGCGATCAAGGCGGCGATGGAGGCCGTGCAGAACCACCGCGAGACCGTGCAGCCGATCCGCGAGAAGACCGGCGGCTCGACCTTCAAGAATCCCGACGGTACCTCGGCCTGGAAGGAGATCGACAAGGCGGGTTGCCGCGGCCTGATGATCGGCGGCGCGCAGATGTCGCCGATGCATTGCAACTTCATGATCAACACGGGAACCGCGACCGGCTACGACCTTGAATATCTCGGCGAGACGGTGCGCACGCGGGTGCTGGAGAATTCCGGCATCCGGCTGCAATGGGAAATCAAGCGCATCGGCAATTTCCGGCCGGGGCATGCGGTTCAGGAGTTTCTCGGGCAACTCCTCTAGCCTGCTTCGAAGTTCATGTGATGCATGAACTTCAACGAGGCCAAAACGGTCCCCAACCGTTGCTCCGAAGACTCAACGACACGCTTTTCGCATCCATTTTCTCAGAAAGTGAATCTCTCGGAATCGTAAGCACTTGCCAGTGAATCAACTCTCTGATTCTCTGCTCGAAAGCGTTTCCTGATTTGAGTCGTTCGACGCGTTTTCAGCGTTTTCCGTCTGGGGGGCAACCTGCCGGGAGACTCGGACTCAATGTTGCGGAAAATCTTGGTTTTTGGTCCGCTGCGAGAGGGGATGCCGGGGAATGAAAAACAAGCATGTGGCCGTCCTGCTGGGTGGGTTTTCGTCCGAGCGGCCCGTGTCTCTGTCCTCGGGAAAGGCTTGTGCCGATGAACTCGAGAAGGAAGGCTACCAGGTCACGCGCGTCGATGTCGGGCGCGATGTCGGCTCGGTGCTTGCCGAGCTCAAGCCCGACGTCGCCTTCAATGCGCTGCATGGCCCTTTTGGCGAGGATGGCACCATCCAGGGCATCCTTGAATATCTCGGCATTCCCTACACCCATTCCGGCGTGCTCGCCTCGGCCCTGGCCATGAACAAGGAGCAGGCCAAGCGGGTTGCCAAGTCGGTCGGCATCCCGGTCGCCGAATCGAAGGTCACCAGCCGCTTCGCCATCCAGAACAAACATCCGATGAAGCCGCCCTATGTGGTCAAGCCGGTCAATGAGGGTTCGAGCTTCGGCGTCGTCATCGTGCATGAAGGCCAGTCGCATCCGCCGCAGGTGATCGGCTCGTCCGAGTGGAAATATGGCGACACCGTCATGGTCGAGCGCTACATCCACGGCCGCGAGCTGACCTGCGCGGTGATGGGCGATGTGGCGCTGGGGGTCTGCGAGATCATCCCGACCGGCCATTCCTTCTACGACTATGATTCAAAATATGTCGCCGGGGGATCAAAGCACGAATGCCCCGCAAAAGTTTCACCGAATATTTACCAAAAAATACAAACACTGGCGCTCAAGGCTCACCAAGCGATCGGCTGTCGGGGCGTTTCCCGGTCGGACTTCCGTTATGACGATCGGCATTCCGAAAACGGCGAGGTTGTCTGGCTCGAGGTCAACACCCAGCCGGGTATGACGCCGACGTCCTTGGTGCCTGAAATCGCCGCCCAGGCCGGGCACTCGTTTGGCGATTTGTTGAGTTGGATGGTGGAGGACGCTTCGTGTCTGCGTTGAAATGGGGACAAGGTAGGGAGAGGGGCGCGGCTGGGCCGGCGCCATTCGGCCTGCCGTTGTCATCGGGCCATTTCGTGCTGCCGCGCATGCTGCGCCGCCCTGTGCGCATTCTGGCGCGCCTGGGTGTCGGGGAATTCCAGGCACCGCGCTTTTCCGCGGCCATGATGTCGGCCGTGCTGATTGCCTCGAGCAGTGCCTACGGCGCCTATCTCGGCGGCCATGTCGACGGCATCGTGCAGAGCATCACCGCCCGCACCGGCTTTGCCGTCGATCAGGTCAAGGTGGTCGGCAATCGCCAGACCTCGGAGATCGATATTCTCGACAGGCTCGAACTCGATGGCTGGACGTCGCTGATCGGCTTCGACGCCGAAGCGGCGCGCGAGCGGATCTCCGGTTTGCCGTGGATCGAGGGTGCGGCGGTCCGCAAGGTCTATCCGCACACGCTGGAAGTGCGCGTCGAGGAACGCGAGGCCTTCGCGCTCTGGCAGCAGGGCGACGAGTTGTCCGTCATCGAGAAGGATGGCGCCGTGATCGCGCCGTTCTCGGGCGGCAAGCAGGTGCTGCTGCCGCTGCTGATCGGTACCGGCGCGCCGGTGAGTGCGCCCGGCTTCATCGCCAAGATCGAAAAATATCCTGACCTCGCGAGCCGGATCAAAGGCTACATCCGCGTCGGCGAACGGCGCTGGGACCTGAAGCTGGACAATGGCATCACCGTCAAGCTTCCCGAGGATGACGAGGATCAGGCGCTCGCCGAACTCGTCAGGATGGACCAGGACAAGGGCCTGTTGTCGCGCGATATCGCTGCCGTCGACATGCGCCTGACGGACCGGCTGGTCGTGCAGTTGACGCCGGAGGCGGCAACGCAGCGCGAAGCCGCGCTCAACGAAAAACCCAAGAGCCTGAAGCGCAAGCCGGAGACGAAGATATGAGCTGGCTTGGCGGTCAAGGCGATGCCTCGTCGCGCCGGTCCGGCACCCTGACGGTGCTAGATGTCGGTTCGAGCAAGGTCTGCTGCATGGTGGCCAAGCTGAAGCCATGCGATGATGGCAAGCTGTTGCGCGGCCGCTCGCACCGGATCCAGGTGATCGGGATCGGCCACCAGAAGTCGCAAGGCGTGAAGTCGGGAGTCATCGTCGATCTCGACCGCGCCGAGCATGCCATCCGTCTCGCCGTCGACGCGGCCGAACGCATGGCCGGGCTGACGGTCGATTCGCTGATCGTCAACATGACCGCCGGCCGGCTGAAGAGCGAAGCCTTCTCCGCCACCATCAACCTGGGCGGCCACGAGGCCGACGAGGCCGATATCAAGCGCGTTCTCGGCGCCGGCGCCAAGCAGGCGCTGAAGGCCGAGCGCGAGGTGATCCATTCGCTTCCCGTCGGCTTCTCGCTGGATGCGGAACGCGGCGTGCGTGATCCGCGCGGCATGGTCGGCGACGCACTCGGCGTCGACATGCATGTGCTGACCGGTGACGCCGCGCCGATGCGCAATCTGGAGCTTTCCATCAACCGTTCGCACCTGTCGGTCGAGCGCATGGTGGCGACGCCCTATGCCAGCGGGTTGGCGGCCCTGGTCGACGACGAACTGGAAATGGGTGCGGCCTGCATCGACATGGGCGGCGGCACGACGACGATCTCGGTGTTTTCGGAAGGCAAGTTCGTGCATGGCGACGCCATCGCCATCGGCGGCAATCATGTCACGCTGGACATGGCCAAGGGGCTGTCGACCTCGCTCGATGCCGCCGAACGGCTGAAGGTGATGCATGGCTCTGCGCTGCCGGGCAGCGCCGACGACCGCGACCTGGTCTCGATCCAGCCGATCGGCGACGATGGCGACGTGCCTTTGCAGATCCCGCGCTCGGTGATGACGCGCATCGTGCGCGCCCGCATCGACGAGACGCTCGAACTGCTGCGCGACCGGCTGAACAAGTCCGGCTACGGCAATGCGGTGGGCAAGCGTGTCGTGCTGACGGGCGGCGCCAGCCAGCTTGCCGGCCTGCCGGAAGCGGCGCGCCGCATCCTGGGACGTAACGTGCGCATCGGCCGTCCGCTCGGCGTGGCCGGCCTGCCGGAAGCGGCGAAGGGGCCGGCCTTCTCGGCCGCGGTGGGGCTTCTGATCTATCCGCAGATGGCGAGTTTCGAGAGCCATCCGGCGAAAGGAATTTCCGGTCTGAGAATGACCGGAACGGGCGGAAAACTGCATCGCATGAGTCAGTGGTTGAGAGACAGTTTCTAAAATTGACGGGGACAGCCCCATAGGCGGCCGCGGCGGCGAAGCGGCGTGAAAGGCAAAGGACGGAGACAATGACCATCAATCTGCAAAAGCCGGACATCACCGAGCTTAAGCCGCGCATCACCGTGTTCGGTGTCGGCGGCGGCGGCGGCAATGCCGTCAACAACATGATCACCGCCGGTTTGCGCGGTGTCGAGTTCGTGGTGGCCAACACCGACGCGCAGGCGCTGACAATGTCGAAGGCAGGCCGCCTGATCCAGCTCGGCGCTCACGTCACCGAGGGGCTCGGTGCGGGATCGCAGCCGGAAGTCGGCCGCGCGGCCGCCGAAGAATGCATCGATGAGATTCTCGACCATCTCACCAACACCCATATGTGCTTCGTCACCGCCGGCATGGGCGGCGGCACCGGTACGGGTGCCGCTCCGGTCGTTGCCCGTGCTGCCCGTGAAAAGGGCATCCTCACCGTCGGCGTCGTCACCAAGCCGTTCCACTTCGAAGGCCAGCGCCGCATGAAGACGGCGGACTTCGGCATCGAGGAACTGCAGAAATGCGTCGATACGCTGATCGTCATCCCCAACCAGAACCTGTTCCGGCTGGCCAATGACAAGACCACCTTTGCCGACGCCTTCGCCATGGCTGACCAGGTGCTCTATTCCGGTGTTGCCTGCATCACCGACCTGATGGTCAAGGAAGGTCTGATCAATCTCGACTTCGCCGACGTCCGTTCCGTCATGCGCGAGATGGGCAAGGCGATGATGGGCACCGGCGAAGCTTCGGGCGAGGGCCGCGCGATGGCCGCCGCCGAAGCCGCGATCGCCAATCCGCTGCTCGACGAGACCTCGATGAAGGGCGCCAAGGGCCTGCTGATCTCGATCACCGGCGGCCGCGACCTGACGCTGTTCGAAGTCGACGAAGCGGCAACCCGTATCCGCGAGGAAGTCGACCAGGACGCCAACATCATCCTGGGCGCCACCTTCGACGAGGAACTTGAGGGCGTCATCCGCGTCTCGGTGGTTGCCACCGGCATCGACAAGTCGGCGGCTGAAATCGCCGCTGCGCCGATCTCGATCCGCACGGCACCGCCGAAGCCGGTCAGCCGTCCGGCGGCTCAGATCGCGGAGGTTCGCCCGGCGCCTGTCCAGCAGGCGGCATACGAGCCACGCGCGACCGACCCGGTCGCCGAAGCGATCCAACTGGCCGAAGCCAATGCCGCGGCCATGGCACAGGCGCGCCCGGCTCCGGTCGCTCACGCTGAAGATTTCCGCCCGCAGAGCAAGATCTTCCAGGCGCCCCCAGCACAGCCGATGCCGCAGCCCGTGGTCCAGCAGATGATGCAGCCTGCTCCGCAGCCGCGCGAGATGCTGCGCGAAGCCCCGCAGCCGGTTGCCATGGCGCCGCAGCGTATGCCGCGCGTCGAGGACTTTCCGCCCGTCGTCAAGGCCGAGGTGGATGCCAAGAGCCGCCCGGTCGACCACGAGAACAACAGCGGACCGATGGGCTTGCTGAAGCGCCTGACCAACGGCCTGACCCGCCGCGAAGAAGAGCCTGCACGGCTGCAGCCGGCGCAGCCGCGCGAACCCAAGCTGCGCCAGGCAGCGCCCGAAGTGCGCCGTCTCGCCAGCCAGGACGCGCAGCTCTACGCGCCGCGCCGTGGTCAGCTCGACGACCAGGGCCGCCTGACACCGCAGGTGAGGTCGACTCAGGAAGACGATCAGCTGGAGATTCCGGCGTTCCTGCGCCGCCAGGCCAACTGATTGGTAAACGGACTGTAACATTTGTTAACAGGCAAGCGAGGTGTCGCTTGCCTGTTGCCGTTTTAAATGGTGTTATTTCAATAACTTGCCAAGCCGTACCCATTCCAGCTCGCGGTTACATAGAGTAAGAAACCGTGATTTGGAGTCTCCCTGACGGGACATTATCTTCGCTGCCTACCATCGTCGGTTTGCCGGGATTTCGGGGGAAGTCGCCCTGCCTGCCGATTCACACAAGAGCCGCGCCCTCGGGCTGGAGAAGCGGACCTAGGCATTACGGGCTTATGGGGATTGTCTTGCACGACTATCAGACGACATTGAAGACGCGCGCGTCGCTTACCGGCACCGGCGTCCACAGCGGCAAGGAAGTCTCCATCAGCTTTTTGCCGGCGGATGCCGACACCGGCATCGTTTTCCAGCTTTTCAACGGTGCGGAGCAGGGCCGCGAGTTCCGCGCCCTGGTCTCGGAAGTCGGCGCCACCGACCTGTGCACCATGCTTGGTGATCCCGCCGGCGAGCATATCGCCACGGTCGAGCACATCATGGCGGCGCTGTTCGGGCTCGGCATCGACAATGTCGCCGTCGAGATCGATGGTTCCGAGGTTCCGATCTTCGACGGCAGCGCCATGGCGTTCGTCGAAGCCATCGATCACGCAGGCATCGAGACGCTCTCGGTCAAGCGCCGCTATATCAGGGTCATCAAGCCGGTCCGCATCGAGAACGGCGCCTCCTGGGCGGAGTTTCGGCCCTATGACGGCACCCGTTTCGAGATCGAGATCGACTTCGAAAGCCCGGCGATCGGCCGTCAGCTGTTCGCCTCCGACCTCAATGCCGATATCTTCCGCCGCGACATCGCGCGCGCCCGCACCTTCGGCTTCATGAAGGATGTCGAGCGGCTGTGGGCCGCCGGATACGCGCTCGGCTCCTCGCTGGAGAACTCGCTGGTCATCGGTGACGACAACCGCGTCATCAATATGGGCGGCCTGCGCTATCCCAACGAATTCGTGCGCCACAAGACGCTGGACGCCATGGGCGACCTGGCGCTGGCCGGCGCCCGCTTCATCGGCTGCTTCCGCTCCTATCGCGGCGGCCACAGGATGAACGCCGCGGCCCTGCGCCGCCTGCTGTCGGATCGGACCGCGTTCGAGATCGTCGAGACGACGCGCCGCGAGCGCTGGCCGCAGCGCCGAGATGAACGCCGTCAACGCGCCGCTCTACGCGCCTTGGATGATCTGATTCTCTTAACTTTTTCGGATTTCATGGCGGGCAGAGGTGTTGCATGAATGCACCACCAGCTGGCGAAATCACATGGGTGTCGGGCCGCCCGCTTGTCGCCACAAAAATGCGCGATTGGCCGGCGATAGCGTTGCCCGGCAAGGCGGTTATGGTTTATGGCTGCTGCCGTCGATTAGTGCATGTTGCCTGGAAGTGGGGACCAGTTTTGGGACAACGGCATGCAGCGGACATTAAAATAACGCCGAAAGGGCGGAATCCAATCATGTTCTTCAAGCGAGTTGGTCAATTGAAAGCGCCGCAGAGAGCTGTTTTCCTGGCGCTTTCGGTGGTTGTTCCATCGCTCTTCCTGTCGGCCTGCATGTCGTCGGAGAAAGATATCGACCTGTCGACCTATGTCGACCAGACAGAACCGGCTGATGTTCTCTACAATCAGGGCCTCGCCAATCTCAATGCCGGACGCCTGCAGGAGGCGAGCCGCAAGTTCGACGCGGTCGACCGCCAGCATCCCTATTCGGAGTGGGCCCGTAAATCGATGGTGATGGGCGCCTTCGCCGACTATCGCCAGGGCAATTATGACGAGGCGATCGGCTCGGCCAAGCGCTACCTCACGCTCTATCCGTCGACCGATGACGCTGCTTATGCGCAGTACATCATCGGCTTGAGTTACTACCGCCAGATCAAGGACGTGACGCAGGACCAGAAGGAAGCGCGCCTGACCCTTCAGACCATGCAGGACCTGGTGACGCGCTGGCCGACATCGGAATATGCCGACGACGCCAAGGAAAAGATTCGCTTCGCCAACGATCAGCTGGCCGGCAAGGAGATGCAGATCGGCCGCTATTATCTCGAGCGCCGTGAATACATCGCCGCCGTCAAGCGCTTCCGCACCGTGGTCGAGAACTATTCCAACACGCGTCATGTCGAGGAGGCGCTCGCTCGCCTGACCGAAAGCTATTACGCGATGGGTCTGACCTCTGAGGCGCAGACCGCCGCCGCGGTGCTCGGCACCAACTACCCCGACAGCTCGTGGTACAAGGATTCCTACAAGCTCTTGCAGAGCAATGGGCTTGCACCGCGCGAAAACGCCGGGTCGTGGATATCCAAGGCCGGGAAGATGATCACCGGCGCCTGACGTCTGAGCATCGACTGAAGCGTTCACAGCGCTTTTCGGATTGATCCGACGCTCAAACAAAAAGATAGTGCGGCGCTGCGACTGCAAATGGTCGCGTGCCGTTCTAGATTCGGGTTCTGATGCTTTCCAGACTGTCGATCCGCGATATCGTCCTGATCGAGAAGCTGGATATCGACTTCCAGCCGGGTCTTTCGGTGCTGACCGGCGAAACCGGCGCCGGCAAATCCATCCTGCTCGATGCCTTGTCGCTGGCGCTCGGTGCGCGCGGCGACGCGTCGCTGGTGCGCCATGGCGCGGCGCAAGGCCAGGTCATCGCGGTCTTCGACGTGCCGCGCAATCATCCGGTGCGTGCGCTGCTTGCCGAAAACGCCATCGAGGATGACGGCGACATCATCCTGCGCCGCCTGCAGACGGCGGACGGCCGCACCCGCGTCTTCGTCAATGATCAGCCTTCGAGTGTCACCCTGATGCGCGATGTCGGCCGCGCGCTCGTCGAGATCCACGGCCAGCATGACGAACGCGCTCTGGTCGATCCCGGCGCGCACCGCGAGGTGCTCGACGCTTTCGGCGGCCATCTCGGCGCCGTCCGCTCGACGGGCGAGGCATGGCGGCATTGGCGCGCCTGCGAGCAGGAGTTGTCGCGCCACCGTGCCAAGGTGGCGGCGGCCGCGCGCGAGGCCGATTATCTGCGCGCGGCGGTGGCGGAGTTGACCAAGCTCGATCCGCAGCCGGGTGAGGAGACCGATCTGGCCGAACTGCGCGCGTCGATGATGCGGGCCGAAAAGATCGCTTCCGAAATCCATGACGCGCAGGATGTGCTGTCCGGCCCGTCCTCGCCCTTGCCGCAACTGGCCAGCCTTCTGCGGCGGCTGCAGCGCAAGGTGACGGAGGCGCCCGGCCTGCTTGACGACGTCGTCAAGTCGCTGGATGAGGCGATGCTGTCGCTCGACGCGGCGCAATCGGGCGTCGAGGCAGCACTTCGCGCCACCGAATATGATCCGCAGCGGCTGGAGAAGGCGGAGGAGCGGCTGTTTTCATTGCGCGCGGCCTCGCGCAAGCACAGCGTCGCCGTCGACGATCTGGCGCAGCTGCGCGACACGATGTCGGCCGATCTCGCCGATCTCGATGCCGGCGAGGAACGCCTGCACGGGCTGGAAAAGCAGGCCACTGCCGCGCGCGAGACCTATGACATCGCCGCCGCGCAGCTGTCCTCGCTTCGTCATGCAGCTTCGGTCGGCCTGACCAAGGCGGTCATGGCGGAATTGCCGGCGCTGAAGCTCGAACGCGCTGCCTTCATTGTGGAAATGAAGAGCGATGCCGAGAACCGCATGGAAGAGGGCATCGACCAGATTGAATTCTGGGTGCGCACCAATCCCGGCACGCGGCCCGGGCCGATGATGAAGGTGGCGTCCGGCGGCGAGCTTTCGCGCTTCCTTCTGGCGCTGAAGGTGGCGTTGGCCGACCGTGGCTCGGCGCCGACGCTGGTGTTCGATGAGATCGACACCGGCGTGGGCGGCGCTGTCGCGGACGCCATAGGCCAGCGCCTGGCGCGGCTGTCGAAGCGCGTCCAGGTGCTCTCGGTGACGCACGCACCACAGGTGGCGGCGCGCGCGGCAACGCATTTCCTGATCTCCAAATCCGGCACCACCGACAGGGTTGCCACCGGCATTGCCGAAATGGACCGGCCGGCGCGACAGGAAGAGATCGCGCGCATGCTGGCCGGCGCCACCATCACCGACGAGGCGCGCGCCGCCGCCGAGCGGCTGCTGCGTGAAAATACCACGGCGGCATAAGAACGACGGGTGTCAGGGATCGAGTCAGGATATGGCTCCATCCCGCTGTTCAGGAATGCTTTTCCCAAAATCCTGATCTATTGTGGCGGGCCACCGTTCGGGGAAGGAAAGCATGGCTGAAAAACCTGTCGATTCGCTCAGTGAAAGCGAGGCCGAAGCCGAGCTGAAGCGCCTGGCGGAGGAGATCGCCGAACACGACCGGCGCTATCATACCGAAGATGCGCCTGTAATAAGCGATGCTGAGTATGATGCGCTGGCACGGCGCAACCTTGCCATCGAGGAGCGCTTTCCGGCGTTGGTGCGCGAGGATTCGCCGTCGCGCAGGGTTGGCTCGGCGCCAGCGGAAGGCTTCGCCAAGGTGCGCCATGCCGTGCCGATGCTCAGCCTCGCCAAGGCCTACACCGACGAGGACGTCACCGATTTCCTCGAACGCGGCCGGCGATTCTTCGATCGCGACAAGGATCTCGACATCGCCTTCACGGCCGAGCCGAAGATCGACGGCTTGTCAGCTTCGCTGCGCTACGAGAACGGCGTGTTCGTGCAGGGCGCAACGCGCGGCGACGGCACTGTCGGCGAGGACATCACCGCCAATCTGCGGACAATCGCCGACATCCCCGCGAAACTGAAGGGATCGGGCTGGCCCGAAATCATCGAGATCCGCGGCGAGGTTTACATGACCTATGCGGAATTCGAGGCGTTGAAGCAGCGGTCGGCCGCGGTCGGCGGCCAGGACTACGTCAATCCGCGCAACACGGCGGCCGGGTCGCTGCGCCAGAAGGACGCTTCTGTCACTGCCAGCCGAAACCTCAAATTCTTCGCCTATGCCTGGGGCTACACGACAGCGGATCCGGCCCCGACCCAATATGATGCGGTGCAGAAATTCGCCGAGTGGGGATTCAAGATCAGTCCGCTGATGGTCCGGGCCAAATCGGTCGACGAACTGGTCGCGCAGTATCGCCTCATCGAGGAGCAGCGCTCGTCGCTTGGCTACGACATCGATGGCGTCGTCTACAAGGTCGACCAGTTGGAATTGCAGCGCCGATGGGGGTTCGTTACCGGCGAACCGCGCTGGGCGGTCGCGCACAAATTTCCGGCCGAACAGGCGATGACCACCGTACAGAAGATCGACATCCAGGTTGGCCGCACCGGCACGCTGGCGCCGGTGGCAAGGCTGGCGCCGGTCACTGTTGGCGGCGTCGTGGTCGAGAATGTCACGCTGCACAATGAGGACTACATCAAGGGCCTGGACTCGACCGGCCAGCCTATCCGCGACGGCATCGACGTGCGCATCGGCGATACGGTGGTGATCCAGCGGGCAGGCGATGTCATCCCCCAGATCGTCAGCGTCGTCATCGACAAGCGGCCGCCTGATGCCGTGCCCTACGAGTTCCCGCATACCTGTCCGATTTGCGGCTCGCCGGCGACGCGCGAGATCAACGAGAAGACCGGCAAGGAAGATTCCCGCCGGCGCTGCACCGGCGAACTGATCTGTCCGGCCCAGGCGGTGGAAGGCTTGCGCCACTTCGTGTCACGTGGCGCCCTGGACATCGAAGGCCTCGGTGCCGAAAACATAGACACCTTCTTCAATGCGGGATTGATCAAGACCGCCGCCGATATCTTCACACTCAGGGACCGCCGCCCGGCCGTCACCAGGGCGCTGGCCGAGCGCCGCGAGGAGCAGGCCAGGCAGCGCGAGGCCGCATCGGGCAAGACGCGCAAGAATGTGCGCAGCGTCGAGGATCGCAACTATGAAGGGCTGGACAAGCTGTTCTCCGCCATCGATTCGCGCCGCGAGCCGGAGCTGGACCGCTTCATCTTCGCGCTCGGCATCCGCCATATCGGCGAAACGACGGCGGCCGTGCTTGCCCGGACGTTCTCGACCATCGAGGAGCTGATCCGTGTCGGCAAGGAAACAGCGGCAGCGGAAGATCCGCACAGTGTCTTCCCGTCGGTCAACGGCATTGGCGACACGGTGATCGATGCGCTGCGCGATTTTTTCGGCAATGAGCGCAATGACGACGTGCTCGACAAGCTGCTCGAGCAGGTCAAGCCGAAGCCGTATATCGTCACCGTCTCGGCCGACAGTGAGGTTGCCGGCAAGACGGTCGTGTTCACGGGCTCGCTGGAGAAGATGACACGCTCCGAAGCCAAGGCGATGGCGGAGCGCCTCGGCGCCAAGGTTGCCGGCTCGGTCTCGGCCAAGACGGATCTGGTGGTGGCCGGGCCTGGTGCCGGCTCCAAGCTGAAGCTTGCCAGCGAACTCGGCATCGAGGTGATCGACGAGGATGCCTGGCTGGCGCGGATCGGCAAGGCGTGATGGAAGGCGCATTCAAAGGGTTCGGCCCAAAGGCCATTCCGTTCCTGAAGGCGCTGGACTTCCACCAGAGCCGCGAATGGTTCCTGGAAAACCGCGACCTGTTCGAAAAGGAGCTGCGCGATCCCTTTGGCGATCTCGTCGACACGCTGACCGAGCGCTTCGCAAAAGCGGGCCTCGGCCTGCGCGGCGACCGCAAGAAGTCGCTGTTCCGCATCAATCGTGATGTTCGCTTCGCCAAGGACAAGCGGCCCTACAACCGGCATTTGTCGGCCATCCTGTCGCCCGACGGCACCAAGATGGAGCAGGGCGTGTTCTACGTGCATATCGGGCTTGAGCGCTGCTTTGCCGACATTGCCTGGTGGCAGCCGGAGCCGGCGCTGTTGCTGGCGATGCGCAAAGCCATCGCGACGAAGCCGGACAGGTTTCGCGCCCTTGTGGCGGCGTTGAAGAAGAACCGTCTTGAACTCGAGACCGAAGGCCGGATGAAGCGTACGCCACGTGGATTCGAGGAAATCGGCGATCCCGATCTGGTCGCCGCCATCCGCCACCGGCATTTTTATGTCCAGCATGTCATCGATCCGGCGGGAATCCATACGGCTGATCTGGTCGACGAACTCGTCGATTTCACCTTGCGCGCCAAGCCACTGCTTGATTGGGGCAGGGCGATCGAGGGCAAGGTTCCCGCTTGACTAGCCTCCGGCTCCGGTAACCCGACGATCATTTCCGCTGATCGTTTGGCTCAAGCGAATTCGTGTGACAAGGCAGGCAACGCTTCCTACATCAGGCCTCTGATTAAGGAGAGGTCATGTCGGCGCAAGCAATTTCCGAGAGCGGCGATAGAAGCGATTTCTGGCAAGGCGTGCGGCTTTCGATGCCTGTCGTGGTGGCGTCGGCGCCGTTTGCGGTGCTGTTCGGCGCGCTCGCCGTCGACAATGGCTTCTCGGTCCTGGAAGCCTTCCTGATGAGCGCGCTGGTCTATGGCGGCGCCAGCCAGATGGTGGGGATCCAGCTGTTCGGGCAGCATGTGGCGCCGTGGCTGATCGTGCTGTCGATCTTTGCCGTCAATTTCCGCCATGTGCTCTATTCCGCCGGAATCGGCCGGCGCATCGCACACTGGCCTGTCATCCAGCAGGCACTTGGTTATTTCATCCTCACCGATCCGCAATTCGCGGTGGCCGAGGCGCGGGCGCAATCCGGCCAGACGGTCGGCTTCGCCTGGTATCTGGGGCTTGGCCTGCCGGTCTATCTGTTCTGGATCGTCGAAAGCGCGCTCGGCGCCGTGTTCGGCAAGCTGATCCCCGACACGCACGCGCTGGGCATCGATTTCCTGCTGCCGATCTATTTTCTCGGCTTGGTCCTCGGCTTTCGCAAGCGGCCGCTGTGGCTGCCTGTGGTGATCGCCAGCGCCGCCGCCTCCATCGTCGCCTACAAGACGGTGGGCTCGCCCTGGCATGTCTCGATCGGCGCGATTGCCGGCGTGCTGCTGGCGGTCATCCTGCCACCCCACCATAGCGGCGTGAAGGCACGGCCATGAGCACGACATTCTGGATCATCATCGCCGGCGCGATCGCCACCTATCTCACGCGCGTCGGCGGGCATCTCGTCATCTCCCGCTTCCATAACATCCATCCGCGTGTGGAAGCCGGCCTCAACGCCGTGCCGGCGGCGGTGCTGACGACGCTGGTGGCGCCCGAGTTGTTGAATGCCGGGCCGGCGGAATGGGCGGCATTGGTGGTCACCGCGGTGGTTTCGCTGCGCGGCGGGCTGATGGCGATGTTTCTGGCGGGCGCGGCGGTGTTGATCGTGGCGCGGCAATTCGTCGGGTAGTTCTGCCGGCGCGATTGTTTGGAAAGGTTGGCGCCGCCCCTCATTGCCCTGCCGGGCATTTCTCCCCGTATAGTGACGGGGAGAAAGACGCTATCATCGACGATTTCGCCAATCGTCGACGTTGCAACGTTGGAGCGCTTCCCTTCTCCCCGTCACTATACGGGGAGAAGGTGCCGGCAGGCGGATGAGGGGCAGCGCCAGCTTTCCAAGACCAGCCCCTAAATCTTGGCGTCGTGCGGCAGTGGCGCGGTCGCCTTTTCCAGCCAGGCCAGCGTCTCGCCATCCAGCATCGGTCCGATCTCGGCCAGCACGCGCGCGTGGTATGCGTCGAGCCAGTGCAGTTCGTCACGCGTCAAGAGGTCTGACTGCACCAGTCTGGTGTCGATCGGTGCCAGCGTCAGCGTCTCGAAGCCGTGCATGGCGATGTCGCCGCCCTCGATCTCTTGCGCCGGCGTCACCAGGATAAGATTCTCGATGCGGATGCCGTAGGAACCTTCCTTGTAGTAGCCGGGCTCGTTGGACAGCATCATGCCTTCCAGCAGCTTTTCGGTGCCGGTGCGGGCAATGCGCTGCGGCCCTTCATGCACGGCCAGATACGAGCCGACGCCATGGCCGGTGCCATGGGCGAAGTCGCAACCGTGCTTCCACAGCGCCATGCGGGCGACGGCATCGATCTCCGAGCCGCGCGTGCCGGCGGGAAAGCGCAGCGTCGAGATGCCGATCATGCCTTTCAGCACCAGGGTGAAGCGTTCGCGCATCTCCTGCGTCGGCTGGCCGATCGGCACGGTACGCGTGATGTCGGTGGTGCCGTCCTGATACTGCGCGCCGGAATCGAGCAGGAACAGTTCGCCGGACTGCAGCTTGCGGCTGGTGGCGCGCGACACGCGGTAATGCATGATGGCGCCGTTCGGTCCGGCGCCCGAAATGGTGTCGAAGGAGACGTCGCGCAGCGGCATCTGCGTTTCCTCGCCGGTCTGCCGCCGCGACTCCTCCAGCCTGGTGACGACCGTGATCTCGTCGAGCGAGCCGGGTTTTTGCCGCTCCAGCCAGCACAAAAGCTTCGCCACAGCCGCGCCATCACGCCGATGCGCCGCGCGCGAGCCATTGATCTCGGCCTGGTTCTTGGTGGCGCGCGGGATGCGGGCAGGGTCGACTGCTGCAATCACCGTGCCGCCATTCTCCTCGACCAGCATGCGCAACCTGTCGGCCGCCAGCACCGGGTCGAGCGCGATTTTCGCGCCACTCTTGGCAAGCGCCACGATTGCCGCTTCGAATTCGCCGGGCTCATGCGGCTCGGCGAGCTGGGTGAGGTAGGCCGCGACCTGGCGCGAGAATTTGCGCTTATCCATGAAAAGCTGGTGCGATCCGTCGGCGGCGAGAATGGCGAAGCCGAGCGCCAGCGGCGTGTGCGGCACGTCACCGCCACGGATGTTGAAAGCCCAGGCGATGGAGGAAGGGTCGGTCAGCACGGCATGGGTGGCGCCGTCCTTGGCGATCGCAATCGCCAGCCGCGCCAGCTTGTCCTTGGCGAGTTCGCCGGCAAAGCCGATCGGGTGAAGCTCGACCGGGGCAACGGGCGGCTGCGGCTGATCCTTCCAGATGATGTCGATCGGGTTCTTGTCGAGCGGCACCAGCGCGGCGCCTGATTTGTCGGCTGAGGCCTGCAGCGCCTTGACCTCGCTGATCGTGTGCAGCCATGGATCGAAGCCGAGCCGTGCGCCCTTGCCAAGATTGTCTTTGAGCCAGACAGCCGGCGGGTTATCGACCAGGCTTTCGATCGAAAAGACGTCGAGATCGACCTCGCTGCGCACCTGCAGCGTGTAGCGCCCGTCGACAAAGACGAAGGCGCGGTCGCGCAGGACGATGGCAACACCGGCCGAGCCGCTGAAGCCGGTCAGCCATTTCAGCCGCGCCGAACGGTCGGCGACATATTCGCCCTGATGCTCGTCGGCGCGCGGCACGATGAAGCCATCCAGCCCGTTGGCTTCAAGCCATTGGCGCAGCAGCGCCACGCGTGACTTGCCGACGGCCGGGTCGCCCGCGGAATCGAAAGTCTGGAACATTGTAGGCCTCCTGCAGTCAGCGCAACCGTAGCGTACGGCCGCGGAAATCGGAATCCATTTCCGGCTGGGCGCAACCTGCTACAGCATCGCTTGACTGACAACCGGCGGAACTTGGTCCAATCGATCGCGGACGGTCGCCTGCTTCAGTGTTTGAGGTGGATCGTCACCCAGCCCTCGCGGTGCAAGGTGCGCACGTGGCGAAAATTCTGGCCGACATAGGCCGAGATGACGGCGTCGCGCTGGCGCTCGAGGATGCCCGACAGGACGATCGAGCCGCCAAGTGCGATGTGACCGGCCATCTGCGGCGCCAGCCGCATCAGCGGCCGCGCCAGTATGTTGGCGACGATCAGATCGAAAGGCGCGCGCTTGCCGAAGATCGGGTGGTGGAAGCCCGGCGCGGTTGCCGTTTCCACCAGCGCCTTGACGTGGTTGAGCCGCGCATTGGCGGCGGCCACCCGCACCGCCACAGGATCGATGTCGGTCGCCAGCACCGGAATATGCGCCAGCTTGGCGACGGCAATCGCCAGCACCGCACTGCCGGTGCCGAGGTCGAGCGCATTGCGCGGACGCTCGCGCCGCACCACTTTCTCCAGCATTTCGAGGCAGCCGGCGGTGGTGCCGTGGTGACCGGTGCCGAAGGCGAGGCCGGCCTCGATTTCGATGGCGAGTTCGCCGCTGTGGCGCTTGCGCCGGTCATGCGCGCCGTGGACGAAGAAACGGCCGGCGCGCACCGGCTTCAACTCTTCCAGCGAATGCGCCACCCAGTCGATGTCGGGCAGGGCCTCGCGCTCGATCGGCTTCGACAGGGAGAGCCCGGCAAGGATGTCCTTCAAGCGGGTTTCGACCATTTCGATGTCGCCATCGGCATAGAGCGACACTTCGTGGATGTCTTTGTCCTCGTCGACCTCCAGGACGGCGATCGGCAGGCCTTCTTCCTCGAAGGCCGCCTCGAGCGCCGCGAAAATGCTGATGGATTCGATCTTTCCGGTGGTGAAGTAGAGGCGCGTCTGGGTCATGAAATGGTGATCAGCCTTTCGCCGCCAGCCGCTTCAGTTTGGCGACGGCCGTGTCCGAACTTTCGCCATACGCGATGGTGCCGGCAAAGTCGCCCTTGGCGTTGAGCAGCAGCACCGAGGCGGTGTGGTCCATCGTGTAGTCGCCGTCGCCGGTGTCGACCTTCTTCCAGTAGATGCCGAACGACTTGGCCATGGCATGGACCTTGTCCGGATCGCCTGTGATGCCGGTGATGCGGTCGGAGAAATTGCTGACATAGGCGTTCATGACATCGGGCGTGTCGCGCTCCGGATCGACCGAAACGAAATAGGCGTGCAGATCCTTGCCGTCGTCGCCGAGCGTCTTCAGCCAGCCGGCCAGTTCGAACAGCGTGGTCGGGCAGACCTCGGGGCAATGGGTGAAGCCGAAGAAGACGACGCTGGGCTGGCCCCTGAACGCAGCTTCAGTGATCGGCGCGCCTTTCTGGTCGACCAGGGTAAAGGCAGCGCCGAAGGGCTCACCGCCATAGTGGCCGCGGTACCAGTCGAAGGTCAGCCAGCCGATGCCGGCCGCCATCAGGACGAGAATGCCGACCAGGATAGAACGCATCATCAGAAAAGTCCGTCCGCAGAAATCGTCGCGCCGGCTCAATGCCGCGCCTGTGCGACAGTCTTAGCGGTTCGGCCCCGCGCAGGCAAAGTGCCGCGTTGCCGCAACCGCCGGGGTGTTGACGTATCTGCTTGCAAAGCCGGGCTGCTCGCCCCACCTGTGACCGGCAACTCGAACCGCAGGAGGCTCCTTTGCGAGGATTGATTGGGCACGGACTGATTGGGCGAAAACTGATCGGCGGCGCGTTGGTCGCGTGCGTTGTCCTTGGCACTGGCGCTGCCGCCGCCGAGGAAGTCGGCAAGGTCGGCGTCGACTGGCTCGGCAACGACATCATCGTCGAGGCGATCAAGGATCCCAAGGTGGAGGGCGTGACCTGCCACGTCTCCTATTTTGATCGCGGCATCATCGATCGCCTGCACAAGGGCAACTGGTTCGAGGATCCGTCCGATTCCTCGATTTCTTGCCGCCAGACCGGTCCGATCACCATCGGCGACATCGACATGGGCGAGGGCGGCGAGGAAGTGTTCAAGCAAGGCATCAGCCTGATCTGGAAGAAGCAGGTGGTGAACCGTATCTACGACAAGGCCAACGAGACGCTGATCTATCTCTCGCATTCGCGCCAGGTGCAGAACGGCTCAGCCAAAATGTCGGTCACCACCGTGCCGCTCTACGGCCAGAACGTGGTGTGGAGCAAAGGCAAGCCGCAATAGGCGGTTTAATTCTTTCCCGGAACGGGTCGGACGGACGAATGGTCCCGCTTGCGGGACCATTCGCCTAGGGGCCAATCTTTGCCGGGAACCGATCTGACGGACGATTGGCCCCGCTTGCGGGACCAATCGCCTAGGGGTAAAGCCGCCGGCATGGACCGTACTGAAAGTCTTGTGCCGAAGGATCCCGAGCCGCGCATCCATCCGACCGCGGAGCTGAAGGCGTGCAAGCTCGGCCGCTATGCCTCGATCGGCGAGCGGGTGGTGCTGCGCGAGGTGAGCGTCGGCGACTTTTCCTATTTCGAGCGCCATTCGGAAGCCATCTACACGACGATCGGCAAATTCTGCTCGATCGCCGCCAACAGCCGCATCAATGCGCTGGAACATCCCATCGAGCGGCTGACCCAGCACAAGGTGAGCTACCGGCCGAACGAGTATTTTCGCTGGCTGGGTGTCGACGCGGCCTTCCGCGCGCGGCGGCAGGCGAAAGCCGTGACCATCGGCCATGATGTCTGGATCGGCCACGGCGCGGTGATCATGCCCGGGATCACCATCGGCAATGGCGCGGTGGTCGGCGCCAACGCGGTGGTGACGCAGGACGTGCCGCCCTACGCAATCGTCGCTGGCGTGCCGGCGAAGGCGCTCCGGCCACGCTTCGCGCCGGATGTTGCGGCGCGGATCGAAGCTCTCGCCTGGTGGGACTGGCCGGTCGAAAAGCTCGCCAGAGCGGTTCCCGACATGCAGGCGATGCCGATCGAAGCCTTCCTTGATCGCTGGGAAAACGACGCAGTCTGAGTTTGCACGACATGTCGGACTGAAACCCCTTCCGCCATGCGGGGGTGGCGCGGCGGAAGGGGCTGGAGGTAAACCGCTGTGAAGCGGAAGGAACAGGCTCTCTTGCCTGCAGGGTTACAGTGCCATTCAACCCATAAGGTGTGTTTTCTGCCTTGTTCTCCTTATGCGTGCATTCAATTGTGCCTGACGTATTTGTCTGCGCCGGGAACCTGAAACGGTCGCCGGTTGTTTCTCATTGCGCCGCAGCGTTGAGGGATTTCGACAAGATGGAAAAGCTTTTCACCAAGATAGCCAACTGGGTCGCCCATATAACCGGCCTGCCGCTGACATTTGCCGTCTGCTGCCTGATCGTCGTCGTCTGGGCGGCAAGCGGGCCATTCTTCGGCTTTTCGGACACCTGGCAGCTCGTCATCAATACGGGCACGACCATCATCACCTTCCTGATGGTGTTCCTGATCCAGAACACCCAGAATCGCGACGGTGCGGCGATCCAGGCCAAGCTCGACGAACTGATCCGGGTCAGCGCGGGCCACAACCGCTTCATCGGCATCGAGCACCTGACCGAATCCGAAGTCGAGGAAATCCGCGACAAATGCGAGCGTGCCGCCAAGCGGCACGACGAGCATATCGCCGCCATGGCGGCAAAGAAGGCCGTGGCGCAGAAGCGCACCCCGAAGAAGCACGCGGCCTGAAGGTCAGCCCTTCATGAACGCGGCGAAAGGTTCCTTGTAGTCGGGATGCCAGCGCGACAAAGCTGGGCGGTTCTCGATGATGTCGCCGATTGCCCAGGCCATGCGCTTTTCATCCAGCGGCCGCGCCGCCTCATTGTCCGGGCACAGGATGTAGAAATCGCCCCTGGTCAGGGATTCCAACATGAAATCAACGACTTGTTCGCCGGTCCAGGCGCCGGCCGGTTTTTCCGTCGCGCCTTCGGTCAGGCCGGTAAAGGTGAAGCCGGGGATCAGCAGATGGGCCGAGACATGGGCGCCGGGCTCGTTGCGCAGCGCATGCGCCAGACCTTCGGTGAAGGTCTTCACCCCGGCCTTGGAGACATTGTAGGCAAGGTTGCCGGGCGGCGTGGTGATGCCTTGCTTGGAGCCGGTGTTGATGATCAGGCCCGGCCTGGCAGAGGCCAGCATGCGCGGCGCAAAGGCCTCGACGCCATGCACGACGCCCCAGAAATTGATGTCCAGCAGCAGTTTCCAGGCATCGCGGTTTTCCCAGGGCTTTCCGGGGTTGTCGCCGACGCCGGCATTGTTCATCAGCAGCGACACGTCACCGAAGGCGCCGAACGCCCGTTCTGCGAGGCGGTCCACTTCATCCGCCTTCGAAACGTCGGCGGCGACGGCAAGCACGGCATCGTTGCCGGCAATCGCAGAGACGGCGCGCGCGGCGTCGTCAAGGCGCGCGCCGCCAATGTCGGCCAGCACGATCTTCATGCCCATCATCGCAAACCGCTTGGCGGCCGCAAGACCGATGCCGCTGGCGCCGCCGGTGATGACGGCGGCGTTGCCTCGGCCAAGCGCGGGCAGGGCGGTCTGGATTTCGGTGTCGGTGATCATGCGCGATGGGTTCCTTCTCTCGATGGCGCCGAACTTAGCGCTGGAACGGGCTTGCGCAAGCCTCTGCTCACCTAGTCGGGTTGACCAGTCCGGTCGAGGCTGCGCATGTTGCCGAGACAAAAGAAGACTTTTGCCGAGGCAAATGGAGATTTCCTGATTGACGGACTGGGTTGCAATCCTGAAGGAACAGACCGCCACCGGCGACCAGATGGGCCGTGAGGTGCCGCAGATGCTGGCCAATCCCGACATCAGCGAAGCGCAGGTGAAGACGCTCTTTTCCGCCCTGGAGAAACAAGCCGAGTTCGTCGAGAAACTGCGCATGGCGCTGGAAAAGTTCGGCCATGATTTCTCGATCATCAAGGCCGCGGAACGGCTGGAGGAGCGCTATGCCGACCTTGCCGCTTCGGTGGCGGAAAAGCTGAAAGCGATGCGCAAGTAGCGGCTACTTTTCGATCACCCGAGCGAAACGCGTATCCGGCACGAGCCATACGGTGGCGACCAGCACATAGATCGCGACGCCAATCCATTGGCTGATAAAGGTGAGCGGGACGGCCGCGAGGTAGAGGGCGAGCGAGATCCTGCCTTTACGGTCGCTGCCCAGGGCCCTGGCAAAGGCGCTGTCGCTGCCGTGAATCCGGTGCAGAGTGATGGTCAAAATGTTGAAGGCAACAGCGCATAGCGCGAGGTCGGCGCCGTAGACGGCGACCGGCACCGGCGCGAAATGATTCTCGCCCATGAAGGCCGTCGTTGCCGGCATCAGCGAGAGCCAGAACAGCAGATTGAGGTTCGCCCACAGCACGCGGCCGTCGACGCGTTGCACGGTGTGGAACATGTTGTGCAGATTGTTCCAGTAGATGCCGACATTGATGAAGGACAGCACGTAAGAGAAGAAGATCGGCCACAACGGCACCAGGGCGGAAAAATCCTCGCCATGCGGCACTTTCAGTTCAAGCACCATGATGGTGATGATGATGGCCACCACGCCGTCGGTGAATGCCTCGACCCTGCCTTTGCCCATCGATACCCCCTCGCTGTCGGCGAAATCTACGCGATGGCGGGACGGGCGGCTACCGCTGATGTGACCGGATGAACGGGAGCGAACTCCTGACAGTTCAGAACGGAAGACAATCACACCGCCGCTGTTCTGGACGTTGCGGATGGCACCCGATATTGCCTGCCTCTCAGCCGTTCGGTGTTTCAGGCGAAAGATGGGCGCGCCCGCGTGGCACGCCAAGGCCGGTGTCCGGCGGTTCGCCGGCGGCCGGCCTGTCCTCGATCATGTGCATGGTGCGCCAGCGGCCGAAGCGGTAGTAGGCCGCGGCCAGTACAAGCGAGGTGACCGAACCAGCCGGGAAACTCCACCACAGCGCTTCCTCGCCGATCACGCCGCGCATGAAATAGGCGAAGCCGGTGCGCACGACCAGCACCGAGATCACCAGGATGATCAGCGGCGGCATCACGGCGCCCGTGGCGCGCACCGTGGCAAACAGCACGATGGTGATGCCAAACAGGATGAACGACCACGAGGCGACATTGTTGATGTGGACGGCGATGTCGATCGCGGCGCTGTCGCTGCTCAGGAACAGGCTCAGCACCGAGCGGTCGAAAAACGACAGCACGGCAACCAGTGCGCCGGTCAGGACCAGGTTGAAGCCGACGCCGGAGGCGGCGATGCGGCCGATCCGGTCCCAGCGCCCGGCGCCGACATTCTGCGCCGCCATCGAGGAGACCGCGGCACCGATGGCGAGCGCCGGCATCTGGATGTAGGTCCACAGCTGGGCCGCGATGCCGTAGGCGGCGGCGACCTGCGAGCCGTAGGAATTGACCATGCCCATCACCGTCAATGCAGCCGCGGAGATGACGATCATCTGCAGGCCCATCGGCACGCCCTTGAAGACGACGATGCGCAGCAAGGCGGGGTCGGGCCGCAGCAGAGCGAGGTTTGCGCCGGCCAGGCGCAGCGGATGCTTGCGCACATAGAGCACGATCAGGATAGCGATCACGCTCACCGTCTGGCCGATCAGCGTGGATGTGGCCGATCCGGCGATGCCGAGTTCCGGGAACGGGCCGATGCCACGGATGAGCAAGGGGTTGAGCACGATGTCGAGGACGACGGCCAGCGCCATGAAGAAGAAGGGCGTGCGCGAATCGCCGGCACCGCGCAGCACGGTCATGACGAAGGACAGAAGGTTCATCATCGGCACGGCGACGAAGATGATGCGCAGGTAGGAGCGCGCCAGCGGCAAGGCATCGGCCGGTGTGCCGAGCGCGCCCAGGATGGCGTCGACCCAGATCCAGCCGCAGACTGCGAACACCACCGAGACCAGGAAGAAGAAGGTGGCGCTGGTGCCGACGATGCGGCGCGCCTCCGGCAGGTCGCGGGCGCCGACCGACTGCGCCACCAGGATGGTGGCCGCCATGCCGATGCCGAATACCGTGCCGAGGATCAGGAACAGGACGAGGTTGGCGTTGGAGGTGGCGGTCAGCGCCGATTCGCCGAGGAAACGGCCGACCCAGACGGCGTTGATCGACCCGTTGAGCGACTGCAGCACGTTGGAGCCGAGCACCGGCAGGGCGAACAGCAACAGCGTGCGCGGGATCGGGCCGCTGGTCAGGTCGCCGGTGCGCCGGCGCGTGGGCATTTTCTCGTCCATGGCTGGCAACTCGGCGAAGGTTTGACTCTATCTCTTTGTTTCGGCGCAATTCCCAAGGGAAAGCGCCATGCGCTTTTCCCGGGAAAACCGCTATGCACTTTTCCTGGAATTGCCTTAGTCCGGTCCGCGATGATTGCCGATTCAACGGAACAGGTCATGCCTTGATCTAATCATGTTCTCAAAGCTTCCGGAATGGGATATTGATCCTTGATGCGTGGGGCCGCATTCTTACAGATCTGGCCTACAGATCTGGATAGACCGGGGGGTACATGTCCGATATTCCGCTGTTTTCTGAGCGCCTGAGCCGGCGCACGTTCCTCGGTGCATCTGCCTTGGGCGCGGCTTCCGTGGCTCTTTCGGCGTGCACCACGACGGATGTGGGGCCGCCGCCGCCGGTGGCGGCACCGCCAAGCGATCCGGCTTTCGGCGATACCGCAAGCATGTATGCGGCGCGCACCGATGAGGGCTATCAGCTGCCGGCAATCCCGGTCGCTAAGCTCGATCCGAAGTTCGTGCGCCAGATCGTGTCCGATCCGACCGGAGAAAAACCCGGCACGATCGTCGTCGATGTCTCCGAGCACTTCCTCTATCTGGTGCGCGACGGCGGCAACGCAATCCGCTATGGCGTCAGTTTAGGCAAGGCCGGCTTCGGATGGACCGGCAGCGCCGTGGTTCAGGCGAGGAAGAAGTGGCCGGTCTGGACGCCGCCGCCGGAAATGATCCAGCGCCGGCCGGAACTGGCGAAATACAAGGACGGCATGCCGCCTGGCCCACAGAGCCCGCTCGGCGCCCGCGCGCTGTATCTGTTCCGCGACGGCAAGGACACGATGTACCGGCTGCACGGCACGCCGGAGTGGGATTCCATCGGCAAGAACGCATCGTCGGGCTGTGTGCGCTTCATGAACCAGGACATCATCGACCTCTACAGCCGGATCAACGGCCCAGCACAGGTCTTCGTGCGCCCCAATTTGTCGGCCGCCGGCAAGATCATGGCCGTGTCGAACAGGACGGCCGAGCCGATCGATGCGGGCGTGCCAAGGGACGCGGAAATGTTGAAGTAAGAGCCTTCGCGACCTGCTCAGGCGGACGCGCACGGCGCGTCCGCCTGAGCAGGTGTCGTTACTTCTTGGCCAGACCCGGAAGCGTGACCTGATAGACCAGGAACATGGTGTCGACATCGGCGCCGTCCTCGGCCTTGTAGGGCGCGCCGACCTGGAAGCCGTCCTGGGCGAGGAAGTCGTTGTCGTTGGCGACGAACAGGAAGTAGTCGTCGGGCAGCTTCGGATCGAGAACGCTGACCACCGACATCGCCTCCCACTTCTCCGACAAATTGTTCTTGTCGTTCGGCGCGCCATTGTGCAGGCCGAAGCGGCCGAGTTCGGCACTGTCGTTGATGTCGATGAACGGCGTCAGCTTGGCCGGCGTCACCGACGGGTCGAGCACGCCCTTGGGCGCCAGCGGTTTGTCGGCGGCATCGAAGGCGCCGCCGGCGATGTCGGTTGCGGCCGAGACGTCGACGACGAAGATCTGGCGCACCAGCGAGGTGTCGCCCTTCAGCCCCTGGCCGTTGCCGCTGTCGCGCGTCAGCATCAGGAAGGTGTTGTCGGAGAGCGCTACGATCTCGCTTTGCGCGGCGATCTTGGTCTTGCCCTTGGCATCCTTGAACACCGGCAGCGGCACGACATACTCATGCGCCAGCTTGAGATGGCCGAGGTCGGATGCGTCGTAGACCAGCGCCCTGGTGTTCTGGCGGGTCGAGCCGGAATCGCCGCCATCCTGGCGAGGCGCCGACTGCAGCACGGCGATCAGGAACTTGCCGTCCGGCGTCATCGCCATGCCTTCAAGACCCTGGTTGTTCTGGCGGCCGGTATCGGGATCCTTCGGATCGGGTTCGGCAGCACCTGGGCCTGGATTGTCCGAGGCAAAGTTCGGCGCGCCGTGACGCATCGGCACCAGCGCAGCCGGTGGCTGGGTCGCCGACAACAGATGTCCGTCGGCGGAGAACCGATAGATGTTCGGGCCGTATTCGTCGGAGATGAACATCGAACCATCGGGCAGCCGCACGATCGCCTCGTTGTCGAGCGCCAGCTTGCCATTGTCGGCCTGCGGCAGGATCGGCATGTCGCCGCTTGCCGCGCGCACGCCGTTGAGCGGATCGAGGCCGGTGGCATCAGCGCCCTTGTCATCGGTGAGCAGCATGGTGTCGGCAAGCGTCGCCTTGACGCCCGTCTGCTCCTGGCCGGCTGCGGGTGCCGCGCCCGGTGCGACCGGGGCAAATTCGATGCCGATCGTGTTGAGGCGCGGCCGGTAGTCGGTGGTGCCGACGACATTGTAGCCACGGTCCGGCAGCAGCCAGAGCGAACCCTTGTAGCCGGCGGCGTCATGCGTCCAGCCTGATGTGTCGATCGCCATGCCGGAACCGGAGCCGAACGTCTCGCCGAACTTGTCGCGCTGAGCGGCCGGGATGCGGCCGACGCCGACCAGCCCCTTGTTGACGAGGCCGCCGACGGTCGCGGTGCTGTCGGCGAGCGCCGGCGTCAAGGCGGAGAACAAGGCCAGCGCGACGCCGAGCGACGCGGTTCGGTACAGGTGTTTCATGGATAATCCTCTTTGTGACAGATGTGCCGGAGCGGCCGCGGGACGAAAAGCTGAAAGAGGTGCGACATCGATGATGCCGCGCGCGCCTCCCCGAAACGCGGTCTACGGCGCGAACATGATGCTTGCGTGACAGCGCGCCGTGCATGCCCGCCGTCTTCTTCACGCGCCGCTAAAAACGTGCGCCTGGCGGGAAGAATTGATCACTCCGTCAGGCTCTGGTTGACGAAAAGCGGTGTGCTCGCACCGCACTAGACACTTATGTCCAGTGCGTATATGGTCCAGCCTTCGGACCAACCGTGGAGGGGAAGCCTTGAAGTCGCACTACCGCGCAGTCGTCATCGGGGGTGGCGTGGTCGGGGCCTCGGTCCTCTACCATCTGACGCGATTCGGCTGGAGCGATGTGGCGCTGATCGAGCGTGCCGAACTGACGGCCGGCTCGACCTGGCACGCGGCGGCCGGGTTCCATGCGCTCAACGCCGACCCCAACGTGGCGGCGCTGCAGGACTACACCATCAATCTCTACCGCGAGATCGAGGCCGAATCCGGCCAAGATATCGGCCTGCACATGACCGGCGGCGTCAACATCGCCAGCGATCCCGCGCGCTGGGAATGGCTGAAATCGGCCTGGGCGGTGTTCCAGTCGGTCGGCATCGAGACAGCGCGCCTGGTCACGCCCGACGAGATCAAGGCGATCTGCCCGATCGTCGACGTCACCGGCGTTCTCGGCGGCCTCTATGATTCCAACGAAGGCCATCTCGACCCGTACGGCACGACGCACGCCTATGCCGGTGCTGCAAAAAAGCGCGGCGCCGACATCATCCTGCGCAACCGGGTCGTCGAGCTGAAGGCGCGCGCCGACGGGCGCTGGGACGTCGTCACGGAGCAGGGCACCATCATCGCCGAGCATGTCGTCAATGCCGGCGGGCTGTGGGCAAAGCAGCTCGGCCGCATGGCCGGCGTCGACCTGCCGGTGACGCCGATGGAGCACCACTATTTCATCACCGAGGACATTCCCGAGATCGCAGCACTCGACCGGGAAATCGGTATCGCCGTCGATCTCGATGGCTTTTCGTATCTGCGGCAAGAGCGCAAGGGCGTGCTGCTTGGCGTCTACGAGCAGAACCCAAAGCACTGGAACATGGATGGCGCGCCGTGGGACTACGGCATCGAGCTGATCCCGGAAGACATCGACCGCATCAGCCCGGAACTCGCCAAGGCGCATGAGCGCTTCCCTTGCCTGGCGACGGCCGGTATCCGCAAATGGGTCAACGGCGCCTTCACCTTCACGCCGGACGGCAACCCGATCGTCGGGCCGGTGCGCGGGTTGAAGAACTACTGGGTCGCCTGCGGCGTCATGGCCGGTTTCAGCCAGGGCGGCGGCGTCGGCAAATCGCTGGCCGAATGGATGATATATGGCGAGCCGCAGGCCGACATCTTCGGCATGGACATTGCCCGCTACGGTGCCTTCGCCGCCAACCGCGAATATCTCAGGCAGACGACGCGCCAGTTCTATTCGCGCCGCTTCGTCATGACCTTTCCCAATGAGCGGCTGCCGGCTGGGCGGCCGCTGAAACGCCCCGGCGCCTATGATGGGATGAGCGCGGCGGGATGCGAATGGACGGCGTCCTGGGGGCTGGAAATCCCCGCCTATTTCGCGCCGATGGGTTTTCGCGAGAACACGACGCTGCGCCGTTCCAATGCCTTCGACATCGTCGGCGACGAGGCGCTGCAGGTGCGCCGTGCCGCTGGTCTGGTCGATATCTCGGCCTATTCGCGCTATGCGGTCTCGGGGCCTGGCGCTGAAGCGTGGCTCGACCGGCTGCTCGCCTGCAAGCTGCCGAAAGCGGGACAGGCGAGGCTGGCGCCAATGCTCGGCCATGACGGGCGGCTGAAGGGCGACCTCACCGTGTTCAACTGGGGCGGCGGCGACTACTGGCTGATGGGCTCCTACTATCTCCGGGAATTCCACATGCGCTGGTTCGAGGCCCATGCAGCGCAGGGCGTCACCGTCACCGACCTTTCCGACACGATGAGCGGCTTCCTGCTGACCGGGCCGAATGCGCGCAAGATCCTGGAGCGCACGACGCATCAGGACGTGTCCGGCGCAGCATTGCCATTCATGGCCTGCGGCGCATTCGACATCGGCATGGTGCAGGCACGTGTAGCGCGGCTGTCGATCGCGGGCGAACTCGGCTTCGAGATCAGTTGCCCCGCGACCATGCATGCCACTCTGCGCGAAACGCTGCTGGCCGCGGGCGAGGATCTCGGCCTTGCCGAAATCGGTTACTATGCGCTCAACGCATTGCGGCTGGAAAAAAGCTTCGGCATCTGGTCGCGCGAATTCACGCAAGGGTATACGCCCGGCCTGACCGGCCTCGACCGCTTCATCGCTTTCGGCAAGGGCGATTTCATCGGCCGCGAAGCGGCGCTGAAGGAGCGGAAGGCGGGCAGCGGCCAATGCCTGGTGACCTTGGACATCGATGCGCTCGACGCCGACGCCAGCGGCTTCGAGCCGGTCTGGCACCAGGGCCGGCGCGTCGGCTTCGTCACGTCGGGCGGCTATGGCTATACGGTCGGCAAGAGCCTGGCGCTGGCGCTTGTCGACCGCGATTTCGCAGGCGAGGGCACCGCGCTCTCGGTGCATGTCGTGGGTGAGGAGCGGCCGGCGCGTGTCGTCGCGGCCTCGCCCTACGATCCCCTGGGCAAGGCGATGCGGCAATGAGGAGGATTTTCTGATGGTCGATGACGCGGCACGGGACACAAGGCGCGAACGCCGGCGTGGACGCACGGGCGAAGCCGGCAGCGAAAGCAGCCGCCGGCCCAACTATCATTCGCTGAAGAACCCGTTCCTGCCGCAGCCGATCTTTTCGGATGATCAGGTGGCTTCGATCCACGACACGGCACTGCGGGTGCTGGAAGAGCTTGGCATCAAGGTGCTGCTGCCGCAGGCGCGCGAGCATTTCGCCCGTGCCGGCGCCCTGGTCGACCCTGACACCGACATGGTGCGCATCGGCCGCGACATGGTGACGGCGGCACTTGCCTCGGCGCCGAAGTCGATCCACGCTTATGCCGGTTCGCGCGCCCGCGATCTGACGCTCGAGCTCGGCTCGATGACCTTCCTGGCCGGGTGCGGGGCGCCCAACGTCACCGACCTCGAGCGCGGCCGGCGGCCGGGCACGCTCGCCGATTTCGAGGATCTGATGCGGCTGGTGCAGCATTTCGACGTGCTGCATATGCTGGGACCCTGCATCGAGCCGCAGGATGTCGACAACCGCTTCCGCCACTACGCCGTCAACCGCGCGCAGCTGACGCTGTCGGACAAGTTTCCGTTCATCTTCGCGCGCGGCACGCCGCAGGTCGAGGACGGCTTCGAGATGCTGCGGCTGGCGCGCGGCCTGTCGCAGGACGAGTTTCTGGCGGGCGCGCATTGCTACACCGTCATCAACACCAACTCGCCGCGCCAGCTCGACATTCCGATGGCGCAAGGCATCATCGACTTCGCCCGCGCGGGCCAGGTCTCCGTCATCACGCCGTTCTGCCTGGCGGGCGCCATGGCGCCGATCACGGTCGCCGGCGCGCTGACGCTGCAGCATGCCGAGGCGCTGGCCGGGCTGACGCTAGCGCAGATCGTGCGGCCGGGTGCGCCGGTCGTCTACGGCTCGTTCTCCTCCAATGTCGACATGAAATCCGGTGCGCCGGCCTTCGGCACGCCCGAGCATGTCAAGGCGACGCTGGGCGCCGGTCAGCTGGCGCGCTTCACCGGGCTGCCCTGGCGGTCCGGCGGCGGCAGCGCGGCCAACATCTCCGATGCGCAGGCCGCGCACGAAACGCAGTTCGCGCTGTGGGGCTCGGTGCTGGCCGGAGCGACGATGTGCATCCATGCCGCCGGCTGGCTTGAGGGTGGCCTCAGTGTCTCCTTCGAGAAACTGATCACCGATATCGAGGCGCTGCAGACGGTGGCTGAACTTTGTGCCGCGACGCCCGGCGACACCGATACGATCGGTTTCGAAGCGATCGCCGAGGTGCAGCCGGGCGGGCACTTCTTCTCGGCCGGCCACACCATGGCGCGCTACCGCACTGCTTTCTACGAGCCGCTGGTGGCCGACTGGTCGAATTTCGGCAATTGGACGCAAAGCGGCTCGAAGACGGCAAGCGAGCGCGCCACCGGGGTCTGGAGGCGCGCCCTTGCCGATTTCGTGCCTCCGGCGACGGCTGTTGCCACATCAGGCGTGCTGGATGAGTTCATCGCGCGGCGCACGGCAGAGGGCGGAGCGGCGCCGGTGTCGTAAAACACGGCAGTCGCGTAAGCGCCTGCCGCAACTTTCGCGATGTGATCGGTGCCGGGGTCATTGGCAATCGGCGCATGCCGTGCAGAGATGTGCGGCATGCGCGAGGCCTTGATTGCAGTGGTGATCTTCCTGTGCCTGGTGGCAGCGCCGCTGGTCAGCATGGCGATCTGGCCCAGGCTGCCGGCCAGGCATCGCGACGACGATACCAACACCGTGGTCCGGCTGGCCGCCAATCTGTTCGGGGTCATGACCTCGCTGGTGCTCGGCCTGATGATAAACTCGGCCAAGAACACCTTCGAATCGATCGACCACAATGTGCACGCCTATGCGACGGAGATGATCCTGCTCGACAGGATCTTGCGTCAGTATGGCCCTGAAGCCGACGCGGTGCGCGAACCGCTCACCGCCTATGTGCAGAGGGTGGCGGCCGGCTCGTCGCGAACCAGCGAGACCCCCGTTGTCGCTAACCAGCTGTCCGAACGCCTGCTGACGGAGATCGGCACCCGGCTGAGCGCGCTGGCGCCGGCGGACGCGGCGCGCGGCTCCATCTTGCAGGATGCCCGCCAGCGCCTGCAGAAAGTTCTTGAATTGCGCTGGGTGCTCATCGAGCAGTCGGAGGGCGCGATCCCCTGGCCGCTGATCGCCATGCTGGTTGCGTGGCTGGCGCTGATCTTCGCCAGCTTCGGCTTCAGGGCGCCCCGCAACGCGATAACGGTTTCGACCTTCGTGGTTTCGGCCGCGCTGATCGCCGGGGCGCTCTACCTGATCCTGGACATGGACGTGCCGTTCTCCGGCCCGATCCAGATTTCATCGGCGCCGCTGGAGAGGGCGCTGGCTGAATTGCAGCGATGATGCGGAACCGGCGGCATTCCCGGGCATTCATGGGAATGGCCAACGGAGGACGACATGGGATTCGACCAGTATCACGAACCGCCTGAAGAGCTGACGCAGAAGGTGCGGACCTTTGCCCGCATGATCACCTCGCTGATCGAGGAGGCGGAAGCGATCGGCTGGTACGAACAGCGCATGTCGGTGGAAAAGGACCCGCAGGCGCGCGCCATCATGAAGAACGCGCAGGGCGAGGAGTTCAAGCATTTCGGCATGGATCTCGAATTCCTGCTGCGCCAGAAGAAGGACTGGCGGGCGGAACTGAAGGAAATCCTGTTCACCACGGGTGACATCGTCAAGGCCGGCGAGAAGGGCGAGAAGAAGGTGGACTAGGGTGTGTTGATATTCAGGTGAGGCGGGCCTGCAAACGATGGCTTTCTGCGCTTCCGGTGCTCACGGACCCGAATGTCCGCTCCGCTCCGGTTCTCGAAAGCCATCATTTTCGGCTCGGCCTGACCTGAATCTCAACACACCCTGGCTCAGCGTTTGATAAATCCGCCTGGTCCTGCGGCTTCGGTCAATCGCTGTCGCGCGCGACCAGTTCCAGCGGCCAGACTTCGCGGATGATCCGTGGACCCTCCGGGCCTGCGAAGGCGGGAAGCGAGGCCAGCAGCATTTCGGCCAGCCGCTGTCCCATCGGCTCCAGCGCTGGGCGGAAGGCGGTCAGCGCCGGCGAAAAATAGCGGCAGAGCGGCGTGTCGACGATGACGGTCACCGCCATGTCGTGACCCGGCCTGATGCCCATCTCGGCCAGCGCCTTGCAGCCGCCAAGCGCCATCGCGTCATTGTTGAAGATGATGGCGGTCGGCGGGTCCTTGGCGCGCATGACCTGCGGCGTCACCGCGTAGCCGCCGGCCTCGTTGATGAAGCCGGACGCGATCAGCTCGGGGTCGACCTCGATGCCGTGCCGCCGCAAGGCCTTGCGGTAGCCGGCCAGGAACAGATAGCCGAAGTTGAGGTCGAGCGACGGGCGGATAGCGGCGATGCGGCGGTGGCCGCGCGCCACGAGGCGGTCGACCGCGTCGGCCCCGGCCTTCTCGAAATCAAGGTCGAGGGAAGGGTAGGACTTGGCCCCGGAACGGCTGCGCCCAAGCGTGGCGAACGGAAAGCCGGTCTGGGTGAGATAATCGATGCGCTCGTCCTCGCGCCGCGTCCAGGCCAGCAGCACCGCATCGGCGCGGCGCGTCTCGACGACACGGCGCAGGCGCTCCTGCTGGTAGTCGCCCGGCGCGCCCATCACCACGATGAGGTCGAGCCCGCTTTCGGCGAGCCTGGCCTGCAGCCCGATCAGGAACGGAATGAAGAACGGTTCGCCATATTGCTGGTCGCCCGGATGCGGCTGCAGCATGAACGCGATCGAATGGGTGGCGCCTTGCCGCAGACTGCGGCCCGACTGGTTCGGCGAATAGTTGAGCGTCCTGGCCGCCTCGAGCACGCGCTTTCGTGTGTCGGCGTTGACGTCGGCGCGACCGTTCAGCGCCCGCGACACGGTGCCGATCGAAATGTTCAGGTGACGGGCAAGGTCGTGAATGCTGGACGCCAAGTGACTGTTCTCCCCCTTGCTTGGCTAGCACCGGTAGCCGCTCAGGCCAAGGTGAGAAGACGATTTTCGCGAGCGGCCAATTGACATTCTACGCCTTCGGGTGTGTTCTCGTAAACGTTTACGGAAAAACGTTTACGGTCCTGCCGTCAACGCCGTGACGATCGGTCTGGAGGGACCGAGCGGAGGAGGAGCGCCGGATGATCAATGCCGTCCTGGTCGGCTGCGGAGCGATGAGCAAAGCCTGGCTCGATGCCGCGAGGCAAGTCGACGGGCTCGCCATTGTCGGCCTTGTCGACCTCGACGCCGACAGGGCGCGGGCGAGGGCGCGCGAATACAACCTCACCAATGCCGTCATCGGCACCAGTCTCGACGCCGTGCTCGACCAGACCAAACCGCAAGCGGTGTTCGATGTGGTGGTTCCCGCCGCCCGGCGCGCGGTTGCGCTTTCCGCCTTTGCCCACAATTGCCATTTGCTGACGGAAAAGCCGCTCGCCGACAGTCGGGAGAATGCGCGTGCCATCGTCGAGGCTGCCCGCCGCGCCGGACGCATTCATGCCGTCGTCCAGAACCGCCGCTATGTCGCCAATGTCAGGCGGATCAGGCGCTTTCTCGCGTCCGGCGCCATCGGTGCGCCGACCAGCATCCATGCCGACTTCTTCGTAGCGCCGCATTTCGGCGGTTTTCGCGAGGAGATGGCCCATGTCCTGCTGCTCGACATGGCGATCCACACATTCGACGCCGCCCGCTACATGGTCGCCGGCGAGCCGTCCGGCGTCTATTGCCAGGAATGGGAGCCGGCCAATTCCTGGTACCGACAGGGATCGTCGGCCAGCGCCGTCTTCGACCTCGGCGGCGGCAAGGTTTTTACCTATGCCGGCTCCTGGTGCGCCGACGGCTTCCGCACCAGCTGGGAAGGTAGCTGGCGCATCGTCGCCGAGCGCGGCAGCCTGACCTGGGACGGCAATGATGCGTTGAAGGCAGAAGTGGTTGTGCCGGGCCGCGACGGGATTTTCGACAAAACGCAGACGATCGAGGTGCCGCTGCTCGACGCATCCGACAGCATCGGCGGCCATCTCGGCATCATCAGGGATTTCATCCACGCCATCGAGACCGGCACCGAGCCGGAAACGCGTGGGAGCGACAACATCAAGAGCCTGGCCATGGTTTTTGGCGCTATCGAAAGCGCCGAAACCGGACGCCGCGTGGCGATCGCAGAGGACGCACAATGATGCCAAACCCGCTTCTCGACATCCGGATCGGCACCATGGTGCGGGCCAATCTCGACGACCCGGCGGCCTACATCAAACAGATCCTGCCGCTCGGCTTCGAGAGCATCCAGCCCTTCTTCTGGCAGACGCTGGGCGGCAAGGATTTGCCACGGCTGGCCGGTGATATCCGCGAGGCGATCGGCGATGCCGACGTCACCGTGTCCTCGCTCGGCGTGTTCGGCAATCCGCTGGAGGATGGCGAGGTCGATCGCGGCGTGCTCAAGGCCTGGGAAACAGTGATCGACAACGCGCATCTGTTCGGCGCTTCGATGGTCAGCGGCTTCACCGGCCGCCTGCGCGGCAAGAAGCTGACCGACAGCCTGCCGCGCTTTCGCGAAGTGTGGGCGCCCCTGGCAAAGCGCGCCGCCGACAAGGGCGTGCGGATCGCCTTCGAGAATTGCGCGATGGACGGCAACTGGGCGGCCGGAGACTGGAACATCGCCCACAATCCCGACGCCTGGGAGCTGATGTTCAACGAAGTGCCCGACGACAATCTCGGGCTGGAATGGGAGCCCTGCCACCAGCTCGTCTATCTCATCGACCCGATGCCGCAGATCCGCAAATGGGCGCCGCGCATCTTCCACGTCCACGGCAAGGACGCGACGGTGCGCTGGGACGTCATCCGCGAGCATGGCGTGTTCGGCAGTTTGCCCTTCGTGCAAATGCGCACGCCCGGCTTCGGCGACAGCGACTGGACGCGGGTGATCAGCGAATTGCGGCTGGCCGGGTACAAGGGCGCCATCGACATCGAAGGCTGGCACGATCCGGTCTATCGCGGCGATCTCGAAATCACCGGACAGGTGCGCGCGCTCGAGTATCTCAAGCTATGCCGGGGAGGAGCGGCCTATCTGCCCAACCCGGTGTGAGGATCGGCCGGCGGGAGGAGCCGGCCGTCAAGTGGTACTGCCGAAGTAATCGACAGAAAGCCCCTCGGCTGACGAGGGAAACAATGGGAGGAACGTGCATGAGCATCGCGATCAGAACGACACTTCTGCGCTCGACCGTCGTGGCCGCTGCCACGGCGCTTGCCGCTGCAATCTCCACCTTGCCCGCACAGGCGCTCGACGCCCAATGGTGCAAGGACGTCCACATCCGCTTCTTCGTCGGCGGCGCCGAGGGCGACGCCTTCGGTACCATCGTCTATAATGGCGCCAAGCAGGCGGCGGCCGATCTCGGGCCTAAGGTCGACTACATCTTCTCGGGCTGGGACATCGAAAAGATGGTGCAGCAATTGCGTGAGGCGGTCGCGGTCAAGCCTAACGGCATCGCCATGATGGGTCATCCGGGCGACGCGTCGATCATGCCGCTGGCCGAACAGGCGCATAAGGACGGCATCAAGATGATGTACCAGAACGTGCCGTTGCCGACGGTGACGGCGGCGTTCGGCGGCGGCTATGTCGGCGCCCAGCAGGAGCCGCAGGGCCGCGCGCTCGGCGCCGAGGCGTTCAAGCTGGCCAAGCTGAAGAGCGGCGACAAGGCGATCATGATCGGTCCGTTCGACAACGAAAGTCGCGGCGCACGCGAGCGTGGGACAGTCGCCGCTCTGAAGGAGGCCGGCATCGACGTCATTCAAATCAATTCGGTGCCCGAATGGGCAGCCGATCCGAACCTCGCGATTCCGGTGATCACCGCAGCACTGCTCAACAATCCCGGTGTCAAGGCGGTCGGCTATCCCGGTGGCCAGATGCTCGGCAACGTGCCGACCTACATGCAGGCGGCGGGGCGGAAGCCCGGCGAGATCTTCAACTTCGGCTTCGACACCAGCCCGCAGATCGTCGAGGGTTTCAAGGGCGGCTGGGTGCAGCTGACCGCCGACCAGCAGCCATTCCTGCAGGGCTATCTGCCGATCCTCAGCCTCTGCCAGCAGGTGGTGCTGGGGCTGGCGCCGATGAATGTCGACACCGGCGCCGGTTTCGTCACGCCGCAGAATTACGAGATCGTCGCAGAGCTTGCCAAGCAGGCGCTGCGCTGACCTCCCAAGCCGTCGGCCGGGATCAGGCCCCGGCCGGCGGGACCGCTGGCGACAATCAAGCGAGGATCCGATGGCCGAACGCCTTATCGAACTGCGCGACATCAGCAAATCCTATGGCCAGGTTTATGCACTGGGCGGGGTCAATCTCAGCGTCGACCGCGGCGAGGTGGTCGGCCTGATCGGCGACAATGGCGCCGGCAAGTCGACCCTGATCAAGATCCTGTCGGGCGTGGTCAAGCCGACGAGCGGCGAGATCCTGGTGCGCGGCAAGGCGGTGACCGGGTGGAGCGCGGCGCGCTCGCGCGAGGCCGGCATCGAGACGGTGTTCCAGGACCGGGCGCTGGCCGTGCAGCAGACGATCGTGCGCAACATCTTCATGGGCCGCGAGCTCACCGGCTTTCTCGGCTGGATCAAGGTCAACAAGGAGATCGAGGAGGCGAGCCGGCTGATGCGCGAGATCGGCTTCACCTCGAAGGTGTTCACGCCGCAGTCGATCGTCGGCCAGCTGTCGGGCGGCGAACGCCAGGGTGTGGCGATCGCCCGCGCCATCTACAAGCAGGCGGAGCTGATCGTCCTCGACGAGCCGACGACGGCGCTGTCGCTGACCGAAACCGCCAAGGTCTTCCACTTCGTGCGCCAGGTGCGGGCGAGCGGCCGCTCGATCCTGTTTATCGGCCACAACATCCATCATGTCTTCGATATCGCTGACCGCTTCGTGGTGCTGGACCGTGGCAAGGTCGCGCTCACGACCGACCGCAGCCAGGTCAAAACGGCGGAAGAACTCATCAATTTCATGGAAGAGGTCGCGCATCCGGGCGGATTGGCCGGACTGCACGATGCAGGCGACGCGGAGCAGAGAGCACGATGAGCAAGACCATGGAGCCCGATCTGCACGAGCCGGTTGCCGGCCTTCCTCGCCCCGGTCCCCAGAAGGAGTGGAAGCACCCATCCGACCACTGGATGCGCGGCTTCATCCTAGACAACCGCGCTTCGCTCGGCACGCTCGGCGTGTTCATCGTCATGATGGCGGTGTTCATGGTCGCCAACCCGACCGTCTTCACCACCTGGTACCTCTACCGTTCGGTGCTGACGACGCTGCCGGTGGCGCTGTTCGTGGTGGTGCCGCTGGTCTTCGTCGTTACCTGCGGCGAGATCGACCTGTCGTTTCCGGCGACGATGGGTTTTGCCTCCTGGGTGTTCGCGCTGGTCGTGCAGGCCGGCTACGATCCGTTCCTCGGCATCGTCGCGGCGCTGATCACCGGCATGCTGCTCGGCTTCCTGGTAGGCTCGCTGGTCGTCTATGGCGGACTGTCGTCGCTGATCGCGACGCTCGGCATGAATTTCCTGCTGCGCGGCCTGATCCAGATCATCAACGAAGGCAAGTCGATGGCGCTGACCGGCCTCAGCGACAGCTGGGCCTACACGATCTTCTCCAGCCAGTTCCTGGGCATTCCGGTGCAGATCTTCTGGGCCATCGGCTTCGTCGTGCTGTCGGCGATGCTCTACAACCGCCACCGCTTCGGCGCGCAGGTCAGGGTGGTCGGCGACAATCCCGACAGCGCCCAGCAGATGGGCATCGACGTCAAGCGCGTGCGGGTGAAAGTGTTCGTCTTCGTCGGCATCGGGGCGGCGATCGCCGGCACCTTTTCGGTGATGATCAACTTCACCTGGTGGCCGACCGCCGGCGACGGCTATCTCCTGCCGGTGCTGGCCTCGGTGTTCGTCGGCGGCACGCCCACCTGGGGCGGCATCGGCACCGTGGTTGGTGGAGCGATCGGCGCGGTCACCGTGTCGTTCATCCAGACCGGCGTCGTGGCGGCGGGATTGAGCGGCTTCTACGTGCAGTTCTTCAACGGCCTGATCATCATCCTGTCGCTGCTGGGGCACAAGTGGAACCAGGCGCGGTATAGGTGAGGGCTGTTTCTTGACGATCGGCGCAGACGCCCATCGCTTCGTCATCCACGGGCGAAGCAAGGAGCGTAGCGACGCGGCGCAGACCCGAGGATCCATGCCGCGACTTCAAAGCGTCGCTACGGTGCAGAGTTTTGCTCCGCTGCATTCCTTGGTCAAGGTCGCGGCATGGATCCTCGGGTCTCCGCGACGGAGCTTCGCTCCTGCTCCGCCCGTGGATGACGAAGGTGGGGGGCTTCCGCCAGAGAGTGGTCGCTTGTAGGACGAAGGGGCAAGTGGGCGTTAAACCGCCGCGACAAACCCGTCCAGCACACGCTTCTGGCCGGCCTTGTCGAAGTCGATGGTCAGCTTGTTGCCTTCGATGGCCGATATGTTGCCGTTGCCGAATTTCTGGTGGAAGACGCGGTCGCCGACGCTGAAGGCTGACGGCTTGTCGGCGACGGATTTGGCGACCAGTTCGCCGTCGATGGTGCGGCCTTTGACCGAGGTGCGGCCGGCGCCGTAGCCGGAATCCGTCTCGCCATAGCCGATGCGTTCGACCTGATGGCCGGAGCGCGAGCCCCAGTTGCGGTCGGTGGCCTCGGTGCGGTTGGCCTGCGCGCGCTGCCAGCCCGGCGTCGCATAGGTGTTGGAGAAGGCGCCTGACTTTTCGGTGTCGGCGCCGACAGTGTCGAAGCGCGAGGCGCCATAGGGGTTCTGCCGTCCTGCGCCCTGGCCGCCGCGGCCGGAGGCAAAAGAACCGCCGCCATAGGAATTGCCGTAGCCGCCATAGGAGTTGCCGCTTTCGGCGACCTCGACATGGGCTTCCGGCAACTCGTCGAGAAAGCGCGACGGGATGGTCGACTGCCACAGGCCATGGATGCGGCGGTTGGAGACGAACCACAGATGCAGGTTCTTCTTGGCGCGGGTCAGGCCGACATAGGCGAGCCGCCGCTCTTCCTCCAGCCCGGAGCGGCCGCCTTCATCCAGCGCGCGCTGATGCGGGAACAGGCCTTCCTCCCAGCCGGGCAGGAAGACGGTCTCGAATTCGAGGCCTTTCGCCGAATGCAGCGTCATGATGTTGACGGCGTCGAGCGTGGCATTCTGCTCGGCATCCATGACGAGTGCGACATGTTCGAGGAAGGAGCGCAGCGATTCGTACTCCTCCATCGAGCGGATCAGCTCTTTCAGGTTCTCCAGCCGGCCGGGCGCTTCGACCGAGCGGTCGTTCTTCCACATGTCGGTGTAGCCGCTCTCTTCCAAGATGGTCTCGGCGAGTTCGGTGTGCGGCGTGGTTTCCAGCGCCTTTTGCCAGCGCTCGAAATTCGCCGACACTTCGCGCAAGGCCGCGCGCGGCTTAGGCTTCAGTTCGTCGCTTTCGGCGAGCTTGGCGGCGGCTTCCAGCATCGGGATGCGCATCGCACGCGCGGTGTCGTGGATCTGGCGGATGGTGGCTTCACCAAGGCCGCGCTTGGGCACATTGACGATGCGCTCGAAGGCGAGGTCGTCGGCGCCTTGCGCGACGACGCGGAAAAAGGCCAGCGCATCGCGGATTTCCATGCGCTCGTAGAAGCGCGGGCCGCCGATGACGCGGTAATTGAGGCCGAGCGTGACGAAACGGTCCTCGAACTCGCGCATCTGGAAGGAGGCGCGGACCAGGATCGCCATGTCGTTGAGATTGTGCTTTTGCCGCTGGTAGGTCTCGATGGTCTCGCCGACGGCGCGGGCCTCCTCCTCGGAATCCCAGGCGGCGTGGACATGCACCTTGCCGTCCTCCGGCTCGTCGCGGTCGGTGAACAGCGTCTTGCCGAAGCGGCCCTCATTGTGGGCGATGAGGTGGGAGGCGGCGCCAAGGATATGCGCGGTCGAGCGGTAGTTGCGCTCCAGCCGGATGATGGTGGCGCCGGGAAAATCCTTGTCGAAGCGCAAGATGTTGTCGATCTCGGCGCCGCGCCAGCCATAGATGGATTGATCGTCGTCGCCGACACAGCATATATTAACAGCGGACCTGTCGCGCGAGGCGCCCCCCTCTGTCCTGCCGGACATCTCCCCCACTTGGGGGGAGATCGGCTTGCCTTCGGGCCACTGCGCCAAAAGCCGCAGCCACATGTACTGGGCGGTGTTGGTGTCCTGGTACTCGTCGACGAGGATGTATTTGAAGCGCTTGTGGTATTCCTTCAGCACGTCCGGGTTGGCGCGGAAGATGCGGATCGGATGGCACAGAAGGTCGCCGAAATCGCAGGCGTTCAGCGTCTTCAGCCGCTCCTGATAGGCCTTGTAGAGTTCGCGGCCCTTGCCGTTGGCGAAGGCGCGCGCGTCGCCCTCGGCGATGTCGGCCGGACCTTGCCCCTTGTTCTTCCAGCCGTCGATCATCTGGGCGAACTGCTTGGCCGGCCAGCGCTTGTCGTCCAGACCCTCGGCCTGGATCAGCTGCTTGATCAGCCGCACGACGTCGTCGGTGTCGAGGATGGTGAAATCGGATCTCAAGCCGGCAAGTTCGGCATGGCGGCGAAGCAGCTTGACGCCGATCGAGTGGAAGGTGCCGAGCCAGGGCATGCCCTCGACATTGCCTTCGCCGATCAGGACGCCGATGCGGATCTTCATCTCGCGCGCGGCCTTGTTGGTGAAGGTGACGGCCAGGATCTGCGACGGGAAGGCCTTGCCGGTGGCGAGGATGTGGGCGATGCGGGTGGTGAGCACGCGGGTCTTGCCGGTGCCGGCGCCGGCCAGCACCAGAACCGGGCCTTCCGTTGTTTCAACAGCCAGCCGCTGTTCCGGGTTGAGACCCTTGAGATAGTCGGGCGCGTTGTTGTGGCCGCTGCGGGCTGCCATGGCGCGCGCGGCAATGCCCGACGGGGCCGAGGGCCGCGCGTTGGGTTCGTCGAAAAAGGGCATGTCTTCGGAAAAGCCGGACATCGCCCCGAATGTAGTGATTCGGGAGCGAAAGACCAGAAGTGTCTACGTTTTGTTCCGGTAAAGTGCCTGATATCGCCGTTCAGGCCTTGCGGTAGCCGAGGGCGACGAAAAACCGATGCCCGAACGAGCGTGCCTCGTCGGTCATCACGGCACCGAGGGCGACCTGCATCTGGTCGTAATAGCGGCTGCCGGCGGGCGACGCCAGGAAAGCCTCGTAAAGTTTGAGCTCCTCAAGCGGCAGATCCCGGTAAATGTAGGCTACGGAGTCCATGACGTCCTTTTCGATGTCTCGGCGAAGCCCTTCGGACCGCTGACGCAGCAAGGCCATGATCTGGTCGTCGGGCAGGGCCTTTCCGGCCGCTCCCAGCATTTCGGAAAGCATCGCATAGCCCATGTTCAAGGCGACGGCTTCGCCGGTGTCGACAGCGCTGAGATCATCCGCGATCTTCTTGTACAGCTCGAGCCGGGCCGGATCCCTGGACTGAAGCTCGCCGAGGATTTTCGGGCCTTCGATCTTCTTGCGTTCCCTCTCTTCCTGGGTGGAGGCCTGGATTTCCAGCGTCGTGACCTGTTTGCCCAGCGGCGAAGCGTAGAAAGAGCTCAGGTCGGACAGATCCTTGGCGGTCAGCTTGTCGGCCATTCGCGATTCGATGGCCGCCTCCATCTTGTTTGCGTCAAACGCACCTTCCATGGCCTCCGCAAGCGCGTCCTGGACCTTTTGCGGCGGCGTTTCCGGTGCCGATTTCACGGCCGCGCTGAAACCCGGGCCTATGCCCGTCAGCATCTCGTGAAAGCCGTTCGCCTTGTTGATCTCATGAAGCGTCTGCGCCGGCGCGGCTACGGAAAGAGAGACAAGGCAGCAGAGCGCAAGAACCAATCGCGTCAGCGGCGCAACGAATGACGTCATTTTGCTTGCTCCAGAGGCGAGATGATCCAACGCAGACTGCTGGAAAACCCTGATACAGGCAAGGTGGATTGCCACCTTGGCGTGTGGCCAACTTGACAGGCGCGGCGGTCAGGAGAAAGTTGTGTCCAGGGCAGGAAGGTTACGCCGGGTTGCCCGTGGCCGCGCGTGCGAGCGCGCAACAGTCGAAGGAGTATCATCTTGGCTGTCACCATCACCTCCCTCATTCTCTTGCTCATCGGTCTGGCGCTTGGCGGCGGTGGCATCCGCTTGGCTTCGCTGGGCGGCAGCTGGTATTACATCATTGTCGGTCTCGCCTTCCTGATCGCTGCCTGGCTGCTCTACCGGCGCAGATCGACCGCGCTGTGGCTCTACGCGGCGATCGTGCTCGGCACGCTTGCCTGGGCGGTCTGGGAAACCGGCTTCGACTGGTGGGAACTTGGCCCCCGCGGCGGCATCATCGTGCTGGTGGCGCTGTGGCTGCTGACGCCATGGGCGAGGCGGGGTCTTGCCGGCCCTGATGCGCGCGCGCCGCTTATCCTTGCCGTGCTGGCATCGCTTGCCGTCGCCGGTTATTCGATGACAGCCGATCCGAAGGACATCGCTGGAGAACTCGACACCGACAAGGTGATCCCCAGCGCCAATCTCGGTAACGATGTGCCGGCCGGCGAGTGGCACTATTACGGGCGCACGCAGTTCGGCCAGCGCTATTCACCGCTCGACCAGATCACGCCGGACAATGTCGCCAAGCTGCAGCCGGCCTGGACCTACCGCACCGGCGACGTGAAGGGTCCCGACGACATCGGCGAGACCACCTATCAGGTGACGCCACTGAAAATCGGCGACACGCTCTACATCTGCACGCCGCACAATTTCGCCATCGCCATCGATGCCGCGAGCGGCAAGGAGAAATGGCGCTACGATCCCAAGATCAAGCTCGACAAGGATCGCCAGCACCAGACCTGCCGCGGCGTGTCCTATTACGCCGATGCGGCGATAACCGCCGGCCAGCCCTGCGCGACCCGTGTCTACCTGCCGACCTCGGATGCGCGGCTGATCGCGCTCGACGCCGCCAACGGGCAGATCTGTCCGGCTTTCGCCGAAGGCGGCACGCTGAACCTTCTGACCAACATGCCCTATCCGAAGTCGGGCTATTATTACTCGACCTCGGCGCCGCTGATATCAGGCAGCAAGATCATCGTCGGCGGCGCGGTCAACGACAATTATTCGACGCAGGAGCCGTCCGGCGTCATCCGCGCCTACGACGCTGCCACCGGCGCGCTGGTGTGGAACTGGGATTCCGGCAATCCGGACCAGACGACGCCGCTACCGGCCGGCCAGACCTACACCGCCAACTCGCCCAACATGTGGTCGACGCCGAGTGCCGACGAGAAGCTCGGCCTGCTCTACGTGCCGCTCGGCAACCAGACGCCGGACCAGCTCGGCGCCGGGCGCAGCGCCAATGTCGAGAAGTTCTCGTCGTCGATCACCGCGCTCGACCTCAACACCGGGCAATTGCGCTGGGTGCGGCAGACCGTGCACCACGACCTCTGGGACATGGACGTACCGGCGCAGCCGAGCCTGATCGACATCACCAAGGCCGACGGCACGGTGGTGCCGGCACTGGTCGGGCCGACCAAGCAGGGCGACCTTTATGTTCTCGACCGGCGCACCGGCGAGCCGGTCATCGCGGTCACGGAAGTGCCGGCGCCCGGCGGCGCCATCGAAGGCGATCACACATCGCCGACGCAGCCGGTCTCCGATCTCACCTTCATGCCGAAGCCGCTCACCGGCGCCGACATGTGGGGCCTCACCATGTTCGACCAGTTGGCTTGCCGGATCGAATTCCAGGGCCTGCGTTATGAGGGCCGCTATACGCCCCCTTCCGTCCAGGGCTCGCTGATCTATCCCGGCAATTTCGGTACTTTCAACTGGGGTGGCGTCGCTGTCGACCCGGTCCGGCAGGTGCTGTTCGGCATGCCGACCTATCTGGCCTTCAAGTCGCAGCTCATTCCGCGCGACCAGGTGCCACCGCCGGACGAGGGTCGCGGCAGCGAGCAGGGACTGAACCGCAACGAGGGCGCCCCCTATGCCGTGGTGATGGGGCCGTTCCTGTCGCCGCTCGGCATTCCTTGCCAGGCGCCGCCCTGGGGCTATGTCGCGGGTGTGGATCTGAGGACCGGCAAGATCGCCTACAAGCATCGCAACGGCACCGTCTACGACATGACGCCGCTGCCGCTGCCGCTGAAGGTCGGGGTGCCGGGCATCGGTGGGCCGATGATCACCGCCGGCGGCGTCGCCTTCCTGGGCGCGGCGGTCGATGACTATCTGCGCGCCTATGAGCTGACATCGGGCAAGCAGCTGTGGCAGGCGCGGCTGCCGGCCGGCGGGCAATCGACGCCGATGACCTATACGGTCGCCGACGGCCGCCAGTTCGTGGTCATCGTCGCCGGCGGTCACGGCTCGGTCGGCACCAAGCCGGGGGATTATGTGATGGCCTATGCGCTGCCGAAGTAGGGGAAGGCGTTCTGCTTGGATGAGCGGCCTGGCGGATATGCGATCCCGGCAACGGTGGCGCCGCCCCTCATTGCCCTGCCGGGCATTTCTCCCCGTATAATGACGGGGAGAAAGACGCCTTGGCTATCGTTTCGCCAATCGCCGACGTTGCAGGAATAGTGCCAGGGCTGAAACTGCTCCTTCTCCCCGTCACTATACGAGGAGAAGATGCCGGCAGGCAGATGAGGGGCGGCGCCGACGTTGATGTTTCCAACGATCGGCTGGCCCTCCCTTATCAGCCAAGCCCCAGATGGCTCTTCAGGCTGGGCACCGAGCCGAGCACCTTGTTGGTGAGGTCAGGGCCGGCGGCGGCTTCGGCCTGCTGGACCAGCGTTTCGCCGGCCTTCTGGATTTGCGCCATATCGAGACCGGATGCCTTGAGCGCGGCGAGGCCGTTGATCAGCGCGCCGGCCTTCTCGCCAAGCACGCCGCCAAGCGCGCCCTGCAGCGATGACAGGAAGCCGCCACCGCCGCCGGCCGGAGCGGCGGCCATGACGTCATATTGGTGGGCGAGGTCGTCAGCGCCGGGGATCTTGGCGAAGAAAGCCGAAGCGCTGGTGCCTTCAGCCTCGTGCTCAAGCACCGAGAAAATGGTGCCGACGACTTTCTCTGTCGTCGCCTGGTCGAGGCCCGCTTTCTGCGAGACGGTGTTGACGATGTCCTGGACGTTCATGGTCTCACCTCAACCCCGATTTTTCGTGTTTGCAGGCTGGCGTTGGTTGTTGCGCACCTTGACCATCGATCGGCTGGTGGAAGCGGCCGAGCGCAGTGCCAGCAGGGCTGCAGCGGCGAGCACGAAAGCCGATACGAGGATCGGGGTGGAGAAGGTCATGGGTGTTGTTCCTTCTTGGTCAGAATAAGCGCAACCACGAGGCAGGGACGAGACCGCCACCGGCAGCTTCCCCTTATGCAGCTTCCCCTTATATTGTGGCAACTGCATCAAGATTGTCGAAAATGACCAAAATGTGATGCAGCCGGTTCTTCCGCGTCACGGCTTTCGTGCCGAAACCAGGAGATAGGCCTTGGTGATGGCGCCGAAATAGCCCGCAATCAGCCGGCAGACCGCTGTGCTGCTGAGGCTCATGGTCAGGCTCATGGCGCCTTTGCGATGTTCGGATGCCGGCCAGGCGACGAGGCTGCGGCGGAAGCCGCCGAGGCATTCATCGGTAGCGTCCTCGACGGTTACGTCTTTGAAACCCAACGCGTCGAACTGCGCCCGGTAGGACGCAATGTCCGGAAAGAGGTTGGCCTTTGGCACGCCGATGCGGTCGGAGATGCCGGATGTGAACCCTCTAAACAGGATATCGGAGAGGACAAGCGCGCCGCCGGGCTTGAGCACGCGAAAGGCTTCCGCCAGGAAGGCCGCGCGGGTGCCAAAATGGAAAGCAGCTTCCACACAGATCACCGCATCGAAGCTTTCGTCGGCAAAGGCGAGCTTGACGGCGTCCATCTGGAGCACCGTCGCACCGGGGGCGTTGCGGCGCGCCGTCTCGACTTGAGCAGCGGAGATGTTGATGGCGGTGACCGCCTGCGGTGGATAGCTGAGCAGCAAGCGCCTGGTCGAGGCGCCGAGCCCGCAGGCGACGTCCAGGATGCTGCCGTCCTTTTTCGGCAACCGCGCCAGCAGCGTGTCGACCAGCGCTTCGCTCGCCTCGCGCTGCGATGCCGCGCCCGTCGCCCAATAGCCGAAATTGTAGAAGCCGCTGCCGCCGTAGTAGCGGCGCTGCTTGCCGCTCTTCATGGCCCGGTCGTAGATGCGGACCATCATGCGATCTTTTGGCATCGTTCGTTCCGTCAGCTTTTGAGTGACAATGCTTAGAGCATATCAGGAAGGGCGACGAGATCGCGGAAACGCCCGTTGGCGCGGGCCTGGCGAACAAGGTCGCCGCGCGGGCGCAAGATGATCTCGACCTTGCCATGAGGCCGATGCGTCACGGCAAGGCGATGGCCGATGGTCGAGCCGGCCGGCAGCTCGACCGCACGCTTCGAGAGGATGGTCGCCAGCGCTATGCGCATCATCTGATAGCCGAATGTCGTGCCGGGGCACATATGGCCGCCAGCGCCGAACACAAGATACTGGAATGGCGACGGCTTCAGGTTCTCCCAACGGTCGGGGTTGAAGCGATCCGGTTCCGGGTAGAGCGAGGGGTCACGGTTGATCAGCATGCCGCCGATGAGGACCCTTTCACCGCGCTTTATGTCCTCGCCGCCGAGCGTGGTTTTTCCTGCTGCCTTGCGCATCAGCAGCGGCACCGGCGGGAACAGCCGCATGGCTTCCCTGACCGCATGTTCGAGCAGCGGCACCTGGTCGAGAGCGCCCATTGTCACAAGTCCGCCATCCAGCGCGACATCGAGTTCGGCGGCCAGGCGGGCCATGATGGCGGGGTGCTGGGTCAGCAGGATCGTGGCCCAGGAGAGCGCGTTGAGGCAGGTGTCGTATGCCGCGCCAAAGAAGAAGCTGATGATGCCGCCGATCAATTGGGGGCTCGGCGGATTGCCGGCCTCGTCGAGATTATTGGCCAGCAGAGCCAGAATATCCTGGGCATCCGGGTTGCCCCGCTTTTCCGCTGCCCAGGTGAGGATGGCGTGTTCGAGTTTCGGCGCTTCGAGGATCCAGCGCACATAGGCCGGGCCGGGTACGATCCAGCTTGCGCTCATCAGGCTGCCGATCATGTCGGCGACCGGCAATCCCCGGGCGGAATCGTCACCGAACAACAGCCCGATGGCGAGATGCTTTGCCATCTGGGCGCTGATCTTTGTCAGCGGCAAGGGGACACCGACCGGCCAACCGTCAACAAGCGATTCCGCGATCGACGCCATCTTGGGCGCCATGGCGAGCACCGGGGACCGTTTGAGCGGCGGCAGGAACATCTTGCGGTAGTGTTCGTGACGCTGGCCGCGCAGTCGCGTCATGCCATAGACGAGGCGCGAAGAAGCATGGTTCTTCCTGCCGGCCATGTTGATCTGGACGTTGACCCAGGTTTCAGTCCCGGACAACAAGGTCCTGCATAGCCCGGTATCGGCAGTCACGAAAAGCCGCTTTGGATTGGCGCGGGTGGAGTGCGGGTAGTCGATCCGCAGAAAGGGGCCATGCTCGCGGTGCGCATCGCGCACGGCGACCAACGGATCGGCGAGAAACCGAGCTATGAAGCCAAGCGACCGGCGCCTGCCCAACCTATATGGCAGCATGCAATTTCCCCCAAACCCATCAGGCATCCTAGGGATATCGCCGCGCCGGTCCATAGATTTATGGGGGTCGACTAATATTGCTGGGGATGCGCTCGTTGTGGCCTGCCAGGCGGGCACCGTCACCCAACCGTGACTGGACCATGCAAGCCTCGACCCTATCTTGCGCCGCAACGAGACTTTCCGAAGCCGAGGAGCACATCGATGACGAAACCCGACGCCAATACCAGGCCTGCCATCACCCAGGCGATGATCGATGCCTATGACGAGTACACGCATCTGACGCTCGATCGCCGCCGGTTCATGGAGCAACTGACCCGGCTTGCCGGATCGGGTGCGGCGGCGGCCGTGATCGCGCCGCTTTTGGCGGCAAATTCCGCGCAAGCGGCAATCGTCGCCGACAACGACCCACGCTTGAAGGGCGAGGACATCACATATGCCGGCAGCGGAGGCGAGATGAAGGGCTATCTGGTCAAGCCGGCGAACCAGGCGGGCAAGCTCGGCACGGTCATCGTCGTGCATGAAAACAGGGGTCTCAACCCGCATATCCGCGACGTGGCGCGACGCGTGGCGCTGGAAGGGTTCGTGGCGCTGGCGCCGGATTTCCTGTCGCCGCTCGGCGGCACGCCTGACGATGAAGACAAGGCGCGCGATATGTTCGCCAAGCTGGAGCCGGCGCAGACCATCGCCAACGGTATAGCGACCGTCGCTTTCCTCAAGGCTGACAAGGACGGCAACGGCAAGGTCGGCGCCGTCGGCTTCTGCTGGGGTGGCGGCACGGTCAACACGCTTGCCGTCAACGCGCCCGATCTCAGTGCCGGCGTTGCCTATTATGGCATGCAGCCGAAGGCCGCCGACGTGCCTGATATCAAGGCCGCATTGCTGCTGCACTATGCCGGGCTGGATGAGCGCACCAATGCCGGCATCGACGCCTTCAAGAAGGAGCTCGACGCGGCGCATGTCGAATACACGGTCTATGTCTATGAAGGCGCCAACCACGCCTTCAACAACGATACGTCCGCAGCGCGCTACGACAAGAAGGCGGCGGACCTCGCCTGGGGCAGAACGATCGCTTTCTTGAAGGAGAAGCTGGCGTAGCCGATCCGCGGCGCCGGTTGTTTCAGCGCGCCGGCTTGTGGAAGGCGACGCCGGCGACCACCTGCGCAATGCCGAGGCAATCGGTAAAACTCGGAATCTGATGCAGCACGATGACGCCGATCAGCGTTGCGGTGACCGGCAGCAGCGACAGCATCAGCGCAAAGCTCGCGCGCGGCAGCCGCGACATTGCGAGCTGGTCGCAGATGTAAGGAATGACCGAAGAGCAGATGCCGACGCCGATGGCGGCGAGCAACAGCAATGGTGAGAAAAAGGCGGGCAGGGCGTCGGTGAGGCCGATCGGCAGCACGACGATGAAGGCGATGGCCATGGCGGCACCAAGGCTTGCGATGCCACCGCCGGCACCTGAAGCGGCGATGCGGTGGCCGAGCACGATGTAGCCGACGAACAGCGCGCCGTTGAGGAAAGCCCAGAACAGCCCGACGGGATCATCGGACCATTTGACGTCGATGAGCAGCAAGGTGCCGGTGACGGCGACGGCAAGGGCGGCGAGATTGCGCGGGCTCCTGAGTCCGATCACCGCAACGCCGATGGTGCCGACGAATTCGATCGCCGCCACCAGCGAGATCGGCAGGCGGTCGAGCGCCAGGTAGAACGAACAGTTCATCACCGCCAGGCAGGCGCCGAAGGCCAGCAACAGCAGCCGCGTCGAGCGATCGGCGCGGGCGAACGTTCGCCATGGACGGGTCAGCGGTGCGAAGATCAGCGCGGCGGTGGCGATGCGCAGCCATGCCATGCCGAGCACGCCGACATGCGGGAAGAGCAGCACGGCGAAGGCCGGGCCGAGATAGTGGAAGACGGCGCTGACGCCGAACCAGACATGCGGCGGCAGTTTTTCCGTCAGCCTGCCGAGGCTGGAGTTGCCGAGGGCAGGGGTCGCCACGAGCGCTTGCGTTTGATCATCCATCGGATCAGTATCGCAGGCGGATTTGCCTGTTTATATGGGTAACAATCAGCTCATTCAGCTATCTTTCTCCCGGAAGAAAGGAGTTTTCGATGAAACGCCTTCGAACTGAAAGCGCTGACCTCGACGCCGCGGACATGAAGATCCTGCGCCTGCTGGAAAAGGACGCGCGCACCAGCACGGCGGAGCTTGCGCGCTCGGTCTGCCTGTCGGCGCCGAGCGTGGCCGAGCGCATCAAGCGGCTGCAGGAAAGCGGCGTCATCGAGGCCTATTCGGTCAGGATCAACCCCGCCGCGCTTGGCCTGCCGCTGTCGGCATGGCTGCGCATCCGGCCGGTGCCGGGGCAATTGGCTGTCGTGGCCGAAATCATCCGCGAGCTGCCGGAGATCGCGCAATGCGACCGGGTGACCGGCGAGGACTGTTTCATTGCGCTGGCGCATGTCGGCTCGGTGGCTGAACTCGAGCGGGTGATCGACCGGATCATTCCCTATGCGATGACCAACACCGCCATCATCCAGTCGTCGCCGGTGGTGGCGCGCTCGGCCCTGGGGGCCATCAACGCCAAGCTTAAGGGGCCAGGCTAGGTGTAGGAGATTGTCGGTTCGAGGGTTTTATGCGTGGCCGCGCTTCATGCGCGCCTGCTTCAGGATGGCGCGCCAGCGGATCATGTCGAACGGGATCGGCTCGTTGCTGTTGGCGATGTGGAAGATCTCGTTGTTGACGTTCTTGAGGGAACGCCAGAAATCATAGTCGGTGATGCGCGGATCGGCGGCCAGCCTGTCCACCTCGACCTTGATGTCGGTTTTCATGCACGTTCCTCGAACCGGCTTCGCCCCGCCGCCCGTGTCGCTACCTCGATGCGGATCGTTTTCGACCGACCCGCTGAGTCGCGCAACGGCTCAATTGGCTTGTTCCCGTTAAAACCTCGGTAAGGTTAACGCGGGCGCCGAGTCGCTTCAAGCACTGCTGCCTGCCGATTTGAAGGGTTCTGCGATTTTGGATTGCCGGTGTGGCTTTGAGGTCCGGTCGTCGCCCTATTTGCGCTTAATCCCGATCGAACGGCCGGCGCGCTCCGGCATCGGCAGTGCGGAATGGGCGGCGCGCATCGCTTCGACCTTGGCAAGCACATCGGCGGGGAAGGGTGCGACCTTCGGCCCGGACATATCGACATGCAGGGACAGGATTTCGGAGGTGGCGGCGAGCCAGCCGTCGACATGGCGGATTTCCTGATAGGTCCGCAGCCGCTTGTCGTCATGGTCGATGAGCTGGAGGGAGATGCGGACCTTGTGATCCAGATGCAGTTCCTGGACGTAGCAGACATGGACTTCGGCGGTGTAAACCGTGAGCCGCCGCTCCTTCACGTAATCCAGCCCCATGCCCATCGCCTCGAAGGCCTCGTCCGAGCAGCGGTCGAACAGCACGTTGTAGTAGGCCATGTTGAGATGGCCGTTGTAATCGATCCAGTCCTTCTCGATGTCCATGGGCTTGGAGACGAAGGGGGCAGGGATGGGCATCGAAACTTCCTTGTTCTGGCGCTGGACAGAGCGTGTTGGGTGAGGTTCTCTTTAGTCCTGGCGCAATTCCGGACGGAAAACCGCTACACACTTTTCCTGGAATTGCTTTAGGCAGCATCCATAATCGCATAACAAGCGTGGACGCTGGTCCATTCGCGGAGGAATTCATGGCTCTGAGCGACCTCAATCCGGTCGAACGCAACGAGGAGGGGATCGCGGCGGTGCTTGGCATCCTCAAGCAACAGCTTGGCGAGCGCTTCCAGACCGGCCAGGCCATCCGATCCCAGCATGCGCACACCACCACCTATATTCCGACGCAGGCGCCTGACGGCGTCGCCTTTCCCGAGACAACGGCCGAGGTGCAGGAGATCGTGCGGGCCTGCGCCGCGCACCGCGTGCCGGTGATCGCCTTCGGCGTCGGCTCCTCGCTGGAGGGCCACACCAACGCGCCGGGCGGCGGCATATCGGTCGACACATCGCGCATGAACCGCATCCTTGCGGTCAATCCGCAGGATCTCGACTGCACTGTCGAACCCGGCGTCACCCGCGAGGACCTTAATCGCCACCTGCGCGACACCGGACTGTTCTTTCCGATCGACCCCGGCGCCAATGCATCGCTTGGCGGCATGGCGGCGACGCGGGCGTCCGGCACCAATGCCGTGCGCTACGGCACGATGCGCGAGAATGTGCTGTCGCTGACGGCCGTGATGGCCGACGGCGAGACGGTGACGACCGGCAAACGCGCGAAAAAGAGCTCGGCCGGTTATGATTTGACGCGGCTGCTGGTGGGCTCGGAAGGCACGCTCGGCATCATCACGTCGCTGACCTTGAAGCTGCAAGGCATCCCGCAGGCGATCTCCGGCGGCGTCTGCCCGTTTCCGAGCGTCGAGGCGGCCTGCAACGCGGTCATCGCGACGATCCAGATGGGCATTCCGGTGGCGCGCATCGAACTGGTCAACGCGCTGCAGATGCGGGCGATGAAGAATTATTCGAAGCTCGATTATCCCGAGAGCCCGTGCCTGTTCGTCGAGTTCCACGGCAGCGATGCCGGCGTGGCCGAGCAGGCCGAGACCTTCGGCATGATCGCCGAGGAAAATGGCGGTGGACCGTTCCTGTGGACCAGCGTTGCCGAGGAGCGGACGAAGCTGTGGAAGGCCAGGCATGACGCGTACTGGTCGTCGCTGACGCTGCGGCCCGGCGCCAAGGGCCTGTCGACCGATGTCTGCGTGCCGATCTCGCGCTTTGCCGAATGCGTCATGGAAACCGAGGCCGATATCGCCGAGATGGGCTTGATCGCGCCGATCGTCGGTCACGCCGGCGACGGCAATTTTCATGTGCTGGTGCTGATGGACGTAGACGATCCGAAAGAGATCGCACTGTCGGAAAAATTCGTCGCGCGGCTCAACATGCGGGCGATCGCCATGGACGGCACCTGCACCGGCGAGCACGGCATCGGCCAGGGCAAGATCGGCTTCCTGCGCCACGAACTCGGCCACGGCGTCGACATCATGCGCACCATCAAGCAGGCGCTCGATCCGCTTGATATCATGAACCCGGGCAAGATTTTGCCTGGAAACTAAGGGGCTCCGACGCCAGGTTCGCAGGCGGCTCGTCTTGACCATGCCACCATTCGGGCCGAGACTTCGCTGAGCAGCGTGGCCTGAAGCCAACAGGCATGCCAGCGGAGGAAAAGTGCCATGGCGATTTCACGCAAGGAAGAGGCGCGCGCGCTGAGCGCCGACGAACAGGAGCTGGTGGAGAAATCGCACCATCCGGCGGTACAGGAGCTTTCCGACGCCGATCTTGCCGGTCTGGTCAAGCTGTTGCGGGAGCGGCGCGATAAGGCACAGACCGAAGCACACCGCCGCCGGCGTGAGATCCGTGGCAAGGGAGCGCCGAAAGGCGCTGCGCCCTCAAAGTCCGATGGCGGCTCGCAGGTAAAGCTGGCGGTGCTGGCCATGGCGATGCGGCGGCTGAATGGCGAGGCCGAACGGCGTCGCCAACTGGCGGCTCGCGTTTCGCTGGTTGGGAATGCGCGCAAGGCGCTGGCCATGAAGCAAAATGCGCCGGCGGACGGTCCCGCGCTCAATTCGCGGACGGCTCACAAGGGCATGCGCGCCGTGGCCAACAAGCGGGCGCCGAAGCTGGTCCGGCCGGCGGAACTCGGCCGGCAGCGCAAGGCGGGCAAGGTGGCACAAGCGAAGCGCGACGCACGCTGATCTTCGCCGATAGAGGCCGTCAGCCGTCACCTTACCGCACGGGAAGTTGCTTCTGCGCGTCCTCGACAAGGGCCTGCAGCGTCGGGCGGGTTGGCGCGAAGAACGTCGTGCCGGTGTGCGGGGTGGAGAAATCGAGCAGCCGGTCATAAGCGCCCGGCGGCTCACCGATGTACATGCGCTGCAGCATCTTCTCGATCACCCAGAGATACCTGGAATAGCCGATAAAGTAGGTGCCGAACTCGTTCTGTCCGGGCCTGCCGAATGGCATGTTGTCGCGCAAAATGTCGTACTCGTTGCCGTCGGCATCCTCGATGGTGGCCAGCGACTTGTGTGATTTGCGCGGCGCATCGTCATCGTCGATTTCGATGTTGTCGATCTTGGTGCGGCCGATGATCGCTTCCTGCTCGGGCGTCGGAATGCGCGCCCAGGCCTGCATGTCGTGCAGATATTTCTGGACGACGACATAGCTGCCGCCAGCGAAGTCGGCGTCTTCATCGCCGATGAGCGCCGAGGCGGGCAAATCGAGGCCGGTCGGGTTGGCGGTGCCGTCGACAAAACCGAGCAGGTCACGGGCATCGAAATAGCGAAAGCCCGTCACTTCGTCGACGACGGTGACGGCGGAACCGAGCCTGTCGAGCAGGATGCGCTCGAACTCGAAGCACATGTCGGGCCGCTCGGCACGGATGTGGAAGAGAAGGTCGCCCGGCGTCGACGGCGCCGAATGGACCGCGCCCTTGATCGGCGCGAACGGTTTTAGCTCCAGCGGTCGCCGGCCGGGGCTGAGACGGTCCCAGAGATCGCGACCGATGCCGGCGATGCACGACAGGCGGCCGCCAAGGTCGCGGAACCCGACATTTTTGACCAGGTCGTCGAGTTCGCCGAGCACCGAGGCAACCTTGGCGAGCGCGCTCGGCTCGCTGGCGACGGTGACGACAAGAAATACCGCCGAAAGCGACAGCGGAGCGTCGACGCTTTGCGCATCGATCGGTACGCGATCCCAGTTCTTCCCAGACATCCGAATTCTCCGATTTTGAATGCGTTGTTTCAGATCATCACGAACTTCGTCAATCGACTGTCGCGTGACAGGCCGAACTCCTATATCCCTACTGAAAGGCATGGGAGGTTTGCATGTCAGACTTCGATTTTATTACACACACAGAAGGCGACCATCAGCACTTCCATGGCTCTCAAAAGGAGAATGTGCACCATGGCCGGAACAAGCATCCGCTGCCTGCAGAGATACGAGAATTGCAACGAAGGGCAGCGGGAAAACTCCGAGCCATGGAGCGCGAATTACTGCGCGCTCAAAAGCGTGGTGATGGCAACTGGAACGAAGAGTTGAAACGTCACGATGCCGCCAAACGCGAACTCGACGAAGTAAAGGCTCTATATGCCTACCGGACCTAATGGCTGGAAGCGCCCGCCGACGTGATCGGCAACGCCGTTCGTGTCACGCACCTTGCTACCGGCGAGAAAGCCGACGACGTGATTGACGACGGCAAGACCCGACTGCGAAAGCCGCGCGAAGGGCGGAAAGAACCGCGCTGATGTCAGAGCGTCGCGCCGAGTGTGGGCCGTACAAGAAGCGGGTGGCCTAACTGAGGGGTCTTATCGATGCGGCATCAGCTAACCGGCAACGCTGGCCTGTATCATGTGGCACGGGAGTTATCGCGCCGTGGTTGGCACGTTATGCCTACTGTGCGTAACGCAAGGGGTGCAGACCTGTATGCGGCAACTGACGACGAGAGCCGTGTCCTGCCCATTCAATCTAAGGCGCTCTCCAAGAGAGCCCCAGTGCCGCTTGGCAATTCTCTAGACAACCTTCGGTCATATTGGTGGGTCGTAACCATCAATGCAAACACCGCAGCACCAATTTGCTATGTCCTCACGATGGAAGAAGTGAAAGCCGCAGCTCACCGCGGCGTCAATGAACGCGGCACGGTGTCGTATTGGTTGCAGCCAAAATCCTATGCGCTTCCTGAGTACAAAGAAGCATGGGACAGGCTAGGAAGCCCCGCGCCTTCTGAAAGCCTGTAAATTTCAAACTCCCGAATTGCCTCTTTATCGACACGCGGATGCGGGTAGAGTGCGGCAGAATTTCAATCAACCCGTTCGGAGCTGATGCTCGCACGCCTGTTCGTGATCTTCGGTGGCCTTTTTGTGCTGGTGCTGTGTGCGGCGCTGGTGGTGCCGTATTTTATCGACTGGACCGGCTATCGCGCCGAATTCGAGCGCGAGGCGAGCGCCATTCTCGGCCGCAAGGTGACCGTGCAGGGCGACGCCACGGCAAGGCTGTTGCCGTTCCCCTCGGTGACCTTCTCGAATGTCGCGGTTGCCGGTGGCCCCAATGGCCAGCCGGCCATGACCGTCGAAACGTTTTCGATGGACGCCGAGCTGGCGCCCTTCCTGCGCGGCGAAGTGCTGATCTTCGACATGCGGCTGGTGCGGCCGAAAGCGACCATCGATATCGCCAATGACGGCACCGTCGACTGGGCGATGCGGCCGTCCTCGCCCTTCGACCTCAATCAGATCTCGATCGAGAAGCTGACGGTGACGGAAGGGCAGATCGAACTGCGCCATGCCGCCGGCGGGCGCAGCCATCTGTTTTCCGAGATCAATTCGACCATATCGGCCAAGTCGCTGGCCGGTCCATGGCGCATGGACGGCACGCTGCGGCTCGACGGTCTTCGCACCACGGTTACGGCCTCCACCGGCAAGGCCGAAGGCAACGGGCAGATGCGGCTGCGGCTGAAGGCCGATCCGGACGCCTATCCGCTGGTCATCGAGACCGACGGCAATGCCGGCATCGTCGATGGGGCAGCCGTCTATTCCGGCCAGTTCAAGATTTCCGGCGCCGACAAGAACAGCGCCGAGCTGCGCGGCACCGATGGCGAGACGGTGAAGGTCTCGGCCGGCAAGCCCGATCCGGGCTTTCGGCTGAACGGCAAGTTTTCGCTCGACCACCAGAAGTTGGGCGTCGACGAATTCCGCTTCGAGACCGGGCCGCTCGACAACCCCTACACCGCAGACGGCAAGGCCTCGGTCGATCTCGGGCTGAAGCCGAACTTCGCCATCGAGGCCAATGGCGCGCAGGTGCAGCTCGACGAGGCGGTGGGTGCTCAGGCCGGCGTCGGCCTGACACTGGATCAGCGCATTGCGGCGTTGGAGCAGGCGTTGCTCGATCTGCCGAAGCCGACCATACCCGGCACCCTCGAGGTCAAGCTGCCGGCGGTGGTGGCCGGCGACACCACGGTGCGCGACGTGCATCTTTCCGCCGAGCCGGTCGATGGCGGCTGGTCGGTGAAATCATTTGCCGCGACCTTGCCCGGCCGCACCACGCTGGAAGCCGATGGCAAGCTCGTGCTCAACGTGGAGGGCCATTTCGGCTTCAATGGCTCGTTGCTGCTGGCCGTGGCGCAACCCTCCGGCTTTGCCGCCTGGCTGTCGAAGGATGTCGACGAGGCGATCCGCCGTCTGCCCGCCGCTGGCTTCAGGGCCAAGGTCGAGCTCTCGCAGAAGCGTCAGGCGTTCAGCGATCTCGAACTGATCCTCGGCAAGGCGAAGTTCTCCGGCCGCATCGATTCCAGCCAGCCCGACGACGCCAAGCCTTCGGTGCTGATGCGGCTCGAAGGCGGCGACCTCGATGTCGACGGGCTGGCTGCCTTCGCCTCGATCTTCGTCAGCGACAAGGGCGCCAATCGCTTTGCCGACCGCGACCTCGATTTCCAGATCAAGGCCGGGCCGGTCAGCGCCGGCGGACTGACCGCAGACACGGTCGACACCGCATTGAGGCTGCGCGACGGACTGCTCGAAATCGACCGGCTGTCGGTGGGCGGGCTGGCTGGCGCCTCGATCAGCGCCACCGGCAGGATCAAGGATTTCCCGGCGAGCCCGACCGGCAAGCTCGATGCGTCGGTGGTTGCCGTCGACCTGAAGCCGCTGATCGACGTCGCCGCCCAGCATTATCCCGAAAATGCCGTGCTGAAAGGGCTGGCGAGCCGTGCCGCGGCCTATCCCGAACTGTTCCAGGATGCGCGCGTCGACCTGGTGGCGAGTGCGGCCGACAATGGCGACGGCACCACAGGCCTGGCGGTGAGCGGGCAAGGCAAGGCCGGCGGCTCGGCCTTTTCCGCCTCGCTGTCGGGGAAGGGGGCGGTGGACAAGCTTCTCGAAGCGCCGGTGGCGCTGACCTTCAACGCCAAAAACCCTGATGCCACCGCGCTGCTGGCGCTTTACGGCCTGCCGGCGCTGCCGCTCGGCATGCTGGGCGAGGCAAGCACCGACATTCAGGCCAAGGGCACGCTTGGCGGCGGCCTGGCGACGAGTTTCAGCCTTGCCAGCGACGACTTCAAGGCCGGTTTCGAAGGCACGATCGCCGATACGCCGCAAGGCCTGGCCGCCAAGGGCAAGCTCAGCCTCGATGCCGCCGACATCGAGCCATGGCTGATGACATCGGGCATCGGCCTGCCGGGCATGGGGGCGGGCATGTCGACGTCGCTCTCGGCGCAGGGCGACTATGGCAACGGTCTGCTGGTGCTGGACGAACTCAGCGGCGCCATCAACGAAGCGGCGGTGTCCGGCGACGTCAATGTCGATGTGAAGGAGGGGGTCGACGGCAAGGCCGGCGTGCCGCATCTGGCCGGAGCGCTGGCGCTCGACGAACTCGACCTCGATCCGATGGCGGTGGCGCTGTTCGGCGATTCCGCCTTTCTTGCCGACAAGAACGGGGCTGATAAGAGCGGGGCGTGGCCGGCCACACCGTTCAGCCAGAAATCCAGCCTGCCATTCACCGCCGACCTCGACCTGACGACGGCAGCGCTTGCCGCCGGTCGGTTCGCCACCGCGTATGACGCCGCCTTTTCGCTCAAGCTCGACGAGGAAGGCATTCGCGTTTCGGATCTGAAGGCGAAATTGCTGGGCGGGGCGCTGACCGGCCTGTTCGAGCTGAAGAACAATGACGGCACCGGACTTTTCACCGGCCAGATGAAACTGGCGGGTGCCGATCTGGCGAACGTGCTGCCGGATGCCGGCATCAGCGGCATCGGCGATTTCTCGACGGCGCTGTCAAGCAGCGGCAAATCGGTCGAAGGGATGGTGGCCGCCTTGTCCGGCTCCGGCACCGCGACGCTGAAGAGCTTGCAGGTCGCCGGCGTCAATCCCGACGCGTTCCCCGCGTTCCTCGCCAAGGCGGATGCGATCGGGCGAGACATCGATGCGGCTAAGACCGCCGGTTTCGCGCCTGACATCGCCTCCGATGGCAGTCTTGCCGCCAAGGATACCGACATCGCCTTCACGGTTGCCGGCGGTACGTTCAGGGCACCGCCGATCAGCCTGGACAATCCGGCGGCGACCTTGTCCGCCGACATCACCGCGGACCTCAACACAGCCATGGTTTCCGCCAAGGGCGCGATCACCTATCGGCCGGGCGACGAGGCACTGGTTGGCTCCGAGCCGATCGTGAATTTCACCGCCGAGGGGCCGTTCGGCGCCGTGAAACGGGAGTTCGACAGCGAGCCGTTGGCGCAGTTCCTGACCCAGCGCGCGCTGGAAAAGGAGCAGCAGCGCGTCGAGGCGATGCAGGCGGCCCTGCTCGAGAAGCAGCGGCTGCGGCGCGAGGTGCGCTACTACGCGGCGCTGCAGACCGAACGGGACAACGCCGCCGAGGAATTGCGCAAGCAAGAGGAAGCGGCGCGGCTGAAAGCCGAGGCCGACGCCAAGGCCAAGGCTGAAGCGGACGCCCAGGCGAAAGCCGACGCCGACGCCAAAGCTCAGGCCGACGCGGAGGCGAAAGCCAAGGCTGATGCCGATGCCAAAGCCAAGGCGGATGCGGACGCCAAGGCCGCTGCCGAACAGCAGGCCGCCGACGAAGCGGCCAAGGCACAGGCCGACGAGCAGGAGCGGCAGAAGGCGGAAGAGGCGATGCGTATCGCTTCGCAGGAAAAGGCAAAGCTCGAGGCTGAGCGCAAAGCCGTGCAGCAGGCTCCGAAGGTGGAGCGGGCGCCGTTGCCGGAGGCCAACGACAATCCGCCGCCGGCCAAGCCGAAGTCCAATCCGTTCACGCTCGATAATCTGCTGAAGTCGCTGCAGTAGGCAGTAGGCAGTAGGCAGTAGGCAGTAGGCAGTAGGCAGTAGGCAGTAGGAGAGGCCTTTCCGCGCCGAAATCGTTTCAAAGCACGAACAACTCGGCGCCGTCGGCGATGTAGCGGGCGTGGCGGAAATCCCGGATGGTCAAGAGTTTGCCGTCTTGCCAGGCCAGCAGGATGAAATAGCATGGCCGCGCCGCCGGATCATCGCTATCGCGGACGAGGATCGCCGGCCTGTCTTCGACGAAACCAGGTACAAGATGCCAATCCTGGACCCGGGAATAGTTGCTGAAATAGGTGCTGACTTCCTTGCGGCCGTTGAGCCGCGTCCTGGCCACCAGCTCCAGCCGGACTTCATCCGCCAGCATGTCGCGCACCGCGTCGAAGTCGCGGGCGTTGAAGCGATCGATATACGCATCGAGCAATAGACGCTCTGCGTCGCTCAATCTCGGAACAGGGCGATCGTCCGGTTCGTCCGCAAGATGGCGCAGCCGATGGCGACCACGATGCAGCGCCGCCTTGATCGCGGGAATGCTGGTGTCGAGCGTGGCGCTGATTTCCTGCAACGAATAGCCCAGAACGTCCATCATGATGACGCTGCTGCGCTGCGCGACGGGAAGGCGCATGAAGGTATGCAGGCCGGCCGCCGCGGCCTGACGGTCGACTGTGGGGTTTGCCGGGTCGGCGATCATGTCCGGATCCTCATCCGCAAAGGCCTTTTCACGGGCGCGACGGCGCAGGAAATCGAGCGCCGCATTGTGGGCAATGCGAAACAGCCAGCCTTCCGGGTTGGAGATCGGGCCGGCGTTGGGCAGGGCTTCGAACGCCTTGGTCAGCGCTTCCTGCAGCACGTCCTCGCCGTCGATGACAGAGCCTGTCATGCGGGCACAATAGCGGTGCAGCTTGGGGCGCATTTCGCCGAACAGGCGGTCAAAAGGTTCGCGGATCTCGCCAGGGATGTTCATGCGCCTGCCGTTTGGTGACGTGGTACTGTTCGCCGTTACTGGTCCAGCATCCGATAGTGGCCCACAACTGTCATTTCCTCGCGCTGCGGACGCTCGATCAAGCGATCCCTGATGCCATTCTGAAAGGCTTCGAATGCCGCCAGCCCGGTGATCATGTCGGCATGGGCTTCGGTTTCCGTCTCGACCAGATGGACAAAGGTCCCGTCGCCGGACCGCCACGTCATGTAGCGAACGCCTTCCGGCGATTTTTCCCGCAGCTCCTGGAACACGGCCTTGACCAGCCGCTCATTCTCGTCGGTCCGTTCCGGTTTCGTCTTGTAGCGTATCAGATGGCGTTTCATCGTTGTTCCTCCTGGTTGCCCTGCGCCTTTGAGGTTGCTCATCTTCGAGACGTTATCGTGAGGCGAAAGGATTCGGGCACTGGGACATAATTCGTGTCGCCCGCAACGACGCCGGCAGGCCGAGGAGCGCGAACGTTCGACCTTGCTTGGCTTCGGCACCAGACGCAGGAAAAAGGAAGACGTGGTCGAGAGACTTTAGAGGCTCGTTCCGCGCTTCGCCCAATCGAGGACATGGAGCCTCAACGCCGAGGACAGGTTGGTGTCGCGCGGCCGCGTCTCGTCGACTTCGGCAACAAGAGCGGCGAGCGTCAATTGCCGCGCCGCCGCGATCGCGACCAGATCGTCATAGAACGGCTTTTCGAGCGAGTAGCTGGTGCGGTGACCGCGAATGGTCACCGAGCGCTTTTCAACCGCGCTCACTGGTCGTTTTCGGCGCCGGACGGCTCGCGGCGGTGCCCAGCGACGAATTTCTCGGCCTTGTCGGCGATCAAGCCGTCGCGTTGCTTCTCTGCCTTGGAGCGGCCGTACAACGCCCGGTTCTGTTCGGCGACGCGTACCTTCTCGTCCCGCGCCTTCTGCTTGCGGGCCTGGCGAAGGTTGACGATGTCGGCCATGGCGTGAACCGCAGGCCTATTTCTTGCGGAATGCGTCGAGCGAGACCACTTCGGCGCCCTTGGTGGCGGCGTCCGCGGCTGCGGGCTTCTTCTCCGCCTCGGCTGCAGCTGCCTTCTTCTCGGCCTTCGGCTTTTTCTCGGAGACGATGGTCAGCGGCTCCGGCGTGGCTTGAGCGGCTGGTTCCTCGGCTGGTCCGTCCGTCTTGACGTCGAATTCGAGTTCGAAATTGACCGACGGATCGTAGAAGCCGCGTACGGCCGAGAACGGTATTTCGAGCTTTTCCGGCACGTCGGAGAAGGACAGGCCGACCTCGAAGCCGGTGTCGGTCACCTTCAGGTCCCAATACTGGAACTGGATGACGATGGTCATCTGCTCTGGATAGCGCTCGCGCAGCCGCGACGACACGCGCACGCCCGGCGCACCGGTCAGGAAGGTGATGAAGAAGTGATGGTTGCCGGGGAGGCCGGTGCGCGCGACCTCGGCCAGGACCTTGCGCATGACGCCGCGCAACGCCTCCTGGGCCAGAATGTCGTAGCGGATGTGGTCGTCGGCCATGTGGCGGTCGGGTTCCGTTGAATCGTCCGCATAGCTGTAATCAAGCTTGAGGGCGGCGTAAACCTGATATAAACCGCCGCCGCGCGGAAGCGAGGACTATTGCCGACGATTTGATCGCTCAGGCGCTGGCCAGCGCGCTTTGCTTTTCCGCTGAGGCTGCGGAGCGGCGCTTGCCGAAGGCGCGCAGGAAGGTGCGCACGCCATTGGTCGCGGATTGCAGCACCTCGTCCTCGCGCGGCGAGCCGCCAAGCATGAAGGTCGTCTGCAGTTCGGCATTGACGAGGCCAAGGAACTGGCGTGCCGCCACGTCCGGATCGTCGATCATGAGGTAACCGCCATAGGCGAGGCGGGCAAAGCGGGCGGCGATTGCCGGCCATGTCCTGCCCGGCCCCTGTTCGCGCCACTCGGCAAACAGTTCGGGATAGCGCTCGCCTTCGGTCTGGATCAGCTTGCGCAGGAATTTTCCGTCGCGGTTGCAGATGCAGTTCTGGTTCAAGCGCACCGCAAAGCCGATCAGATCCGCTTCGAGATCCCTGGGCTGATCAGGGAAGGTGGCAATGGTGGCGAAGATGCCGGCATTGCAGCGTTCGGTCAAATCCCGAACGACCGCGACGAACAGTTTTTCCTTGTCGCCATGATGATTGTAGACGGTCTGGCGCGAGACGCCGGCTTCGGCGGCGATCAGATCGATGTTGGCTCCGGCGTAACCTTCGCGGCAAAACACGGTGGCGGCGGAATCGACGATCGAGAGGCGCTTGGCCTCATGGCCGCGTGGCGGGAAAATGTCAGGAGAAACGTGCAGCTTCATAAAAATCTATATAGAGGTGATTGACGAATTAGACAAGAGTGTCTAAATTTGTGGACAGAAGATATAGAGATTTCGCTCGACGAGACGAATGGAATTCGCTCCTGGAGTGTCGGAATCTCATGGGATGGAACGTCCTAGGTTAGACGTCGCATGGCGGCGGCAACCAGATTTGAAAGAAGCCTTTATCATGAGTCCCAAATTCCTCCGCATTGCGGTCGTGCTCGGCCTGTTGTCCGCCATCGGCCCGTTCGCCATCGACATGTATCTGCCCGCACTGCCGTCGATCGGCGCCGATCTGCATGCCGGCACCGCTGCCGTGCAGATGAGCCTGTTGATCTTCTTCCTGTCGATGGGTTTTGGCCAGATCGTCGTCGGGCCGATCTCCGACATGGTCGGCCGCAAGCTGCCGCTCTATGGCGGCCTTGCGCTGTTCATGGTCGGCGGCATCGGTTCGGCAATGGCGCCGACCATCGAATGGCTGATCGCTTTCCGCTTCCTGCAGGGACTTGGAGCCAGCGCCGGCATGGCCGTTCCGCGCGCCATCGTGCGCGACCTGCACACCGGCAACGAGGCCGCCAAGCTGATGTCCTTGCTGATGCTGGTGTTCTCGGTGTCGCCGATCCTGGCGCCGCTGACCGGCAGCGTGATCATCGAGAATTTCGGCTGGCGCGCCGTGTTCTGGACGGTGACGGGCGCTGCCCTGCTGGCCACCGTCCTTCTGGCGACCTCGCTCAAGGAGACGCGGCCGGTGGAAGACCGCGCCGGGTCGTCCTTCGGCACCGCGCTGTTGGCCTATCGCTTGCTGATGGGCGACCGTAACTTCCTCGGCCTGACGGCGATCGCCGGCTTCGGCATTGCGAGCTTCTTCGTCTATCTGTCGAGTTCGTCGTTCATCCTGATCGACCATTACGGCCTGTCGCCTTCGGTCTACAGCGTGTTCTTCTCGATCAATGCGGTCGCGTTTATCGGCATGTCGCAGATGACGGGACTGCTGGCCGAGCGGTTCGGGCTGCGGCGCGTGGTGCGCGTCGCGGTGACCGGCTACGCCACGACGATGGTGGTGCTGTTCGCGGTGATGGCGACCGGCATCAACCGGCTCGACGTGATGGCGGCGCTGCTGTTCGTCGGCTACGGCTTCCTCGGCCTGGTCATCCCGACCACCTCGGTGCTGGCCATGGAAGAGCATGGCGAGATCGCCGGCACGGCTTCGGCGCTGATGGGCACGCTGCATTTCGCCATCGGCGCACTCGCCATGGGTGTCGCCGGCGTGTTCTTCGACGGCACGCCGCTGCCGATGGTGGCCGGCATCACGCTGTGCGCGGTGATTTCCTTCACGCTGGCCAAGGTCACGCTCGGCCGCTCGCGCGAAGCCGTCGAGGCACCAGCGGAATAAGCAACCACCAACACATGAAAAAGGCCGGGTTCGCCCCGGCCTTTTTCATGCCAATCCTGCCTCGGCCAGCACGAAGCGCAACCTCGCCTCCACCGGAACCAGAGGCAGCGGGACCAGTTCATAGCCCAGCTCCGTGTAGACGCCAGCCAGTGCATGATAGGTGCGCTCGGCCTCGTCGAGCGTCTGCTTGCGCTCTTCATCCTGCGCGAAAATCTCCGGCCAGGGCGGGGCGACGAAGACGCGCTGATGATAGCGGAAGCGCTCGGCGGCGGAGCTGACATGCTTGGGAACCGGCAGGCCGCTCAGCCTGAGATAGCCAAGCGTGTCCGGCACGCCGCGATCGAAAAAGACAGGACGCCCGGTCTGTTCGTGCGCCACTTGATACGAGCGCATCTCCCACGACAACATCAGTTCGGCGAACAGCGCGCGATCGTGCCAGGGCAAAGCGGGTCCGCCTATGTCGGACTGGTCGCGGATGATGCCGCGGCCGGCTTCAACGGAGGTGGCAAAGCCTGCCCGGCGCAGGGCTTCGATCAGGGTGGTCTTGCCAGAGCCGGGACCACCGGTCAGCACGAAGAATCGATCGGAATCGTTTTGCATGTTTTGTCCATGGAGATGAGGCACACGGCGGTGCGCCTTCGCGGCCCATAGCCGTTGGAAGGACCGGCCAGCGGGAGCTGCCGTTGTGCGTAGCGCATGTTGAGGAGGGGAGAAGTGGAGGTTTCTGTTGCCAGGTACCTCCGAACCCCGCCTAGAAGTGCGAACCTCTAGGGCTTGATTTGAAGCTATCGCACCGCTTACGCGGCGAGACGTGCTTCCGCATAGTTGTCATTTGCAACTACAGGTTTAGCCCGATGACGGTGGTACCATGCCGGGCAAAAGTACGATCTTTACACCTTCGTCGATCCTATTTCGCCCCCAGCAAAAACCGCTCTGTCATCAACAGCGGCTTTTGGTGGAGGCGCCGGGTACCGCCCCCGGGTCCGAACGGCTTATTTCATCGCCCATTTATCGCCATAGTCGGTCAAGCCGACAAACCGAATATAGGGGGCGATCGCAGGAAATGAAAGGCCGCAATGGCACTTTGTCCCCGTGTCAAAACCGCATCTCCATAGGGTTGACTTGGGCGCGGTCTCAACCGAAGCTTTGCCACGGTGAGGAGTTATCGACCTAGCGCACAAGTTGCAGCAGCGCGCCACAGCCCTCATCGATCGGATCCGTGGCGCCGACGAGGGGAATTTTGATGGCCGACTATCTTGCAGACGTGAAGAAATACGACGCTGGCGCCAGTGCGGATGTGGTCGAAAAGATCGTAAAGCACCTGGGTATCGCGCTCAGGAACCGTGATTCCTCGCTGGTATCCTGCACCGACCCAAAGGAACTCGGGCGTGTCAGGGACAACTGGGTCGCCAAGAAGCTCGGCATCAGCGACGCAGCGAAGGCCGATGCGGTGATCGAAAAGACCTGCAAGGCGATGGCGGCCGATAACACCAAGAGCCGGGTTACCTTCTATTACCTCGTCGCGAAGGACCTGGGCAAGCTCGGCTCCCTCTGACGATCGCGCGCCAATTTGCAGGGCTGGCGCGGTCTAGGCGCCAGCCGGTGATGTTGCTGGGGACTGGCTGGCTTCGGGCAGGGCTCGCGCTGCTTTGTGGTGTTCGATTGCCTGTCCGTCAGCTATGATGGCTGGACAACCGAATCGAGCCGGAACCGATGCGCCAGTATCTCGACCTCCTGCAGCACGTGCTGGACAACGGCGCCGATCGCGGCGACCGCACCGGCACCGGAACGCGCTCCGTCTTCGGCCACCAGATGCGGTTCGACCTGGCGCGCGGCTTTCCAGTCACCACCACCAAGAAGCTGCATCTCAAATCGATCATCCATGAACTTCTGTGGTTCCTGGCCGGCGACACCAACATCAAATACCTGACCGACAACGGCGTTTCGATCTGGGACGAATGGGCCGACGAGAATGGCGATCTCGGCCCGGTCTACGGCAAGCAATGGCGCTCCTGGCCGGATGGCCATGGCGGCTCGATCGACCAGATCGCGAATCTTCTCAAGGAGATACGCAAAAATCCTCAATCGCGGCGGTTGATCGTTTCGGCCTGGAATCCGGCCGAGGTGGAAGCGATGGCGCTGCCGCCCTGCCACTGCCTGTTCCAGTTCTACGTTTCGGAAGGGCGGCTGTCCTGCCAGCTCTACCAGCGTTCCGCCGATATCTTCCTCGGCGTGCCGTTCAACATCGCTTCCTACGCCTTGCTGACGCTGATGGTGGCGCAGGTGACCGGGCTGAAGCCCGGCGATTTCGTCCACACGCTTGGTGACGCACATCTCTACTCGAACCATTTCGAGCAGGCGCGCGAACAGTTGCGGCGCACGCCGAGGGCGCTGCCGACGATGTGGATCAATCCGGAGGTGAAGGACCTGTTCGCCTTCCGCTTCGAGGATTTCCGGCTGGAAAACTACGTCGCCGATGCGTCGATCAAGGCGCCCATCGCCGTCTAAGGTATGTTGATATTCAGGTGATGCCGGCCTGCAAACGCCAGCTTCCTGCGCTTCCGGTGCTCACGTACGCAAGGCGCCGATCGCCGTCTAAGCCGCAAATTTCAGTCGATGCCGACCATGACGTCCGAGGCCTTGACCACGGCATAGGCCTGCTTGCCCTTTTCGAGCTTGAGATCGGCGACGGCCTCGTTGGTGATCGAGGCGGTGACGATGGCGCCGCCGCCGATGTCGATCCTGACATGCGAGGTGGTGGCTCCCTTGACGATCTCGGTGATCGTTCCCTTGAGGATATTGCGGGCGCTGATCTTCATCGGAGTTTCCTTCCGGGGTTTCGTTGCCGGTCTTAACAGAACAATTGGTGTCATACAGACGCTTTCACGGGACGCCGGGCCTTCCCTTGTTATATTCATGCGGATATATCGGTCAGCAGGCTTCGAGCCAATCGGATTTCAAACCAGGGAGAGTTTTCCATGACGCGCAAAGGTTTCGGGTTGAGGGCGATCGCCATTGGCGGTTTTGCGGCGATGGTGATGGCGGCGGTGCCGGCAGCGCACGCGGAAGACAAGGTGGTGGTGTTTGCCGCGGCCAGCCTCAAGGACGCGCTCGACGCGGTGAACAAGGCCTGCGAGGCCGATGTCGGCGAAGCCGCGACCGTTTCCTATGCCGCAAGCTCGGCGCTGGCCAAGCAGATCGAGGGCGGGGCGCCGGCCGACGTCTTCATCTCGGCCGACCTCGACTGGATGAAATATCTCTCCGACAAGAAGCTGACGAAGCCGGACACCGAAGTGAAGCTGCTCGGCAACCAGATCGTGCTGGTGGCGCCGAAGGACTCGGCGGTTGAAACCAGGATCGAGAAGGGCTTCGACCTCGCCAAGCTGATCGGCGACGGCAAGCTCGCCATGGGCGATTTCAAGGCGGTGCCGGCCGGCAAATATGGCAAGGCCGCACTTGAATCGCTCGGCGTCTGGTCCTCGGTCGAGGGCAAGGTGGCGCAGGCCGAGAATGTGCGCGCGGCGCTGAAGCTGGTTTCGACGGGCGAAGCGGCCCTTGGCATCGTCTACGCCACCGACGCGCATGCCGAAAAGGGCGTCAAGGTGGTCGGCACCTTCCCGGAGGATTCGCATCCGCCGATCATCTATCCGGTTGCCCAGACCGCCGATTCGAAGGACAAGGATACGCCGGCTTTCTTGAAATGCCTGCAGTCGGCCAAGGCGGCAGAGCTCTTCAAGGATCAGGGTTTTACCGTGCTCGCGCCAAGCAACTGAGTTCCAAGGGGCTTCATCTCGCATTATGAACTGGCTGCTGGACCTCACTCCCGACGAATGGAATGCGGTCCGGCTGTCCATCAAGGTGGCGACGGTGGCGATGCTCGCCAGCCTGCCGCCGGGCATCTTGATCGCGCTGCTGCTTGCCCGGGGACAGTTCTGGGGCAAGACGCTGCTCAATGGGCTGGTGCATCTGCCGCTGATCCTGCCGCCCGTGGTGACCGGCTATCTGCTGCTGCTCACCTTCGGCCGGCGCGGTCCGGCAGGCGCCTTCCTGGCCGAGCATTTTGGCATTGTTTTCTCCTTCCGCTGGACGGGTGCGGCGCTGGCCTGCGGCGTCATGGGTTTTCCCCTGATGGTGCGCGCGATCCGGCTGTCGATCGAGGCGGTGGACCGCAGGATGGAAGCGGCGGCGGGAACGCTCGGCGCCAATCCGTTGTGGGTGTTCGCCACCATCACGCTGCCGCTGATCCTGCCTGGGCTGATCGCCGGCGCCATCCTGGCCTTCGCCAAGGCGATGGGCGAGTTCGGCGCGACCATCACCTTCGTCTCCAACATTCCCAACGAGACGCAGACATTGCCATCGGCGATCTACACCTTCACGCAGGTGCCGGGCGGCGATGAGGGCGCGCTCCGTCTGACGCTGATTTCCATCGTCATTTCGATGGCCGCATTGGTGGCTTCGGAAGTGCTGGCGCGGCGTGTCGGCCGGCGGATGGATATCGAATGAGTGTTCTCGTCGACATCAGCCATCGGCTGGGCGGTTTCGCCATCGACGCCCGCTTCGAAAGCGCCGGGCGGCTGACGGCGCTGTTCGGCCCATCGGGCTCGGGCAAGACGACGCTGATCAACATGATCGCCGGGCTGATCCGGCCCGACAAGGGACTTATCGAGGTCGACGGCCGCGTGCTGGTTGATACAGCTGCCGGCATTTTCGTACCGAAGCACAAGCGGCGTATCGGCATGGTGTTCCAGGATGCGCGGCTGTTTCCGCATATGAGCGTGGCCAGCAATCTGCGTTACGGCCGCTGGTTCACGCCGCCGGCGGAGCGCTACGCTGACATGGATGCCGTTGTCGACCTGCTCGGCATCGGTGCGCTCATGAACAGGCGGCCGGCAAAGCTCTCGGGCGGCGAGAAACAGCGCGTGGCGATCGGCCGGGCGCTGCTGACCAGCCCCAGGCTCCTGCTGATGGACGAGCCGCTGGCCTCGCTCGACGAGGCACGCAAGGCCGAGATCCTGCCCTATATCGAACGGCTGCGCGACGAGACGAAAATCCCGATCGTCTATGTCAGCCATTCCGTCGCCGAGGTGGCGCGGCTGGCCAGCGACGTGGTGATGCTGGCGCAAGGCCATGTCATCGCCAGCGGACCGACCGAAGCTGTGATGCAAAGGCTCGACCTGTTGCCCGCGGAGGAGCGTGGGGAGGGCGGCGCCGTGCTGTACACGAAGGTGCAGCATCATGACGAGAATTTTGGCATGACCGTGCTCGGATCGGCCGCAGGCGAGATTCGTGTGCCACGCCTGGCGATAAAAACAGGTGCGCCGGTGCGCATCCGTATCCGTGCCCGCGATGTGATGATCGCCACCGAGAAACCGACAGGCCTTAGCGCGCTCAATATCCTGCCTGGCACGATTGTCGTGATCAGCCCGGGCGAAGCGGCGACGGTCGACGTCGGCATCGACTGCAACGGTGCAATCGTGCTGGCCCGCATTACGGAACAGTCGCGGCAGGCGCTGAAACTTCGGCTCGGCGGCAAGGTTTTCGCGGTGGTCAAGACGGTGAGCTTCGACCGGACGAACACCGGCGCCGGACTGCCCGTTGAGGCGGATGGATGAGGGCGCTATGGTTTTTCGGAATAGCGGTGTCGCCGGGGAGATTCTAGTATGGGATCGGACGTGACCGCGGAGGAGCAAAAATGCCGTCGCTGAGCTTGCGGATAAATCTCGATCCCGACGGGCGCATCGGACCGGGCAAGATCGAGCTTTTGGAACAGATAGCCACTTTCGGCTCGATCTCGGCCGCCGCGCGCGGCATGGAGATGTCCTACAAGCATGCCTGGGACCTGGTCGAGGACATGAACCGGGTGTTCGGCAAGCCGCTGGTGGCGGCGCAGACCGGTGGCCGCAAGGGCGGCGGCGCGCAACTGACGGCCGTGGGGCTGGCAGTGGTCAGCCGCTTCCGCGCCATCGAGCGTGCGGCCGCCGCCGCGGCGGCGACGCATATGGAGGCACTGCAGGCGGAGATTGATGCGGGGTGAGCGGAAGGCAGTAGGGCAGAGAAATAACCAGGCATTCGTGTGCCGTCCTCCAGCACGAAACATCCTTCACCTACTGCCCTACTGCCTTACTCCCCTATTGCCTTCCTATTCAGGTTTGCGGAGCAGATACGTGTCCATGATCCAGCCCTTTTTCCGGCGGGCTTCTTCGCGGGCTCTCTCAATCTCGGCGCCGACATCACTGACCCGGCCCGAGATGAGAATCTCGTCCGGCGTGCCGAGATAGGCGCCCCAGTGGATCACGACATCCTTGTCGTCCAGCGTGTTGAAGGCGCATTTGCCGTCGAGCAGGACGACCGCGCTGGCGGCATTGTCCGGCATGCCCTCCTCAGTCAGGCGGCGGCCGGTGGTGATGAGGACGGAATCGCCGATGCGGTTCAGCGCCATCTTGTGGCCGGCGGCAAGCGCCTGGACGGCGGTAATGCCGGGTATCACCTCGAGCTCGAACGCCACATTGCCTCGCAGTCGCACGCGTTCGAGGATGCGCAGCGCGCTGTCGTAGAGTGAAGGATCGCCCCAGATCAGGAAGGCGCCGCAGCCGTCGCCCGCAATCTCGTCGCGGATCAAGCCCTCGTAGATCGCGGCGATCGCCTCATGCCAGTCATCGACGGTCGAGCGATAGGAGGGGGCCGGCCCATCTTCTAATGGCAGGTCGCGCACCGGCACGTCGAATTCGACGCGGCGTGATTTCGGGTTGGTGACGAAGCGGTCGCAGATCTGACGACGCAGCTCGGCAAGATCGTTCTTTTTCTCCCCCTTGTCAGGGATGAACAGCACATCTGCCTGGTTCAGGCCTGATATGGCCTGAACGGTCATGTGGTCGGGATTGCCGGCGCCGATGCCGATGACGAGAAGCTTGCGCATGGAGCGAACTCCTGCCCGATCGGAACCTGTTAGTCCAGACCGTAGTCCAGACCCCTTTGATGTGCCCGCGGATGCGGAAGGGCTTTGAAACGCCACATTGAAACCGCTAGGGTCGCCAGGGCATTCTAGCCGAGGGGGCTTCCATGTTGCGATATGTTCTGACCGCCGCGTTGGCCCTGTCGGCCGCGCCCGCACGCGCCAATGATTCGGTTGCCGAACTTGGCACCGGCGGCCTGATCCTGTCGCGCAGCGACGCCGTGGCGATGCAAAGCGAGGACCTCTTCATCTCACCGGAGAAGGTGACGGTCGATTACGTCTTCCACAACAACACGGACAAGGACGTCGACGCCATCGTTGCCTTCCCGATGCCCGATATATCGGGCAATCCCGAAGAGATCCCGGCGATCCCTGAAAATCAGAGTGACAATTTCCTCGGCTTCGAGGTGACGATCGATGGCGCGCCGGCAAAGCCGCAACTCGAGCAGAAGGCGTTGGCGCTCGGCATCGACGTCAGCGCCGAGCTGAAAGCGCAGAACGTGCCGTTCTATCCATTCGGCGACGCGGCGAAGGCGGCACTGGCGAAGCTGCCGCAGGCGGTTACCGATGACTGGGTCAACCGCGGCATCATCATCGAGGACACCGGCAGCGACGGCACCGAGACGAACAAGGTCTACACGCCGTTCTGGCAATTGCGTTCGACCTATTGGTGGCGTTCGACCTTTCCGGCCAACAAGGACGTCCACGTTTCCCACCGCTACAAGCCGAGCGTCGGCGGCACGTCTTCGGTCAGCTTTTTCTATGACGGCAAGTTCCAGGGGCAGTACGCCACCTACAAGACGCGCTACTGCATGGACGACACGTTCGAGAACGCGGTGCGCAAGGCGGCAAAGGATGGTCCAGACGGCTATCCGCAGTACAACGAAAGCCGCATCGCCTATATCCTGACCACCGGCGGCAATTGGGCGGCAGGCACGATCGGCAAATTCAAGCTGACGGTCGACAAGGGCAATCCGAAAGCCTTGGTCTCGTTCTGCGGCGACAATGTCAAAAAGGTCGGGCCGACGACATTCGAGATGACGGCGGATGATTTCTATCCCGAGCACGACATCGATATCCTGATCCTCGATCCAACGGACGATAATTGATGCACGTCGCAATCTACGTTGCCATTGCCGAGAACGGCGTGATCGGGCGGGACGGCGGGCTGCCCTGGCGGCTCTCCACCGATCTCAAGCGCTTCAAGGCCGACACGATGGGCAAGCCCATCATCATGGGCCGCAAGACCTATGAGGGTATCGGCCGGCCATTGCCGGGCAGGCTGAACATCGTCGTCACCCGCGACAAGGCCTGGCGCGCCGAAGGCGTCGAGGTGGCGCATTCGCTCGAAGCCGCGATCCAGCTGGCGACGGTGCGCGGGCGCTGCATGGTCGGTGTGGACGAGGTCTGCATCATCGGCGGCGGCGAAATCTATGCCCAGGCGCTGCTGCTGGCCGACCGGCTGCACGTCACTCATGTGCTGGCAGCGGTCGATGGCGATGCGCATTTCCCGCCGATCGATCCGGATTCCTGGCGCGTTGTCAGCTCGCAGGACGTTCCGGCCGGGGAAAAGGACAGCCACGCGACGCGCTATTCGGTTTACGAGCGCCGCCGCGAGAGACATTGAACGATAAAAAGGGCATTGAAGGAAGACAAAGGGTCGCGACCGGACCAAATCGGACGAAGTCGGCAACGCATCGCGTTGAAAGCGCCTCGTGGCGTCCCTATAGAAGAACAATACTGGATTTTGCGCCGTAATACCGGCGCTTGAGGGAATTCCAAGCGAAAGGACATTCATGCCCTGGAACGATAAGAGCGGCGGTGGCGGCGGCCCATGGGGCGGCGGCGGCGGCAACAATCAGGGGCCCTGGGGGCAGGGACCAAAGGGACCGAGCGGCCCACAGGGCTCGCCTCCCGATCTCGAAGACATCATCCGTCGCGGCCAGGACCGGCTGCGGCGCGCTCTGCCGGGTGGCGGCGGCGCAAGCCCGGCTATTTTCGCGCTGATCGCGGCGGCACTTGTGGTGCTGTGGGCGTTCAAGGCGGTTTACACCGTGCAGCCCGACGAGGTCGCGGTCGAACTGCGCTTCGGCAAGCCGAAGGCCGAACTGTCGCAGCCCGGCCTGCATTTCCATTGGTGGCCGCTCGAAACCGTCGAGACCGCCAAGATTTCCGAGCAGCTCGTCGATATCGGCGGCGGCGGCGCGACGAGTGGCAACACCTCCGGGCTGATGCTTACCGGCGACCAGAACATCGTCAACGTCCAGTTCTCGGTGGCCTATCAGGTCTCCGATCCGAGCGCGTATCTGTTCGACGTGTCCGATCCCGACGGCATGCTGCGGCAGGTTGCCGAAAGCGCCATGCGTGAAGCCGTCGGCCGCCGGCCGGCGCAGGACATCTTCCGCGACGACCGCCAGGGCATTGCCGCCTCAGTGCGTGAGATCATCCAGACGACGCTGGACGGCTACAAGGCCGGTCTCAACGTCAACGCCGTCTCGATCGAGGATGCGGCACCGCCACGCGAAGTGGCTGATGCGTTCGACGAGGTGCAGCGCGCCGAGCAGGACGAAGACAAGTTCGTCGAGCAGGCCAACCAGTACTCCAACCAGAAGCTCGGCCAGGCACGCGGCGAGGCCGCACAGATCCGCGAAGACGCGGCCGCCTACAAGAACCGGGTCGTGCAGGAAGCCGAGGGTGAGGCGCAGCGCTTTATCTCGGTCTATGACGAATATGCCAAGGCGCCCGACGTGACACGCAAGCGCCTCTACCTCGAAACCATGGAGAAGGTTCTGAAGGATTCCAACAAGGTCATCGTCGAGCAAGGCAACGGGCAGGGTGTTGTGCCCTATCTGCCGCTGCCGGCATTGCAGCCGAAAGCGCCGGCACCAGCCGCTGCTGGTGGCGTGACGGGAGGTACCCAGTGATGGCCAACCGTCTCCCCATCATCGTCGTTGCAGCGGCCGTCATCCTGTTCCTGCTCTATTCGTCGGTCTTCGTGGTCAATGCGCGCCAGCAGGCGCTGGTGCTCAGGTTCGGCGAGATCGTCGAGGTCAAGAGCGAGCCCGGCATCTACTTCAAGGCGCCGTTCTCGTTCTTCGACGCCGATACGGTGCAACTGATCGAGAACCGGGTGCTGCGCTTCGACCTCGACAACATCCGTGTCCAGGTGTCGGGCGGCAAGTTCTATGAGGTCGACGCCTTCATCGCCTATCGTATCTCGGATCCGCGCGTCTTCCGTTCTGCCGTGTCCGGTCAGATCGAACTGGCCGAAGCGCGGCTCAGGACGCGTCTCGACGCTGCCTTGCGTCGCGTCTACGGTCTGCGCGATTTCGAGGCCGCACTCTCCGAACAGCGCGCCGTGATGATGCGCGAAGTGCGCGATCAGCTCAGGCCCGACGCCACGTCGCTCGGCCTGCAGATCGAGGATGTCCGCATCCGTCGCACGGATCTCACGGCCGAGGTCTCGCAGCAGACTTTCGACCGCATGAAGGCGGAACGCCTGGCGGAAGCCGCGCGGTTGAGGGCACGCGGTAATGAAGCGGCGCAGCGCATCACGGCCCGCGCCGATCGCGAAGTGGTCGAGATCGTCGCCGAGGCGCAGAAAGAGTCGGAGATCCTGCGCGGCGAGGGCGAAGCCCAGCGCAGTGCCACCTTCGCGGGAGCGTATCAGCGCGATCCGGCTTTCTTCGATTTCTACCGGTCGATGAATGCTTATGGCACGGCGCTGGACAACACCGGAACGACGATGGTGCTGTCGCCGAACTCGGAGTTCTTCCGCTTCTTCCGCAATCCCGACGGCAGCGAGGCGCCGGCGAAGCCGGTTTCGCCGGCCCCAACCGCTCCGGCGACGGCACCTGCCGCGCCTGCGGCACAGCCAAGCACCGGCCAGTAGCGGCCGGTGCAGGATTTTCTCGCCGCCATGGGCCTCGTCCTTGTGATAGAAGGTCTGGTCTATGGCGGCTTTCCCGGCCTTGCCAGGAAGCTTGCCACCGAAGTGCTGTCGCTGCCCGAGAACGCGTTGCGTATTGCCGGGCTGGCGGCGATCGCCATCGGTGTCGGCATCGTCTGGCTGGTGCGAGGCGGATGACGGCGGCGAGCTTCGGGATACGAGCTTCGATCCCGGGATACGAGCTTCGATCCGGGATACGAGCTTCGATCCCGGGATAATTGATGATTTATCTTCTGCCGATAGTCATAGCCGCAAACGTGCCGTATTTTTTGCCAACATGGCGCGACGCGGCGTTTTCGTCGAAGCGCTTTTCTTTTCAAGAATACCGGGAGGCTTCTCGATGACATCCAATACAATTTTGCGCGCGGCACGGCGGGCGTTCATCGCCGGCGCGGCGGCACTTCTTGTCAGCGCCGTCGCTGTCCCGTCCTTCGTGACACCGACATTTGCCGCGGATGGACCTGCTTCGGTCGCCGACCTGGCGGAAGGCCTGCTCGGCGCGGTGGTCAACATCTCGACCTCGCAAACGGTGAAGGGCACGGAAGGTCCGGGTGCGGTGCCGATGCCGCAGCTGCCCGAGGGCTCGCCCTTCCAGGATTTCTTCGACGATTTCTTCAAGAACCGCGGCGGCGACAAGGATAACGGCGCGCAGAAGGTGCAGTCGCTGGGCTCCGGCTTCGTCATCGATGCCGAGCAAGGCATCGTCGTCACCAACAACCATGTCATCGCCGACGCCGACGACATCGAGGTCAATTTCTCCGACGGCATCACCTTGAAGGCGACGCTGGTCGGCACCGACACCAAGACCGATGTCGCGGTGCTGAAGGTCGATCCGAAGGGCCACAAGCTGACAGCCGTGAAGTTCGGCGATTCCACCAAGATGCGCGTCGGCGACTGGGTGATGGCGATCGGCAATCCGTTCGGCCTCGGCGGCACGGTGACGGTCGGCATCGTCTCGGCCCGCAACCGCGACATCAATTCCGGCCCCTATGACGACTTCATCCAGACCGATGCCGCGATCAACCGTGGCAATTCCGGCGGACCGTTGTTCAACAGTGCGGGCGAGGTCATCGGCATCAACACCGCGATCATTTCGCCTTCCGGCGGCTCGATCGGCATTGGCTTCTCCATTCCCTCGCAGCTCGCCTCGGGCGTCGTCGACCAGTTGCGCCAGTTCGGCGAGACGCGGCGCGGCTGGCTCGGCGTGCGCATCCAGCCGGTGACCGACGACATCGCCGAGAGCCTCGGCATGGCGACCGCCAAGGGCGCGCTGGTTGCCGGCGTCATCAAGGGCGGTCCGGTCGACAATGGCACCATCCAGGCCGGCGACGTCATCATCAAGTTCGACGGCAAGGACATCCATGAAATGCGCGACCTGCCGCGCGTCGTGGCCGAAAGCCCGGTCGGCAAGGCGGTCGATGTGCTGATCGTGCGCAAGGGTGTCGAGCAGACCGTGAAAGTGACGCTCGGCCGCCTCGAGGATGGCGAGAAGCTCGCCAGCGGCGAGGACGGCAGCAACACCGACCAGGACAAGGGTGACAAGGCTCCGGCGGTTTCGACGGCTTCGGTGCTCGGCATGACGGTCGGCGAACTGAACGACGAGACGCGCAAGAAGTTCAGCATTGCGGCCGATGTTTCGGGCGTCGTCATCACCGACGTCACCAAGGACTCCGCCGCCGCAGAGCGCGGCATCCAGCCGGGCGAGGTGATCACCGAGATCGCACAGGAATCGGTCGCCACGCCCAAGGACGTCATGGACCGGATCGGCGCCTTGAAGGAACAGGGGCGCAAGAATGCGCTCTTGATGCTGGCATCGAAGACCGGCGAACTCAGGTTCGTGACGATCCGCATGGACTGAGGTCCGGAAGAGCCGACAACTCCGAAAGAAAAAGGGCGGCTAGCGAGCCGCCCTTTTTCTTGCCTGCCAGTCCTGGCGAGACAGCCTGTAGAGCACATGTCGCTTGAGCGCGGGATGGCTGTCGGGAATGCTGGGGTGGTCGAAGTCGGCGGACGGATCTGCGGTCATGCCGAGGCGTTGCATGACGGCGGTGGAGCGGCGGTTGCTTTCGACGGCGAAGGAGACGATCTCGCCAAGGCCGAGCGTTTCGAAGCCGTAGGCCAGCCAGGCTTCCGACGCTTCGGTGACGTAGCCCTTGCCCCAGAATTCCGGTGCGAGACGCCAGCCGATCTCGATCGTGCCGGCTGACAAGACGTCGATATCTTCCGTCCCGGTTATCCCGACAAAGCCGATGCACTCGCCCGTGGCCGCAATCTCGGCCGCAGCGAAGCCATAGCCGTCCTCATCGATCCACGCGCGGACCTCGTCCATCTTGGCATCCGCGGCGGCGCGGTCGCGGCGGAATGGAAAGAACTCCATAACCTGTTCGTCGGAGTTGATGCGGTGGAACAGGTCGCGGTCGCGATCCTCCCAGTTGCGCAGGATCAGGCGCTCGGTACGCATTGGTTTCATTGCACAAACTCTTCCTGCCTGTAGCCCTGCACATAGAGCAGTGCGGTCAGGTCGCCATGGTCGATGCGGACCTTTGCCTGTGCCGCGACCGTCGGCTTGGCGTGAAGCGCGACACCGGTACCGGCCAGGCGGATCATGTCGAGATCATTGGCGCCGTCGCCGACGGCGATGGCGTCGGCGGGCGTCAGGCCGAGGCGTCCTGAAATTTCGATCAGTGCGTCGGCTTTGGCGGCGCGGCCGAGGATCGGCTCGCCGACCAGGCCGGTGAAGCGACCATCCTGTTCGAGCAGGCGATTGGCGCGGTTCTCCTGGAAGCCGAGCATGGCCGCGATGCGCGTCGTGAAGACCTCGAATCCGCCGGACACGAGTGCCGTCCAGGCGCCATTGGCGCGCATGGTCCGGACCAACGCGCGGCCGCCCGAGGCCAACGTCAGGCGATTGGCGACGATGCGATCAACCACGGCGGCGTCGAGCCCTTTCAGCAACGCCACCCGCTCGCGCAAGGCCGGTTCGAAGGCGATCTCGCCATTCATCGATCGCGCGGTAATCGTCGCAACGCGATCCTTGACGCCGATCTCGTCGGCCAGTTCGTCGATGCATTCCTGGTCGATCATGGTCGAATCCATGTCGGCGATCAGGATTTTCTTGCGGCGGGTTTCGGCCTGCTGGACGATCACGTCGACCGCCTCGGTGGCGAGCGCCGTGCGCAAGGCGGCACTCGTATCGGCAGCGTCGGCAGCCTCAGGCAGGATGAGATCGCACGCAATCCCTTCAGCCAGCCAGACAACAGCGCTTGCGCCGACCAACCGTGACGCCATATTCGCAAGCGACAGCGACAAAGCGCGCTCAGTGGGGCGGGAAACAAGCGTGGCGACAAGCGGCATGGAACATTCCGACGGACAGGCGGGCGAGGGCCGCGTGAAGAACGCGATCCTGATAGCCGGGCCGACCGCCAGCGGCAAGTCGGCGCTGGCGCTCGATCTGGCCGAGCGCAAGGGTGGCGTGATCGTCAACACCGATTCCATGCAGGGCTATTCGGTGCTCGACGTGTTGACCGCCCGGCCGGAGGCAGCCGACCTCGCCCGCGCACCGCATTTCCTCTACGGCCATGTCCACCCGGCCACGGCCTATTCCACCGGCGCCTGGCTGCGCGACGTGATGAAGCTGATCGACGACGGCACGTTCTCGCAACGGCCTGACGGCACGCTCTCCGAACGGCCGGTCATTTTCGTCGGCGGCACCGGGCTCTATTTTCGCGCGCTGGCCGAGGGCATTTCGGAAATGCCCGACATTCCGCAGCGGATCCGAGACCGCTGGCGCTACGAGTTGAAGGAGCAGGGCGCCGTCAAGCTGCACGGCCTGCTGCTGCGCGAGGATTCGGCGACCGCCATGACGCTGAAGCCAACCGACGGCCAGCGCATCGTGCGGGCATTGGAGGTGCTCGACGCGTCGGGCCGTTCGATCCGGGAATGGCAGGCAGAACGCGGCCAGCCGCTCATCGACAGGGGGAGCGCGCGTTTCTTCGTGATCGAGCCGGACCGGGCGGCGCTGGTCGGCCGCATCGAAAAACGCTTCGACCAGATGCTGGACAAGGGCGCGCTGGACGAGGTCAAGCGGCTATCGGCGCTTGGCCTCGATCCCGAATTGCCGGCGATGAAAGCGATCGGTGTGCGCGAACTGCAGGCCGCGATGGCCGGAGAGATTGGCTTTCCCGAGGCGATCGAACGCGCCAAGATCGCGACCAGGCAATATTCCAAACGGCAAACGACCTGGTTCAGGCATCAGCTGGGGCCGGAATGGCTGAGATTGCGTCCTGGTGATGATCTGGAAACCACGATCGGATCGTTTGTTTCCATTGCAACCTGAAAAGTTTACCTGCAAGGAAAGGTTCTCGTTGCGGTTGTCCAAGTTAACCCTCCGTAAGCCCGCCCATGCCATAAGGTCAGTGGGCACTTTTCCAACGGGGAGCAGATGCGTTTCCACAAGGCGGAATCAGCATTTTTCGTCTTTATTTTCGTGATCCTGGCCGCGGGCCTGGTGACGCTGCATGCCTATGGGCTTCTGCAATCCTTCGCCAACGAGTTGCATACGGCTTCGGGTCTGGACAAGGTCATCTATCTCAACAAGCTTTTGTTCGCGACCGGCGTGCTCTTGGCAACGGCGCTGTTCTTCGGCATTTTCTTCATCTACCCGCTGATCCGCAAACAGGCGACGGAAGAAGGCAAGCTGCGCGCCATGACGGTTTCGCTCAGCGCGCGCTCGGAGACGCTCGAGCATGCCGCCCTGACCGACGGCCTGACCGGCATGCAGAACCGGCGCTATTTCGATGATGCGCTGAAGGAGTATCTCGAGGAGTTCAGGCGCATCGAAAAGCCTGTCGGGCTGATGATCCTCGATCTCGACCATTTCAAGCAGGTCAACGACACCCACGGCCATGACGTCGGCGACGAGGTGCTCAAGGCCGTCGCGAACTGTCTCAAGGACATGACACGCTACCACGACGTGGTGGCGCGATTGGGAGGCGAGGAGTTCGCCGTGGTCACGCCCAACATGGACGCCGAGCTTCTGGGCAAGTTTGCCGAGCGCATCCGCAAGGCGATCGCCAACATGTCGGTGCTGTCCGGCAATGTCCGCCTCAAGATCACCACCAGCGTCGGGCTTGCCGTCTGGGACCGCAAGGAAACGGCGGAAGAGTTCTATCGCCGCGCCGATCGCCAGCTCTACGAGGCGAAGAGGCAAGGCCGCAACCGCGTCTGCGCCTGAAATCCCGAAGAAGAATTCATGAGGCCGGTCGCCTGACGCGGCTTTCTCGACTTCCGGTGCTCACGGACTGAATGTCCGCTCCGCTCCGGCTTCTCGAAAACCACGCCATTCGACTCGGCCTGATGAATTCCCTTTCGGGATTTACCCGAGCTTTTCGAACGAAGCAGAGCCAACCGAAGTATGGCGCGGATTCTCGGGATTGTCGGCAGATGGACTTAGCGCAAACTCAATCGTTTTGCGGGCGCAGGCCGAAGGTTGCGGGCTTGAGACCGTAGCGCATGTCGAAATCGTCGTCCGATGGCGTGCGCGCGGCTGGCGGCTTGCGGTAGTCGGGATCGCCCGCCTGGCGGCCTGAATCGACGACTTCCGCGAAGGCCATCGACTGTTGCGTTGGTTTCGGCACGTTGCGCAGCCGTTCGACGATCGCCACCAGATCGACATCGTCGCCTGACTTCGACGAGGCGGCCTCTTCGCGCTTGGCCGTGCCGGGAAGCAGGTGGCTCGGCAGTTTTTCGAACTTCAGCCGCATGGTCGTCGCCACGCCTTCGCCGAAGGCGATGGCTTCGCGCTGGCCCATGGAAGACAGGAAGGCAAGCGACGAGGCCGAAGAGTCGGCAATCGCCGAGCGGATGATCGCCTGGTCCTGCTCATTGGCGAGCCGCATGGCGAAGAAGGTCGAGCATTGCGACAGAATGGTCGGGTCGAGTTCTCCGGGGCGCTGGGTGACGACGCCGAGATAGCAGCCATATTTGCGGCCTTCCTTGGCGATGCGCGAAAGCGCATGCCTGGTCGGTGCGAAGCCGAGACGCGGATCGGCCGGCATATAGCGGTGCGCTTCTTCGCACAAAAACAGAAGCTGCAGCTTGCCTTCGCTCCACAGAGCGAGGTCGAAGGCCAGGCGCGCCAGCACCGAACAGACGGAATTGACCACTTCGGACGGCATGCCGGCCATCTCGAAGCAGGTCACCGGGCGGCCATGATGCGGCACGCGGAAGATGTTGCCGATCGTCTCGTGGATGGTGTCCTCGATTAGGCGCGAGTTGAACATGAAGCGGTAGCGTGGGTCGGCGGCTGCCGATTCGATGCGCGTCTTCAGCGATCTGAGCGTCGGGCGATCGGTCTTGCTTTCGAGCATGCCCATGCGCTCGTCGATCTGCTTGAGGAGGTCGGCGATGCGGTAAGGCACCGGCGTATCGGCGGTCAGCGCGTCGCTGCCGCGCCGCAGATAGGTGCCGGAATTCGGATTGCGGTAAAGGTTCTTGGCGGCCGGAATGAGGTCGCGCAAGGCATCGATTTCTTCGGGCTCGGTCTCGCGGCCCCGGAACAACACCTCGGCGAATTCCTCCAGCGTGAACATCCAGAACGGAAGATCCAGGGTTTTTGAATCGACCCTGACGCAGTATTCGGGCAGCGACGCCGCGAACTCGTTGTGCGGGTCGAGGATCAGGATGCGCAGGTCGGGCCGCGCCGCGATCGACTTGCGCAGCAGCAGCGAGACGGCAGTGGATTTGCCGACGCCGGTGGTGCCGACAATGGCGAAGTGACGCGCCAGCGTATCGTCGATGGCGATGTTGGCGGCGATCGTCTCGTCCTGCGCGAGCGTGCCGATGGTGATCGAATGACGGCCGGCGAGATCATAGACCGCCTGCAGGTCGCGGGTGCGGATACGGTGCGCAACGGCGCCGATATGCGGATAGGTTGTGATGCCGCGGTCGAAGACCGGTCTGGCGCCGGGCTCTGCACCGTCACGCACTTCACCGACCAGTTCGATGCTGACCTCGATCGCGTTCTGGCCCTCATTGCTCCAGGCGCGATCCGACTTGCCGATTGCGTAGACCAGGCCGACGGTTCGCGTGGATCCAAGATTGATGGAAATCATCTTACCGACGGTCCACAGGCCGGTCACCGCGCCATCGCCGTCGTCCGCATAGGCGCTGATGGTGGCGCGCGCTCCGTCGCATTGCACGACGTTGCCCAGAATGCGCCTGTCGTTCTGCTCGGCGTGGCGGCGTTCCTGCGATGTCGGTTCTCCAACGGAGGCTTCGCGTTCGACATACATGGACAGGCCAATCCCCATTTCCCCTGGAGCATCGATCCTACAGGAATGGGGTTAAGGCCCGATGAGGTCGGATGGTGTAGAGAGGATTAAGGAGCCCGCGAAAATTGTCGCGAGGCGGCTCTTTTCCCACGTCGATATTTCATTATAATGGACATATGGATGGTATAGCGAACGATATTTCTTCAACGATCGGCCGAAGGATACACGCCGAAAGGGTCATGCGGGACTGGTCCCTGGCCGAACTGGCGGAGCGTTCCGGGGTCTCGAAGGCGATGCTGAGCACGATCGAGCGCGGCAAGACCAGCCCGACGGCGGCTCTTCTGGTGCGCATCGCGTCGGCCTTCGGCATGACGCTGTCAACCTTGATCGCGCGCGCGGAGTTGCAGGGTGGCGGGCTGCTGCGCGAGGCCGACCAGCCGGAGTGGCGCGATCCCGATACCGGCTATGTCAGACGGCACCTTTCGCCGGCTTCCGACATGCCGCTCGAGCTGATCAAGGTGCAGCTGCCGGCGGGCGCCAAAGTCAGCTTCCCGGCCGCCTCCTATGCCTTCATCAAGCAGCAGATATGGCTGATTTCCGGGCGGCTCGAATTCGTCGAAGGCGAAGTGGTGCACAGGCTCGAGCCAGGCGATTGCCTGGCGCTTGGGGCGCCGTCGGACTGTACCTTCCATGCCCTGGAGTCCGGCGCCGACTATCTCGTCGCGCTGGTCAGGGGCTGACATCATGGCGAGAAGACCAAAGCGCTCCCACAATGGGGGGCCGCCTCTCGATGAGTACAAGGGGCCGCCATGGGGCAAGGGTGACCCCTACATCTTCCTTGCCTGGCAGGCCGCCCATGCCAAGGCGTGGAAGGCGCCGAGCCGCGAGGTCATGCTGCTGCGCATGGACAGAGCCGAGCGGCTGGGCCTGACCTATGAGGAGTACACGCTCGAGATTCTCGAGCGCGGGCGGCATCTCAGGGAAGAAGACACCGAACGCATCAGCGCCATCAAGGCGGCGCGAAAGCGCCGCCGCGTGCGCCATCTGGATTGATGGAATGGCGCCTGCATCTATCGCAAATCACAGGACATCATGCGCATGAACTCGATCGAGATCGCAACACTGACCCCGGCTGTTGAGACGCAGGACATGCTGGCCGAATTGCTGGTCGCAACCGTGGCGGCCGGCGGATCTGTCAGCTTCATGCATCCGTTGGCGCCGCTGGCGGCAAAGGCATTCTGGGAGAAATCGCTGGCCGCGGCGGAAAGAGGGGAGAGGACGGTGCTTGGCGCCTGGGACGGCAATGTCCTGGTCGGCACCGTGACCTTGCTGCTCGACTTCCCGCCCAACCAGCCGCACCGGGCTGAGATCGCCAAGCTGATGACATCAGTCGACCACCGGGGCAGGGGTGTGGGAACGCGCCTGATGCGGGCCGCCGAGAGCCTCGCGGTGGAGAAGGGGCGCACGCTGCTGGTTCTGGATACGGCAACCGAGGAGGGCGCTTCCGGCCTCTATGAGCGGTTGGGCTTCATGCTGGCCGGCGAAATACCGGACTATGCCCTGAAGCCTCATGGGGGGCTGACCGGCACGCTCATCTACTGGAAGCGGATCGGGCCAATCTCGTAACCAATCATGCCAGCGCCGAACCGGAGAGGCGCGACAGCAGCCACTGGCGAAAGTCCTGCTCGGCTCCGGTCAGGCGCGCGGTCGACGCCTTGGTCAGAAAATGTCCCGATGTGCTCACGAGTTCGAAGTCGGAAAGCCTGACCAGCGTCTTGCTGTCGAGCGCCGCATCGACCAGCGGCCGCGAGCCCAAGAGCACGCCGGCGCCGGCCTTGGCCGCTTCCATGGCGGCGACGAAGCTATCGAAGCGGTGCGATCGTCTGGGGTGGCCGGCCAGTCCGGCGGCGGCGAACCATTCCGCCCACATCTCGCGCGCGCCGGCAACCAGAAGCAGCGGCAGTGAGGTCCAGTCCCCGTCACCGGCCAAGCCCGGCGCCGCCACCGGCACGAGCCGCTCGGTGGTCAGCCTGTCGGCTTCGCGGCCGGGGAAGGATCCGTTGCCAAAACGGATGTCGAGCACGGAGCCCGGCAAGTCGTAGTCAGCGGGGCGATGGATCGTCACCAGATCGAGCTGGACGCGCGGCAGCGCCTTAGCCAGATCAGGCATCGCCGGAACCAGCATCAGCAAGGCAAAGGAAATCGGCGCCCGGATGGTCACGGTCTGGACGGCGCGTGGCTCGAAAAGTTCCGCGGTGCTGTTGCCGATGGTGGCGAAAGCCGACTGGATGTGAGGCAGGTAGGCCGCCCCCTCTGGCGACAGTGCGACGCCGCGCGCCAGCCGCGAAAACAGACGTGTCTTCAGCCGCTCCTCGAGAAACCGGATGTGCTGGCTGACGGCTGCCTGGGTGAGGCCAAGCTCGGCTGCCGCCGCGGTGAAATTCGACAGCCGCGCCGCGGCCTCGAAACTGCGCAGCCAGTCAAGCGGCGGCAAGGGTGGGATCGTTCTAGCCATTATAGATTTACGGTCATTGGCCAAAAAATGATAATTGGAGTTATGCCTGTCGCGCGCTCAACATGCAATCGAAACCTGCGGATCGGACCGCAGGCGTAGCGGACAGGAACGGATCTCCATGCTCACCCACGCGCTGATCGGCGACGAAGGCAGAACAATCGACCTTGGCTGGAAGGACGGGTCGCGCACCCGCTTTCACGCCATGTGGCTGCGCGACAATGCGCTGGACGACAAGACGCGCAGCGCCGGCAATGGCCAACGGCTCATCACCATCCTCGACATTCCCGCCGACACGAGGATTGGCGCGGCATCGGTCAAGGGCGGCGCCCTGGAAGTCAGCTTCGTGCCGGAGCAAAAAACGGTGAGTTTCCCAGCGGCATGGCTGAGCGCCAATGCCTATGATCGTAACGCGGCCCGTCAGCCCGGCTGGACAGGCGAGGCCACCGTGCGATGGACCAAGGCCTCGATGCAGAATTCGGTGCCGCGCGCCGGCTATGTCGCGGCCAGCCGCGATCGCGCCGTGCTGGGGCAATGGCTGTCGGCGGTGAAAACCTATGGCTTCGCGGTGATGGACGACCTGCCGACCGAATCCGGGGCGCTGTGCAACGTGTCCGATCTTTTCGGCTATATCAGGGAAACCAACTACGGGCGCTGGTTCGAAGTGCGCGCGGAGGTCAATCCGAGCAATCTCGCCTACACCAATCTCGGCCTGCAGGCACATACCGACAATCCCTATCGCGACCCGGTGCCGACGCTGCAGATCCTGTCCTGCATCGAAAATACAGTTGAGGGCGGCGAGTCCAGTGTCGTCGACGGTTTTGCCGTCGCGGCCGCGCTACAGGCCGAGAACCCCGAAGGCTTCCGGCTGTTGAGTTCATGCCCGGCGCGCTTCGAATATGCCGGCTCATCGGGCGTGCGGCTGCAGGCGAAGCGGCCGATGATCGAGCTCGGACCCGATGGCGAGCTGATCTGCATCCGCTTCAACAACCGCTCGCTGGCGCCGACGGTCGATGTGCCGTTCGCCGACATGGAGGCGTACTACGCCGCCTATCGCCGCTTCGCGGAACTGATCGAGGATCCGTCCTTCGAGGTGACGTTCAAGCTCGAAGCGGGGCAGGCGTTCATCGTCGACAACACGCGCGTCATGCATGCACGTAAGGCGTTTTCCGGCACCGGCAAGCGCTGGCTGCAGGGCTGTTACGCCGACAAGGATGGCCTGCTGTCGACGCTCGCGGCGATCGAGCACGGGTTCAAGGAGGAGGCGGCGGAATGAGCGGCCAGGACCTGAACGCGGACACCATCGTCGAATTCATCGCCGACATCTTTGAGCGCCGGGGCGCGGAATCCTATCTTGGCGAACCCGTGACCATGTCGGAGCACATGCTGCAGGGCGCCTGGTTCGCCGAAAAGGACGGCGCGCCCGACGAGCTGGTCGCGGCGGCCCTGCTGCACGACATCGGCCACTACACCAGCGAGTTCGGCACCTATTCGCCCGAGGATGTCGAGGACAAGCATCATGACGAGGCTGGCGGCGAGGTGCTGGCGCCGTTCTTTCCGCCTGTCATCGTCGAGTGCGTCAGGCTGCATGTCGCGGCCAAGCGCTATCTCTGCGCCACCGACCCGACCTATTTCGGCAAGCTCTCGCAGGCCTCGGTCCACACGCTGTCGCTGCAAGGCGGGCCGATGAGCGCCGAGGAGGTGGCCGAGTTCCGCAAGAACCCGTTCCACGAGGAAGCGGTCCGAGTCCGCATCTGGGATGAGAGCGGCAAGATCGCCAACATGAAGACGCGGACGTTTCGCGACTACGTGCCGCTGCTGCAGCGGGTTGTCAGCGACTTTCGCGATCGCGCCTGACGGCGACAACCGGGAGGCAACAGATGTGCTTCTGCTTCGATGGGCAAGGAGCGGTGATGCCGCACAGGCCCGACAATTGCCGAGAGCGCGAGCGTGCCGCAGGCCTTTCTGAAAGCCCGCCGAGCATTGCTCGTGGAGAACCGGGCCGTCTCCAAGCCGCCAGAGCGGCCGGACCGGTTGAGGCCGTGCAGATCAGCAACTGACAGCGGTACAGGGTTGGAGGTGCGGTGTTGGCCGCACCTCGGCTGTTTTACTATCCCTTGTGGTGAACCTGCTGCAGCCCATAGACCGGCGTCGCGATGCCTTCGTGCCGCGCCTTCAGTTGCAGCGACAGGAATTGCGAATAGTGGCGTGACTGGTGCAGATTTCCGCCGTGGAACCACAGCGCTTCCTGTTGCGTCGGCTTCCACATGTTGCGCAACTCGCCTTCCCAGGGGCCGGGATCCTTGGTGGTGTTCGAGCCGAGGCCCCAGCATTTGCCGACCTTGTCGGCGGTTTCGCGCGATATCAGATCGGCGGCCCAGCCGTTCATCGAGCCGTAGCCGGTGGCGTAGACGATGAGGTCCGCAGGCAGTTCCGACCCGTCGCTGAGCAGAACCGAGTGCTGCTTGATCTCCTTGACGTCGACGCCGCTCTTCAGCTTGATCGAACCGTCGATGACCAGCTGCGAGGCGCCAACATCGATGTAATAGCCGGAACCGCGTCTGAGGTACTTCATGAACAGGCCGGACTCGTCGTCGCCCCAGTCGAGCATGAAACCGGCCTTTTCCAGTCCCTTGTAGAATGTCGCGTCGCGTTTCTTCATCTCGGCATAGGCCGGGATCTGGAACTCGTGCAGGATCTTGTAGGGCAGCGAGGCAAAGATCAGGTCGGCCTTGGCCGTGGTGATGCCATTCTGCAGCGCCTGCTCCGAATACAGCGAACCCAGTCCGATTTCCATCAACGTGTCGGATCTGGAGATATGGGTACTCGAGCGCTGCACCATGGTGACGTCGGCGCCGGCTTCCCAAAGTGCGGCAGCGATGTCATGGGCGGAATTGTTGGATCCGATGACAACGGCCTTTTTGCCGGCATAGGCGTCGGGACCCGGATGCTTCGAGGAGTGGTGCTGGTCGCCCTTGAAGGTTTCCATGCCCTTGAATTTCGGCAGATTGGCCTTGCCGGACTGTCCGGTCGCCAGCACCAGCTGCTTGGGCCTCAGCGTGATGTCCTTGCCATCGCGGTGGACGACGACGGTCCATTCCTTCTTCTTGTCGTCATAGGAAGCGCTTTTGGCCTCGGTCGAGGACCAGTAATTCAGCTCCATCACCTTGGTGTACATTTCCAGCCAGTCGCCGATCTTGTCCTTGGGCGAGAAGACCGGCCAGTTCTTCGGGAAATCGATATAGGGCAGATGGTCGTACCAGACCGGGTCATGCAGGCAGAGCGACTTGTAGCGTTTGCGCCAGCTGTCGCCGGCCCGCTCGTTCTTCTCGATGATGATGGTCGGCACGCCGAGTTGCCGCAGCCGTGCGCCGAGCGCGATGCCGCCCTGGCCGCCGCCGATGATGACCGTATAGGGCTGCGTCTTGAAGCCGAGCTCGGCGGCCTCCTTCTCGCGCTCTTCCTTCCATGTCGGACGGTTCTTGCCCGAGCCATGTTTGGCGCCCATCGGCCGCGCGAAGCCCGCCGGCTCCTCATGGCCTTTCAACTCGGCCATGGTGGTCAGCAGCGTCCAGATCTTGCCGTCCTTCAGCCTGATATGGCCGAAGCCGCGCGCCACCTCCGTCTCGAAGCTGATCCAGCCCTCGATCAACCCGCCGCTCGCGGTCGCGTCCTCGCCCTTGGCGATGGCGAAGTGTGACGGCCTGGTTTTCGACAACTGGCTTTTCAGCATGTCGCGGACCTGGTCGCGGCCTTCCATGGTCTTGATGTTCCAGGTGAAGGTGACGAGGTCGCGCCAGTAGCAATCCTCCTGAAAGCAATCGACCGCTTTCTCGATGTCATTGGCGGCCAGGGCGGCGCCGAATTGGTCGAGCAGGTCGGACAGTTTCTTGCTAGGGGCCTTGTCGAGCATCAGGTTTCCTCCCGTGAAATCCAGATCGTCATGGTGGTTCCGCCGGACTTGCCGGCCGGACGATCAAGTATCGGCAAAGATGGCGGCTCTCGTCACGCCCCACCATAGTTTCAAGCGGTTTCAAAGGCTTATCCGTAAATCGATATCAACAGGCGGCTTCGGAACACGCAAGCGTCGAGAACGGGCGCTCCGATTCCGAACGCCGGGACAATGCCGCGCCGGTCGCGCAAAATTGATGGCCATATGCCGCAATGCGGTCACCGAGGCTGACGACAACCGATCGGTGAGAAGCCGGGAAGCGGTGGCGGGCAACAGGGCGGTTCCTGGGGATTTTCTCGATGCGGAACTCTGGAGCCCGTTATGCAAGTATTTTTGGTTCATTCTATTGGCCGGCGCGGACGCGCCGCTGCCATGGCTCTGGTCATGGCCATGAGCGCGACCTTGACCAGCCCGCTGGTTCTGCCCGCAAGTCAGGCGCACGCGGCGGAAATTTCCGTCACCATCCGCGAAAGGCTTTCAAACTATGGCGGATGGCGAACCTCCAGCCGCTTCGGCGATGTCTGGGTTCCGACAGTCCGTACCGAATGGCGGCCCTACACCGAAGGTCGATGGATCTGGACCGACGATGGCTGGTACTGGCAATCCACCGAGCCATTCGGCGATGTCGTCTATCACTATGGCCGCTGGGCCTATGATCCCGATTTCGGCTGGGTGTGGATCGCCGGCGATCAATGGGCGCCAGCCTGGGTGGTCTGGCGCCAGGGCGGCAACGATGTCGGCTGGGCTCCGGCGCCACCCGACGTCGACGGCGCCTTCGACGATGCCTGGTGGTGTTTCGTGCCGGTGGCGGCGATCAGCGCGGTCGATCTGGTCAGGGTGGTGCGGCCGGTTCAGGAAAACGTCGTCATCGTGCGCAACACGACGATCATCAACCAGACTGTCGTGGTCAACAACGCGCCGCATGTGCGGCTCGGCAATCAGGTTGTGGCGATCAATGCCGGGCCCAGGCTGCAGCAGTTCCCGAAGCCCGTCATCGAATCGATCAAGGCAGCAAGAGTGGTTCCACCTCGCAAAGGGGTGTTTGCCAGTGCACGGCTCGATGCTTCCAGGGGCGCGGAGATCAAGAGGTTGGCCGGCAATGGAACGCCCGCCCGGACGGCCAATGGAAACGGGCAGACCGTGGCGGGCCATGGCCCCAAGATGCTGACCGGCGACAAGGCCATTTCTCCGGGCGCTGTGGTAGCGGGCAATCCCGCCATCGCCAAATCGGGTGATGCCGTGCGCAGGCGGATGGTCGCCGGCGGCGTGAAGGCAGATGCCAACAAGAACGCAGGCAATGGACGGATTGCGGTAAAAACGCCGTCCAACCAGGCTTTGTCCGGGCAGCGCCTTGTACGCGTGGCCGGGCCGCAAAAGCCACATCAGCAGGCGCTGGCAATGCACACGCCCCAGCACCATGGTCCGGCGAAAGTGGCGCCCCACCGTCCACCGGCAAAGATGCAGGCCAAGAAGGTGTCCAAATGCGATCCGCGCGTTTCCCGCTGCAAGGCGCCGGGCTGACCACTGCAGCCGCGCCGGCACGTTGTGCGCGCCGGCGCGATTTTTCCCGTTGACAGGCTGCCTTTCTCGCCCTTAGTGTCCGCCACCATGAAAACGGCACTCATTCTCGTAGGAAAGCGCGTGGGCAAGGCGGTGTAACCGCCGGGCGAAAACCCCCCATGCGCAAGACACAGGCTCCCTCGGGGGCCTTTTTTATTGCCTGAAACACGACTAAACGACCAATAACACCCACATGGCAACGCCCAAAGGGCGACAGTACGGGACCAGACCGATGAGCAACGGACAGAACGAGCGGCGCGAAATGACAGGCGCCGAAATGGTGGTGCAGGCGCTGAAGGACAATGGCGTCAAGCATGTCTTCGGCTATCCCGGCGGCGCTGTCCTTCCGATCTATGACGAGATCTTCCAGCAGGACGAGGTCGAGCACATCCTGGTGCGCCACGAGCAGGGCGCCGGCCATGCGGCGGAAGGCTATGCGCGCTCGACCGGCAAGGCCGGCGTGATGCTGGTGACCTCCGGCCCCGGCGCCACCAACGCGGTGACGCCGCTGCAGGACGCGTTGATGGATTCGATCCCGCTGGTCTGCCTGACCGGGCAGGTGCCGACCTCGCTGATCGGCTCGGACGCTTTTCAGGAATGCGATACGGTCGGCATCACGCGCCCCTGCACCAAGCACAATTGGCTGGTGAAGGATGTCAACGAACTCGCCGCGACCATCCACGAGGCTTTCCATGTCGCGACCACCGGCCGTCCCGGTCCGGTCGTCGTCGACATCCCGAAGGACGTGCAGTTCGCCAAGGGATTCTACGTCCCGCCGCAGATCGCGCCGCGCACCAGCTACCAGCCGAAGGTCCAGGGCGACCTGGAAAAGATCAAGGCGGCAGTCGAACTGATGGCCGGCGCCAAAAAGCCGATCATCTACAGCGGCGGCGGCGTCATCAATTCCGGCCCGGAAGCAAGCCATCTGCTGCGCGAACTGGTCGATCTCACCGGTTTCCCGATCACCTCGACGCTGATGGGCCTCGGTGCCTATCCGGCATCGGGCAAGAACTGGATGGGCATGCTGGGCATGCACGGCACCTATGAAGCCAACATGGCCATGCATGATTGCGACGTGATGATCTGTATCGGCGCGCGTTTCGACGACCGCATCACCGGCCGGCTGACCGCGTTCTCGCCGAACTCGAAGAAGATCCACATCGACATCGATCCGTCGTCGATCAACAAGAACGTCCACACCGAGGTGCCGATCATCGGCGATGTCGGCCGGGTGCTGGAGGATATGGTGCGGTTGTGGCGGGCAAATGCCAAGGCCGACAAGAAGGCGCTCTACCCCTGGTGGGAGCAGATCGCCAAATGGCGTGCGCGCGACTCGCTCGCCTACAAGATGAACAACGACGTGATCATGCCGCAATACGCGATCGAGCGGCTCTATGCGCTGACCAAGGACATGGACACCTACATCACCACCGAGGTCGGCCAGCACCAGATGTGGGCGGCGCAGCACTATCATTTCGAGAAGCCGAACCGCTGGATGACGTCGGGCGGGCTGGGCACGATGGGCTATGGCCTGCCGGCGGCCCTCGGCGTGCAGATCGCGCATCCCGATGCGCTGGTCATCGACATTGCCGGCGACGCTTCCGTGCAGATGACGATGCAGGAGATGAGCGCTGCCGTTCAGCACAATGCGCCGATCAAGATCTTCATCTTGAACAACCAGTATATGGGCATGGTGCGGCAGTGGCAGCAGCTGCTGCATGGCAACCGGCTGTCGCATTCCTACACCGAAGCGATGCCCGATTTCGTCAAGCTGGCCGAAGCCTATGGCGGCCACGGCATTCGCTGCGAGAAGCCGGGCGAACTGGACGACGCGATCAAGGAGATGATTGCGGTGAAGAAGCCGGTGCTGTTCGATTGCCGCGTGGCGACGCTCGCCAACTGCTTCCCGATGATCCCGTCGGGCAAGGCGCACAACGAGATGCTGTTGCCCGACGAGGCGACCGACGAGGCGGTGGCCAACGCCATCGACGCCAAGGGCAGGGAACTGGTGTAGCCGGCAAAGACGAGGCAGGGCTGTCGCGAGAAGCCGTGCGCAAACAGAGAATTAGCTCAAGAGCTTGAAATCGAGATTCATGTCATGAACGCACAGCTACAGCCGACCGGTTCGGCCTATTTCATCGCCAAGGAAACGGAAAAGCCGGAAAACCACACGCTCTCCGTGCTGGTCGACAACGAGCCGGGCGTGCTTGCCCGGGTCATCGGCCTGTTTTCCGGGCGCGGCTATAACATCGAGAGCCTGACCGTCTCCGAGACCGAACATGAGAAGCACCTGTCGCGCATCACCATCGTGACGCGCGGCACGCCGCATGTGCTGGAGCAGATCAAGCATCAGCTCGAACGCATCGTGCCGGTGCACCGGGTCGTCGACCTGACCGTGCGTTCGCATGAATCCGGCCAGGAGCGGCCGCTGGAGCGCGAGCTGGCGCTGGTCAAGGTGGCCGGCACCGGCGAGGCTCGCGTCGAGGCATTGCGGCTGGCCGACGCGTTCCGCGCCAGCGTCATCGATGCCAATACCGAGCATTTCATCTTCGAGATCACCGGCAAGGGCTCCAAGATCGACCAGTTCATCGCCATCATGAAGCCGCTCGGCCTGGTCGAAATCTGCCGCACCGGCGTGGCGGCGTTGAACCGCGGCCCACAGGCGATGTAGGGCTTCGGCGGCAAGCGCCGGACGGCATCGCGCTTTCAAAAAAGGGAGGCTTCTGGCCCCGCTATAGGCGGTCCGTGGCCTTTGTGCGGTCGCCGAGAAGAGACAATAATGCTGACTTATCAGGGAGGATATTATGTCGCTTGATGCATTCCTTGCCCTGCTCGTCTACGCCTTCGTGACGTCGATCACGCCGGGGCCGAACAATCTCATGCTTCTGGCATCGGGGGTGAATTTCGGCATCGTCAGGACCGTTCCGCACATGCTTGGCATCAGCATGGGTTTCCTGGTGTTGCTGCTTGCGGTCGGCCTTGGCCTTGGCGCTGTGTTGACGGCGTTTCCGGCGCTGCACACCGGTTTGAAGATCGCCGGCGGCGCCTACCTTTGTATCTCGCCTGGAAGGTCGCCATGTCGCGCACGCTGACCGGCAAGGGCGAGACGAACGCCCGGCCCATGCGCTTCATCGATGCGGCTGCGTTCCAATGGGTCAATCCCAAGGCATGGGTGATGGCGATAACCGCCATGGCCGTCTATACCAATGCCGAGCACCCGTTCCTGTCGATGGTGTTGATCGCCGTGGCGTTCACCGTCGTCAATTTGCCGAGCGTCTCGGTGTGGGCGGGTTTCGGCACCGCGCTGCGCGGTTTCCTGTCGGACCCGGTGCGGCTGAAATGGTTCAACATCGCCATGGGCGTGCTGCTGGCGGCGACGCTTTGGCCGATGCTTAAATAGGCCTGGGGCGCACAGGATCCGGACTCTCGGCGGACCGTCCGGATCGGGAGCCAGGCCGTGTTGCACATCCATTGTGCAGTGCACATTAAATCTTCGTAATGCCGTGTTTTGGCCCTTTTCCGACAAAGGCGTGTCCTATCTATTCGGCGAAATCGCGGCAAAGGGCCGTGATTTGCGCTAGAATAGATCCATCGGACCACGACGTGTCGGGTGGAGAGGGCCTTTGACCATGCGTGGAAAAGTCGTTCTTTCGCTGCTTGCCGTCGCTTGCCTGGGCGCGGCGGGGTGGCTTTATCTTTCGCCTGATGCGCTGGGCAAGGTTCAACAACTGGTTGGCGCAAAGCAGGTGGCTGCATCGGACAAACCGGCAGCGGCTTCCGCCAAAAAGACTCCAGCGCGGCGCGCTCGGCCTCCATCCTCTCGGCCGTCGCCTCGACCGCCGATTTCCCGATCCGGCGTTACGCGATTGGCTTCGTCTCCTCTCCAGCCGTTGTCAGCATCAATGCGCGTGTGTCCAGCCAGATCGTCTCGATCGACGTCAAGGACGGGCAGATGGTCAGGGTTGGCGACGTTCTGTTTTCGCTCGATGACCGGGCGCTGAAGGCGCAGCTTGCCAAGGATCAGGCGACGCTCGCCAAGGACCAGGCGATGCTCGCCAGCTCCCAGTCCGACCTCCAGCGCGCCAAGGATCTGGTCGCCAAGCAGGCCGGCACGCAGCAGACCTACGATCAGGCCGTCGCTGCGGCGAAGGCTGCCGCGGCGACTGTCGATGCCGACAAGGCGACAATCGACGCCGACAATGTCCAGCTTGGCTTTGCCACCATCACGGCGCCGATTTCCGGCAGGCTGGGCGCGGTCAGCGTCGCCGTCGGCGATCTCGTCACCACCAGCAATGGCAACAGCAGCACGGCGACGCCGCTTGTCACCATCACCCAGATGGACCCGCTGCAGGTCAACTTCAATCTGCCGGAAAGCAATCTGGCGCTGCTGCACAAGGCACTTGCAAATCCGCAGCAAGGGGCAGTGACGCTGACCAAGGACGGCGACCCGACACCGATCGGCAAGGGCACGCTCGATTTCGTCGATTCCAGCGTCGACACCGCGTCGGGCACGATTGCCACGCGGGCAAGCATTCCCAATGCCGACCTTTCGCTATGGCCGGGCCAGTATGTGAATGTCGTGCTCGACGCCGGCATCATGCCGCAGATGACATCGGTTCCGACGGTCGCGGTGCAGCCCAGCCAGAAGGGGCCATTCGTCTATGTGGTCAAGCCGGACAACACCGTCGAGATGCGGCCGGTGCAGGTGGCGCTGACCGAAGGCGAGAACAGCGCCATCAGCCAGGGGCTGAAAAGCGGTGAGAAGGTGGTCACCGAAGGCCAGACAAGGCTGAAGGACGGCGCCGCCGTGCATGAAGGCAAGGCCACGGCGAGTGCTGCCGCGCCCAAGGTGGCCGAGGCGACCAACGCCGGCGAGGCGGCACAATGATCTCCGAATTCTGCATTCGCAGGCCCGTCGCTACCCTTCTGATGTCGTTCGCCCTCGTGCTGGGCGGGCTGTTTGCCTACAAGTTCCTGCCGGTGGCGGCACTGCCCAGCGCCGAATTCCCTGTGGTCAACGTCTCGGCCTCGCTGCCCGGCGCCTCGCCGGAAACCATGGCGACATCGGTGGCGACGCCGCTGATCAAGCAGTTCGCGACCATTGCCGGCATCGATTCGATCTCGACCACCAACTCGCTTGGCCAGACCTCGATCGCCATCCAGTTCGTGCTCAACCGCGACATCGACGCAGCCGCGGCCGACGTGCAGGCGGCGATCGCGCGCACGCAGAAATCGCTGCCGCCGCAGATGACGGCGCCGCCGAGCTATCGCAAGGTCAATCCGGCCGACGCGCCGATCCTTTTGATGTCGCTGGTCAGCGACACGGTTCCGCTGACCGATCTCGATGCGTTCGCGGAAAACGTCATCTCGCCGTCGTTGTCGACCATCGACGGGGTGGCGCAGGTTTCGATCTTCGGCCAGCAGAAATACGCGGTGCGCATCCAGATCGACCCGACCGCGCTTGCCGCGCGCGGCATCTCGATCGATCAGCTACAGGCGGCGGTTGCCTCGGCCAACAGCAACACGCCGCTCGGCGTACTGCAGAACGACAAGCAGCAGCTCACCATCACCGCCAACACGCAACTGACCGACGCGGCCGGCTTCTCCAACATCATCATCGCCACCAAGAACGGTCACCCGGTACGGCTGGGCGAGGTGACCCGCGTCGTCGATTCGGTGCAAACCACGACGACGGCAAGTTGGTACGATGGCACCCGCGCGATCATCATGGCCGTGCAGCGCCAGCCCGACGCCAACACCGTCGACGTCGTCGACAAGGTGAAGGCGATGCTGCCGTCCTTCCAGGACCAGATGCCGGCCGCTGCACAGATCAAGCTGCTCAACGACCGTTCGGCCTCTATCCGCCAGGCCGTCAGCGACGTGCAGTTCACGCTGCTGCTCACCATTGCCTTGGTGATCATGGTGATCTTCGTGTTCCTGCGTCGGGTGACGGCGACCATCATCCCGGCCGTGGCGGTGCCGATCTCGCTGATCGCCACGCTCGGCGCAATGTTCCTGTTTGGCTTTTCCATCGACAACATCTCGCTGATGGGCCTCACGCTCGCCGTCGGCCTCGTCGTCGACGACGCCATCGTCATGCTGGAAAACATCTTCCGCCATATGGAGGAGGATGGGCTGTCGGCCTTCGATGCGTCGCTGAAGGGCGCACGCGAAATCGGCTTCACCATCATCTCGATCTCGATCTCGCTGGTGGCGGTGTTCATCCCGGTGCTGCTGATGGGCGGCGTCATTGGGCGCATCTTCAACGAGTTCGCCGTCGTGGTGACCGTCGCCATCCTGGCGTCGATGTTCGTGTCGCTGACGCTGACGCCGATGCTGTGCTCGCGGCTGCTGTCGGTGACCAAGGCCGATCGCGACAAGCATGGCCCCGGCCACAAGCATGACCTTGTCACACGCGGCTACGACCGGGTCCTGAGTTTCTGCCTGCGGCACACCTTCCTGGTGTTCCTCGTCTTCGTCGGCACCGCTGCAGCGTCGGTGTGGCTGATCCAGATCTCGCCGAAGGGCTTCTTCCCGCAGGAGGACATCGGCCAGATATCGGTGACCACCATCGCGCGCCAGGACATCTCGTTCGACGCCATGTCCAAGCTGCAAGGGCAGGTCGCCAGCGTCTTCTCGCATTCGCCCTATGTCGACCATGTGGCGTGGTCGGCGGGCAGCGGCAACAACGCGCTCAACCAGGGGCAGCTCTTCGTCCAGCTCAAGGGCAAGGACCAGCGCCCCGATATCGAGAAGGTGCTTGCGGACCTGCGCAAGCAACTGGCCGGCGTGGCGGGCATCGAGACCTACATGCAGCCGGTGCAGAATTTGAGGCTCGGGTCGCGGTCGTCGGCCAGCGCCTATCAGCTGGTGGTTCAGGGCCTCGATACCGGCCTGACCGATATCTGGGCGCAGAAACTGAATGACGCGATGGCGGCCGACCATACGAACTTCACCGATGTCACCAGCGACCTGCAGAACAATGCGCTGCAGGCGACGCTGGTGGTGGATCGCGACAAGGCAGCCCAGCTCGGAATCGACACCGACACGCTGCGCTCCGCCCTCTATGGCGGGTTCGGCACCGACCAGGTTTCGACGATCTTCGGTTCGGCTGACAGCTACGAAGTCATCACCGAGCTCGATCCCAAGATCGAGTGGTCGCCCGAGCGGATGCTGGCCATCCAGATGAGGACGGCGAGCGGCAGTCTGGTTCCGCTTGGCGCTTTCGCCCGGGTCGACCGCACGGCCGGCGCCCTGACGGTCAACCAGCTCGGCCAGCTTCCGGCCGTGACCATCTCCTACAATTTGCCGCAGGGCGTAGCGCTCGGCGACAGCGTAACGCGCATCAACGCGCTCAAAGAGCAGATTGGCATGCCGACGGCGATCTCGACCACCTTTGCCGGCACGGCCAAGACCTTCCAGGATTCGCTGGCCAACCAGGGTCTTCTGGTCGGCGGTGCGATCCTGACTATCTACATCGTGCTCGGCATCCTGTACGAGAGCTTCATCCACCCGCTCACAATCCTCACCGGCCTGCCGTCGGCTGTGCTCGGAGCGGTCGTTGCCTTGCGCTTCGCGGGTATGGACCTGTCTGTCATCGCGGTGATCGGCATCCTGATGCTGATCGGCATCGTCAAGAAGAACGGCATCATGATGGTCGACGTCGCGCTCGAACTGCGACGAGAAGGCATGTCCGCCAAGGAGTCGATCCACAAGGCGTGCCTGATGCGGTTCAGGCCGATCATGATGACGACGCTGGCGGCACTGATGGGCACGTTTCCGATCGCGCTCGGCACCGGCGCCAGCGCCGAGCTGCGCCAGCCACTGGGCGTTGCCGTCGTCGGCGGTCTGCTTGCCTCGCAGGCGTTGACCCTGTTCGTGACGCCGGTGATCTACGTCTACATGGAGAATTTCTCGGGCTGGCTGGTCGGGCTTTGGTCGAAGCGCAAGGGCGAGCCGAGCCCGGTCGAAGATGTCGACCAGCCCTCGCTGTTCAAGCCCAGGGAAGACATGCTGCCCGAACCGCAGCGGGCGGCCGCCGAATAGAGACAGGGCCAGCGCCATGTGCCGCTGGCCCAAGGCGTTGCGCTTGCGGTGACATCACCGGAAACGTAATTTGCCGCGATGTCACACGATCATGACCACGACAACGAATTCGATCCGTTTGCCGCCCGCGTGCGCGCATTGGAAACCATCCTCACCCAGAAGGGGTTGATCGATCCGGCCGCGATCGACGTCATCGTCGATACGTACGAGACGAAAATCGGCCCGCGCAACGGCGCCAGGGTGGTGGCGAAAGCCTGGAGCGATCCAGCCTACGCCGACTGGCTGAAGCGCGACGCGACGGCGGCGATCGAATCGCTTGATTACACCGGTCGCCAGGGCGAGCACATGCAGGCGGTGTTCAACACGCAGGATACGCACAATCTCGTCGTCTGCACGCTGTGCTCCTGCTATCCGTGGTCGGTGCTCGGCCTGCCGCCGGTCTGGTACAAGGCGCCGCCCTATCGTTCGCGCGCCGTGATCGATCCGCGGGGCGTTCTGGAAGAATTTGGGCTGACGCTGCCGGCTGGGACAAAAATACGCGTCTGGGATTCGACCGCGGAACTGCGCTATCTCGTCGTGCCGATGCGGCCCGAGGGCACCGAGGGCTGGAGCGAGGAGCGGCTGGCCGAGTTGGTGAGCCGCGATGCGATGATCGGCACCGGCCTGGCGAGACAGCCGGCATGAACGGGCCGCATGATCTTGGCGGACAAATGGGATTCGGCCCCGTCGCGCCGGAAAAAGACGAGCCGTATTTTCATGCCGCATGGGAAAGGCGGGCGCTCGGCGTGACGCTGACTGCCGGCTCCATGGGCGCCTGGAACATCGACGAGAGCCGGCATGCGCGGGAATCGCTGCATCCGGCCGACTATTATGCGTCGAGCTATTATCAGATCTGGATCAAGGCGCTGGAGATGCTGCTCAAGCGCCATGGGTTCATCACGGCGCAGGATCTCAAGGCAGGCACGGCGGTCGATCCGGCCGCGACACCCAAAAGGGTGCTGAAGGCGGAAAACGTGCCGGCGGTGCTGGCCAAGGGCGGACCTTGCGACCGGCCGGTTGCCACGCCGGCGCGGTTCAAGGCCGGCGACCCCGTGCGGACCAGGAACTTCAACCCGACCGGCCACACGCGGCTGCCACGCTACGCACGCGGCAAGCACGGAAAAATCGAGGCCGTGCGCGATGGCTTTGTCTTTCCGGACAGCAATGCGCATGGGCACGGCGAAAACCCGCAATGGGTCTACACCGTGGTTTTCGAAGGATCGGAAATCTGGGGCGAGGGCGCCGACCCGACGCTGACCGTGTCGATCGACGCCTGGGAGAGCTATCTTGAGCCGGCGTGAAGAACTGCCGGCGGGTTTCGACGAACCGGTGTTTGCCGAGCCATGGCAGGCCGAAGCCTTCGCCATGACGGTTGCGCTGCACGACAAGGGCCTGTTTTCGTGGAGCGAATGGGCGCAGGCGCTATCGACCGAAGTGAAGAAGCCAGGCGCCGCGGCTGACGGCCATGACTATTACGAACATTGGCTGGCGGCGCTGGAAAGCCTGCTGGCCTCGAAAGGACTGGCCGCGAGGTCGGACGTCGACGCCATGGCGGAATCCTGGGAGCGCGCCGCGCACGCCACCCCACACGGCAAGCCGGTCCTGCTGGAGAACGATCCCGGCCGACCGGGTAGGTAGTTTCGGCCAGACCGGTCGCGGTAGTCTCGTTTGTTGGTCGTCTCTCAGTTTGGATTTCGGCTCGCGACCCGTGCGGACCTTTAGCCTTGTCGCAAAAATGCTGGTCAGCGCACTAATTGCCCTTCAAGCATTCAGCAATCAAAGCAAGCATCTTGGATTTTTGCTCTTCGGTGGCTCCATCCCACATCTGATTGTGTTCAAGGCCTGGGACACTGCCGATGACCATTTGGAGATCAAGCTGCTGCTTCGTGTCCGGGAGAACGCCCTCATCTGGCTGCTGATCACTCGAACGTATGGAGCAGACACGAGGTTTTGCTGTCCGTGGAAGTGGCATGCGACGGTTGTCCAATGACAAGACGGCGGAGGTAAGTTCAGGGTACTCCATGGCAAAAAGCATCGACAAATCACCACCATTTGAGTGGCCGATGACAATCGAGCCCTTGCCTTTCGTAGCAATGCCTTGCCGCTGCAATGCTTCAATCACGAAGCGGATATTATCGACGCCATTTTGCCAGTTGGATTTCCGAGTAACCGTTAAGACGCCATCCGTCGCAAGAGGAGGGTCACCGGGGAGCTCCTGTTGTATTGATGCCACAACATATCCCTTGGCGGCAAGGTCATTTGCGATAAATGAGTAAGCCGTGTTCTTTCCCTCATAGCCATGAGAAATAATTACTAGCGCCTTCGCATCTTTGCTGGTTGCGGAGACATAGAGAGCCACTGGAATCGCACGATGTCGGATGCTATCGAACAACTCTATGGATTTGTAATTCTCTTGAGCGTGAAGGATATTATGCGAACTGAACAATGTAACTACTATCAGCAGATGCATGATGGAATTTCTGAAGACGAAATTTTGCAAAGTAGTCCCTTTCGGAGGCTTGTGTTGGCGCTCTTGCGCCTTGAATGCTATCGTTAACCCGGATATTTATTCTCAAAACAGCGAGTTATTAGCGTCGTCTTCAGGCGGTAGGAAAGATAAAGTTTTACGAGTTGGATTCGTATTTAAGAAACTATTAATCTGGTGACTGTCGGAAAAGTCAGGTGTGCAAGTCGGCCTTTCGCGACCGACTTTTGCGACAGGTTGAGAGGCGGCTTCCCACCTGGAGCTGAAATTCAAACTGAGGCCCAGTCGCTCTTTTGTTCTCTTTACGTTCTTGTTTGTGCCTGATAGCCTGACCCGTCGGCGGCGCTGAGGCGTCCGACACATCGATGGTGGTGGCGGCTGTCTTGTCTTTCCCTTGCGAATCCGGTCTCTCGCGCTGATGGAATTCTCTCCCCAACAGGACGACGCGCTGAAGGCGGTCGCCCAATGGCTCAAGACCGGCAAGCCGCAGCTGTTCCGGCTGTTCGGCTATGCCGGCACCGGCAAGACGACGCTGGCGCGTTATTTCGCCGAACATGTCGACGGCCAGGTGCAGTTCGCCGCCTTCACCGGCAAGGCGGCGCAAGTGCTGCGCTCCAAGGGCGCGGTCAATGCGCGCACCATCCATTCGCTGATCTATCGGCCGAAGGGCGAAGAATCGGTTGCGGACGAGGTCACCGGCAAGACGTCGATGTCGCCGACCTTCTCGCTCAACCGGCAGAGCCCGATCACGCGGGCCAAACTGGTCGTCATCGACGAATGCTCGATGGTCGACGAGCAACTCGGCCGCGACCTGATGAGTTTCGGCACGCCGATCCTGGTGCTCGGCGATCCCGGTCAGTTGCCGCCGATCTCGGGCGGCGGCTTCTTCACCGATCACGAGCCGGATTTTTTGCTGACCGAAATCCACCGGCAGGCGCGCGACAACCCGATCCTGCGGCTGGCGCTCGACGTGCGCGAGGGCCGCGAATTCATGCGTGGCGACTATGGCACGGCGCAGGTGATCGGCAAGGAAGACGTCACCCAGGAGCTGGTGCTGAAAGCGGACCAGGTGCTGGTCGGCACCAACCGTACGCGACGCCGCTACAATCAGCGGCTGCGCGAGCTCAAAGGCTTCAATGCCGACTATCCGCAGGCCGGCGACAAGCTGGTCTGCCTGCGCAACGATCCTGCCAAAGGGCTGCTCAACGGCTCGCTGTGGAAGGTGATGACCTCGTCGCGCGAAACGGTGAAGCCCGGCATCAACCTTCTGGTGTCGCCGGAAGAGGACGATCCGGACCGCGGCGTCGCCAAGATCAAACTGCTCAAGGCGGCCTTCGAGGATCCCGATGCCGACATCCCCTGGCAGCAGAAAAAGCGTTTCGACGATTTCGACTATGGCTACGCACTGACCGTGCACAAGGCGCAGGGCTCGCAATGGAACGAGATCGTGCTGTTCGATGAAAGCTGGGCCTTCAAGGAAACCCGCCAGCGTTGGCTCTACACCGCCATTACGCGGGCGGCCGAGCGGCTGACGATCGTCAGGTAGCTATCGCTCTTCCGTCGGCTGAGCGCCGAGCCATTGCCATGCCGCGGCTTCCTCGTCGGCCTTGAAATGCCTGAATTCGATGGGCGGTGAGGGCGGCAGGAAGCGTTGTGCATCCGCTATCCAGTCCGGTTCGCCGATCGTTGCGCAATGGCCGACATGTTCCAAAGCATGGATGGCGCCCTGCTTCAGGGTCTCGTCCGCGATATGGGTCCAGTCGACGCCATCATGGTCGACGAGGCGCACCAGCACATCGATGCGCAGGTGAAGGGCATAGGCAGCCTCCATCAGCCCGAAAAGGTTTTCGCCGTCGGCCGCGGAGACGTGCCCGACGATGTCGATGGCGAAAAGGTCGTCACGGCTGGTCTCGATACGACGGATCGCCGGCACGGAATCGAGGAAATTCATGGGCGGTTCCTTTCCCGGACATGTTCATCAGGCTTGGAACACCCGAAACCCCCAGTCTGTTCCCACCAAAGGCATTACTGTTCCCGCCAAAGGCATTATAGGTGGGCACGTCGAACGATCTCCGAGGCCGCCCGCATGCCCGCAAAGCTCTCCGTCAACCTCAACGCCGTCGCCATGCTGCGCAATCGGCGCGACCTGCCGTGGCCTGATGTCATCGGTCTCGGCCGCATTGCGCTTGCGGCCGGGGCGCATGGGTTGACGGTGCATCCACGCCCCGACGAGCGGCATACGAGACGCTCCGATCTGCCCGCGATACGGTCGCTGATCGACGACGAGTTTCCGCGCGCGGAATTCAACATCGAGGGCTATCCGACCGAGGATTTCCTGTTGCTTGTGGAAAAGCACCAGCCCGAACAGGTGACGCTGGTGCCGGACGATCCGGCCCAGGCGACATCGGACCATGGCTGGAACTTCGCGACCCACGCCGCGTTCCTCACTCCGATCGTCAGGCGTCTGAAGAAGGGAGGCTTTCGCGTGTCGCTGTTTTCCGATCCGGACCCCGATTGCGTGGCGGCCGCACGCGACACTGGCGCCGACCGCATCGAGCTCTACACAGGTCCCTACGGCAGCTATCATTCCGATTCCGCCAAAGCGGCCAAGGAGCTGGAAAGATTGGGAAAAACCGCTGACGCCGCGCTTGCCGCCGGGCTTCAGGTCAATGCCGGGCACGATCTGGTGGTCAGCAATCTGCCGGCGCTTGCCAAGCGCATTCCGGCATTGGCCGAAGTGTCGATCGGACATGGGTTGACAGCCGACGCGTTGGAGTATGGCATGGCCGGCACGGTGGGTAGGTTCCTCAAGGCCTGCGGGTGGTAGCGATGGCAGCCTCGCGTGGCAGGCATGGCAGTCATCACGCAACGGCACTTGATATTGCATCGCAGCAAGCGTAGAGCACCGCGCGCTTATCGGAGTGTCGTCCATGGCCCTTACCAATACTGGTAGTGAGGCAGAACCCGTCGAACAATCGAGCCATTCGGAAGTCGAACAGCACAGCACCAAGGTTCTGATGCTAGGCGCGCTCGGTGTGGTCTATGGGGATATCGGCACCAGTCCGATCTACGCCTTTCGCGAGGCGCTGGTGGCGTCGTCGGGCGGCAATGTCGCCCAGCGCGGCGATATTCTCGGCGTGCTGTCTCTGATCATCTGGTCGCTGACGATCATCGTCACCATCAAATATATCATGTTCGTGCTGCGCGCCGACAACCGCGGCGAGGGCGGCGTGCTGTCGCTGATGGCGCTGGCGCGCGGCAGTTTCCCGAAGCGCTCGGCGCTGATGCTCGGTATCGGCATCGTCGGGGCATCGCTGTTCTTCGGTGACGCCGTCATCACGCCGGCGATTTCGGTGCTGTCGGCGGTTGAGGGCATGAACGTCGTCACGCCGACCTTCCAGCCCTATGTCGTGCCGCTGACGCTGGTCATCCTGGCCATGGTGTTCGCGGTGCAGCGCTTTGGCACGGGCGGGGTGGGATTGGTGTTCGGCCCGGTGACTGCGGTATGGTTCCTGGCCATTGGCCTCTCCGGTCTCAACCACATCATCGCCGATCCCGAAATCCTGTGGGCGGTGAGCCCGCACTACATCGTCGCCTTCCTGATCAATTCGCCCGACGTCGCTTTCGTGACCATCGGCGCCATCTTCCTCGCCGTCACCGGCGCAGAAGCACTTTATGCCGATCTCGGCCATTTCGGCCGCAAGCCGATCGTGCTGGCCTGGCTGGCGATCGTGTTTCCCTGCCTGCTGCTCAATTATGCCGGGCAGGGCGCCTTCGTGCTGGCCAAGAACGGCGTCGTCGGCCATCCGTTCTTCGAGATGAACGAAGGCTGGACGCTGATCCCGATGGTCGTGCTGGCAACGGCTGCCACGGTCATCGCCAGCCAGGCGGTGATATCAGGCGCCTTCTCGCTGACCAGGCAGGCGGTGCAGCTCAACATGCTGCCGCGCCTCGAAATCCTGCACACGTCGGAGAAACAGTCCGGCCAGATCTACATGCCGCGCGTCAATCTCCTGTTGGCGCTGGTGGTGATGATGCTGGTGGTCGGCTTCGGCGAGTCCAGCAGGCTGGCGTCGGCCTACGGCATCTCGGTGACCGGCAACATGCTGGTGACGACGGTGCTGCTCTATGTCGTCATGACGCGCATCTGGAAATGGCAGCTGTGGCTGGCGGTCTCGCTGACGGCGCTGTTCGGCTTCATCGACGTCGGCTTCTTTGCCTCCAACATCGTCAAGGTGTTCGAGGGCGGCTGGGCATCGCTGGCCGTGGCCTTCACCATCGTGCTGGCCATGTGGACCTGGGTGCGCGGCAGCCGCTATCTGTTCGACAAGACCCGCCGCAACGAGATCCCGCTCGATTTCCTTGCCGGCAATCTGTTGAAGAAGAAACCGCAGCTGGTGTCCGGCACCGCCGTGTTCCTGACCAGCGATCCCTTGAGCGCCCCAACCGCGCTGATGCACAGCCTGAAGCACTACAAGGTGCTGCATGAACAGAACGTCATCCTTTCGGTGGTGACCGCGCCGCAGCCGGTGGTGCCCGACAGCGACCGGGTCAAGATGGAGACGGTCAACGAGCTGTTCATGCGGGTGACGCTGACCTTCGGCTATATGGAACAGCCCAACATCCCGCGCGCGCTGGCGATCTGCCGCAAGCAGGGCTGGAAATTCGACATCATGACGACCTCGTTCTTCCTGTCGCGGCGTTCGCTCAAGGCCTCGCCCAATTCCGGCATGCCGGTGTGGCAGGATCGGTTGTTCATCGGCCTGGCGCGCACGGCGGCCGACGCGACGGAGTATTTCCAGATCCCGACCGGACGCGTCGTCGAGATCGGCACGCAGGTGGCCATCTGAGTTTCTTGCCGATGAACGGCTGAGGAGGCGGGCATGAGCGGCGAATTGGTGCTTGTTACCGGCGGCTCCGGCTTCCTCGGCGCTCATTGCATTCTCGAACTGCTGAAGGCCGGCTACCGCGTCCGCACGACCGTTCGCTCAGCCAAGCGTGAAGCCGATGTTCTGGCTATGCTAAAGGCTGGCGGCGCCGAGCCCGGGGCGGCTCTTTCGTTTGCCGTCGCCGATCTGACGGCCGATGCCGGCTGGCCGGATGCCGTTGCCGGCTGCGACTATGTCCTTCACGTGGCCTCGCCGTTTCCGCCTGGCGTGCCGAAACATGAGGATGATCTGATCGTCCCAGCCCGTGAAGGCGCGCTGCGGGTTTTGCGGGCGGCGCGGGCCGCCGGCGTCAAACGCGTCGTCCTGACGTCATCCTTCGCCGCGATCGGTTATGGCAAGCTGCCGCTGGGCGGCCAGCCGCTCACCGAGGAGAGTTGGACCGATCCGGCCGGCAAGGTCAGCGCCTACGTGAAGTCGAAGACTTTGGCCGAACGTGCCGCCTGGGATTTCATTGCCGAGGGCGGCCCGCTGGAGCTCGCGGTCGTCAATCCGGTGGGGATATTTGGACCGGTTCTTGGCTCGGACCATTCGACCTCCACCGAATTTGTCCAGCGTATGTTGAACGGTGCGATGCCCGGGCTGCCGCGACTGTCCTTCGGCGTGGTCGACGCGCGCGACGTGGCGGACCTGCATGTGCGTGCCATGACCAATCCCGCCGCCAAGGGCGAGCGGTTCCTGGCCGTCGCCGGCGATTTCATGACGATGCGGGAGGTCGCCCAGACTTTGAAAACGCGATTGGGCGATACGGCGGCGCGCATCTCGACCAGGCAGCTTCCCGATTGGCTGGTGCGGATCGTGGGCTTGTTCGATGGGGAAGCCGCACAGCTCGCGCCAGAACTGGGTAAAGTCAAGAATGCCACCAGCGCCAAGGCGGTGCGCATGCTCGGCTGGGCGCCGCGATCACGCGAGGATGCGCTGGTTGCCACCGGCGAAAGCCTGATCCGGCTCGGGCTGCTCAAGACATCGAAATAACGATGCCGAAAGCCGGGTATCCCGGCTTCCGGCACCGCTGGCCCTCAACCGGCCAGGGCAGCTCTGTTCGCCTCGAGGAACTGCTTCAGCGTTTTTGACTTCCGGCCGGAAAGCGTCTCGACCGCGTCCGTCACCATGGCGATGCGGCCGGCGCGCGTGTTGGCGTCAAACGACACGATGATGCGGGCGAAGTCCTCGGGAACGCCGGCCGCCTTCACGCCTTCGGTCAAGGCCTCATCCGAAACCGGCACGACATTGAGTGGCTTGCCGGTGACCTCACTTACCAGCGAGGCAATCTCGGCCACGGTATAGGCCTGCGGGCCGGTCAACGTGTAGGTCTTGCTTTCGTTTGAAGCGGTAGCGAGGCCGGCGGCGATCGCGGCCGCCATGTCGTCGCGCGCGCCGTGGGCAATGCGGCCGTCGCCGGCGGACGTGTACCAGTGTCCCGAGGCGATGGCCTGCGGCAATGCCATGAACAGATTCTCCTGGTACCAGCCATTGCGGAAGATGGTGTAGGCAATGCCGCTTGCCTTGATCGCCTGCTCTGAGCCGTAGTGATCATTGGCAAACAGTATCGGCGAAACCGGTTCCGGATTCGGCATCGAGGTGTAGAGCAGGTGCGAAACGCCGGTCTTCTTCGCGGCCGCAACCGCGTTCTCGTGCTGCTTCAGGCGCTTGCCGTGATGCAGGTCGATCTCGCCGGTCGAGATGATCAGCACCCTGTCGGCGCCCTTGAATGCGGCCTCTAACGATACGGTGTCGTCGAAGTCGGCGGTCCTGATGGTGACGCCGCGCGCCGCCAGGTCGGCGAGGTTTTCCGGATTGCGGGTGGTGGCGATGATCCGCTGGGGCGGAACCTCGAGTGAGTCCAGCAGGTGGTTGATGACGCTACGGCCGAGTTGGCCGGAAGCGCCGGTGACGAGAAGGGTTTCGGTCATGGAGGATCCTGACGTTGCGCCGGAAGCGCGGTTCGAGTGTCAGTCTCAAAAAGAGACCAGCACTAAAATAGGAATTGACCTCTTGCCGTAAAGAAGGCAGTTTTTCGGGAGGTAGGCACACGCAGGGAACCAGCGGTGGACAGCAAGATCGTCAATCTGAGATCGAAGATGGAGGTCTACAAGGCGATCTCCGGCGGCGGCAATTTTGCCAATTGTCCGGTCCGTGATGTCATCCAGGGGGTGAGCGGCAAATGGAGCTCGCTGCTGATGATGGCGCTGGCCGAGCAGCCATACCGCTTCGGCGAGTTGCGGCGGCTGGTACCCGACATTTCACAGCGCATGCTGACGCAGACGCTCTACGATCTGCAGCGCGACGGCTATGTGCATCGCGAAGTGTTCCCGACCAAGCCGCCGAGCGTCGAATACAGCCTGACCGATCTCGGACATTCGATGTTCGGCGCCTTGCATCAGCTGATCCTGTGGGCCGAACTCAACCATGACGCCGTGCGCGACGCGCGCGCCGGCTTTGATGCCGCTCAAGGGTGAGCCGGTCCGTGAGCCGGAAAAAGCCCGGAGCCGCAACTTGATTTCGTCCGGCCGCTGAAGGATTGTCCCGGCCATTCGGCTTTGGGGGCATTGGCATTTCCTACGACATCGCAATTGCAGGCGCCGGGCCGGCGGGGCTGGCCATGGCGCTCTATCTCAAGCGTGCCGGCCATCGGGTCACCGTCTTCGAGCGCTTCGACGAGCCGAAGCCGGTCGGCTCTGGGCTGATCCTGCAGCCGACCGGGCTGACGGTCCTGGCCGATCTTGGTCTGCTCGACGACATACTGACGCTGGGCAGCCGCATCGATCGCCTGCACGGCGCCGACGCCCGCAGCGGCCGCACCGTGCTCGATGTCCGCTACGATGCGCAACGCGGTGGCCGCTTCGGCCTGGCGGTGCACCGGGCGGCCCTGTTCGGCGTGCTTTTCCGCGCTGCGCAACGCGAGGCGATCGCTATCGGGACCGGGGTTGAAGTCGAGGCGCTGGAGACGGGCGAACGGACGACGCTGATCTGTGGCAACGGACGAAGGGTGGGGCCGTTCGACCTGGTCGTCGACGCCAGCGGTTCGCGCTCGAAACTGCGACGCAGCGCAAGTGCTCCAGGCGAGCCACAACCGCTCACCTATGGCGCGTTCTGGGCCTCGCTCGGCTGGCGCGGCGAAGGTTTTGACGAGCATGCGCTGCTGCAACGCTACGACAGAGCGAGCGTGATGATCGGCGTGCTGCCGATCGGCAGGCCGGAGCCGGGCGCTGAAAAGATGGCGGCATTCTTCTGGAGCCTGAAGCCGTCGGATGCCGACGAGGTGCGCGCCCGGGGTCTCGACGCCTGGAAGGAGAGAGTGGTCCGGCTGTGGCCCGAGAGCGAAGCGTACACCAGCCAGATCGACAGTTTCGACCAGCTCTCGCTGGCGCGCTATGGCCACCATACGATGAAGCTTCCGGTTGGGCGGCGGCTGGCTATCATCGGCGACGCGGCACACTCGACCAGCCCGCAGCTCGGGCAAGGGGCCAATATGGCGCTGCTCGACGCCGCCGCGCTCAGCCATGCGCTGGCACGCGCGGCGAGTGTTGAGGCCGCCCTTGAAGCCTATGCGAAGGCGCGGCGCTGGCATGTCCGCATCTTCCAGGCGCTGTCGCTGGCATTCACGCCTTTCTACCAGTCGGATTCGGTGGCTTTGCCCTTCATCCGCGACAGGCTGGTGGCGACGGTGGCAAAAATCCCGCCGGCGCCGCAATTCCTTGCCTCGATGGTGGCCGGAACCGTTATCGATCCGTTCAAGCGGATTGGACTTAAGGAAACGCGGTGGAATTTCGGACAAAATCCGGGTCATGATACGACCGCATCCTAGAGTTTTTCGCCTCAGACCGATCCGCATGAACACTGTCATGTCCAAAGTCCGAAAATCGCGAGGCCTGATGCAGGTCGTTGCGTTTGTCCTGGCCACGTCGGTCGTGGTGTTGCCCTTGCCGATGGCGCAAGCCCAGACGCCAGGCCAGGCCGGTCAGCAGGCTCCAGCAGGCAGTGAAGAGGCGCTGAAGGCCCGGATCGACGCGGCTTACAAGCTGATGATGGAGGTGGGGCGCTTCGACGACGGTTATGCGCAATTGCGGGCAGCGCTGCTCGATGCCGCCAGAAGCCACCTCTATGATTTTACGGTCGAGAGTTACTCGAACGCCGGTGCGACGTTCCTCAACAACCAGATTCTCGACAACGCCGAGGAGATTTTTGCCGAAGGCCTGAAAACCAGGGCGATGCAGCAGGATGTCGCCAAGCGCGCCGATTTCTATCTCAACTACGCGATGCTGAAGCAGGCCGAGAAAGACTACCAGGGCTTCGTTTCCATGTGCGCTACGGCAACCAATCTTTACGCCCATTACCATGGCACGGAATCCCCGGAACTCATGTATGCCAACGATGTGCTGGCGACAGGGATCGCCGCATTCGGTCAAATCGCTGCGGCGATCAATGTTGACCAGCGCAATCTGGAGATTGCGGAGCGGGTGCTTGGTCAGGATGATCGCTTCACCTGGAAACTGCAGAACAATCTGGCCGATATGCTGCGCCAGATGGGCGCGCCAACCCGCGCCTTGCAGTATGATCTGAACGTGATTGAGAAGCGCATCGGCTACTACGGGCCAAATCATTTCAATGTTCTGGTCAGCGCCAACAACACGGCTCAGGACTATCTCGACCTCGCCAAGTACGACGAGGCCTTGCGCTATTTCCAGCAGGACCGGGACATTGCCGTCGTTCTCAAGCAGGAAGGCAATTTGGTCGAGCAGGCCGATGCATGGCTGCTCTACACCAGGGCGCTCTCTGGTGCACAGCCGCTCGACGCGCCGACGCTCGCACGCTTGCTGCCGCTGACCAACGATGCGAGTTATCCCGAGATATTGGCGATCAAGATCGCCAACCTGCTCGCCGCGCATTTCGCCGCCATGGGCGATACCGAAAACAGCATGAACCAACTCGATCGGGCCTATAGCATCGCCGGATCGACATACGGCTCGGTGCACCCGCTGACCTTTGCCGCGCGGCAGGCTATGGCCAACCTCAAGGCGAAGTCGAATCCCGAGGCCGCAGCCGCCGATTTTGCGGCTCTCAACGACGACATGTTGCGTTGGAATTGGTTCCAGGTGAGCACGGCCGCCAACCCGGTCGTCGCTGAAGCCAGCCGGGCCTTGGCCGATGACATGCTCTACGACTATGCGCAGCTGGCAAAAAACAACGCAACGGCAGTGCCGGCATTCGCTGAAGCGGTGCGCCGCTGGCCGACGCTCGAAAACGACAAGCGGGATCAGTTGCGCAGACTGTTGCGTTTGATCGATCCGAACGACATGGAGACACGGCATTTGATCCAGGCCGGGATACGGCTGTCCCTGGCCTACCAGGAGGCTGCTTCCAGTGGCGACAGTGCCGACGATCCAGGTGCCATGCAGCCCGACCAGGCTCAGGCGGCGTACGAAAAGGCGATCACGAGAGTCACGACCAGATATAGTTTCGGACAGAGCGCTGTGGACAAACCGCTGCCATCCGCCGGCACGCTGCTGAAGCCCAACGAGGCGCTCGTCGACTATTTCATCACCCGCAAGTGGCAGGCGGACCGCGAGAGCGCCGATCCGCTGGAAGACGAGCGCCTCTATGCGATCGTCACGCGCAAGGATCAGCAGCCGAGCCTCTATGATCTCGGCGATCCGCGCCGACTGATCCCGGCTGCTCATGAAACGCGCATGGCGAACCTTAGATCGACCCGTTCCGCGCAGGAGCGTGGCGCTGTGACTTTGGTCGATCTGAACGCCACGTTCACCGGGCTCTATGCAGGTCTCATCGCACCCCTGGAGCCGTCGCTTCGCGGCGCCGACACGCTTTTCGTGGTGCCGGACGGCAAACTGTTCTCGGTGCCGTTTCCCTTGCTGCAGGACGGCACGGGCGCGTCGCTTGATGACCGCTTCCTGGTGCGCATGCTGACGCGGCCGGAATCGTTGTTGAACGCCGGCGTCGATCAGAGCTTTCCCAAGACCGGCAAGGCCTTGCTGGCCGGCGGCCTGGATTATGCGCGCGGCACGGAAAAGGGCGCCGAGCCGCTGCCGGGCACCCGCAAGGAGGTCGACGCGATCGCGTCGATCCTGCGCGGGGACCAATATTCGGTCGAGATGCTTACCGGAACGGCGGCCGGTGAAAGGGCGCTGCGCAAGGACATGGAGCAGGCGACGGTTGCGCATCTGGCCACGCACGGCGCCTATCGCGACGAGAAAGAGGGCGGCGTTGGCGCCGTCAATGCGCTGTGGCAGAGCGAGGTGGTGCTGTCGCGGTCGGGAAACCGGCAATCGATGAAGCGCGATGATGATGACGGCCGGCTCTATGGCATGGAGCTGATGATGTGGGACCTGTCGAACCTCGACCTGCTTGTGCTGTCCGCCTGCGAGACGGCCCGTGGCCAGGAGACATTCGTCGGCGGTTTGCGCGGCCTGCCGACGGCAATCAACATCGCCGGTGCGAAGCGCTCGCTGCTGGCGCTATGGCCGGTGGACGACGCCGGAACCGCTGCCTTCATGGTCAGCTTCTACGGGTATCTTGCCGCCGGGCAGACCTATCCGGAAGCGCTGCGCCAGGCCCGTCGCGATGCCCGCGACGGCAAGATATCCGGCGCGCAGGACCCGAGGGTCTGGGCCGCCTTCGTCATGTTCGAGAACTGACGGTTGCGAGCGGACGCTTGCTGGTGATCGATCCGCTCAGGCGGATAGGGCTTGTACAAGCGGTTTGACTGGATCGCTTCGGCCAATGAGGCTCGAAAGGTACGATCCCTTCGCTTCCAGGAAGGCATGCAGGCCTTGCGGGTAGTCCGGCGCCACGGCGTGCTTGATCGACGGACGTTCACTCAACGCCTTGCGCCAGGCGCGGACGAGCGGTTTGCCGTCCAGGATGCCGAAATCACCGATCCGGTCGAAGGCGTCCAGATAGCGGAAGACCGGACCGTAAACGGCGTCGACCAGCGAAAAGTGCTTGCTGGCGAACCAGGGTCCGCCGGGCTCGTCCGCCAGTTGGGCTTCGAGACGATTGAACATGGCTGACAGCGCGCTGGATTCGGCAAGGAAGCCGGCCTCGGCCGAGGCTGAATAGAACCGGCCGATGGCATTGAGGGTTGCCGAACCGAACTCGATCCAGGCGCGATGCCGGGCGCGGGCATAGGGGTCGGCAGGGTGGAGCGGGTTGGCCTGCGTCTCTTCGAGGAATTCGAGGATGACGGCCGATTCGAAGATCACCGTTTCCTCGCCATTTCGCTGCACGCGCAGCAGCGGCACCTTGCCGAGTGGCGAGATCGCCTTGAACCAATCCGGCTTGTTGGCGAGGTCGATATCGACGCGCTCGAACGGCACGCCCTTTTCGGCCAGTGAAATCGCGGCGCGCTGCACATAGGGGCAGAGATGATGGCTGACGAGAATGAGCTTGTGTTTCATGGGGTTTTCCAAAGTTAATGCAATTGCATCTATATAGATGCATGCGCACCGATCGTCAAGCTTGATGCATCTGCATCTATTGCCTATGCTTGGCCATGACCGAGAAAGCCACGCCTTCACCCGGAGCCATAAAGGCCTGGGCTCGCCTGATGCGCGTATCGCGCCAGTTGATGGAGAGCGCCGAAGACGCGTTGAAGGCCGCCGGCCTGCCGCCGCTTGCCTGGTACGATGTACTGCATGAGCTTGCCGAGGCGGGTGAGGGCGGGCTGCGGCCGTTCCAGCTCATCGAGCGCACCCTTTTTGCGCAATACAACATTTCGCGCCTGCTGGCCCGGCTCGAGGCCGATGGGCTCGTCGAGAAACTGCCGGTGGCCGATGACGGCCGTGGCCAAACCATCCGCATCACGGCCAACGGGCGAGAGACACGCCGCCAGATGTGGGCTGTCTACGGACGCTCGATCGCCGAACTGGTTGGCGCCAAACTGTCGGCGGATGAGTTGACCATGGTCTCGGCTCTGCTTGGCCGGCTGCGCCATCCGCCAACCAGCGATTAAGCGAGGCTTGTCGCGCGGCAACGCCCATCCACTTGCAGATATTTTGCGCTCGTCCTCTTGCGCGCGGCCGCGGATTGCGCAATATGCCGAACCGTAACGTACGGTACGGCTTGTCGGGGTGACCGGTGGCCCTGCCTTTAGAGAGAAGAGCGTGTTGCACATCGTGCCCGACATCGACACCAGCGAAGCGCTGACGGAGCGGCAGAAGGCCGTGCTCGACGCAGCGTTGCGGCTGCTGGTCGAGGAGGGCGATCAGCTGACCATGACCGCCGTGGCGCGCCGCGCCAGCTGCTCCAAGGAAACGCTCTACAAATGGTTCGGCGATCGTGACGGACTGCTGACGGCGACGGTGCAATGGCAGGCTTCGAAAGTGCGGGTGGCGCAGGTCGACGGCAAGGGGCTTGATCTGGCCTCGCTGACCGCAAGCCTCGAACGCTTCGCCTCGGACTGGCTTAAGGTGATTTCAAGCGACACGTCGATCGCGCTCAACCGGGTGGCGGTCAGCCATGCCGGTTCCGGCAAAGACAATCTCGGCGCCGTGGTGCTGGAGAACGGCCGCTTCGCATTGGCCAAACGGCTGAAGCCTGTGCTTGAGGCCGGCCGACAGACCGGGCTTTTGGATTTCGCGGATGCCGAAACGGCGTTCCGCACCTTTTTCGGGCTGGTCGCCCGCGATGTGCAGATCCGTCTGCTGCTCGGCGACCGGCTGGAATTGACTGAGGCGGCGATCGGCGGCGATGCCGCGCGGGCGACGCAGCAGTTTCTCGCTCTTTTCAAGAGCAAAAACCGGCCGCAAGGCCTCTGATTCATAACGGGAAGGAAGACAAAATGCGCGTCTATTACGATCGTGATGCCGATCTCAATCTGATCAAGGGCAAGAAGGTCGCTATCATCGGCTACGGCAGCCAGGGCAGGGCGCATGCGCTCAACCTCAAGGATTCCGGCGCCAAGGAGATCGCCATCGGCCTCAAGGCCGGCTCGGCGACCGCCAAGAAGGTCGAAGCCGATGGGCTCAAGGTGATGAGCGTGGCGGACGCTGCCAAATGGGCCGACCTGATGATGATGGCAACGCCCGACGAACTGCAGGCCGACATCTACAGATCAGAGATCGCGCCGAACATCCGCGATGGTGCGGCGATCGCTTTCGCGCACGGCCTCAACGTGCATTTCGGCCTGATCGAGCCGAAGTCGACGGTCGACGTCGTCATGATCGCGCCGAAGGGCCCCGGCCACACGGTGCGCGGCGAATACCAGAAGGGCGGCGGCGTGCCGTGCCTGGTCGCCGTCAACCAGGACGCCTCTGGCAATGCGCTCGACCTGGCGCTGTCCTACGCCTGCGGCGTCGGCGGCGGCCGTTCGGGCATCATCGAGACCAATTTCCGCGAGGAGTGCGAGACCGATCTGTTCGGCGAGCAGGTTGTGCTGTGCGGCGGTCTGGTCGAACTGATCCGCGCCGGTTTCGAGACACTGGTGGAAGCCGGTTACGCGCCTGAGATGGCCTATTTCGAGTGCCTGCACGAGGTCAAGCTGATCGTCGACCTGATCTATGAAGGCGGCATCGCCAACATGAACTACTCGATCTCGAACACCGCCGAATGGGGCGAATATGTCTCGGGTCCGCGCATCATCACCGCCGAGACCAAGGCCGAGATGAAGCGCGTGCTGAAGGACATCCAGACGGGAAAATTCACCTCGGAGTGGATGCAGGAATACCGCGCCGGCATGTCGCGCTTCAAGGGCATCCGCCGCAACAATGACAGCCACCAGATCGAGGAAGTCGGCGCCAAGCTGCGTGCGATGATGCCGTGGATTTCGAAGAACAAGCTGGTCGACAAGGCCAAGAACTAAGCTACACGTTGTTGCCTTTGCGCGTCCTCGGGCTTTGCCCTGCGGGCGCGCGGGGGATCTAGAACAAGCTGGTCGACAGGGCCAAGAACCAAGGTTCGGACTCAGTCGTACCTCAAATCGGGCTCACTGCGCGTTGCTCGCAGTGAGCTTGTCGAGGCCATGCACCAGCACACCGATGCGCCTTGCCCACAGATAAAAAAACGGCGCCACGGTGGAGTGGCGCCGTTGGATGCCTCCGCCGACAGGGCGGCTTAGCTATAGGGCGACCAGCATTGCTGGCGCGGGCCACCGTAGGGCTGGAACGTGTTGTCCCAGGCGCGATACGACCGGTACCTGTTATAGCACCACTGGACATGGGCATTGGAAACCCGCTGCGTCCGATAGGTGCGGTAGTAGCGGCGCGGCGGCGGCCCGTCGTAATAATTGTTGTTGTTGTACATGCTGCCGAGGCCAAGCCCCAGCCCAAGGCCCAGGATCGCGGCTGCTCCATCATCGTAATGGCGGCCATGGCGGCGACCGTGACGCCAACGCCAGTCATCGCCGCCATTCCAGTTGCCTCCGCCATTCCAGTTGTCGCGGTTCCAATTGCGACGCCCGTCATGACGGCGCCATCTCCAATTGTCGCCGTTGAACTGCCGGTTAGGGCCGTCGCCGGCCCAACCGTCACGGACCGGTGTAATAGTCGGCGCCACCGAGCTGGTGGGAATCGACATGTTCGGCTGCATGATCGGTCCGGCGGCGGACGGTGCCGTGACGCCGGAGAGGATACCGAGGGCTATCAGCCCGGATTTGACCGTGGAAGAAAAGAGCGAATTCATTGCACTCTCCAAGAGTTACAGGCCCCACGCCCACCCGAGGAATGGGGCAACAATGGATGTTTGCATCTGAACGGCGGATGAACGGAAAGGTTCCGTCAACCATGGCGCGAAAACCTCCAGGACCAATCGATCCCAGCTGGTGGTCCTGCGACCTTGTTTTCTCCGGCACTTGCGGGCAAAGGTCAGGGCATGTCGCTGCGCCTTGCCACCTTCAATGTCGAGAACCTGATGAACAGGTTCGATTTTTCCGGCTATCGCAACCAGCTCAACGAGGATCGAACGCTGGCGCTGTTCGATATCCAGAGCGAGGCGGAATACAAGATGCTGGAGCAGGCGCGCGCCATCGCCCAGTCCGACGACACGCGCCAGCTGACGGCGCTGGCGATCGCGGCCACCCGCGCCGACATCATCTGCATGCAGGAGGTCGACAATATCGAGGCGCTGAAGGCCTTCGAATACGGCTATTTGTTCAAGATGGTGGGGCAGGGCTACCGGCAGAAATACACCACATCGGGCAATGATTCGCGCGGCATCGACGTTGCCGTGATGATGCGCAACGAAACCGCGCAGGGCCAGCCGATCGAATTCGTGCGCATGACCAGCCATGCCTATGTCACCTACGAGCAGTTCGGGCTGCACACGCCGGAGCTGGCGGCCCTCGGCAACCAGGCCAATGAGCGCATCTTCCGGCGCGACTGCCTGGAGGTCGATGTCACCGTGGGCGGCGTGCCGCTGACGCTCTACCTCGTGCATTTCAAGTCGATGGGCTCGCCGCGCAACGGGCTCGACGGGCGCGAGGCGACGATGCCGGTGCGTGCTGCGGAGGCGCAGGCCGTGCGGCGGATCATCGAGGAGCGTTTCGGTGGGGAGCATGCCGCCGACAAGCGCTGGGCGATCTGCGGCGACATGAACGACTACCGGCAGCGCGTGAAGATCGCCGGCGACGCGTTCGACGGCTACCACTTCGAGGTGGTCGACGAGGCCGTGTCCTGTATCAACGTACTGACAGAAGGTGGCTTCTGCGAAAATGTCGTCGAGCGGCGGCCGGAGATGAACCGCTGGAGTTTCTACCACACGCGCGGACCGGAAGAGCGGCATCTGTGCCAGCTCGACTACATCCTGTTGTCGAAAGGGCTCGCCGCCAGCAACGCGACTGCCGTTCCCGACATCATCCGCAACGGCCAGCCCTGGCGCACCATCTTTCCGCCGGGGCAGGAAGTGGAGCGCTTTCCGCGCGCCGGCTGGGACCGGCCGAAGGCGTCGGACCATTGCCCGGTGGCGATCACCCTGGACATGGCCTGAGCTGCGTTAGAACGAGATGAGCTTCGACCTGCCCCGCAATGTCATCCTGCCGGTCGACGGCATCGAAGTCCGGCTCGATCCTGGCCCGCATCCCTTCGCCAGGGATAATGCAGAGGCGATCGCCGAGAATTGGCAGCGCGAAATCGCTGCCAATCCAGCGCTGTTCGACGGCACGGTGGTGCTGCTGTCGCTACTCGTCTACCGCGACAACCGTCTCGTCGGCCGCTGCCATGCGGTCAACTACTCGACGTTCATGCTGTGGCGAAAACGGCGCGACAATTCCGGCGCCGAGCATGCCTATGCCCATGCCGTGCTGGTGGCCGGCGACAATGCGCTGGTGGCGATCCGCATGGGACCGCATACGGTCAATGCTGGCCGCGTCTATTTCGCCGCCGGCTCGTTCGAGCCTGTCGATTTTCGCGATGGTCTGGTCGATGTCGACTTCAACATGATCCGCGAGGTGCGCGAGGAGACCGGTCTCGACCTGTCAGGTGCCGAACGCGGCAAGCGCTGGCACGCCCTGTCGACCAACAGCGGCACGGTGATCTTCCGCCGCTATCACGAGACAGCGCCCGCCGACGAGATCGCCCGGCGCATCTCAGCCTTCGTAGCGGCCGAGACCGAGCCGGAGATCGAGGGGCCGGTGATCATCCGGCACGCCGCCGACCTGCCGGTTGGGCTGTCACCGCACATGATGCCGCTGATCGAGTGGCATTTTTCGGGCGTCGATTAACGGGGCGTCTTGTTCTGCGCGTCCTTGCGATCGTTGCGGGCGGCGACGAGGAACAGGATAAAGCCGATGCCCAGCAAGCCGCCCATCGCCATTCCCATCGTCTGGCCGACGACTGCCTGGAAATCCGATGTGACGCGATCGGGATTGGCCATGCCGTAGCGGGCGAGATACCACCAGATGCCTGCAAGGAAGACCTCGATGATGATCATCGCCAGAATCAGTCGCGCCTTCTTGCTCATGCGTTATTCGCCCCGACCAGAGATATCTTTGCCTTAAAGCCTGGGGATCGCCGAGTCGATCGAATCTGCATCGAAATGAGGTCGATTTGGCAGTGAAGGCCGCCGGCAATGCAGCGCGCGCTGGGCCTCCCCTTGCATGCCGCCAATCCGTCTGCTAATACTGAACCAGATGGTTCAGTATTCTCGGATCCGCTTAGATGCCTCGTTCGCCGCGCTCTCGGACGCCACCCGACGCGGCGTTCTGGAGCAGCTCGGCCGTTCGGACGCTTCGATCACGGAGCTTGCCGAGAAATTCCACATGACCCTCACGGGCATGAAGAAGCATGTCGGCGTTTTGGAGCAGGCGGGGCTCGTCACCACAGAGAAGGTCGGGCGCGTGCGGACCTGCAAGCTCGGCCTACACGGACTGGAGGAAGAGGCGGCATGGATCGAGAGGCACCGCCGGCTCTGGGACGCACGCTTCGACGAGTTGGACAAGGTTGTCGAGGAATTGAAACGGAAGGAGAAAGTCGATGGACGAAAGAAGAGATAGTAAGCCCAGCCCCATGAAGAACCGCACGACGGTGGAACGGAAGTCTGAGCGTGAGCTCGTCGTTACGCGAACCTTCAACGGCCCGGCGCGCATCGTTTTCGAGGCGTGGACCAAGCCCGAGCTGTTCAAGCGGTGGTGGGCGCCGAAGTCGATGGGCATGTTCCTGCGTTCCTGCGATATGGATGTTCGTGTCGGGGGCGGGTACCGCTTGGTGTTCGGCCACGATGCCTCAAACCCTGCCGAGTTCTTCGGTAGGTATATCGAAGTGACACCGCACTCGCGCCTCGTCTGGACCAATGACGAAGGTGGTGACGGTGGACCCGTCACCACGGTGACCTTCGAGGAAAAAGGTGGCAAGACGCTGCTGGTCCTGCACGAGCTCTATCCCTCGAAAGAAGCTCTCGACGCTGCCGGCACCGGGGCGGCGGATGCGATGGACGAGCAGTTCGAGCAGTTGGACGAGCTTCTCGTCACGCTGGGCGCGGGCGAGGGACGGTCATGAAGCCGTCCGCGCGTGGAACAGCGTTGACCGGTCGTTGATCGGACTGCGACAGCGTTGTCAGCAAGCATCCAAGGTTGTGGATGGAGGTCGCCTTGGCGGAGTTGGCCTGGGCTTACTCATGCCTAAGCGCGTCGATCGGGTCGAGCCTGGCGCCGCGCAATGCCGGGAAGAAGCCGAACACCATGCCGATCAGGGCAGAAAAGCCGACGGCGAGCAGGATGACCGCCGGGCTCGGCGCAAACGGGATGGTCAGCGTCACCGAGGCAAGGCCGGCCAGTGCCAGGCCGATCAGGATGCCGATGATGCCGCCGAGCAGCGACAGCACTGTCGCCTCGACCAGGAACTGGATGAGGATGTGTTTTTCATGCGCGCCTATGGCGAGCCTGATGCCGATCTCACGCGTGCGTTCGGTGACCGATACCAGCATGATGTTCATGATGCCGATGCCGCCGACCAGCAGGCTGACACCGGCGACGGCGCCCAGCATGCCGGTCATGGTGGTGGTGGCGCTGGCCATGGCGTCGGCGATCTGGGTCATGTCGCGGATGGCGAAATCGCTCTCGCGCTCGGGCGTGATGCGGCGCGCATCGCGCAAGATGTCCTCAACGCGCGGCTGCAACTCGCTGGTTGGTGTGCGGTCGTCGGCGGCGATGTAGATGTTGTCGATGTCGCGGTTGCCGGCGATACGGCGCTGATAGGCATGCAGCGGCATCAGGACGACATTGTCCTGGTCCTGGCCGAAGCCGGTATAGCCCTTGGGCTCGAGCAGGCCGATGATCTTGCAGGAGGTGCGGTTGACGCGGATGATCTCGCCCTCGGGGTCACCGGCGCCGAAGAATTGCTGGCGCACCGTCTCGCCGATCAGGCACACGCCGGTGCCCGAGCGGGTTTCGGAATCGCTGAACGGGCGACCCGACACCAGCTTCCAGTCGCGCGCATCGAGATAGGCGCTGTCGGTGCCGGTGACGCCCGAGGTCAGGCTCTCGGTGCCGAAGATGACGCGGACCTGCTTTTGCGAGGCCGGCGAAATGGCGCGCGCGCCGGTCAGATGCGCAACGAGTGCTGCCAGGTCCTTTTCTGCCAGCGGACGCACCACCTGGTCGAGCCCGCCCGGAGCGCCGGGGCCGGCCGGACGGCCGGAGCGGACGACCAGCAGATTGCTGCCAAGCTTGGAGATGTCGGCCTTGACCTTTTCGGTGGTGCCGGAGCCGATGGTGAGCATGGCAATGACGGCCGCAACACCGATGACGATGCCGAGCAAGGTCAGAAACGAGCGCAGCACGTTGCGACGGATCGAGCGGAGCGAGAGGCGAACGGTTTCCCAGATCATTGTGCCGTCTCCAGCTTCCTGGAATCGGAAGCGACGTGGCCGTCGAGGAAGCGGATGGTGCGTTCGGCATAGTCGGCGACGTCGGCTTCATGCGTGACCATGGCGATGGTCAGGCCAAGCTCGGTGTTCAGCCGGGTCAGCAACTCCATGATCTCGTGCGTGCGCGCGGTGTCGAGATTGCCGGTCGGCTCATCGGCGACAAGCAGCGTCGGGCGCGTGACGATGGCGCGCGCGATCGCCACGCGCTGCTGCTGGCCGCCGGACAGTTCGGCTGGCGTGTGGTGCTCGCGGCCGACAAGGCCAACCTCCGCCAGCGCCTGCATGGCAAGGTCGCGGCGCTCGCGGGCGGCGACCCCGCGATAGATCAGCGGCAGTTCGACATTTTCCGCCGCCGTGGTGCGGGCCAGCAGATTGTAGCCCTGGAAGACGAAGCCGACATAGAGGTTGCGCAGCATGGCGCGACGGTTACGGTCGAGGCGGCCGGCGTCGATGCCCATGAAGGAATAGGTTCCGGCCGTCGGCGTGTCGAGGCAGCCGATGATGTTCATCGCCGTCGACTTGCCGGAGCCGGACGGACCCATGATGGCGACGAATTCACCACGCCGAATGGCAAGGTCGACGCCGGCCAGCGCATGCACCTTGGCTTCGCCCTGGCCGTAGCTCTTCCAGACCTTGTCGAAGGTGATGAGGGTCGCGCCCGCGGCCACGGCATCAACTCCGCTGCTGCGACGCGGTGATGACCTGAGCGCCTTCGTCCAGGCCCGATATGATCTCGGTCAGTTCGCCGTCGGTGGAGCCGATCTTGACGCTGACCGGACGTGGTCGCCCGTTCTCCAGCACGTAGAGCGTGCGCGAGCCGTCGGTGGGCACTGTGGCGGCCTGGCGCTGGCGGTTGCCGCCGGGGCGGCCCATGCGGCCGGTGAACAGGTCGCTCAGGTTCCAGCCGCGGGCGGCCTGCTGCGCAGGGCGATAGCGGAAGGCGGTGGCCGGCACGGTGAGCACGCCCTTGGCCTGCTTGGTGACGACCGAAACGGTGGCGGTCATGCCGGGCCGCAGCAACAGCTCGTTGTTGTCGACTTCAAGCCGCGCATTGTAGGTGACGACGCCGTCGGTGGTGACCGAGGCATAGGAGATGTCGCGGATTTCGGCATCGAATGGCCGCTCGGGGAAAGCATCGACGGTGAAGCGGGCATGCTGGCCGGATTTGACCGCGCCGATGTCGGCTTCGTCGACCGCTGCCACCAGTTCCATGTTCCTGAGATCGGCGGCGATGATGAACAGCACCGGCGCCTGCAGCGAGGAGGCGACCGTCTGGCCGGGGTCGACCGAGCGCGTCAACACGATGCCGTCGATTGGCGCATAGATGGTGCTGTTGGCAAGGTCGGTCTGCTGCGATTTCAGATCGGCATTGGCGATGGCGAGATTGGCCTGAGCGCTGTCGAGCGCCGCCTTGGAACGGTCGCGCGTCGCGGTGGCCGCCTCGAGCGACTGGTCGGTCGCCATGCCGCGCTTGGTCAGTGCCGCCGCGCGCACAAGCGCCTTCTCGTTTTCGGCGAGCGTTACCGTGGCGTCCTCGACATTGGCGGCGGCGCCCTTGGCGGAGGCCTCCGCCCGTTCGATCTGGACCTGCAGCTTGGTGGTGTCGAGCGCCGCCAGCACGTCGCCCTTCTTGACCTGCTGGTTCTCCTCGACCGACACCGACCGGATGATGCCGGAGAGCTGGCTGGAAATATCGACCTGGGTGAGCGGCTGCAGCGTACCGGTCGCCGACACCGCGACGGTAAGATCAGCCTTGGCGGCAGGCACGGTGGTGTAATCAATCCTGGCAGGCGAGCCGGCATACCACTGATAGGCGCCAAGCCCGGCGACGAGCACGATCAGCGCCAGCAGCGCATAGAGCCAGCCGCGACGGCGCGACTTGCGCAGACCTTGCCTGTCGAGCCCAAGCGCCGTCTCGATGGCGGAATCCGATTCCGTCTTTGGCAGATTGACAATCTGGTCCACGCTGGACCCCTATAATGCGCAATGTCCCTATCTGTGCACAGATCAGGCTTACTGGTTCAAATATCAAATTAAATTTCGCCCATGTTGGGATTGAGGCAGGAATGAAAACCCGGAATTACTTGCTCTACGATGTGTTTACGACCGAGCGACTGGCCGGCAATCCTTTGGCCGTCGTGCTGGACAGCAAGGGATTGGACACGGCCGCGATGCAGGCCATCGCGCGCGAATTCAACCTGTCCGAATCGGTTTTCGTGCTGCCGCCGGACAATCCCAAGCACAGAAATCGCATCCGCATCTTCACGCCCGACTATGAAATGCCGTTCGCCGGCCACCCGACTGTGGGGTCGGCGATCGCGCTGGCCGAACTGGCGGGAGAGGGCGGCGCCGGCATCTTCGTGCTGGAGGAAAACATCGGCCCGGTGCGTTGCGCCGTCAGCAAGCACGACGGCAACACCTTTGCCGAGTTCGACCTGGCGAAGCTGCCGGAGCCGCTAAAGCTCGAGGCCGATCCGGAGGCGATCGGTGCGGCCCTTGGGTTGACGCCGCACGAGATCGGCTTCGAGAATCACCGCGTCGCGTTCTGGTCGGCCGGCGTACCTTATGTGACCATCCCGGTTGCCAATCTCGAGGCGGCGGGCCGGGTCCGGCTGGACAACCAGGCTTGGTCGGAACTGGCGCCGCGCAAGAGCGAGTGGGCCTTCGCCAGCCCCTATGTCTACTGCCGCGAGACGGTGAACTACGAAAGCGCCTTCCATGTACGCATGATCGTGCCTGGCACGCCTTCCTATGAGGATCCGGCGACCGGCTCGGCGGCAGCCGCCTTTGCCGGCGCGATCATGCATTTCGACGCGCCGACCGACGGCACTTCGCAGCTGTGGATCGAGCAGGGGCTGGAGATGGGCCGGCCATCGCGCATCCGCCTCGAACTGACCGTGCAAGGCGGAAAACTGGCCTCGGCGCGCATTGGCGGCAACGCGGTGAAGGTGGCGGAAGGCAAGCTGTTCGTTTGAGCCCACTACGTTTCGTCATCCTAGGGCGAAGCAGGAGCGAAGCGACGTTGCGAAGACCCTAGGATCCATGCCGCGACCGTCCGGCAGAACGCCGAGGGTGCAGACCAGGCTCATGGAGCCGGCCGTCTTCTGCTCGTTCGCAGATTGCTGCTTTTCTGCGTCGTTGCGTTCTTCGGCCGATGTCACGGAATGGATCCCAGGGTCTCCGCGACGGAGCTTCGCTCCTGCTTCGCCCAGGGATGACGAAACCCAGGAGCGATTTGTCGGGAAATGATTCCGGCAGGGCTGGACAGGACCGGTGGTGGCGGCTATATGCCCGCCAACGCCGGTTTTTGCCGGCCGAGTGGGTGCGTAGCTCAGTTGGTAGAGCAGCTGACTCTTAATCAGCGGGTCCACAGTTCAATCCTGTGCGCACCCACCAAAAATCTCCTGGATTTGGTGGAAAGACCTTAGAACGGCCGTCGCGTCGGACAGCTCAAGAGCTGTCTCCGGCGGTGCGGTGTGTACTTGTCGAGACTCCGCCCGAGTTGGCCTGAATACGGCACACCCATATTGAGGGTAACTCATTTAGATCGCAGAGTTGATAGCCTATTCAAAGTACTGAAAATGTACGATCTTGTATTCAAAGTACTGAAAATGTACGATCTTGCTACAATTGAAACTGTACTGGGCTGGAGGGGATTTATGACGTGACCGAGGAACCGCCGCCCGATGAACTTTCCAGTGATTCGTTCAGCCTTGTCGCAACCCTGAAGGACAAAAGTGCCCGAAGTGTTTTCACCCTCAATATGACCCGAATTGACCTGCTGCTAAAGGGTTCTTCCGAAGGGATCGCTAGGGCCAAAAAGTCGTCTGGCGATATTCTCTCTAAGATTGTTACTGCAATCGATCGCGGTGATGAAGAAGGCAATGATAATGACGACGTACGTGCAAAGCATCTTCCTGATGGAAGTATACAATTTAAGTTTTCTGAAAAGGAAATGAATTTAATTCACGATGTAATGGACTATAATTTTCGCGTTTTGAGTGATCTTGATTACTATCTTTACAACCTTCTTCTTGTCTCTGCATGGAGCGCATTTGAAGGGTATTTGCAGTCGGCGCTAGCTGAGATTTTCGTAGGCAACCCAAATCTCCTTGAATCTCAAAAATTAGTTGACACGAGAGAGATTATCTCGGCGAGGGATCGGATCGTTGACTTCCTCGCTGAGCGTGAAATTGAAGATATAGGAAGAAAAAATTTCAACGATTTACAGAAATACCTGCAGTCCAAGCTGCATATTCAGTTCCCCAACAGCGTAGTTCCCACGCTTCAAGGGGCATACTTTCTGCGAAACGTCATAGCTCATAGTGCTGGGTTTCTTCGTGCAAGCCAGTTGGAGCTTGTGCCGATGGGAGTAAGAATTGAAGGATCAGAGCTGCGATTGACAGACGGCTATCTCAGAGACCTTTTCGGGTGTTTGAAGAAAGCTGTCACCCAGTTTGATACGCTCGCTCGAAACAAGAACTGGGAGCAGACGGCTCAAAAGTAGTCGAGGCCCACTGGCAAAGCTAATTCCACCAACAGATAAGGCTACTTCTCCGACACCCCAGCCTCGGCAAAACTCGCCATGCGGGCATGGCACTCCAGCGCCGAGCGGACGATGTTGACGGCGAGGCAGGCGCCGGAGCCTTCGCCGAGTCGCATGCCGAGATCGAGTAGCGGCGGCAGGCTAAGCGCTTCGAGCAGGCCGCGATGACCCGATTCGGCCGAGACATGGGCTGCGATTGTGTGAGCGAGGCCGGTCGGGTGCAGCTTTGCCAGCGGGGCCGCGGCGGCGGTGCAGACGAAGCCGTCGAGCAGCACGGGTATGCCCAGATGGCGGGCGGCCAGCGTGGCGCCGAAGATGGCGGCGAGTTCGCGGCCACCGAGTGCTGCAGCGATAGCAAGCGGGTCGGTGAGGGCTGCGGCGTGGCGCTTCAGCCCGGCTTCGATGGCGACGACCTTACGCTTCAAGCCGGCGTCGTCGACGCCGGTGCCGCGTCCAGTCCATTTTTCCGCACCGCCACCGAACAGGGCTGCTGAGATGGCTGCCGCCGGTGTCGTGTTGCCGATGCCCATTTCACCGAAGCAGATAAGGTCGAGGTCTTTTGTAACCGCGTCGTAGCCGGCGGAGACCGCCGCGAGAAATGCCTTGCCGTCCATCGCCGGCACTTGCGTGAAGTCGCCTGTCGGATGGTCGAGATCGAGCGGGATGACGTCGAGTTCCGCACCGGCCATGCGGGCAAGCTGGTTGATGGCCGCACCGCCGCCGGCGAAATTCGCAACCATCTGCACGGTCACTTCCGAGGGATAGGCCGACACGCCTTGCGCGGTGACGCCGTGGTTGCCAGCGAAGACGAAAACCTTGACGCGGTCGAGCTTCGGCATGTCGCGGCCCTGCCAGCGCGCCAGCCAGGCGGCGATGGTCTCCAGTCGGCCAAGGCTGCCTTGCGGCTTGGTCAGCGTGTCCTGGCGGCGCGCAACCGCATTGGCCGCTGCGTCGCTGCCGGCAGGCAGGTCGAGGCAGGCGGCGCGCAATTCGTCGAGGGATTTGAATGACATGGGGGCAAAGTCTCCGAAAGGGAATCAGGCCAAGGGGAATCAGGAAAGCGCTACGGAAGCGACGAGAAGCACCGCGATTTCGCTTGCCTGCTGCAGTGCGCCGATCGTGTCGCCGGTCTGGCCATCGATCTGGTTGAGGCAAAGGGCACGGAACGCGGCAAACAGCAGGCCAAGCAGGACGAGCGCGAAAACAGCGCCGCCCAGCCCAAGCAAGAGCAGCGGGATCGCGCCGAGCACGGCCCCCGCGATGGCGGTTTCCTGCGAGACGGTGCCGGCATCGGCCGACAGGCCGTCGATCCGCGCCGGGGGCAAGAGATGCATGAAGGCGCCAAGCAGGCCGCGCGAGGCCGCGTGTGCGGCCAGGAGGGCAAACAGCGCCTGTGTGGGATCGACGAACTCAGACAGCGCGCTCCAGCGGATCAGCAGCGACAGGCCCAGCGCCGCCGCGCCATAAGCGCCGATGCGGCTGTCGCGCATGATCTCGAGTTTGCGGCCGCGCGACTTGCCGCCGCCAAAGCCGTCGGCGACGTCGGACAGCCCATCCTCATGCAGACAGCCGGTGGTGAGCAGGGTTGCGACGAGGGCGAGGGCGGCCGCCGGCCCCATGGCAAGGCCGAACCGCTCCGCCGTGGCAAAGACGATCGCGCCGATCAGGCCGACGACGAGGCCGGCGACGGGGGCGGCCCAGATCGCGGCGGCAAGGCTGCGGCCGCGAAAGTCGAAGACCGGCAGCGGCAGACGGGTGAAAAAGACCAGGCAAAGCGCGACGTCGTCGACGACCTGCCGCGGTGAAAGAGCCAGGTTCTTGAACTTCATCCCCTAGCCCCTCGCAATTGCATGGAAGAAGGTGCCGCTGACATGGCCGCGCCGATAGCCTGAGGCGCCGATCGGATTGCCTTGGCCATCGGCAAGGTCGGCCAGCGGCTCGTCATTGCCGGTTGAGGTCATCTGCGCATAGTGGAATTCGTGGCCACGGATCAATGCACCAGTTGAGCCCAGCGGGCAATCGGCACGCAGCCGCGCCTCGCGATAGCCGAGATTCATCTTGCGCCTGGCGAAGCTGGTGGAATGGCCGAGCAGGCCGAGCATCGCATGTGTTTCGCCCGATGCATCCTCCAGCGCTTCGCCCAGCACCATGAAGCCACCGCACTCGCCATGGATGGGCTTCGTCGCGGCGAAACGCGCCATGCCGGCGCGGAAATTCGCGGCGGCGGCCAGCCGGCCGGCGTGTAGCTCGGGATAGCCGCCGGGTAGCCAGCAGACATCGCAACCCTCGTCGGGCGCTTCGTCGGCGAGCGGCGAGAACGGGACGATTTCGGCACCCGCCTTGCGCCAAGTGGCGGCGACATGCGGGTAGAGGAAGGTGAAGGCGGCATCCTCGGCCAGTGCGATGCGCTGACCGGGCGGCGCCAATGCGTCGGCGAAACCGCCAGACGCCGGGGTGAGGGGCGTTGCCAGGGCCATGATCGCGTCGAGGTCGAGCGACTTTTCCGCCATGTCGGCCAGCCGGTCGAGATGCGCCATCAGGTCGTCATATTCGCCGGCCTGGACAAGACCGAGGTGGCGCTCGGGCAGGTTCAGCGTGGGGTCGCGCAAGATGGCGCCGACGACGGGGAGGCCGATCGCCTCGATGGCCTCGCTGCACAGCTTACGGTGGCGCTCACTGCCCAGCCGGTTGAGCACGACACCGGCCATGCGCACATCCGGATCATAGGTGGCAAAACCCTTGGCGACGGCGGCCGCGGTGGTCGACTGGCCGGAGACGTCGAGCACCAGCAGCACCGGCAGGCCGTAGAGCCGCGCCAGGTCGGCCGCCGAGCCGGTGCGCCCCGGCGAGGCCGGAATGCCGTCGAACAAGCCCATGGCGCTTTCGAGGATGACGAAATCGGTGTCGTTGGCGGCTTGTGCGGCGAGCGCGTTGAGCAGCGACGGCGGCATCGCCCAGCTGTCGAGATTGACGCCGGACAGACCGGTGGCGGCGGTGTGGAAGCCGGGGTCGATATAGTCTGGGCCAGATTTGGCGCCGCGCACCTTCAGCCCGCGCCGGGTCAGCGCGCGCAGGATGCCGATGGTGACGCTGGTCTTGCCGGAGCCCGAGCGCGGCGCGCCGATGATGATGGCGCGGGCCGTCATGCTTCCCCCACCAGTGCCGCGCGCATGGCAACGATGCCGCCGACGACGATCAGCGCCGGCGAGGCGAGACCGGCGGCGGCCGCTTCCTCGGCAATGGTGGCGAGCGTGGCAACGACGGTTCGTTCCTGTGGCGTCGTCGCGGCGACGATCACCGCCGCCGGCGTCGACGGCGCCAGCCCGCCGTCCAGCAATGCAGCAGCGATCAGGGGCAAATTGGCCATGCCCATATAGACGACGACAGGCTGACCGGTGCGGGCGATTGCGCCCCAGTCGAGATCGTCATCGGTGCCGGCTGCGTGGCCGGTCGCCAGGATCACCGCCTTGTTGATGCCGCGCATGGTGGCCGGGATCCCGGTCGCGGCCAGCGCGCTGAGGCCCGAGGTCAGGCCGGGCAGGACGCGAAACGGGATATTTTCGCGCGCGAGCGCCAAAGCTTCTTCGCCGCCACGGCCGAAAATATAGGGATCGCCGCCCTTCAGCCTGACGACGCGGCGACCCTCGCGCGCCAGCCGGACCAAAAGGGCGGTGATGTCGTCCTGTTTCATCGACGGCTTTCCGCCGCGCTTGCCGGCAAAGAATAACTCGGCATTTTCGGCGACCGCGACGACATCCGGTGAGACCAGCGCGTCGTAGACCAGCGCATCCGCCTCAGCCAACGCCGCCAGCACTTCCAGGGTCAGGCAGCCGGGATCGCCGGGGCCGGCGCCGGCCAGCCAGACATGGCCGGCTTCCAGCCGGCGCGGCTTGAAATTCAGCCGGGACAAAGCTTTTTCGAGCGTGGTGTTTTTGGTGCTGCCGCTCACAATCCGTCCCGTCCGCGAAAACGCCGCTGGTAATGGGCGTCGTACAATGAACTCTCGCCAAAACCTTCCGCCGCCAGCGAGCGGCCGACGAAGATGATCGCCGTGCGCTCCATCGGATCGGCGGCCAACAGCGCTTCGATGGTCGCCAGCGTGCCGGTCAGTACGCGCTCGTCCGGCCAGGAGGCGCGGAAGACGATCGCCACCGGGCAATCGCCGCCATAATGCGGGGTCAGCTCGGCGACGACGCGATCGATGGCGTGGATGGCCAGATGAATGGCCAGCGTGGCGCCGGTGCGGCCGAATCCGGCCAGCGTTTCGCCGGGCGGCATTTTTGAGGCGCGACCGGAGACGCGGGTCAGCACCAGGCTTTGCGCGATTTCGGGAATGGTCAGTTCGCGGCGCAAGGCGGCGGCTGCGGCGGCAAAGGACGGCACGCCCGGCGTCAGCGTGTAGGGAATGCCGTGCTTTTCCAGCCGGCGGATCTGTTCGGCAACGGCGCTCCACACCGACAGGTCGCCGGAATGCAGGCGGGCGACATCATGGCCTGATTTGTGCGCCGCGACATACTCGGCCTCGATCTCGTCGAGCGACATGGGCGCGGTGTCGATCAGCTTTGTGCCCGGCGCGCAATGCTGCAGCAATTCGGGCGCGACGATCGAACCGGCATGGAGGCAGACAGGGCAGCTCGCCAAGAGCCTCGCGCCGCGCAGCGTGATGAGGTCTGCGGCACCTGGACCGGCGCCGATGAAATGGACGGTCATGACGCATCTCCGCTGATGGCGATGGCGCACGTGACCGGGCCGAGCACCGTACGAGGGCCGAGCAGCCTCGCGCCTTTGCCGGCGACGGCAAGGGCGGATGCCTCGGAAACCGATGGCGTGCTGGCAACATCCTGCGAGAGGTCGGAATGGCTGAGCGTGTCCGGCGAGGCGGCCTGAAGTGCTGCGTCGTCGACGATGATGACCGGAAGATTCAGCACGCGGCCAGCGGCGGCGATTGCATCCTCACCCTTCTTGAGCACGGCAGTCGCAAGTGCCGAAAGAGCCGTCATCGTCAGGCCATGCGCTTCGACAGCGGTTTCTATCGCCGCCAGCACGTCTTCGACACTCACGCCTTTTCGGCTACCGATGCCCGCGACCATCATGGCTTCACCCAGCTCCATTGGGTCACCGGCATGGCCGGCCGCCAAGCCTGCATCGAGCCAACTGGCGAGGCCCGGGAGATGTTTATCCGCGTGAGATCGCCGCCAAGCGAGACATGACGGGCAAGAAGCAAGGTTTCCATCTCCAGCGTCACCGCGTTGGCGACGAGACGGCCGCCTGAGCGCAGCGCCTTGATGGCAGCGTTCAAGACACCGGCATCGCTGCCGCCGCCGCCAATGAAAATCGCATCAGGCGTGTCCAGCTTGGCAAGCGCCTTGGGCGCGCTGCCTTCGACCACGACAAGGCCGGGAACGCCACAGGCGGCGGCGTTGTGGCCAATGCGGGCGGCGCGGATTGGGTCGGCCTCGATGGCAATCGTGCGCGTCGAAGGGTGGGCCAGCATCCATTCGATGCCGATGGAACCGGAACCGGCGCCGATGTCCCACAGCAATTCGCCGCGCCTTGGCGCCAGCGCCGACAGGGTGATGGCGCGGATCTCGCGCTTGGTGATCTGGCCGTCATGGTCGAACAGGTGATCGGCAAGGCCTGATGTGAGCGGCAGGACGCGCGCATCCGGACCGGATTCAACTTCGATCGCCAGAACGTTGAGCGGATTGATGTTTTCGAGGTCGAAGGCATCGGCGCGCGCCGAGCGGTGGTTCTCGCTTGGCCCGCCCAGTGCCTCCAGGACCGTCAGCCGCGAGGCGCCGAAGTCGAGTTCGGCGAGCAGGCGGGCGATTGCCGCAGGGGCTTCGGCATCCGAGGTCAGTGCCAGGATACGCGCGTTTGGCTGCAGCAGCGGGCGGATCAGGTCGAGCGGCCGGCCATGCAGCGAGACGATTTCAATATCCTGCAGCGCCCAGCCAAGGCGAGCGGCTGCCAGCGAAACGGCTGACGGCGCGGGGATGACATGCATCTCCTGCGGCTCGACCTTGCGGGCGAGGGTGGCGCCGACCCCATGGAAGAACGGATCGCCGGAAGCGAGCACACAGACGCGCCTGCCGGCAAGGGCCAGCACGTCGCCCATCTCGGCATCGAAAGGAACTGGCCATGGGCGCGGTTCGCCCTTGGCGAAGGCAGCGACGAGCGCCAGGTGCCGCTTGCCGCCGAAGATGATTTCCGCCTGGGCAATCCGCTGCTTGGCCTCGTCGCCGAGACCCGCTAAACCGTCCTCGCCGATACCGACGACTGTGAGCCATTGGGGTATTGGCTGCTTGATTTTTGTCATGTCGCGCTGCCCCTCATCCGCCTGCCGGCACCTTCTCCCCGTATAGTGACGGGGAGAAGGGAGAAGCTCCGACGCTGACGCCCCCCTCTGCCCGTTCTTCACGGGGAGAGGGTAAGGGTGAGGGGCAGCGCCGACGCGGTTCAACATGGTGCAAATGAAGAAAATTCTGATCCTCGGCGGAACCACGGAAGCCCGGCAACTGGCGGGAAAGTTGGTCGCGCGCGCCGATCTCTCGGTTACGCTGTCGCTGGCTGGCCGCACCGAAAGCCCGGTCGCGCAAGGCGTGCCGGTGCGAACCGGAGGCTTTGGCGGTGCCGATGGGTTGGCCGCTTACCTGCGGGAGACGGGCACCGAGTTGATGATCGACGCCACACACCCCTATGCGGCGCAAATCTCCGCCAATGCCGCGCAAGCTGCACGCGCTGCCGGCGTGCGTATTCTCGCCCTGCGGCGCCCTGGCTGGGCGCCGGTCGAAGGCGACCGCTGGACGCTGGTCGATACGTCTGGCGATGCCGCGCAAGCGCTTGGACCGGCGCCGCGCCGCGTTTTCCTGGCGCTCGGGCGGCAAGAGGTCGCTGCCTTCGAGGCAGCACCGCAGCACCATTACCTCATCCGCAGCGTCGATGTGGTCGAGCCGAGGCTGGCGGTGCCGAACGCCCGATATCTGCTGGCACGCGGACCGTTTCGGGAGGCCGACGAGCGAGCGCTGCTCCAGGAGCATCACATCGAAATCATCGTGTCCAAGAACAGCGGCGGCGAGGCGACCTATGGCAAGATCGCCGCGGCGCGGGTGCTTGGGATCGACGTGGTGATGGTCCGTAGGCCGGCGCTGCCGGACGTTCCGTCGGCCGAAACCGTCGAAGCGCTGGCCGCGATTGTTGACCAATTTGGGGTCGATCATTTTGTCCGTCCCACCGACGAGCGCGGTGTGTAGACCAGCGCCGGCTTCTCTGCGCGCTTGATGATCCTTGTTTCCGGCGAGCCGATGATGATGCAGGTCGCCATGTCGGCCTTTTCAGCCTCGACTTCGGCCAGCAAATAGACCTCGATGCGCTCGTCCGGCCGGCCGGCGGCGCGGCCGAAAATCACCGGCGTGGTGCCGGGCAGGATCGCGGCGAGGCATTCGAAGGCGCGGCCGAGCTGCCAGGGGCGCGCCTTGCTGATCGGGTTGTAGAGCGCGATGACGAAGCCGGCGCCGGCCGCCGCTAGCAGGCGCAGTTCGATCAGTTCCCACGGCTTCAGATTGTCGGACAGCGAGATGGCGCAGAAATCATGGCCGAGCGGCGCGCCGATGCGGGCGGCGACGGCGAGCATGGCGGTGATGCCGGGCACCACGGTGACATCGACCGCGCCCCATTCGATCGGGCCGGCCTCGATTGCCTCGCAGACGGCGGCCGCCATGGCGAACACACCGGGATCGCCGCCGGAGACGACGGCGACGTCATGGCCCTCGGCGGCTTTGACCAATGCGTCCTTGGAGCGGGCGAGCTCCTCGCGATTGTCGGATGCGACGCGGGTCTGGTCCGGGCGCAGTTCCAGCCGGTCGAGATAAGGCTTGTAGCCGTAGAAGAACTTTGCCTCGGCGACGGCGCGGCTGGCTTCCGGGGTGACCTGATCGGCATTGCCGGGGCCAAGGCCGATGACGGTGAGACGGCCGCTCATGCTTGCGCTCCGAGAGTGCCGGGCCGGCCGGACCAGCCGGCCACCAGGACGATGGCGAAATAGGGCGCCTTGTCGTCCTTCTTGTCGGCAAGCTTCATCGAGACGCTACCGGCCATGGTGCCGCGCTCGACATAGACGGCGCGCGACAGCTTGGCCGTAGCTTCCAGCGCCCGCCTGATCTTGGGCAGGTTGCGGCCGACCTTCATGATGACGGCGGCATCGGTGTCGGCAAGCCGGCGCGTCAGCTCGAATTCGCTCATCGTGCCGGGCAGCACCGTCAGCACGTCGTCGCCCTGGACGATCGGAATACCGGTCTGCGACCAGCAGCCGGACATGGCGGTGACGCCGGGAATGACCTCGGTCGGAAAGCGATGGGCGAGGCGCACATGCAGATGCATGTAGGAGCCGTAGAAAAGCGGGTCGCCCTCGGACAGCACGGCAACCATCTTGCCTGCCTGGAGATGCTCGGCGACCTTCTCGGCCGACTCCTCGTAGAAAGCCGTGATCTGCGAGCGGTAGTCGTCGTGATCCTTGTCGATTTCGGTGGTGACGGGATAGAGCAGCGGCAATTCCGTCATTTCAGGCCGGAACCGGGCTTCGACGATGGCGCGCGCGTTGCTGTTGTTGCCGCGCTTGGCGAAATAGGCCACGACATCGGCTTCCGCCAAGGCGCGCGCGGCTTTCAGCGTCAGCAGTTCGGGGTCGCCGGGACCGGTTCCGACGCCAACGAGACGGCCTTTGGCAAGTGCGTTCACAGGCCGGGCCTCGCTAGTGAATTGAGGGCGGCGGCGGTCATGGCGCTGCCGCCAAGCCGGCCGCGCACGATGGCGTAGGGAACGCCATAGGAATTCTCGGCCAGCGCGTCCTTGGATTCGGCAGCGCCGACGAAGCCGACCGGCATGCCGATGATGGCGGCAGGCTTCGGCGCGCCGTCGCGTAACTTCTCCAGCAGATAGAACAGTGCGGTCGGCGCATTGCCGATGGCGACCACCGAACCGGCCATGCGCTCGCCCCACAGGTCGACCGCGGCGGCAGAGCGGGTGTTGCCGATTTGCCCAGCGATGTCGTGCGTGCGGGGGTCGCGCAAGGTGCAGATCACCTCATTGCCGGCCGGAAGCCTGGCGCGGGTGACGCCATGCGAGACCATTTCCGCGTCGCAGAAAATCGGCGCGCCGGCGGCCAAAGCGGTGCGCGCGGCGGCAACGAAATCGCTGGAGAAGACAAAATGGCTTGATGCTTCGACCTGTCCGCAGGCATGGATCATGCGGATGGCGACATCGGCCTCGGCGTCCGTGAAGCGCGACAGATCGGCCTCGGCGCGGATGATGGCGAAGGAGCGCTCGTAGATCGCCGTGCCGTCATGGATATAGTCGTAGGCGGCCATGCTCATTTCCGTTTTTCAGTTTGGGCCTGTCGGTAAGCCTCGGCGACACCGGCCGGCCCGAGCCTTGTCAGGCAGGCCGCGGCAGTCTCGCCTTGATATCGTGTGCTGCGGATCATCGCCGCGACGCGACCGATGCCGCGCGCGGCGTCATAGCCCGGCCTGTAGCCGGCAGGAAGGGCCTTTGCCGTCGCGTTCACGACAAGTCCGGCTCCGTTTTCGCCGCCGACGATCGTCAGCGCCGCCGGGCCGGGATGCGCGCAGCCCTTGGCGCAGCCTGAAATGTGCAGCGTGAAGTCGAGGATGTCAGCTGTTTCAGCGGCAATCGTCTCGGCGATGTCACGGGTGGCGATGCGGCCGGAGGCGCAGGCTGGTGTGCCCGGGCAAGCGGCAATGCGCGTGCGCGGGTCGGTGGGGGCGGTGACGAAGCCGAGGGTGGCTGCGGTGCGCTGAAGCGGGGGGTTGGCGGCGGTTGGTTGACCGAGGAAAAGCAAGGCGCGGCCCGGGGCGAGGCGGATTTCGGCTGTGCCGAGGGCGAGGGCGCTTTGGGTGAGGGCGATGATTTTGTCGGCCGGTATGCTGCCGTAGGGGGAGGGCAATGCCGAGGGCGATGTAGGCGTTGAGGTTGAAAAGGCCAATTGGCCGGCGATTGCGCTCTACGGCGCCCCCCTCTGTCCTGCCGGACATCTCCCCCACGAGGGGGGAGATTGGCAGGTTCGGCGCCGGCTTTCCCCCTTCAACCGTGGAAATTGGCGAAGGCGGGCGTGAATGAGCAATCTCCCCCTCGTGGGGGAGATGTCCGGTAGGACAGAGGGGGGCGCCACAGAATGCCAACCTGCGAGAGATATCAATTGCCTCTCCGACAAATCCCGCGTGTGCGCTTCGCGGCCTTTTTCAGCAACCATCCTGAGTGCAGCGACGGCTATGTCTCTCGCGGCATCCGCATCGACCTTTGCCAAAACCTTCGCGTTTTGGCCGTCGCCGGCAACCGATACTCTCCAAACGATGTCGTTGTCGGCTCGCACCGCCTTCAGCCTGACATCGGCCGTCACCGCATCCATCGTCAACTGCCCGCCGCCATCGACAATCACGGAAACCTTCGGCCCCAGCCGTTGCGTCAGCCCAGCCTCTTCAACCGCTGCCCTGATCCGCTCCGCCAGTGGCCGGGGATCGGCAATCTCTTGCGGGTCGATGCCGGCCAGCGGCCCGGTCTCGACCGGCACGCCGGTACGCACCGCGATGCCCAGCGCATCGACCTCCGCCGCCAGCAGCGCAGCACTTTGCGCCGTCAGCCCGCGTATCTGCAAACTGCCGCGCGCCGTCACTTCCATAATGCCGTTGCCGTGCCGCAAGGCGGACTCAGCGAGTCGGATCAAAAGCTTCGGCGACAATCCTCCAGAAGGCCGGCCTCCAGAAGATGGGCTTCCCGCGACCGGGTTGAGCCGCACCAGCAGGCCGTCGCCGGTTTGCATCGGCGCCGACAGGGCCGGACAAGCGCCGCGGCGCGAGAAGGCGTTCATGCGGCCACCCCAAGTGCTTCTGCTTCGGCAATCAGGGCCGTCAAATCGTCGTCGATGGAATTGCGCAGGGGATGCCAGAGGCCACGCCGGCGCGCTGACAGCAAACGCTCGGCGATGACTTTGGCAGCGGCGGGGTTTTCGCGCAGGATGAAGGCCCGGACCATGGGATCGCCGAGATAAGCGTCATGCACCGCCTCGATCAACGTGCCCGATATGGCATGCGTGGTTTCGGCAAAGCCGACCAGCCGGTCGACGGTTTCGGCGAATTCCGAGGCGCCGCGCGGGCCGTGGCGCATTTGCCCTGATATGAAGCGCGGATTGACGGCGCGAGCACGCACGACGCGCGATACGGCCTCGCTGACCGAGCGCGGCTTCGGCTTTTGCGGGTCCGTGGTGTCGAGCACGATGACGTCGGCATTCCTGCCGAGCGCCGCAAGTGCTGCGGAAAAGCCGCCGATGAAGGCGACGTCGGCGGAGCCTTCGAGAATGTCGCGGCCGGGGTCGTCGCCGGTGTGGACGAGAAGATCAGCCTCGGCGATGCGGGTTTCGAACGCGCCGGGCGCCGAGATGCCTTCGCCCTCCGCGCCGCCATAGGCATGCGATGTGGCGTCGAGATAGGCGCGGCCGATCTCTTCGCGCACCGCCCAGTCGCCGGAGGACATGAGATCCTCGACGCCGGCGCCGTACGTGCCGGGCGAGGTGCCGAAGATGCGCGGGCTGATCTTGCCGTCAGCGCGGGTTTTGGCCGCGAGCGGGTTTTCCGAATCGTCCTCGTCGCGGGCGGCAACGGCGTTGGCTGCGGCATCGATCAGCGCGATCTGGGTTGGGAACATGTCGCGGAACAGGCCTGATATGCGCCAGGTGACATCGACGCGCGGGCGGCCGAGCGTGGCCGGAGGCAGGACTTCGATGCCGATGATGCGGCCGGTCGCCGAATCCCATTGCGGCCGGCAGCCCATCAGCGCCAGGCCTTGAGCGATCTCCTCGCCGCCGGTGCGCAGCGATGCCGAGCCCCAGAGATCGATGACCAGCGAGCGCGGCCAGTCGCCATGCGATTGCATGTAGCCGCGCACGACCTCTTCCGCTGCCGCCTTGCCCAGATCATAGGCGGTCGGCGTCGGCATGGTGCGCGGGTCGGATGTGAACAAATTGCGGCCGGTGGGCAGAACGTCGGATCGGCCGCGCGCGGGCGCGCCGGCCGGACCGGCCTTGACGTGGCGGCCATCGAGCGCGGCGAGCAGCGCCGTCTTCTCAGCTTCAGCGCTTTGTCGCCGCATGGCGTCAGGCTCATCCTCCGGAGCGCGGCCATAGATATGCAGCCCGTCCTTGATGGCAAAATCCTTGAGGTCGCAGAGCCAGGCGTCGATGCGGCGCAGCGCCTCGTCCGGCGCGTCGGTCCTGGCAACGCCGGCTTCGGTGGCGAGGCCGGTCTTCTGCGCGGTGTCGACGATCAGCTTGGCCAGGCGGTCGCGGCGGCGACGGTCGAGCCCGTCGGCCTGGGCGTATTCGTCGACCAGCCGCTCGAGTCTGTGCTGATCCTCATCCAACCCGGCGCCGGTCAGCGGCGGCGGCAAATGGCCAAGCGTGACAGCGGCAATGCGGCGCTTGGCCTGTGCAGCCTCGCCTGGGTTGGAGACGATGAAGGGATAGATGACGGGCAGGAGACCGGTGACGATCTCGGGAAAGCAGTTTTGCGACAGCGCAACGGTTTTGCCGGGCAGCCATTCCAGCGTGCCATGCGCCCCGACATGGACAAGCGCGTGGACGCCGAGCGATTTGCGCAGCCACAGGCCAAAGGCGAGCAATGCATGGCGCGGGGGGAGCGTCGGATCGTGGTAATCGGCGCGGCGGTCGGCGGAGCGGCCGCGATCGGGGGCGAGTGCGACGGTGATGTTGCCGAAGGTGGCGGCGCGGAAGGGGAAGTGTTGTTTGCTTGATAGCGAAGGTTGGCGCGAGGCGCCCCCTCTGTCCTGCCGGACATCTCCCCCACAGGTGGGGAGATTGCGCCCTTATCTCCGCTTTCGCCAATCTCCAACGATGCGAGAGGGGGCGAAGCGCTGAAGCTGCCAATCTCCCCACCTGTGGGGGAGATGTCCGGCAGGACAGAGGGGGCGCCTCGCGCAAACCTGTGTCATCTTCCGCCTTCCCCCAAGCAGCTTCTACCGCAGCTAGTGCTGCTGTCGGCAACTCTTTCGATAAGGCGAGATAGTCCTCCAGCCCCAGCCCATCACTGCTACGCTCCAGCAAATTCAATAATTCTCGCGGCGTCTCCGGAATCCCCTCAACGCCATAGCCCTGTCCCTTGAGGTCCTGCAGCATGGCGAGCACGCTGGACGGCACATCCAAGCCCACGGCGTAGCCTGTGCGGCCGGGGGCGCTGGGGTAATCCGGGATCAGGATGGCCAGCTTACGCTCGGCGCGGGGCGTCTCCTGCAGACGGATGAAGGCCGCGACGCGGTCGGCCACCTGCGCTACACGATCGGGCTCCGGCCGGTTGGCGAAGGCGCGGTGGCCGAGCGCCGGATCGGTCTCGCTCTCGCCCTTGAAGGAAATGGCGCCGGCCAGGATGCGGCCGTCGAGCTCGGGCAGCACGACATGCATGGCGAGGTCGGCGGGCGCCAGGCCGCGCTGGTTTTTTTCCCAGACGTCGCGGCGGGTGGTGGCGACGATGACCTGGAAGACGGGCACGCCGGCGCGGTCGAACAGGGTTTCAATGCCGGGTTCGGCGCCGGACGCGAAAGCAGTCGCGGTGATGATGGCGGCGGGTTTCAGCGTGGCGAGCGCCGTTTGCACGAAGGCCAGGGACGCCGGATCCTTGAGGCTGGAGACGAAGATGGGGACCGGGTTGATGCCACGCTGGCTGAGCGCTTCAAAAAGCGCGTCAATGGGCGCGACATCGACGGCCAGCAGCATCGAGCGGTAGAACAGGATGGGGATGATGGGGACGCCGAGGTTGTCAGGAACGCGGACGTTTGAAAGGTCCGGCCTTTCTACGACACCGCGGCCCGGCTCGTAGTAGCCCGCCTTCGGTACAGCTACCGGATCAACAACGTCCGCATCCTGTCCCGCCAGCCGCGCCAACCTCCGCATCAGCGCGCTCATATTCACCGGGCCGCCCTCGCGAAAATAATCAAGCAGGCCGTCCAGCTCCTCGCGGGGCAGCGTCGAGGCTTCGATCAGGCGCAGGTCCTCGTCGCGGCATTCGCCGGGCAGCAGCGCCAGTTTTATGCCGCGTGCGCGGGCGGTCGAGGCGAGCTGGTCGCAGCCGTAGCGCCACCAGTCGTAGCCGCCGAGGATGCGCACGAGGATGATCTTGGCGTGACGGGCGACGCTGTCGACCCAGAGGTCGACCGACATGGGGTGGCGCAGATCGCGAAGCGCCGCCAGCCGCATCGAGGGCAGGCGGCCGGCGTCGGCCTTCCATGCCGCCGCCAGTCCGGCGAGATCGCTGTCGGTGAAGGACAGGGCCACGATATCCGCCGGCGTCTGCCGCAGATCGACCGGCTCGGCGAGGTCGTCGAGCGAGGCGGATGTCGTGGTGAGGATGTGCATCGCGACCCGTGTCCGAAATCAGCCGGCGAGTATACGCTCGATCGCCGGACGGTTCAGCCCTTTGAGGCCGATGACGACGAGGCGCGAGCGACGGTCATCCGTGGCGGTCCAGGCGCGGTCATAGTAATGATTGACGCGCGGCCCGACCGCCTGCAGCAAGAGCCGCATCGGCTTGCCGCCGACCTCGACGAAGCCTTTTACGCGCAACACATTCTCTTCTTCGGCGACGGTGGCGACGCGTTTTGCCAGTTCGTCGGGATTGGCGACCGAGGCAATGTCGACGATGAACGTGTCGAAGTCGTCATGCTCATGGTCGAAGGCGCCGTCATGATGGGATTTGCGGTTCTCGATGTCGTCCTCGACGGCCAGACCGAGCCCGAGCAGCACCGAGGGATCGACCTTGCCATGCGACGTCGGCACGATCTTCACCGCGCGGGCCGAGTGTTCGTTGATGATGGCGTTGGCGCGGGCGGTGCCGGCGGCGTCCATCAAATCGCTTTTCGACAGGATGATCAGGTCGGCGCAGGCGATCTGGTCCTCGAACACTTCTTCCACCGGATCGTCGTGATCGAGCGTCTCGTCCTCAGCGCGCTGCGCCTGCAGGGCGTCCATGTCGTTGGCGACGCGGCCTTCGGCCAGCGCCGGCCCGTCGACCACGGCGATGACGCCATCGACCGTGACCCGGCTTTTCACGCTCGGCCACTGGAAAGCCTGGACCAGCGGCTTGGGCAAAGCGAGGCCCGAGGTCTCGATCAGGATGTGGTCGACCCTCGGTGTCAGCGACAGGATCTTGTCGAGCGCCGGGACGAAGTCGTCGGCAACGGTGCAGCAGATGCAGCCATTGGCCAGTTCGACGATGTTTTCCTCCGGACAGGTGTCGATGCCGCAGCCCTTCAGGATCTCGCCATCGATGCCGATGTCGCCGAATTCATTGACGATGATGGCAATACGCTTGCCGCCGGCGTTTTCCAGGAGATGGCGGACCAGCGTCGTCTTGCCTGCGCCGAGGAAGCCGGTGACGACGGTGCAGGGAACGCGGGACACGGAAGCGGTCATGGTCAATCCTTCAGCAGGTCGAGGGGAGGGATGCGGGCAACGAGGCCACGCTTCAGGCTATCGGGTCGGCCGCGCCACGGAATCAGGCCGTCCGTCGAGGTGGCGAAAAGCTTGGCGCCGGTGACGAGGTCAGCGCCGCTGGTCGCGGTCAGGTCGCCGAAGACATAGCTCCAGCAACCGTCGCGCAGGATGGCGGCGCTCAGGCGCCGCTTGCAATTGCCGAGGCATTCGACGCTGCGGATGCGGATATTGTCGCCGGATGCGGCGCGGCGCGTGTCGTCCGCCAGCAGTTCGCCGGCGCGGGGATGGGCGTCGGAGCCGGTCTCGTCGCGGCAGGAGGCGCAGACGATGACGGTGACGCCGGCCAAGGCATCATCATGGCCGGACGAAACATCCGCTGTGCCAGCCGAAAAACTGCTGTCGTGGTCCAAAAATCGGGCTCCTTGCCCGGAAACCCGCCGGGCGATCGGATTCTACAGTCGCAGACGGCAGGTCTCCTGGCTCGCGGGTCATCGCCTTGGTAGCCGCCTTCCCGGGAACTCCCAGTGGCTTTCGGCCTTGGCTCTTCGCTTACAGTTGCGGGGACAGCCGCGGATTTGGGATCGAAATCCCGCACCGCATTCCCTCTTAGCCCTTGCCGTTGCGGGCAAGGGACCATCTGGACGGGATTTAGGCTTTTGCGGGCGGCGGTGTCAACGCACGGCTACGACACAGCAATGTCGGCCAAAGGCTGACCCAGATCGCCGGCAGGCGTCACTTCGATGCGTTCGAGCCCGAGCCAGCCCTGCATCTGCTTCAATTCCTCGAACAGCTGAGCAGCGGTTTCAGGCGGTGCGCCGGGCTCCGCATAGGCCGCATGGACGCGCAGCACGCTGGCCGGCCGGTCGGCCTTGAGATCGACGCGCGCGACGATCCGGTCGCCGAGCAGGAACGGCAGGACATAATAGCCGTATTGCCGTTTGTCGGCAGGGGTATAGATCTCGATGCGGTAGTGGAAATCGAACAGCCGCTCGCTGCGCGAGCGTTCGAAGACGACAGGATCGAACGGCGCCAGCAGGGCGCGAGCCTCGATCTTGCGCGGCAGACGGGCGTCTTTATGAAGATAGGCCGGCTTGTCCCAGCCTTCGACGCGCACCGGCAACAGCTCGCCCAGTTCGACCAGCTCTTCCAGCCGGCCCTTCATGTCGGCCGGCGACAGGCGGAAATAGTCGCGCAAATCGCCTGATGTCGCCACGCCGTGGGCGCGGGCGGAGATACGCAGCAGTTCGCGGTGCGCGTCCTCGGCTGACGGCACCGGCAGATCGAGGATCGCCTGCGGCAGCACGCGTTCGGGCAGATCATAGAAGCGCTCGAAACCACGGCGGTGCGCCGTGGTGATGCGCCCGGCCCAGAACAGCCATTCGAAGGCATGCTTGGCGTGGCTCCAGCCCCACCAGCCGCCCGAGCCTTTCTGGCCTTCGAGCGCGGAAGCGGCAATCGGGCCGCGCGTGGCGACTTGGCGGTAGATCTCTTCGATATAGGCGGCGTGTTCGCGGCCCCATTTGGCGAGGCCCAGATACATCTCGTCGCCGCGCTCGGCGCGCTGCATGCGCCAGCGCATCAGCGGGTAGGTCTCGACCGGCAGGAAGGAGGCCTCGTGGGCCCAGTATTCGAACACCGTGCGCTTGCGCGTCACGGCAGCGTTGTCGAGCAGCGAGAGCGGGTAGGGGCCCAGGCGCGAATAGAGCGGCATATAATGAGCGCGCACCACCGCGCTGACGGAATCGATCTGCAACAGGCCGGTGCGGGAGAGCGTGCGGGCAAAATGCCTGCGGTCCGGCGTGCCGGTCGGGCGGGGATCGAGGAACCCCTGGGCGGCAAGTGCGATGCGCCGGGCCGTGGGGAGCGAGATCTTTTCCTTCATGCAAGCATCACTTTGAAGTGTTTTGACCGGGGGTTGGATGGGTGATTCCGGGCCATGCTAGCAGGGTTTTGGCGGCAACCATGTCAGGAGAGAAAAGTGGAGTGAAAAGCGAAGGAAATCAAACAGGAGCGGATCGGACCAGTTTCCCCGGATATGCCGTCCAGGTCAGTGTTTTGAACAAGGTTTGACTTGCTTCGCTGGAAGTGCTGCGCTAACCCTCGCCGCGTTGCAGCATAGGCCCTTAAAACGGTTCAGCGGTTAAACTGTCACGCTTCCGCATTAGGGTCCGGTGCTGTAATCAAAGTGGATTGGCGCCAACGGAAAGCCGAGCATGAACGCACTTCTAAGCTCATACCTGCCCATCGTCCTGTTCATAGGCGTGGCGCTGGTTGTCGGCCTGGCGCTGCTGGCCGCGCCCTTCCTGGTGGCTTACCGCAATCCCGATCCTGAAAAGCTTTCCGCCTACGAGTGCGGTTTCAACTCGTTCGACGACGCCCGCATGAAATTCGACATCCGCTTCTACCTGGTGTCGATCCTGTTCATCATCTTCGATCTGGAAGTGGCCTTCCTGTTTCCGTGGGCGGTGTCGTTCTCGAAGATCGGCATGCTCGGCTTCTGGTCGATGATGGTGTTTTTGGCGGTGCTGACCATCGGCTTTGCCTATGAATGGAAAAAAGGAGCGCTGGAATGGGATTGAACGACAGTTCCGGCACGCTCGTCGCGCCGAAGCCCAAGGGCCTGATCGATCCCAACACCGGCAGGCCGGTGGGGGCGGACGATCCGTTCTTCCTCGAGATCAACAATGAACTCGCCGACAAGGGTTTTCTCGTCACCTCGACGGAAGCGCTCATCACCTGGGCGCGCAGCGGCTCGCTGATGTTCATGACCTTCGGTCTCGCCTGCTGCGCGGTCGAGATGATCCACACCTCGATGCCGCGCTATGACTCGGAGCGGTTCGGTGTCGCGCCGCGCGCGTCGCCGCGCCAGTCCGACATCATGATCGTCGCCGGCACGCTGACCAACAAGATGGCGCCGGCGCTGCGCAAGGTCTACGACCAGATGCCGGAGCCGCGCTACGTCATCTCGATGGGCTCTTGCGCCAATGGCGGCGGCTACTACCACTATTCCTATTCGGTGGTGCGCGGTTGCGACCGCATCGTGCCGGTCGACATCTACGTGCCCGGCTGTCCGCCGAGCGCCGAAGCGCTGCTTTATGGCATTCTTCTGCTGCAGAAGAAGATCCGCCGCACCGGCACGATCGAACGGTAAATCCATGACCGCATCCCTGAGCGAACTGTCGACCTATCTCGGCGAGAAGCTGATCGGCCGCGTGAATGAGGCGGCGATTGCCTATGGCGAGCTCACCGTTCACGTCGAGCCGCGCGATCTGGTCGAGGTGATGACCTTCCTGCGCGACGATGCGCGCTGCCAGTTCATCTCGATCATCGACGTTTGTGGCGCCGACTATCCGTCGCGCGCCAAGCGCTTCGACGTCGTCTACCACCTGTTGTCGCCGAAGCAGAATGTGCGCATCCGCGTCAAGGTGCAGGCCGACGAGGAAACCATGGTGCCGTCGATCACCGGCGTGTTCCCCGGTGCCGACTGGTTCGAGCGCGAGACCTACGATCTCTATGGCGTGCTGTTCTCGGGCCATCCCGATCTGCGCCGCCTGTTGACCGACTATGGTTTCGAAGGCCATCCGCTGCGCAAGGATTTCCCGCTGACCGGCTTCGTCGAGGTGCGCTACGACGACGAGGCCAAGCGCGTCATCTACGAGCCGGTCGAGCTCAAGCAGGAATTCCGCAATTTCGATTTTCTGTCCCCGTGGGAAGGTACGGATTATGTCCTGCCGGGTGACGAGAAGGCAAAGCAGTAAATGGCTGAAACCTCCGTCCGCAATTTTAACATCAACTTTGGACCTCAACACCCTGCAGCGCATGGTGTTTTGAGGTTGGTTCTTGAACTTGACGGCGAAGTCGTCGATCGCGTCGATCCGCATATTGGGCTGCTGCATCGCGGCACCGAAAAGCTGATCGAGGCCAAGACCTACCTGCAGGCGATCCCTTATCTCGACCGGCTCGACTATTGCGCGCCGATGAACCAGGAGCACGCCTTCGCGCTCGCCGCCGAGCGCCTGCTCGGCATCGACGTGCCAAAGCGCGGCCAGCTGATCCGCGTGCTCTACTGCGAAATCGGCCGCATCATGTCGCACATCCTCAATGTGACGACGCAGGCGATGGACGTCGGCGCGCTGACGCCGCCGCTGTGGGGCTTCGTCGAGCGCGAAAAGCTGATGGTGTTCTATGAGCGCGCCTCCGGCTCGCGCATGCATGCCGCCTATTTCCGCCCCGGTGGTGTCCATCAGGACCTGCCGCAGAAGCTGGTCGAGGACATCGGCAAGTGGATCGACCCGTTCCTGAAGTCGATCGACGACCTTGACCAACTGCTGACCGGCAATCGCATCTTCAAGCAGCGCAATGTCGATATCGGCATCGTGTCGCTGGCCGATGCCTGGGCCTGGGGTTTTTCCGGCGTCATGGTGCGCGGCTCGGGCGCGGCCTGGGACCTGCGGAAGTCGCAACCCTATGAATGCTATTCGGAAATGGATTTCGACATTCCGATCGGCAAAAACGGCGACTGCTACGACCGTTACCTCGTGCGCATGGAAGAAATGCGCCAGTCGGCGAAGATCATGCGCCAGTGCGTCGACCTTCTGCTCGGCAAGGAAAGCACCGGCCCGGTGTCGAACCTCGACGGCAAGGTGGTGCCGCCCAAGCGCCAGGCGATGAAGCGCTCGATGGAAGCGCTGATCCATCACTTCAAGCTCTACACCGAGGGTTATCGCGTGCCGGCCGGCGAGGTCTATGCGGCGGTCGAAGCACCGAAGGGCGAGTTCGGCGTCTATCTGGTCTCCGACGGCTCCAACAAGCCCTACCGCTGCAAGCTGCGCGCACCTGGTTTCGCGCATCTGCAGGCGATGGATTTCCTCTGCCGCGGCCACATGCTGGCCGACGTCACCGCCGTTCTCGGCTCCCTCGACATCGTGTTTGGTGAGGTCGATCGCTAAATGTCAGTCCGCCGTCTCGCAGAAGCCAGCGTCCAGCCAGCATCCTTCGCCTTCAACCGGGCGAATGCCGCGGCCGCGAAGCAATGGATCAAGAAATACCCGAAGGGCCGTGAGCAGTCGGCCATCATTCCGCTTCTGATGATCGCACAGGAGCAGGAAGGCTGGGTGACGAAGGCGGCGATCGAGACGATTTCCGACATGCTCGGCATGCCGCGGATCCGCGGCCTCGAGGTCGCGACCTTCTACACGCAGTACCAGCTGAACCCGGTCGGTACCCGCGCCCACATCCAGGTCTGCGGCACCACGCCCTGCATGCTGCGCGGCTCGGAAGCGTTGATGGATGTGTGCCGGTCAAAGATCCATCACGACCAGTTCCACACCAACGACAAGGGCACGCTGTCGTGGGAAGAGGTCGAATGCCTCGGCGCCTGCGTCAACGCGCCGATGGTCATGATCTTCAAGGACACTTTTGAAGACCTGACGCCGGAACGGCTGGCCGAAATCATCGATCTCTACGGCGCCGGCAAGGGTGCTTCAGTGCCGGCGGGGCCGCAGAACGGCCGCACCGGTTCGGAGCCGGCCTCCGGCCTCACCACGCTGAAGAGCGAAAAGGCGATCCTCAAATCGACCCGTGACAGGGAAGCCAAGGCAGCGACCAAGGCCGCCCAGGCGGCGCCCGACGCGATCGTCGCTGCGCCCGTTCCGGCACCCGCCACCGCCCCAGTCGCGCCGTCCAGTGCCAGCAAGCCGGAGACCAAGGTCGAGCCGGCGACTGCTTTCAAGGCGCCGGAAACCAAGGCGCCGGCCGCGAAGGCTGCTGCCAAGCCGGCCAAGCCATCGCTGGAAGACAAGAACCGTCCAGCCGGGATCGCCAAGCCGGCGCTTGTCGACGACCTCAAGCTGATCTCCGGCGTCGGGCCGAAGATCGAGGGCATCCTGCATACGCTCGGCATCTACACTTTCGCGCAGGTTGCGTCGTGGAAGAAGGCCGAGCGCGAGTGGGTGGACGGCTATCTCTCCTTCCATGGCCGCATCGATCGCGATGACTGGGTCAAGCAGGCCAAGGCGCTCGCCAAGGGCGGCGTCGCCGAATACATCCGCGTCTTCGGCAAAAAGCCGGTCTAGAGGTGGGCAACCAATGAGCGTCTTCGGCAAAAAAGAGCAGGATACACAGCGTTCGGCGAACGCTGGGCGTCCGCTCGCCGGAAGCCCAGCTCGTCCGGCCGTAAGCCAGCAGCCCAGCCCTTATGTGATCTATCGCGAAGGCGAGACCGAGCGCCCCACTTTCCACGGCTCTTTCGCCGAACGGCATTGGCCAAAGTTCGGGGCAGCGGCATTCGCGCTGTTCATGGTTGTCTACTCGCTGATCTATGAAAACCGCGACCCGGCGACGATCCTGCTTGCCTCGCTGCTCGGCGGCGCAATCAGCTATTTTGTGCTCAGCATGTTTCGCAAGTCGGTCAATGATGTGCACACGGCGCGGACCGAGATATTCAGATCGCCGCGTTTCGCTGTCGGCGCGGCGCTCGGTTTCGGCTATTTCGTCTATTCGACGTTCCTGCGCAGCCCGGCTGTCTACGACAGCGAGATAGCGCAGGCGGTGTTCGACTATACGGACCCGCTGACGCCTTTCCGTGACGGCTTTCAGCAGCGGGATCTGTCGGCGGTTGCGACCTTGATCCTCAAGGCCGCAGGCATGATGGTCGCGGGCGGTGTGATTGTAAGAATGATTGCCAGGCGGCTGCTTGGCGAAGAAGCCGGGAGTGCCAACAATGCTGGCTGACAAAGACCGCATCTTCACCAACATCTACGGCCTGTTCGACAAGTCGCTGGCCGGCGCGATGGCGCGCGGCGCCTGGGACAACACGCCCGGCATCGTCGCCAAGGGGCGCGAGTGGATCGTCAACGAGATGAAGGCGTCTGGCCTGCGCGGCCGTGGTGGCGCCGGCTTCCCGACGGGTCTCAAATGGTCGTTCATGCCCAAGCAGAGCGACGGCCGGCCGAGCTATCTGGTCATCAATGCCGACGAATCGGAGCCCGGCACCTGCAAGGACCGCGACATCCTGCGCAATGACCCGCATACTTTGGTCGAAGGTGCGCTGCTTGCCGGTTTCGCCATGGGCGCGATTGCCGCCTACATCTATGTGCGCGGCGAGTTCATCCGTGAGCGCGAGGCGTTGCAGCGGGCCATCGAGGAGGCCTACGAGGCCAAGCTGATCGGCAAGAACAACACGTCCGGCTATGATTTCGACATCTACATGCATCACGGCGCCGGCGCCTATATCTGCGGCGAGGAGACGGCGCTGCTGGAAAGCCTCGAAGGCAAGAAGGGCCAGCCCCGGCTGAAACCGCCATTCCCGGCCAATGTCGGCCTCTATGGCTGCCCGACCACCGTCAACAATGTCGAATCGATCGCGGTGGCGCCGACCATCCTGCGCCGCGGTGCGGCCTGGTTCTCGTCCTTTGGCCGTCCCAACAATGTCGGCACCAAGCTGTTTTGCATCTCCGGCCACGTCAACAATCCGTGCACGGTCGAAGAGGCGATGTCGATCCCGTTCCGCGAACTGATCGAGGCGCATTGCGGCGGCATTCGCGGCGGCTGGGACAATCTCTTGGCGGTCATTCCGGGCGGCGCTTCGGTGCCGCTGGTGCCGGCCGAGCAGATCATCGACACGCCGATGGATTTCGACGCGCTGCGCGACCTCAAATCCGGCCTCGGCACGGCGGCTGTCATCGTCATGGACAAGTCGACCGATATCGTGAAGGCGATCGCGCGGCTTTCCTACTTCTACAAACACGAGAGCTGCGGCCAGTGCACACCGTGCCGCGAAGGCACCGGCTGGATGTGGCGGGTGATGGAGCGGCTGGTGCGCGGCGAGGCGCAGAAGCGCGAGATCGATATGCTGCTCGACGTGACCAAGCAGGTCGAGGGCCACACGATCTGCGCGCTGGGCGACGCGGCGGCATGGCCGATCCAGGGCTTGATGCGGCATTTCCGCGGCGAGGTGGAGCGGCGCATCGACGAGTTTTCGCGCAACGCGCACCGGGCCGAGCCGGTGATGGTGGCGGCGGAATAGACGAATTTGTGAATGTGGGCGAAAGCCCGAAGCGAAATACGGGCAAGTGCCCGATTTGAAATACGGGACAACCGGGGCGGGGCGAACGAAAAAACGACGAGGAGAACTCTATGGCGCCGTATTCGACACCCAACCCGCTAATGCCCAATTTGGACCAGATCGAGAAGATGAACCAGGACTTGACCAGGATGATGCCGAAGGAGATGGCCAGCGCCGTCAACCTTCTCGTGCATCCCGTGGCGGGTGCGGCGGCGATGTCGGCGCTTGGCCTCGGGCTCGCCAACCACGCTTTCGGCGTCTGGCTCGGCGCGATTTCAGGCGCGGCGGAGGCTTCGCAACGGTTGCTGCAGCCGATCGTCGATGATTTCGAGGCGCGCATCGCGCAGTTCGACGACCCGAACTCTTCCTCCACCAGGGCGCGGGCGACGGCGAAAACCATGATTGCCGAGGCGCAGTCCTTTGCGCAGGAAGTCACCGATATTGCCGCCAAGGAAGCCGCCACCATGGCACCGGTGGCAAATGCCGGTCCGGCAGACGGCGACGCCGCCGGTGTGCTGATGCCCGAGGATTTCAGGCAGCCCAATGCCATGGAGAAGCCGGCGAAACCGGCGGATCTCAAGGCGATATCGGGTATCGGGCCCAAGCTGGAAAAGGTTCTCAACGGCCTCGGCATCTGGACCTATACCCAGATCGCGGCATGGACGCCGCAAGAGGTTGCCTGGGTCGAGGATTATCTGTCGCTCACCGGCCGCATCGGCCGCGACGATTGGACAGCCCAAGCGGCGGCGCTCGCCGTCAAGTGAATGAAATGCCTGACGTGGTCTCGACCGCGCCCGGAAAAAGAGATTGCGGGCACTCCGCAGGGGTTTGAGGCGAATGGCAAAGCTCAAGGTCGACGGGAAAGAGATCACTGTACCCGACCACTATACGCTGCTGCAGGCGGCGGAAGACGCGGGCGCGGAAGTGCCGCGCTTCTGCTTCCATGAGCGGCTGTCGATCGCCGGCAATTGCCGCATGTGCCTGATCGAGGTGAAGGGCGGGCCGCCCAAGCCGCAGGCGTCCTGCGCCATGAACGTGCGCGACCTGCGTCCCGGACCGAATGGCGAGGCGCCGGAAATCTTCACCAACACGCCGATGGTCAAGAAGGCCAGGGAAGGCGTGATGGAGTTCCTGCTGATCAACCATCCGCTGGATTGCCCGATCTGCGATCAGGGCGGCGAATGCGACCTGCAGGACCAGGCGATGGCCTTCGGTGTCGATTCCTCGCGCTATCATGAGAACAAGCGCGCGGTCGAAGACAAATACATCGGACCGCTGGTCAAGACGGTGATGAACCGCTGCATCCATTGCACGCGCTGCGTCCGCTTCACCACGGAAGTCGCCGGCATTTCCGAGCTTGGCCTGATCGGCCGCGGCGAGGATGCCGAGATCACCACCTATCTCGAACAGGCAATGACCTCTGAGCTGCAGGGCAATGTCATCGACCTTTGCCCGGTCGGCGCGCTGACCTCGAAGCCGTTCGCCTTCCAGGCGCGGCCGTGGGAACTGACCAAGACCGAATCCATCGACGTGATGGATGCCGTTGGCTCGGCGATCCGCGTCGACAGCCGGGGCCGAGAAGTGATGCGCATCCTGCCGCGCGTCAACGAAGCGGTGAACGAGGAGTGGATTTCCGACAAGACCCGCTTCATCTGGGACGGATTGCGCACGCAACGCCTCGACCGACCCTATGTGCGTAAGGACGGCAAGCTGGTTCCCGCGAGCTGGGCCGAGGCCTTTGCCGCGATCAAGGACGCGGCTTCGAAGGCGGCACCCGAAAAGATCGGCGCCATATCGGGCGATCTCGCCGCCGTTGAAGAAATCTACGCGCTCAAGCTGCTGATGGCTTCGCTCGGTTCGAAGAATACCGATTGCCGCCAGGATGGCGCCGCACTCGATCCGGCGCTCGGGCGCGCCAGCTATATCTTCAACCCGACCATCGAAGGCATCGAGCAGGCCGATGCGGTGCTGATCATCGGCGCCAACCCGCGCTATGAAGCTTCGGTGCTCAACGCCCGCATTCGCAAGCGCTGGCGGATCGGCAATCTGCCGGTCGGCGTCATCGGCGATGTCGGCGATACGCGCTACGACTACGAACAGCTGGGCGCCGGGCCGGAATCGCTGAAGGATCTGGCCGATGGTAATGGCAAGTTCTTCCAGACGCTGAAGAAGGCGACGCATCCGCTGATCATTGTCGGCCAGGGCGCTTTGGCGCGTGCAGACGGCGCGGCCGTGCTCGGCCAGGCGGCCAAGCTCGCCGCCGCCGTCAACGCTGCCCGCGCGGACTGGAATGGCTTTGCCGTGCTGCACAATGCGGCCGGACGTGTCGGCGGCCTCGATCTCGGCTTCGTGCCGGGCGAGGGCGGCAAGGATGTCGCCGGCATGCTGGGCGAGATGGAACTGCTGTTCCTGCTCGGCGCCGACGAGCTAGACATGGCTAAGACCGGCGGCGCCTTCGTCGTCTATATCGGCACGCATGGCGACCAGGGCGCACACCGCGCCAACGTCATCCTGCCGGCGGCTGCCTACACCGAAAAGTCGGCCACCTACGTCAACACGGAAGGCCGCGTGCAGCAGACCAACCGCGCCGGTTTCGCGCCGGGCGATGCGCGCGAGGACTGGGCGATTCTCAGGGCGCTGTCGGATGTGCTGGGCAAGAAACTGCCGTTCGATTCGCTGTCGCAGCTGCGCGCCAAGCTCTATGGCGAATACCCGCATCTGGCCCGCATCGATCAGGTCGCGACCGGCAATGCCGAGGACATCGCCAGGGTGGCGAAGCTCGGCGGGCGGCTGAACAAGGGCACCTTCACCTCGCCGGTGACGGATTTCTACCTGACCAACCCGATCGCGCGGGCATCGGCCGTGATGGCGGAATGCTCGGCGCTGGCCAAGAGCGGCTTCAAGCAGGCGGCGGAATAAGCATGGACACTTTCTTCTCCTTCTACGTGCTGCCGGCGCTGCTGATCCTCTTGAAGTCGGTCGTGTTGATCGTCGTGCTTTTGGTCTTCGTCGCCTACATCCTCTACGCCGATCGCAAGATCTGGGCGGCGGTGCAGCTGCGCCGCGGCCCGAACGTCGTCGGCCCCTGGGGTACGCTGCAGGCTTTCGCCGATCTGTTGAAATTCGTCTTCAAGGAACCGATCATTCCCTCGGGCGCCAACAAGGGCGTCTTCCTGCTGGCGCCGCTGGTCTCGGCGGTGCTGGCGATCTCCGCCTGGGCGGTCATTCCGGTCAACGAGGGCTGGGCGATCGCCAACGTCAATGTCGGCATCCTCTATGTCTTCGCCATCTCCTCGCTCGAGGTCTATGGCGTCATCATGGGCGGCTGGGCGTCGAACTCGAAATATCCGTTCCTCGGCGCGTTACGTTCGGCGGCTCAGATGGTGTCCTACGAAGTCTCGATCGGCTTCGTCATCGTCACCGTGCTGCTCACCGCCGGCTCGCTCAACTTGACCGATATCGTGCTGTCGCAGCATGATGGAATTGGTACGCGGCTTGGCCTGCCCAACACCTTCCTCGACTGGAATTGGCTGGCGCTGTTCCCGATGTTCATTATCTTCTTCATCTCGGCGCTGGCCGAGACGAACCGCCCGCCCTTCGATCTGGTGGAAGCCGAATCGGAACTGGTCGCCGGCCACATGGTCGAATATTCGTCGACACCGTTCCTGCTGTTCTTCCTCGGCGAATATGTCGCCATCGTGCTGATGTGCGCGCTGGCCACCATCCTGTTCCTCGGTGGCTGGCTGCCGCCCTTCGACTTCGCGCCGTTCACCTGGGTGCCGGGCGTCATCTGGTTCGTGCTGAAAGTCTGCTTCGTGTTCTTCGGCATCTCCATGGTGAAGGCCTTCGTGCCGCGCTACCGTTACGACCAGCTGATGCGGCTTGGTTGGAAAGTGTTCCTGCCGATCTCGCTGTTCATGGTGGTCGCCACCGCAGCCTTCCTCAAGATCACGGGGTTTGCGTGATGTCCGCTCTGTCCCAAGCCGCAAAATCGCTGCTGCTGCAGGATTTCGTCAGCGCCTTCTTCCTGTCGATGCGCCAGTTCTTCGCGCCGAAGGAGACGATCAACTATCCGCACGAGAAGGGGCCGACCAGCCCGCGCTTCCGGGGCGAGCACGCGCTGCGCCGCTATCCCAATGGCGAGGAACGCTGCATCGCCTGCAAATTGTGCGAGGCGATCTGCCCGGCGCAGGCCATCACCATCGAGGCCGGCCCGCGCCGCAATGACGGCACGCGCCGCACGGTGCGTTACGACATCGATATGGTGAAGTGCATCTATTGCGGCTTCTGCCAGGAAGCCTGCCCGGTCGACGCCATCGTCGAGGGGCCGAATTTCGAATTCGCGACGGAGACGCGTGAGGAACTTTACTACGACAAGGACAAGCTGTTGGCGAATGGCGACCGGTGGGAGCGCGAACTGGCGCGCAACATCTCGCTGGACTCGCCGTACCGCTGATATTTGACGCATGGACGGGGCGAGGGGCCTCGTCTAAGGAAACACGCAACTTGCCGACCGGAGGCGGTCGCAAAAATCGAACAGGACGAACGTCCTGTTTCGGATAGGAACCCGGGGGAACCCCATGCTGAGTGGACTAGAGGCGGCCTTTTTCTACCTCTTCGCCTTTGTCGCGGTGGCGTCGGCGTTCATGGTCATTTCGTCGCGCAACCCCGTGCATTCGGTGCTGTTCCTGATCCTGACCTTCTTCAATGCCGCCGGGCTGTTCATGCTGACCGGCGCCGAGTTCCTGGCGATGATCCTGCTCGTCGTCTATGTCGGCGCGGTGATGGTGCTGTTCCTGTTCGTCGTCATGATGCTCGACGTCGATTTCGCCGAGATGAAGGAAGGCGCCCTGCAATATGCACCGATCGGCGCGCTGGTCGGTCTGATCCTGGCGGCGGAGCTGATCGTCGTGCTGGGCGGCTACACCTTCGCACCGCAGCTTGCCTCGACGATCTCCAAGCCCATTCCGGATCTCGCGACGCGGACCAACACGGCCGCGCTCGGCGACATCCTCTATACGGACTACCTCTACTACTTCCAGATTTCGGGCCTCGTGCTTCTGGTGGCCATGATCGGCGCCATCGTGCTGACGCTGCGCCATAAACCTGGCGTCAAGCGGCAGTCGATCGCAGCCCAGGTCGGCCGCACGCCGGCGACCGGCATGGAAATCCGCAAGGTCAAGACAGGCGAGGGACTCTGAGATGGTTGTCGGCATCGCGCATTATCTGACCGTATCGGCTGTTCTGTTCACGCTCGGCGTGTTCGGCATCTTCCTGAACCGCAAGAACGTCATCGTCATCCTGATGTCGGTCGAGCTGATCCTGCTTGCGGTCAACATCAATTTCGTCGCCTTTTCGGCGGCACTCGGCGATCTGGTCGGCCAGGTGTTCGCGCTGTTCGTGCTGACGGTCGCGGCGGCTGAGGCCGCCATCGGGCTTGCCATTCTCGTCGTCTTCTTCCGCAACCGCGGCTCGATCGCGGTCGAAGACGTGAACATGATGAAGGGTTGACGGAACCACCATGTATCAGGCCATCGTCTTCCTTCCCCTGCTCGGCTTCCTGATCGTCGGCCTGTTCGGCACGTCGCTCGGCGCCAAGGCGTCCGAATACATCACCTCCGGTTTCCTGGTGATCGCGGCGGTGCTGTCGTGGGTCGCTTTCTTCACCGTCGGCTTCGGCCATGGCGAGGTGTTCACCGTGCCGGTGCTGCGCTGGATCCAGTCAGGCGGACTGGAAGCGTCCTGGGCGCTGCGGATCGACACGTTGACGGTGGTGATGCTGGTGGTGGTCAACACCGTGTCGGCGCTGGTTCATATCTATTCGATCGGCTACATGCACCACGATCCGAACCGGCCGCGCTTCTTCGCCTATCTGTCGCTGTTCACCTTCGCCATGCTGATGCTGGTGACGGCGGATAACCTCGTGCAGATGTTCTTCGGCTGGGAAGGGGTTGGTCTCGCCTCCTACCTGCTGATCGGCTTCTGGTACAAGAAGCCGTCGGCCAATGCCGCGGCAATCAAGGCCTTCGTCGTCAACCGCGTCGGCGATTTCGGCTTCGCCCTCGGCATCTTCGGCTTGTTCGTGCTGTTCGGCTCGGTCAATCTCGGCACCATCTTCGCCAATGCGGCAACGTTCATTCCCGCTGAAGGCTCGCCACAGGGCGCCGCCGTGCTGACCTTCCTTGGTCATGCGCTGGACAAGCAGGCGGCCATGACGGTCGTCTGCCTGCTCTTGTTCATGGGCGCCATGGGCAAGTCGGCGCAGGTGCCGCTGCACACCTGGCTGCCGGATGCCATGGAAGGCCCGACGCCGGTTTCGGCACTGATCCATGCCGCCACCATGGTGACGGCCGGCGTGTTCATGCTGGCGCGTCTGTCGCCGCTGTTCGAACTGTCGCATTCGGCGCTGACAGTGGTGACCTTCATCGGCGCCTTCACCGCCTTTTTCGCGGCCACGGTCGGTCTCGTCCAGAACGACATCAAGCGTGTCATCGCCTATTCGACCTGCTCGCAGCTCGGTTACATGTTCGTCGCGCTCGGCGTCGGCGCCTATGGCGCGGCGATCTTCCACCTGTTCACGCATGCCTTCTTCAAGGCCCTGCTGTTCCTCGGCTCGGGCTCGGTCATCCATGCCGTCTCCGACGAGCAGGACATGCGCAAGATGGGCGGCCTGCGCAAGCTGATCCCGACCACCTACTGGATGATGGTGATCGGCACGCTGGCACTGACCGGCGTCGGCATCCCGGTGACGGTTATCGGCACCGCCGGCTTCTTCTCCAAGGACGCCATCATCGAAAGCGCCTTTGCCAGCCACAATTCGGTTGCCGGCATGGCCTTCGTGTTGCTGGTCATCGCCGCCTGCTTCACCTCCTTCTACTCATGGCGGCTGATCTTCATGACCTTCCACGGAAAGCCGCGGGCGAGCCACGAGGTGATGCACCATGTCCATGAATCGCCGCCGGTGATGCTGGTGCCGCTGTTCATCCTGGCGGCAGGCGCACTGTTTGCCGGCATCATCTTCCACGGCGCCTTCATCGGCGAGGGCTATGCCGAGTTCTGGAAGGCGTCCCTGTTCACGCTGCCGGAAAACCACATCCTGCACGAGATTCACGAACTGCCGCTGTGGGTCGAGCTGTCGCCCTTCATCGCCATGCTGATCGGCTTCGCGCTGGCCTGGAAGTTCTACATCCGGTCACCGGATTTGCCCCGAAGCGTCGCCGCCAACCATCGCTTGCTCTACGCCTTCCTGCTCAACAAGTGGTATTTCGACGAGCTCTACGATTTCCTGTTCGTGCGGCCCGCCAAGCGCCTCGGCCATTTCCTGTGGAAGACCGGCGACGGCGCCATCATCGACGGCCTTGGCCCTGATGGCATTTCGGCGCGCGTCGTCGATGTCACCAACCGGGTCGTCAAGCTGCAGACCGGCTACCTCTACCATTATGCCTTCGCCATGCTGATCGGCGTTGCCGCACTCGTCACCTGGATGATGCTCTGATGACCGCCTGGCCAATCCTCTCGCTGGTCACCTTCCTGCCGTTGGTTGGTGTGCTGCTTATCTTGTTCATCAACGATGACAGCGAAAATGCACGCCGCAACATCCGCGCCATCGCGCTGTTGACGACGACGTTCACGTTCATCATCTCGGTGTTCATCTGGACCGGCTTCGACAATTCGCAGGCCGGCTTCCAGTTCGTCGAGAAGGTGGCCTGGCTCGACTCCGGCATCTCCTACCATATGGGCGTCGACGGCATCTCCATGCTGTTCGTCATCCTGACGACCTTCCTGATGCCGCTCTGCATCCTGGCCTCGTGGGAATCGATCGAGAAGCGCGTCAAGGCCTACATGATCGCCTTCCTGCTGCTCGAAACACTGATGATCGGCGTGTTCTGCGCACTCGATATCGTGCTGTTCTACGTCTTCTTCGAAGCCGGCCTGATCCCGATGTTCATCATCATCGGCGTCTGGGGCGGCAAGCGGCGCGTCTATGCCTCGTTCAAGTTCTTCCTCTACACGCTGGCCGGCTCGGTGCTGATGCTGCTCGCCATCATGGCGATGTTCTACCAGTCCGGCACGACCGACATCCCGACGCTTCTGACGCACAACTTCCCGGCCAGCATGCAGACCTGGCTATGGCTTGCCTTCTTCGCCTCCTTCGCGGTGAAGATGCCGATGTGGCCGGTGCACACCTGGTTGCCCGACGCGCACGTCGAGGCGCCGACGGCCGGTTCGGTCATCCTGGCCGCCATCCTCTTGAAGATGGGCGGGTACGGCTTCCTGCGCTTCTCGTTGCCGATGTTTCCGCTGGCATCCGAGATGTTCGCGCCGCTGGTCTTCACGCTCTCCGTCGTCGCCATCATCTACACGTCGCTGGTGGCGCTGATGCAGGAGGACATGAAGAAGCTGATCGCCTATTCGTCCGTCGCCCATATGGGCTTCGTCACCATGGGCATCTTCGCCATGAACCAGGAAGGCGTGCAGGGCGCGATCTTCCAGATGCTCAGCCACGGCCTCGTCTCCGGTGCGCTGTTCCTGTGCGTCGGCGTCATCTACGACCGCATGCACACACGCGAGATCGCGGCCTATGGCGGCTTGGTCAACAACATGCCGAAATACGCCACCGTGTTCATGATCTTCACCATGGCCAATGTCGGCCTGCCCGGCACCAGCGGCTTCGTCGGCGAATTCCTGACCATGCTTGGCGTGTTCCGGGTCAACACCTGGGTGGCGTTCTTCGCCGCCACCGGCGTCATCCTGTCGGCGGCCTACGCGCTCTGGCTCTATCGCCGGGTGATCTTCGGCGCGCTGACCAAGGACAGCCTGAAGGGCCTGCTCGACCTGTCGCCGCGCGAGAAGGTGATCATCTACCCGCTGGTCGTGCTGGTCATCTTCTTCGGCGTCTATCCCGCACCCGTCTTCGACGCGACGGCCGAATCGGTCAAATCGCTCGTCACCAATGTCACTGCATCCATCGGCGCCGCGCAGACCGCGGCGGCGAATTAACCCAAGGGTTTTGCGAACCATGACGCCGGACCTTCTCTCCAGCCTGTCGCTCTCGACGCCAGAGCTGATCCTTGCCGTCGGCGCGCTGGCGCTGCTGATGGTGGGCGCCTATTCGCGCGCCAACACCGCCAACACGGTGACCGGCCTTGCGGTCGCCGTGCTCGTGGTCGCGGGCGCCTGGCTCATCTTCCAAACCGGGCAGGGCAGCGCCTACGGCAACGCCTTCATCCAGGATTCCTTTGCCCGCTTCATGAAGGTGTTGGCGCTGGTCGGCTCGGCGGTGACGCTGGTGATGTCGATGCGCTTTGCCAAGGCGGAGCATTTCGACAAGTTCGAATATCCGGTGCTGATCCTGCTCAGCACGCTCGGCATGATGCTGATGATCTCGGCCAACAGCATGATCGGGCTCTATCTCGGCCTCGAACTGCAGTCGCTGGCGATCTACGTGCTGTGCGCGATCAATCGCGACAACCTGCGTTCGACCGAGGCGGGCTTGAAATATTTCGTCCTCGGCGCGCTGTCGTCGGGCATGCTGCTCTATGGCATCAGCCTGGTTTACGGCTACACCGGCAACACCGGCTTCCAGGAGATCGCGTCCGCGCTCGGCAGCGGCGAGCGCCAGCTCGGCCTCGTTTTCGGCCTCGTCTTCGTTCTGGCCGGCCTTGCCTTCAAGATCTCGGCGGTGCCCTTCCACATGTGGACGCCGGACGTCTACGAGGGCGCGCCGACGCCGGTGACGGCCTTCCTGGCGGCGGCGCCCAAGATGGCGGCTATGGCGCTGATGGTGCGCGTCACCATGGGCGCGTTCAAGCCGATCGCCTCCGACTGGCAGCAGATCATCGTCTTCATCTCGATCGCCTCGATGGCGCTGGGCGCCTTCGCGGCCATCGGCCAGACCAACATCAAGCGGCTGATGGCCTATTCCTCGATCGGCCATATGGGCTACGCACTGGTCGGCCTTGCCGCCAACAGCCAGGCTGGCGTGCGCGGTGTTGCCATCTACATGCTGATCTATCTGGTGATGACGCTCGGCACTTTCGCCTTCATCCTCGCCATGCGGCGCAAGGAAGGCAATGTCGAGCAGATCAGCGACCTGGCCGGCCTGTCGTCGACCAATCCGATCATGGCGACGATCCTGACCATCCTGATGTTCTCGCTGGCAGGCATCCCGCCGCTCGCCGGCTTCTGGGGGAAATGGTACGTCTTCCTCGCCGCCATCAACGCCAACCTCTATGCGCTGGCGATCATCGGCGTGCTGGCCTCGGTGGTGGGCGCCTATTACTATCTGCGCATCATCAAGATCATGTGGTTCGACGAACCGGTCGGCGGCTTTGTGCCGATGGCGACGGAATTGCGTGTCGTGCTCGGCGTCTCCGGCGCTTTCGTGCTGTTCTATGTGCTGATCGGCGGACCGATCGGCACCTATGCCGAAGCCGCCGCCAAGACGTTTTTCTAGACGGCATGGGATTTCGGCTGGCTCCAACCTCGGCGTCGGAAGGGTTCCGGCTCGAGGCGCATGACAGCGTCGGCTCCACCAATGCGCTGGCGCTGGATCACGCAAGGGCAGGCGACCCGGGCAAATTGTGGGTCGTTTCCAAGAAGCAGGAAAGCGGGCGTGGCCGGCGCGGCCGTGTCTGGGCGACGCCTGAAGGCAACCTCGCGGCGACGCTGCTTGTCATCACCAAGGCAGAGCTTCGCCTTGCCGCGACGCTGGGCTTCGTCGCAGGACTGGCGCTGGCCGATGCGCTCGACGCCGTGGTGCCGAAGGGCCGGATCGCCATCGGCCTCGACGGCGCCAGTGAGGAAAAAACCGTTTCGAGCTGAAATGGCCGAATGACGTGCTTGCCTCCGGCGCCAAGCTGGCCGGCATCCTTCTGGAGTCGGCCATCCTGGAAGGCGGCCGTTTCGCGGTGGCGGTCGGCATCGGCGTCAATGTGGTGGCATACCCCGAGGATTTGCCTTATCCCGCAACATCACTCGGCGCGCTGGGTGCGGCATGCGACGCGGAAACACTATTCCTGGCGCTGTCGGATGCCTGGAGCGAGAATGCAAGGGTGTGGGATGAGGGGCGCGGACTTGCCGCCGTCAGGCGACGGTGGTTGGCTCGCGCGGCGGGGCTCGGCGGCGAGGTTGCTGTCAGGATTGACGGTAATGTGGTGCGTGGGGTGTTTGAAACCATTGACGAAGACTGCCGTTTCGTGATCCGCGACGATGAAGGTTCGGTTCTGACGATCGCCGCCGGCGACGTGCATTTCGGCGCGGTCGCTTCGGCCAGAGCCTAGAGCTGTTCGCAAACGGCTCTAAGTGTTTGTTTTTGCGCAATTCTGGTGGGAAAACCGTTAGACACTTTTCCTGGAATTGCTTTATGGACTTGGCCTGAGGGCCAGGAAGGGAAAAATCATGGCGAAAGCGGAAAACGCCGAACTCGTCTTCGTGCCGCTCGGCGGCGTCGGCGAGATCGGCATGAACTTCGCTCTTTACGGCTACGGCCCGCCCAGTGCGCGCGAATGGATTGTCATCGATGTCGGCGTGACCTTCCCCGATGCCAGCCTGCCCGGCGTCGACCTGGTGCTGCCCGACACGCGCTTCATCGAGGAGAACCTCGCCAATCTGCGCGGCATCATCATCACGCATGCGCATGAAGATCACTACGGCGCGTTGCTCGACACCTGGCCGAAGCTGAAGGCGCCGGTGTGGATGACGCCGTTCAGCGCCGGCTTGCTCGAAGCCAAGCGGCAAGGCGAGCAGGGCGCGCCGAAAATACCGGTGACGATCTACAAAGCGGGCGAGAAATTCACCGTCGGCCCCTTCGAGATCGAAGCCATTCCGGTTGCGCACTCGATTCCCGAACCGATGTCGCTGGCGATCACCTCGCCGGCCGGCACCGTCATCCACACCGGTGACTGGAAGATCGATCCGGAGCCGACGATCGGGCCGAAGACCGACGAGGCGCGTTTCCGCGCCTATGGCGACAAGGGCGTTCTGGCGCTGATCTGCGATTCGACCAATGCGCTGCGCGAAGGCGAGTCGCCTTCGGAAGTGGCCGTTGGCGAGGGCCTCAAGGGCGTCATCCAGGCTGCCAAGGGCCGCGTCGCCGTCACCACGTTTTCCTCCAATGTCGGACGCATCGTCTCCATAGCCAGGGCGGCACGCGATGCCGGCCGCCAGTGCCTGGTGCTCGGCCGCTCGCTGAAGCGGGTCATCGATGTGGCTGGCGAACTCGGTTACATGGACGGTCTGCCGGAGTTCATCGCCGAAGAGGATTTTGGCTTCATCCCGCGCGAAAACCTGGTCATCATCTGCACCGGCAGCCAGGGCGAGCCGCTGGCCGCATTGGCCAAGCTGTCGCGCGAGGAGATGAAGTCAGTGTCGCTGACGGCAGGCGACACAGTGGTGTTTTCCTCGCGTACCATTCCCGGCAACGAGAAGGCGATCCTCGAGATCAAGAACCGCCTCATCGATCTCGGCGTCAAGATCATCGAGGATGGTGATGCGCTGGTGCATGTCTCCGGCCATCCTCGGCGCAGCGAATTGCGCAAGATGTATGAATGGGTGCGCCCGCAGATCGGCGTTCCCGTGCATGGCGAGGCGGCGCATCTGGTGGCGCAGGGATCGCTGATGTCGACATCGGGCATCGGCCAGGTGGCGCAGGTGCGCGACGGCGACATGCTGCGGCTCGCTCCCGGCCCCGCCACCATCATCGACCAGGTGCCGTTCGGCCGCATCTACAAGGATGGCAGACTGATCGGCACCGATCAGGCTATGGGCATCCGCGACCGGCGCAAACTGTCCTTTGCCGGCCATGTCGCGGTCAATGTCGTGCTCGACGACAAATATGAACTTGCCGGAGACCCCGATCTGGTCGCCATCGGCGTCGCCGAGGCCGATGGCCGTGGCGAGACGCTGGAAGATTTGATGATCGATGCGGCAATCGGCGCGGTGGACTCGATCCCCCGCCAGCGCCGAAAAGACCTCGACCTGGTGCAGGAAGCGGTACGGCGCGCGGTGCGTGGCGCCGCCAACGAAGCCTGGGGCAAGAAGCCGCTGGTGACGGTGTTCGTCACGAGGTGACGAACAAGGGAGTAGGGGAATAAGGGAGTAGGGCAGTAGGGATTTCGATACGAGGCACGGTCAGCTTTCCCCCTATTGCCATACTGCCTTACTGCCCTGAGGAAAAACCTATGCTCGGACGTCTGAACCATGTCGCGCTTGCGGTGCCGGAGCTGACAGCTGCCGTCGCCGCCTATCGCAACACGCTGGGCGCCGAGGTGACGGAGCCGCAGGCGCTGCCGGAGCATGGCGTCACGGTGGTGTTCGTCAATGTCGGCAACACCAAGATCGAACTTCTGGAGCCTTTGGGCGAGGGGTCGCCGATCGCCGCTTTCCTGGCGAAGAACCCTTCCGGCGGCATGCACCATCTTTGCTACGAAGTCGATGACATCCTGGTCGCGCGCGATCAGCTCAAGGCTGCCGGCGCCCGTGTGCTGGGCGACGGCAACCCGAAGATCGGCGCCCATGGCAAACCGGTGCTGTTCCTGCATCCGAAGGATTTCTTCGGCACGCTGATCGAACTGGAGCAATCATGAGCTGGGTTTCGTTCACCGCCCTGTTCTTCGCGACCTGGTGGGTGGTGCTGTTTGCCGTGCTGCCGTTCAGCGTGAAGACGCAGGACGACGATCACGATGTGACGCTGGGCACGGTTCCGAGCGCGCCGCGCGGCCCCCACATGCTGCGCGCCGTGATCCGCACCACCGTCGCCACCGCGATCCTCATGGGCATTTTCTATGGCCTGACGCACGGCCTGGGATACAGCCTCAACGACATCCCGCACATCGTACCGGATTTCGGCCAGACGCCAGCCAAATAGTCCAAATAGACTGTCCGACAACGGTGTTTTGATCCGTCGAAACCCTGCGGTTTCGGACGGGAATGCGGTGCCGTTTTGCGGTTGGGGGAGCGCTGACGCAGGGTAAGGTGGTTTGGCAATTCGTTGCGCTAAGCGGATGATTGCACAAAAAAATGCAAGGCACAAGGCCTTGCAATTTAAACGCGTCCGATCTGTTTCCGGTTTCCGGCGGCAGCGAGTAACCGCGCCTAGATCGCATCCTCCCAAGACTTTGACCGCGTAGGAGAGCAGATTTTTTCTGCCCTCTCGGTTATCGGGGCACATTAGCCTAACGCGAATGAAAATGTCACGAAGAATTTTGCCTCGAAACGGGCATTCTCGTGCTGCACTGCACAATAGTGCGGCAGGCGTTGCTTTCGAAACGTCCAGTAAGACGCGTGCGGCACTGCGACGCCGGGTTTGGGTTCCCATTCCGCCATGAAATGGCTATGAAGCCGGGTCAAGCAAGCCAAAGCCGCGCCGATTCTGACGCGGCCATCCTCACTCACGGACCTGTCCATGCGTTTGTCGCAGTTTTTCCTGCCCATCCTCAAAGAAAATCCGCGCGAGGCTGAAATCGTCTCGCACCGGCTGATGCTGCGCGCCGGCATGATCCGCCAGCAGGGGCAGGGCAGTTTCTCGTGGCTGCCGCTCGGCAAGCGTGTGCTGGACAAGGTCTGCCGCATCATCCGCGAGGAGCAGAATCGCGCCGGTGCGCAGGAAATCCTGATGCCCACCATCCAGTCGGCCGACCTGTGGCGCGAAAGCGGCCGCTATGACGACTACGGCAAGGAGATGCTGCGCATCAAGGACCGGCAGGACCGTGACATGCTCTACGGCCCGACCAACGAGGAAGTGGTCACCGAGATCGTCCGCGCCTATGTGAAGTCCTACAAGGACCTGCCGCTCAATCTCTACCACATCCAGTGGAAGTTCCGCGACGAAGTGCGGCCGCGATTCGGCGTCATGCGTTCGCGCGAGTTCCTTATGAAGGACGCCTATTCCTTCGACCTCGACTTCGAGGGCGCCAAGGCGGCCTACAACAGGATGTTCGTGTCCTATCTCAGGACTTTTACGCGCATGGGGCTGCAGGCCATACCGATGCGGGCCGACACCGGGCCGATCGGCGGCGATCTCAGCCATGAATTCATCATCCTCGCCGACACAGGCGAGAGCCAGGTCTTCTGCCACCGCGACTATCTTTCGCTCGATGTGCCCGGCGCCAACACCGACTTTGCCAACGACGCCGAGATTGCCGACATCGTCAAGACATGGACGACGCCCTACGCCGCCACCGACGAGATGCATGACGAGGCGGCGTGGGAAAAGATCGGCGAGAGCGACAAGGTTTCGGCGCGCGGCATCGAGGTCGGCCACATCTTCCATTTCGGCGACAAATATTCCAAGCCGATGGGCGCCAAGGTGACCGGGCCTGACGGCAAGGATCATTTCGTCTCCGGCGGCTCCTACGGCATCGGTCCTTCGCGCCTGGTCGCGGCGATCATCGAGGCCAGCCATGACGACAACGGCATCATCTGGCCGGAAGCCGTGGCGCCGTTCGACATCGGGCTGATCAACATGAAGGCGGGCGACGCCGAATGCGACCGCGTCTGCGACGAACTGCATGCCGCTTTCGTCGCCGCCGGCAATGACGTGCTCTACGACGATACCGACCAGCGGCCCGGCGGCAAGTTCGCCACCGCCGATCTGATCGGCCTGCCATGGCAGGTGATAGTTGGGCCGCGTGGTGTCGCTGCCGGCGAGATCGAGATTAAGAATCGCAAGACCGGCGAGCGCGAGACGCTGCCGATCGCGGACGCGAAAAAGCGCTTCGGTGTCGCTGCATGAGCGAGGCGGTGGCGGCAAGATCGGTCGGCGCCGGACCCTTTTCCATCTTCGAGCGCATGGTCGCCTGGCGCTATCTGCGTTCGCGGCGCAAGGAGACGGTGATCTCGGTGATCGCCTCGATCTCCTTCCTCGGCATCATGCTGGGCGTCGCCACGCTGATCGTGGTGATGGCGGTGATGAACGGGTTTAGGGCGGAGCTGTTGACGCGCATCCTTGGCGTCAACGGCCATCTGATCGTGCAGCCGCTCGATTCGCCGCTGGAGGACTATGCTCAGGTCGCTAGCCGCATCAATGGCGTGCCGGGTGTCAAATACGCCATCCCGCTGATCGACGGCCAGGTGCTGGCGCAGGGCAATGTCGGCGGCGGCACCGGAGCGCTGGTGCGCGGCATACGCGGTGAGGATCTCAGCAAGATCGCCATCGTCGCCAGCAACATCAAGCAGGGCTCGATCGCCGATTTCGACACCAGCGAGGGCGTTGCGATCGGCAAGCGCATGGCCGAGAATCTCGGCCTGACGCTCGGTGACACCATCACCTTGATCTCGCCGGACGGCGACGTGACCCCGATTGGCACGACGCCGCGCATGAAGGGCTACAAGATCGCGGCGATCTTCGAAGTCGGCATGTCCGAATATGACACCTCCATCGTCTACATGCCGTTCTCCGAAGCGCAGCTTTATTTCAACATGGACGGGCGAGCGCAGACGATCGAGATCTATGTCGACAATCCCGACGATGTCGACGCGCTGAAACCGAAGGTGGAGGCGGCGGCGCAGCGGCCGATCGACATGGTTGACTGGCGCCAGCGCAACGAGACCTTTTTCTCCGCCCTGCAGGTCGAGCGCAATGTCATGTTCATGATCTTGACGCTGATCGTGCTGGTGGCGGCGCTCAACATCATCTCCGGCCTGATCATGCTGGTGAAGGACAAGGGGCATGACATCGCCATCCTGCGCACCATGGGGGCGTCGCGTGGCGCCATCCTGCGCATCTTCCTGATGACGGGGGCGGCGATCGGCGTGACCGGCACGCTCGCCGGCGTGCTGCTCGGCGTGCTGATCTGCACCAACATCGAATCGATCCGCCAGTTCTTCTCCTGGATGACCGGCAAGGTGCTGTTCAACCCGGAACTCTATTTCCTCAGCCAGCTGCCGGCGAAGATGGATCCGCGCGAGACGACCTATGTCATCCTGATGGCGCTCGGCCTGTCCTTCCTGGCAACGGTGTTTCCCGCATGGCGGGCCGCGCGTCTCGATCCGGTCGAAGCCTTGAGGTACGAGTAGTGGCCGAGGTCATTATCGAGCTGAAGAGCGTCGAGCGGCACTATGTCCAGGGGCCGCGCAAGCTCACCATTCTCAACGGCGCCGATTTCTCGCTGAAGCGCGGCGAGATGGTGGCGCTGGTGGCGCCGTCGGGCACCGGCAAGTCGACGCTGCTGCACACTGCCGGCCTGCTGGAGCGTCCCGACGCCGGCGACGTCATTCTGGCCGGCCGTGCCTGCGGGCGGCTCTCCGACGACGAGCGCACGGCGATCCGCCGCAACGATGTCGGCTTCGTCTACCAGTTCCATCATTTGCTGCCAGAATTCTCGGCGCTGGAAAACATCATGATGCCGCAGCTCATCAAAGGGCTGAGCCGCAAGGACGCGGCCGAGCGCGCGGCGCAGCTGCTCGATTACATGCAGATCGGCAAGCGCGCATCGCACCGGCCATCCGAACTCTCCGGCGGCGAGCAGCAGCGCGTCGCCATTGCGCGTGCGGTCGCCAATGCGCCGTTGGTGCTGCTGGCCGATGAGCCGACCGGCAATCTCGACCCGGTCACCGCCTCCTATGTGTTCGAGGCGCTGGCGGCGCTGGTCAAGCAATCGGGCCTCGCGGCGCTGATCGCCACCCACAATCACGAACTGGCATCGCGCATGGACCGGCGCGTCACGCTGGCCGACGGCAAGGTCGTGCCGCTCTAAGGCTTGTTGAGATTCAGGATTCCCTCTGAGCTTGGATCGTGATTCAAGCTTTGGATGGAACGATTTGTGCTGACGGACGCCCAATGGGCGAAGATGGAACCGCATTGCCTGGGTAAACCAACCGATCCCGGACGAAGTGGGAGTGACAATCGCCGCTTCATCGAAGCCTTGCTTTGGATCGTGCGGACAGGAAGTCCATGGCGTGATCTTCCAGCCTTCTTCGGAGGCTGGAACGCCGTTTTCAAACGCTACCGCGATTGGGTCAAAGCCGATGTTTTCATTCGGCTTTTCGAGGCTTGTTCGGATGAACCGGACATGGAATACGCCATGGTCGATGCCACCATCGTCAAGGTCCACCGCCATGGACAGGGCGCAAAAGGGGGACTCAAAGCCAGGCCATAGGCCGCTCCAAGGGCGGTATGACCACCAAAATTCTGGCGCTCACCGATGCACTTGGAAATCTGGTGCGCTTTGTCCTCTTGCCCGGCCAGCGGTTCGATACGGTGGGCGTCGCGCCGCTTATCGGTGGCGTCTGCTTCGGCGGCTTGATCGCCGACAAAGCCTTCGACAGCAACACCATCATTGCCGACCTGAATGAGCGCGGCGCCAAGATCGTTATTTCACAGCACTCACGTCGTACTTTTCCCCTGCCGCTCGACAAGGAACTCTACAAATGGCGCCACCTGATCGAGAACTTCTTCTGCAAACTCAAGGAATTCAAGCGTATCGCCATGCGAGCCGATAAAACCGATCAGAGCTTCGCTGCCTTCATCAATCTCGCAGCCGCCGTCATAAACTCACGCTGAATCTCAACAAGCCTTAGGGCACGGCGATACCCAGGTGAGGCCGGCCCGCGAAAGCCGGCTCCTGCGCTTCCCCGTTCTACCGCGTCGCGGTAGAACTGAGCTCACGTACCCAAAAGTACGCTCCGCTCGTCGCAAGGCGACCCCGAAATCCACCATTTTCGGCTTGGCCTGACCTGAGTCTCGACGTGCCCTGGTGGGCGCTGGGCAACCTTCGTTCGCCCGTCAACCTTTCCTTAACCCTGCCGATTTGATCGCCGGAAAATTCTGTCGCGGCCGGATTGTGCTCGTTGACATTGAAACAAAATTAGAACAAACTACGAACATATCAACAACAGGAGAGAGTTATGACCGATCTGGTTCAGGATGTCATCTCACTGGTTTGCATGAGCACCTTCCTCGTTTCCATGGCGATTTGGATCGGAGCCATGTGATTTGGCGGCATTCGCCGCCGTGATTCTGAGCGGGCTATGACCCGTTCCGCCGTTAAGCTTTTCTTGCCGCCGCGACGTTAGGGTGCCCTGAAAGACAGGGAGAAACGTCGCGTGTCGCCCATCGTCACGGCCATTCTCGTGGCCAGCAATCTCGGGCTGATCTTTCTCTTGATGACCGTGCCGCTTGGTCTGCGCACGGTCCGGCTCAGCCGCGTGATAGCAGCGGACCGGCAGCGCCTCTGGCAGGCGCTGTGGCCGATTGGCAACGATGCCGGCTGGTCCGGCGAGATACTCTCGGCCGAAGCGCCGGACGGTGAGGGCGTGGCTCGAATCATGCTGTCCTGGGAAGGCCGCGACGGCAAGCCGATCGAGCGCAAGTCGCGGTTTGAAGAGGTGGTCGAGGGCAGCAGCTTTTCGATGCGGGTCCTCGAGGACACCGCGCTCGACGCTTCGTTCTGGAAGGATTTTCGCGAAACCACCGAACTCGTCTCCAACGGCAATGGTACGCGGGTCACCCTCAGCCAGACCGATCGCTACCGCGGCGTTGCCTTCCTGGTCTTCCGCTATTTCGCCATGCGCCGTGAACTCTCCAAGCTGCAGCATTGGGCGCGGACCGGGCAGTATCGCAAGGGCGGCTGGTTCGAGCATCCGCTGAGCCAGGTCGGCTTCGCCGCGCTGTCGGCATTGATCCTGTGGCCGTTCTTCGGCCTTCATTTCGGCGGGCTGGCGCTCGCCGCGATCCTGACATCGGTGGTCGCCCTGCATGAGCTCGGCCATATGGCGGCGTTTCGCCTGATGGGCCACAACAGGGCGCGGATGATCTTCATCCCGCTGCTCGGCGGCATCGCCATTGGCGGCCGGCCCTATGACAGCCGTTTCGAGGTCGCCTTCGTGGCATTGATGGGCGCCGGCTTCTCCGCCTTCCTGGTGCCGATCGCAATCGCCGCAAGTACCTTTGCCGGCGCTGAAGGACATCGGCTGGCGGCAATGCTGCTGGCGGCTCTGGCTGGTTTTGCCGCCCTGTTCAACATCGCCAATCTGGTGCCGGTGTGGAAGTTCGACGGCGGTCAGGTGCTGCGCCAGATCTGCCCGGGGCCGATCGCGCTGTCGCTGGCATCGTTCTTCCTGCTCTCGGCCTTTCTGGCTGTGGGTTGGCAGGCCGGCTTTTCCTCCAATTTCCTGCTCGCGACAGGAGCGGTGTTTTCGATCCTCAGCCTGCTGACGATGAGCAGCGGGGTAAAGCCGCGTCACGAGCTGAAGCCGATCCATACCATAGACCGCTTCGCCATGGCGGCGGCGTTGCTGGCGGTGTTCGCCATCCATGGCTACGGCGTTCTGTGGGCCTCCGCGCAGCTGATCTGAGCCGTTCCCCGACCGGAAAGTTCAACCGGCCTTGCGCGCCGCTTCGACAGGCAAAACCGTGGCGGGACCGAAAACATCCTCGAAGGCGGATTTCAGCGCCAGGTCAAGGTCGGCCATAGTCAGGGGAAGGCCGAGGTCGACGAGGCTAGTGACGCCGTGGTCCTGCACGCCGCAGGGCACGATGCCGCTGAAATGGTCGAGATCCGGCTCGACATTGATGGCGATGCCGTGAAAGCTTACCCAGCGCCGCAGCCGGATGCCTATCGCCGCGATCTTGTCCTCGGCCGGCGAGCCGTCCGGCAAGGAGGGGCGATCCGGCCGCACCACCCAGACGCCGACCCGGTCCTCGCGGCGTTCGCCATGCACGTTGAAGGCGGCGAGCGTGCCGATGATCCACTGTTCGAGCGCGGCGACAAAGGCACGAACATCCTCGCGCCGCCGCTTGAGATCAAGCATCACATAGGCGACCCGCTGGCCCGGCCCATGATAGGTGTATTCGCCGCCGCGTCCTGCCGCGAAGACCGGGAAGCGGTTGGCGTCGATCAGGTCCTCGCCGCGGGCGCTGGTGCCGGCGGTGTAGAGCGGCGGGTGTTCGACCAGCCAGACCATTTCGCCGGCAGCCCCGCTACGGACCGCCTCGGCGCGCGCCTCCATGAAGGCAAGCGCATCGGGATAGGCGGTGAGGCCGGGCTCAATGCGCCAATCGACCGGTGCCGAACCGGGGAGCGGCAGGAACGACGTGGCGATCTGGCTGCGTTCTGGCATGACGTGTCGCTTTTTGCTTCTACCTGTCGTGGCCCCAAAACCGCCTTGCACTTTTGGGCGACATGCATTTGTCCTCCATATGGCGATATCGGGCCGAAACGTCCAGTTCCGGCACTGCATTCGAGCCCTGCGGAGCATTATGCCAATCGCCTGATATTATTGCTTGCCGCGCACTTGTTTCGCCGGAAACGATTTGCTACACGCCGCGAGCCGGTCGGTTCCGGCTCTACCACGTGCGGTCGTGGCGGAATTGGTAGACGCGCAGCGTTGAGGTCGCTGTGGGGCAACCCGTGGAAGTTCGAGTCTTCTCGACCGCACCAAGATTTCCCTGACAGATTGCTTCTGGCGAGCCGAGGCGGCAAGCGACGACACGTCGCGGCCACACGGCTTGCCGAGGATCGAAACGGAAGCGGCGGCGGGTCATCCAGACCCGCCGCCGCTTCGCTTTTTCAGTTGCCCCGGAAAGTGGGCTTGCTCGTGGCGGTCAGGCGGCCTTCTTCATCCGGGCCAGGGTGTCGGCCACGACCTCGCCGAAGGAAGATGGCGTCGGTACGATGACGACGCCGGCCTCTTTCAGGATTTCGACCTTTTCCTGCGCCGACTCGCCGAAGGCGGAGATGATGGCGCCGGCATGGCCCATGCGCCGGCCCTTCGGCGCGGAAAGCCCGGCAATATAGGCGATCAGCGGCTTGCGCATGTTGTCGCGGGCCCAGAGCGCGGCTTCCGCCTCCTGTGGTCCGCCGATCTCGCCGATCATAACCACGGCATCGGTCTCGTCGTCCTGTTCGAACAGCTTCAGCATGTCCTTGAAGGACGAGCCGTTGATTGGATCGCCGCCGATGCCGACGCTGGTCGAGACACCGATGCCAAGTGCTTTCATCTGCGAGGCTGCCTCGTAGCCGAGCGTGCCCGAGCGCCCGACGATGCCGATGCGGCCGGGGAGATAGATGTTACCCGGCATGATGCCCATCAGTGCCTGTCCGGGTGTGATCACGCCGGCGCAGTTCGGCCCGATCAGCCGCATGCGGTCCTCGAAGCGGTAACGGCGCATGTAGCGCTTCACCTGCATCATGTCCTGCGAGGGAATGCCATCGGTGATGCAGACGCACAGCTTGATGCCGGCATCGGCGGCTTCCATGATCGAGTCCGCGGCGAAGGGGGGCGGCACGAAGACGATGCTGGCCTCGGCACGGGTCTCGCGCACCGCGCCTTTGACGGTGTTGAAGATCGGCAGGCCGAGATGCTTCTGGCCGCCTTTGCCGGGCGTGACGCCGCCGACCAGCTTGGTGCCGTAGCGTTTCATGTCGTCGGCATGGAAGCTGCCGATCTTGCCGGTAAACCCCTGGACGATGACGCGGGTGCTGCGGTTGAGCAGGATTGCCATTTTCTCGACCTCCCTCAGGCTGCTTTTTTCTTGGTGGCCGCGCGCCAGGCGGCGACGGCTTTCTCGGCGGCTTCGGCCAGCGTGTCGGCGACGATCACCGCCTCGCCGGAATCAGCCAGGATGCGGCGGCCTTCCTCGGCCCTGGTGCCGGAAAGCCGGACCACCAAGGGCACGTTGACGCCGACCTCGCGTATCGCCTTGATGACGCCTTCAGCGACCCAGTCGCAGCGGTTGATGCCGGCGAAGATGTTGACCAGTATGGTCTCGACATTCTTGTCGCCGAGCACGGCGCGGAAGGATTTCGCCACCCGCTCGGGCGAGGCGCCGCCACCAATGTCGAGGAAGTTGGCCGGCTCGCCGCCGGCGATCTTGATCATGTCCATCGTCGCCATGGCGAGGCCGGCGCCGTTGATGATGCAGCCGATATTGCCGTCGAGGCCGACATAGGAGAGGCCACGGTCGCTGGCGAAGGTTTCACGCGGGTCTTCCTGGCTCTTGTCGCGCAGCTCGGAGATTTCCGGCCGCCGGAACAACGCGTTCTCGTCGAACGACATCTTGGCGTCGAGGGCGACGAGATTGCCGTCGCGGGTCACCACCAGCGGATTGATCTCAAGCATCGAAGCGTCATAGTCGCGGAACACCTGGTAGCAGCTGAAGATGGTTTCGGTTGCCTTGCCGATCAGATTCTGGTCCAGGCCGAGCCCGAAGGCGATCTCCCGCGCCTGGAAGCGCTGCATGCCGACACCGGGATCGACCGTGGCGCGGATGATGGAATCAGGTTTTTTTCAGAGATCTCCTCGATCTCCATGCCGCCGGCGGCCGACGCCACGATCATCACGCGCTCTTCCTTGCGGTCCAGTACAAAGCCGAGATAGAGCTCCTGCGCGATGTCGACGGCTTCCTCGAGATAGAGCCGCGAGATCAGCTTGCCACGCGGGCCGGTCTGCTGGGTCACGAGCTTGCGGCCGAGCATGGCTTCGGCCGCGTTGGCGATCTCCTCGTCGTTGGCGCAGAGCTTGATGCCGCCGGCTTTGCCGCGCGCGCCGGAATGAACCTGCGCCTTTAGCACCCATTTGCTGCCGCCGATCTCGCGCGCCCGATAGCTCGCCTGTTCGGGGCTGTAGGCGAGGCCGCCGCGCGGAACATGAATCCCGTGGCGGGCAAGCAGTTCCTTGGCCTGGTATTCGTGAATGTCCATCTTGTCCTCCCAAAGCTTTCAGTGTGCGGCGGCGTGTGCTTGGCCGGCGCGTTCGATGGCTTCGTTGACCACCAGCACATTGCGCGCCATGCGTTCCGACGCCGCGTCGATCATCTTGCCGTCGAGTGCCGCCGCGCCCTTGCCCTGCGCCTCGGCCTCCTTCAGCACTTCGAGGATGCGCCTGGCGCGAGTGACTTCCTTTTCCGGCGGCGAGAAGACGTCGTTGGCGAGCGCGATCTGCGAGGGATGGATCGCCCATTTGCCTTCGATGCCCAATGCCGCGGCGCGCCTTGCGCCGGCGATGTAGCCCTCAGGGTCGGAGAAATCGCCGAACGGCCCGTCGATGGCGCGCAGGCCGTAGGCCCTGCAGGCAACCGTCATCCGCGACAGAGCGAAATGCCACTGGTCGCCCGGATAGTCGGGATTGAGGCCGCCGATGTTGACGGTGCGCGCCTTGCAACTGGCTGCATAGTCGGCGACGCCGAAATGCATTGCCTCCAGGCGGCCTGATGTAGCGGCGATCGCCTCGACATTGGCCATGCCGAGCGCCGTCTCGATGAGGGCTTCGAGGCCGACGCGGGTCTTAAAACCCTTGGCCATCTCGATCTGGTTGACCATGGCTTCGACCATATAGAGGTCGGCCGGCACGCCAACTTTCGGCACCAGTATGGTGTCCAGCCGGTCGCCAGCCTGTTCCATCACGTCGACCACGTCGCGATACATGTAGTGCGTGTCGAGGCCGTTGATGCGCACCGAAACGGTCTTGCCCTTAGCGCGCCAGTCGATGTCGTTGAGCGCCTGGATGATGTTCTTGCGGGCGCGTTCCTTGTCCGGCGGCGCCACCGCGTCCTCGATGTCGAGGAAGACGAAGTCGGCGGCGCTGTTCGCCGCCTTCTCGATCATCTCGGGACTGGAGCCGGGAACAGCAAGTTCGCTGCGCTGCAGCCTCAGTTTCTTCAGATGGTTGATGGTGTGGCTCATGGCTCGCTCCCGGATCAGGCGGCTTCGGCGATGGCGGACTGCGGCGAGCGGCGGAAATGCGCGATCGCTGCACCGACACCGGAACCCGGCGCCAGCTTGACGCCGCAGTCGAGCAGCGCCAGTTCGGCGGCGGACAGTGATGCCAGCACCATCACCTCGTTCAGCCAGCCGAGATGGCCGATGCGGAAGACCTTGCCCATCACCTTGTTGAGGCCGCCGCCGAGTGACGTCTGGTAGGTGCCGTAGGCGCGCTTGACGATGTCGGCGCTGTCGATGCCTTCGGGCACCAGGATGGCGCTGACCGTATCGGAGTGCCATTTCGGCGCTTTGGCGCAGAGCTTCAGCCCCCAGGCGTCGACCGCCTTGCGCACGCCTTCGGCGAGGCGATGGTGGCGGGCGAAGATGTTGTCGAGCCCTTCCTCGGCGATCAGATCGAGCGAAGCGCGCAGGCCGCGCAGCAGTTGCGTGGCCGGCGTATAGGGGAAATAGCCGGCGTCGTTGGCGCGGATCATGTCCTCGAACGAGAAGAAGCAGCGGCGGTGAGAGGCGACCCTGGAAGCGACGAGCGCCTTCTTGCTGACTGAGAGGAAGCCGAGGCCGGCCGGCAGCATGAAACCTTTCTGCGAGCCGCTGACGGCGCAGTCGACACCCCATTCTTCCTGACGGAAGTCGATCGAACCGATCGACGACACACCGTCGACGAACAGCAGGGCAGGGTGGTTCGCCGCGTCGAGCACGGCCCGGCAGCCGGCGACATCGCTGGTGACGCCGGTCGCGGTCTCGTTCTGCGTGCAGAAGACCGCCTTGATGCGATGTGCCTTGTCCGCCTTCAGCCTTTCCGCATAGAGGTCGAGCGGCACGCCGGTTCCCCACTCGCAGTCGATAACGTCGACCTCGAAGCCGAGGCGCTCGGCCATGTCGACCCACAGATGCGAGAACTGGCCGAAGCGCGACATCAGCACGCGATCGCCGGGGCTGAGCACATTCGTCATGGCCGCCTCCCAGGCGCCGGTGCCCGACGACGGGTAGATGAAGACGCGGCCGGTTTCGTTCTTGAAGACCTTCTTGATGTCCTCGAACAACGGCAGGGTGAGATCTGGGAACGAGGCGGCGCGCATGTCCTCCATCGGCAGGTTCATCGCTTGCCGGACCTGCTCGGGAATGTTGGTGGGTCCTGGAATAAAAGGTGGGTGAACCCAGCCATGCGCGAACTCCTCCGATGTTTGAGATTTATGGAGGGAGTGTCGTCTCGACGGCGAGGGGCAACAACACCTTGGTGGGTAAGTTCTCGCCGCGCGCGGGTGGGGCGAGCCTACCCGGTCGGCCTACCCATTGGGCCTACCCGACAGGCAGTCTGGGACTGCGGCGCTTCTCGCTCGAATAGAGGGCGACGGCCATCGCCCGGTTGCGGACGTCAAGCTTGTCGTAAAGATTCTTGAGGTGGTATTTCACCGTATTCTCGGAAATTCCCGTGCGCGTCGCGATCTGAAGGTTGGTCCAGCCGTCGGAAAGCACCGCCAGCAGCTCGCGCTCGCGCACCGTGAGCTGCGCCAAAGGCGTGTCGTTGACCTTGTTGATGTCGATATAGGGGATGCAGATGCGGCCATGCGCGACCGCCAGGATCGTCTCGAAGATAATATGCGGATCGTCGAACTGGAAGCAGTAGCCCTGAGCCCCGAGCCGCACGCACTGCTTCAGGATGCCGATGTCATGGTCGTTGGAAAACACCGTGATACGCATATCGAGCTTGCGGTTCTGGACCTCGGCCAGAACATCCGCGCCGTCCATGTCGGCGAGCCTCCAGCCGATGACGGCGACATCGAATTTGGTCTTCACCGCCAGTTCCAGGAGTTGCTTGCCGCTCTGGACAGTGCCCTGCAATTCGAAACGTCCGTCGCATTCCAGCATTTCGCGTAGCGCCGAGATGACAAGCGGATTGCGCTCGGCGACAACGACGCGAACGCGTTGCTGTCCTGATGTGACCTTGTTCGTTGTCGCCGACCTTGCGCTCAAGGGCTTCCGTTCTGGACCGGTTGCGGACATGGGCGGATCCGGCTGATATCCGGACCCTGTGCCATGACAATCGCCGCAACCGCACAAGGGTGCTCTTTCCCCAGCGACATGCGCTGTCGCGTCCCCTGAACCGGTATCCCGCTGGTTTTGACGGGATCGGCATTCCAGGTCGGGCATCGGCAATACCGTCTCCCGGTGAAGGGAACCAGGTAGGAGAGTGGGCATTTCGTTTGATATTCCGTGCGTTAGGGCGACAAATTCCCAAATCGATTCATGCTGCCGCGCTATCTCTGGAATGAGCGTCGGATTTTCCCCAAAACCGGTTTCCACTTTGGGGGCCGATGCTCTAGACCTGAGACGCACCTTTTCCGGGATTGCGATGGCGGGAGGCGCTGGTGGAAGGCCAGGACGAACGGACGACCGGCGCCAGGGCCGCCGAGGAGCATCACGCTGATATCTATGGCGAGGACGGCGCCGTCCTTTCGTCCTTCCTTGCGCGGATTGGTGCCGCGATCGCCGACCGCGATACGCTGACCCTCAAGCATGAAGTCGACGACCTGCATCAGTCGGAACTCGGCGACCTGCTCGAGGCGCTGCATCCCGAACAGCGCCGCGCGCTGGTCGAGCTCCTGGGCGCCGACTTCGACTTCTCCTCGCTGACCGAGGTCGACGAGGCGATCCGCATGGATATCGTCGACAATCTGCCCAATGCGCAGATCGCCCAGGCGGTGCAGGAGCTCGATTCCGACGACGCCGTCTACATTCTCGAAGACCTCGAGAAGGAGGACCAGGACGAGATCCTGTCGCAGCTGCCGTTCACCGAGCGGATCAGGCTGCGCCGCTCGCTCGACTATCCCGAAGAGACGGCCGGCCGCCGCATGCAGACCGAGTTCGTCGCGGTGCCGCCGTTCTGGACGATCGGCCAGACCATCGACTACATGCGCGAAGACAAGAACCTGCCTGAGCGCTTCAGCCAGATCTTCGTCATCGATCCGACCTTCAAGCTGCTCGGCGCCATCGATCTCGACCAGATCCTGCGCACAAGGCGCTCGGTCAAGGTCGAGGAGGTGATGCACGAGACACGGCACGCCATTCCCGCCACGATGGACCAGGAAGAGGCGGCGCGGGAATTCGAGCAGTATGACCTTTTGTCGGCCGCCGTCGTCGACGAAAACGAGCGGCTGGTCGGCGTGCTGACCATCGATGACGTCGTCGATGTCATCCAGCAGGAGGCCGAGGAAGATCTGATGCGCATGGGCGGCGTCGGCGATGAAGAACTGTCCGACAGTGTTTTCTCCACCTCGCGCTCGCGCGTTCCATGGCTGTTGATCAATCTGTTGACGGCATTCCTGGCCGCATCGGTGATCAGTCTGTTCGATCGTACGATCGAGCATATCGTGGCGCTGGCGGTGCTGATGCCGATCGTCGCCGGCATGGGCGGCAATGCCGGCTCGCAAACCATGACCGTGACGGTGCGGGCGCTGGCGACCAAGGATATCGATATCTACAATGCCGGCCGCATCATTCGCCGCGAGATGGGCGTCGGTTTCATCAACGGCATCGTCTTCGCCATCCTGATCGGCATCGTGGCCGCAGCCTGGTTCCGCGACCCCAATCTGGGCGGCATCATCGCAGCGGCGATGATCATCAACATGTTCGCGGCCGCCTTGGCCGGCATCCTGATCCCGCTGCTGCTCGACCGTTTCAAGGTCGATCCGGCGGTCGCATCGGCGGTTTTCGTCACCACGGTTACCGATGTCGTCGGCTTCTTTGCCTTTCTCGGCATTGCCACATGGTGGTTCGGTGTGCCCTGAAGGCATCGGGCGTGCCTCAATTGACTTTTACGTAAATGCCATGCGAGGCTTGCGCGGGGCGCCAATGTCGATTCCGGCATGGCATGGGTTTTGGTTCGGGACGGAAGGGCGACGCCGCATGGCGATCGCCCGGGATTCCGGCATGCGGGAGTGATAATGCGAGAATATTATTCGATCACCGAGTTGACTCGCGAGTTCGACGTGTCGACGCGGACGCTGCGCTTCTATGAGGACGAGGGGCTGGTGCAGCCGGTGCGGCGTGGCCGCACGCGGCTGTTTCGCCCGTCCGACCGCCACCTCATCCGCCAGATCATGCGCGGCAAGCGGCTCGGCTTCTCGATCAACGAGATCCGCGAAATCATCCAGATGTACAAGGCGCCGCCCGGCGAGGTCGGTCAACTCAAGCTGATGATCAAGCGCATCGAGGAAAAGCGCGAGGACCTGCGCCAGAAGCGCCGCGACCTCGAGGAGACGCTGGCCGAACTCGACCAGGCCGAGGAATCTTGTGTGGAGCGGTTGGTCGAGCTTGGTGTGAATACTTGAACCTTCGTCATTCTAGGGCGGAGCAGGAGCGAAGCTCCGTCGCGTAGACCCTAGAATCCATTCCGTGACATTGGTCTGGAGTGCCGCGGTGCAGAATTCTGCACCGTTTCAACGCTTTAACGTCGCGGCATGGATCCTCGGGTCTGCGCTGCGTCGCTACGCTCCTTGCTTCGCCCGTGGATGACGACGGGATGGATGTTTCGGCTAATCGCCGAACGCGGCGACCCCATCAGCGAAGCGGCCTGTCGAAATTCTGCGCGATGGAAACCAGGGCGCCAGCTCAAATCCAGCGGCGCACCCTTTTCGCGTAGTCGCGGTATTTCTTGCCGAACTTCGCTGCCAGCACCTTTTCCTCGCCTTCGATCGCGACCTTTTGCGTGGCATAGGCGGCGATGAACGCGAGCGGCAGGAACCAGACGATGCCTGAGACAAAGGCGACGCCGATCAGCAGCAGCGTGTTGGCCAGATACATCGGATTGCGGGTGACGCCGAAGGGACCTGTGGTGACGAGGTGATCGGGCACCGCGTTGGGGTTGAGCGTGGTTTTGGCGCGCATCATGGTGCGGATCGCGGTGAACCAGAGTGCGGCGACGCCGAGCAGTGCGACCCAGCCGGCGGCGAACAGAATATCGCCCAGGAGGTCGCCGATCCAGGGCAGGGGATAGAGCAGGCCAAGCACGATGCTGATGGCGATGGCGGCGATATAGATCAGCGGCGGCCACGGTATGAGCCCCGGCTTCGGCTGGTTCTCGGTCATTTGCCCCCTTCCTCCATCAATTTGCTGTCGGTTTTGGCAGTGCACATGCCGGCAAGATCGGACAAATGTGCCTTCCATTCCGCGGTCTGGTCGTTGTTGTAGAGCCGATCAAGCGTGGCCTCGCCCTCGAGCGTATCGAGCATGCAGACACAGTAGCTCGAACAGAACTCGGTGTCGCGCGACTGTTCGCAAGACAGTTGGCAGGTTTTGAGGAAATTCACCTGCGGGGTTTCGACCTGTGCCGGCATGATTTGCGAGAACAGCCACACGCAGCCGATCAGCAGCGGCTGGTGGATCAGGTAGAAGGCCAGGCTGTGGCGGCCGATGAAAAGCAGCGGGTTGGCCCAGCGGCCGGGCCTGAGGTTCGCCAGCCGAGTCAAGACACCCGCGCCCGTGGCAAGCTTGGTGACGCCGATGCCGAGAAGCACAGCGCCGAACCACGGAAACAGGGGCACGTAGTCGTTGGAGCGCGGATTGTTCGCCGACAGGCCGACCCACCACAGCCACGGGTGATCGAACGCCTCGAAGCGCAGATAGACAGGCGCTGCGATGACGAGCGCGGCAACGACAAGCGTCAACAAAGCCGGCAGCCGCAGGAAGGCGAGTCCAAGCAGGCTGGCAAGCGCTATCTCATGCAAGATGCCGAAGAAGATGAAGCCGTCGGGCGTTGCGATGCGGGTGACAACCGAAATCGCGATCGCGGCTCCGGCGACCATGGCGAACCGCTTCCAGAAGCCGTTCCAGCGGATTTTTTGGCCATGGGCAAGGTACAGGCTGACGCCGACCAGGAACAGGAAGGTCGAGGCGATGCAACGCGCGTAGATCTTCCACCAGCCGAAGGCAGTCAGGCCGGGGTCGGTGTAGCCGAAGAATTCCAGGTCCCAGGTGAAATGGTAGCTCGCCATGGCGATCAGCGCGATGCCGCGCACGATGTCGATGGCGACGATGCGCTTTGGTCGATCCTGAACGGGTGCGGTCGGCGTTTGGATGCTCATGGTCTCGCATTCTGATTCAGCCCCGCTGGAGGACTATCACGGTTGCCCCGGACAAAAGAAGACCGGGAGCTCCGATCAGCCGCCGCATTGGGCCAGTGGTGGGAAGCCTTTGGCCGGTTTTGCTTTTTGCCGGCTGCGCGTCGGTTTCCTCTTATTGGCGCGGGGATCGCCACGGCAGATTTGACCGGTGATTCTGCTTTGGGGAAGCAATGTCCACCCATGTGCGCCATCCGATCTGGCTACCGGCCCTCAAGGCCGCGGATGCGCGCACCTTCGCTTCGCTCTATGCGGTCGAATCCTTCGCCCGCGCCACCGTGTCGAGCGTCATCCCGATCCAGGCCTACGAGATCCTCCACAACGAGCAGATCGTCTCGATCCTCTACACCGTCGTGGCGATGCTCGGCCTGTCGGTGACGCTGTTCATGCCAATGCTGATCCGCCGCTTTGCCCGCCGCTGGGTCTACACGGCAGGCGCCTGCCTGCTGGCCATCGGCTCGCTGTTCTTCGTCACCGACACGCTTGCCGGGCAACTGGCCGGCATGCTGTGCCGCGTGATGGGCGCCAGCGCGCTGTCGATCACGCTCAACCTCTACATCATGGACCACATCCGCAAGACCGATTTCATGCAGGCCGAATCGCTGCGTATGGCGTGGTCGATGCTGGCCTGGACCGGTGGGCCGACGCTCGGCATCTTCCTTTACACGCGCTTCGGCATCTATGCCGCGCATGGTGCGGTGGCGGTGTTCGCGTTTGCCCTGCTGGCGCTGTTCTGGACCTACCGGCTCGGCGACAACCCGTCGATCCGCCCGGGCAAGACGCGCCCGGCCAATCCGCTCGCCAATATCGGCCGCTTCATTGCCCAGCCCAGATTGAGGCTGGCCTGGCTGATCGCCTTCGGCCGCTCCTGTTTCTGGACGACGTTCTTTGTCTATGGGCCGCTGTTCATGGTGATCACCGGCGAGGGCAAGCTGGCCGGCGGCCTGCTGGTCTCGGCCGGCAACGCGCTTTTGTTCATGGCCATCTTCTGGGGCAAGGCAGGAAAGCGCTTCGGCGGCCGCAGGACCATGACATTTGCCTATTTCGCCATGTCGGCCACGCTTCTGGCGGCAGGCTTCGTGGGCGAAACCGTGCCGCTGCTCACCGGCGCCTTCCTTCTCTGCGGCGCCTTCTTCACCATCGCGCTCGATGCACTCGGCTCGACCGCCTTCATGCGCTCGGTGCGCTCCTATGAAAGATCGCAGATGGCGGCGGTCTATCGCACCTATCTCGACTTTTCCGAGCTGACGCCGCCGCTGGTCTATTCCGTGGTGCTGGCCTTCTTCGGGCTCGGCTCGGTGTTCGTCACGCTCGGCCTGCTGGCGGCAGTCTGTGGCTTTGTGACATGGCGCTATCTGCCGAAATCGCTTTAGTCGACCTTGATAATTCTACTCCGGCGGACATCTGTCGCGATTTTCTCCGCTTCCGGTGCTCACGGACCCAAAAGTCCGCTGCGCGCCGGTTCTCGAAAACCACTCCATATGCCTCGCCGGAGCGAATTCTGAAGGCCGACTAGGCGGTTGCCGCATGCCGCTCGCGCACCCAGTTGTGGAAGCGGTGCAGGTCGTATTCCTCGGGCATCAGCACGCCCGCCGTGTGGCGCATCGAGCGCAGGCCTCTCTGATTGACCTCGCAGATATCAGCGTCCTCCTCCAGCACCTGCGTGCCGAAGGCGACGATGTTGTCGATGTCGGTCGTGGCGAGCGCTTCGGGCGCGAACAGCCACTCCGCGACAAGCTCGGTCTGCTCGGGGCCGAGCGGCACCAGCCGCACCGTCCTGACATAGTCGACATGGCCGACGACGAACATCGACGGCAGGCTGGTGGCGTAGGTCTGGCCGGCGGCGCGCTCTGCTGGTGTGAGGTCGGCGAAGACCGGCCCATGCGCCTGGCCGTCGCGCGACCATGTTTCGGCGCCGGTGCGCAAGCCGCCGGAGAACTCCGGCGCGTCATTGTCGGCATGGCGAACCCATTCGGGGTCGTCGTGGCGACCCATCAGGCCTCGGCCATAGATTGGCACCAGCCGCGACAGCTCCTTGTGGACGCCTGGGCAATGCAGGCACTCGTTGAAGTTTTCCCAAAAAATCTTCCAGTTGCAGTTCATCACCTTGCGCAGCACATGGCCGCTGACCAGCGTCTCCAGCGGCCAGTTGCCGAGGTCGCCGGAGGCCGAATCGAAGGACGTTTGCGCCGAGCCGGCCGCGTCCTCCTGCAGATTGACGAAAACAAAACCTCGCCACACCGAGAGTGCGACGCGATAGAGCGAGTGGTCGGCCTTGTCGAAGCCTTCCGGCAGCGATTTCGACGGCACGCGCACGAGGTCGCCACGCAGGGAATAGGACCAGGCGTGGTAGGGGCAGGTGATCAGCCGCGCCTTCAGCCGGCCTTCGCTTTCCTGGCAAAGCTGCGAGCCGCGATGGCGGCAGGTATTGTGAAAGGCGCGCAGTTCGCCGGTTTCGTCTCGCAGCACGACGATATCCTGCGTGCCGATGCGGAATCGGCGGAAAGCCAGCGGTTGCGCAAGGTCGGTCTCGCGGCAGACCAGCAGCCAGCTTCTGTACCAGATGGCGTCGAGATCTTTTTGGTAGGCGCCTGCATCCCAATAGGCCGATGACGGCAGCGTCGGTTCGGCCCGGGTCAAGCCGTTGTAGGGATCGCGCTCGCTGGCAATGGGCTGCATGGCTGGCTTCCTCTAGAGATGCCAGCCGACACCCGGCCAGGAAAATTGTCAATTGCAGCACCGGCGGGCCTCGGCTGGTACGACGCATTCGCGATGGTTGTCGGCGGAATTTGGTTTGCCGGAGGCGAGGATTCTGCCTATAGTCGCCGATGTCGTCGGTTCCATTTTGGAGCCAAGAGGGAATGCGGTGCGGGTGAGTTTCACCCAATGCCGTGGCTGCCCCCGCAACTGTGTGCGGTAGTCCTCTCCATATGCCACTGAAGATCTTTTCTTCGGGAAGGTGGGGAAGGGCGCTGATCCGCGAGCCAGGAGACCTGCCGGCGACAGGAAACTGACTTCGATGCCCTCGGGTGGAGGGCGAAAGGACAAGATATGACTACCGCTTCCGTCTCCCTCGGCGCCTCCGTCTCCTCGCAGTCGCGCTTCATGCAGCTCGCTCTTGCTGCGTTTCTCGGCATTTTCGTGATGGGCTTTGTCGGCTTCTCGCATATCGATGCGGTCCACAATGCGGCTCACGACTATCGCCATTCGATGGCGTTTCCCTGCCACTGACGAGGATCTGACATCATGAACCTGTTTCGCAACGTCGTGTTCATCGCGGCGATCGCAGGGCTCGTGGCCGGCGTCGTTCTCGCCTGCATGCAGGCCTATGCCACCGTGCCACTCATCCTCAAGGCGGAAGTCTACGAACAGGCCGGAGGCGGCCATGAACATGAGCACGCTGCCGCTCCGGCGGCGCCTGCCGATGCCACCACAGGCAACGCGATGAGCTCGGCCGCACCGGCAACAAATTCCATGAGCGCTGCCACGCCGGCACCGGCGGAAGCGGCCGCACCCGCGGAAGACGAGGGTTGGGCGCCGGCAGACGGTTTCGAGCGTTTCGCGTTTAGCGTGCTTGCCAATATCGTCACCGGTATCGGCTTCGCGCTGATCCTGGTCGCGGTTTCGGAATTCGCCGGCGGCATCGGCAATTGGCGCCAGGGCGTGTTCTGGGGCCTGGCCGGCTTTGCCGTGTTTACGCTGGCGCCTGCCCTCGGCCTGCCACCGGAACTGCCGGCCATGCCGGCTGCCGATCTCACCCAGCGCCAGATCTGGTGGTGGGCAACGGTGGCGGCGACCGCGGCCGGGCTCGGCCTGATCGCCTTCCGAAAATCGCTGCCGCTGGCGATCCTGGCCGTGGCCTTGATCGTCGCGCCGCATATTGTCGGCGCGCCGCAGCCCGACAGTTACAAGACGGCGATTCCGGAAGGCCTGCATCACCAGTTCGTGGTGGCGGTGACTGTGACCAATCTGGTGTTCTGGCTGGTGCTCGGCGCGGTCGTCGGCGTGGTGCGCGGCCGCTTCACCGGCACGGCGACCAGCCTGCGCGACAGCTTTGCCTGATCACAGGAAGCTGACCTTCCTCATTGGCGGCGCGCGCTCCGGCAAGAGCGTGCACGCCGAAACCTTGGCGACGGGTTTGCCGCCGCCCTGGACCTATATCGCCACCGCGCAAGCCTATGATGACGAGATGCGTGAGCGCATCGCGCTGCACCGCTCACGGCGCGGCGAAGGCTGGACGACCATCGACGCACCGCTCGATCTCGCCGGCGCGCTCGGGGCCTTGCCCGACAACCAGCCTGTGCTTGTCGACTGCCTGACGCTGTGGCTGACCAATCATATGCTGGCCGATCACGATATCGAGCTTGAATGCCGTCGGCTGGCGGACGTGCTGTCGCGGCCGCGTGGACCCTGGTTCGTGGTGTCCAATGAAGTCGGCCAGGGCATCGTGCCGGACAATGCACTGGCACGCCGTTTCCGTGACGCCGCCGGCCGGCTCAACCAGCAGGTCGCTGCCATCGCCGATACGGTGCTGCTGATGGTGGCGGGGCTGCCGCTCAAGGTGAAATGACATGACCGACATCGACAATAAGGACGAAGAACGCCACCGCGCGAAGATGGCCAAGCGCAAGGCGGTGCAGGATGCCGAGGTGGCGAGCAAGACGGTCGAGAAGGGGTTGCTGATCGTCAACACCGGTCCGGGCAAGGGCAAGACCACGGCCGCCTTCGGCCTGGCGCTGCGGATGCTCGGCTATGGCAAGCGCGTCGGCGTCGTCCAGTTCATCAAGGGCAAGTGGCACACCGGCGAGAAGGACGCCTTCGCCGCTTTCGGCGACCGCGTCGTCTGGCACGCGATGGGCGAGGGGTTCACCTGGGAAACGCAGGACCTGAAGCGCGACATCGCCGCCGCCGAAGCCGCGTGGGCCAAGGTGCTCGAACTGATGGCCGATCCGTCGATCAGCCTTCTGGTGCTCGACGAACTGAACATTGCGCTGCGCTACGACTATCTCGATCTCGACAAGGTGGTTGCGGCGCTGAAAGCCCGCCGCGAGGGGCTGCATGTGGTCGTCACCGGCCGCAACGCCAAGCCGGCGCTGGTCGAGGCCGCCGACCTCGTCACCGAGATGGGCGTGACCAAGCACCATTTTTCCGCGGGCGTGAAGGCCCAGCAGGGGATCGAGTTCTGAGATCTGTTGTCCCCTTTTGTGGGTAAGCATTCAAGTCTGGTCGCCAACGCTCCCAGCGGGGCTCCCTTCCTTTCCCTCCGGAGGGGAAGGTGGCGCTGCGAAGCAGCGACGGATTGGGGGAAGGCGGTTATCGAACGCGCGGCCGCCGATTGGCAGGCGCCACCCGGCGGGTGCGAAAACGCGACTGACGAGCAGGTCGACCCCCACTCCGTCTCGGCTTCGCCGAGCCACCTCTCCCCCGATCGACGGGGTAGAGGAAAGGCGCCAAGCTTTTTGCCGTCAACGCTCGTCCAGCAACGCTCCCTTCCTTTCCCTCCGGAGGGGGAAGGTGGCGCTGCGAAGCAGCGACGGATTGGGGGAACCACCTGGCAATCAAGCCTCGGGCCGATCAGTCATGCCAGTCAAAGAAGATGTGTGCATAGCGTAGCCGATCGACGGGGGAGAGGAAAGGCGCGAACCTGTTGCAGCCCGGCTCCCTTCCTCACCTTCGGGAGAGAACCCACAAGGGGGAGGGTGAGGTCACGCCAGAACAACGACGACCGCGACCAACCCAAACAGCGTGATCAGCAGGTAGTCGGCGACGCGATAGAGTTTCAGCGCCTGCCTTATGTCGACGCTGTCGGCTTCGCGCCGCCCACCTTCGCCCATGAAGACATCGTCAACCAGGACGCCGCCGTAGCTGCGCGGCCCGGCGAGCGCCAGGCCGAGTGCGCCGGCCATCGCCGCTTCCGGCCAGCCGGCATTGGGCGAGCGGTGTTTTTTCGCGTCGCGCCACACCGCGTGCCAGGCATCGCGCGGATCGGCGCCCCTGACCAGGAACGCCGCCAGCACGATCAGCAATGCCGTCAGCCGCGATGCCGGCAGGTTGATCCAATCGTCGAAGCGCGCTGCCGCCCAGCCGAAGGCCTCGTGGCGCGGGGTGCGGTGGCCGATCATCGAATCGGCGGTGTTGGCGGCCTTGTAGGCCGCGCCGCCGGCTAGGCCGCCGACACCGGTCCAGAAGGCGGGGGCGACGATGCCGTCGGAAAAATTCTCGGCCAGGCTCTCGATCGCCGCGCGGCAGACACCGGCTCTATCCAGCGTTTCGGGATCGCGGCCGACGATTCGCGAGACGGCCACGCGGCCCAGAGCCAAGCCGCCGGTGTCGAGCGCGTCGGCTACCGCCTCCACATGCTCATAAAGGCTCTTCTGCGACAGAAGCGACGTTGCCAGGAGGGCCGTGATGATCAGGCCCATGGGAACGAACCAAAACAGAATCTGCACGCCGAGGCCGATCACCGCCGGCACCAGCACGATGACCAGCAGCGCCTGGACACCACGCTTGCGACGCAGCGCGTCGGGATCAGCGGCGTGGTTGAGCCTGCGGTCGAGAAAGGATATCAGCCTGCCGAACCACGTCACCGGATGGCCGATGGCGCGAAACAGCCAGTCCGGGTAGCCCAGGACAAATTCGACGGCCAATGACAGGAAAGCGATCAGGACTGACATGAAGCTTCTTGAAGGAGCGGTGGACCATGGTGGAAGTCTTGGCCGGGCGAGGGCGCTTTTCCCCAACGCCATGCTGCCTTTCGTCGACCTCTCGACCGGTATCAATCCGCACTCCTATCCGCTTTTCGACCTGCCCGCCACCTCGCTGTCGCGCTTGCCGGAAGCCGCGCGCACGCGTGACCTGATAGAGATCGCGGCCAGCACCTATGGCGCGCTGTCGCCAGCCAATGTCGCGGCGGCTCCGGGCACGCAAATCCTGTTGCCGCGCGTCGCCTCGCTGATCGCGCCCGGCAAGGCGCTGGTGCTGGGGCCGACCTATGCCGAACATGCCCGCGCGGCAGTGATCGCGGGGCACGAGGTGACCGAGGTTGGCGATTTCGCTGATCTGGCCGGCGCCGACCTTGCCATCATCGTCAATCCGAACAATCCGGACGGACGTGTCATAGAGCGCGACCGGTTGCTGGCTCTGGCCGCCGGATTGCGCGCGAAGGGCGGGCTGCTGGTCGTCGATGAGGCGTTCATGGATGTCGGCCCGCGCGAACACAGCCTCGCGGGCGATGTCGATCGGCGCGGCATCGTCGTGCTGCGGTCGTTCGGCAAGTTCTTCGGTCTGGCCGGCCTGCGGCTTGGATTTGCACTTTCCGACGTTGCGACGGTCGAACGGCTGGAAACGCAATTCGGACCGTGGGCCGTCGCCGGCCCGGCGCTGGAATATGGCATCCGCGCGCTTGCCGATATCGGCTGGCAGGACGCAATGCGGACGTCGCTGACCGGTGAATCGGCGCGGCTCGATGCACTGTTCGGTCGCTTCGGCGTTCCCGTCGCGGGCGGCACCACGCTGTTCCGCTATCTCCGCTTGGCCGATGCGGCCGGCCTGTTTTCCGCACTTGGCGAGCGCGGCATCCTGCTTCGGCATTTTGCCGACCGGCCTGACGTTCTGCGCGCCGGCTTGCCGGGGAGTGAGCTGGAGTGGCAGCGGCTCGAATCCGCTCTTGCCGAATGGGCGGCACGGCGCGAGGATCGATCGAAGGGTTTGAAACAATGATCCATGTCTGCTCGCTGGCAAAGATCGAGGAAACGGTGGCCAGGACCGGCGCCGACCGCATGCTGTCGCTGCTCGCCGCCGGCACGGAGGTGGTGCGGCCGGCGTCGATCTTGAGGGAGAACCACCTCCATCTGGTCATGCACGACATTGCGGTGGCGCAGGACGGCATGACCATGCCGGGCGAGGAGCATGTCCGCAACCTGCTCGATTTCGCGCGCCGCTGGGACCGGGCAAGGCCGATGCTCGTGCATTGCTATGCCGGCATCAGCCGCTCGACCGCTTCGGCCTACATCATCGCCGCGGCATTGGCGCCAAAGCGTGACGAGGCCGAGCTGGCGCGGACGCTACGGGCGCTGTCGCCATCGGCGACGCCCAATCCGCGACTGATCGCCGTGGCCGACGCGCTGCTCGATAGAAAGGGCCGCATGGTCGAGGCGATCGAATCGATCGGGCGTGGCGCGGATGCCTTTGAGGGCACGCCCTTCGCGCTGAAGATCGACAGTTAGCTGCCTATATATCGTTGTTGGGCTATCGAGTGCCTTCATTCGCCCAATCTTCATGCCCGTGGCGCACCCGGACAATGAACACGCCGCCGTCGGCTTCGATCCGGTAGACGACAAGATGGGCCTTGAAGGGATGGATACGCATCGGTGGCGCCAATTCAAGCCGCTCCCGCGCTATTCGGGGACTGGCGGCGATCAGGTCAAAGATCGCGAACAACTCGTCATGATACTGTCTGGCCTGCACAGCGCCGAACAGGCGTACCCCTTGCTCGGCAATACCGACAATGTCCTCTTCCGCAGCTGAAGAAAGGCGAAATCCCACTACCCGGGTGTCTTTTCAGCGCGCTTAACCGCCTCAGTGAAAAGCGCGTCCCTGGATCGATTGCCGATGCCACTCCTCAAGCCATCATCGACAAAGCGCTGCATGGCGGCAATCTTGTCATTGCGCTCCTGATCCCGACGGATCAAATCGCGCACATAATCGCTCGCGTTGGCGTAGCGGCCCGTTTCGGCTTGCGCCTCAACCCAATCCTTCATCGGGTCGGGCAATGATACGTTCATTGTTGCCATACTGGCCTCCATATCCCGTCCAGTATGGTCCATTTTGGCAAAGTTTGTCAAAATCTCCTGTGACAGCGCCTGCCTTTCGATGCCAGGCCACTGGTTTGGAGGCTACTTCAACCACTCTGCGAGTTTCGCCTTGCGCACATCCCGCAGCAGGCTGATGAAACCGTCGGCCTGATATTCTGCCGTCAGCCGGCCCTTTTCTGATGTCGCAATGCTGGCGTCGCCGACCACGCCGTTCGGGTTGAGGTCGCTGGCGATCCAGGCGAAGGCGTGGGTGCCGGTGTGGCGCAGCAGCGAGAATTCCTTCTCGGCCTTCGCGACGTTGGAAACGAAATTGTCTGATTTGCCCATGTCGACAAGATCGGGTCGGAAATGCAGCATCAGCGAGGTCTCGACATCGCCGCCATGGATGCCGTGGCGGTCCTCAAGTTCGGTGTACATGCCGGCCGGGCGGCCGAAGCGCTGCCAGCTGGTCTTCACGGCCAGCATGTTTTCGCGCACGCGCAGTTCGCGCGTGACGATGCCCATGATCTCTTCATTGCCGCCATGCGAATTGACGACGATCAGCTTGCGCACGCCGGCGCGCGCGATCGAGAGGCCAAGTTCGGTCCAGGCTTCAACCAGCGTCGTTGCCGGCAGAGTAAGAGTGCCCGGCGCGTGAAGATGCTCGTTCGACTTGCCCACCGCCTGCACCGGCAGGATACGGATGTCGAGGTCGTCGGGCAGGCGCGAAATGACAGTGTCGAGCATGCCGTTCATGATCGAAGTGTCGGTCGAAACCGGCAGATGCGGACCATGCTGCTCGATCGCCGCCACCGGCAGCACGGCGATGGTCGCCTCCGGGTCGATCGAGGCGTATTCGGTGGTCCGGTAGTCGCCCCACCACACACGTCTTTTTGTTTCGTTCATTTCGAGCCTCGACGGAATTGATCTGGCGTCGGCGCTGCCCCTCACCCTTACCCTCTCCCTGTGAAGAACGGGGAGAGGGGGCGCCAGCGTTGGAGCTTCACCCTTCTCCCCGTCACTATACGGGGAGAAGGTGCCGGCAGGCGGATGAGGGGCAGCGCAGACTTTGGTGTGGTGTAGCTTCAGATTGCCAGCCTGTCGATTCGTAGCGCCTCGCTTAGGCCGATCACCCGGCCGCGATCGCTTCGACCTCGACCTTGAATTCGGGCCGGGCAAATCCCGAGACGATCATCAGCGTCGATGCCGGCGCGGGGCTGGAAAACAGCCGGTCGCGAACGTCCATATACGGCCGCAGATGCGCGCGGTCGGTGACATAGGCGTTGATGCGCACGATGTCTTGCAGACCCAGCCCAGCTTCGCCTAGCACCGCTTCGATGTTGCGGAAACAAAGTTCGGCCTGCGCGCCGGCGTCTTCCGGTATCTGATCGTCCGCGGTGATGGCGACCTGACCCGAGCACAGCACCAGCCGCTTACCCGCTGGCACCTCGACGCCGTGGCTGTAGCGGGCAAAGGGCTGCTTGATCGACTTCGGGGTGAGGAATTTGAACATCGCAATCTCCGGTTTGGCGCAGCCTAAGGCCTGACCCATTGCACCTTCAAGATGGCGGTGCATGTTGCCCGGGCGATTGTGGACAGGCGTTCAAAAAATAGGCACGATGCCTTCCGTACAGCATGACCCGTCCGCCCTTGGCAGTGCAATGCCTTTCAAGCGGGCGGTCCCGGCGCAAGGCGCCGGTGGCATGTGTCTTGCTTCTTGAATCTTTGGTGTCGAGCCTGGCGCGTGGCGCGCCGGAGCAAACAAAGGGTGGTGTCGATGTACGGAAGACAGAAGATCTCGGTGGCGGTTGTGGCCTTGCTTGCAGCCAGCACGCTGGGTGCGGCTGCGAATGAAAAAGTCACCTTCGGCACCAACTGGTTGGCCGAGCCGGAACATGGCGGATATTATCAGTCCGTGGCGGACGGCACCTACGCTGCCTGCGGCCTCGACGTCACCATCATGCAGGGCGGTCCGCAGGTCAGCGGCCGGCCGATGCTGCTTGCCGGCAAGATCGATTTCTACATGGGCGGCAATCTGTTGTCGGCTTTCGATGCCGTCCAGCAAGGCATTCCGATGCGCGTGGTGGCGGCGGATTTCCAGAAGGACCCGCAGGTCATCATGTCCCACCCCGGCGAGGGGCTCGACAAATGGGAGGACCTGAAGAACGCCGACCAGTACATATTGGGCGACGAGGGCGTGCAGACCTTCTTCCAGTGGATGGTCATCGAACTCGGCTTCGACGCCTCCAAGCGCGCGCCTTACACCTACAACACCGCTCCCTTCCTCGCCAACAAGAAGTCGATCCAGCAGGGCTACGTCACCTCCGAACCATTCGCGGTCAAGAAGGAGGGCGGCTTCGTGCCGAACCAGTTCCTGCTTGCCGACTATGGCTGGGACACCTACTCGACGACGATCGAGGTGATGCAGGACACGATCGACAAGAAGCCGGAGGTGGTCCAGTGCTTCGTCGATGGCTCGGCCAAGGGTTGGTACAAATATCTCTACGGCGACAACAAGGCCGCCAACGACATGATCAAGAAAGACAATCCCGACATGAGCGACGAGCAGATCGCGTTCTCGATCGAGCAGATGAAGAAGTTCGGCCTGGCCGATTCCGGCGACACCGAAAAGCTCGGCATCGGCGCCATGACCGACGAGCGGGTCAAGAGTTTTTACGACAAGATGGTCAAGGCCAAGGTCACGCCTGACGGCATCGACATCAAGAAGGCCTACACGCTGACCTTCGTCAACAAGGGCGTCGGGCTCGACCTGAAGAAATAGGCCGGTCCCGGCATGATAAGGGAAAAGGTGGCGCAAGCGCCGGCCTCGGACGTTGCTTCGACATTGCTGGCGCTGAGAGGCGTCGGCAAGGTCTTCTCCAACGGCGTGACGGCGCTGAGCGACGTCAACCTGACGATCCGGGAAGGCGATTTCCTCAGCCTGCTCGGGCCGTCGGGTTGCGGCAAGTCGACAGCGCTGCGGCTGATCGCCGGCCTGTCGACGCCAACCTCCGGCGTGCTTGATTGGCGCGGCGGCGGCTCGCTTGACCGCTCGAACATCGGCTTCGTCTTCCAGGAGCCGACGCTGCTGCCCTGGGCCAGCGTCTTCGACAATGTCTGGCTGCCGCTGCGGCTGAAGGGCATCAGCCGCGCCAAGGCGGCACCAGCGGTAACGGAAATGCTGGCGCGGGTTCACCTGACCAGTTTCGAAGACGCGGTGCCACGCGAACTGTCCGGCGGCATGAAGATGCGCGTTTCCATTGCGCGCGCCATGGTCACCAAACCGCGCGTGCTGTTGATGGACGAGCCGTTCGCGGCGCTCGACGAGATCACTCGCTTCAAGCTCAACAACGATCTCTTGGAACTGTGGCAGGACGAACGCTTCACGGTCGTCTTCGTCACCCACAGCGTCTTTGAAAGCGTGTTCCTCTCCAACCGCGTCGTCGTCATGGCGGCGCGGCCGGGCAGAGTGTTCGACGAACTCGCCATCGAGGCCTCCTATCCGCGCGACGAGGTGTTTCGCACCTCGCCTGACTATGCGGCACTGTGCCGTCAGACCTCCGATGTGCTGGTCCAGGCCATCAATTCAACAGCAGGCGCGCATCATGACGGCCATTGACGAGCGCGTGCTCGAACTCGACCCCGAGGAAGCGCGCCGCGTGCGCCAGGAGCGGTTCGAGCGGATCGGCCGCTGGGTGCTGCCGCTGGCGATCATGATCCTGGCGATCTGGCTGTGGGATCGCATCTGCGTCTGGAACGCGATTCCGCAATACATCCTGCCGCGCCCCGGCGTGGTGCTGTGGACGCTCTACAACGATGCCGGCCTGCTGTTCTCCTCACTGCTGGTCACCTTGCGCATTACCTTCCTCAGCCTGGCGCTGGCGGTCATCGGCGGGGTCGGGCTGGCGGTGCTGTTCGCGCAATCGAAATGGGTCGAGATGTCGTTCTTCCCCTTCGCCATCGTGCTGCAGGTGACGCCGATCGTGGCGATCTTTCCGCTCATCAACATCTATGTGAACGACCAGACGACCAAGCTTCTGCTGTGCGCCTGGATCGTCGCCTTCTTTCCGATCCTGTCCAACACCACGCTTGGCCTCAACTCCGTCGACCGCAATCTGCGCGACATGTTCAAGCTCAATGGCGCGACGCGCTGGCAGCAATTGCGCTATCTCAGGCTGCCGGCGGCGATGCCCTATTTCCTTGGCGGGCTGAAGATCGCCGGCGGCCTGTCGCTGATCGGCGCCGTGGTGGCCGAGTTCGTCGCCGGCACCACTGGCCAGTCGTCGGGCCTTGCCTCGCGCATCATCGAGGCCGGCTACCGGCTCAACGCGCCGCGGCTGTTCGCGGCGCTGTTCCTGATCTCGCTCACCGGCATTTTGATCTTCCTCGTGCTGTCGCTGATTTCGCATCTCATTTTGCGGCGCTGGCACGAAAGCGCACTGAAGCAGGAGCGGTGATGGTCTTTTGTGTTTTGGTCGAAAGCTGGCTCTCGCCCATACCGCCGTTGGCGCCGCCCCTCATCGCCCTGCCGGGCACTTCTCCCCGTATAGTGACGGGGAGAAGGACGCCATCATCAAGGGTTTCGCCAATCACCGGCGTCGCAGCAAAGGCGCAATCGTTGCGCCCAAGTCCCTTCTCCCCGTCACTATACGGGGAGAAGGTGCCGGTAGGCGGATGAGGGGCAGCGATGACCTCCGCAGTCATTCCAGAAACCGGCCAATTCGTACTTTCCAACGTTCGGGTTCATGCATCCGTTACGCCCGACCTTGCCACCACCTTCGACAGCGATGGCTTTGCGCTTGCCGACATAGCCGTCGCTGACGGCAAGGTCGCAGGCATCATCGCGCATGGGCGTGCAGCAGTGCCGGCGGACGCTGTCGATCTTGGCGGCCGCATCGTGCTGCCATGCTTCGTCGACTGCCACACGCATATCGACAAGGGTCATATCTGGCCGCGAAAACCCAATCCCGACGGCACCTTCATGGGCGCGCTGAATGCCGCCGGCGCCGACCGCGTCGCGCGCTGGAGCGCCGAGGACCTTGCCAAACGCATGGATTTCTCGCTGCGCTCAGCCTACGCGCATGGCACCAGGGCGCTGCGCACTCACCTCGACAGCGTCGCGCCGCAGGAGGAAATCTCCTGGCCGGTGTTCGAGACGATGCGCGAGACATGGCGCGGCCGCATCGAATTGCAGGGCGCCTGCCTGCTCGGCATCGAGGGCGTGCGCGACAGGAAATGGTTCGACAGGCTGGCAAAAAGGGTTGCCGCGGCCAAAGGCGTGCTCGGTGTGGTCACCTATATGGTGCCGGATCTCGAAGAGCTGCTCGACCATGTCTTCGCGCAAGCCATCAAGCATGGCCTCGATCTCGATTTCCATGCCGACGAGACCGACGACATTTCCGCCATATCGCTGAAGAAGATCGCCGAGGCGGCAATCTGGAATGGCTTCGAAGGCAAGATCCTTGTCGGCCATTGCTGTTCGCTGGCGCGCCAGCCGGACCTCGATGTGCTCGACACGCTGGACAAGGTGGCGAAGGCCGGGCTCGCCGTCGTCTCGCTGCCGATGTGCAATCTCTATCTGCAGGATCGGCGCGGCGACGGCACCACGCCGCGCTGGCGTGGCGTGACGCTGCTGCACGAGATGAAGGCGAGGGGCATTCCGGTGGCGGTCGCTTCCGACAACACGCGTGATCCCTTCTACGCCTATGGCGATCTCGACATGCTGGAGGTCTACCGCATGGCGACGCGCATCCTGCACTTCGATCATCCGGTCGCCGACTGGCCGCAAGCCGTCACCGCGACGCCCGCCAAGGTGATGCGGCTCGACGGTTTCGGCACGCTGGCCGCCGGCGGCGATGCCGATTTCATCCTGTTCAAAGGTCGAAGCTGGACGGAATTGCTGTCGCGGCCCGAATCGGATCGCATCGTCGTGCGCGCTGGGCGCGCGATCGACCGGCAACTGCCCGACTATGCCGAACTCGACGAACTGATGGTGGAATGATGGACGTTTCGGCGCTCAAACGCGATCTCGAAGGCCTGAAGATCGACGACAATCCGGCCATCGTCCAGCAGAAGAGCCGCGACTTCTATTGGTACAGCCCGGTGCTGAAGCAGCAGCTCGACCATGTCACCGGCGATTTGATCGTGACGCCGAAGACCGAGGCCGAACTGATCCGCGTGCTTGCCGCCTGTCACCGCCACGGCGTGCCGGTGACACCGCGCGGCAGCGGCACCGGCAATTACGGCCAGGCGATGCCGCTCTCCGGCGGCGTCGTGCTCAACCTTGCCGAGATGAACGAGATCAAGTCGATCGCGCCGGGTCGCGTTGTGACCGGACCGGGGGCGATCCTGGCCGATATCGACAAGGCGACGCGGGCGCATTCCGGGCAGGAGCTGCGGCTGTCACCGTCCACCTACAACACCGCCTCGATCGGCGGCTTCATCGCCGGCGGTTCGGGCGGCGTCGGCTCGATCAATTTCGGCGGCCTGCGCGATTTCGGCAATGTGCTGCGGCTGCGCGTGGTGACCATGGAGGCCGAGCCGAAAGCACTCGAACTCACCGGCGAGGACCTGCACAAGGTGACCCATGCCTACGGCACCAACGGCATCATCACCGAAGTCGAGATGCCGCTGACCGCTGCTTATGACTGGGTCGACGTCATCGTCGGCTTCGACGCTTTCATGGATGCGGCCCGCTACGGCAATGCGCTGGCCTGCCAGGACGGCATCCTGACCAAGCTGATCACGCCGATAGCCGCACCCGTGCCGCAGCTCTATTTCAAGCGGCACCAGAAATTCTTCCGGGAAGGGCAGAGCATATGCGTCGTCATGGTGGCGCAGCATGGGCTGGATGCCTTCCTGGCCTTCACCCGGCGTGCCGGCGGCGAGGTGATCTACAATGCAGCCACAGCGACGCCGGATGAGAAAAAGGGCCTGCCGCCGGCCTATGAGCTGGCCTGGAACCACACGACGCTGAGGGCGCTGCGCGTCGATCCTTCGATTACCTATCTGCAGTCGCTCTATCCCTTCCCCAATCAGCTTGCGCTGGTCGAGAAGATGGATGCGATGTTTCCAGGCGAGGTGTTCTCGCATCTGGAATTCGTGCGGCTGGACGGCAACATCACCTGCTTTGGCCTGCCGCTGGTGAAGTTCACCAGCGAGGCGCGGCTCGACGAGATCGTGCGCCTGCATGAGGAGAACGGCTGCCCGATCTTCAATCCGCATCGCTACACGCTGGAAGAGGGCGGCATGAAGCAGACCGACGCGGTGCAGCTTGCCTTCAAGCGCGAGACCGATCCGCAAGGCCTGCTCAACCCAGGCAAGATGATCGCCTGGGAGAACCCGGATTATGATTACCGTTCGGGCCGGACTTTTCTGTTCAAGGGGCTGCAGAAGGCCGGCTGATGAACATCCTTGTCCTCTACGCCCATCCGGTCGAGACCAGCTATAATGCCGGCCTGCACCGGATGATCGTCGAGCGGTTGACGGCGGCGGGCCATACGGTCGACGACTGCGATCTCCATGCCGAGGATTTCGATCCGCGGCTGACGCGCCAGGAGCGGCTGGACTATCACAATCAGCGTGGCCCCGCCGATGCGGTTGCGCCTTACGTCGAGCGCCTGCTGCGGGCGGATGCGCTGGTGCTCTCCTATCCGGTCTGGAACTATGGCTTTCCGGCGATCCTGAAGGGCTTTTTCGATCGCGTCTTCCTGCCCGGCGTGTCGTTCAAGCTGGTCGACGGCAAGGTGCAGCCGTCGCTGCACAACATAAAAAAGTTGCGGCGGTGACCACCTATGGCGGCAGCCGCTTCCGCGCCATGCTGATGGGCGATCCGCCGCGCAGGCTGATCAAGCGGATGCTGCGCGCCACCGTAAAACCCGGCGCGCCGGTGACCTACCTCGCGCACTACGCGATGAACCTGTCTACCGACCAAACGCGCAAGGCTTTCACGGCCAAGGTCGCGGCCAGCATGGACGCCTTCTGATGCGCGCGCTGGTGGTCTACTGCCATCCGGTGCCCGAGAGCTTTTGCGCCGCCATACGCGACACCGCCGTGGACGTGCTGAAGGCGAGGGGCTGGGAGGTGCGGCTGCTCGACCTCTATGCCGAGAAATTCGACCCAGTGATGGGCTGCGACGAGCGGCGCTCCTACAACGACCAGGCGCCGCAGGATCCAGCGCTGAGGCCGCATTTCGAGCTGCTCAACTGGGCCGAAGCGATCCTGTTCGTCTATCCGACCTGGTGGTACGGGCTGCCGGCGATGCTGAAGGGCTGGCTCGACCGGGTGTGGGCAACGGACGTCGCCTTCAAGCTGCCGGCCGGCAAAGGCCGGATCAAGTCGCTGATGACGCATGTGACCAGGGTCGGCGTCATCACCACTTGCGGTGCGCCGACCTGGTGGAGCGTCGTCGTCGGCCAGCCGGGACGCAAGACCCTTTTGCGCGGCATGCGGGCACTGTGCGCGACGCGCTGCCGGACCTTTTTCCTGGCGCACTATCTGATGGATGCTTCGACGCCGACGACGCGGGCGGCGTTTCTGGCGAAGGTGCGAGCGAAGCTGGAAAGGTTTTGAGTTCCTTACCCTCCCCCTTGTGGGGAGGGTCGCGCAGCAAAAGTCGCGAAGGCGGCTTTTGCGAAGCGGGGTGGGGGTCTCGTAGGGCGCTACCCCGTCTCGCAATCTCCGCTTCGCTCCGACTGCGAGCCGACCCTCCCCACAAGGGGGAGGGTAAGAGGCACTACATCTTCACCCGCTCGGCCTTCGGGTCATACATCGGCTTCAGCGACGCTTCCGCCGCGAAACGCTCACCGGCGATCTCGATCTCATAGGATGAGCCCAGCACGTCCGCCTCGCTCTCGCCCTGGCACTCGATATAGCCCAACCCGACGGCGCCGCCGAGGTGATGGCCATAATTGCCCGAGGTGATCGGACCGACGATCTTGCCGTCGCGCAGGATCGCCTCGTTGTGGAAAAGCAGCGGCTCTGGATCCTTCAGCCGGAACTGGACGAGCCGGCGGTTCAGCCCCGCTTCCCTCTTCCGCAGCACGGCATCACGGCCGATGAAGTCGCCCTTGGCCGTCTTCACGGCGAAGCCAAGGCCGGCTTCCAGCACATGGTCCTCATCGGTGATGTCGTGGCCGAAATGCCGAAAAGCCTTTTCGATGCGGCAGGAATCCAGCGTGTGCAGGCCGCAGAGCTTCAGGCCGACATCCGCGCCGGCCTCGTCGATTGCCTCGAAAACATGGGCCGCCTGGTCGGTCGAGACATAGAGCTCCCAGCCGAGTTCGCCGACATAGGTGACGCGATGCGCGCGGGCCAGGCCCATACCGATTTCGATCTCCTGGAACGTGCCGAACGGATTGGTTTCGTTGGAGAAATCGTTCGGACTGACCTTCTGGATCAGTTTTCGCGCGTCCGGTCCCATCAGGCAGAGCACGCTTTCGGCCGCCGTTACGTCGGTGACGACGACGAATTCGTCGGTGATATGTCTGCGCAACCAGGCCAAGTCGCGCTGCAGCGTGGCGCCCGGCACAACGAGAAAGAACGCCGTCTCGGACAGCCGCGACACCGTCAGGTCGCTCTCGATGCCGCCGCGCTGGTTGAGCATCTGGGTGTAGACGATCTTGCCCGGCGCGACGTCCATGTCGTTGGCGCAGAGCTTTTGCAAGAAAGCACAGGCGTCGCGGCCCTCGACACGGATCTTGCCGAAAGAGGTCATGTCAAACAGGCCGACGCCGTTCCTGACCGCCAGATGTTCTTCGCGCTGGTTGTCGAACCAGTTCTGCCGTTTCCAGGAATAGCGGTACTCGCGCTCCTGTCCTTCGCGGGCGAACCAGTTGGCGCGCTCCCAGCCGGCGACCTCGCCAAACACGGCGCCGCGCGCTTTCAGATGTTCATGCAAAGGCGAGCGCCTGACATTCCTCGACGTTGCCATCTGTCGATAGGGGAAATGGTCGGCGTAGAGCAGGCCGAGCGTCTCGGAGACGCGCTCTTTGAGATAGCGGCGATTCTTCTGGAATGGCTGGGCGCGGCGGATGTCGACTTCCCAGAGGTCGAACGGGGCTTCGCCGTCATTGATCCACTGCGCCAGCGCCATGCCGGCGCCGCCGGAGGAGACGATGCCGATCGAATTGTAGCCGGTCGCCATCCAGTAGCCGGACAGCTCCGGCGCCTCGCCGAGATAGTAGCGGTCGTCGGGGGTAAAACTCTCCGGCCCGTTGAAGAAGGTGTGGATGCCGGCGGTTGCCAGCATCGGCATGCGGTTGACGCCCATTTCGAGGATCGGCTCGAAGTGGTCCATATCCTCGGGCAGTTGGTCGAAGCAGAAATCCTCGCGGATGCCGTCCATGCCCCATGGCTTTGCCACCGGCTCGAAGGCGCCGAGCATCATCTTGCCGGCGTCTTCCTTGTAGTAGGCGCACTCGTCGGGCACGCGCAGCACCGGCAGACGAGTGAGGCCGGGGATCGGCTCGGTGACGAGATAAAAATGCTCGCAGGCGTGCAGCGGGATGGTGACGCCGTTCTGCGCTCCCAGTTCGCGCGCCCACATGCCGGCGCAGTTGACGACGATGTCGGCTTCGATGGTGCCTTGGTCTTCGCCCTGTGCCCAGGACACGCCGGTGACACGGCCTGCCTTGGTGTGAACTTTCGTCACCTTCACATTCTCGACGATGGTGGCGCCGCGCTGGCGCGCGCCCTTGGCCAGCGCCATGGCGATGTTGGCGGGGTCGCACTGGCCGTCGAGCGGCAGATGCACGGCGCCGACGACGTCGGAGATATTCAGATGCGGATACATCTGCTTGACTTCATTGGGAGAAATCTCGCGGACATCGACATCGAAGGCGCGGGCGAGCGACGCCTGCCTGTAAATCTCGTGCTTGCGTTCCTCGGTCAGCGCCACGGTGATCGAGCCGACCTGGCGCATGCCGGTGCCGACTTCGGTCTCGGCTTCCAGCTTGACGTAGAGGTCGGCGGAATATTTCGCCAGCCGGGTCATGTTCTGCGAACCGCGCAACTGGCCGATCAGGCCGGCGGCATGCCATGTCGTGCCTGACGTCAGCTGCTTGCGCTCCAGCAGCACGATGTCGGTCCAGCCGAGCTTTGCCAGATGATAGGCGACCGAGCAGCCGGAAACGCCGCCACCGATGATGACGGCCCTCGCTTTGGCGGGAATGGCTTTGGCGGTCATGCGGCCTCGCGGCGGTAGCTGGAAGCGAAACGGCGCAGCCGGAGCGCTGCTTCTTGCAGCATGGGTTCGGGCTGGCAGAGGCTGATGCGGATATGGCCGGCGGCGGCTTCACCGAAGCTGGAACCCGGCATCACGCCGACGTTCTCCTTGTCGAGGAAAGCGAAGGCGAATGTCTCGTCGTCGGGTTCGACGGCGGATATGTCGAGCATGACATACATGCCGCCTTCGGAACCGCGCACGGTGACGTCGTTCATACCGCGCACGGCATCGAGGAACACGGAGCGGCGCGCCGCATAGCGTTCGGCGATGTCCTTGACGCCATAGCGGTTCTCAAGCGCCTCGGCGCAGGCGATCGAGATGAAGGCCGGCAGGCCGTAAGTCGTCACCAGATTGAGATTGGTGAGCAGCGTGATCATCGCTTCAGGACCTGTCAGCCAGCCCATGCGCCAGCCGGTCATGCCGTGGCTCTTGGACATCGAATTGATGACCAGAGTGCGCTCGGCCATCCCTGGCAGCGAGCGTGGCGAGACGTGCTCGCCGCCGCCCAGCGTCCAATAGACTTCGTCCGACAGCAGCCAGAGGTCATGCTCCCGGCAAATCTCGGCAAGTTGCTCCAGCCGCTCTCGCGAATAGACCGCGCCGGTGGGGTTGTTCGGCGTGTTGATCAGGATGGCGCGCGTGTTGGGCCGGAGTGCCGCGCGGATCATCTCGGCACGCGGCTGGAAGCCGTCCTCGGCCGGTGTCTCGACCACGGTGAAACTGGCGCCGGCGGCGCTGAACGTGTTGGGATAGGTGGCGTAGTAGGGCGCTACGACGATGGCGTGGTCCTCCTGGTCGAGCACTGCTTGCACGGCCGCGTAGAGGGCGGCCTGGCCGCCCGGCGTGGCGATAACTTGATCCGGCGTCGTCTCGACGCCGGTGCAGGCGCTCGAGGCAGCCGCCATCGCCTTGCGCAGGCGCGGCAGGCCGGAAAGCGGCGTGTAGTGGTGATTGCTGCCGCGAACCGCGGTCACGCACGCTTCGATCGTTTGCGAAGGTGTGTCGAAGTCGTGATCGCCGACCGACAGCATGATGATGTCCTCGCCGGCCTCCTTGCGGGCCCAGGCAGCCGAATGGACTTCCCAGCCGTCCTTGCCGGAGGGCACGATGCCGGAAATGCGCGATGATGGTCTAGGCATGCAAAACTCCCGAAATTTCGTAGCCGGCTTGTTCGAGCCGGTCGCGCAGAGCAGCGATATGCGGCGGTCCGACTTCACAGCAGCCGCCGACAATGTCAGCGCCGGCCTCGACCCAGCCGATCGCCTGGTCGGCATAGGCGTCCGGACCAAGGTCGTGACGGGCATGCAGCACATCGACGGTGCCGCCATGCTTGAGCGCTTCGGTGGAGGTGAAGCCATTGGCATAGGCGCCGACCGGGCCGCCGAGTTCGATCAGTTCAGGCAAGGCCGCGGCGATCGCTTCGGGCCGGCAGCAGTTGAGCAGCCGCGCCGCGACGCTCAGGTCGTCAAGCGCGCTTGCCGCTGCTTCTATCGTCTCGCCACTGCGCAGTCGCGGCTTGCCGTGGTCGGCCAGCGTCCACGAGACCCATACCGGCTTGCCGCTTTCCGATGCCGCGGTGACTGCCGCGCGTGCCTCCTCGGTGGACGCCATGGTTTCGCACAGGAACAGGTCGACGCCATCCGCCTGCTCGGCAACGATGCGGCGGTAGATGTCGAGCGTATCCTGATATGAAATGGTCAGTGCCGGCGCATAGCTGCCGAACAGCGGCGACAGGCAGCCGGCGATGGTTGCCTCACCGGCCTCGTCGCGAGCCTGCCTGGCCAATTCGATGCCGCGTTTCTGCAACGGCTTGAAGAGGTCTTCCGCGCCCTCGCGCGCCAGGCGTTCGGGTGTCGCCGAATAGGTGTTGATGGTGATGACACGGGCGCCGGCACGGATGAATTCCGCGTGCAGGTCACGCACCAGATCCGGCTCGTCGATCAGCACCCTGGCCGACCATAGCGGCGTCGGCTCGGATTGGCTGCGGCGGACCAGTTCCTGGCCCATGCCGCCATCGGTGAGGATGACTTTCTTCATGCGCGCAGCCTTTCGTTCCTCGGATCCCACAGTGGCTCGTCCTTCTGCACGATCGCCTGAAAACGGTCACCGAAGATTTCGACTTCGATTGCAGTGCCCGGCTCGGCCAGGTCGGCGCGCAGCATGCCGAGCGCGATCGATTTGTCGATGCGATGGCCCCAGCCGCCCGACGTCGTCTCGCCGACGATCTTGCCGTCATGCCACAGCGTCGACACCGAAGGGGCGTCACAATCGCCGGGGTTCTCGACGACCAGCGTGACGAAGCGCTTCTTCACGCCTTGCTGCTTTTCGTTCAGCAACGCCGCCTTGCCACGGAAATCGGGCTTGTCCCATTTGACGAAGCGTTCGAACCCGCCTTGCAGGATCGAATAGTCGGTCGACAGGTCACCCTTCCAGGTGCGGTAGCCTTTTTCGAGCCGCAGCGAATCCAGCGCATACATGCCGAACGGCTTCAGCCCGTGCTGCTGGCCTGCCGCGCAGATGGCATCGAAGATAGCAGCGGTGTCGTCCACCCTTGTGTGGATTTCCCAGCCGAGTTCGCCGGCGAAGGAGACGCGCACAAGCTTCGCCCAGCGACCGGCGATCTTTGTCTCCTGATGCGTCAACCATGGCAAAGTGAGGTCGGCTTCGCAGACATCGGCGAGGATTTTTCGCGAGTTGGGGCCAGCCAGGATCTGGGTCGAGAATTCCTCTGTCCGGTCGATCAGCCTGAACGGCGCGTCCTTGGGCATGCGCGACTTCAACCACTCGAAATCATGCCATTGCGCGACCGCCGCGGTGATCAGCGTCATCACGTTCTCGTCGTGGCGCACGACGGACATTTCAGTCACGATGCGGCCCTTGTCGTCGGCGAAATAGACGAGGCCGATGCGGCCTGGCTTCGGCACCAGCCCGGTGACCTGCAGGCTGAGCCATTCGGCGGCACCCGGGCCTTCCAGGTTGAAGCGGGAGAAGCCCGGCAGGTCCAAAATGCCGGCGGCGTCACGCACGGCCAGGCATTCTTCACGCACCCGATGGTGCCACGGTCCTTCGCGGCGGAAGGTCAGTGTCGCTTCCTCCGAAACATCATCGCCGTCCTGCGCATACCAGGTGGCGCGCTCCCAGCCATTGTAGGCATCGAAGCGGCCGCCGAGCGCCTTGATGCGATCATGGATCGGCGACAGCTTACGGTCGCGGCCTTCCGGCCAGGCATGGCGCGGAAACTGGATGGCGTATTCGTTGCCGTAGATCTCCATGCCCTTGGCGACGCAATAGTCCGGCGCCGAGGCAAAGGACGTGAAGCGGCGCGGATCGCACGACCACATGTCCCATTCGGTCTGGCCCTCGGTCACCCATTCGGCCAGCACCTTGCCGGCGCCGCCGCCCTGGGCGATGCCGAAGGTGAAGACGCAGGCCTCGAAAGCGTTGGGAACGCCGGGCATCGGCCCGATCAGCGGATTGCCGTCCGGCGTGTAGGGGATCGGCCCGTTGATGACCTTGGACAGGCCGGCGGTGCCAAGGATCGGCACGCGGGCGACGGCGTCGGCCAGGTAATGTTCCAGCCGGTCGAGATCGTCGGGGAACAGTTGGAAGGAAAAATCCTCCGGCATCGGATCGTTGTGGGTCGCCCAGTGCGCACGGCAATTGCGCTCATAGGGGCCGAGATTCATGCCGTTCTTTTCCTGGCGCAGGTAGTAGGAGGTATCGACGTCGCGCAGCAGCGGCAGCTTTTTGCCCTGTTCTTTCGACCATGCCGCCAGTTCGGGGATCTCCTCGAACAGGATGTACTGGTGGCTCATCACCATCATCGGCACGTCGCGGCCGAACATCCGGCCGACTTCGGCGGCGCGGTAGCCGGCGGCATTGACGACGATCTCGCAGCGGATCTCGCCTTGTGCCGTCTCGACCACCCATTCGTCGTTCTCACGGCGCACGCCTGTGACCGGGCAGAAGCGGATGATCTTCGCGCCCATGTCGCGCGCGCCCTTGGCCAGCGCCTGGGTGAGCTGCGCCGGGTCGATGTCGCCGTCACTCGGATCGTAGAGCGCGCCTTTCAGGTCGTGCGTCTCGATGAAAGGATAGCGGCGCTGGATCTCGTCGACGCCGACAATGTCGATGTCCATGCCCTGGTAGCGGCCCATGCCCTTGGCGCGCTGGAATTCCTGCATGCGCTCTTTCGTATGAGCAAGGCGCAGCGAGCCGGTGACGTGATAGTTCATGGGATAGTCGACCGCGTCGGCCAGCCCGCGATAAAGCTCGGTCGAATAGCGCTGCATGTTCATCAGCGACCAGGACGAAGAGAAGGTCGGCACGTTGCCGGCGGCATGCCAGGTCGAGCCGGAGGTCAGCTCGTTCTTTTCGAGCAGCACGCAGTCGGTCCAACCCGCCTTGGCGAGATGATAGAGCGAGGAGGTGCCGACGGCGCCGCCTCCGATGATCACCACGCGCGCCGTGCTCGGCAAACCCGCCATGTTCTTCTCCCAAATCCTGACTTAGTAAACCGGCGGCGAAACCACCCAGATGACAATTGCCGGCTCCGCACCCGGATTGCGCCAGCGGTAGGGCTTGCCTTCGAAGCGAAAGGAGTCGCCTTCGCCAAGCCGATGCCAGATGCCTGCTATCTCGATGTCGAACAGTCCGGACGCGACGTATCCGGCTTCCTCGGTGGGCCGCTGCGCCTCGATCTTCAGTTCGGCGCCCGGCGCGAAGACCGAACGTACCATCTCGAAGCTACCGCCGAGATCGGGCGACAGAAGCTCCTCCACCAGGCCGGATTCGCTTGTGCCAAGCGTGCGGCGCCGGCCGGCACGCACAACCACGCCGCGCTCGCTTTCGACAGGCACGTCATGGCTGAAGAACAGGCTGATCGGCACGCCGAACAGTTCGGCAAATGCTCTGAGATCACTGAGCGACGGCGTCGACAGGCCACGCTCGACCTGGCTGACCCAGCCGACCGAACGGCCAAGCTTCAGGCCGATCTCGGCGAGCGTCAGCCCGCGCCCCCTGCGCAAGGCCCTGATATCGCCGGCCAGCACGCGTTCGTCAGGTCCCTGCAATGTTCTTGCTGTAGGCGAAGCCAAAACGCTCACTTCATGAAAAAATCCGGTCAAATTTCATGAGAAATGAAGCTCATGAAAAAATCAAGTGGATTTTCACGGATGCACAAGATTTGCTTGCGCGATTTTGGCGGTTCATGCAAAGGCTCGGGCACGAACGGCGAGTGGGGACGTCTGGTCGAGACGAGGGTTAAGGGACGGCCCATGCTGAAAAACAACACCCGAATTGCGGGCGATGCCGAGATTGTCGACGAGGCGATCCTGTCGCGCCGCTCGGTGCGCGCATTTCTACCCGACATGATCGACGACGATACGATCCGCGCCATTCTGGCGGTCGCGGCGCGCGCTCCATCGGGAACTAACATGCAGCCGTGGAAGGTCTACGTCACCAAGGGCGAGACCAAGCAGCGGATATCAGACGCCATTCTCAATTCCGGCATTCGCGCCGAAAAAGCCGACTGGGACGAGTATCGCTACTATCCCACGCAGTTCTTCGAGCCTTATCTGACCCGCCGCCGCGCCAACGGCTTCGGCCTTTATGGCGCGCTCGGCATCGGTCGCCGCGAGGTCGACAAGATGCGCGCCCAGCACGACCGCAACTTCGTCTTCTTCGACGCGCCGATCGGCATGATCTTCACCATCGACCGCCGGCTCAACCAGGGCTCATGGATCGACTACGGCATGTTCCTGCAGAACATCATGGTCGCAGCTAGAGGCAGGGGTCTGCACACCTGTCCGCAAGCGGCCTTCGCGCCTTATCACCGGCAGATCAGGCCGGTGCTCGACATTCCCGACGAAGAGATCGTCGTCTGCGGTATGGCGCTTGGCCATGAAGACACGTCAAAACCGGAAAACACCTTCCGCACCGACCGCGTGCCACTGGAAGAGTGGGTGACGTTCAGCGAATAGCGGCTGCTCTGGCCAGTCGGCCGACATGCACTATTCGGTATTCATCTGGGCGCCGTGGCCGCTGACATGGGCGCCGTCCTGCGGCGTCAGTTTGAGATAGGCGAGCAATGCGCAGAGCGTGATGACGCCCTCGATCACGAACAGGATGCGGAAGTCGTCGGCGACGGCTGGCCCGCCTCCGGCCAGAAACGACAGCGCCGCGGCGGCGAGGCCGACGCTGATCGCCACCGCCAGCTGCCACAGAATGTAGTAAAGCGCGCTGAAGCGGGCGAGCTGCTCGGGCGCGATGTCGGAATAGGCGAGGTTGCCGGTCGAGGCCCATTGCGCGGAGCGGAAGACGCCGAAGACGAAGATGTAGGCAAGAACGATCCACACGGGCGTGGTCGCCTGCATCAGGGCGAAGCCGGCGACCATGGCGGCGACGATCGGCGTGTTGAACACCAGAACGCGGCGGAAGCCGAAGCGGTTAAGGACGCGCGGCATGAAGAAGCGCATCGCCACCGAACCGACCGCGGCGACGAAGGTCAGCGATCCCGCCTGCACCGCGCTCATGCCGAAGCCGAGCTGGAACATCAGCGGCAACAGGAAGACGACGGAGCTGAGGCCGATCGTGTCCAGCCCGCCACCCGTCAGGAACGAAATGCGGAAGGTGCGGATGCGCAAGAGCTTGAGATCGAGCAGCGGATTGCGCACGCGCAGGCAGTAGAACGAGGCGATGGTCAGGATGACGAGCGCCAGCGCCAGTTCGCCGGCGATGATACCGCCGGCAGCGTCTTTGGCGGCAAGCAGAATCCATACCGAAGACCAGCAGCACCATGCCGCTGCCAACCAGCAGAAAGCCCGGAAAGTCGAACGGCGTGCGCACCGGCTTGGTCATCGTCGGAAACAGCGAGGCGGCAAGAATTGCCGCCGCCAGCGCGAACGGCACGTTGATGAAGAAGATCCAGCGCCAGGAAATGTAGGTGGTCAGCGCGCCGCCGACGAGCGGGCCGACCAGCGGTCCGGACTGGCCGGCCAGCGAGACATACATGTTGATCTTGAGCGTGCGGCTGCGCGGAAAGGTCGACAGGATGACGACCTGGCCGAGCGTGCCCATCAAGGCGCCGCCGAAGCCTTGCAGCGCACGCGCGCCGACCAACATCCAGATGTTATCAGACAGTCCGCAGAGCGCCGACGAGGCGGCGAACACCAGCAAGGCAAAGCAGTAGACGTTGCGCAGGCCGAAGCGGTCGGCGGCCCAGCCGCCAAGCGGCATCGAGATGATCAGGCTGGCGACATAGACGGTGATGAGCAGGCCGAGTTGGCTGGGCGGACGGCCGAGGCTTTCGCTGATGCCGGGCAGCGCCGTCACCACGACATTCTGGTCGAGGCTGGTCATGAACACGCCGCAGGCGACCGTGAGCGGCAGCAGGAGCAAGGCTCTGGCCGGCACATCGGCGCGATCCGTGGCGCCGGCGGATAGTTCTGCGGTCATGGAGATGTTCGAACCAAACGAATGTGCCGACTGTGAGACGGGATTTCTATCCCTTGGGCCGGTTGGGCGGCCACGTTTCCCCACCATGGGCGTCCGCGGCGCGATTCTCTAGCGGCAGAGCCGGCTGGCGTTGATGCCAGAACACATTGTGCGCCGCCCGACCATTCAACCGTCAAGCAGATGCTGAAGCTGCGATCGCAGCCATTGGTGTGCCGGGTCACCGTCCCGCCGCTTGTGCCAGATCTGCGTGAACTCAAAGGCCGGAATCTCGAAGGGAGGGGCGAACACGCAAAGCCCGTTGTCCGGCGCCGGCAGTATCCGGCTGGCAACGGTCAGCACCAGGTCGGTGCCGGCGATCAGGCGCGGCGCCACGCCCCAATGCGGGATGACGAGGCAGAGCCGCCGCTTGTGGCCCAGTTCGGCCAAAGCCTTGTCGACTTCGCTCTGACGCTCGGGCCGCAAATCGACCAGCGCGTGCGGCCGGCCCAGATAGGTCGCCAGATCCATCGCCTTCTCGGCGCCAAGGCTTGCCGCATCGGCGAGACAGGCAAAGTGCTCGTCGAACAGCCGATGCGAGCGCACGGATCGATCGAGGTCTGGAAAGACGCCGAAGGCAAGATCGCTCTCGCCGTCGACGATTTGCGAAGCCATCACCTCGCGGCTCGCCTGGCTGACCACGAGGTCGACATGCGGCGCCCGCGCCCGCAGGAGCGGCAGCAGGGCCGGCAGGATGACGGCGGCGCCATAGTCCGACATGGCGAGCCGAAACGTTCGGCGCTCCGTCGCCGGGTCGAAGCCGGCCGGTGCCAGGAGGTGCCGCATGCGGTCGAGCGCTTCGGTCAGGGCCGGCGCGATTTCCATGGCGCGTGCCGTCGGCTCGAGGCCACCCGCCCGCCTGACCAGCAGCGGGTCATCGAGAAGGTGGCGCAACCTGGCGAGCGCATGGCTGACGGCTGGCTGGCTCTTGTTCAAGCGTATTGCCGCCCGCGAGACGTGGCGTTCGGCAAGCAAGGCCTCCAGCACGACGAGGAGGTTGAGATCGATACCAGCGAGACTATTCATCTCATGCATAGTATGTGTGAGATGATCGAATTTCCATATGTAAACGTGATGGTCTATCTCGGCATGATCGATATGGAGACAATCGCATGCCCAGCGCCTTTTCCTTTCTGGTCGCCGCCTTGCTGGCGGGGGCCGCCGTGCCCTTCCAGGCAGGGGCGAACGCCATGCTTGGCCGCCTGCTTGGCCATCCGCTGTGGGCGACCTTCGTCTCGCTGGGTGTCAGCGTCGTGCTGATCGTCCCGGTCATGATAGCCTTCAGGCTGCCGGTTCCTTCCGTCGGGATGGCGCTCAAAGGTCCGTGGTGGATCTGGATCGGCGGCGCGGCAGGCGTGGTCTACATCACCGCCGCACTGCTGCTGGCGCCGAGACTCGGTGCCGCGAGCTTCATCGTTGCCGTTATTGCCGGCCAGATGGTCGCCTCGCTGGTCATCGATCATTTCGCCTTGATGAGCTTTGCCCATCGGCCGGTGAATATTGCCCGCTTCGCCGGACTTGCGTTCATCATAGCCGGGCTCGTCGTAACGCAATGGGCAAGCACGATTGCCCCGCAGGCAGCCCAGCCCGGTTCGCATCCAACCCAAAAAGGAGACGCCCAATGACACCTCATCTCGTCCTGCGCGTGGCGCGGCCGACGAACGATCTTGCCGCGGTCATCCGCTTCTATCGGGATGGTCTTGGTTTCCAGGAGCTGTTTCGCTTCAGCGGCCATGACGGCTTCGACGGCGTCATGCTCGGGCAGCCCGGTGACGTCTATCATTTCGAATTCACCCACGCCCATGGCCACGACGCCGGCAGGGCGCCGACAGCGGACAATCTGGTCGTCTTCTACATGCCGGATCGTGACGCCTGGGAAGCCGCCGTGCAGCGCATGAAGGATCACGGCTATGCCACCGTGCCGTCCTTCAATCCCTACTGGGACAGGCAAGGGGTCACCTTCGAGGATTGCGACGGCTATCGCGTCGTGTTGCAGAACGCCGATTGGCACGCCGTCGCGCAGCAGGCCTAGCTGGTCGACAGGGCGGGTCCTATTGCACCTCGTAGCCGACTTCCTCGCTGGCGTGGCAGAGCGTCTTCCAGAACGAGCGCGCGAACGAGCGGAAGACATAGATGTCGAATTGGTCGGCGCCGGTGCGCTGGATCTGGGCGAAGACGTCGTGATGGGTGGTCGAGCGGCCAGCCCCGACGGGAAAGGCCGGCAGCGAAAAGTCGATGGCGAAGAATTTCGCCAGCACCCATTCGGCCTTCGGCCCGGCAATGCGGATGGCGGTGCGGCCATGCGACAGGTCGGTGACCGTGCCGATGGCCGGGGTCACCACCTTGGCAAAGGCCGTGGCCAGACCTTCGGCCTCGTCGGCGACGGTGAATTTTCCTGGCGCGAAGCCGAACACCGACTTCACGCCGTCGCTCAGGCCACCGCCGGCGCCATCGGGCAGAGCAAGCCCGGCGACGGTGCGGATGGCTGATATCAGCTTCTTCTCTTCGCCCGGCCAGGCGGCGAGCTGCACGATCGAGCCCGGCCGTGTCTCGGTCAGGATGATCTCGACGCCATGCTCGAAATTGCCGTGCGAGCCGATGTGAAATTCCGGTTCAAGCGGTGATTGGCGCTCAACCATGCATGCGGCTCCCGTCCGGGTCGTAGAAGTGGTTGGAGACGATCTCGACCGGTCCGAACCGGTTGCGCAACGGATCGGAGACATGGGCGCGTGTGCCCTGCCGTGCCTTGCCGCCCTTGACCAGCGCCAGCGCGATGTGCTTGCCGAGCGCCGGCGAATAGCAGCAGGCGGTGATGTGACCGATCGAGCCGTGCGGATTGGCTTCGTCGACCTCTTCTACGATGTGCGCGCCGCCGTTGAGCGGCCGGTTGTCGAGGGCGATCAGGCCGACCAGTTCCAGCCGGTCGGACGCGATCAGGCCTTCGCGGTCCATCATCGCCGAGCCGATGAACGGCTTCTTCTTGGACAGCATCCAGTCGAGATGCAGGTCGCGCGCGGTGGTGCGGCCGTCGATCTCGGCGCCGGTGACATGGCCCTTTTCGATGCGCATCGTGCCCAGCGCCTCGAGCCCGTAGCTGACCAGCCCGAACGGCTTGCCTGCCTCGACAAGTGCTTCCCAGACATGGCTGCCGTGGCCGGCGCCGGAATAGACCTCGAAGGCCATTTCACCAGAGAAGGAGAGCCGGCAGATCATCACCGGAACGCCTGCTATCTCGCCGCGCACGATGCCCATGAAGGGCAGGGTGGCATTGTCGACCGATGTGCCGGTGACACAGGTGGCGAGGATTTGCCTGGCCCTTGGCCCGCCGATCGCGGCACCTGCCCATTCGTCTGTCACCGAGGTGACGTGGACCTTCAGCTCCGGCCAGATGACGTCGAGGAAATATTCCAGATGCTGCATCACCTTGCCGGCGTTGGCCGTGGTGGTGGTCATCAGGAAATCCTGCTCGCCGAGCCGCCATGTGGTGCCGTCGTCAAAGGCGAGGCCATCCTCGCGCAGCATCAGACCGTAGCGGGCCTTGCCGACGGCCAGCGTCGAAAACATGTTGGTGTAGACGCGGTCGAGGAAGACGGCCGCATCAGGGCCTTGCACGGCAATCTTGCCCAGCGTCGAGACATCGACGATGCCGGCGCTTTCGCGCGTCGCCTTGGCTTCGCGCACATAGGCCTGCTCGACCGTCTCGCCCGCATGGCCATAGATCATCGGCCGATACCAGAGGCCAGCGGAGTACATCGTCGCGCCATTGGCGAGGTGCCAGTCATGCATCGGCGTCAGCCGCTCGGGCTTCAGGTCGCCGAAGCGTTCCGCCGCCAGCGAGCCGATCGACACCGGCGCAAAGGGCGGCCGGAAGCGCGTCGTGCCAACCTCGGGGATCGGCTTGCCCAGCGCTTCGGCCATGATGGCAAGGCCAGGCACGTTGGAGCTCTTGCCCTGGTCGGTCGCCATGCCGAGCGTGGTGTAGCGCTTCAGATGCTCGACCGAGACGAAGCCTTCGCGGTGCGCCAGCCGCACGTCCTCGGCCGTGACGTCGTGCTGGAAATCGACAAAACTCTTGCCCTTGGCCCTGATCTCGAACACCGGGGCGGGATCGGGATCGCCGGGTACGGATTCTACCATCGGCAATACAGAAGGCGTGCTCTGTCCACCGGCCGCGGCAATGCCGGCGGCGCGGCCTTCGGCGAAGGCTTCGGTGGTGGAAAAACTGCCGGTGAAGGCGCCGGCGCCGATCCAGCTCTGTGTCGGCTTTGGCGGCAGGAAGGCTTGCCGCGCGGCATTCCATTCCGCCTTGGCGCCGGCCTGGCTGGCCAGATGAATGGTCGGCGACCAGCCGCCTGACATCAGCAGGCAATCGGCATGGATGCTGCGCGCATCGCCGATGAGCGCGCCATTGGTCATGTCGAAGCGTTGCAGCTTGAGGCCGGACAGCGCCTTGCCGCCCTCGGTGGCGACGACAGCATGGCCAGCGAAGATTTCGGCCTCGGCTTCCGCGGCCAGCTTGCGCATTTCGGCGGAAAGCTCCGGCCTGACATCGGCGATGGCGACGACCGCGGCACCGGCTTTCTTCAAGGCGACGGCCGCGCGATAGGCGCTGTCATTGTTGGTGAACAGTGCGATCCGCTCGCCCGGCAGCACGCCGAACTCGTTGGCATAGCGCTCGGCGGCATGCGCCAGCATCACGCCTGGCCGGTCATTGCCGGGGAAGATCAGCGGCCGCTCGAAAGCACCGGTGGCCAGGACCACGGATTTGGCGCGGATCGCCCAATTGCGATGGCGCGGTTCGCCCTTGGCGGGCTGCTCCTTGTGGTCGCTGACCCGTTCGAGCGCGGCAAGCGTGTTGTTGTCGTAGTAGCCCCACACCGTGGTGCGCGGCAGAAGTCGGACATTGTCGCGGCCTTCGAGCTGGGCGACGATGCGGCGCGCCCAATCGGTGGCCGGCGCGCCATCGATCGTCTCATCCGACCAGTTGGCCGATCCGCCGAAGCGCGGCTCGAGATCAGCCAGCATGACGCGCGCGCCCTGATCGGCGGCGGCCTTGGCGGCCATCAACCCGGCGGGGCCCGAGCCGACCACCAGCACGTCGCAAAAGGCGTTCATGCGTTCGTAGCGGGCCGGGTCCTTTGCCGATCCGGCACTGCCGAGGCCGGCGGCGCGGCGGATGAAATGCTCGCAGAACATCCAGAAGCGCGTGCCTTTGAGCGGACCGAACACCGGTCCCATGAAGGTCTTGTAGTAGAAGCCGGCCGACAGGATCTTGCCGCCGAGCTGGTTGACGGCATTGATGTCCCAGGCAAGCGAGGGAAAGCGGTTCTGGCTGATGGCGACCAGCCCGTCATGGATCTCGACCATGGTCGCCGGAATGTTGGGCTCGCGGACCTCGCCCTTCAGCACCGTCACCAGGGCGTTGGGCTCCTCGACGCCTGCGGTGAGCAGGCCGCGCGGGCGGTGGTATTTGAACGAACGTCCGTAAAGCGTGACGCCCTTGGCCAGCAGTGCCGATGCCAGTGTATCGCCGGCATGGCCGGTATAGGGCGCGCCGTCGAAGGTGAAGCGGATGGTTTTCAGCCGGTCGACGCGGCCGCCAGTGTCGGTGCGGCGCGGGCTCATGCCTTGTCCTCCGCCTTGCGGCGCGCGGCCGAGCCATGATCGCCGCGCCCATGATCGCCCCGTACGAAGGCAACGCTGGAAATCTCATGCGTCAGCGTGTTGCGCACGACCCGCAGATGCGTGCGGCAACCGCCGGAATGCTGCCAGATCTCGTTGTGATCGCCGGCCGGGTTCAGTCGGTCATAGACATAGGCATTCCACGCCTCGAAATTCTGCGAGGCGGGGTCGGGACGCTCACGGTTGCCGTCACCTTGATAGGTGAACTCGATGACGTCGCGCGGGCCGCAATAGGGGCAAGTGATCAACATTGGACTCTACCTAATGCCTAATGCAGCCGCGGGTTTGCACCCTGGCCCTTGTCGTCGATCACCAGGCCGCGGTGGAAGCGGTCGAGCGTGAAGGGCGCGTTGAGGTCGTGCGGCTGGTCCTTGGCGATGGTCCAGGCAAAGCACCAGCCGGAAGCCGGCGTCGCCTTGAAGCCGCCATAGCACCAGCCGCAGTTGAGATACATGCCAGGCAGGGGACCAGTGGTGATGATCGGCGAGCCGTCCATCGACATGTCGCAGACACCGCCCCAGGAGCGCAGCATGCGCACGCGGGCAAGACCCGGAAACAGCGCCAGCATCTCGCTCATCACCTCGTCGACGATGGGCAGGTTGCCGCGCTGGGCGTAGCTGTTGTAGCCGTCGATGTCGCCGCCATAGATGAGGCCGCCCTTGTCCGACTGCGACATGTAGAAATGGCCCATGCCGAAGGTGACGACAGTGTCGATGAAGGGTTTCAGCGATTCGGTGACGAAGGCCTGCAGCACATGGCTCTCGATCGGCATCGTCTCGATGCCGGCCAGCTGCATGACGCGTCCGGTGCTGCCGGCGACCGCAACGGCCACCTTCTTGGCGCGGATGTCGCCACGCGAGGTGGACACGCCTGATATGCGGTCGCCGTCACGCAGGAAGCCGGTGACCTCGCAGTTTTCGATGATGTCGACGCCGCGACGGTCGGCGCCGCGCGCATAGCCCCAGGCGACCGCATCATGGCGGGCGGTGCCGGCGCGCCTTTGCATCAGGCCGCCGACCACCGGGAAGCGTGCGCTGTCGGAGATATCGAGCGCCGGGATCAGACGTTTGATCTCAGCCTTCGTCATCAGTTCGGCGTCGACGCCGAGATGACGCATGGCGTTGCCGCGCCTGGCGTAGTCGTCGAACTGGGCCGGCGTGTGGGCCAGGTTCAGGCAGCCACGCTGCGAGAACATGACGTTGTAATTGAGCTCGTGCGACAGGTTCTCCCACAGCTTCATCGAATGTTCGTAGAAGCGGGTGTTGGCCGGCAGCAGATAGTTCGAGCGCACAGCCGTGGTGTTGCGGCCGACATTGCCGGAACCGAGCCAGCCCTTTTCCACAACGGCGACATTGGTGATGCCGTGTTCCTTGGCGAGATAGTAGGCGGTGGCCAGCCCATGACCGCCGCCGCCGATGATGATGACATCATAGGACGCCTTCGGATCCGGCTTGCGCCAGGCCGGCTTCCAGTCCTTGTTTCCCTTGAGCGCATTCGCGAGCAGCGAAAAGGCCGAGTACTCTGCCATCATTGTCATCCGGTTCGGGCGATGCGGCAGACTATAGAGCAGGCCGCATCCGCAAAGCCAATATTGCGCCATTGCCTTTCGGCTGGCCGACGCTTGGGATGGGATTGGCCAGCGATGGCCACGACGACTTGCCCCGTGATATCGCCGTCTTTATCAAGGACAGGCTCTTTGAATGCCTTTGCCGCTGGTGAGTCGCCAACAAATCATGCTTTTTCGATTGCTTCGCTTCATTTTGATCCTCGCGCTTATAGTTTCGGCGCCGCCTTCGTTCGACGCGATGGCGCAAGCACTCGGCCAGGGCGCCGCCGGACTGATCACCGATCAGCAGAAAGTCATCCAGGGCCTGACGGCCAAGACTGACGATCTCGAAAAGAAAATACAGCAGGACGGGGAGGACGATGCCTCGCTGGTGGATATCCGCCTGCAACTGGAGGATCTCTCTCGCGCGGCGCTCACCAGTGCGCTGGCGTTTCGTTCGCGCCTCACCGATATCAACAATCGGATCGAGATGCTGGGTGCGCCGCCGGCGGCCGGCCAGCCGCAGGAGCCTGACATCGTGACCGGCGAACGCCAGGCGCTGGCGTCGGAAAAGGCCGAGATCAACGCGGTCGTCGCCAGCGCGCAGAACCTGTCGATCCGCATCAGCGGGCTGATCGACAAGATCGGCAACATGCGCAGCGCGCTGTTCCGCAACCTTTTGACCAAGCGCTACGTGCTGTCCGATGCACTGAGCCCGCAGGTCTTCTCGGACGCCAGGGACGAATTCGGCAATTTCTACAAGGCGGTGTCGTCCTGGCTGAGCTTTGCGTTCAAGTTCAAGTTCCAGGCCATACTGGCGGCGACCTTCGTGGCGCTCGGGCTTGCCTTGGTGCTGCTGGTCGGCGGCAGGCGCCTGTTCGGGCGCGTGTTCGAAGCCGACCCCACCAATGAAGACCCGTCCTACCTCAGCCGCCTGTCGGTGGCCTTCTGGTCGACCTTGCTGCCGACCTTGGCGGTTGGCGCCTTTCTCGGCTCGACCATCTTCTTTTTCAACTATTACAACGTGTTGCGGGGAGATATTGGTCTCTTCCTCAATGCGCTGGCGACGGTCATCGGGGTGGTGTTCTGCGTCAACCGGCTGACCAATGCGGCGCTGTCGCCGCGGCTGCCGAACTGGCGCCTCATCCCGGTCGAAACGGGGCCGGCGCGCTGGCTGGTGCGCCTGGCCACCGCCATGGCCGTGGTCATCAGCGTCAACACCTTCCTGTCGATCATCAACGACAAGATGGGTTCGCCGCTGTCGCTGACCATCGCCCGCAGTTTCGGCGCAACCATCATCGTCGGCGTCATCCTGATCCTGATGGCGATGCTGAGGCCGTTCAAGGCGCGTGACGGAAGCTGGCGGCCGTGGCCGGCATGGCTGCGCTACACATCGCTTGCGCTCGGTGTTTTCACCATCGTCGCCGCGCTGCTCGGCTATATCGGCCTTGCCTTGTTCGTCTCGCTGCAGGTGGTCGTTACCGGCACGGCGCTGATCACCGCCTATATCGGCTTCCTGTCGGCGCGCGCGATCGGCGAGGAGGGCGCTTTCGCCAACACCTCTGTCGGGCGCTGGCTGTCGGCCAATTCCAGCTACGAGGACACGGCACTCGACCAGCTCGGCCTTGTCGTCAGTGTCGCCATCAATCTGATGATCGTGCTGGTGTTCCTGCCGCTGATCCTGCTGATGTGGGGCTTCCAGCCCGGTGACATCGAGGCCTGGGCCTACAAGCTCGCAACCGGGATCAATATCGGCTCGGTGACGATTTCGGTCACCGGCATCCTTTCGGGCATCGTCGTCTTCGTCATCGGTTATTTCCTGACGCGCTGGTTCCAGGGCTGGCTCGACGGTTCGGTGATGGCGCGCGGCAAGGTCGATACCGGGGTGCGCAACTCGATCCGGCTGGCGGTCGGCTATGCCGGCGTCGCGCTTGCGGCACTCGTCGGTATCTCGGCGGCAGGCATCGACCTATCCAGTCTTGCACTGGTCGCCGGCGCTCTTTCCCTCGGCATCGGTTTTGGCCTGCAGAATGTCGTGTCCAATTTCGTCTCCGGCCTGATCCTTTTGGCTGAGCGGCCATTCAAGGTCGGCGACTGGATCGTCGCCGGCGATGTCAGCGGAACGGTCAAGAAGATCAGCGTGCGCGCCACCGAGATCGAGACCTTCCAGCGGCAGTCGGTGATCCTGCCCAATTCGAACCTGATCAACAACGCCGTCGGCAACTGGACGCACCGCAACAAGCTCGGCCGCGTCGACATCAAGGTCGGCGTCGCCTATGGCAGCGACGTCAGCCGAGTCCATGCCATCCTGCTGGAGATCGCACGCAGCCACCCGCTGGTGCTGAAGAACCCGGAACCCTTCGTGCTGTTTTCCAATTTCGGCACGGCAGCGCTCGAATTCGAGATCCGCGTGTTCCTGGCCGATGTGATGAACGGCAACATCGCGCAGAACGACATTCGTTTTGCCGTCCTCGAAAAGTTTAGTGACGAGCACATCGAGATACCGTCGACGCCGCGCGCCGTCGTCGATGCCCACAAGCCCAAGGCCTGGCCGACCGACGACGACAAGATCGAGGCCGACTTCGCTGAGCAGGAGCAGGCCAAGGTGGAAGCCGCGGCCGAAGCAAAACGAGCCGCCAAGACAGGGCGCAAGGTGCGCAAGCCCGATCCGGACTAGGGTGTATTGTGTTCAGCCGGCCCACCAACGGGCCGCTCGCAAACCGCCGAAAGCCAATTGCGGCATGAATGCGGCATTCAGTTGCGGTTCAGCTTCCATCTCATATAAGCTCCCATGCAAAGGCGAAAATGCCTTGCGAAATGCAACAGAGGCGGTGGGAACACCGATATTGCACCATGTGGAAGTCTCTCGTCGCTGCCGTCGCCCTGGTCGCCGCCATCGGCTCGGCCCATGCCGCGAGCGCGGTCAACAAGGACGCCGAGACCCGCACGCTGGTCGTGACGGAGGGCGGCAGCAAGACCGAGCTCGCGCTGGCCGGAGGCGAAACGGTTGAGTTCTGCCAGAATGGCTGTTTCGTCACCTTGCCGAACGGCGACCTCGAAGCCCTGACCGGTTCGGAAACGGTCGAAATCTCGGGTGGCGTCGCCCGCATCAAGTAATTCCGACGGCATGACAGGAAAGGCCGGGCAATTTGCTCGGCCTTTTATCGTTTCCGGTAGCGATTGTTTAACAATGACGCCGGAAATACCACCGCGGCAGCCGTCTACAACCGGGCGTTTTAACGTTCGCTATGCCGTTCCCGGCTATACCAGCTTCAAGACGCCGAAACGCGGCGCGCAACGAGATCCGTTCTGCGGATCATACGCTGGCAGGGCAGGACGGACATGGATGCGCGGTCGGACAGGAACGCAATACCGCTTGCGGTCGATCTCGATGGCACGCTGATCGCGACCGACCTGTTGTGGGAAGGGCTGTTCATCCTTCTCAAGAAGAACCCGCTCTACATCTTCCTCGTGCCGTTCTGGGCCGCCGGCGGGCCGGCGCGGCTGAAGCAGGCGATCGCGCAGCGCATCGACATCGATCCGGCATCGTTGCCCTATCGCGAGGTGCTGCTTTGCCGCCTCCGCACCGAGCACGGCGAGGGGCGCAAGATCGTGCTGGCAACCGGTACGCCACGCAAGTTCGCGGACGCCATTGCTTCCCATCTCGGCATTTTCGACCAGGTGCTGGCCACCGATGGCCTCGCCAATCTCACCTCGGGCAGGAAGCGTGCCTCGCTGATCGCGGCCTATGGCGATGGCGGCTTCGACTACGCCGGCAACAGTCGCCATGACCTGCAGGTCTTCGACGCCGCGCGCAACGCGATTGTCGTCGCACCCGACCGCCATGCCGCGCGCTGGCAAGCAGCACATGGCGCCGAGACGATACCGGTGCCGAAGCCGACTTTGCGGACCATCGTCAAGATGCTGCGCGTGCATCAGTGGCTGAAGAATTCGCTGATCGCCGTGCCGATGGTGCTCTCGCACGAATACTTCAACACCGACATGATCTGGGAATGCCTGCTGGCGTTCGTCTCATTCAGCGCGGTGGCGTCGGCGATCTATATCCTCAACGATTTCTTCGATCTCGCGCTTGACCGCAAGCACCTCACCAAGCGCAACAGGCCGTTCGCCAGCGGCGCACTGTCGATCCCGTTCGGCCTCGGCGCGATCGTCGTGCTGTTGGCGATCGGCATCGGCACCAGCCTGTTCTTGCCAATCCAATTCCTCGGTGTGCTCGGCGGCTACATGGTCGTCACCACGGCCTATTCGCTGTCGTTCAAGCGCATGCTGCTGGTCGACGTGCTGACGCTTGCCGGCCTCTATTCGATCCGCGTGATCGCCGGTGCGGCGGCGACCGGCGTCGATGTCTCGTTCTGGCTGCTCGCCTTCTCGATCTTCTTCTTTCTGTCGCTGGCGCTGGTGAAGCGCTTCGTCGAACTGCGCACCACCGCCATTCCGCCTGGGGAGCGCATTGCCGGGCGCGGCTATCGCACCGAAGACCAGGAGATCGTCGCCCAGGCCGGCATGGCCTCGGCCTTCTCCTCGGCGCTGGTTCTGGCGCTTTACATGGACAGCGTCGCCGTGCGCGAGCTTTATCCGCATCCGTGGCTGATCTGGCCGCTGGCGCCGATCGTGCTTTATCTCACCATGCGCGTCTGGATCCTGGCACGCCGCAACGAGATGCATGACGATCCGGTCGTCTTCATTATCAGCGACTGGCGCAGCCAGATCGTGGTGCTGATCGGCGCGGTGATGCTGGTCATCGGGGGCTGGTAGGCATGGCCATGGAGCGGTTCCCGAGCTTTGGCCTTGCCACACCGCCGGCGCCGTGCGCCATCGGTGCCGATGAGGCGATCACACTGCTGAAGGGCGGTCAGGCGAAGCCAGCGTCTTTGCTTGCCTATGGCAATGGCCGCTCCTACGGCGATTCCTGCCAGAACCAGGCCGGCGCGGTCGTCGATATGCGATCGCTGAACCGGATCCACGCCTTCAACGCCGAAACCGGTGTTCTCGAGGCGGATGCCGGCGTGCTGTTGTCCGACATCATCGCCCACGCTGCCCCTTACGGCTTCTTCCCGGCGGTCGTTCCAGGAACGCAGTTCGTTACGCTCGGCGGCGCCATTGCCAATGACGTGCACGGCAAGAACCACCACCGGCGCGGCACCTTCGGCTGCCATGTCGAAAGTTTCACGCTGCTCAGGTCCGACGGCAAGACCCATCGCTGCTCGGCATCGGGCAATGCGCGGCTGTTTGCGGCGACGATCGGCGGCATGGGGCTGACCGGTCTCATCCTGTCGGCCTCGATCCGCCTGATGCGGGTTCCTTCCCTCGACATCGTCGAAAAGGCGACGCCGTTTCGCGATCTCGGCGAATTTTTCGACCTGGCCGAGGCTGCCGATCAGGCCAATGAATACGCCGTTGCCTGGATCGACCAGTTGGCCGGCGGCCGCAACAGCGGTCGCGGGTTGCTGTTGTCAGGCAATCACGCCGAGCACGGCTCGCATGCCGCCTCGCGTGCCGGCGGCAATCTCTCGGTGCCGGTCCAGCCGCCGTTCAATGTACTCAACCGGCCGTTCCTGACTGCTTTCAACGCCGCCTATCGGTGGAAGAAGGGCAGGGCAACAGTGGCGCGCCAGACCGGATATCAGGGCTTCTTCTTTCCGCTTGACGGCGTGCGCGACTGGAACCGGCTTTACGGGCCGAAAGGGCTGTTCCAGCACCAGAGCGTGGTGCCGGAAGCGGCGGCGCGCGAGGCCGTGCCGGCACTGCTGGCGGCTGCAAGGCAAGCCGGGCAGGGCTCGTTCCTCACCGTGCTGAAACGCTTCGGCTCCATCCGCTCGCCGGCCCTGCTCTCGTTCCCGCGCCCCGGCTACACGCTGACGCTGGATTTCCCCAACAGGGGGGCAGCGACGCTCGCCTTGTTGCGGGACCTCGATCGCATCGCGGTCGAGGCCGGCGGCGCGGTCAACCCCTACAAGGACGCCCGCATGGGCGCCGACGTCTTCGCTTCGTCCTTTGCCGAATGGCCACGGCTGGAGGCACTGCGCGATCCCGCCTTCATGTCTGATTTCTGGGCGCGGACGGCAAGGAAGCTGGACACGCGGCGAGGTGCGGTCGAGGCGGCGGAATAGATAAAAATCGAGTAATTCTTGGTTACCGAATCGTTAAATCCACGATTCACTCAAAACATTCTTGTGGCTTCACGAAATGTTTGCGGGTTTGTAATAGGAAGCGTGAAGGGGTGGCTTGGAACACATGAAATACATCGTCTTCATTCTCTTTACGGTCATGACCAATGCTGCTGCACAGCTGATGCTGAAGCAAGGCATGATGTCGCTCGGGCCGATCTCGTTCGAGGGCGTCAATCCGCTCGTCAAGCTGTTGCAGATCGTCTTCAGCCCCTGGGTGTTTCTGGGCCTCTGCACCTTCGTCATCTCGATGGCCTCGCATCTCTATGTGCTGTCCAAGGTCGAGCTTTCCTTCGCCTATCCGTTCCTCAGCCTCGCCTATGTCGCTGTCGCCATCTTCGCCTATTTCGTCTTCCGCGAGGATCTCAATGGCTGGCGCATCGCCGGCATCGCCTTCATCTGCGTCGGAACGGTGCTGATCGCCCAAAGTGGGCGAGGGCATGAAGACCAGACGGCTTCCATCACGCCCGACAAGATCCAAGCAAACGAGACTGTTCGATGAGACATGTGATTTTCGGCGGTGACGGTTTCGTCGGCCGCCACCTTGCCCCGAAGCTTGTGGCCGATGGTGAAGAGGTTGTCGTCGCCGACATCGTCAAGAGCGACCTGCCGCATTACCGTAGCGTCCGCTTTATCCAATGCGACGTCACCGATCCGGCGTCGGTCGCCGCGGTTGGGCTCAAAGCCGACGACATGGTCTACAATCTGTCGGCCAAGATGCTGTCGCCGATCCAGGTGCGCGCCAAGCGGCACGATTTTTTCTTCCCGGTGAATTTCCATGGCACCGAGCACATCATGCAGGCGATGGACAGAGCCGGCGCGGCCAAGCTTGTCCACTACACGACCGACATGATCTACGGCCACACGGTCACCCAGCCGATGACCGAAGAACATCCGGTCGCGCCGCTTGGCGAGTATGGCTGGTCGAAGCAGAGGACCGAGGAACTGGCGGCCGAATGGCGCAAGCGCGGCATGTCGATCTCGCTGTTTCGTCCGCGCCTGATTATCGGTCCCGGCCGGCTTGGCATCCTGGAAAAGCTGTTCAAGCTGATCGACTGGAATTTTCCCGTGCCGATGATCGGCTCGGGCAAAAACCCGTATCAGTTCATTTCCGTTTTCGACTGTGCGGAAGCTGCCCGCGCGGCCTGGAAGGCCGGCGTGCCCAACGAGGCCTATAATCTCGGCTCACTCAACCCACCGCCGGTGAAGAAGCTGCTCGGCGACCTGATCAGGCACGCCGGCTCGAAATCGATCCTGATCCCGACACCGGGCTGGGCGGTCAAGCGCACGCTCGACCTGCTCGACCTGATGAACATGCCGATCATGGATCCCGAGCAATATCTGATTGCCGACGAGGAGTGCGTGCTCGACGTGTCCAAGGCCGGGCGTCAGCTCGGCTGGGTGCCGCAGTATCGCGACGAGGACATGCTGATCGCCGCCTACAGCGAGTACCGCGCCAAGAAGGCCGGTCACGCTGTCGCCACCAAACATGTGCCCGCCGAATAGCGGCTCGCAAAACAGCTTTCGTTGCGCCCGATCCTGGTCGTGCGTGCAGACAGGAGATTGAAATGACCGTCATGGCCAAGCCCGAACAGACGAACGTGCGCACCATGGTCAGCGCGCCGTCGCTGTCGCCCGCCACCATCGCCAAGCCCGACCTGATCAGCGTCGAGCAGGCCAAGGCGATGGATGTCGCCCGTATGACCGACCTGTTCAAGGCGCATCTCAACCCCGGCCAGCTTCATTTCATGAAGCTGCTCGGCTTCCACAAGATCAAGATCGAGCGCGCCGAAGGCATGTTCTACATCGACCAGAATGGCCGCAAGATCCTCGATTTCTTCGGTGGCTTCGGCTCGCTGGCCTTCGGCCACAACCATCCGCGCATTCTGGAAGCACGCAAGAAATTCCAGGAGGAGAAGCGCCAGGAAATCGCCATCGCCTTCATGTCGCAATACGCGGCCGCCCTTGCGCACAACATCGCCAAATGCTCGCCCGGCGATCTCGACATGGTGTTTTTGGGCTCGTCCGGCTCGGAAGCTATGGAAGCGGCGGTGAAGCTCGCCGAGCGCGCCGCCGGCCCGAAGCGGCCGAAGATCGTCTATGCCGAGAATTCCTTCCACGGCAAGACCAAGGGCGTGCTGGGCATCACCGACGGCCAGCTCTACCGCGCCGACTTCAAGATGGCGGACAACACGATCCGCATCCCGTTTGCCGACATCGAGGCGGTCGAGCGCCTGTTCCGTTCCGACCCGGAGGTCGGCGTCATCGTGCTGGAAACCATCCAGGGCGGCGGCGGCATCATCCAAGCAGAGGCGCAATACTGGCAGAAGCTGCGCGCGCTGTGCGACCAGTATGGCGTGCTGTGGGTCGCCGACGAAGTGCAGTGCGGCTATGGCCGCTCGGGCCGCTTCTATGCCTTCGAGCATTACGGCGTCATTCCCGACGTGACGGCGCTGGCCAAGTCGCTCGGCGCCGGCAAGGCGGCGGTCGGCGCGATGATTGCGCGGCGCGAGGTCTACATGAAGGCCTATGGCACGCCGAAGACGGCGATGATCCATGCCATGGCTACCTTCGGCGGCATGGGCGAGGCCTGCGTCACCTCGATCGAGGGGCTCAACGTGCTCTATGATGAGGGGCTGATCGACAATGCCGCCGTCACCGGCGACTATCTGCTGCAGCGGCTGCAGGTGCTCAGGGAAAAATACCCGAAGATCATCAAGGATGTGCGCGGCAAAGGCTTTATGGTCGGCCTGGAGTTCCACGACTTCTCGCAGACCTTACCGATGGTGCTGCGGCCGATCGTCAGCGTGCTCGACGACAAGCTGAAGGGGTCGTTGTCGGGCTTCGTCGGCGCGCTGCTGTTGCGCGACTATGACGTGCTCGTCGCCTTCACCGAATACAACCGCAACGTCATCCGGCTCGAGCCGCCGCTGATCTGCCAGCGCGAGCATGTCGACCGCTTCGTCGATGCCTTCGACAGCCTGCTGTCGCGCGGCATCGTGGGAATCGTGAAGGATTTCGTCAAAAGCCAAGTCCGTTAGAAACGAAGCCCGCTGAGTTCGACAATGCTGACCAGGTCGCCCGCACCGAACAACCCACTCGACCGGCTCACCGCGGCCGGTCTGGCGTGGGGCGAGGGGACCTATGCGCGGTTGGCAGCACCGATCGGTGCGGCGGCCTTCGCGCTCTACATCTTCTTTACAGCGTTCACCGCCTGGGTGATGCCAGACGCCAACTGGGACATGCTGCCCTATCTCGCAATAGCAGAGGAGGGCACCTATCCCGATGCCCAGGCGCTGCACGACTATGCCTATAGCACTGTCAAATCAGGCGTTTCAGCGGGCGACTACAAGGCGCTGACCGATGATGGCGGCGGCTTCCGCAGCCACATGACGGAGAATGCCGCCGACTTCCATTCGCTGCTCGGCATGTACCGGATCAAGTTTCTGTATGCCGAGATCCTGTCGACGATGAGCGCGGTGATGTCGCCGGTCGAGGCGATGCGCCTGGTGTCGGTGTTCTCCGTTCTGCTGTTCGGCGCGATTGCGTTGCTCTGGTTGCGATCCGAGGGGGCACTGGCCTTGGCGCCTGTCGTCGGCGCGGTGCTGATCATGGCCGATTTCGGCGATGCGGCGCGTGCCTCGACGCCGGATCTGCTCACGTCAGCGCTGTTGCTGGGTGGGCTTTATGCCTATGTCCGCGGCCGCGAGGTGGCGACGGCGATCCTGCTCTTTCTCGCCTTCATGGTGCGGCCGGACAACATTGTTTTCCTTGCGATTTTCGCTGTGCTGCTGGTCGCGTTCCGGCAGAGGGCATGGGGTGCGCTGGCTGGTTTTGCCGCTTCCTTCGTTGCCTACTTCGCCATCTCGCACTGGGCGCATCATCCCGGCTGGTGGCCGCATCTGTGGTTCTCCAGCATCGAACAGCACTACAATATGGACGGGTTCGAGCCGCCATTCTCGGTCACGGCCTATCTCAGGGCGTTTGCCACCTCGCTGTTGCGCGCCGTCAGCCTGAACAGCTGGGTGGGCGTGTCGGTGCTGGCACTGGCCGGCTGGTTTGCTGCCGCCCGCGCCGGCTTCCGCCTCGATCGCCGCGCCGGCATCCTGTTTGCGGCGCTGGTGCTCGGTGCGCTGGCGAAGTTCACCGTCTTCCCGATCCACGACACGCGCATCTATTTCCCGCATCTGATCCCGCCATTCCTGCTGCTGGCGACGCCGTTCATGGCGCTGTGGGCGGCCGTCACTCGCGGCCAGAATCGCGCTGCCATGCAAATCATTCCCGGAGACAAGTCATGAGTTCGCTATCCAGCCTGGCGCGCGTTGCCCTGTCGCTTGGTCTTCCCAAGGGCATTCTCGATCGCGGCCCTTCGCTGCGCGGCACGAAATTCCTGGCCAAGGCGGCGCTGAAGGCGCGCTTCGGTGGGGCAGCGCGACCGTTCCAGATGGTCAACGTCGGCGCCTGCGACGGCGCGCTGTTCGACGATGTGACACCTTGGCTGCACAGGATTCCCGGTGCACGGGCCATGCTGGTCGAGCCGATCCCGTACAATCAGAAACGGCTGCGCGCCAACTATCCCGACACCAGCCGGTTCATCATCGAGCCCGTGGCGGTGACAAAGGCCAGGGGCACGATCACCGTCCACACCTTCGATGCCGCCGCGCTCGAGGCAGGTACGCTGCCGATCGAGTTCATCGGCTGCTCGTCGGTCACCGACACCAATCTGATGTCGGGCAAGAATGCCTGGGGCGAGGCCGACGCCAATTTCAACAAGTTCGCCCCGCATCTCAGGGATATCGAGGTGCCGTCGGAAACGCTGCAGACGCTGCTCGACCGCAACGGCATCACCCATATCGACGCCTTCCTCGTCGATTGCGAGGGCGCCGACTGGATCGTCTTCGAACAGCTCGACCTCAAGCGCTACCGCCCCGGCATGATCAAGGTCGAGGTCGGTGCGCTGCCCGCGGCCGAGATCGGCCAGGTCGTGGTCAAGCTGAAGACCTCAGGCTATCAGGTCGGCTTCCAGGCCGAGGACATCTGGGCCTTCGCCTGAGTTAGCCCCCACTCGAAAAGCGAACCGTCCAAGGCGCCGGACGGGAAGCATTCTGCCGTCTGGTCGCTCGGCTTTTTGCCAATGTCGCAAACAGGCTTCATCAGCGCCATCGCTCGGCCCTATAGTCCGCCCGCTTTATCACTTTGGAGTCGCGGGCAATGGCAGAGTTTCCGAAAAAGGCGAAGGTCGTCATCGTCGGCCTGGGCGGTATTGTCGGCGCATCGATCGCCCATCATCTGATCGAACGCGGCTGGGATGACATTGTCGGCATCGACAAATCAGGCATCCCGACCGATATCGGCTCGACCGCGCACGCCTCCGACTTCTGCTACACGACCAGCCATGATTTCCTGTCGTGCTGGACGACGCTCTACTCCATCGATTTCTACGAAAAGATGGGCCACTACGCGCGCATCGGCGGCCTCGAAGTCGCGCGCGTCGGCGACGACAGCCGCATGGAAGAGATCAAGCGCAAGATCGCCTCGGCCAAGGCGTTTGGCACGCGCGCCCGCCTTATCGAACCAGCTGAGATCAAGGAAAAATTTCCGCTCATCGAAGAAGAGATCGTGCAGGGCGGCCTGTGGGATCCGGACGCCGGTCTCGTCATCCCGCGCTCGCAGACCGTCGCCGGCAAGCTGGTCGACCAGGCGGAAGCCTCGGGCAAGCTGAAATCCTTTGCCAACACGTCGGCCCGGTCGCTGGTCGTTACGGACGGCCGCATATCAGGCGTGGTGACCGATCGCGGCACCATCGAGGCCGACTATGTCGTCGTCTGCGCCGGTATTTGGGGACGGCTGATCGCGGAAATGGTCGGCGAGGACCTGCCGGTCATGCCGATCGACCATCCGTTGACCTTCTTTGGCCCCTACAACGAGTTCGCCGGCACCGGCAAGGAGATCGGCTGGCCGCTGCTGCGCGACCAGGGAAACTCGGCCTATATGCGCGACACCGGCGATCCCAAGACGGCCGAGGGCGGGCAGATCGAATGGGGCTATTACGAAGAGACCAATCCGCGCCTTTGCCATCCGCGCGACCTCCTGGAGAAGGACCAGGCGCGGCTTTCGCCCTCGCAGCGCGACCTCGACATGGAGCAGATCCTGGCACCGCTCGAACGCGCCATGGAGCTGACACCGATCCTGGGCGAACTCGGCTACAATGAGAGCCATTCCTTCAACGGCTTGCTGCAGGTGACGGCGGATGGCGGCCCGTCGATGGGCGAAAGCCAGAAGGTGCGGGGCCTGTGGTATGCCGTCGCCATCTGGGTCAAGGACGGCCCCGGCATGGGCAAGCTGATCGCCGACTGGATGACCGACGGCCGCACCGCGATCGACCACCACGCCATCGACTATGCGCGCTTCTATCCGCACCAGACGAAGGAGCAGTTCATCTGGGATCGCTGCACCGAGACGGCGATGAAGGTCTACAATCCGGCGGTGCATCCGCGCGAGCCGTTCTCCAAAGCCCGCAACATCCGGCGCTCGCCGTTCTGGGAGCGCGAGAAGGAGCTCGGCGGCTATTTCATGGAGTTGGGCGGCTGGGAACGCGCCCATGGCTACGCCGCCAACGAGCACCTTTTGGAGAAGTATGGCAACCGGGTGCCGGTGCGCGCAAACGAGTGGGACAACCGCCATTTCTGGCGCGTCTCCAATGCTGAACATCTCGCCATGAGCGAGGATTGCGGCATCGTCAACCTGTCGCATTTTGCCATGTACGACATTGAAGGTCCCGACCATGTCGCACTGCTGGAATGGCTGTGCGCGGCCAAGATCGGCGGCGACAACAACATCGGCAAGGGCATCTACACCCACTTCCTCGACGAGGAAGGCATGGTGCGCGCCGACTTTACCGTCATCCGCATGGCCGACCGCTGTCGTTTGATCGACGGGGCGGATGCCGGCCCGCGCGATTTCCAGTACATGCGCCGCACGGCGCAGGACAAAGGCTTCGATGTCACCATCACCGATGTGACCGAGAAGTATGTCACCATCGGAATCTGGGGTCCGAACGCCAGGGCGACCCTGCAGAAAGTAGTCGAGAATCCGGCTGGGCTCTCTGTTGAGAACTTCCCGTTCGCGGCGATCAAGCCGGTCAGGATCGGCGGCAAGGACGTCACCGCTTTCCGCATCTCCTATGTCGGCGAGCAGGGCTGGGAACTGCACATGCGTTACGAGGACGGCCTGGCCGTCTGGGACGCCTTGCGCTCGACCGGCGTGATGCCTTTCGGTGTCGAGACCTACGCCAACACGCGCCGCATGGAGAAGAGCCTGCGCCTGCAGAACGCCGACCTTTTGACCGAGTACAATCTGCTCGAAGCCGATCTCGCCCGTCCGAAGGTCAAGGAGAACGACTTTTGCGGCAAGGCCAGGCATGTCGAGTTCCGTGCCCGCGAAAACCAGCCGGCCATGCTGTGCACGCTGGTGATGACCGAAAACGTCGATGCGAAAGGCGTTGCCCGTTATCCTGTCGGCACGATGCCGGTGATGGACCCGAAGACAGGCGAAACGCTGGTCGACGACCTCGGCCGGCGGTCCTTCACCACCTCGATGGCCTATGGCCCGACCATCGGCAAGAACATCGGCCTCGCCTATCTGCCGAAGGCGTATGCTCAGGAAGGCCGCAAGCTTACCATCGAGTATTTCGGCGAGACCTATCCGGTCGAAGTGGCCGCTGTCGGCTACAAGCCGCTCTATGATCCGGAGAATTTGAAGCCGCGCAGCTGAGTGCTCGCAGGGCGCGGAACAGCGTGAATGCAAAGCCCGGCTCATGGCCGGGCTTTTCTCTTTTTAAACAAGCGATTCTCGCTTACCCTTGCGGCATGTCTGCTTTTGCTCGCGCAAGACATTTCCTTTCAGGCTGCGCCGCGTTCGCGCTGACGCTCTGGCTGGCGCCAGTGTCCCTTGCGGACGAGCCGGTCGATGTCGAGTTGGTGCTGGCCGTCGATGTGTCGCTGTCGATGTCGCCGGAGGAACTCGAGATCCAGCGTCACGGCTATGCAGCCGCCTTGACGCACGACAATGTGCTGCAGGCCATTGCCGATGGCGCCTATGGCAAGATCGCCGTCACCTATGTCGAATGGGCCGGCACCACCTGGCAGCGCGTCATCGTGCCGTGGACGGTGATCGCCAGCCGCACGGATGCGGAGCGCGTGGTGGCGCAATTGTCCGCGCAGCCCCCCAACAGCGCGCGGCGCACCTCGATCTCCGGCGCGCTGGAATTCGGCAACGACCTGTTCGCCGAAAGCGGCTACCAGGGGACGAAGCGGGTCATCGACATTTCGGGCGACGGCCCTAACAACCAGGGCGCACCGGTCAACCTCACCCGCGACGATCTGATCAAGCAAGGCATCGTCATCAACGGCCTGCCGCTGATGACCCGAGGCGGTTTTTCTGGCGCCTACGATGTCAATAATCTTGATCGCTACTACAGCGACTGCGTCATCGGTGGTCCCGGAGCCTTCATGATCCCGGTCAACGACTGGACGCAGTTTCCCGAAGCCATCCGCCGCAAGCTGGTGCTGGAACTCGCCGGTCCGGCCTCGCCGCAATGGGCGGCGGAAGAAGCCGCGCATCCGCCAGTGGTACTGGCGCAGGCGGGACCCGCCGCCGACTGCCTGGTCGGCGAGAAGATGTGGCGCGACCGCAGCTGGATGTTCGACAGCCGCTAGGCGGCCGAAGCATCGGCAAAAGGGCCGGACCGCGCCGGGAAGACGCTTGGCTCGCTCAACAAGCGCTTAAGACGAGGAAGATCACGCGTCGGGGCGTCGAGCGCCGCCATGAACACAACCCATTTTTCTGCGTCGAGGGGAAAGCTCCGCCGGTCGGCCAGTTTTTCAGGTTGGGTCATTCTCGTACTCATGCGAACACCTACTCAGGCCGCCAGCAACTGCTTGCGGTCGACGCGCTCCTGCTGCGGCGAGCGGGCGTAGAGCTCGCGGTAGCATTTGGAGAAATGCGAGGCCGAGACGAAGCCGCAGGCGACCGCCACCTCGACCACCGGCATCGACGACTGGATCAAGAGATGCCGGGCGCGGTCGAGCCGGATTTCGAGATAATAGCGGGCGGGGGAGCGCCCCATCTCGGTGCGGAACAGCCGCTCGATCTGACGACGCGACAGGTCGACATGGTCGGCGATCTCGATCAGCGACAGCGGTTCGGAAAGATTGCCTTCCATCAGTTCGATGATGGTCAGCACTTTCGAGTTCTGGACGCCGAGGCGGGCGCGCAGCGGCAGACGCTGGCGGTCGGTGGGGCTGCGCACGCGGTCGGTCAGCACCTGCTCGCAGACGCGGTTGACGAGGTTCTCGTCAAAGTCGTCGCCGATCAGCTTCAGCATCATGTCGAGCGCGGCGGTGCCGCCGGCGCAGGTGTAGATGTTCTGATCGATCTCGAAGAGGTCGGCAAAGACATTGGCCTTGGGGAACGCCTCGGAAAAGCCCGGCAGGTTCTCCCAGTGGATGGCGCAGCGCTTGTTGGACAACAGGCCGGCGGCGGCGAGGATATGCGCACCGGTGCACAGGCCACCGACGGCGACGCCGCGATTGTATTCCTCGCGCAGCCAGGCGAAGGCGGACTTGTTCTGGTAGCGCTCGACATTGATGCCACTGCAGACGATGGCCATGTTCGGGCGGTCTGGGCCCGCCATCTTCTTGCGCTCATCCTCAAGCGAGGTGTTGACCGCGCATTCGACCCCGTTCGAAGCACGCACCGGCTTGCCGTCGATACTGGCAAGGCGCCAGCAATAGGCCTCATAGCCAAGCATGCGATTGGCCGAGCGCAGCGGGTCGAGCGCGGTCGCAAAAGCGATCATGGTGAAATCGGGAACAAGGAAGAATACAAACGATCGCTTGATCGGATGCTTTACGGCGTTCAAGGGAACCTCACACAGCCATGGCGCGAACAGGATGTCGCGAATAGCATAGCGACATCAGGAAAAACCATGTCTGTCAATCGGCTATGCCGCTGCGACAAGATTAAATTTGCGACACGGGTCGCAAATGGGCAATCCGCGTGCAGCGAGCCCTGGAAGTGACACTCAACTGTTCAAGGGACGGGCAACGCAAGGCCCGCAGGCAGAACAAAAACGCCGCTCTGGCTGGAGCCAGGCGGCGTTACAGTCTTAAAGCAGCGGCAGGGATGCGCTGCCTCTAAAAATCTTCAGGCGACGAAACCGAGGCGCGCCGCATTCATGGCGCCGGTCTGGCCGGGCATGGTGTTGGCAAGACGCTGACGCTCGAGAGCGGTGGTCAGGTTCATTTCGCGGCGGGCAAAGAGGCGTGCAAAAAGCTTCATGATCATCTCCATTTGTTGCTCAGACGGGTCGCCTTCGCTTGATGGAGTGGGGCAGCTCGTTTGCTGACGCTGATATAGGCTTGCGTAAGGGAAAACTAAATCGCAAAAGCGAAGCGCTTGATATGAAATGCGACACCGAATGCGGAAAATTTGGGCACAGCGCTCGAAATTTGCGATTATTTACAAGGCATTAATTGGAAATACGGGCTGCTATGCGGGTTGCTCATATGCGTCATGCGCTGGCGACATGGCTTCAAAACTCATTTGCCTACAAATAAAACAGAGAAGGCCTGCCGGGCGGGCTGCGCGGCAGGCCTTCAGCACATGGTACACACGATCTACTTTGCTCCAGCCCAGGATCCGACGCCATTGCGAGTGCCGGTCTTGGTGTCGGAAGCTTCAGGCCAGCCGATATCCTTCTGCAGTTCGATCGGCAGGGAGCGGATGGCGCGTTCGGTCTGATAGCGGGCGCGGGCGGCGCTGAATTCGGTCGCGATGCGACCAAGGGACGACAGGATAGACATTTCATTCTCCTTTGGTGTCTGGCGGCTGCCAGACCACGAGTTGGTTACGTCGGGTTTGTTTCAACTTCATTTCGTGTCGAATGCAGGTCTGTGTCGTGGTCGTTTCATGGCTGCTTGTGGCAGCTACCTGCTTCGATGGAGTTGACTATCCTCCCAATCTGATGTTCAATCAAACGAAATGGAATGATGCTTTGTATCAGAAAAATTGAAGGTCGGTTCCCATGAACGCCCCGCTCAATCATCCGCTGCCACTGCTCGATCTCGACGTTTTGCGCACTTTCGTGGCGATTGCCGAGACCGGCAGCTTCACCACCGCCGCCAATGCCGTGTTCCGCACGCCGTCGGCCGTCTCCATGCAGATCAAGAAGCTGGAGGACATTCTCGGCCGCTCGGTCTTCGCGCGCGACGCCCGCTCGGTGTCGCTGACCACGGACGGCGAAATGCTGCTCGGCTATGCCCGCCGGCTGCTGTCGATCAACCGCGAGGTGGTGTCGAAGTTCATCATTCCCGAGATCGTCGGGGTGGTGCGGCTCGGCTCGCCGGATGATTATGGCGAGCGCGTGCTGCCGCATGTGCTGAAGCGTTTTGCGCAATCGCATCCGTCGATTGCCGTCGACGTCACCATCGACCAGAGCAGCAATCTGCGCCGGCGCATGGACGACCGGGCGCTCGACCTCACGCTGCTGACCAATTCCTACAAGACCAGCGCGCTCGGCGCCGAGGTGCTGCTGACCGAGCCGATCGTCTGGGCTGGTGCCAAGGGCGGCTCAGCGCATCTGCGCGAACCCTTGCCGGTATCGCTATGGGAAGAGGGGTGCGCCTGGCGCGCCGGAGCGCTCGATGCGCTTGGCCGCGAAGGCCGCAACTACCGCATCGCCTATATGAGCGCGCACACGGCCGGTCAGCGCGCCGCGATCATGTCCGATCTCGCCGTGGCGCCGCTGCCGAAGTCGTTTCTCGGCAACGACATGGTCGAACTCTGCCCGAAGGATGGCATGCCCGACATCGGCACCTACAATCTGGCGATGGTGGTGGCGCCGGACGCCAGCGCGCCGGTCAAGGCTGTCGCCGACCACATCCGCGCGACCTTCGAAGTGTTCCGGGAAACCGGCAAGTTCTGATCCGCCACTAGACTAGGGCCGAAGAGAAAGCGCTACTCCGCCGCCTCGGCGGAGGGCGCTTCGAACCTTATCCTTGTGTCTTGCCTGATCGGCGAGGGGCTCTCGCTGAGAAACGCTACGATGTGTTGGCGGGCGCGGCGTGATTCCGGCATATCGATCAACGGCCAGACGTGGAACATGCCTTCCTCGTAGACGACATCGACCTCGACGCCGGCGGCACGCGCCTTTTCGGCGAAGATCAGATTGTCGGGACTGAGCAGGTCGTGCGAGCCGGTCAACAGCAGCGTTTTCGGCAGCACCGACAGATCGCCGTAGACCGGGCTGATGTGCCAGTCGCTGCGGTCGAAGCCGGCGCTGTACATGCGGATCGCTTCAAGTCCGCCGGGCACGCCAAGCCACGGGTCGTTGCGTTCGGCCTCGAAGAGTTTTGGATTGGAAAGCGACATGTCGAGGCCTGGCGAAATCAGCACATGGCGCGACGGCAGGGGCAGGGCCTCTTCCGCGGCCATCATGGTCAGCACCACGGCCATGTTGCCGCCGGCGGAATCACCCATGAAGACGATGTCCTCAGCCTCCGTCTCGTCGAGCATCTGGCGGTAGACGTCGCCAACCATGCCGAACATGGCGTGGAAATCGTGTTCGGGGGCGATGGGATAGATCGGTATGGTTATGCCGAAGCCCAGCCGATCGGCCATTTCGGCGATCAGGTGCCAATGATAGGGCGTGATTTCAAAGACATAGGCGCCGCCGTGAAGGTACAGAATCCGCTTCTGCTCGCCGGTCCTGGGAGCGATTTCATAGACGGGGAAGCCATCGACCGTATGCATCTCGATGCCGAGACGCTGATGCAGCGAGGCAGGGGGCTGGTGGCTCTCGGTCTTGCGCGCGGCCGCGATCCAGCGCTGCAGGTTTTCCGGGCTGGCAAACGCCTGCTTTCGGCTGTGCCGCAGGACGAAGGACACGACGTGGCTTTTCAAACTTGGCATGCGAATACACGAACTTCGGCCAAAGCCGACTAAGAGAACCCCCACTATCTCCGAACATCGTACCGCGGCCGAAAATGTCAAGTTTTACGCTGTGTCTACACGGTGGTGTGATCCGCGCCGCAGTGCTCAGCGACGCGGTAAAAGTGCGGCACGCAGCCGGTTGCTGATGATCGCCGGGGGCATGCGAGACCCCCGGCGCATGCCGAGCAATTTGCATTTGTCGGCGAAGGTCATCAGCGCGGCGTACCCAGAAGCAGCGAGGTAAGTGCGGCTTGCGGATCGTTAGGCGGCGATGCCGGCCAGCCAATGTCCTTCTGGACATGCGCCGGCAGGCTGTTCAGCGCACGGATCGCCTTGTTCCTAGCGTGGGTCTGCCTGATGGTCACACCGAAGCGACCGAGATTTCCGAACATCGACATTTTCATCTCCCTTGAAGAACGGCAGCGGTCGAGGATTATCTTCGGCCGCCGTTCGATGCCCGGGTAATGCACCTGCCATGTATCGGATGGATTTCGCGAAAACAGCGTTTCGGTTTCCGGATCAGGCGATCCGGAAACATTTGCATGCAAATGATTCTACGAGGGCTCGCGGGATCCTACAGACGGCCGGCTTGCGAACGGCCTGCTGCTCTGGTTCAGTCAGCCTGGCGCCGGTAAAGTGTTGTCGTACCTATGGAGGGTGGTGATGAGCGAGGCTGACGCGGCCAGCGACACCGAAATGCCTTATGCGCTTGGCCATTCCGAGGGTGAACTTAGGCGGTTGTCCACGCAGGCGCGGTTGATCGATTCGATCACCAGGCGTTTCTTCGTCGAAGCGGGCATTGCGCAGGGCATGCGAGTGCTTGATGTTGGATCCGGCGCTGGCGATGTCGCGATATTGCTTGCCGATATTGTCGGCCCGGCCGGTGCGGTCATCGGGACGGATACGTCTTCGAAGGCGCTGGAAGTCGCCCGGTATCGGGTAGCGGAGTTGGGCCTGAGCTATGTGTCCTTTGAGGAAGTCGACCCAACCGACAAGGCATTCGACGAGCCGTTCGATGCGATTGCCGGGCGCTATGTGCTTCAATTCATGCCGGACCCAGCCGCCGCGCTTGCCAAGCTGGCCGCCAAGTTGCGACCCGGCGGTCTGATCATATTCCACGAACTTGACTGGAAAGGCGCGCGGTCGATGCCGCCGGCCTTGCTTTATGACCGTTGCTGCGCGCTTTGCATGGAGACCATTCGCCGCCTCGGTGCTGAGACCAGCATGGGTCTGAAACTGCATGCCGCCTATCTTGCCGCCGGCCTAGCTCCGCCGTCGATGCGCCTGGAGGCGGTCATCGGTTCCGGCCCAGCCGGTATCGACCGGGTGCATCTGGTTACCGATCTGGTTGCCACGCTGCTGCCGGACATGGAGCGCCTCGGCGTCACAGCGAAGGGCGAAATCGACATCGAGACTTTGCCGTCTCGGGTGCTCGATGAGGTGGTCGCATCGGGCAGTGTCGTGATCGGCCGCGCCGAAATCGGCGCCTGGTCGCGGGTCTGATGATTTCCCGCCGGACGTTATGCCTTGGTCATTCCCGGCCACGCCTCGCGGCGTGGCCTTCGCGCGAACGCCGGCGCGGGGTGGCGTCGCCGGCAACGCCATCCTCGCTGACCGTCTTGCGCGGCGGCAATTTCACCGCCGCCGACAGTTTCGGGAACGGATCGACCTTGTTGGGCAGCGCCATGGCGTAGACGAAATGCTCCTGGAATTTTGGCTCCAGGGCCGTCTCGATCTTCTCGATCTTGCTGACCGTGTCCTCGATCTCGCGGCGATAGCCGCGATTGAGCAGCGCCATGCGGGCGCCGGCGCCGGCGGCGTTGCCGACTGCGGAAACCTTGTCGAGATCGCAATCCGGGATCAGGCCCAGCACCATGGCGTATTTCGGATCGATGAACGAGCCGAAGGCGCCGGCGAAGTGGATGCGGTCGACATGCTCGGTGTTCTGCTTTTCCATCAACAGCTTGGTGCCGGCATAAAGCGCCGCCTTGGCAAGCTGGATGGCGCGCACGTCGGTCTGGGTGATGGTGATCTTCGGCCCATCTTCCTTCAATGCGGCGGAGCCTTCCTTCAGCACATAGGAGAAGGTGCGGCCGTTGGCGGTGACGCGCGGCGAGCGGGCCGAAAGTCCGCCGTCGATGACGCCGTCCTCGGAAATGATGCCGGCGAGATACATCTCGGCCACCACTTCGATGATGCCGGAGCCGCAGATGCCGGTGACGCCGGTCGCCTGGACGCTGTCGAGGAAACCCGGCTCGTCGGACCACAGCTCCGAGCCGATGACGCGGTACTTTGGCTCCAGCGTGTCGGGATCGATGCGTACGCGCTCGATGGCTCCGGGTGCTGCGCGCTGGCCGCCTGAAATTTCAGCGCCCTCGAAGGCCGGGCCGGTGGGAGAAGAAGCAGCCACGACCCGCGTGCGGTTGCCGAGCACGATTTCGGCATTGGTGCCGACATCGACGATCAGCATCATCTCGTCCTGGCGATGCGGGCCTTCCGACAGCGTCACCGCCGCCGCGTCCGCACCGACATGGCCGGCGATGCAAGGCAGCATATAGAGCCTGGCGCCCTGGTTGAGCTTGAGGCCGATATCGGATGCCTTGATATGCACCGCGCCCGAAACGGCGAGTGCGAAGGGGGCGCCGCCAAGCTCGGTCGGATCGATGCCGAGGAACAGATGGTGCATGATCGGATTGCCGACGAAGACGGAATCCAGGATGTCGTTGCGCTGGACATTGCCTTCGGCGCAGACCTTGTCGACGAGACCCGAGATCGCCTCGCGCACGGCGACCGTCATGCCTTCGCGACCATCCGGGTTCATCATCACATAGGAGACGCGGCTCATCAGATCCTCGCCGAAGCGGATCTGCGGGTTCGAGGTGCCGGACGAGGCGGCGACGCGGCCCGACAGCAACGATACCAGATGCATGGCGATGGTGGTCGAGCCGATGTCGCAGGCGAGCCCATAGGCTTCGTTCTTGAGGCCGGGCCAAAGCGCTACGACGCGCGCGGTCTCTGAGTCGGCATCCTTGTAGATGGCGGCGGTCGCGGTCCAGTTGCCCTTGCGCAATATGCCTTGCACCTGCGGCAGCAGATAAAAATCGAAGTCGAGGCTTTTCAGGCCCCAATCGTGCATCAGCGCGATCTTCAGCCGATCGAGGTCGCCGAGCGGCTTGTGCATGTCGGGTTCTTCGATCTCGACATAGCACATGCGGATCGCCGCATCGCGGGCGATCACCCTGGTGTCGGCATCCTTGCGGATGGTCTGCGCGTTGATGACGGTGTCCTGCGGCACGTCGATGACGAGGTCGCCAAGGATCTGCGCCGAGCAGGAGAGGCGGCGCCGTTCGGGAAGGCCGCGCACGCGCTCATAGCGCTCTTCCTTGGCACCCTTGGGCGTGATGTGGTCGTTGGAGGAAACGATCTTGTGCTTGGCGAAATTGCCTTCCTGCACTTCGATCTGGCAGCGCCCGCAGGTGGCGCGTCCGCCGCAGACGCTTTCGACATAGACGCCGAGCTGGCGCGCGGCATCGAGCACCGGCGTTCCGACAGGAAAGCGCCCGCGCTTGCCCGACGGCATGAACAGCACGAGCGGGTCGGTGATGTTTGCAGGTGAATTCACGGTTGCGCGCTTATCCTCGGCCCATCCGGGCTTCACGGCCGCCACGGCGGCGACCGCCATTGCTGGCGCCGTCGCCCGGCGCATTGACTTGCGTCGGGGCGGCAACGGCCTGGCCGCCTTCGGCCGGCTTGTAGTCCTTGTAGGTGCGGATCCAGTTGGTGCAGTTCTCGTCGGTGCCGTTCAACACATTGGCGCCGCGCACGGCTTCCATTTCCTGCGGCCGCACCGGGTTCATGATGGCCGATGTCATGCCGGCGCCGATCACCATCGGGATGAAGGCAGCGTTGATGCCGTGGCGATGCGGCAGGCCGAACGAGATGTTGGACAGGCCGCAGGTGGTGTTGACCTTGAGCTCTTCGCGGAGCCGGCGCAGCAGCGCGAACACCTGGCGGCCGGCGTCGCCCAGCGCGCCGATCGGCATGACCAAAGGATCGACAACGACGTCATGCGCGGGGATGCCGAAATCGGCGCAGCGCTGGACGATCTTCTTGGCGACGGCGAAGCGGACATCCGGGTCCATCGAAATGCCGGTCTCGTCGTTGGAAATGGCGACGACCGGCACGTTGTACTTCTTGACCAGCGGCAGGATGGCTTCGAGCTTTTCTTCCTCGCCGGTGACGGAGTTGACCAGCGGGCGGCCCTTGGCGACCTTGAGAGCGGCTTCGATCGCGGCAGTGACGGAGCTGTCGATCGAGAGCGGCAGGTCGACCAGCCCTTGCACGATCTCCAGCGTCTGCACCAGAAGGCCGGGTTCGGTCTCGTTCGGGTTGACCGAGGTAACGCCGGCATTGACGTCGAGCATGGTGGCGCCACAGGCTGCCTGCTCCAATGCGTCCCTGATGACGGTCTCGAAATTGCCCGCGATCATCTCGGCGGCCAGCTTCTTGCGTCCGGTCGGGTTGATGCGTTCACCGATCACGCAGAACGGCTGGTCGAAGCCGATGATGATTTCTCGTGTCGCCGAGGCGACGATGGTACGGGTCATGAAGTCTCTCCGCCGTGATATAAAGATTTCTTTATATCGTTGTCTGTTTTCGTTCAAGCGAATGGGTGGCCGTCCGCGCCGTCAGTGCGCGGTCTTCACCATATCCACCTGCGTTTCGGTAATGTCGTCGTGCAGTATGTGCTCGAGCCGATCGGCGACCATCTGGTCGTCGCGGCGAATCTCGCGTTTCCATGGCTGGCGGCCCTTGAGCACGCCCGATTCATCGACGATCTCGGCGACATATTCCTCCTGCCGGTAGGCCATCACATGGACGCCGGAAACGCCTGATATTTCCTTCACCTCGTTGATGATGTCGATGCAGAGCTGCTTGCCTTCCTTCTTCTGGTCCTGCGCGCCTTCCAGCCGCTTGATGACCGAATCGGGGATGTGGATGCCAGGCACGTTGGAGCGGATCCACTTGGCCGTCTTGGCCGAGGCCAACGGGCCGACGCCAACCAGGATGAAGCATTTTTCGGTGTAGCCGAGGTCGCGCACCTTTTGCATGTAGGTGCGGAACATCGGCACGTCGAAGCAATACTGGCTCTGTACGAATTGCGCGCCGGAGGCGATCTTCTTGCCCAGGCGATGCGGACGGAAGTCGATCGGCGGTGCGAAAGGATTGATCGCGGCACCGAGGAAAAGCTGCGGCGGCGTCGTCAGCTTGCGGCCGGACAGGAACTTGCCATTGTCGCGCATGATGCGGCAGGTTTCCAAGAGCGACATGCAGTCGAGATCGAATACCGGCTTGGCGCCGGGCTGGTCGCCGGCCTGCACACCGTCTCCGGTGAGGCACAGCATGTTGGCGACGCCCATCGCGGCCCCGCCCAGCACATCGCCCTGGATGGCGATGCGGTTCTTGTCGCGGCAGGCGATCTGCATGATCGGCGCATAGCCCATGCGGGTCAGCAACGCGCAGATGCCAACCGACGACATGTGGCAATTGGCGCCCGAGGCGTCGACGGCGTTGATGGCATCGACCCAGCCGTCGAAGATTTTCGCCCTGTTGTAGACGTCTTCCGGATCGGCGCTGTCGGGCGGATTGAGCTCGGTCGTCACCGCGAACTCGCCGCGTCGAAGCACGCGCTCCAGCCGGCCGCGCGAAGTATGGCCGGGCAGGGGATCGAGCGGCAGATCGATGCCGGCCGGATTCTCGTCGCGCTGGCGGCCGATCATGCCGATGCCCCGGTGTTTGCCGGCCCATTCTTGGCGGCAGCGGCGGCTTCGCGTGCGGCGGCGGCCTGCGCGGTCACCCGAAGCCAGGCCGAGGTTTCGCGCAGCGACTGGTCGACCGGCTTCTGCACGGTCAGGATCCTGTCACTGTGCACCATGTTCTGCGAGCCTTCCCAGGCCTTGACCCAGACGCAGGGCATATCGGGTTCGACCTCGCAATTGCCGTTGGCGCGGACGCCGCCGCAAGGGCCGTTGCGCAGCTGCTTGGGGCAGTTCATCGGGCAGGACATGCCGGTCGACGACAAGATGCACTGGCCGCACATGCGGCAGTCGAACATGAAGCCCTTGACGCGCTTCTCGACAAATTTGATCGGCCCTTCGACGCGGCCGTAGCCTATGCCCTTCCACAGGGGATGAAGGAGCAGGAACATGTCGGCGAACTTGCCGTAGAACCATTCGAGCAGGCGCGAGTGCCTGATCGACCACAGCCGGACCGCGAAGGAGCGCTGCACGCGCCGCTGCGGCGACACGTCGGCCGGTTTGTAGTCGGATTTCGGCGCTGCCTTCTTGACCAGAGTGGCCTGGGTAACCGCCGGCTGGGTGTCAGACATTTTCTTTGCCGCCCGCCTTGACCAGAGCGACCAGCCGCTCGCGGTCATATTTCGTGTCGAGGTCGTTGAATGCCTTCTCGACTTCGGCTTCTAGGTCGTCGCCGACCGCAATGGGATCGGCCTTGCGCCATTCAGCCAGATAGTCGTCAGTGCCGCCGGCGCCGGTGCGCATGGCGCACATGTCGATTGCCTCGGTGAAGCGCAGCGGCAGTTCGCGCTTGGCGTTCTGCCGGCCCTTCTTGACGATGACCTGGGCAGGGATGTCGCGCCAGTAGACGACGATCAGATCGGCCATGAAACTCTCACTCCTCAATGATCGAGCATTGCCGCAAGCGCGGTAGGGCCGCTTGTTATGGGACGACGCGCGCGCATTCAAAAGCGACGCTATTGGAAGTCGCAAAAAGAAAGGTGGGTTTATTCGTTCGCGGCGTGTGCCGGCGCCATGTTCGAGGCGTCGGAAAAATCGGCGCGCGGCATGCTGTCGGGGACGAAGGACGCGCTACCAGATGCCGGTTCTCAGGCCTGTCCAGAGGTAGAACCAGATCGTCGGGTGATACCACAGTTTCGAAGGCAGGCCGGGATCGATCGTCGTGAGTTTTCCAGCCAGTGCATCGCTGACGGCCTCGACGCAGATGTCGCGCGAGAACGCCGTCTGGCGTAGCGCGTGACTTGAGATGGTGTCGCCCTTTTTAGATCTGCCGCGCGCTTGCTTCAGCACGCCACCAGTGTCGACGCCAGCGTCGACGAGGTGGACAGTCGTGCCGAAATTCTGCGCATCGCTTGATACCAGAGCCCAATAGCCGCCATTCATGCCGCGATATTTCGGCGTGATGCCCGCATGGTAGTTGAGCACCGGGCAGGGCATTTTGCTCAGCATCTCAGCCGAGATTAGTCGGCAACCGTTGAGCAGCACAACGCCTGGCCGGATCTTCTGGATCGCCTGCAGGCACTCAAGCCCATTGGCCGAGGCTACTTGGATGATCTCCTGGCCTGGCCGCGGCTCAACCTCCAGCTTCTCCTCGGCAATCAATCGCGCGCTATGGCCGGCCAGGAATCGCTTGCCCAACCTGCTCAGCACCATCGTGCCAAGCTGGCCCATGGCGGAGATCCAGCCTTGGCGGCGAGCCCGGCCACGCAGCAATTGCTTTTTGGATTCAGGTGTTTCGAGGACAACGCTGACAGGACCGACGCGATCGGCGATTGCATTGATCATAGCCCAGACATGCTGGCCGCCGCCGGTGACGACCACGATCGGACGCGTACTGGATTCTGATGCTGCCATGGATATTGCCCCCTCCAAGCAACCCGTTCTCGACAATGGGCGGGATGCTAGGGCGTCCGGGTTAATCCTTGGTGATCAGCTCTTCGATGCCCGGTCAGCGCTTGAATTCGATGATATCGAGCTTCGATTCATAGTAGGGCGCCGGGAATTCAATGCGCCATTCCTTGGTGCTGTTACGGAAGGCATAGCCGACCTGGTCGGTTTGCGGGCCGCTGCCATAGGGCTTTGCCGGATCGTTGTTGACATAGAAGGAGCCGAGATAGATCGCGCGTTTCTCGCCATCGTCGAAGAAACGGCCCTTGGTGCGCTGCGAGCCGCTGACCTTTTCCAGCCGCCAGCCGGAACCGTCATCAGTCACCTTGCACTTGAACCAGCCGTAGATGACGAGCGGCAAAGGTCCGCCGGCCTTGATGGTGCGGCACCGCCAGTTGCCGGTCAGGTCCTTGTCGGAGAAGGCCACCAGCGGTTTTGCCAGCAAGGCATCGAGTTGCTTGACCTCGGCGGGATCGCCCGCTTTCGCCTCGGCGAGCGCTGCCTTGCGCGTCTCGCCATATTTGTCGAGCCGTGCCTTGTCGGCTGGGGTGATCAATTTCTGCACCTCGCCATCGGCGAGCGCGGGAAGCGTGCAGCAGAGCAGGCCGACAAGGGCGAGCAGCGGGCGAAGTGTCATCGGAGGCCTCCCGGTTGATGTTTTGAGCAGCGCCGCCGCCACCTGGTGCATAATTTACCGGGTCGCTGGCGCCTGTCATCCGTGCTTAACAGCGTCACGGTCAAAAATCATGGTGTGACGAATGCGAATCTTGCTCACGGGATCGTCGGGTTGGCTGGGCAGCGCGCTGGCGCCGCGGCTGCGCGCGCTTGGGCACGATGTCACCGGGCTAGATCCTGCGCCATCGGCGGAGACGCAGATGATCGGCTCGATCGCCGACCGTGACCTTGTCCTGCGTACCGTCCGCGACAACCGGATCGAGGCGATCATCCACAGCGGCGCGCTGCACAAGCCCAACATCGAGAACCGCGCTAACAGCGATTTCGTCGCTACAAATGTGCAAGGCACGCTGAACCTGCTCGACGCGGCGGTGGCGGCCGGCGTGCAGCGCTTCGTCTTCACCTCGACGACCTCGCTGATGATTTCGCAAGCGATACGCGACGGGTTCAGCGGCGGCGCTCGGAAAGCTGCCTGGCTGACTGAGGCGATGTCGCCCGAGCCGCGCAACATCTATGGCGTCACCAAGCTTTCGGCCGAGCATCTCTGCCGCCTCTATCATATCCAGCATGGGTTGCCGGTGGTGGTGCTGCGCACGGCCCGCTTCTTTCCCGAGGCCGACGACATGGCGCATGCGATCGAACAATCGGACGCCAACACCAAGGCGAACGAGCTGTTGTTTCGCCGATTGACGGTGGAGGACGCGGCGGAGGCTCACATCCTTGCCCTTGAAAAGGGGCCGCAACTGGGCTTTGATATTTTCATCGTCTCGGCGCCAACACCGTTCCGTCCCGATGATTGCGCTGATCTGATCGCCGATGCGCCGTCCATCGTCGCGCGCTATTTTCCGGACTTTCCGGCGCTTTATGCGCGAAAAGGCTGGACGATGTTTTCCTCCATCGACCGCGTCTATGACGCGTCGCGGGCGAGGGACAGGCTGGGTTTCGTCTGCAAGACGAGCTTTGCCGATGTGCTTGCGGCGCTGCGTGCGGAAGAGGGGGCTGCCTAGCCCGCGACAGCAGCGGCTTGCGCCATTCCAGCCGTCAGGTCGCCATAGCCCGTCGCGCGTCGTTCATAGACGAGACCGAGCATTTTGGCGGCTTTTTCGGCGACCTTGTCGAGTTCCGGATCGTTGGTCTGGGCCAGGTAGATCAGCTTCTCGTAGTTGCCGAAATAGTCCTTGATCAGCTCCGGATGCTTGTCGAGGCCGAGCGGCTTCATAAAGAAGGCGTCGAACTGCCGGCAGAGGAAGTCGGTCATGTAGAAAGACATCATGTCGTCGTCGGCGATTTTCGCGTAGGCATCCATGCCTTGATAGAAGGCAAAGCAGTGCGGGCCGGCCATGCGCTTGACGCCGTGCTTCTCGCAGATACGGTCGAGCAGGCCGCCGGTGCCGCAATCGGCATAGCCGACGAAGATGTTGGTGTAGCCTTCGGCCTTGGCCTTTTCGATTGCCTTGTCCATGGCTGGAGCGATGCGGTCCGGGTAGAAATGGAATTCCGCCGGCAGGCAGGTCAGGTCGAGGTGATCCAGTCCGAGCTGTTCCTTGACGGCCAGAACTTCGCGCGCAATCATCCCACAGGCGATAACGAGCAGCCTGTCGTCTTGATTCGGTTTCGTTTTTTGCGTCTTGGCCATGGAACCCATCGAGCCGGCCTTCGTTGTTGGGGCGCTAATTTATCTGTTGAGGGAGACACCGTCCATGAAACTGCTACGCATCACGCCGATTGCCATCCTGGCCTGCGCCTTGGCCCTTGCGGCTTGCGCGAACACCGTCCGCGGTGTCGGCAAGGACGTCAAATCGACGGCCAGGGCGGTCAAGGACACTGTCGCCAACTGATCGGCAGCCTCGTCCACCATCTGGGAACAAAAAAGCCGCGCTGCAAGGCGCGGCTTTTCTTGTCGGTCCATCCTGATGCCCTGGGTCAGGCGGAAGCGCGGACGTTGTGCTTGCGCTTCATGAAGTCCTTGGCGGTCTCGACCGCCACCGCGGCATCGCGGCAATAGGCGTCGGCGCCGACGGCCTTGCCGAATTCCTCGTTCAGCGGCGCGCCGCCGACCAGCACGACATAGTCGTCGCGGATGCCCTTTTCCTTCATCGTGTCGATGACGACCTTCATGTAGGGCATGGTCGTGGTCAGCAGGGCTGACATGCCGATGATGTCGGGCTGGTGCTGTTCGATCGCATCGAGATATTTCTCGACCGCATTGTTGATGCCGAGATCGATGACGTCGAAGCCGGCGCCCTCCATCATCATGCCGACGAGGTTCTTGCCGATGTCGTGGATGTCGCCCTTGACGGTGCCGATGACCATCTTGCCCTGCTTGGGCGCGCCGGTGGCGGCGAGCAGCGGACGCAGGATGAACATGCCGGCCTTCATCGCATTGGCCGACAGCAGCACTTCGGGAACGAACAGGATGCCGTCGCGAAAATCCTCGCCGACGATGCGCATGCCTTCGACCAGCGCCTCGGTCAGCACCTTGTAGGGCACCCAGCCGCGCTCGAGCAGGATGTTGGTACCTTCCTCGATCTCTTCCTTCAGCCCGTCATAGAGATCGTCGTGCATCTGCTGCACCAACTCGTCGTCGGAAAGTTCGGAAAGGATGATCTCGTCGTCGGACATTTGTATCGAGCTCCTGCCGGCATCGCGACCATGTCGCAAAGCACAAAATATTCGCGTTCATACCTAACCCGCTGAGGGCATGTATCCATAGCTGATTTGCGACTTCCCGCAAAAGGAAAGCGACCGTAACTCTCTTGGAATTCTTGTCGATTTTGCGACAGGCGTTGGCGCTGGCGGGCCGTTTCGAATAGGGTGCATGGCTACGATCTGGCAAGAAGCGGCGAGAGGCAGCCGCTATGGATTCCAGACAAGAACAAATTCAGGGAAGAACCACCATGAGCGAACACGCGGCAGTCGATCAGGAAGCGTCAAACGCGCGACGTGGGCGCGGCGCCAGCGGCGGAGCCGCTGCCCGGCGGGCAGCACGTTCGGGCGGTGGTCCGGGCACGCAGCTCACCTACATCAAGCGCAAGATCAACGTTTATGAGGTGCTGGACGAGGAAGGCCTGGCGCTGATCGAGAAGAACACCGACACGGTGCTCGAGGAAATCGGCATCATCTTCCGCGACGACGCGGAAGCGCTGCAATTGTGGAAAGAGGCCGGCGCCGACGTCAAGGGCGAGCGCGTGCACTTCCCCAAGGGTCTCTGCCGTTCGCTGCTCAAGACCGCGCCGTCCGTCTACACCCAGCACGCCCGCAATTCCGAGCGCTCGGTGCAGATCGGCGGCAACGCCACCGTTTTCGCGCCGGTCTATGGTCCGCCTTTCGTGCGCGACCTCGACGGCGTCAGGCGTTACGCGACGATCGAGGATTTCCAGAATTTCGTGAAGCTCGCCTATATGGCGCCGTCGATCCACCATTCGGGCGGCACGGTGTGCGAGCCGGTCGACGTGCCGGTCAACAAGCGCCACCTCGACATGATCTACAGCCACATCAAATATTCCGACAAGCCGTTCATGGGCTCGGTGACCGCGCCGGAGCGCGCTGAGGACACCGTCGCCATGGCCAAGATCGTGTTCGGCGACGATTTCGTCGAGAACAACACGGTGCTGACCAGCCTGATCAACGCCAACTCGCCGATGGTGTTCGACGAGACCATGCTCGGCGCGCTGAAAGTCTATGCGCGCCACAACCAGGCCTGCATCGTCACGCCGTTCATCCTTGCCGGCGCGATGAGCCCGGTGACGGTTGCCGGCACGCTGACGCAGGTTCTGGCCGAAGTACTGGCCGGCGCGTCCTTCACGCAGCTGATCCGGCCGGGCGCGCCGGTGCTGTTCGGCACCTTCGCTTCCTCCATTTCGATGCAGTCGGGCGCGCCGACCTTCGGCACGCCGGAGCCGTCGCTGGTTTCCTATGGCGCCGCACAGCTGGCGCGTCGCCTCGGCCTGCCGTTCCGTACCGGCGGTTCGCTCTGCGCGTCGAAGGTTCCGGATGCGCAGGCGGCCTATGAAAGCGCCAACACGCTGAACTCGACCATCCTGGCCGGCACCAATTTCGTGCTGCATTCGGCCGGCTGGCTCGAGGGCGGGTTGGCGTCCTGCTACGAGAAATTCATGATGGACATCGACCAGCTCGGCATGACGCAGAAATTCTCCGAGGGCGTCGATCTGTCGGAAAACGGCCAGGCGATGGATGCCATCCGCCAGGTCGGGCCGGGCAGCCACTATCTCGGCTGCGACCACACCCAGGCCAATTTCCAGACCGCCTTCTACCGCTCCAACATCGCCGACAACAATTCCTACGAGCAGTGGCTGGCCGAAGGCGAGAAGACCGCGCCGCAGCGCGCAAACGATCTCGCCCGCCGCTGGCTGGAGAGCTACGAGGCGCCGCATCTCGATCCGAGCATCGACGAAGCCTTGAAGGACTTCATCGCCAAGAAGAAGGGGTCGATGCCCGACGCCTTCACTTGAAAGGAGCCCGAATCAGGCGGGGCTAAAGTCGCCAACATCATCCACAAGGAAGTCTGGCGGAGCGCGTTCTCCGATCCGGTCAAGAAGGAATGATTGCGCCTGCCGGCAGCGTTGACCGCATTGCTGCGGCGCTCCTTGCCAACGGCCTTGTTGTTCGCGGCGGTTTCAATTTTGCGCCAGGCGATGCGCCGCCAGCGGGATCATCGGGTGCGCCGGCAGCGGCCGTCCTGCTGGTAGGGCAGGCGGGCGCAGCACCTTGGCCGCATTTCCTGCGTTGGCGGGAGCAACAGCCACGGGCAACCGCCAATCCGCTCGACACGTGGTCGCGCGAAGTGATCGGCGCCGTGGCGGACACATTCGGGGCGCGGGCCGTTTCGCCTTCCGACAGGCCTTATCTGCCGTTCCAGCAATGGGCGATGCGAGCGGAGGGGCTGAAGCCGTCGCCGCTCGGCATCCTCATGCATCCGCGATACGGGCTCTGGCACGCCTATCGCGGCGCGCTGCTGTTCGAGGACGAGCTTTTGGTTCAAGACGCTGAGGCAGCGCCCCACCTTTGCGATAGCTGTGTCGAAAAACCCTGCCTGAAATCCTGCCCGGTCGACGCCTATTCCGAGCAAGGCTTCGCCTATCAATCCTGCCTGGCGCATGTGCGGGGAGCGAATGGCGAACCCTGCCGCAGCGGCGGCTGTCTCGACCGCAATGCCTGTCCCTATGGCACGGCCTATCGCTACCCGCCGGAGGTCCAGGCGTTTCACATGGCAAGCTTTGCGGCGGTGGACGGCTGATCGAAATGCAGCCCTGATCCAGGTAGTCGCTTGACGGCTGATGGCAGCGGGCCTATTCATCAAGTCATCTGATGACTTGATGAATAGGCCGATGCAACCCGCCATTAGAACCAATCTTACCGACAGCGCCACCGAAAGCCTGCGTGCCGAGATCGTCAGCGGCCGCTGGGGCGTCGGCGAGCGTATTCCCAATGAGGCAGCCCTGACCGACCTTCTGTCGGTGAGCCGTGGCACTGTGCGCGAAGCGGTGCGGGTGCTGGTCTCGCGGGGATTGCTCGATACGCGCCAGGGCTCGGGCACCTATGTGCGCTCCGCCGTCGATACCTCCGCCGCGCTCGACCGGGTCAAGCGCAGCGGCCTGCGCGATCAATGGGAGGCGCGGGCAGCGCTGGACCTGGAGGCGGCACGGCTCGCCGCCTTGCGTCACACGCCGGCCGACCTCGAACGGATGCGTCAATTGCTTGCAGAGCGGGGCACCGTCGCCGACGGCGGAAGCGATGCCTTCATCCGCCGCGATCTCGCCTTCCACAAGTCGGTCGTCGCAGCGTCCGGCAACAGAGCGATGATGGAGCTCTACGACTTCTTCACCGCCGCCATCACCGAGACCATCCATGCCACGCTCGAGGGCAATCTGCCCGAACCGGACCAGCAGGCGCATGCGGCAATCGTCGAGGCCATTGCCGCGAGCGATCCCGAGCGTGCGGTTGCCGCCGTCCGCGCCTTCATGGCGCCGGTGCTTGCCCAGCTTGAAAGACTGCTTTCGCAATGAACCAGAGTTTTCGTCACCCTGACCCGAAGCCGCGATCCGAGGCCGTCAAGGGTCTGGAACTCATCGATGCGGAAGCCGATAGCCTTCCCGCGCCGCAGCCGCCTGAACTGCGCAGCCGTGCCGCGCGTATCGTGCTTGGCGCGAGCCTCGTGCTGATTGCCTTCAGCCTGCGGCCACTGTTTTCCAGCCTGTCGGTGCTGTTGCCCGAAGTGATGCAGGCGACCGGGCTTTCGACGACAGGCGCCAGCCTGCTGACGACGCTGCCCGTTCTGTGCCTGGGTCTGTTCGCGCCGTTCGCGCCAAAACTTGCCCAACGCTATGGGGCTGAACGCACCTTGCTCGGCGCACTCGCGCTGCTGGTGCTGGGAACCGGGCTGCGCTGGTTCGAATCGGTTCCCCTGCTGTTTGTCGCCACCTTCCTGGCCGGCGGCGCCATTGCCATCGGCAACGTGCTGCTGCCGGGCCTGGTGAAGCGTGATTTCGCCGACAGGGCTGCCATCATGACGGGGCTCTACACCATGGCCTTGTGCGCCGGTTCGGCGGCGGCCGCCGGCTTCACCCTGCCGATCGAGCATTTTATCACCGGTTCATGGTCAGGAGCGCTCGCAGCCTGGGCGGTGCCGACGCTGGTCGTGTTGCTGATCTGGATTCCGCAGGCGCTTGGCAGCCGCCGGCAGGTGAGCCATCAAGGATTTCGCGTCGTCGGGCTTTGGCGCGATCGCCTGGCCTGGCAAGTCACGCTGTTCATGGGGCTGCAGTCGGCGCTTGCCTATTGCATCTTCGGCTGGCTAGCGCCGATCCTGCGCGAGCGCGGTTTCGATGCGGCCACCGCCGGCGCCATGGTTTCGGTTTCGGTGATGGCGCAGGTCATCACGTGCCTTGCCGTGCCGTCCTTTGCGATGCGGTTGAAGGACCAGCGCGGCATCAATGTGGCGCTCGTTGCCATAGCGGTGATAGCGCTGCTCGGCATTCTGTTCGCACCGACCTCGACGGTGCTGTTCTGGGCGGTCCTGCAAGGCATCGGGCAGGGCGGCCTGATCGCGGCTGCCATGAGCCTCATCGTGCTGCGGTCGCCGGATTCGCATGTCGCCGCGCATCTTTCGGGCATGGCGCAAGGCGTCGGCTATGTGCTGGCGGCCTTCGGTCCGCTGCTGGTGGGCCTGATCCGCAGCTGGACCGGCAGTTTTTCGGGAACGGCGTTCCTGTTCGTCGCGCTCGGGCTTGGCGTAGCCGTCATGGGGCTCGGCGCCGGCCGCGCGCTGCATGTCGGCGCACGGACCGTGCGCGCCGACGACCGATAGCGCGTCACGCAATCCTGCACGAAATGTTGACTGTCAGGTTCAGGGAACGCCTTGCCGTATCGGCTTGGCCGGATATGTATCGCGCATCAATCGAACGGAGCGGGCGATGACGAAGCAGGACCTTCAGATCAAGACCAGGGATGGCGTTGCCAAAGCAGGGCTTTTCCGCTCGGCAAAAGCATCTCCTGCCAAGGCCGGCGTCATTCTCTATCAGGACGCCTTCGGTCCGCGGCCGGCGCTCGACAGTATGGCCGAGCGGCTGGCACATGAAGGTTATGCGGTGCTGGTGCCGGACCTGTTCTACCGCAATGCGCCTTACGGGCCCTTCGACGCCAAGACCGCCTTTGTCGAGGAAAACACCAAGGCGGCGCTGATGGCGCTGGTCACCGGCACGACGCAGGACATGACCATCAGCGACAGCGGTGCATTCCTCGACGCACTCGCTGCCGAGGGCATCACCGGGCCGATCGGCACCGTCGGCTATTGCATGGGCGGCGGCCGGGCATTGAATGCGGCTGCAACCTATCCCGACAGGATAAGGGCGGCAGCGAGCTTCCATGGCGGCAATCTGGCCAGCGACGCTGCCGACAGCCCGCATCGCAAGGCAGCCTCCATCAAGGCGCGTGTCTATGTCGGCACATCAGGCGTCGACAGGAGTTTTCCGCCGGAACAGTCGGCGCGACTGGCCGAGGCGCTGAGGGTCGCGGAAGTCGACCATGTCATCGAGAACTATGTCGGCGTGGCGCATGGCTGGTGCGTGCCCGATCATAGCGTTTTCAATGCCGCGGGTGCGGAACGCCACTGGAAGCGATTGACGACGCTGTTCGCCGAAACCCTGATCTGAGCCCTTCGTTCGGCTGTTCTTGTCTGTTGGCTGTCTGGCCCGTTCGCGCTATCAGGCAGACAAATGGCGCGACCTCGGATGAGCGGGTCGAGCGGGAACGAATAGCCTGATGCAATCCTATGATGTCGTGATCATCGGCGCGGGTGCCGCCGGAATGATGTGCGCCGTGGAGGCGGCCAAGCGCGGTCGTTCGGTGCTGATCCTCGATCATGCGGCAATGCCGGGCGAAAAGATCCGCATCTCCGGCGGCGGCCGGTGCAATTTCACCAACATCCATGCCAGCCCGAAGAATTTTCTCTCGGGCAATCCGCATTTCTGCATTTCGGCGCTCAGCCGCTACACGCAGCGCGATTTCATCGCCCTCGTCGAACGCCACCGCATCGCCTATCACGAGAAGACGCTGGGGCAGCTGTTCTGCGACGGCTCCGCACGCCAGATCATCGATATGCTGGTCTCGGAAATGCAGGGCCGGGGCGTGGAGCTGGCACTGTCGACCAGGGTTGAGGATGTCCGCAAAACCGCAGAGGGTTTTGTGCTTGCCCTCTCCACAGGTTTGGTTGCTTGCCAGTCTCTGGTGGTGGCCTGCGGCGGCAAGTCGATCCCAAAGATGGGGGCGACCGGATTCGGCTATGAGCTTGCCGAACGGTTCGGCCTTGCCATCATCGAAACGCGGCCGGCGCTGGTGCCGCTGACCTTCGATGCAAACACGCTCGAGCGGCTGGCGCCGCTGGCCGGCAACGCTGTCGACGCGGAAGTCGCCTGCGGCAAGACGCGGTTTTCCGAAGCGATGCTGTTCACGCATCGCGGTGTCAGTGGACCGTCCATCCTGCAGATCTCTTCCTATTGGCGCGAGGGCGATGAAATCCGCATCGCCATGCTGCCGGGGGTGGATGTGGCGGATCTCGTTCGTGCCGCCAAGCGCGGCAATGGGCGGCAAGCGGTGCAGACAGTGCTGGCAAACCATCTGCCGAAGCGGCTGGCGCAATCGATCGCCGAGCGCACCGGGATCGACGGCAACCTCGCCGATCTTTCCGACGCCCAGATCAAAACCGTCGCCGCCGCGGTCAATGACTGGCGCATCAAGCCCGCTGGTTCAGAGGGCTACCGCACCGCCGAAGTGACGCTGGGCGGGGTCGACACCAACGGGCTGGACCAGAAGACGATGCAGGCGAAATCCGTGCCGGGCCTGTTTTTCATCGGTGAAGCCGTCGATGTCACGGGCTGGCTGGGCGGCTATAATTTCCAGTGGGCATGGTCGTCGGGCTGGGTGGCGGGGCAGGCGGCATAGACTTACTTCTGTGGCTTCGCTCCAGCCGCCGGTGCCTTCTTCTTCTTTTTGGCCTGATTGTATCCGATGGCGGCACGGACGAGCTCTTTCAGGGCACGCTCATCGAGCTTATCGCCCTCAAGGATATCGATTGCCCGCCAGACCTTGCCGCCAAAACCGTTGTTGAACAGTTTGTCGGGGTCCGGCAGGCGCGCGCCATGGGAAAAGGTGAGCTTCACCTTGTCCTTGTGGGCGTTGCCGACCACGATGTTCCCGTCGAGGCACCATACCGGGCTGCCCATCCACTTCCACTCCTCGACGATGTCCGGGTCGGCTGCAAGGATGGTCTTGCGGATGCCGGCGAGCGTCTCGGCGCGCCAGTCCGTGAGGCCGGCGAGCAGCTGGTCGATCTGTTCGGATGGGTTCATTGGATACCTTCCCGTGCCTCGGCGCGTTTCAACCGCCGCCCGTTACCAGCGCGCCAGCTGGGTGATCTGAACGAGGTTGCCGCAGCTGTCGTTCAGCTGGGCGATAGTCGAACCGGTCACCTCGGTCGGCGGCTTGATAAACGCGCCACCCTTCGCCTTGATGCGCTCATAATCGCCCTTGACGTCGTCGGTGAAGAACATGACCGCGGGCTGGCCCTGCTTGAAGATGGCTTCCTGATAGGCCTTGGCGGCCGGGTTGTCGTTGAGCGCGAGCTGCAGCTCGGTTCCATCAGGCTCTTCGGCCGAGGCCACGGTCAGCCAGCGATAGGGCCCATTGCTGAAATCGGCCTTTTTGGCGAGGCCCAGCACGTCGGTGTAGAAGTGCAGTGCGTTTTCCTGGTTGTCCACATACACGCTGGTCAGCTTGATCTTCATGGCTCTTTCTCCTCTTTCACATTCTTCGGTCGTTACGAGATCCAGCCGGGCCGCGCGGCCGCCTGCTTCACCCAGTCCGCCATCTGCGCTTCGTCGAACTGGTCGTCTTCGCGGATGTCGATCCAGCGCGCCTCCTTGCTCTTTGCCGTGCCGCCGGGCGGGATCGGCTGCAACGACATGCCACTGAAGAAGGTCACCTTCAAATAGTGGGTGAGGACATGAAACGTCACGAACCAGCCCTGGCCTTCGATGCCATAGAAGGGCGAGTTCCATCGCACGGCCTTGCGCACATCAGGCACGTTGCGCACGATGAGCGCGTCGAGGCGTTCGCCGAGACCGCGCTTCCAGCCCGGTATTGCCGCGATGTAGGCCTGCACCGGGGCGTCGCCGTCGCCCTTGGCGATTTGCGGGTTGCCGCCCGAGAGCAGGACCGGCGCAGCCTTGGCCTTGGTCGATTGTCCCTGCGTCTTGGCCATTCTGCCCACTCCTATCCGCCCGCACGCTGCGCGCCGCGCCCCTTGGCGGCATAGGGCAGCACGAACATGTACAGGCCGCTGAACAGCAGCAGGAAGAGCGGCAGGAGCGGCGAGTAGACCACCCAGGCGGGAGGTTGACCAAATGCCATGGTGACGAAGTTGGTGATGACGGTCAGCGTAAAGATGATCGACAGCCAGCGATGAATTTGCCGGATCCACTTGTTCCAGTCCAATGGCACCTCCCGTCAAAGCGAGCCGAAGCGGACCAGCGATCCGCTTGCCGGCGGTTTCAATCCAGCCGTGCCAGGACGTCTTCCAGGGCAGTAAGGAACCTTTGCCAGCCGACCGTGGCGCCGCGGAAATAGGGCTGCTGATCCGGCCGGAAGCCGGTCTGCTCCATGCGCAGATGGGTTCCCGTGCTCGTAGCGGTGAGCGTCCAGGTGACCACACTCTCGAGATCCTTGGTGTCCCAGGTGTAGGACAGCGTCTTGTTGGGCTCGACCGTCTGGACCTGACAGTCGACGCCGCCCCAATCCGCGCTGAGATTGAAACGGTGGTCCACGACTGGCTTGAAGTTGTTCTTCATCAGCCACTCCTCGATCAGATGCGGTTGGGTAAGGGCACGCCAGATCTTCTCCGGCGGATAGGGGATTTCACGTTCGACGATGACGGAGCGCGTTTCGGTCGCAGTGTTGGTCATTGGTCCATTCTTTTGAGCAAATTTTCGAGGTCATCGAACCGGCTTTGCCAGAACGCGTTCATCTGGTTCGTCCAGTCGGTCAGGGGAGAAAGCGCTGCGAGCTGTGCGCTATAGTGGGTCTGCCGTCCCTCATGGCGGTCACGCACCAGCCCGGCCTGCCGGAGCACGCTGAGATGCTTCGACACCGCCGGCTGCGAGACCCCTGACTGAGCCGTCAGGGCGCCGACCGTCTGCTCGCCTTGCCGGCACAGGCGCTCGAAGATCGCTCGGCGCGTCGGATCGGAGAGCGTTCTGAAGAGGACATCGTGAGCGTTGGTCATTTGGGATCGATAACCCGGTGGCTATTGATTGACGTATAACCGTCCAGATATGTATGTGTCAAGCGGGAGCGTGGGGGGCACGATCGGGCCGTTTCCAAAAAAATCTTTCCATTGCCCCAAGGATTAGCCATTAGCCTTCGTCCAACAGGCAAATGATGGCGATGATGCTGGATGAAAGCGAAGCCTCCGACGCCGAATTGATCGGGCGGGCGAAGAGCGGAGACAGGGGGGCCTTCAGCAAATTGCTGGAGCGTCACTACGACTTCGTCTATCGCGCCGCCTATCGCTGGTGCGGCAAGAAGGCCGATGCCGAAGACATCGCCCAGGAAGTCTGCGTGCGGCTCGGCAAGGCGATCCGCGACTATCGCGGCGGCGGCGCTTTCACGACATGGCTCTATTCCGTGACGATGAACGCGGCGCGCGACGTGATGCGCAAGACCGCGCGCGAGACGGTCAAGACCGAGGCCTATGGCGTTCATGCGCTGATCTCGGGCGAGACGTCGACCGAACCGGAAGACCCGGCCGAGGCGCTGTGGGCGGCGGTGCGGCAATTGCCCGACAAGCAGCGCGATGCGGTGCTGCTGGTCTATGGCGAGGGCCTGAGCCACGCGGCCGCCGCCGAGGCGATGGCGATCTCGGAGACGACGGTTTCCTGGCACATCCATGAAGCGAAGAAACGGCTGAAGACGCTGATGCGCTCGGCCGGGGAAGTGTGACCATGGTCGACGACAACGAACTCAAGAGATTGCGCGATGCAGCAGTGCCGGCGCCCGCCCAGGACGCCAAGGCGCGTGCTTTCGAAGCCGCCCTGCGCGCCTACGATCAGGAAAATATTTCTGCTGTCACCCAAGGATCGGTTGGCGGGCTTCGTCTCACAGAGCGAGCACAAAAGCTCTGGAGCGAGATCATGCAAAAGAAACTCATTGCCACGCCGGCCCTTGCCGGGCTCGTCGCCCTGCCGATCGCCGGATACGCCACCTTCCATTTGCTGAGGGAACAGCCGCCCAAATTCGGCGGCGACGAGAAGATCAGCGAGACGCTGGCCGACAAGCCGCCGACCCTGAAGCCGACGACCGCCGAGCCGAAGCCGGCTCCGACCGGGCTGGAGAAGGACAAGAAAGCCGACGCCGATGTGGAAAGCCGCGACGCCACCGATGCGCTTGTGGCGCCGGCCTCGCCGCCGAAATCCGAATCGACCGTTGCCGGTGGCACGGCGCAGCAGGAATCGGCGACGGGCGCTCCCCGACAGGATGCTGCCGACGCAGGAAAGACGAACGTTGCACCCCCGGCGCCAGCCCCGACCGGCGAGTTTGCGCTGGATGGCACGACAAGCGCGCCCAGCACCTCTCGGGTTGCCCGCATGCCGGCCGAGTCCAAGCTGATGGTGCAGCCGCCGTCGACCTTGCCGGCCGACCAGGTGCAGCCGCAGGAGGAAAATCGCGACCGCGTTCAGGATTTCAAGACCAATCCGGTGCATGCAGCACTCGAGGACCCGGTCTCGACCTTCTCGATCGATGTCGACACGGCCTCCTATTCCTTCGTGCGCAGCTCGCTGAAGCAGGGCACCCTGCCGCAGGCCGATACGGTGCGCGTCGAGGAGATGATCAACTACTTCCCCTATGACTGGAAGGGTCCGGACTCGGCCTCGACGCCGTTCAACTCGACCGTCAGCGTCATGCCGACGCCGTGGAACACGCAGACCAGGCTGATGCACGTCGCCATCAAGGGTTTTGACGTCAAGCCGACCGAGCAGCCGAAGGCCAATCTGGTGTTCCTGATCGACGTCTCGGGTTCGATGGACGAGCCTGACAAGCTGCCGCTGCTCAAATCGGCTTTCCGGCTGCTGGTCAGCAAGCTGAAGGCCGACGACACCATCTCGATCGTCACCTATGCGGGTGATGCCGGCACGGTCCTGGAGCCGACCAAGGCGTCCGAGAAGGACAAGATTCTCAATGCCATCGACAATCTGACGCCCGGCGGCAGCACAGCTGGCGAGGCGGGTATCAAGGAGGCCTACAGGCTGGCGCAAAAGTCCTTCGTCAAGGATGGCGTCAACCGTGTGATGCTGGCCACAGACGGCGACTTCAATGTTGGTCAGACTGATGATGACGACCTCAAGCGGTTGATCGAGAGCGAGCGCAAGACCGGTGTCTTCCTGTCGGTGTTCGGCTTCGGTCGCGGCAATCTGAACGACCAGATGATGCAGACCATCGCGCAGAACGGCAACGGCACCGCCGCCTATATCGACACGCTGGCCGAGGCCGAAAAGGTGCTCGTCGAGGATGCCTCCTCGACGCTGTTCACCATCGCCAAGGACGTGAAGATCCAGGTCGAGTTCAATCCCAACAAGGTCTCGGAATACCGCCTGATCGGCTACGAGACCCGGGCGCTGAACCGCGAGGATTTCAACAATGACCGGGTCGATGCCGGCGATATCGGCTCGGGTCACTCGGTCACCGCGATCTATGAAATCACGCCCAAGGGCAGCGGTGGCGAGCAGATCGATCCGCTGCGTTATGGCCAGGCGTCGGTGGACAATGGCGGCGTCGCCAATGCGGACGAGTATGCCTTCGTCAAGATCCGCTACAAGCTGCCGAATGAGGATGTCTCGAAGCTGATCACCACGCCGGTGACCTCGGCCAACGAGATTTCGTCCTTCGACCAGGCCAGCACCGACCAGCGTTTCTCCGTCGCGGTTGCGGCCTTTGGCCAGAAGCTGCGCGACGAGGATGCGACCGCGAAGTTCGGTTACGACAAGATCATGGAGATTGCCACTGCCGCTCGAGGAGCCGACCCGTTTGGGTACAGGTCCGAGTTCCTCTCGCTTGTGCGCCTTGCCTCGGCGCTGGGCGGTAACCGGTAGTGGTGATGACGGCCGGTTTCTTTCAGATGGGATCGTTCTGATACGGGAAACCGACCGCGGGCGGGTGAGGCAGGCCGGCGAGGGGTTCATTCCCTTGCCGGCTTTTTTCGGATCTGTTGATATTCAGGTGAGGCCGGCCTGCGAATGGGGGTTCCCTGCGCTTCCGGTGCTCACGTACTTTAAGTACGCTCCGCTCCGGTTCTCGAAAACCACCATTCTCGACTCGGCCTGACCTGAATCTCAACAGATCCGAGGCGCAGCGTTAACCTGCATGATCGTTAAATTGCACAGCATTTCCGGTACTGGATCGCAACTCCCTCTTGCTACACGGGACAAGTGTACTGGGCTTGAGGGAGCCGAAATTGCAGATCAGGACTATCGCCAACTCGATACCACCGGCACGAGACGCCTCGGCGGTTTCATCAGCCCCATCATCAGAATCCAGGCGCATCAGCGACAACGTCACCGCTGCCCGCAACACCGCCATGTCGGCGCTGACCAACGACCGTTTCCGCGCCATGCTGGAACAGATAGCCGACCCGATCTCATCCGGCGCGCTGATGACCATGCGCGGCGACAATGTGGTCGACTTCAAGTCGGCGCAGTCAAGCTACGCCGACAACAGCGAATAATCGAAAACCGATAAGGTCAGGCCCGGCCGCGGCGGCGCTCGCGGCGGGCTTCACTGGTCTCGGCGGTGTTTTCCGTCGCCACCTTGTTGCGCATCGGACCAATGCGCTCGACGATCGCGGCAACCGTCGGACGATCCGCCTTGGTGTGCGCGTCGAGCGCCTTGCGCATGGCGGCAAGGTGCTGGAACGAGGTTCCGCAGCAGCCGCCGACAATTTTCGCGCCGGCGTCGACAGCGAGGCGTACATAGTCGGCCATCAGTTCGGGCGTGCCAGAGTAATGGATTTCGGTGCCGCGGAATTCGGGGATGCCGCAATTGCCCTTGACGATCACCGTTGCCTCCGGCTTCGCCTCGGTCATGTCGAGCAGCGAGGCGAGGATGTCGGACGCGCCGACGCCGCAATTGGCGCCAACGCCGAGCGGCGCCTGCGAAAGCCCGTCGGTGACGCCGTGGATATCCTTGGGCAGCAGGCCCATCATGGTGCGGCCGGCGGTATCGAAGGAACCGGTGTAGGTGTAGGGCAGGCCGACGCGGATCGCCGCCTCGGCGGCGGCGCGGATCTCGTCGGGAGCCGACATCGTCTCGATCCAGGCGACTTCGGCGCCGCCTTCCTTGAGGCCCTCGATCTGCTCGGCAAAGGCGTCGACCGCCTCGTCATAGGTCATGGCGCCAAGCGGCACCAGCAATTCGCCGGTCGGGCCGACCGAGCCGGCGACGATCACCTTGCGGCCGGCTCTGTCGGCGACGGCCCGCGCGAGCTCGGCGGCGCGCTTGTTCAGCGCATGCGCACGGTCCTGCGCATGGTGCAGCTTCAAGCGGTGACGGGTGCCGCCAAAGGAATTGGTGAGGATGATGTCGGCGCCGGCATCGACGAAATTCTGGTGCAGGCTGGTGATGGTGTCGGGCGCCGTCTCGTTCAGCAACTCGGGTGCCTCGCCAGCCTCCAGACCCATGGCGAACAAATTTGTGCCGGTGGCGCCATCGGCCAGCAGCACGCCCTTTTCAGCCAGCAGCGCATCGATCGGGTTGGTGGTCGTCATCGGATTGGCTTTCATGTTTCGAAGTCGAATAAGGATATAAAGAAGTCTTTATGTGTAGTCAATGATTTGCCGCTTTGACATCGCTGAATCGGAGGGGGGCCTTACGGTGATTGTCGAAACTCAGACAGTGCCTGTTGGGAACGACATGCCGGCCAGTCTGTGCGCGAAGCTGGAGGCTTCGTGCGCGTTGATGTCGGCGGCGCGGATCAGATTGTCGAAATGCTGGATCAGCGTCTGGATCGGCTGGGTGGCGTTGAGCACCAGATACATGTCGCCGACATAGATGGCGGCACGATAGGGTCCGAAGATGGTGTAGGGGATCGAATAGCGCATCCGCCCGTCATAGAGAAACAGCCGGAAGGTCGGATAGAGATCGTCGAGCAGCGTCGCCATATGCAGCAGCTGGGCGCGCCGGTCGGCTTCCGGGAAACGATCCCAGACACCCAGCCCACGTGCAAAGATCTCCAGCGTGTGGCGCGGCATGCAGACTTCCATGTCGGTTTCCGGCCGCCTGTTGTAGTCGATGCGGTATTGCGTTTCTCCGGCCTGGGCCAGGCGGCTCTTGTTGGCGATGCCCGCCTCATAGTCGACCAACGCTTCGGTGCGCAGAAGATCGGGAATGCCGGCCGGAACGTAGCGGATCTTGGTGCCGGCCGCCTCGGCATGCCATTTGGCCAGCAGCGTGCGGTCGAAGCCGTCGGGTGCCTCCTCGATCTCCAGGCTCTCGCGGATTTCGCCGGTGAGGCCCTCGTCCTGGCTGAGGCCGAGTAGCCAGTCGAGCGACACTTTGAACTCGGCGGCGATGTTGAGCAGCGTTTCGGCGCGGGGCAGGCGGGTCGAGGCGCCCGACAACAGCTGCGACAGCGCCGAGCGGTCGATGCCGACCGCGGTCGCGAAGGCCGACTGGTTGAGGTCGGAGCGTGTCAAGAGCGTTTTCAAGCGTTCGCGGAAGATCGTCGACAGGTCGCGCTTGTCCATGTCCGTGCTCCAGGCCGATTGAGGAAAAATTTGCGCCGAAGCCCCTCTGGGCGTGTCTCAGGCGTAAATGAATCCCTAAGTCTGTTTACAATGTATAACATGTGCGGTCAAAAATGCGCAATCGCAACAGTTTGTGCACTTTGTCTCGTTGAGTGGAATCATTTCTCCTGACACAATGCTGTCAGGAACCAATTGGGGTTCCGGCGACTGAGGGACAGTGGTCGATAGCATGACGAGCAAGAGCATCAGGCGACACAGCGTACCGGCCATCGAGTGGCCGACCGTGGTACTCGCCTTCTTCTGTTACGCGACATGGCTCGCCACCGGTTTCCTGCTCTGGCCATCCTACCCCGTCCTGGCGCTCGCCGTCCTGGCTTTCACCGCCGCACTGCAATCTTCGATCATGCACGAAGTGCTGCACGGTCATCCGACACGCAATGCGCGGGTCAACGAAGCCTTTGTGTTCCTGCCGATCGGTCTGGTCTGGCCATTCCGCCGCTTCAAGACCATCCATCTGCGCCACCACGCCGACGAGCGGCTGACCGATCCACTGGACGATCCAGAGAGCTATTACCAGGCGCTCTGGCAGCATGACGAGCTGCCGCCGACGATGAAATTCCTGCTCAAGATCAACAACACCATGGCCGGCCGTTTCGTGCTCGGCCCCTGGCTGTCCTGCATCGGTTTCTTCATCGACGACGCCAAGCAGATGATTGCCGGCGACAAGGCGATCCGCAAGGCGTGGCTGCTGCATGCGATCGGCCTCGCCATCGTGATACCGATCGTCCAGTTCGGCTTCGGCATCCCGCTGTGGCTTTACATTCTGGTGCCGGTCTGGCTCGGCCAGTCGCTGATCTCGATCCGCACTTTCGCCGAGCATCAATGGTCGGAGCATCCGGAAGGCCGCACGGTGATCGTCGAGCGCTCGCCGCTGTCGTTCCTGTTCCTCAACAACAATCTGCATTTCGTCCACCACAAGACCCCGACGGTGGCCTGGTACAGACTGCCCAAGCTGTTTCGCGACCGCCGCGAGGAATGGCTGCGGATGAACAATGGCTATGCCTATCCCAACTATTTCGCGCTGATCAAAGCCTATGCCTTCAAGGCGAAAGAGCCGATCGTGCACCCGGTGCTGCGGCGTCAAGCCGAGCCGGGCAGGGCCTTCAAGCCACGCATCAGGGCGCGCAGCATCAACGGGCTTGGCAGTGCGCCGGTTCCCGCCGAGCCGCCCAAGGAATAATTTCCGGCGTATCCGGGATCCGTGTCGGCCAATTCTGATTGGACGCCGCGTTTCTGCGATCCTTTTTCCAGACATGATGATTGAGTGTCGGCATGAGTGAATTGGTTGCGGCATTGCCGATGTATGACTGGCCCGAAGTGCGCGGCGAGGTCGACGCGCAATGGGTACGGTTGCGGGACGCCTTTCGGCAAAAGGGCATCGACGCGCCGCAAGCCATCGTGCGCCGCAATGGCGACCTGCCGCCGGTGCCGGGCGGAATTCGTGATGCTGCCGGTGCATTGATCGCACCCGACCCGGCGACATTGCCGCCGGACGAACTCGATTTTCACAGACTGTGGCTGCACCCGGCGCTACTTTTCGCGCAAACCTGCTGGGGGCCGATGGAACTCGGCCTGTCCAAGCATGTGCAGGTGGTCGGCCAGCCGAGCTACGACGCCTATGAAGGCGGGCAGGGCGAGGTCTATTCGAGCGCTCTGGTGATGCGGACAGGCGAGGGGCCGGAAGTCCGATCGCCTGCGGATGGCAGCCCCTTGCTCCCGCTGGATCTGATCCGTGGCAAGCGCTTCACGTTCAACAGTCTCGATTCGATGTCGGGATTCCTCGGACTGACGCGCGACCTCGATGCTATGGGCGAGAGTCTGGACATGTTTGCCTCACGCAGCGAAAGCGGCGGCCACCGCGCTTCGATCGTCGCCATTGCCGAAGGCTGGGCCGATGTTGCGGCGATCGACTGCGAAAGCTGGGCGCTGGCGCAGCTTTTCGAGCCGGCGGCGAAAAAGGTGGCGGTCGTCGGCTGGACAGGACGGCGCAAAGGCCTGCCGTTCATCACGGCGAGGGCGACGCCGGAAAAGACAGTCAGGGCAATGCGGGAAGCACTTGCGGGACTAGCCGAGCAGCCTCGCATCCAGCGGATAGGTTGAAAGCTTTTCGTTGCCGGTCTCGGTGATCAGGATCTGCTCTTCGATCTTGACGCCTTCGCGCCCGCCAAGCCGGCCGATATAGCTTTCCACGCACAGCACCATGCCTGGTTCCAGCACGCCGTCCGGCGTGTCCGATGTCCAGTCGTTGGCATGCGGCAGCGTCGGGTATTCGTCGGCCAGCCCGACGCCGTGATAAAGCACGCCGTAGCGCGTCGGGAAGCAGTCTCCCGGCGGCACCGCCGAGCGTTCGACAAGGTCGCGAAACGATATGCCCGGCTGCATCAGAGCCGTGTTGTGTTCGATCTGGTCGGCGGCGATGCGGAACAGGTCTCGCTGTTCATTGGTCGGCTTTGCATCGCCGCACAGCCATGTGCGCGACAGGTCGGCGCAGAAGCCGTAAGGGCCGATCAGGTCGGTGTCGAAGGCGACCAAATCGCCAGCCTCGATCTTGCGCGACGAGCATTCCTGGAACCATGGATTGGTGCGCGGTCCCGACGTCAGCAGCCGGGTTTCGATCCATTCGCCGCCGCGCGCGATGTTGCCGCGATGCAGTTCCGCCCACAGCTCGTTTTCGGAAATCCCCGGCTTCAGCGCCTGTTCCATCTCGCCCATCGCTGCCTCGCAAGCGACGATGGCGCGACGCATGGCGAGGATCTCGTCCGGCGATTTGATCAGTCGCGCGTTCTCCATCACCGCTTCGCCATTGCCGATGGAGATACCAAGCCGCGCCAGTTCCTCGACGCCTTCCGGATTGATGTGATCGACGGCGATGCGGCTGTTGCCGTCGCCATGTTCCCTGACCAGATCGGCGATGCCGGCGGCCCAGCGGCGGACCTTCTGCTCGGTCAGTTCGCCGCCATAGAGATACATCCACGACACCGCCGGCCGCACTTCGTCGACGACGCCGGAATGATCGGACAGGTGCTCGCAGGAAAAATAGTCGAACAGCACCACCGGCCCCTCGGTGGCGACGAAACAATGCCGCGTCGGGTTGTGCGCGACCCAGAGCTGCATGTTGGTGCTGTCGGTGGCGTAGCGGATGTTGACGGGGTCGTAGAGCAGGGCGCCGGCATAGCCACGGCGCTTCAGCTCGGCGCGGATGCGCTCCAGCCGGTACTTCCGCATGGCAGACAGGTCGGGAGCGGCAATGCCTGCCGCTGCCCATTCACCTTCTGCCTGCGCGCCATAGCCCAGCACATGCTGGTTGAGCGAAGCCGCCTTCCGGCGGGAGGCCTCGCGCAGGGCTTCGATCGAACCGGGCTCGAACGGCATGATCTTGCGGTGGCGGCCAAAGCCGCCCTTTGGCCCCGCGCTGTCCATGGTCGAACTCAGGTCCGCATCTTCTCGCCGCTCGGGTCGAAAGGCGCTTCGACGTTGATACGGGCCGGGCGCCGATGGCCGAGGATCTCGATCTCGAACAATCCGGCGCTTTCGTCCTCGGCAAGAGCGGCCGGCACATAGCCTTGTGCCATCGACTTCTGGACATAGTGGGCATAGCCGCCCGACGTGACCCAGCCGACAACGCGCCAGTCGCCGTCGACGATGCCGCGCACGGCGGACGCGCCTTCGGCAGCCTTGGAGCCGCGTATTTCCTTGCCGCCCTTGTCGAAACGCGGCGCGCCATAGCCATGCGGCTTTTCAACCGTGCCGTAGTCCTTGCTGACCTTGGCCCAGATCGGCTCGTCGCCCATGACGTCGGCGTCGGCAGCATCGACGATGAAGGAAACGCGGCGCAGTTTTGGCCCCGTCGCCTGTTCCTTGGCGGCTGCCTCGCGGCCGATGAAGTCGTTCTTCTCCAGCTTGATGAAGCGATCCATCGCCCCTTCGAACGGTCCGTAGATCGGCCGCAACTCGCGGAACCAGGTCGGAAAATTCTTTTCCAGGCGCATGGAGAGCAGAGCGCGCATGCCGAAATCGACCAGGCCGAATTCCTCGCCGGCGTCCTTGATCGCCTGATAGACGAGGCGCTGGTAGGCCGGCGCCATCCAGATCTCGTAGCCGAGATCGCCGGTGTAGGTGATGCGGTTGACCAGGCATGGCGCGCCGCCGACCGCCATCTCGCGGAAATCCATGAAGCGGAAGGCTTTGGTCGAGATGTCGACGTCGACCAGCTTCTGCAGCAAATCCCGCGACTTTGGTCCAGCGATCGACAACCCGACCAGCGTCTGGTCGAAGCGGTGGATGCGAACCGAACCGTCCTTCGGCAGGTGCTTTTCGAACCAGCGCATGTGGTATTTCTGCGCCGCCGACGAACCCCAGATCATGAAGCGGTCTTCGGCCGCCTTGGCGATGGTGAAGTCGCCGATCAGCTTACCGAATTCGTTGAGCATCGGCGTCAGCACGATGCGGCCGGTCTTCGGCATGCGATTGGTCATCAGCCGGTTGAGGAAATCCTCGGCAGCCGATCCCGCCACTTCGTATTTGGCGAAATTGGCGACCTCGGTGACGCCGACACGCTCACGCGTGGCGCGCACTTCCTCGCCGATCGGCCCAAAATCGTTGGAACGGTGGAAAGAGACAATGTCCTTCGGCTCTTTGCCTTTCGGCGCGAACCAGAGAGGGGTTTCGAGGCCCCACGAGTCGCCCATGACCGCATTGTTGGCCAGCATCGTGTCGTAGAGCGGCGTCGTCTGCGCCGGGCGTGCGGCCGGCAGTTCCTCGTTGGGGAAGCGGATGGAGAAGCGGCGCGAATAGTTCTCGCGCACCTTGGCGTTGGTGTAGCGCAGGCCGGCCCATTCGCCGAAGCGGGTGACGTCCATTCCCCAGACGTCGAAGCCGGGATCGCCATGCACCATCCAATTCGACAAAGCGAGGCCAACGCCGCCGCCCTGGCTGAAGCCGGCCATGACGGCGCAGGCGCACCAGAAATTGGTCAGGCCCTGTACCGGGCCAACCAGCGGGTTGCCGTCGAGCGCGAAGGTGAAGGGGCCGTTGATGATCTGCTTGATGCCGGCCTTCTCGATGCCGGGGAAATGCTTGAAGCCGATTTCGAGCGACGGCGCGATGCGGTCGAGGTCCGGCGGCAGCAATTCATGGCCGAAATCCCATGGCGTGTTGACCGGCGACCACGGCTTGCAGGCCTTCTCATAGGTGCCGAGCAGGATGCCGTTCCGTTCCTGGCGGGTGTAGATCTCGCCCTTGAAGTCGAGCACGCCGATCATTTCGCGCCCGGTCGACTTGTTGAACTCCTCGACCTCCGGCATCGGCTCGGTGAGCAAATACATGTGCTCCATGGCCAGCACCGGCAGTTCGACGCCGACCATGCGGCCGATCTCGCGCGCCCACAAGCCGCCGCAGTTGACGACATGCTCGGCCTTCACCGTGCCCTGTTCGGTGACGACGTTCCAGGTGCCGTCGACCTCCTGCGTCAGTTCGACGACACGGTTGCGCAGCACGATCTCGGCGCCGAGTTTTTTAGCCGCCTTGGAATAGGCGATGGTGGTGCCGGACGGATCGAGATGGCCTTCGACCGGGTCCCACATGGCGCCGACGAAATTGGTCTCGTCCATCAGCGGGAACATCGCCTTGGCTTCGGACGGCGTAATCAGCTCTGTGTCCATGCCGAGATAGCGGCCCTTGGCGTGGGCAAGGCGCAGGAAGTCCATGCGCTCGGGCGTATCGGCCATCATCACGCCGCCGGTCAAATGCAGCGAGCAGGACTGGCCGGATATTTCCTCGATCTCCTTGTAGAGCTGCACCGTATAGGCCTGCAGCTTGGCGACGTTGGGATCACCGTTGAGCGTGTGGAAGCCGCCCGCCGCATGCCAGGACGAGCCGGAGGTAAGCTCCGAGCGCTCGATCAGCATGATGTCGGTCCAGCCGGCCTTGGCCAGGTGGTAGAGAACCGAGCAGCCAACGACGCCGCCGCCGATGACAACCGCTTTAACGTGAGATTTCATCAAGATAGGTCCGTTTTTGAAGAGATTGAATCGGGTGAGCGGGGTGTGAAAACAAAGCGGTGATCGGATGCAGCGGTGTTCTCGGCCAGCCTGCCATCAAGCGCGGCGAGGATGGTTTCACAGACCGGAGTACGATGTTTCAGGACGTCGTGGTTCCAAACACGCAGGATCGAATAGCCTTCAGCGCGCATGAAGTCGTCGCGGCGGCGGTCATAGGAACTGCCGGCGTGTTGTGAGCCGTCAATCTCGACGACGAGCCATTTTTCGCGGCAGGTGAAGTCCGCAAAAAAGGGCCGATGGAGAACTGACGCGTAAAGCGGTAGCCGCCAAGGTTGCGCGCCTTCAGTTCAAGCCAAAGCAACGCTTCCGCTTGATTGCCTGCTTGCCGGAGATTCCGCGCTCTCTTCGTTGTCCCCATTTTGCGACGACTGCGCGTTTCATGAACGGCTTCCCCCACTCCGTCGCCGCTTCGCGGCGCCACCTCTCCCCTCCGGAGGGAGAGGAAAGGCGCCAGCTGGAATCGCTTCGCGCCCTTCCTCTACCCCGTCGATCGGGGAGAGGTGTCGAGCGCAGCTCGACGGAGTGGGGGTCGACCGTTCATCAAGTCCATACGAATGATCAGTTCATCAACAATACTGACGGTCAAAAATCGGTTGGCGCGCCGCCCTCGGACCGCCGCTTGGCGACGAAGGCGTTGAGTTCCTCGCGGATAGCCGGGTCCATATAGGGCTCTTCGTAGGACGCAAGCCGTTCCTTCCAGACTTTGTTGGCCTTTTCGAGCGCCGTCGGCGAGCCGGCTTCCGCCCAGGTCTCGTAATTGCGCCAGTCGGAGAGGATCGGTGAGTAGAAGGCGGTCTTGTAGCGGTCCTGCGTGTGCTGGGTGCCGAAGAAATGGCCGCCCGGACCGACCGACTGGATGGCGTCGAAGCCGAGCGCCTCTTCGGAAAGGTCGAGCGGGGTCAGGAATTCAGCCACCATCTGCAGCAGGTCGATGTCCAGAATGGTTTTCTCGTAGGAGCAGCGCAGGCCGCCTTCGAGCCAGCCGGCGGCATGCATCATCAGATTGCCGCCGCCCTGGATGGCGCCCCACAGTGAGAACACACTTTCATAAGCCGCCTGCGCGTCGACCGTGTTGGCGGCGCAGGTGTTGGAGGTGCGGTAGGGGATGTTGTAGCGACGGGCGAGCTGCCCCCCGACGAGCTGCGCCTTCATGTATTCCGGCGTGCCGAAAGCCGGCGAACCGGACTTCATGTCGACATTGGAAGTGAAGCCGCCATAGCCGACGGGGGCGCCCTTGCGGACCATCTGGGCGAAGGCGATGCCGGACAGCGCCTCGGCGTTCTGCTGCACCAGCGCGCCGGCAATGGTGACCGGCGCCATGGCGCCCGACAGGGTGAACGGTGTCACGACGACGACCTGGCCCTTGCTCGACATCTGGATGATGCCTTCCATCATCGGCACGTCGAGCTTGAGCGGCGAATTGGTGTTGATGATGGTGAAGACGGACGGCTCTTTCAGCATCTGTTCGTGGCTGATGCCGCGCGCGATCCTGGCGATCTCGATGCCGTCGACATTGCGTTCCTTGCCGAGCGAATAGATGTGGAACACCTTGTCGGTGAGCACGCTGAGATCGCGGATGCATTCGAGGTGGCGGACGGACGGATGGATATCGGTCGGCTCGACCGGGTAGCCGCCCGTGCAGTTCAGGATGTTGTGCATCTGCGCGAGTTTTAAGAAGTTGCGATAGTCCTGCTGGTTGCCCGGCCGGCGGCCGCGATCGATGTCGGAGCAATTGGGCGCCGACGCCATCATCGAGATGATCACATTGTTGCCGCCAAAGCGCACATTGTGCGCGGGGTTGCGGGCATGGATGGTGAACTCCGACGGGCAGTGCGACACCAGTTCCAGGATCATGTCGCTGTCGAAGCGCACCCGCTCGCTGCCTTCGCGCACGTCGGCGCCATGCGCCTTCATGATACTGCGGGCCTCGTCATGCAGCACGTCGACGCCGATTTCCCGCAGAACGCGCAAGGAAGCGAGGTGGATCGATTCCAGTTCGTCGTCCGAAACCAGCCTGGTTGGCGTCAGCGGGTTCTTCAGCTGGCGGAAAGCCGGCTGCTCGAACGCGGCCGAGCCGCCGGCGCGCTTTCCGGCGCGGCCGCCGCGACGGGCGCGGTCGGTGGCCAATGCCGGTTCTGAGGGTTGTAGGGCGGCGGTCATGATGGTCCTCGTACGATGCGATAGCGGGCGGCATAATGGACCGGCGGCCGTCCAGTTATTGCGGAGGCGGCGACCACTAGGGCGAGGGAAGCGACATGCCGGAACGGCAGGTGCGCGGCCGTGACATCGGCTTGATTGCGTTGCCTCGTTGGCGCAAGCGGATTTCGCTCGCCGGCCCTTCCTTTCCCAAGGTCCAACCCGTAGCTAGTCGGGCTTGCCGGCCGGATGGCCGGCACTTCATATGGATGACAGCATCAGCATGGTCGCGACCGGCTCAAGCGAAGGCGAAGCGGGAACGCAGTGGGCAGCGCTTGCCGGCGTCACCGCGGCACTTGCCATGTTCGGCGCCGCGCAAGGGCTGAGTTCGCCGCTGTTCACGCTCCTGATGCAGAAGCAAGGCATGTCGCCGGCACTGATTGGCCTGTCGGCGGCGATGATGCCGCTCGGGCTGATCCTGTCGGCTTCGTTCGTGCCGGCGGCGGTGCGGCTGGTCGGCGCACGCAACCTGGCGGTAGGCTGCTCGCTGATCGGCGCGCTCTGCTTCCTGGGCATCGGCTATCTGCAGGACTGGGTGGCCTGGTTCGTCATCCGCTTCATCATCGGCGTGGTCATCAACCCGCTCTACATCCTTGGCGAGGTGTGGGCGCTGTCGCTGGCGCCACCGTCGCGGCGCGGCCGGGTGATGGGCGTGTTCAACACAATGCTGGGCGCCGGTTACTCTGCCGGGCCATTCGCGCTGACCCTGCTGGGTACGTCGGGCTGGGCGCCCTTCCTTGTCGGCGTCGGCGGCTTCGCGCTTTGCGCGGTGATCCTGCGCGCCGTCTCGTCAAAGCTCACCGGTTTCGAGGATGACGGCCAGCCTGCCAGCGGCCTTGTCGGCTTTGCCAAAATGGCGCCGGCGCTGCTGCTTGCCGTCCTGGTCTCGGCGGCGGTCCAGCAGAGCACCTATGCGCTGGTCCCGGTCTTCGGCGCCAGTTACGGTCTGGCCGAAGCCGTGCTGGCCTCGCTGGTGATGGCGCTGTCGCTGGGCAACATCCTGCTGCAGATACCGCTCGGCCTTCTGGCGGAGCGCTTTGGCGGCCGCACCATGATCATCGTCTGTGCGCTGGCAACGAGCGCCTGCGCGGCCCTGCTGCCGTTGCTGATCATGACGCCGCTGATCTGGGTGGTGCTGCTGGTGATGGGGGCAGTTGGCTACGGCGTCTACACAATGGCGCTGGTCGAGCTCGGCAGCCGGTTCAAGGGCTCGGTGCTGGTCGCCGGCAACGCGGCCTTTGCGCTGATGTGGGGCGCCGGTGGCATCGTCGGCCCACCTGGCGCCGGCCTGCTCATGCAAGGCATCGGCCCGCTCGGCCTGCCGGTCGTGATCGCCGGCCTCGACGCGGTGCTGGTGTTGTTCGCGCTGTATCGCTCGTCGGTGCGCCGAGCTTCCTGACAAGCCCAGCCTCCTGACAAGCATCGTCTGGAGCAAGCGGTTTTCGGCCGCCGGGGGCTTACCACCATCCAACTCAATCGCTAATCCTGCAGCCCGATAGTGGTGCGCACAATGACTCTGGCGGAATCGAACGACGGCGAGACCATGCAATGGGCCGCGATCACCGGTGTGATCGCGACCGTCTCGGTGTTCGCCATCGCGCAGGGGCTGTCTTATCCGCTGTTGAGCTTCATTCTCCAGCGCCAGGGCGTTTCTCCGGCGATGATCGGCCTGTCGGCGGCGATGACGCCGGTCGGCTTCATCCTGTCGTCACCGCTGATCCCGGCGCTGGCGCGGCGGTTCGGGGCAGGGCGCACGGCGCTCATTTGTGCTGCCCTGTCGGCAATCGTGCTGGCGCTGATCGGCTGGACGCAGAATGTCTATCTCTGGTTTCCGCTGCGCTTCCTGATCGGCGTGGTGACCAATCCGCTTTATGTGCTGAGCGAGATCTGGGTGATCGCGCTGGCGCCGCCGGCGCGGCGCGGCCGCGTCATGGGTGTCTATTCGACGATCATCTCGGCCGGTTTTGCCGCCGGACCGTTGTGCCTGCTTGCCGTCGGCACGGAAGGCTGGCCGCCGTTTCTGGTCGGCATTTTCGCCTTCGTGCTGTGCGGCATCTGCCTGGCCTCGGTGCTGCCGCGCCTGCCCAAGGTCGACGAGGCCGGGCACCAAGTTTCCGTCCTTGGCTTCGTTCCGCTGGCCTGGCTGCTGTTGTTTGCCGTCGTGGTAGCCGCCGGCTTCGAGCAGGGCGCGCTGGCCCTGCTGCCGGTCTATGGCACGCATCACGGCATCACTGAAACCCGCATGTCGGCGCTGCTGTCGGTGATGATCGCCGGCAACATCGCCATGCAGGTGCCGCTCGGCCTGCTGGCGGAGAGGCTTTCCGCCCGCGTCGTGCGGCTTGCCTGCGTCGCGATCACGGTGCTCGGCTGCCTGCTCCTGCCGCTCCTCATCGAGTCACCGCTGATCTGGCCGATGATCTTTGTCTGGGGCGCGGTTTCCTACGGTATCTACACAATGTCGATCATCGAGCTCGGCGAGCGCTTTACCGGCTCGACACTGGTCGCCGGCAACGCCGCCTTTTCCCTGATGTGGGGCGTTGGCGGCATCGCCGTGCCGCCGTTGGCGGGGGGCGCGATGGATATTCTGGGCGCGAGAGGTCTACCGATCACGCTTGGTCTGATGTGTCTTGCGCTGGCGATCGCGAGCCTCGTCGGTCGGCGGAAAGCCTCAATCGTGCGCTGAACATATTGAATATCGGACATTTAATATCGATGTTGGCGGTGCCAAAAGCGACGCGTTTTATCGGAGACCTCATGACCAAGCCTGCCAACAAGATGCCAAATTCCGCTTCTTCGACCAATGATCCCTTTCTGTGGCTGGAGGACAGGACAGCCGCGCAGTCGCTCGACTGGGTGCATCGCCAGAACGAGGTCACGGTTGGCGAACTGCAGGGTGATCCGTCCTATCAGGCGTCGTTCCAGACCGCGCTCGACCTGATGACGGCCGAGGACAACATCGCTGTCGGTGCCGCCATCGCTGGCTATGTCTACAATTTCTGGCAGGACAAGACCAATGTGCTCGGCCTCTGGCGCCGCACGACGGTTGCTTCGTACAAGACCGAGAAGCCCGACTGGGAAACGATCATCGACTTCGACCAGCTTGCGGCGAAGGAGGGGATCAAATGGGTTTTTGGCGGCGCCAGCCGACTCTATCCAGACTTCAACCGCTGCCTGGTGAGCATGTCGCCCGATGGCGGCGACGCCAGCGAGATGCGCGAATTCGACATCGCGACTAAATCCTTTGTCGAAGGCGGGTTTCGCGCACCCGCTTCCAAGTCCGGCTTCAGCTGGCTGGACAAGGACACCGTGATTGTTTCCGCCGCGTTCGAAGAGTCCGACAAGACCGACTCCGGTTATCCGCGCGTGATCAAGCTGTGGAAGCGCGGCACCAAGCTTGAAGACGCTACACCGATCTTCGAGGCGCAGAAAGAAGATCTCGCCGTTGGTGCCGCCCTGGAGTACGACGGTGACAGACGCTATCTGATCCTGGCCCGGACGCTGAATTTTTTCGCTTCGCACATCTTCCTGCGGCTGCCTTCCGGCGAAAACAAACAGCTGCCACTGCCGGACGACATGACCGACACGGCAATATTCAGGGATCAGCTCGTGTTCGGCGTGCGTAGTCCGTGGACGGCGCCCGACGGCACGGTTTGCAAGCCTGACGGCCTCTATTCGCTGGATCTGGCGCACTGGGTCGAGACCGGCGCGCTTGGCCCGGTGGAAACCTTGTTCGAGCCGGCATATCGCGTTTCCATCGCCGGCATTGCCCGTACGCAGGATCGGCTGTTCATCAACCTGATGGACAATGTGCGCGGCAAGGTCGTCGTCTGCGAGCGAAGGGATGGCAGCTGGTCGCTGAAACCGGTCGCGCTGCCCGAAAACGGCAATGTCGGCATCAGCCATGCCGAGCATTTCGGCTCGACCGTCTCCTTCTCCTTCACCGATTTCCTGACGCCGAGCTCGATCATCTGGTCCGATGACAATGGCGAGACGCTCGCCACCGTGAAATCGCAGCCGGCGCGTTTCGATGCCTCGCCGCTGATCTCGGAACAGTTCGAGGCGCGCTCGAAGGACGGCACGATGATCCCCTATTTCGTCGTCAGGCGGCGCGACCAGAAGGGTCCGGTGCCAACGCTGCTCTATGGCTATGGCGGCTTCGAAGTGCCGCTGCTGCCAGGCTATGCCGGCGTGCGCGGCAGGCTGTGGCTGGAAAAGGGCAATGCCTATGTGCAGGCCTGCATCCGCGGCGGCGGCGAGTTCGGCCCGGCCTGGCATCAGGCGGCGCTCAAGGGCAATCGCCAGAACGGCTTCGACGATTTCGCGGCAGTTGCGCAGGATGTCGTCAAGCGCGGCATCGCGACAGCAAGGTCGCTCGGCATCCAGGGCGGTTCGAATGGCGGCTTGCTGACCGGCGTTTCCCTGACGCAGCATCCCGAGCTGTTCGGCGCCGTCATCATCGAGGTGCCGCTGCTCGATATGCTGCGCTACACCGAATTGCCGCCCGGCGCCTCGTGGATGGCCGAATATGGCGATCCGTCAAAACCGGAAGACGCGAAATGGCTTTCAGCCTACTCGCCCTATCAGCATGTCGACGGCGCTGCCGCTTATCCGCCTGTGCTGCTGACCACCTCGACTGCTGACGATCGGGTCCATCCCGGCCATGCGCGCAAGATGGCCGCAAGCCTGCAGGAAGCCGGCCATGCCAAGACGCTGTTCTTCGAGGAGACAGAAGGCGGGCATGGCGGGCGTGGCGACCGCCGGCCGCAGGCGGCGCAGACGGCGATGAAATACGTCTTCCTGCAAAGGGCACTAAGCGGGGCGGCATAACCGGCAGACCAAGCGTTGCTGACGCAAAGGGTGGTTCACCTCGACCATCCTTTGCTCTAAGGTGCCGGCCATGGCTCTCGTCAGGATGTTGGTTGGCGCATTTGAGGCTCGTGCATTTCGGGTCGCGGTGACACCGTCATCGCGCACGCTGCGCGCCGAGCTTTTGCGGCTGTGCGCCCGCATCGGCTATTCGCCACCCGCTTGCCTCTGACGCATTCGCCCCGGCCTGGGCCGGATAGAATCCAGAGGAAAGATCACAATCATGACCTATCAGAATTATTCGCTGAAGCAGCTTCAGCAGATCGACGCCGCGCATCATCTCCACCCGTTCACCGACCACAAGGAATTGCGCGAGGCCGGCTCGCGCATCATCACCCACGCCAATGGGCCGTTCATCTACGATTCCGAGGGGGCTGAAATCCTCGACGGCATGGCCGGGCTGTGGTGTGTCAACATCGGCTATGGCCGTGATGAACTGGCTGAGGCTGCCTATGCGCAGATGAAGGAGCTGCCCTACTACAACTCCTTCTTCAAATGCTCGACGCCGACGCCGGTGCTGCTGTCCAAGAAACTGGCGGAGATCGCGCCGAAGCACGTCAACCAGGTGTTCTACGGTTCGTCCGGTTCGGAAGCCAACGACACGGCGCTGCGTCTTGTGCGCCACTACTGGGTGCTGGAGGGCAAGCCGGAGAAGAACCGCATCATCTCGCGCAAGATGGCCTATCACGGCTCGACCGTTGCCGGCACGTCACTCGGCGGCATGGACGGCATGCACAAGCAGCTCGGCGGCGCGGTGCCCAACATCGTCCATGTGATGATGCCCTATGCCTATGAACTGGCGCTGCCTGGCGAGAGCGATCATGATTTCGGCCTGCGCGCAGCCAAGGCCGTCGAGGATGCCATCCTCGAAGCCGGCGCCGACAAGGTTGCCGCCTTTATCGGCGAGCCGGTGATGGGGGCGGGCGGCGTGAAGATACCGCCGGCCAGCTACTGGCCGGAAGTGCAGCGCATCTGCCGCAAATACGATGTCCTGTTGATGCTGGATGAGGTCATCACCGGCTATGGCCGCACTGGCGAGTGGTTCGCCGCCCAGACGCTCGGCATCGAGCCCGACACGATCACCACGGCCAAGGCGCTGACATCGGGCTATCAGCCGCTGTCGGCATTGCTGGTCGGCGACCGCATCGCCTCGACGCTGGTCGAGAAGGGCGGCGAATTCAATCACGGCTACACCTATTCCGGGCATCCGGTGGCCTGCGCCGTGGCGCTGAAGAACCTCGAGATCATCGAGCGGGAAGGGCTGGTCGATCGCGTCCGGAACGATACCGGCCCTTACTTCGCCAAGGCGTTGCAGGAGCGGATTGCCGGGCATGATCTGGTCGGCGAGGTGCGCTCGATCGGCCTGATGGGCGCGATCGAGATCGTCAAGGACAAGGCGACCAAGGAGCGCTTCCTTCCGGCTGGAAGTGCGGCGGTGACCGTGCGTGACCACGCGATCGCGAACGGCATGATGCTGCGCGCCACCGGCGACACGATGATCCTGTCGCCGCCGCTGATCTGGACCCGTGATACGATCGACATGGCCTGCGAGCGCATTTTGAAGGCGCTGGATCTGGCGCACACGGATTTGCGCAAGCGGTAGGGCTCGACCCCGGACCGGGCGTTCCTCGGCAGGAGCGCCCGGCTGGAGAACATGCTGAAGCGACGAGGGAACGAATTCCATCCCCAGCGCGTAGTGTGTGGGGCAGCGGCTGATTCGGCCGCGACAAGGGGTTTGTTTGCATGAGAAAGACCGGCAAGAGCCGACGGACGCAAGAAGCGGCCAGCATCGGCGGCGACCTGATGCTGGCGCCGCTGGTGGCAATGATGCGGCTGCCGTTGATGGCCATGGATGGCGGGAGCAGCCAGCCATGGAGCACGGAGACGGCGCGTGCGGTGAACGAAAAGACCGCCGCCATGGCCGAAGGCGCGTTTGCGGCGCAAATGTCTTTCCTGCAGTCGGCATCGCGGTTCTGGCCGGAAGTCTTTTCCGGTCGCACGCCGTCGCTGTTCAACGGTGTCGCTGCGGAACGCTCGATCAGCGCCGCGCTGAAGCCGGCAAGCCGTGCCGTGAAAGCGAATTTTCGCCGGCTGTCCAACAAGACCTGACCGAGGTTGCAGAAACTTTGATTTTGCGCATCGAGGAGCGCATGCGCTAGAACCAGTCGGTGCAGTTACCGATGGGGGACACGATGGCCGGACAACCGCTCAACCAGCCGGCTGAAATTCCAGCCGAACTCGACCGCTGGAACTGGGGCGCCTTCTTCCTCAACTGGATCTGGGGCATCGGCAACAGCACCTTCATCGCGCTGCTGGCGCTGATTCCTGTCGTCAACATCATCATGATCATCGTGTTGGGCGCGCGCGGCAGCCGCTGGGCCTGGCAGAACCGCGCCTGGCGCGACGCCGAGCAGTTTCGCAAGACGCAACGCAATTGGGCAATCGCCGGCCTTGCCGTTTGGGTGGTCGGGATCGGCGGCTGCGCGACGATGGTCGGCAGCATCCCCTACGTGCTGAAAGGCAGCGATGCCTACCACATGACGATGGACAGGCTTCGCGCCGACGACCGCGTCAAGGCGGCGCTGGGTGATGATTTGGCCGACAGTTTCTGGGTCGGTGGCCATCTCAATGTCAATGCGAATGGGGCGGGCGACGCCCAGTTCGGCATTCCGGTCCACGGCGCCAAAGGCAAGGGCACCGCCTACTCAACCGCTGTCCGCACAGCCGGCACGTGGAGCCTGCGCCTGCTGGTCGTCAGGGTCGAGGGAGCCGACGCGCCGATCGTGCTGATCAACGAAGATCATGTCCCGATCCCGAATGCTGCAATCGGAATATAGCAGGGGCAAAACCACGGCCTACGCGTAGCGCGACAGCTAACAGTTCGGCTGGCTTTGTGGCCCAACAGGCGGGTGACCTCTGCTGCGTTCCAGACAAGGAAATGTGCTGAAAAACCATATGCTGTCTGACAGTATGCGCACACGTTCATGTGGACCGGTGACATCTCATACAAGGGCAAGCGCATATGGTGAGTTCCGTTCGTGCGGTCGTGATCGGTGGCGGCTGCGTGGGTGCCGGCATCCTCTACGGCCTTGCAAAGCGCGGCTGGACCGATGTGGCATTGCTGGAGCGAACACAGCTTACGGCTGGGTCGACATGGCATGCCGCGGGGCTCATCCCCTCTTACGCGCGCAGCCGCAATGTCGGCCGCATGATCGCCAGGTCGATTGAAATCTATGAGGGCCTGGAGGCCGAGACGGGCCAGAACGTCGGCTGGCATAAATGCGGCCAACTGCGCATTGCCAACACGCGCGACAGGCTGGACGAGTACAGAAGCTATATGGACGTCGCCGAGGTCCAGGGTGTGCGGGCCCGGATCGTATCGCCCGCGGAAGCGCGAGAGATCTGGCCGCTGCTCGACAACAACAGCATGCTGGGCGCCCTCTATCATCCCGATGACGGCCACATTGCACCGGCCGATGTCACCCAGGCCATGGCCAAGGGCGCACGCGACCTCGGCGCGAAGGTCCATCTTGATACCGAGGTTGTGGGCTTCGAACGCATGCCGAGCGGCGAGTGGAGGGTCAGGACCTCACGCGGTGACATCGTCTGCGAGCATGTCATCCTTGCGACCGGCAATTACGCACGCCAGACAGGCGCCATGCTGGGCCTGGACATTCCCGCGATCCCGATCCTGCATCAGTACTGGATCACCGAGGCGGTTCCCGAAATTGTGGAACGCAAACGGCTTGGTCTTCCGGAGATGCCGATCCTCAGGGACGAGGGTTACGAGGGCTATCTGCGCGAAGAAGGCGACGGGCTGATGTTCGGCCCCTATGAGCGTACCGAGCAGCTCAAGCTGTTCGCCGAAAACGGCGTCCCGGAATGGTTCGGCGCCGATCTGCTCGATGAGGATTTCGACGCCGTTTCCTGGAATTGGGAGCGCGCGACCGAGTTGGTCCCCGCGCTCGGACGCGCCGGCATCAAGCGGAATGTGCGAGGACCTTTCCAGATGACAGCCGATGAACTGCCGCTGATGGGGCAGGCGTGGGGCCTGGAGAATGTCTGGCTCGCCGAAGGGGTGCCGGGAGGCATCCTTTGGGGCGGTGCGATTGGCTATTACCTCTCCGAACGGATCGTGGAGGGTGGCAACAGCATCGACACGGCGGAGCTGGATCCCCGCCGGTTCGGCCAATATGCCAACAAGAACTGGACCCGGGCAAAGGTCCGGGAGGCTTGGGGCACCCATGCCGCACAGCACTATCCGGGCCAGGACATGCCAGCGGCGCGACCGCAGAAAACGGCCCCGTCCTACGACCGTCTAAGCCAGCTCGGCGCGGTATGGGATGTGTTGAACGGCTGGGAGATGCCAAGCTGGTTCGCGCCAGCGGGTGTCGAAGCGCGCAACGTGTATAGCTGGCGCTGGACCCCCAAAGGGAACCACGTCGCCGCAGAGGTTCAGGCTGTCCGCCAGGCCGCTGGCCTGGTCGAGATGACACCCATGACCAAGTTCGAGGTCAGCGGGCCGGGCGCCAGGGACTGGCTCGACGGAATCCTGGCCAACAGACTGCCTCGTCCCGGCCGTGTCGCTCTTGCCCATCACCTGATGCCGGCCGGCGGCGTGCAGGCCGAGTATGTGGTGGCACGGCTGCAGAGCGACTTGTTCTATCTCATATCGACGCCGCGCGCCGAGCGCTGGAACCTTGACGATCTCAGCCGGCTGCTGCCGAAGGACGGCAGCGTGCATCTGCGCAACGTCACGGAGGATCGCGGCAGCTTCACAGTGGTTGGACCGAAGGCGCGCGACATCTTGCAGCCGCTGACGGAGATGGACCTCTCCAACGAAGCCTTCCCATGGTTCAGCGTGCAATCCGGGACCGTCGGCATGGCCAGCGACGTACGCCTGCTGCGCGTCAACTATTCGGGCGAACTGGGATGGGAACTCTATCACCCACTCTGCTATCAGCGGCATTTGCTGGATGCACTCCTGGCATCGGGAGAGGCGCACGGGCTGAGGCTGGTCGGACTTCAAGCGCTGGAATCGCTCCGTCTCGATAAATCCTACCGCGCCATGTATCGCGATATGAATCTCGAATTGTCTGCCTGGGAAAGCGGTCTCGACCGCTTCGTCAGCCTCGACAAGGGGGACTTCATCGGCCGCGCCGCACTGGTCGCAAAACAGAAGCAGGGAACGGCACGCCGGATCGCCACACTGTCGATCGATACGGACGATGCGAGCGCGTTCGCCTTCGAGGGCGTCTACCGCAAAGGCGAATTCGTCGGCCATATCACTTCGGCAGGCTACTCCTATACTTTTGGTCACGACATCGCACTTGCGCTGCTGCCCCTGGAACTTGTGTCGCCCGGCACCGGGCTCGAGGTTTCGATCCTCGGCGAGCGCCGCGCGGCAAAGGTGATCGCCGACTCGCCCTATGATCCGGAAGGCGCGCGTGGGCGTATGTGAGGCATCCCGAAGCACAATCCGGGGTTGGTCGATGCCTCGAAACGCGCTGCAGGGCAAAACGCAAAAACCGCGCTCCATCGGGAACGCGGCTTTGCCAGATACGCATGGCGCTTCGCTACTCAGACACTTTGCGAAACTTACGGGCTCCGGTACGCGAGACCTGATCCGGAGCGCCGGGCGGATGCGATATGTCCGCCTCGCAATCCGTTTTATAGGGACATCGTTACCGCGGAGTTATCGAGAGCTTAAGCAAATCTAAATTTGCATTTCTTCTGTCGAAGAAAATCGAAAAAAGTCCACCAAATCCGTTGGTTACGCTGGGTTACCCCTGAGAAAATTAATTATGCCGGAGAAATCCGTGCCGCCATGTCCCTGGGCGTTGAACAAGGCATAGAGCTGGGCTGCTTCGGCACCAAGTGGCGTCACCGCGCCGGCACTTTGCGCGGCTTCCTGGGACAATCTCAGGTCTTTCAGCATCAGTGCCGCTGCAAATCCTGGGTTGTAGTCCCGGTTTGCGGGCGAAGTCGGCACCGGGCCAGGCACCGGGCAATAGGTGGTCAAGGACCAGCATTGCCCCGACGAGGTCGACGCGACGTCGAACAACGCCTGATGCGACAGGCCCAGTTTTTCGGCCAGAACAAAGGCTTCGGCGACGCCGATCATCGAGATCCCGAGGATCATGTTGTTGCAGATCTTTGCCGCCTGGCCGGCGCCGTCGCCGCCGCAATGGACGATGCGGCCGGCCATCGGCTTCAGGATCGGCTCGGCGGCAGCGAAGGCATCGCCGGAACCTCCGGCCATGAAGGTCAGCGTGCCGGCCGCGGCACCGCCGGTGCCGCCCGAGACCGGCGCATCGATGGACAGCAGGCTGTGTTTGGCGGCAATGGCGTGCGCCTTGCGCGCCGATTCGACGTCGATGGTCGAGGAATCGACGAACAACGCGCCTTTTTTCGCCTTGGGTGCGATGTCCTCATAGACCGACAGCACATGCTTGCCCGCAGGCAGCATGGTGATCACCACGTCGGCATCCTTCACCGCGGCCGGCCCGTTGGCCATGATGACGACGCCGTGTTCGCGCGCGACGGTGAGATTCTCCGGCATCAGGTCGAAGCCATGCACGGCATGCCCGGCTTTGACCAAGTTGGCCGCCATTGGATTGCCCATGTTGCCGAGGCCGATGAAGGCGATCGTCGTCATTGTCTCTCTCCCGGAGTTTGCTGGCTTCAGCGGCCGATCAGCGCTCGCGCGATGATGACGCGCATGATCTCGTTGGTGCCTTCGAGAATCTGGTGGACGCGCAGGTCCCGCACCAGCTTCTCGATGCCGTAGTCGTGCAGGTAGCCGTAGCCGCCGAGCAGTTGCAGCGCATCGTTGGCGACGTTGAAGCCGGTATCGGTGACGAAGCGCTTGGCCATCGCCGACCATTTGCCGGCATCCGGCGCCTTGCGGTCGAGTTTTGAGGCGGCGGCATAGAGGAAGATACGCGCCGCCTGCAGCTCGGTCTCCATGTCGGCCAGCCTGAACTGCAAAGCCTGGAACTGGTTGATCTTCGAGCCGAAGGCCTTGCGCTCGGCGGTGTAGGCGAGCGCCTTGTCTAGCGCCGACTGCGCGCCGCCCAGCGAACAGGCGGCGATGTTCAGCCGGCCGCCGTCGAGGCCGGCCATGGCAATGCCGAAGCCGGCGCCTTCGCCGGACAAAAGGTTCTCCGCCGGCACCTTGCAATCTTCGAAAATGACCTGGCGGGTCGACTGCATGTGCCAGCCCATCTTGTGCTCGTTGGCGCCGAAGGAGAGGCCGGGCGCATCTTTCGGCACGACGATGGTGGAAATGCCTTTCGGCCCGTCCGCGCCGGTGCGCACCATGACGGCATAGACATCGCTGTCGCCGGCGCCCGAGATGAACTGCTTGGTGCCGTTCAGCACATAGTCGCCGCCGCTCTTCACCGCGCGCGTCTTCAACGCGGCAGCGTCGGAGCCGGATCCCGGCTCGGTCAGGCAGTAGCTCGCCAGCCATTCCATCGAGGTCAGCTTTGGCAGGAAGCGCTGGCGCTGTTCGTCATTGCCGAAACGGTCGATCATCGAGGCCACCATGTTGTGGATCGAGATGAAGGACGAAAAGGCCGGATCGGCGTGCGACAGCGCCTCGAAGATCAGCACGGCGTCGAGCCGGCCAAGTGCCGAACCGCCGACATCATCCCTGATATAGATGCCGCCGAGCCCGAGCGGCCCGGTCTCGCGGATCACGTCGGCCGGGAAATGCCTGTTGCGGTCCCAGTCGAGTGCGTTCGGCGCGACGCGGTCGGCAGCGAAGGCCTGCGCCATCTCCTGGATGGCACGCTGCTCCTCGTTGAGTTCGAACTGGCTGGTGCTCGCATCGACCGCGGCGTCCATGGCGTGCTCCCTATGTGCTGGCCAGCTAGCTCGCTGGCCTGTCGTTTTTGGCTTTGCGCGCGCACCAATCTAGACCAATGATGCCGCCGCGCAACCCGACCCTTCGCGGAGCGGCTGTGCACCAATGCATGTCCGGAGCACGATGTGACGACAAAATTCGATGAACTGCTGGGACAGTTCCACGCATACCTTGCGTCCGTCGATCACGCCCTGGTGCGCGATGCCGTGGCGCGGATCGGCTGGGACATGCCGGCCCGCACGCTGGAGCCGCATCCGCTTGCCTGCCTGCGCCATCTCGATCGCGCCGCCGAACTGGCGCCGCCGGATGCCAAGCCGCTGGTGCAACTGCTTTCCGAGCGTCGGAATGATTTCCGCTGGGGGCAGACATATAGCGAGGCGGATTTCGGAAAGGAGTTCATCGACAATTACGGCTGGCTGGAAGTGTTCGGCACCCGAGGCCACTTCGCCAATGACGCGGTCGCCGCCGGCCTGCTGATCCTTGGACCCGATATCGTCTATCCCGACCACCATCACGTCGCCGAGGAAATCTACATTCCGCTGACCGGCGGCACCGAATGGCGCATGGGCGAGAGCGGCTTTTGCATGCGCACGGTCGGCGAGGTCGTCCACCACGCATCCAACGTCAATCACGCCATGCGCACAGGCAAAGACCCATTGCTGGCGCTCTACATTTGGCGTGGCGGGCCGCTGGCGGCAAAATCGAACATCACCGGAACCGTGGCGCAGGGCAGGGGCTGATGGCCAAAGCGATCATGCTGCAAGGCACGGGTTCCGATGTCGGCAAGACGGTGCTGGTTGCCGGCCTTTGCCGCGCGGCAAAAAAGCGTGGCCTGAAGGTGCGGCCCTTCAAGCCGCAAAACATGTCGAACAATGCCGCCGTCGCCGACATTCCGGGCGACAACAATGCCGGCGGCGGCGAGATCGGCCGCGCGCAATGGCTGCAGGCGATCGCTTGTGGCGTGGCGCCCTCGGTCCACATGAACCCGGTGCTGCTCAAGCCGCAGACCGATGTCGGCGCGCAGGTCATCGTGCAGGGCAAGGTGTTCGGTGAAGCGCGGGCGCGCGACTACCAGGCGATGAAGGGCCGGCTGATGGATGCCGTTCTGGACTCCTGGGGCAAGGTCGGCGAGGGCGCCGATCTCGTCATCGTCGAGGGCGCCGGCTCGCCGGCCGAGATCAACCTGCGCAGCCGCGATATCGCCAATATGGGCTTTGCCACGCGCGCCGATGTGCCTGTGGTGCTGGTCGGCGACATCGATCGCGGCGGCGTCATCGCCTCGGTTGCCGGCACGCATCTGATCCTGCCGGAGGAGGACCGGCGCATGATCGTCGGCTACCTCATCAACAAGTTTCGCGGCGACGTTTCGCTGTTCGACGACGGCTTGAAGTCGATCGAGGCATTCACGGGATGGCGCTGTTTCGGCGTCGTGCCATGGCTGAAGGCGGCGGCACGCCTGCCTTCGGAAGATTCGGTGGTGCTGGAACGGCTGGCGTCAGGTCAGACGCGCGCGCTGAAGGTGGCCGTGCCGGTGCTTGGCCGCATCGCCAATTTCGACGATCTCGACCCGCTCAAGGCCGAACCGCAGGTCGAGGTGGTGTTCGTGCCGCCGGGAAAGCCGCTGCCCGCCGATGCCGGGCTGGTGGTCATTCCAGGCTCGAAGTCGACGATCGGCGATCTGCTGAAGTTCCGAGAGAACGGCTGGGATCGCGACCTTCTTGCGCACGCCAAGCGCGGCGGCCATGTCGTCGGCATTTGCGGCGGCTTCCAGATGCTCGGCCGTATCGTGCGCGACCCCGACGGCATCGAAGGCAGCGTCACCGAAGCCGAAGGGCTCGGCCTGCTCGACATCGAAACGGTGATGGAGCCGGAAAAGACGGTGCGCAATGTCAGCGCCCGTTCGGTACAGTTCGACCTGCCGCTCGAAGGCTATGAAATCCATCTCGGCCGCACCACCGGACCGGATACGCTGCGGCCTTCCGCTGTCATAAATGGTGTCGATGACGGCGCAGTGTCGGCCGACGGCAAGGTGATCGGCACCTATATGCACGGTCTGTTTGGCGCCGACGGCTTTCGCGGAAAATTCCTCGAAAGCCTCGGCATCAAGGGCGGTGGCATCGACTACCGGGCCGAGGTCGAGCGGGCGCTGGACGAGGTCGCAGCCGAGCTGGAGACCCATCTCGACTGCGACGCGATCTTTGCGCTGGCTAGGTAGGGGCGCGCTGGCGAACAACCTTGGCAATTGGCGATAAACGCCCCCCGCGTCGTCATCCACGGGCGGAGCAAGGAGCGTAGCGACGCAGCGCAGACCCGAGGATCCATTCCGTGAGGTTAAGGCGTTGCAACGGTTCAGAATTCTGCTCCGCTGCGTCCTTCGATAAAGGTCACGGAATGGATCCTAGGGTCTTCGCGACGGAGCTTCGCTCCTGCTTCGCCCTAGGATGACGAAGGTGGGGGCGCTTCCGGCCAATCTCGAACTCGCAGCGCTACCGGTTCAGCCCTTCTCCCCAGCCTTCGGCCAATACGTCCCAAACGACCAGACATTGCCTTCCGGGTCGCGGCAGATGAATTCGCGGCTGCCATAGTCGCGGTTCGTCAATTCCTGGATGATCGTGGCGCCGGCCTTCCTGGCCTTGGCATAGGCGGCATCGGCATCATCGACGGCAATGTAGATCGACTTGCCGCCGCCTGTGCCGGGTTCGCCGACCATTTTGCCATAGTCGTCGTCGCGCACCGTGCCCAGCATGATCATCGAGGAACCGAAGACCAGCTCGGCATGGTGCACGACATCGCCTTCGCCATAGCGGGCACGGACGCTGAAGCCGAAAGCCTCGCCCAGCCAGTCGATCATTTTTGCCGCGTTCCTGTAGCGTAGGGCGGGGTACAGGCGGGGCGCTTCGGTGGTGGTGGTCATGTCGATCTCCTTCAGTGGGGTTGGTCGATGCCCCACTGTGGGGAAAGGCCGCTCCAGCGTCTTGAAGAAATGTTACCTGGCCGAGATTCCGGTCGGCGTCTCGCCGGCGAGATCGCGGAACTCGCGCACCAGATGCGCCTGGTCGGCATAGCCGCAATCGGCGGCTATATCCGCCCAGTCGGCCGCCGGCTGCCTCGCCAGGCCGAGCGCCCGGTTGAAGCGGACGATGCGCGACAGTGTCTTGGGGCCGATGCCGATGGCGTTGGAAAAACCGGCGGCGAGATGTTTGCGGCTCCAGCCCAGCCTTTCGGCGATCGATGCAATGCGGGTCCGGCCGCCGGATGTGATGATGCGGTCATAGGCCCAGGCGATTTCGAGCGGCGTTTCCGCGGCGTTCTCGAGACGGGCGGTGACGAAGGCTTCGGCCATGTCGAAACGCGTTGCCCAGTCCGGCACGTTGCCCAGCCGTTCACGCAGCGCCAAGCCTTGCGCGCCAAGCACGTCGTCGAGGACGACCATGCTGTCGGCCAGTTCGCTCATCGGCAGGCGGAAGAAACGGCGTGCGCCAAGCGGCGTGAAGTTGATCTGGACGCAGCAGGCGCCGCCGAAGGATTCGATCACCACCGGTCCGGCATAGAGGCCTGCGGCGAAACTGGCGAAGCGGTCATTATCGCCGGGCGCCTTGCCGAGGCCGATGGCGAAGGGTTCGGCGAAGCTGATGACCAGCGGTACGGTGAGCGACGCGTATTCGACGTTGCGCATATGGCCGGGCGTCATTTCGCGATAACCGCAAATGTCGGACACAATGCCCTGAAGTCGAGGATCGGGCAGGCGCCGGCGCATCTCAAACCGCCCGGCGACGGATTGGTCCTGCTCTTGCCGGGGTTGCATCTCGACTGGCATCGATCATCCTTGCGCCAAGTCAAATCTAGCAGACCCGGGGCCGGAATCAAAAGCGCCCGGCTTTTGGCCGGGCGCTCCTCGTCCCCACTTCAAGGGAAATGGTCAGGCGCCGCGCATCAAGCAGCCGCCGGCAAGCACGATGAAAGCAATAAGAACAATCCACACCGATGCGAGTGGAATGAACGCAAGAACGCCAAGCGCGGCGAGAACGCCGATGATGGCGATGACAACGGAGATGATAAAAACGATCTGGGTAGGTGCGCTAAGATTCATGTGTGGCTCCTCCAACATGATTCGAACAGCGGCATTCTATCAGGGCGCGGGATCACACACCAATCAAGGCCCGCAGCGGGTTCGCAGGGTCGGCCAGCAGCTTTACCGCAAGCGCCAGGCACACGATCACCAGCAGCGGCTTGATCAGTTTTGCGCCGATGCGCATGGCCAGGCTGGCGCCGACGCGGGCGCCGAGGAACTGGGCAACGCCCATGATCAGGCCGATCTTCCAGTAGACGACGCCGAAGGCCGCGAAGACGATGAAGCCGCCGATGTTGGAGGCGAAGTTGAGCAGCTTGGTGTGCGCGGTCGCCTTGAGCACGCCGTAGCCGGCAAGTGCCACGAAGGCCAGCATGTAGAAGGAGCCCGCACCTGGCCCGAACAGGCCATCGTAGAAGCCGATGGCGGGCACAAGGGTCAGCCCGAACAGGAACGGCGACAGGCGCTCGGCGCGATCGACATCGTTCATGTTGGGCTTGAACGCGAAATAGAGCGCGATGGCAATCAGCACCATGGGCAAGGCAGCCCGCAGAATGTCACCCGGCACGATCGTCGTCAGCAAGGCGCCGATGGCGCTTCCAACAAGGGCCAAAAGCGCCGACGGCAATTGCCGTCGCAGGTCGACATGACCCTTCGATGCGTAGTGGATGGTCGCCGAGCCCGAGCCGAACATGCCTTGCAATTTGTTGGTCGCGAGCGCTTGGACCGGCGTGAAGCCGGCGAGCAGCAGCGCCGGCACCGTGATCAGACCGCCGCCGCCGGCGATCGGATCGACAAAGCCCGCGGCAAAGGCGGCGAAAGCGAGCATGGCGACGGTCTGGATGCTAAGGTCGATCATCTGATGTATGGAGGAGGTCGGCCGGTTGAGATAGCGGGCGTTCGACCACGACCGCCCTGTTTGCGCAAGGTCGATTCCGCGCTACCTCTATCCAAGCGCATCGCGCTTGGATTTGTGTTTGTCTGTAGTTAACCCGAAAGAGGCTCCTGATGGCATTCGCATTGCTGGACCAGATACGTCAGATCTTCGACGGCGACCCGGGCGTGCGCAAGGTGGCGGACGATCCTGTCCTGTCGGCGGAACTGCTGATGCTGTTTCGCATGATCCTGGCCGACGGATCGGTCAGCGAGAGCGAAATGGTGGCCTTCCGGCGCATCTGCAAGGATGCATTCGGCATTGCGGAAAGCAGCATCGACAGCGTCATCGAATATCTCAACGAGTTCGGCTACGAGACCAATGGCTCGCAGGCCATCGCGCTGTTTCGCGATCTCGACGTCGAACGGCGCAAGCAATTGGCCCAACATATGGCGGAGATCGCCAAGGCGGATCTGCAATTGGCCGAGAGCGAAGTGCGCCTGCTGCGCCGCACACTCGACCTGCTCGACATCAGCCCGGTCGATGTGGTGAAGCCGGAAGGCTGACGTATGCTTTTGCAACGGTTCGCTTGCGCCGAGGGGGCGTCTAAATGACCTTTGCCGACAGCTATCTGGGACAATTGCGGGCGTTGATCGGGAGTCGCCTGGTGCTGATGCCGGGCGCGCGCATTGTTGTCGAGCGCGCCGACGGCCGCATCCTGTTGCAGAAACGGACCGATTTTGGCCTGTGGGGCCTGCCTGGCGGCAATGCCGAGGAAGGCGAGGGCCTGGAAGCGGTGGTGATCCGGGAGGTACTTGAGGAAACCGGGTTGATCGTCAGCAACGTCGAACCATTCGGGTTCGGCTGCGACCCGCGCTATGAAACCTTCCAGTTTCCGAATGGCGACCGCGCCCAGTTCTTCGCGTTGATGTTCTACACACGCTCCTTTGAAGGCGAGCCGGCCGTCACCGATGACGAGAGCAGTGCTGTCGGCTGGTTCGCGCCGGGCTGCTTGCCCGAAATGCTGCCCAACATGGCGCGCAGCGTCGAGGCCTATCTCCGGTTCAAGGCCACCGGAAAATTCCAGATGACCTGAGAGGTTAACCTTGCTCCTGCATCCGCCGAGCGATCGCCCGGTGTAGATCAGGGGCTGCGGTGACAAGCGCCTTGGCCGCCTCGGACTGCGGGTGATCGAGCACCTCGTTTGTCTTGCCGCGCTCGACGATCTTGCCGTCATGCATGACCAGCACCTCGTCCGTGATGGCGCGGGCGACGGTCAGGTCGTGGGTGATGAAGAGATAGGCGATGCCGAGCTTCTGGTTGAGTTCCGCGAACAAATCGAGGATCTGGGCACGGATCGAGACGTCGAGCGCCGAGACCGCCTCGTCGGCGACGACCAGCTTGGGGCGGGTGATGATGGCGCGGGCGATCGACAGGCGCTGGCGCTGGCCGCCGGAAAATTCGTGCGGGTACTTGTCCATGTCGCTGATGCCGAGGCCGACTTCGTGCAGCGCATGCGCCACCATCTCGCGGCGTTCGGCGCGCGTCGGCTTTTTCTCCAGCACATGCAGGGGTTCAGCGACCAGTTTTTCGACCTTCTGGCGCGGGTCGAAGGATCCGTAGGGATCTTGAAAAACGACCTGCATGTCGCGTCGCGCCGGCTTTAGCTCGGCTTCGCTCTTACCGGTTATGGTCCCGCCGCGAAACGAGATCGTGCCCGAGCTTGGCCGGTCCAGCGCCAGGATCATGCGGGCGAGCGTCGACTTGCCGCAACCGGAGCGGCCGACCAGCGCCACCGACTGACCCGGCGCCATCGACAGCGAGACATCGTCGACGGCGCGGATACCAGGAGCGCGCTTGAACAGCGAGGTGCGCCGGCCGGGATAGTCGCGGGTCACGCCCTCGACCTGAAGCAAAGGTCGGGCCATCTCGATGCCATGCGGCCTGGCGCGCGCCGGCACATGCATCGAGGCCTGCGCCAGCTGGCGCGTGTAGGGGTGGAGCTGTTGGGACAGCGTGCGTGCCGTGTCACCGGCTTCCATCACCTCGCCGTGGCGCAGGATGGTGATGCGGTCGGCCATCTCGGTCACCACGGCGAGGTCGTGCGAGATCAGGAGCAGGCCCATGCGGCTTTCGGCGACGAGGTCGCGCAACAGGTCGAGGATCTGTGCCTGCAGCACCACATCGAGCGCCGTCGTCGGTTCGTCGGCGATCAGCAGCTTCGGCTTCAGCGCGCAAGCGATGGCGATGACGACGCGCTGGCGCTGGCCGCCGGACAGTTCGTGCGGATAGCGCGACATTGGGAATTTCGCTTCGGGCAAGCCGACACGGTCGAGCATTTTTCGCGCCCGGTCTTCGGCTTCGGCGCGGCTGGCCTTGGTGTGCCAGCGTATGCCTTCGGCAACTTGTTCGCCGATGGTCTTGACCGGATTGAGCGCTGTCATCGGCTCCTGGAACACCATGCCGATGTCGTCGCCGCGCAGCGCGCACATCTGGTCCTCGGTTGCTGCCAGGATGTCGATGCCGTCGAATGTGACGCGCCCGGTGGCACGCGCGGCATGGGGCAGCAGCTGCATCACCGTCAGCGCGGTCATCGACTTGCCCGAACCGGATTCGCCAACCAGGCCCATCACCTCACCGGGCGCGACGGAAAGCTCCATGCCCTTGAGGATCTGCGTGTCGCCGATGGTCAGCGACAGGTTCTCGATGTCGAGCAGGCTCATCGCTGCCGCCGCGATTTCGGATCGAGGATGTCGGCGATGCCGTCGCCCAGGAGGTTCAGCCCCAGCACGGCGACAACGATCGCCATGCCTGGAAAGATCGCCATCCATGGCGCCACCACCATCCGGGTCTGCGCGTCGAACAGCATGCGGCCCCAGCTCGGCATCGGCGGCTGCGCACCCAGGCCCAGATAGGAAAGCCCGGCCTCGGCCAGGATGCCCAGCGCGAACTGGATGGTGCCTTGCACCAGAAGCAGCGTGGCAATGTTGGGCAGCACATGCTCGATGGATATCTGGGTGCTGTTCTTGCCGGCGGCGCGCGCGGCAAGAATGAACTCGCGCGGCCAGATCGCCAGCGCGCCGGCCCGGGCGACACGCGCAAAGACCGGGATGTTGAAGATGCCGATGGCGATGATGGCGTTGACGGCGCCCGGCCCGAATATGGCGGTGATCATGATCGCCGACAGCAGTGCCGGGAAGGCGAAGACGAGGTCGTTCAGCCGCATCAGCGCCTCGTCGACGAGGCCACCGCGTGCCGCGGCAAAGGCGCCGAGCGGCACGCCGACACCCATGCCGATGCCGACTGCGACCAGCGCCACGGCGATCGAATTGCGGGCGCCCACCATGACCATCGACAGGATGTCGCGGCCGAAATGATCGGTGCCGAACCAGTGCGCCAGCGAGGGACCTTGCGTCTTGTCCGATATCACCAGCTTCGTGACGTCGTAGGGCGTCCAGGCATAGGAGACGATTGCCATTGCCAGGATCAGCAAGGTGATGACGAAACCGGTAACGAAGGCGGTGTTCCTGAAAGCCTTGGCCAGGATGCTGCCGAACGTCTCCTCAGGGATGTCGATGTGCAGCGTCATTGCCGGCTTCTCAGGCGCGGATCGACGACCGCATAGGAAAGGTCGACGAGGAGGTTGACGGCGATGACGGCGGCGACCAGCAGCATGACGACGCTTTCGACGACGATCAGGTCGCGCTGGGTTATCGCCTGGAACACCAGCCGGCCGAGGCCGGGGAGGTAAAAGACATTCTCGATGATGATGGTGCCGGCAAGCAGGAAGGCGAACTGCAGGCCGAGGATGGTCAGCACCGGGATCATGGCGTTGCGCAGTGCATGCCGCCACAAGACAGTGCGATAGGGCAGGCCTTTGGCGCGGGCGGTGCGGATATAGTCTTCGTTCAGCACCTCGATCAGCGCCGATCGGGTGACGCGCGCCAGGATCGCCGCTTGCGGCAAGGCAAGCGCCACCGCCGGCAGCAGCAGCGATTTCAAGGCTGGCCAGATACCGGCGTTCCAGCCGGGAAAGCCGCCGGCAGGGACCAGCCGCAGCCAGACGGCGAAGACATAGATCAGCATCAGCGCGAACCAGAAATTGGGCACGGCGACGCCGAGCTGTGCGGCGCCCATGGAAATCGTATCACCGGCCAGTCCACGCCGGCTGGCGGAAAACAGGCCGACGGGAATCGCGATGATGGTGGAGAGCGCAAGCGCAATCAGCGCCAGCGGCAGCGAGACGGCAAGCCGCTCGCGCACCAGATCGATGACCGGCACCGAATAGGTGTAGGAGCGGCCGAAATCGAGGCTGAGCAGGCCGCCGGCCCAGTGCAGATAGCGCCAAGCCAGCGGCGCGTTGAGGCCCATCTGGTTGCGCAGCAATTCGACCTGATCGGCACTGGCGTTCATGCCCAGCATCAGCCGCGCCGGATCGCCAGGCAGGATCTCCAGGACGGCGAACACGACCATGGAGGCCAGCACCAGCGTGGCGATGGCGATGGCGAGGCGTTTTAGGAGGTAGGCGGTCATGGAAGGTGAGGGACGGCTGCGTTGCCGGGGGCAGACAACAGGTGACGGTGTCGTTCTGTGGCGCCCCCCTCTGTCCTGCCGGACATCTCCCCCTCAAGGGGGAGATTGGCAATTTCAACGTTGGCGCCACAAATGCGTCGATGATGATTGGCGAAAGCTTTGATGAGAGCGCAATCTCCCCCCTGGAGGGGGAGATGCCCGGCAGGGCAGAGGGGGGCGCGAAGGAACGCAAGCGTCGCGTTTTGGCCAACGACCTCACTCGCTCCACTTCACCTTGGTCAGGTCGTTGGCCTGGATCGGAGCGTTTTCCCATAACCCTTGCAGTTTGGCATCCCAGACGCCGACCTTCGGCAATTCGTAGAGAAAGCCGACCACGGCATCGTCGGCCAGGATCTTCTGCGCCTGCCCCAGCAATTCCTTGCGCTTGGCTTCGTCGGAGGTGACACCGAGATCGGCAATCACCTTGTCGAAGGCCGGATTGTCGTAGTTGAAGTAATAATCCTTGCGCGAATAGATATCGATGTCGTTGGGTTCGGTGTGGGAGACGATGGTCAGGTCGTAATCCTTCTTGGTGAACACCTGATCCAGCCACTGTGCCCATTCGACCGGAATGATTTCCAGATCGATGCCGACGTCGCGAAGCTGCGAGGCGATGATCTCGCCGCCCAGCCTGGCATAGCCGGGCGGCGGCAGTTTCAGCGTCGCCTTGAAGCCGTTCTCGAGGCCTGCTTCCTTCAGCAATTCCTTGGCTTTGGCGACATCATGCGGATAGCGGCCGGTGAGGTCGACATAGTCCTTGTTGGCCGGCGACATATGCGAGCCGATCGGCAGGCCGAGGCCGGCCGAGGCGCCGTCGATGATCGCCTTGCGGTCGAGCGCGTAGGAAATCGCCTGCCTCACCTGCAGCTTGTCGAAAGGCGGCTTCTTGTTGTTGATCGACAGGATGGTCTCGCCCTCGGTCGAGCCGACCACCACCTTGAAACGCGGGTCGTCCTTCACCTGCGCGAGGCTGTCTGGATCGAAGAAAGGGAAGGCCTGGATGTCGCCGGAAAGCAGCGCCGGCACGTTGGCGGCGGCATCCGGCACGATGCGGAACTCGGCCTTGTCGAGGGACGCCGGCGTGCCCCAGTAAGTGTCCGATTTGACCAGGGTGATCGACGATCCCTTGGCCCAGCTCTGGAATTTGAACGGGCCGGTGCCGATCGGTTTCTCCTTGTTGGTCTCGGCTGTCTCAGGCGCGACGATCACCGCGTCGCCCCAGCCCATATTGTAAAGGAAGGAGCCTTGCGGGTTCTTCAGCGTCACCTTGACCGTTGCCGGATCGACGACATCGACTTTGTCTATGGCCGCGAACAGGCCCTTTTGCGCGTTGACTGAATTGTCGGCGCGGGCCCGGTCGAGCGAGAATTTCACGTCGCTGGCATCGAAGTCTGTGCCGTCGTGGAATTTGACGCCGGTGTGCAGCTTGAAGGTGTAGATTTTGCCGTCATCAGAAATGGTCCAGCTTTCGGCCAGATCCGGCAGCACTTCGCCATTCGGCCCGATGCGCGTCAGGCCTTCGAACACATTGGCGTAGAGAACCTCGTCGATTGCCGCGGCAGCACCTGCGGTCGGATCGAGATGGGGCGGTTCGAGGGGAATGCCGATGACCAGGTCGGTTCGCGCTGCAAACGCCTGACTGCCGGCGGCCAGTGACAGCACTGCGGCGGCCAGGATGGTTTTCCACAATTTCATCGTGCAACTCCCCATGCGTTTCAGACACGTGCTTAAACCCGGGCGATAGAAGCGTGATTTCGCCGCGGAGTAAATTGCGTTTCGTTCTGCCCGCCGGCGTGGCCGGGAATGTTTTTGTCCTGGCGGGCCGCATCGGCAGGTCGAAGCTTGTCGCCGTGCGCGCCTTATCCCGTGGCAGTGCCGCGCAGCAGCACGTTGAGCCCGATCGCCATCACCTTGGCCGATTCCACCATGTCCGATATCCCGACCCATTCGTCCGGCCGGTGGGCGAGGTCGAGAATGCCTGGGCCATAGGCGATGCAATCATAGATATGGCCGATGCGGGCAATGTGCTTCTGGTCATAGGTGCCGGGCGAAATGACATAGTCGGGTTCGCGGTCGAAGATCGCCATGATGCCTTGCGCAACTGCCTTGACCACCGGCGCGTCGCGCTCGGTCATCAGTGGCAGCACTTCCATCAGGTCGCGGATTTCGTAGTCGAATTTTTTCCGCTCGCGCTTCAACCGGTCGAGAATGCCGGTCACTTCACCTTTGACGGTGTCGAGATCCTCCTCGAGCAGGAAACGGCGATCGATGGTCAGCCGGCAGGAATCGGGCACGTTGGGCGAGGGCAGGCCGGGCCGGAAATCCTCGGTCTGGCCGCCATGGATCGAATTGATGTTCATGGTCGAGCGTTTTGCTCCTTCGGGCACGACCGGCATGCGCGTCATCTTGCGGTCGAGCGCGGGGAACAATTCGTCCTCGAAAGCCCTGAGCACGGCGCCCATATGGCGCACCGCATTGTCGCCGAGAAACGGCATGGAGCCATGCGCGATCTCGCCCTTGGTCTCGATCTCCGCCCACCAGACGCCGCGATGACCGAGGCAGATGCGGTCCTTGTTCAGCGGCTCGGGAATGATGACGTGGTCGACCCTGGGTTTTGAGAAATAGCCGAGCCTGGCCAGATGGGCGACGCCGCCGAAGCCGCCGGACTCCTCGTCGACGGTGCCGGATATTTCGATGGCGCCGGGAAAGTCGGGAAACACTTCCAGGAAGGCTTCGGCGGCGATGATCGAGGCGGCAAGGCCGCCCTTCATGTCGCAGGCGCCGCGGCCATAGACCTTGCCGTCTCTGACGATGCCGGCAAAGGGATCGACGGTCCAGCCGTCGCCGGCTTCGACCACGTCGATATGCGAGTTGAAGTGGACGCAGGCGCCGGGCGATCTCCCGTCGAAACGGGCAACGACATTGACGCGCGGGTAGCGGTCGGTGTCGCCGGGCGTGCCTTCGGCGCGGATGAATTCGGTCTCGAAACCGCTCTTCTTCAGCCGCGCACCGAGATATTCGGCGCATGGCCGGTAGGCCTCGCCGGGTGGATTGATGGTCGGAAAACGGATCAGCTCGGCGGTCAGCGCGACGACATCGTCGCGCCTGTCATCGATTGCCTGGAGGAGTCGCTCGTTCATGCGCGGAGTTGAGCAGCGATATCAGCGGTTTTGCAAGCCCGCCGATGATCAAGCCCGTGCGGCGTGTCGTTGCGGCAACTATCGCGGGAAATCGTTCAAATTCGCTGCTTTGGATTGGCGAATTGGTCAAGGAGTGTGTGTTACCCCGTTCACCTGCCATTAAAAAGATGAAAAACAACGTGAGGGCAGGCAAGTAAGGGGCAATCAAAGGGGTTTGATCACATGAAAAAGACAGTTCTCATGGCGGCCGTGTTCGTCGCGATGCTGTTCGGTGCTTCGGGGCAAGGCTGGGCAGCCAGCCTCGTTGCAAATATAGACGTGTCGTCGCAGACGATGACGGTCAGATATGGTCTGTCGGTTTATCGGTGGAGTGTCTCCACCGCGCGTTCCGGCTATTTCACGCCACGCGGCACCTATCGGCCGCAGCGTACGGCCCGGATGTGGTATTCGCGCAAATATCATATGTCGCCTATGCCCTATTCCGTGTTCTTCCATGGCGGCTATGCCATCCACGGAACCGGCGCCGTCAGGCAACTTGGCAGCCCGGCGTCGCATGGTTGCGTGCGACTGCACACGGCCAATGCCGCAGCGTTTTATTCGATGGTGCGGGAAGTGGGCTTCGGCAACACGCGCATTGTCGTCACCAACTAAGGCTTTGCCCGGCTGTTGATTCCACCGTGATCTTTCGCGGTGGGATCAGATTCGGTTGCCTTCATCCCGGGCGTTTCGCCCGGAAAATGTTGCAGGAATAGCGCACCGATATGGAAACGGTGCCGCTACGTCACTTTCGCCTCGTGAATGTTCTTTCGACGAGCGCGGTTGTGGTAGATGCGATTCAGCTAATTTTCGAGGGGCTTTGATGTACAGATTTCTTCTTGGGGCGGCGATTGCCGCTACAGCGACTTCGGCTTTCGCCGCTGACGCGGTGACGCCGATCGTCATGGATCAGGAACTCGCTCAGCCGCATATTTCCGGCTATGTCGAAGCCTATCTCGGCGGATTGTACCTGTCGGCCGACGGTGGACACCTCTCGGCGAGGGGAGCAGGCGGTGCGGGCCGGGTCAATTTCCCGATCGACGCGCGCTGGAACATCCAGACCGACGCGAACATAGATTCGCTTTGGGTCGAGGGCAGCAACCTTTATGGTTATGGTGGCGCGGTCCACGGCTACTGGCGCGACCCGAGCAGCTATGCGCTTGGCGGGTTCGCGACCTTCACACGCTACGGCGGGGACATTGGCGGTCCGAAGATCTACAACTTCACGGTTGGCCCCGAAGCCCAGGCCTATTTCGGCAACGTGACCGTCTATGGCCAGATTTACTACGGCCAGCTACGGGCCAATGGCGAATCCGAGCATTATGACCAATGGGGCGGCCGCGCCGTGGTGCGCTACTTCGCCCAGGACAATCTTCGCTTCGACGGCGAGCTTGGCTTTGCGAGACTGTCAGGGTTCGGCGATCATCTCAACACCATTACCGCGGCGCTGCAGGCCAACTACCGGTTCTCCGGTACGCCGTTCTCGGTGTTTGGACGCTATCAGCTGGATCACATGTCAATTGCGAGCACTGATCTGAACATCCACAAATACCTGATCGGCCTGCGCGCGAGCTTTGGTTCGAACACGCTGCTCGAGGAAGACCGCAACGGCGCCACGATGGACACCTATCGGCCCAATTTCATCTTGCCGTTGCCGGGGATCTGACATAGGCAGGCTTTCCAGGCCGGCACAGAGATCGATTGGAGAAAGCCGCGGGGAGCAATCCTCGCGGCTTTTCCCTTTTGTGCACATCCGCCCCCGTGCGGCGGTGGGCCGCTGGCCTCGCTGGGACGCTGCGGCAACGAGAGGGATATGGCTGGCTATTGCTTGCTGACCCATGAATTGCGTGCAGTGCATGGGCAGGCCTCGCCGATGAACGAGCTCAGGCGCCGGCGACCGGCGCCTTTGCCTGCGAAGGCCGCTTTCTCCGCCCGCCGCCGATCTCCCACCTCTTGTGGAACCACATCCACTGGCCCGGGTCTTCGCGTACCCAGCGTTCGACCACGTCGCAGAGCAACTGGGTGGTGGCATGGACATCGACGCTGCCGTCAGCGGTGCGCGGCAAGGTGAGCTTGTCTTCGATCTCGAGCCGGAAGCGGTTGCCTGGCAGCCTGACACAGCGCGCCGGATAGACGTCGCAGTCGTAGTGACGGGCAAGGGTGCCCAACACCCGATTGCTCTGGCAGGGACGGCCGAAGAATGTCGTGTCCAGGCCGTTGGAGAATTTCTGGTCGACAAGGATGCCGATATTGCCGCCATTCTCCAGAACCCCTGCCAGCGCGAATGAGGCGCCGGCCATCGATGGCAGCAATGAGCCCATGGTCGAACGGCGCGTCGACAGGATGTAGTCGGCGAGATAGGGATTGTTGGGCGGGCGAAACAGCGCCGTGATATTCATGCCGAAGGTCGCTGCCGCCACCGGCAAGAGTTCGAAATTGCCGAGATGGCCGGTGAAGACGATATGCGGCTTCTGTTCGCCGGCGATCTCGACGAAATGCTCTATTCCCCCGACCTCGACGCGGCCGGGCTTGCTGGCTGCGGGATCGTAGTCGAACAGGGCGTCGAGAAAGATGTATTCGGCGGCCAGCCGAGCCATGTTGCCCCACATGTCGGAGGCGATCGCCTGGATTTCGCTTTCGCTTTTTTCCGGATAGGCGTTGCGCAGATTGTCGACGGCGACCTGATGGCGGCCCACCCGGGGGCCGACGCGGCGCGCGACCCGGTCGGCGAAGTTCAGCGCACTGTCGGCCGGCAACAGGCGCAGAACCGAGATGATCATCATCGCCGCGCGCGCCACCAGCCAGTAATTGAGCTGGCGCAGCTGCCTGCCGTAACGAAATTTGAGGTCCCGGCGGAACTTCTTGAACACAGAGGTCAAGGCTCTAGCCGACGCGCAGGATGATCTTGCCGAACACGTCGCGGCCTTCCATGCGCTTCAGCGCGGCATCGATACCGTCGAAGTCGACTTCGGTGTCGATGACCGGTGAGACCTGTCCCGCCGCCATTTTCTGCATGGCGTTGGCCATGTTCTCCATGCGGCAGCCGAACGAACCGAGCAGTTTCAGTTGCTGCTGGAACAGCTGCATCAAATTGATCTGCGTCGACACGCCGGAGGTCGAACCGCAGGTCACCAGGCGGCCGCCACGCTTCAGGCACAGCATCGAGGCGGCAAAGGTGTCGGCGCCGACATGTTCGAAGACGACATCGACGCCCTTCTTCTTGGTCAGCTTGCGCACGACGCCCTCGAAACGGTCGTCGCGATAGTTGATGACATGGTCGGCGCCGAGCGCCTTGGCCTTGTCGATCTTGTCGTTCGAGCCGACCGTGGTGATGATGGTGCAGCCCATTCGCTTGGCCAGCTGGATGGCCGCCGAGCCGATGCCGGATCCGCCGGCATGGATGAGGATGGTCTCGCCGGGCTGCAGCCTGGCGTTGTCGAACAGCATGTGCTCGACGGTGCCGAAGGTGACGGGCGCCACCGCTGCACCGATGTCGGTCACGCCGGGCGGAGCAGGGACTAGCAGGCGGGCCGGCAGGTTGATTTTCTCCTGCGCGAAACCGTCGAGATGGAAGCCGTGAACGCCCGAAACATGTTCGCAGAGATTGTCGCGGCCTTCGCGGCATGCGCGGCAAAGGCCACAGGTGCGTGCGCCGTAGATCGACACCAATTGTCCGGGCAGCAGGCTGGAAACGCCTGGGCCGACCGCCTCGACCTCGCCGGAGGCCTCCGCGCCAACGACCAGCGGCAGCTTGCGCTTGGCGAAGGCCATGCCGCGCCAGCCCCAGACGTCGATGTGGTTCAGCGCCACCGCCTTGATGCGCAGCGTGACTTCGCCGAGTGCCGGCGGTGGGGGGAGGCGGCAGGTCCACCGTCTCAAGACGGCGGTCCTCTATAAGTTGCAATGCGCGCATGGGGCCTGTCGGTTCAGTCTGGCTGAAAAAGGTCGCTTAGACCGGTTCCCGCGCCATGACAAGGCAAGTGTTCTGGCCGCCGAAGCCGAAGGAGTTCGACAGAACGGTGCGAACCTCGGCATTGCGCTTCTTGTTCGGCACCACGTCGAGCACGATCGCGGGGTCCGGATTGTCATAGTTGATGGTCGGCGGAATGACGCTTTCGCGCATCGTCATCAGCGAGAACGCCGCCTCGACCGCGCCCGCCGCCGACAGCGTGTGGCCAATCATCGACTTGTTCGACGAAACCGGCATCGAGCCGATCCGTTCGCCGAACACGGTCGAGAGCGCCAGATGTTCCATCTTGTCGTTCTCCGGAGTCGACGTGCCGTGGGCGTTGACATAGTCGATCTCGTCTTCACTCAGGCCGGCATCGGCGAGGGCGGCGCGAACCGCGGCGATGGCCGGCGAAGCGTCCGGCTTCGAGCGGGTGCGGTGGAAGTCGTCGGCCTTCTCGCCGCAACCGCCCAGGACGCCGAGAATAGTCGCGCCGCGAGCCAATGCCGTCTCAAGCGATTCCAACACCAGTGCCCCGGATCCCTCGGCCAACACGAAGCCGTCGCGATCCCTGGAGAAGGGCTTCGATGCCTTTTCGGGAATGTCGTTGTGCGTGGAGAGCGCCGAAAGCAATGAGAAACGGATCAATGCCTCGGCGGTCGCGGAACCGTCCGCGCCGATCGATAGCGCTCGGTCGCATTCGCCGCGTCGGATCGCCTCGACGCCGAGCTGGATCGCGGTGGCACCTGAAGCGCAAGCCGTCGACAGCGTGATTGGCAGACCACGTGTGCCAAGGCGGTCGGCAAGGCGGTCGGCGATCGAACCGAACTGGGTGGTCTCGAAAATATCCAGCTCTTTCAAGCTACGCGCGACCCGAAGCAGTCTTTCGGCGGCGGTGTCATCCTTGTCCTTGTCAGAATTGTAGAGCGAGAAGCGCTCGGCCCAGTCGAGTTCGACCGGCGGCGATGCGAGGAAGAGCGGTCCGCCGAAATCGCTGGAATCAAGACCGGCTTCGGTCACCGCTTCGAGGCCCGCAAGCTCGGCCAGCTCATAGGTGAGCGGGCTGGCACCTTTCGAACTCGACGGCAGGAAATCGACCATGCCGGAGATGCGGGTGTTCAGTTGATCGATGGGAAAGCGGGTGATCGGGTGAATGCCCGACTTGCCGGAGGTCAGCGCCGCCCAATTGTCTGATTTGCCGACGCCAAGCGAGGTCACCACGCCGATGCCGGTGACGGCGACGATCGGCCTGCCCATGTGATCGTTTAGATTGGCCATCCGGTAGCCCTCGACCTTTTATCGTTGCAGCATGGATCGTGGAGCACCGCCTCAGGCGGCGTTGACCAGCGCCATGCCTTCGAATTGGTGATAGCCGATCGCCGTTGCAAGGACGGCTGCGGGAACGCCTTCGTATGGCGTCTCGGCTGCGGCATCAAAAACAGGGTATGCGGCCTTGCGGTCGACGGCGAGTGCCGCCAGCGCCACGGCGAAGGGAAACTGCGCTTCCTTCATGTGCCCGGTTAGCGTCGAGAAGCCGCGCGCGGCGATCGCCGGATTGGCATCGAGCGCTGCCTTCTCGGCTGATGTCGCCGCATGCGCCCCCGATGCGCCCGACAGGGCCAGCAATTTGCCGTTCGGCAATGCAGCCTGGTTAAGCAGCGCGGCGATCTCGGCGTCGAGTTCTCCCCGTGGCCGTCTGGCGCGGCCGGAGACGACCGGCCCGAGCTCGGCATAGATCTTTCGTCCGCGGCTTGTCGCGTGTTCGCGCTGCTCCAGCACCAGGAATGCGCCGCCGGATCCGGTCACAACGCCGCCGCCCTCGGCGCCCCGTCTTTGCCAGACCGGCTTCCACGCGCCGCGATGCAGATAGCCGGCAAGCTCATAGCCGAGCAGCATGTCGGAATGTTCGGTCTGGAAGGCGCCGCCGACCAGGATATGCGTCGACTGGCCCGAGCGGATGCGCGCGGCGGCGGTCTCGACGGCGGCAACGCCGGCACCTTCCTCACCCATGAAGGTTCGGGACGAGCCGGTGACCTTGTGGACGATGGAGATGTTGCCGGCGAGCAGGTTGGACAATTGGGCCAGGAACAGTGTCGGCCGCAATTCAGTGGTCAATTTCTCGTTGAGCAGCACATCGCGGTCATTGCGGCTTTCCGAAGCGGCGAGAATGGCGGCATCGACCGCCTCGTCGCGCTCGCCACCGCCGGCGGCCACAACCATGTCCATGGTCGCGCAGAGTTCGTCATTGCCCTTGATGCCGGCATCGTCCAGCGCAAGGCCGGCAGCATAGGTGCCGAGCCTTTGCCAGGTTTCCATCTGGCGCTGATCGCCGCGCTTGGCGATCTGCAGGTTCCAGTCGATCTCAGGCAGCGGATGGACGGTGTAGGGCGCAAAGCGCGCCGTTTCCAGCATCGGCTGCAGGCCCGGCTGCGCGAGCTTTTGCCAATGGGTATCAGGACCTTCCCCCAGCGAGGAGACAAGGCCGATACCGGTGATGACGACGTCGCGGGGGCTGCTCATGGGCGGCTTTGTGGGTCAGGTTGTTTCTTGACTTTGCGCATGATCCTTTCCGAAAATCGATGCCGATTTTCGGGGTCATGCGCAGAGCGCGTCAAGATCGTGCGCTCAACTGACGTCAAGCGGTCTTGGCGGCGACCAGCGCGTCGATCTTGGCGCACAGGTTCTTCATGACGAAGTAATCGTCGGTCGAAGCCTTGCCGTCATTGACCTCCTGGGTCCACTTTTCCAGCGGCACCTTGATGCCGAATTCCTTGTCGATTGCGAAGACGATGTCGAGGAAATCGAGGCTGTCGATGCCGAGATCGTCGATCGTGTGGCTTTCGGGCGTGATGGTGTCGATATCGATCTCGCTGGTGTCGGCAATGATCTTGGCGACTTTGTCGAACGTGGTGGACAAGGGCTTTTCCTTCGGTTGCGGGCGGAATCTGTCCGCATCTTGTTTGGGCGCTGTCTAATCGGTTTTTCCCGGCAGGAAAAGGCCTGATACGCCGGGCGCAGATGGGTAGGGTGCCGAGGAAACGCAAGAAGGGCCGCCGGTCGACCCGGCGGCCCTTCCATTGACGTTACGTCAGTCTTTGTTTCGATGCACGTCGTTTTCCCAAAACCGGAACCACTTTTGGGCGACATGCATCAGCTGTCGCGGAGCTTAACCAGGTCGTTCAGCAGCCCGCCCGTTCCGTTGTGGACGGTCAGCCGCTCGACCTTGCCGGCGATGGTTTCCAGAGCCTCGAGCTCCTTCAACCGCAGCATCACCGGGTTTTCCGCCATCACCCTGGCCGTGTTGAGCAGCGAACGCGTGGCGTTCGTCTCCTCGCGGCGGCGGATGATGTTGGCCTCGGCCTGCTTTTCGGCCGACACCACCTGGTTGAGGATCTCGCGCATCTCGCCCGGCAGGATGACATCCTTGAGGGCGATATCGCTGACCTCTACTCCGATCTCGGCCATGTCGGCGCGGACCTTGCCGGCGGCCTCCTCGTCGATCGTCACCTTCTTTTCAAGGATCTGGTCGAGCGTCAGCGCGCCAAGCGTCTTGCGGAAGGCATACTGCAGGGCGCGGTAGAGGGCTTCGGAGAAGTCCTTCACCATGCTGACCGCCTTGACCGGATCGACGACCCGGTATTCGGCGGCGATGTTGACGCGGATCGTGACGCGATCCTTGGTCAGCACTTCCTGCCCGGCAACGTCGAGCGACTGGCGCTTGAGGTCGACGACCTTGATCTGCACCATGCGTCCGACGTTCCAGAAGCCATGCACGCCCGCCGTCAGCGTCCTGACCAGGACACCGTCGATGAAGAGCAGTCCGGCCTGACCGTCGACGACCGGATGGACGGACATCAATTCCGCCTTCCGGGCCTGGCCGAGCCGGCGCATGACCGCCGCATCGATGGCGAGATCGACTGACGTGTCGATCAGCGTCACCTTCCACGGACCGGCATCCGTCCACAGCACCAGCTTGCGATCCGGCGCCAGAACGGCGTGCAGATTGCCGTCACGCTCGATGACGGCAACATCCGTGCGTCCGGTGCGAACAACGGTGAAATGACGCGCGGCCACATCCGGGAGCTTGTCGAACAACGCCTTCTCGTATGCCGAAACGAATTCCGGGTTCTTCAGATCGTGCCGCGACACTTCGAGGCTGCCGCGCCGGTTGGCGAGCCAATGTTCGCCCGGCATCAGGACAGCCTTGATCTCACCCTTGTGGAGGGTGAGGGCACGTTCGTTTTCCCTAACGAGGACGCGCTCGCGTCCAAGAACCTTGTCGAGAATGGTCATTGTCTTACTCCTGTCGGGCATGGCCCCATGCGAGGCGTCAAATCATGCGTCGATCGTCCTTTTCGTTTCTCGTTTCACTTCGTCGTCTTGCGTCATCGCCCGGGCACGAATGATGCGGGGACTGGTGGCATCAATCCGTAGCGGGCCTTCGGGAGCGGATCGCGGGGCAGCGAAGCGGGCGCCGGAAGCCTTGGCCTCCCTTGCCGGCGACACTGCGCCTTGATCGTCACCGCGGGCCTGGCCGCGAGCCGATGGCGTCGGACCTTTCGATACGGCCCGCACCCGAAGGTTTGTGCCGTCCGTCAGATCTTCAGCATTCCAGTCCCCGGACCGTTTTCAGATAACACCGTGGCAGGGTGCTGGCTTATCAGCCAATGGAGAAGGATTTGAACCTTCGACAGTCAGATTCTCGATCTGATGCTCTACCCAACTGAGCTATCCGTGGTGCAGATGAAGGGAATTGAACCCCCGACCTCCGGACCCAAATCCGGCGCTCTTCCGCTGAGCTACATCCGCGATCCCAATCCCCAAAGCGGCGCCGTATACAGGGCGGCAAAGCCGCCTGCACGGGCGGAGACGAAAGCTCCAACCGTTGTGCTCACTTCGGTTCTCGTGACCGGGAGCGCGCCTATAGCTCCTGCGACGGGTTGTCGCAAGCGGCATTGTCGCGGCGGATTTGCGGCTTCTTTCAATGGTGGCATTTCAGCAACACGCCCCGTCGTTACCAATCGTCCGCGCTTGATGTTACCAATGTACCATGATACCACTTCGTTATGAACATCGAACGCGTGCAGACCGGGGTCCGCTTGGAAAAACGACTGGTGAAGGTGCTCAAGGCCCTAGCCGAGCATCGCGACATGAGTCTCGGCGATCTCATCGAAGGCATCGTGCTGCATGCTTTCGAAGGCCAGGCGCCGTTTTCGCCGGCGACGCTCGAAACAATCGGCCAGTTGAAGCGCATCTACGGGCTGGAGCTCGGTGCGGCGGACAGCCACCGTCTGACTGAGGGGGAAGGCGGATGACGAGCCATCTTGAGCGCAATCACAGCATCGTCCTGTCCGCGCCGATCGATCGCGTCTTCCCGCTGTTCACACCGATCGGCGAGACCTTGTGGGTGGATGGCTGGGAGCCGGAGTTCCTGCATCCGCAAAGCGGAGAAACGCAGCAAGGCATGGTCTTCCGGACCGTCCACGGTGATGAGACGACACTCTGGGCCTGCGCCGACTGGGATCCTGACGGGCATCGTGTCCGCTATGTCAGGGTCACGCCGGATTCGCGTTTCGGATTTGTCGAGGTGGCCTGCCGTAAGGCGATTGACGGGGGTACCGAGGCGACGATTGCCTATACGTTCACGGCCCTGAACGCGGCGGGCAGGTCGTATCTGTCCGGACTGACGCAGGATGCGTTCGCGCACATGATCGAGGCATGGAAAGTCCGCATCGATGCGTGGTTGCTCACCGGCGCGTCAGCCGGGTCTCGCCAAGGCTAAAAGGTCACGCGGCCGAGCACGCGCAGGCCATCGCCTTGCGGCTCGACGACCACGGCCTCGCCTTCGCGCGGCGAGATGCCGGTCAGTGCCATGATGTCTTCCAGATGGGTGACCATGACCAGATTGTCGGAACCGGAATAGGCGCGGATTTCCTTCAGGATCGCGGCAATCTGCGCGGCCTTCTGCGTCTCGTCGCCCTTCAGGAGATCGAGCGGTGCAAAGAGCGCCGGCTCGGCCTCGAAGGCGATGCGGGCGGTGTCGAGGCAGCGGCAATAGCGGCTGGACAGCACGCGCTCGATCGGTGCCGCACGGGCGGCAAACAGAGCGCCGATCTTGCTTGCCTGCTGCTTGCCGCGCGCCGACAGGTTCATTTGGGTGGCACAGCTGTCGATGTCGAAATTGGCCGGGTCGGTGGTGCCGGTGACCATGGCATGGCGCAGCAGCACGACATGCCCGCCATCGCGCAGCAGCGCCCAGCCTGCATCCGTGGCGTGAGCCACGCCGGGAACAACAAGCAGGAACAACGCCAAGGCAAATCGAATCATCCGCTATCCTACTCCGGTTCCCGGCAATGGGTTCCGGTGACAGGACATATAGGGACGGTAAAGCCGGCCGAAAGACAAGGCGCGGTCGGACGGAGCGCTACTTCTTCGCCATCTGCTTCTTCACCAGATCGATCTTCTGGTCGGTGAGCGGGATGGGGATCGTGTAGCCGGCCTCGGTAAAGCCCTGCTTGGCGTTCTCGAAGAATTCGATCGCCTTTTGATATTCGGCCTTGCCGCCGCCATAGGTGGCTCGGTTCCAGTGGATGTCGCCAAGATTGTTCTGCGCGAAGGCCCATTGCATGGGCAGGCTCTCCCTGGTGAATACCTTCAGCGTCGCCGTGAAGGCGGCCTCGGCATCACCGAGATATTTGTCGGTGCGTTCGAGATTGCCGAGGTTGAGCAGGCTCATGCCGATGCCGTTCTGGGCGTTGGCCCAGTCGACCGGTGCCGCGTCGACGGTCAGCACTTCGAGTGCCGCCCTGCGGGCTGCGATGGACTCAAGCAAGGTCTTGGTGTCGGCACTGCTCATGCTCAGCCAGTGTAGCGTCGATCCTAGACCGGCCTGGGCCAGCGCCCATTGGCGCGGGTTCGTCTCGCGCTTGTACTCGCGCAACGCATCCCGGTAGGCGGCAATGGCCTCACCGTAATATTCCGGCTTGTCGGTGACGCCGCCGAGAAGCTGCAGCGTGTTGCCGAGATTGTAGTGGCTCATTGCCCAGTCGAGAGGGAATTTCCGTCTGACATAGACCTGCCGGGCGGCCTGGAACGCCGCGGCCGACTGCTCCAGCTTGGCCGCGTCGCGGGTGCGCTGGCCAAGTGTCTGGTAGATCGAACCGAGATTGTTCTGCACTGAGGCCCAGTCCATCGGGAAACGCTGCCGGGTGAACACCGTCAGCGCATCGTCATAGGCGGCCGCGGCCTCCTCGAGCGCGTCGGTGCCCATATCGAAGCGGGCGACGCCGCTCAGCGCGTTGCCGAGGTTGAGCCGGCTGGTTGCCCACGAGACCGGGAAGGTTTCACGGGTTCGCACCTCGAGCGCAGCACGGAATGCATCCGCCGCCTCGTTGATCTTGGCCTTGTCGTTGAGCTGGATGCCGAGCGACACCAGCGTGTTGCCGAGATTGTTCTCGACCATCGCCCATTCAACCGGCGCCTTTTCGCGCGTGTACTCCTCAAGTGCCAGCCGGTAGGCCACTTCTGCTTGCGTCAGATGTTCGCCGGCGGCTTCGCGCTCGGACAGCGCATAGAGCGCCAGGCCGAGATTGTTCTGCGAAGCGGCCCAGTCGAGCGGCACTTTTTCACGCGGGCGCTTCTCCAATGTCGCGCGCATCGCCACCACTGCTTCGTTCAGGCGCTTCGGATCGCTCTCGCGTTCGCCGATCTTCAACAGCACATTGGCCAGATTGTTCTGCGCGGCGGCCCAGTTGAGATCGTCCTTCTCACGCTCGAACACGACAAGGGAATCGCGAAAGATCAGCGCTGCTTCTTCGAGATGCGCGGTTTCGGTCTCGCGCTCGCCAATGGTCTGCAGCACAACCGCCATGTTGTTGCGGGTGATTGCCCAGTCGCGATTCTGTTCGCCATTGGGGATGAAGTTCAGGATGGTGCGATAGGCCTCGATGGAGTGCTGCAGCGCATCCAGGTCGCCGGTGGCGTAGCCGTAGGCGTTCAGCGCCTCGGCTTCCTGGTTCTTGTAATTCCAGCGCAGCTTGTCGTCCCATTTTTCGGCCAGCGAAAACGCCTTGGCGTAGTCGCCGGCGGCGGATTTGTAGTCGAAGACCAGCGCCGAGGCACCGGCGCGCCGGGCGTAGATCGCGGCATCGGCAAGGCGCTTCTGCTTGACGAAATCCTCGGCCTCATCGACCGCATCGTTGGTCTGTTCGACCCGGCCGACCGCATCGTCGAGGAATTTCCGCGCCGTCACGATGGCGCCCTGGCCGATGGCCTTGTCGGCGGAGGCGACCAGCCGTTTGATCTCCGGATCGTCGGTGCGCAGCGCTGCGCGCTCGGACATCATCTTCTTCAGGCGCTCGGCCTGGGCGTCGAGGACCTTTTGCAGGTCGGACGGATCCTCCGGGATCTTTTCCGTACCGAGCGCCTTCAGCACGCCGTAGAGCGCATCGAGCGGCACGCCTTCCTGCAGCGAGGCCAGTTCCACCTGCGCCCGTTTCGGGTCGGGCAGGTCGGAAATGGTCAGCAGCAGCTGGCGCCGCTCGCCGGTGATCAGCCCGTCGTCGCCGGTCGGCTCCGCTGGTGCGACGCCGAAATAGAGCAGCCGGCGCAAGCTTTCATTGACCCAGGGGCGCTGCCTTGCCTTGGTGTCGAGATAGACTTCTTCGGTCACCATGCGCATGACCGAGCCGAATTCGGTGCCCTTCATCGCCGCAAGATGGCGCAGCAGAGCGGACGCGTAAGGGCTGTTTTCGCCAGCGGCGCCATCGAGCGCCGGGCGACCCGGCTCGGCGGCAAAGCCGACCACGGTGCCGAGGCTCGCGTCGGCCGCCGGCGCGTTGCCGAGCGCCTTGGCGCCGCGCACCGGTTCCAGCCCGCCGGCGCCAATCGGCGAGGCGGAAGCGGTCGGTGCGCGTCGCACCACGGCGTCCTGCGGGAACGGATTGGTGCGGCAGGCGTCGAGCAGCACGATCGTCACCGGCACGGTCTTTTTCAACGCGTCCATGAGGGCGGAAATCGGCACCAAAGCCGCGTCGGCATCCTTCAGTGACGACACGTCGGCATCGACCGGAACCAGATAGTTCTCGCCGCCGGCCTCGATGCCGTGACCGGAATAATAGATGAAGGCGACATCGGCGCCTTCGGCGTCTTCCGTGAACCGCTCCAGGTCACGTTTCAGCTTGGTGGCGTCGCGATCGGTGACGCTGCGTGCGTCGAAGCCGAGGTCGGTCAGCATCTTGGCCATGTCGCGGGCATCGTTGGCGGGGTTGGGCAGCGCTGCGATGTGCTCGTATTTCGACTGGCCGATGATCAGCGCCACGCCCTTCAGGCTCTTTGTTTCAGCAACTGCAAGCGCGGTCACGGCAAGGCAAAGCAGTGCGGCGACGAAAGCCGTCAGCCACGCCTGCCGCAACAAGTTACGCTTCGTGGTTTCGACAAAGGCCATTTGTCGTTGGTGTCCGCCCTGATAATCCAAGCCTTCTATAACGCTGCCAGCCGACGATGATCAAATTCGGGCGCGATTGCGTCGCGGTCGTGGCTCGCCTATCACGGGAAACTCGCCCGTCACGGTAAAAATGTCTCCGCTCACCGAAACCGTCCTTTTCGTCTTCAGCCTTGTCGCGCTCGGCTATCTCGCCGGGTTTACCGGCTATCTGAAGCCAGCGAGCGGCGAGGGGATATCGGAATTTGCCATCAACGTGGCGATGCCGCTGCTTCTGTTCCAGACGATGGTGAAGTCCGATTTCCACGGCGTGGCGCCATGGTCACTGTGGGGCGCCTATTTCGCGGCCGTCGCCATCACTTGGGCCGTCGGCCATCTCGCCACAACCCGGATCTTCGGCAGGGATGCCCGCGCCGGCGTCGTCGGCGGGGTTTCGTCTGCCTTCTCCAATATCGTGCTGCTCGGCGCTCCCTTCATTCTTGGCATCTTCGGCCCGAGCGGCTTCGAAGTGCTGTCGCTGCTGGTCTCCGTGCATCTGCCGATCATGCTGATGGCCTCGATCGTATTGTTCGAAGTCTTCGGCCGCGGCAGCGGCGAACCCGTGCATCCCTTGCGCGTTATCCGTAGCTTCCTCAGGCGGCTTTTCATGAATCCTTTGATCATCGGCATTCTGGCAGGGCTTGCATGGCGCATCACGGGTGCGCCGCTGCCAGATGTCGCCATGCGCTTGGTCGATGCTCTGGCCGATACGGCCGGTCCGGTGGCGCTGTTTGCCATGGGGCTCAGCCTGCGCCGCTTCGGCATTTCGGGCAATGTCAGGCCGGCGCTGGCGCTATCGGTGCTGAAGCTGTTCCTGATGCCGGCGCTGGTTCTGGCCTTCGTCTGGCTGCTCGGCCTGCCGCCCTTGACGGCCAAGGTGGCGGTGATGGTGGCTGCGATGCCATCCGGCGTCAATTCCTATCTGATCGCGGTGCAGTTCAACACCGGCCAGGCGTTGGCGTCGAACCAGATGACCATCGCCACGGCCTGCGCCGCCGTCACCACCGCGTTCTGGCTGACGGTTGTCGTGCAGGTTTTTGGATAGAGTATTTGGGGCGATGCATGGCTGCCTGGCCTCGTCTCACGCTGGCCTAAACCCTATATGCCATCTTGCGATTGCTTGAGGGCCTTGCCCTAGGTAAAGAGCAGTGGCTTCGGCGTGCCGGCTTCAGTCCATTGCGCACGCTCACCAAAGACTTCACAGACCGGCCCGTCAGGGCGCCGAAACGGAGGATAGACCATGCTTCAGAAAACCAGCCATTTCATGCGGCAGGCCAATCTCATCAACGGCGAATGGGTGCAGGCCGACAGCGGCCAGACGGTCGACGTCAACAACCCGGCCACCGGCCTCAAGATCGGCACCGTGCCGAAGTCGGGCAAGGCCGAGACCCGCCGCGCCATCGAAGCCGCCGCCGCCGCCTTCAAGTCGTGGCGCAAGACCACCGCGCTCGAGCGTTCGAAGCTGCTGCGCAAGCTGCACGACGCGATGATGGACAATCAGGACGTGCTGGCCGAACTGCTGACCATCGAGCAGGGCAAGTCGCTGTTCGAATCGAAGGGCGAGATCGGCTCTGCCGCGGCCTACATCCTGTGGTTCGCCGAGGAAGGCCGCCGCACCTATGGCGACGTCGTGCCGTCGCCATGGGCAGACCGCCGCATCCTGGTGACCAAGGAGCCGGTCGGCGTCATTGCCGCCATCACGCCGTGGAATTTCCCGTCCTCGATGCTGGCCCGCAAGCTCGGCCCGGCGCTCGCCGCCGGCTGCACCGCCGTTGTCAAGCCGGCCTCGCAGACGCCGTATTCGGGTCTCGCCTGGGGCGCGCTCGCCGAGGAAGTCGGTTTCCCCAAGGGCGTCGTCAACATCCTGACCGGTTCGGCCAGCGAGATCGGCGACGAGATCTGCGCCAATCCGCTGGTGTCGAAGATCACCTTCACCGGATCGACCGAGGTCGGCAAGCTTCTCATCCAGAAGTCGTCGGTCACCGTCAAGAAGGTGTCGATGGAGCTCGGCGGCAACGCGCCGTTCATCGTTTTCGACGACGCCGATCTCGAACGTGCGGTTGCCGGTGCGATCACCGCCAAGTACCGCAATTCCGGCCAGACCTGCGTCTGCACCAACCGCTTCCTTGTCCAGGCTGGTGTCTATGACAAGTTCGTCGAGAAGCTTGCTGCCGCCAGCAACGGGCTGAAGGTCGGCTCCGGCCTCGAGGACGGCGTGCAGCAGGGACCGCTGATCGACGAGAAGGCGGTCGAGAAGGTCGAGGAGCTGATCGCCGACGCCACATCCAAGGGCGGTAAGATCGTTGCCGGCGGCAAGCGCCATGCGCTCGGCGGTTCGTTCTTTCAGCCGACGGTCATCGCCAACGCGACACCGAAGATGCGCTTCATGAAGGAAGAGATCTTTGGCCCGGTCGCACCGGTGTTTAAGTTCGAGACCGAAGAGGAAGCCGTCGCACTCGCCAACGACACCGAATTCGGCCTCGCCTGCTATTTCTACACCGGCGATCTCGGCCGCGCCTTCCGCGTCATGGAAGGGCTGAAATACGGCATGGTCGGCGTCAATGAAGGCCTCATCACCACGCCGGAAGCGCCGTTCGGCGGCGTCAAGGAATCCGGCCTCGGCAAGGAAGGCGGACATCAGGGCATCGAGGACTACCTCGACACCAAATATGTCTGCATCGGCGGCCTCGGCCTCTGATAATCTATCCCTGAGATGGGCAGGCCTATGACCTGCCCATCTCTCACGGGAACCCAGCCGAAGTCTTCTGGATCAACTGGCATTTACGGGCATGGCGATGAAGGACGGCGAGGTTTTCGGCACGACGCAGGCTGGCGAGCCGGTGCGTCGCTTTACCATCAGAGGCGGCGGCATCACCGCCAACATCATCGGCCTGGGCGCGATCATCCAGGATCTGCGCCTGACCGGGCACGATGCACCGCTGGTGCTCGGCTATGACAGTCTGGAAGCCTACGAGACGGATACGGGCTTCTTCGGTGCCGTCGTCGGCCGCTATGCCAACCGCATCCGCGACGGCCGCTTCACCATTGGCGGCAACCGCTACCAGACCGAGCCGAATTTCCTCGGCAAGCATACGCTGCATGGCGGCTCGCAAGGCTACTCCCACCGGCCGTGGACGGTTTCCTTGCATGGCAGGGATTTCGTCACGCTGACCCTGCACGATCCCGACGGCGCGATGGGCTTTCCCGGCGCGATCGACGTCACCTGCACCTACCGGCTGAAGATCCCCGGCACGCTCAGCGTCGAGCTGACCGCAACCTGCGAGGAGCCGACGCCGTGCAATCTCACCCAGCATTCCTATTTCAACCTGGATGATGGCGGCGCCGGCGACATTCTCGACCACAGGATGATGCTGAATGCCGGCGCTTATCTGCCGGTCGATGGCGACATGATCCCCACAGGCGTGGTCAAGCCGGTTGACGGCACCCCGTTCGATTTCCGCCAGGCACGGCCGCTGCGCATGGAGACCGAGGGCGAACAGCTGCCCTACGACCAGAATTTCTGCCTTGCTTCGGCACGCGGGCCGCTCAAGCAGGCGGCATGGACGCAAGGCGCCAGTTCCGGTGTCGAGATGGAGGTCTGGACCACCGAGCCCGGCGTCCAGCTCTATACCGGCCAGTATGTGACGCCGCGCACCGGGCTGGAAGGGCGGAACTACAAGGCCTTTTGCGGTTTCTGCCTTGAGCCGCAGGTGTGGCCGGATGCGCCGAACCGGCCCTATTTCCCGCAGGCAACGCTGTGGCCGGGCGCGATCTACCATCATGTGACGGAATACAGATTCCGCCTGCCTTAGAGCAGTTCACCGTTTCACGGAAACGGCGAACCGCTCTAACTCTTTGTTTTGACGCAATTCCGGACGGAAAACCGTTCACACTTTTCCTGGAATTGCTCTAGTTTTTCAGACCTTAGCCTTCGAATGCCGCTCGCAGCGTCTCGAACGGCGCCAGCGCGCCGCGTACCTGCACCACGGCGGCGGCGACGCGATGAGCACGGCGGGCGGCTTCCTGCGGGTCGTGGCCGGCAAGTCGAGCCGCAAGATAGCCGCCATTGAAGGAATCGCCGGCGCCTGTCGTATCGGCGGGAGCGGCGACATGGATCGCCGGGACTTCGCGCAGCGTTTCTCCCTGGGCAATCAGCGCCGGCGCTTCGCCGTTCTTGACGACGACCTCGCTGACGAGTTTGCCGATCCGTTCGGCAGTTGCCTGCGGCGCTTCATCGCCAAACAGCATCTGCTCGTCGGGGAAGGTCGGCAATGCGATGTCGGTGACGGCAAGGGCTTCAAGGATTGCTGCCTGCGCATCCTCGCGCCTGCGCCAGAGTCGCGGCCGGTAATTGGGGTCGAAGGCGACAAGTGAACCAGCCGAGCGCGCCTTGGCGACGGCCGCCAGCAACGCTGCGCGCGCGGCCTCGTCCAGAATTGCCACAGTGATTCCAGAAAAATAGACAAGCGCCTGATTTTGCAGGTTTTTCGACAGTGCAGCCGGATTCGAGGCGAGCTGCCGCGCGGCGGCGTCGCCACGCCAATAGGTGAAGGAACGCTCGGCCCCGGTCAGCGTGATGGCATAGAGGCCGGGCCGTGCGCCCGCTATGACCGGGCTGGAGCCGATGCCGATGCCGTTCTCGGCGAAGAAATCGATCTGGCCTTGCGAGAACGGGTCGTCGCCGAAGGCCGAGACATAGGTTGCCGGTCGGTCTGTACTTAACGCATGCAGCGCCCACAGCGTGTTGAACGTGTCGCCGGCAAAGCCCATGCGCCAGTTCGGTCCCGTCTGGCCCGACAGTTCGAGCATGCATTCGCCGATCGAGGCGACGCCGGTTCCTGCCATCTACAGTCCTCCAGTGATCTCGGTGCTGTAGCTTTTTGCCACCAGCAGCGCCATGCTTGGCAAGCAGGGTTTTTTCCGCCACAGCGTTTTCCCACAGGCTGGCGGGATGCGATCCGTCCGGCAGAGCGTTGTCTGCAGAAGAGGAACCGGTTTGGCATCACTATGGCGTTATCTCTTAGCAGGTCTTGGTCTGGCTGCCTTGCTGGTCGGCATTCTCGCGGTCGTCTATCTGACGGCGCCGCGGTCGGCGCAGCCTGCCGGCCCGGATGTCTCGCGGACGAAGAAAACCGACAATGGGCTGTACATGGCGAGTTTCGTGCCGGAACGGGGCGTGGTGCGGCAGGGCGAACTGGAATCCTGGCTGCTGACGCTGAAGACAAAGACAGGGGCTTCGGTGGAGCGAGCCGCGATCGCCATCTCCGGCGGCATGCCGCAACACAATCACGGCCTTCCAACCAGCCCGCAGGTGACCGATTACCTGGGCGAGGGCCGTTATCGCATCGAGGGGCTGAAATTCACGATGAGCGGCTGGTGGCAACTTCGTTTCGCCATCTCGTCCGGCGCCGGCTCCGACACAGTACTGTTCAACGTGGTGCTGTGAGCAATCGATGAAGCGCCTTTTCTGCTTTCTGGCGCTGATGGTCGTCGTCATCCTCGTCGGCTGCGGCAAGCCTGACTTTTCCGACGCCGAGAAGAAAACCATCGCCTCGCTGGCGCTGTCGAGGTTGCCGCCACTGAAGCCCGACACCACCAACCGCTTTGCCGACGTGCCGGCCGCCGCCGCGCTCGGCTCGACGCTGTTCTTCGACCTTGGCATGAGCCGCGACGGCACGGTGTCGTGCTCGACCTGTCACAAGATCGACCGCCAGTTCCAGGACGACCTGCCGCAAGCGGTCGGCGTCGGCCACACCAACCGGCGCACCATGCCGCTGGCCGGTGTCGCGCGCGATCCCTGGTTCTTCTGGGACGGCCGCCGCGACAGCCTGTGGGCGCAAGCGCTGACGCCGCTCGAAAATCCGCTGGAGCAGGCGGGAAACCGCGCCGCCTACGCGCATTACATCAAGGCGCGCTTCGGCGAGCGCTATGAGCGCATCTTTGGGCCGCTGCCTGACTTTTCCGGCATGCCGTTAAATGCCAGCCCGCTCGGAAACGATGCTGAGAAGGCTGCCTGGAACGCGATGAGCGGCGCGCAGCGCGACGCCATCAACGGCGTCTTTGCCAATATCGGCAAGGCGATCGCTGCGTTCGAACGGTCGATCGAGCCGGCGCCGACGCGCTTCGACCGCTTCGCGCTGGACCTCGCCACAGGCGCCGAGCCGAAAGGCGATGCGGTCTTTTCCAAGGAGGAGATCCTTGGGCTGAAACTGTTCATCGGCAAGGCCAATTGCGTGACCTGCCACGACGGCCCGCGCTTCACCGACAACAGCTTTCACAACACCGGTGTGCCGCCCGTTGCGGATCTGCCGCCGGATCGCGGCCGCATCGATGCGGTGCACCAAGTCGAAGCCGACCCGTTCAACTGCTTCGGCGCCTATCGCGATGGCGATGCCGGCGCCTGCGGTGAGCTGCGCTTCATGGTCAAGGACGCATCGCAACTCATCCGTGCCTACAAGACGCCGTCGCTGCGCGGAGCGGCAACGCGGCCGCCCTATATGCATGCCGGGCAGTTTTCGTCGCTCGACGAGGTCGTGGCGCACTACGCCAAGGCTGCGCCCAGCATCGAGGGGGTGTCAGAGGTTCACCCGCTGGAGCTTTCAGACCGAGAGCGTGCGGCGCTGGTGGCGTTCCTGAAGACTCTGGCGGAGTGAGGTTGCCGGCGATATCGGTGATTGAAAAATATTGCAAAAAAGGTATACTTAAGTCGATGAGCTGGTCGGTCGTATTTCTCAATATTGAGGTGAGGCGGGAGCTTGAGGCTCAACCGAAAGATATCTTGGCCAGCTTTCTGAGGATATCGCGTCTGATCGAGGCGCACGGGCTGCAGAAAGTCCACGAGCCATACGTCAAGCACTTGGAAGGCAGGCTTTGGGAAATGCGCATGAAGGGCCGGGATGGCATCGCCCGTGCGGTTTACGTGACCGCGGCCGAACGCCGTGTGGTAGTGGTGCGAGTGTTTGCCAAGAAGACTCAGAAGACGCCACGAAGCGAAATCGAATTGGCTCTTAAGCGAGCAAAGGAGGTTCTATGAGCCGGAAAACTATCCCCGTTGAGGACGTCGCCAAGGACTGGTTCAAGGACCCGGAATTCGTTGCCGAATACGAAGCGTTGGAGGAAGAGTTCGCGATCGCCGAAGCTTTGATCAAGGCCCGGGGTGAAGCCGACATGACTCAGGAAGAGGTCGCCGTCGCCATGGGAACAACACAGGCCGTGATTGCCCGCTTGGAGAGTGGTCGAAACATGCCTTCGACCCGAACATTGCAGCGTTTCGCCAAGGCGACCGGCTCGAAGCTCCGCATCAGCTTCGAGTCTGCGAAGCCGAAGTCGCGCACCGGTCACTGATCTAGCGATCCTTGACCGTTTCCATCGCCACAAAGGTCGAGGTCTGGGCGACATGGGGCAGGGCTGAAATGCGCTCGCCGAGCACGCGGCGGTAGGCGGCGATATCCCTTGTGCGGACCTTCAGCAGATAGTCGAAGCTCGACGCCATCATGTGGCACTGTTCGATCTCCGGCACGGCCTGTACGGACCGGTTGAAGGCATCGAGCGCGGCGGAACGGGTGTCGGACAGTTTCACCTGGACGAAGGCGACATGGCCTTCACCCATGCGCTCGCGGTCGATGATCGCCTGGTAGCCCCTGATGTAGCCATCCTTCTCCAGCCGCTTCACCCGCGCCTGCACCGGCGTCTTCGACAGGCCGACCTTTGCGGCCAGTTCTGACATGGAAAGCCGGCCATCGCTTGCCAGTGCGGACAGGATATTCCTGTCGATGCGGTCCAATTGGTCTTCTGTCATCGAAAATGCAGTCCAAATGTCAATTGTAGGCCATCAAGATAGATCGAATGATCTGCAATGTCGATTTCTTTGGACCGGTCGAAATTTCGCACCTGTGCTAGCTTGCGCCATTCGGTCCGGTGACCGCCGGCCCGCTCCCTTTTGCTCGATCCATGGGACCGCCATGCCGCTCGATACCATCCGCCAGCAGATCCGCGCCAACTACCTGCCCGACGAAGACGAGGCCGTGACGCGGCTGGCCAAGGCGACAGGCCTTTCAGCGAAAGACCGCGACGCGATTTCGGCCCGGGCCGCCGATCTGGTGCGGGCGGTGCGCGGTTCGTCGGATCCCCGGCTGATGGAAGTGTTTCTTTCCGCTTACGGCCTCTCCACCAAGGAAGGCGTGGCGCTGATGTGCCTGGCCGAGGCGCTGCTGCGCGTGCCCGATACCGAGACGATGGACGACCTCATCGCCGACAAGATCGCGCCGCACGACTGGTCGGCGCATTCGGGCGGTTCGAGCTCCATCTTCGTCAACGCCTCGACCTGGGCGCTGATGCTGACCGGCCGCGTCCTCGATGAGGGCGAGGGCGGCATCGAGGGCACGTTGCGTTCTATGGTGCGGCGGCTGGGCGAGCCGGTCATCCGCAAGGCGGTGGCCGCCGCCATGCGCGAAATGGGCGAGCAGTTCGTGCTCGGCCGTACCATCACTGAAGCCGTCAAGCGCGGCCGGCCGATGACGCAGAAGGGCTATCTCTATTCCTTCGACATGCTGGGCGAGGCGGCCCGCACCGAGGCCGACGCCTTGCGTTATCTCAAGGCCTATGCCGACGCGATTTCGTCGCTCGATGCCGGCTCCAACGGTCCTGATATCAGGCAGAACCACGGCATCTCGGTCAAGCTTTCGGCGCTGCATCCGCGCTACGAGGTGGCGCAGAAGGAAGAGATGCTGCCTGTGATGGCCGAGCGGTTGCTGTCGCTGGCGTTGGCCGCGCGCCATTCGCGCATGGGCCTCAACATAGATGCCGAGGAGGCGGATCGCCTCGATCTGTCGCTCGACGTCATCGAGCGGGTGCTGGCCGAGCCGGAACTCGCCGGCTGGAACGGCTTTGGCGTCGTCGTCCAGGCCTATGGGCCGCGCGCGGCCTTCGCCATCGACTGGCTCTACGCGCTTGCCAGGAAGTACGACCGCAACATCATGGTGCGGCTGGTCAAGGGCGCCTATTGGGACACCGAGATCAAGCGGGCGCAAACGCTGGGGCTCACCGGCTACCCCGTCTTCACCCGCAAGGCCAACACCGACGTCTCCTACATGGCCTGCGCCAAGAAGCTGCTTGGTATGACCGACCGCATCTATCCGCAATTCGCCACCCACAATGCCCACACCGTCGCCGCCATCCTGTCGATGGCTGATAACCGCGATTCCTTCGAGTTCCAGCGCCTGCATGGCATGGGCGAGGCGCTGCATGAGACGGTGCGCCAGGCCGAAGGCACGCGTTGCCGCATCTATGCGCCGGTCGGTGCGCATTCCGATCTGCTGGCCTACCTGGTCCGTCGGCTGCTGGAGAACGGCGCCAATTCCTCCTTCGTGCACCAGTTGACCGATGAGGATGTCGAGCCGGAGGACATTGCGCGTGATCCGCTCGAAACGATCGAAAGCCAGGGTCCGGCCGCCAATCCGGCGATTGCCCGGCCTTCCCAGATTTTTGGCGCCGGCCGTCGCAACTCGAAGGGATTTGATATCACCGACACGGTGACGCTGGCGGCGATCGACAAGGCCAAGGCGGCCTTCGCTGGTCCCGACCGCTGGCATGCCAAGCCGATCACGCGGGCCGCCGGCTACGGCAAGCAGCGTCCGATCGTCAACCCGGCAAAGCCTTCCGAAGTGGTCGGCACGGTCAGCGAAGCCGCTGCCAAGCAAGTGGCGACCGCCGTGCGCATCGCGGTGGAAGCGCAACCGGCCTGGGCGAAGCGTCCCGTCGCCGAGCGCGCCGCGATCCTCAACCGCGCCGCCGATCTTTATGAGGCGAATGCCGTCGAATTCTTCGCGCTCGCCACCCGGGAAGCCGGCAAATCGCTGGCCGATGGCGTTGCCGAAGTGCGCGAGGCCGTCGACTTCCTGCGCTACTACGCCACCGAGGCGGCCAATGCCGAGGCGGGTACGCAGGCGCGCGGCGCCATCGTCTGTATTTCACCGTGGAATTTTCCGCTCGCCATCTTCACCGGCCAGATCGCGGCAGCGCTCGTCACCGGCAATTCGGTCATCGCCAAGCCGGCCGAGCAGACGCCGCTGATCGCCTTCCGCGCCGTCGAACTGCTGCGCGAGGCCGGCGTGCCGGAAGACGTCATCCAGCTTCTGCCCGGCGACGGCCCGTCGGTCGGCGGGCCGCTCACCGCCGACCCGCGCATTGCCGGCGTCTGCTTCACCGGTTCGACCGAGGTCGCCAAGCTGATCGAGAAGCAGTTGGCCGAGACGGCCGCGCCTGACGCCATGCTGATCGCCGAGACCGGCGGCCTCAACGCGATGATCGTCGATTCCACCGCGCTGCCCGAGCAGGCGGTGCGCGACATCCTGGCCTCGGCCTTCCAGAGTGCTGGCCAGCGCTGCTCGGCGCTGCGCGTGCTCTATGTGCAGAAGGACGTCGAGAAGAAGATGCTGGAGATGCTGAAGGGCGCGATGGAGGCGCTCAGCATCGGGGATCCCTGGCGGATTTCGACCGATGTCGGCCCGGTCATCGACGACGAGGCGCAAAGCTCGATCCGCGAGTACTGCACGAAAATGGGTCTGCAGGGCCGGCTGATCGCCAAGCTCGAGGCGCCGAAGGAAGGTCGTTTCGTCGCGCCGCATGTCTTCCGGGTCAAGGGCATCGAGGACATGGAGCGCGAGGTGTTCGGTCCGGTGCTGCATGTCGCCACCTTCGACGCCGACGAGATCGATGCGGTCATCGCCGCCATCAACCGCAAGGGCTATGGCCTGACCTTCGGCCTGCACACCCGCATCGAGGGCCGCGTCCAGCATTTCGTCGACGGCATCCATGCCGGCAACATCTATGTCAACCGCAACCAGATCGGCGCTGTCGTCGGGTCGCAGCCGTTTGGCGGCGAGGGGCTTTCCGGCACCGGACCGAAGGCCGGCGGCCCGCACTATCTCCGGCGCTTCCGCAAGGGGCCGGAGGCCGGCACCCATTTGCAGGATGGCCATAAGGTCACGGCGACCGAACTTGCCGACAATCTGCCCGATCCCGCACTTGGCGGCTGGTCGACGCGGCCCGACCGGATCGCCATTCTGAGGAAGCATCTGCGCGGCAAGGGTGCTGCGGCGATTGGTGCCGCCGCCGGCATCGATTTCGGCCAGATCGACCTGCCCGGACCGACCGGCGAGGCCAACACGCTCTCGCTGTCGCCACGTGGACGGGTGCTGTGCCTTGGTCCCGATGGCGATACGCTGCTCGCGCAGACGATCCAGGCGCTCGCCGCCGGCAATGCGGTGCTGGCGGTGGCGCCCGGCGCACCGGCAGCCCTTTCCGCATTGACCGGCAAGGGCCTGCCGCTGGCCGCCATCGACGGCCGTCCCGATCCGGTCGAAGCGCGCTCGCTGCGCGTCGATGTTGTCGCATTCTCGGGCACGCCGGAGGCCGCGCGCATCGTACGCAAGGTCATCGCCGACCGCTCAGGCCCGATCGTGCCGCTGGTCAGCGAGGTGCTCAACCCGGCCGCCTACGCGCATGAGCGGGCTGTCTGCGTCGACACCACCGCCGCGGGCGGCAATGCGAGCCTGCTGGCCGGGGCTTGATCCCGACCAGTCGTTACGCGCCTTCGACGACCGAAAACCCCTCGAACTGGGGGTGGCCGAGATAGTGGACCTTCGTCGTGCCGACATTTCTGTGGGCGGCACGGAAATTCTCCGACTTGGTCCAGGCGATAAAATCATCATGGCTCGCCCACACCGTGTGCGACGCAAACAGCGTGTAGCCTTCGGTCTCGTTGACCGTGCCACGCAACAGGTGGAATTCACGGAATCCTTTCATCTCCGCGAGGCTGGAATCGCGGTTCTTCCACACGGCTTCGAAATCGTTTTCCGAGCCGGTCTGCACTTTGAAGCGGTTCATGGCGATGTACATCGGGTTCCTTTCAATGTTGGCGAACTATGATGATTGCTAGATGGTTTGAACAGCGCGACAGCGGCTCTCAAAACGGACCGATTGCGCCGGTGAAGACGAGTCTGTCGCCGACCTTTGGCGGAATGGGCGGAAAGGGAGCAGCTTTGCGTACGATGCCGAGCACGACCTGATCGAAGTTCGGCGATCCGGAGCTTTGCAGGATGCGTAGCTCGTCGATGCCGCCACGGCTCCCAATGACGAACGTCACAACGGCATTGTTGCGGGCGGTCAACTGCACCGAAGGCGGGACGCCGCGATTGACACGGCTGAGCTTTCGGATGACGTCGCTGCGGTAGCTGTCTTCCGCGGCGCTGCCTGCCTCTTTCTGCTTGTTGCCCTTGCTGGCGGCCTGCGCCAACCGGTCCTGACCATCCGCCGTGCCGCGCTTCTCATCCGCCGTCTTTGAAGGGGCAGCTGCCGGAGTTGGCCTGGCGCTGGGGATCGGCGGCTGTTCCGGAACGGCGACAGGCACTTCGGTGCTCTCGGTCTGGACGGTCGGCTGTGCCGGCGTTTCGGTCTTGGGAGCCACGCTCTGGTCATCGGGGCGTGGGGCGCCGGCCACCAGTATGTCCGGCGTCACCGTCTGCTGTTTGACAGGTTCCGGCAAAGGCTTGAGCGGCGGCTTTGCTGCGTCCTTCGCGGGTTGAGAAGGCTCCGTTGGCGGCGACGGCTTGGGTGGCGTTGCCGGCTGTGGTTTGGCCGGTTGAGGGTTCGGCACCAGCGCAACATTTATTGCCGCCGGATCCTTGTCCAGCGCGCTGCCGACCACCTTGGCGCCCGACTGATCACTGCCTTCCGACTGCATTGCGTCCTGGAAACTGGATGTCCCTGAAGGCGAGATCAGAAAGGCCGCTGCCACTGCGGCGTGGAGAGCGCAGGAGATGACAACCGCCGCCGTCCATTTGCGGTTCCAGGCCGATGGCCGCGGCGGCGCAAGCGGCTCGGTTGGCGTTATCGCCAGCTCGGCGCTGGCTTCGGGGAGGGGACTGATATCCTGCATGTCTCGCGGCGAGACCTGCAGCGACAAGAGCAGAATTGTCAAATCAAGATCGCTCGCAGGCAGCGGCAGTCGGCCGTGGCCGGCCATCGGCCACGCCACGGTATTTTGCAGGGATGCGGGATGCAGTCCCACCTCAGACTCCGAAAGCGATACCGGTCCTGGTGTCCGTCTTCAGCTCGCGCATGCAGGCATTCGGTTCGACGCCGGTGCCAGTGCATTCGGTCGCGCTGTTGATCAACACGCGGCTGACCTTCGAGCATTCGGTGCCGGCCAGATCGAAACGCGTCACCTTGGTCTTGCCGGCCGGCAATTCCTTGAAATCGAGCACGGTCAGCCGGTCGACGACGCCGGCCTCGTTGAACAAAGCGATCTCGAACGTCGCCTTGGAGAGGTCGGCGCCGAGATTGTTGTTGACCACGAACGTCAGGCGGCAGCCCTTGTCGGAAGGTTGCACGGCGTTGAGTTCGAGGATGAGCGCGGGGACCGGCGCGGACTGTTGCGCCCACGCAGGAACCATCGCAAGCGACATCGCCAGCGTCGAGGTCAGCAGACGAAGGGATGTCGTCAAGCTCGTCATGGTCATCAGCCTCCAAACCGCATCGTTGCCGCCAGCTTCAGCGTTATGCCCGGCTCATAAGCCGCGAAGACCGGGGTTGGGCCTGACGTGCTGATATTGAGCGGGTTGGCATATTTCACATCGAACAGATTATCGGCGCGGAAATCGATCTTCAGATTGTCCGTGGCCTGGTAGCTGGCGAAGGCATTGACCAGCGTGTAGTCCTCGGCGATCGGATTGCCCCTGGGCTTGCCGTTATATTGCACTTCGCCGCCGACAGTCAGCTTGTCCTCAAGGAAGCGCAGTCCGAGCTGGGCGGTGACCTGGGACGATGGGATGGTCAGCAGGTCAGCCCGAACGCCCTTGTAGGAAATGGTGTGACCATTGGTGATTGAAGCCGAGAGCCCGGCATAGCCCCATCCGGCATCATAGACGCCCTCCAATTCGAAGCCGTTGATCTTGGCCTTGGCAAAGTTCTGGTACTGGAAGCATATCGGGATACCGGGTCCGCTCGGGCAGCCGGCTGTCGGGTCAAACCGCGACAGGGTAACGCCATCGATGTAGTCTTCGACATCGTTGTTGAAATAGGCTGCCTTGATGCGCAGCGCATCGCCGGCTTCGAGGATGTCGTTCTGCTTGTAGTTGACGCCGAATTCGACGGTCTTTCCGGTTTCCGGCCGCAGATTGGGATTGGGCAGGAACGGGAAGGTGACTCCAGCCGGATGGCGACCGCTGATCAACGTTTCCGACAGGGAGGGCGACCTGTATCCTTCCGCATAGGTGCCGTAGAATTGCAGGCCGGCAAGGCTGGCGCTTTCGAAAGGCGAGACGCCGACGGTGATGCGCGGCGACAACCGGTCACCCGACGTTTCGTGTGTGTCATCCTTGAGGCTGTAATTGTCGTAACGCAGCCCGGCGATGACTTCGAGCCACTCCCAGGTGAGCTTGTCCTGGACATAGGCGCCAGAGACGTTGCGCTTGCCCGACGGCGTGTAGAAACTGTCGCCGCCGGCGGTGCCGCCGGTCTTGACATTGTCGCCGGCCCAATCGCCGCCATAAGTCAGTTCGTGCGCGATGCCGGCAGTCTCGAACCGGGACGTGTTCCAGATGTCGATGCTTGTCGTGCCGATGTCGAATGTCGACGTCGAGCCAGCCGGCAGCACGATGGGAAGGCCGGTGGTCGGGTCAAACCGGTTGAGAGGCACGAGGCTGGTCAGATCGAGATTGGTCTTGTTGTAGGAGGTGTTGATATGGAGATCGAGCCAGCTCTTGTCCTCATCGGTAATGTTGTAGCGCGCCGTGAAGGTGTTCGACTTCAGGTCGACGTCATTGACCGGCGCACCGCCGCTGATCTCGTTCCAGCCGTCGCTTGAACCGACCCAGCCGAGCTTCAGTTCGCTGTTGTCGGTTGGCCGGATGGTGGTCTTGAGCAGGCCGCTGAGCACGTCGAAGCCGGTGCCTTTGACCGTGTCGCCGCCGCCATCCTTGTAGTCGTCATAGTTGCGGTAGACGATGTTGCCGAGCGCGTCCCAGTTCTCGTTGAAGCGATAGGCGCCGGATGCGCTTGATGTCCAGCCCTTGCCGTTGCTCTCATAGCGTCCCGTGACCGAGCCGGCCCACGTCTCGTCAGGCTTGAGGAAATCCTGCGCATCCTTGGTGTCGAAGAAGACAACGCCGCCGATGGCGCCCGAGCCATAGGTGTTGGCCACCGGACCACGGATCACATCGACGGATTTGACGAGTTCGGGGTCGATGTGGAAGGTCGACTGGGTGCCGTGGTCGGAACGCTGGAAATTCTGCCGGGCGCCGTCGACGATGACCGCGACGCGACCGAAATCCTGCAAGCCGCGGATGTTGATGCTGGTGCTGACGCGCCTGGCGTCCGCCTGCGCCGCGACACCGGGCACGCCGAGCAACATCTCGTTCGGCGTCGTCGCCATGCGGCGGTCGAGCTGTTCCTGGCCGACATGGCTGGCTGACGCCAGCGATTCGATCGCCGTCTCGCCGGTGCGGCTGATGACGAGGATCTTGTCGAGCAGCGTTGCGCCCGCTTGTGCCGCCTTTTCTTCGTCGGCCTTCTTCGTTTGATCTGTCTGCTGGTCCGCCGGCTGCGCCGCCTGCTGAGCGTTGGCCAGCTGCGCCGACAAGGCGATCGCCGCCACGCTTGCCAGCAAAGCCGCCGCGCCGTTCGCCGCCGACCGGCCGCGCCATTCCCAAGTCACAAACCCCATGCCCAACTCCAAAGTCCAGGTTTCATGCTGGCTGGCCCGGGGCTGGCTGGCATTTTTGATCGTGTCCGGCGTCTTAAATGTTGACTCATGTATTGCACTGACTAATAAACATGATTATTCAAGTCAAGAAATGAATCGGACTACGCAACGCCTAGCCAGACGCCCGGCACAGGAAAGGGATCGATCCAGATGAACACCCACAATCCCAACGATTTTCGCTATCGCGTCCGCCGTTCCGACGATGCCTCCGCCCGTTTCGACCGGGTTCCGCTGGCGGTGCGAACCCTGTCCAGCAACACCTTGTTCCAGGGCGAGCACGAGATCGGCATCGAGCATCATGGCGCGCTTTACCGGCTGAAGATCACCCGCCAGGGCAAGCTCATTCTCAACAAATAAGGCAAGGCAACAGGGACCAAGACATGGACCAGCGCGTAAAACCCGCCCCGCATGAAGTCCGGCGGGCACGGACAGACAATCCGAAGACGCGCGAGCGTGATCTCGCCGCCCAGCTCGGCATTTCGGAGGCCGAGCTGGTCGCAGCGCATTGCGGCGACGGCGTCGTCCGCATCGAACCGCGCGTCAATGACCTGCTGACTGGCCTCGAAGCGGTCGGCGAGGTCATGGCGCTGACCCGCAACGAAAGCGCGGTGCACGAAAAGATCGGCGTCTATGACAAGGTCGTCACCGGCAACCACAATGCCATGGTGCTTGGCGAAAACATCGACCTGCGTATCTTCCCGAAAGTCTGGGCACACGGCTTTGCCGTGGAAAAGCGCGATGGCGACGAGATCCGCCGCAGCCTGCAGTTCTTCGACGCGGCAGGCGAGGCCGTGCACAAGGTGCATCTGCGGCCGGCCTCCAGCCTCTATGCCTATCAGAAGCTGGTCGCCGCGCTCGAATCGCCCAATCAGGAGCCGACGGCCGACATTTCAGGGCCGCTCCCCGATGACGAGATCCATGGCGACGAAGCGACCGCCAATCTCGACGATCTGCGCGACCGCTGGAGCCGGCTGACCGACGTGCACCAGTTCTTCGGCATGCTGAAGACGCTGAAGCTCAGCCGCCGCCAGGCGGTGCGCATGGTCGGCCAGGACTATGCCTGGCTGCTCGACAATGATGCGGTCCGGGCCATGTTCCATCATGCCGTGGACGGCGAGATGCCGATCATGTGCTTTGTCGGCAACCGCGGCTGCATCCAGATCCATTCCGGTCCGATCAAATCCATCAAGCCGATGGGGCCATGGATCAACGTGCTGGACGAGACCTTCCACTTGCACCTGAGAACCGACCACATCCACGAGGTCTGGGCCGTGCGCAAGCCGACCAAGAACGGTCATGTCACCTCGCTCGAGGTCTATGACGCCGACGGCAAGATGATCATCCAGTTCTTCGGCAAGCGTCATGAGGGCGAAAGCGAGCGTGACGACTGGCGGTTCCTGGCGGAAAACCTGCCGCGCATCCCAAGCCCGACCGCAGCCTGAGGATTTTAGAAATGGTTTCCTTTTCAAGACTGGCGCCGGTCCTCAGCTTGGCGCCCGTTCTAAGATCGGCAATGGGGCCGGCGATCGGTCTTTCCCTGGCTTTTGTGGCGCTGCAACCTGCTGGCGCCGCCGAAGGCACGGCCGTGTTTGCCGATCGCTCGAAGATTGCCGCCATTGGCGGCTCGATCACCGAGATCGTCTATGCGCTCGGCGAGGAGAAGCATCTGGTGGCGCGCGATTCCACCAGCCGGTATCCAAAAGCGGCGCTTGAGCTGCCTGATGTCGGCTACATGCGTGCGCTGTCGCCGGAAGGCGTGCTGTCGGTCAACCCGACCGGCATCCTGGCGCTGCATGGCAGCGGTCCCAAGGAAGCCGTCGATGTCTTGAAGAAGACGAGCGTCCCGTTCATCGAAGTGCCCGAGCACTATAGCCACGAAGGCATCCTCGAGAAGGTCCGCATCGTCGGCAAGGCGCTCGGCGTCGACGCCAAGGCCGAGGTTCTGGCCAGGGAGCTCGATGCCAAGCTCACGGCAGCCGAGAAGCAGACGGCGTCGATCAAGGAGCGCAAGCGCATCCTGTTCGTGCTGTCGATACAGGGCGGCAAGATCCTGGCGGCCGGCAGCGATACCGCCGCCGACGGCATGGTCAAGCTGGCTGGCGGCGTCAACGCGGTCGAGGGCTTTTCCGGCTACAAGCAAATGTCCGACGAGGCTGTTATCACCGCCAGGCCGGACGTGATCCTGATGATGAGCAATGCCGGGCCTCCGGTATCGGACGCCGAACTGTTCGGCAATCCGTCTGTTGCCTCGACGCCGGCCGGAACCGCGCGCAAGCTGATCCGCATCGACGGCGCCTATCTGCTCGGCTTCGGGCCTCGCACGGCCGATGCCATCCACGACCTCGCTGTCTCGCTTTATGGCGGGCAGGTCACGGACTGAGCAGGCAGATCATGGTCGATCAATCGATCGCCGGTCCGGTGACGGCGAGCGCATCCGAAGGCGACCGGTCGGGCCGCGCCCGTATCGTCATTCTTCTGCTGTGCCTGGGGCTCGCGGCTGCCGTTTTCCTGTCGCTGACATCGGGGGCGTCGGACGCATCGGCCGTCAACGTCATCGGCGACTGGCTGTTCGGCACAGTGCCTGATAACGCCGCATTGAGTGCCCGCGACAGCCTGATCGTCTACGACATCCGCCTGCCGCGTATCATCCTCGGCATGCTGGTCGGAGCGGCGCTCGCAGTCTCCGGCGCGGTCATGCAGGGGCTGTTCCGCAATCCGCTGGCCGACCCCGGCCTGATCGGCGTTTCGGCCGGCTCGAGCCTCGGCGCGGTTGCCGTCATCGTGCTCGGCGCCACGATGTTGGCTCCGGTGACAGCCTTGCTCGGCACGCTCGCACTGCCGCTGGCGGCCTTCTGCGGCGGGCTGGCTACCACGCTGGTGCTTTACCAGGTCGCGACGCGGCGGGGGCAAACCTCGGTTGCCACCATGCTGCTCGCCGGCATCGCACTGGCGGCGCTCGCCATGGCGTTGACCGGCATCCTCATCTTCATGGCCGACGATCGCCAGTTGCGCGACCTGACCTTCTGGCAGCTCGGATCGCTCGGCGGCGCGACCTGGGCGAAGATTGCTTCCGTCGGGCCGATCATCGTGCTGGCGCTGGCGGCAATGCCGTTCCTGGCACGCGGCCTCAACGCGCTGGCGCTGGGCGAGGCGACCGCCGGCCATCTCGGCATTCCGGTGCAGCGGCTGAAATACACGGCCATCATCGGTGTCTCGGCGGCGGTCGGCGCATCCGTTGCCGTCAGCGGCGGCATCGGCTTCGTCGGCATCGTGGTGCCGCATTTGTTGCGCTTGGCTGTTGGCCCCGACAATCGCTATCTACTGCCGGCTTCGGCGCTGCTCGGTGCCTCGCTGCTGCTTCTGGCCGATGCTGTGGCGCGCACCATCGTGGCGCCGGCCGAACTGCCGATCGGCATCGTCACCGCGATAGCAGGCGCGCCGTTCTTCCTTTGGATACTGCTGCGCAAGCGCGGCGTAGTCGACCTGTGAGGCCTGGATGATCGAGGCAAGAGACGTTTCGGTTGCGATTGCCGGCAAGCCTATCGTCACCGGTGTCGATTTCCACGCGCGGCCCGGCGAGATCGCCGCCATCGTCGGCCCCAATGGTTCGGGCAAGACGACCTTCCTCAAGGCGCTTTCCGGCGAACTCGCCTACACCGGGCGCGTCGCGCTCAACGGCCGCGACCTCCGCGCGATGAAGCCGGTCGAGACCGCCGTCCAGCGCGCGGTGCTGCCGCAGGCGACGACGCTGTCGTTTCCGTTCACGGTGCGAGAAGTGGTCAAGCTTGGCCTTGTCGGCGGACGCTCGGGCGTCTTGCCGGGCGAGGATGCGCGGCTGCCGGAACGGGCGCTGGCGCGCGTCGATCTCGACGGCTTTGCCGGTCGTTTCTACCAGGAGCTTTCGGGCGGCGAGCAACAACGCGTCCAGCTTGCGCGCGTGCTGTGCCAGGTCTGGGCACCGGTGCTCGACGGCAAACCGCGCTATCTCTTCCTCGATGAGCCGGTTTCCAGCCTCGACATCAAGCACCAGCTGATCATCATGAACATTGCCCGCGACTTCGCCAGAAGAGGCGGCGGCGTGGTTGCCATCCTGCATGACCTCAATCTCACGGCCATGTATGCCGACCGGATCTTCGTCATGCATCGCGGCCGGCTGGCCGCCACGGGGTCGCCGCAGGACGTGCTGAGCGATGATCTGATCGAAAAAGTGTTCGACTGCCGGCTCAGGGTCGGCGTGCTGCCGGCCGGGAACATGCCCTTCGTTCTGCCGCAATCGTCGGTCGGTTGATGTTCAGGTGAGGCCGGCCTGCGAACGGCTGATACCTGCGCTTCCGGCATTGCGCGCCAATTGTGGACGTCGGCGCCGCCCTCATTGCCCTGCCGGGCATTTCTCCCCGTAGCACGGGGAGAAAGATGCTCAGGCAGCCGGGGCGCGGCGCTCCATCAGCATGTCGATGCCGAGCAGGTTGCGCACATTCGGCCGCGCCGCCACCAGATCGGCGATCGTGTAGCGGGCGAGCACGGCAAAGAACGCATTCAGCGCCTCGCGTAGCGCCGAATTCAGCGCGCAGCTGTCGACCAGCGGGCATTCGGCGGCATCGTTCTCGAAGCATTCGGCCATGGCGAAGCTTTCTTCCGTCACGCGCACGACATCGAACAGGCTGATGGCTTCAGCCGCCCGGCCAAGCTTGACGCCGCCATTCCTGCCACGCACGGTTTGGACCAGGCCGTGCTCGACCAGCGGCTGCAGGATCTTGAACAGGAAAAGCTCCGACACCGAATAGGCGGCCGCGATCTCGGGGATGCGGCTCAACCGGTCGTCATTGGCCGCGCAATACATCAAGATGCGCATGGCATAGTTGGTCTGGCGCGTAAGCCGCATTTTGTCCTCACAAGGCACTGGTGCGGTGCAACCACGCCAGATCTGGAAATTTGCTGATGCGGCTTTGACCCGAAATTCCGGATTCGCCGCATTGGCCTTATCCGAATATGGCCTATACCTTGGAACAATTCCAGACTGGCTTCGACCAATAGATGAATTTTCTCCTCAACTTTGTGTGCGCAGCCGGGCGAGATTCCGGGCGAAACCGGCTGTCACGGGTATTTCGGGCGTCGAAACACTAAATAGGCTGAGATCGACGAGGAGCGGCTCATCCATGTCACAATCGGCTTCGTCCCTGGCGCCTGTCCGTTTCGATGCCGACGCGGATACCAAGCTTTCCGCGTTGCGGCGGACAAAATTCGTCGCGGCGGCCGCACTGGCGCTTTGCGTGGCGGTGTTTGCGCTCGCCAAATCCTTCGAGCACATCCATCCGTGGCTCGGCTTCGTCGCTGCCTTTGCCGAGGCGGCGACCATCGGTGGGCTCGCCGACTGGTACGCGGTGGTGGCGCTGTTTCGACGGCCGCTGGGACTGCCGATCCCGCACACCGCCATCATCCCCGAGAACCAGAACCGCATCGCCGACAATCTCGGCCGCTTCATCGAGGTCAACTTCCTCGCCCCTGAGCCGGTGCGTGAAAAGCTTGCTGAGGTCGATTTCTCGGCCCTGGTCGCCGACTGGCTGGCCGATACCGAACGCGCCGCCGGCCTGTCGCGCTTCGTCGTGCGGCTGGTGCCGCAGACGCTGGCCGCCGTCGAACAATCCGGCCTGCGCGGTTTCGTCACCAGCCGCATGCTCGAACAGATCGAGAAGGTCCCGCTGGCGCCGCTGGCCGCCGAGCTGCTCTCCGCCCTGACCGATGATCGCCGCCACCAGAAACTGTTCGACGAATTCACCAAGGTGATCGGCCGGTTCCTCAACGACGAACAGGCGCTGGCGACGATGCGCGAGAAGATCCGCGAGGAACTGCCGTCGCTGTTCAACCTGTTCAGAGCCGACGCCTATCTCCTGAAGAAGATCGTCGCTTCGGCCGGCTCGCTGCTCGACGAGGTGAGGGCCGATCCCGACCACCCGATGCGCGCCGAATTCGACCATTTCGCTCAAGCCTTCATCGAAAAGCTGAGGACATCGAAGCAATATGCCAAGCGCGCCGAGAAGCTGAAGCGCGATTTCCTGGCCCGGCCGGAAGTCAAGGGATTGGCCGTCGACATGTGGGCAAGCCTCAGCCAGTTCATCGAGCAGGACGCCAAGGCGCCGAATTCGGTTATCCGCGCGCATCTCACCAACATGTTCGTCGAGGTCGGTCGGCATCTTGCCAGCGATGCGCAGATAAGGGCCGACATGAACCAAGGGTTCGTGGTGGCGCTCGCGTCGTTCGTGGAGAGCCAGAAGAGCGGCGTGTCGACATTCATCGCCGACCAGGTCAAGCGCTGGGACCTCGCGCAGCTGACAAGGCTGATCGAGATGAACATCGGCAAGGACCTGCAATACATCCGCTTCAACGGCATGATCATCGGCGGGCTCGCGGGTGTCGTGCTCTATGTGGCCGAGCGGCTGTTCCTCGTGAATTGATGCGCGGCCAGGCTGGTGTTGATTCCGCCGCGTCCGAATGGACTCACGGCACGCGGGTGCTATTCTCCTGCTGAGGGCGCCCGCATTTGCGGCAAAGGGGAGCAAACGAGCATGGCAAAACAACCGGAATCCGATTCCTTCATGGACATGTTCGGCAGGTTCGGCCGCGACCTGAAGGTGCCCAATGTCGATGTCGAAGCGATCCTCGCCCATCATCGCAAGAATCTCGAAGCGCTGGAGAAATCGGCACGAGCCGGTGCCGCCGGCGCGTCCTCGCTGTTGTCCAGACAGCGCGAAATGCTGCAGGACACGCTGCGCGAGGTCACCGAGGTAGCACAAAGCTACAGGGCGCCGGGCAATCCGCAGGAACTGATGGCCAAACAGACGGAGTTTGCCAGAAAGTCCTTCGAGGCGGCGTTGAAGAATGCCGGCGAAGTGGCTGAACTGGTCAAGAAATCCGGTACCGAATCGGCCGACATCCTGCGCAAGCGCATCAAGGAGGCGATGGAGGAAATCCGCGCCGGCTACGAGAAGAAGTAGCGGATGTGGCCGAGGCGGGTTCGTTGCCGCCGGCTGCTCTGAAAGCCGACAAATCCCGATTTAGCCTGCCGTTGCGCTGGGAGGCACGGCGCGATTGCGGTTGGATTCGACGGAACGGATTCACGCAGGGCGAATTGACAGAGGCCGTCAGTTCGTGGTCCGGAGGCTTTGCAAGCGATCGGGAAAGCAGGAATGACTGAAATACGGCCTAAAACGCCGCCGACCTTCGACCAGTTGAGGACGATGGCCGGGCAAGAGCTCGGTGTGTCGGAATGGACGACGGTCGACCAAAACCGCATCGACCAGTTCGCCGAATGCACCGGCGACCATCAATGGATTCATGTCGATCCTGAAAGGGCACGGCGGCAAAGCCCGTTCCGCACGACGATCGCGCATGGCTATCTGACGCTGTCGATCATCGGCGCGCTGGCGCTCGGAATGGGCATCGTGCCCGAGAATACGCAGGCGGCCTTCAATTATGGCTTCGACAAGGTGCGGTTCCTGGCGCCGGTCAGGGTCGGCGCGCGCATCAGGCTGCGCACCACGCTGCTGTCCATGGAGGACAGGGGCCCCGGCCAGTATCTGATGAAGGCGGCCAACACGGTCGAGATCGAAGGCGAGGAAAAACCTGCCCTGATGGCAGAAACGCTGGTCATGCTCTATGAACGCCGCAAGCGGGCAGGAGCCTGAGAGCGATCCGCTAGGAGCCGTCGGTTTGCGCAAAGTCAGAGGTTTTTGACACGTCCACCAGTCTCTGCCGCTTGAACTCGGCGCGGGCCGAGAGCATCGCGAGGAACAGCGCGACCAGCGCCAGCACCGTTGCCGTCTGAAAGGTGACCTGCATTCCCCGGGCAGCGGCCTCGGAACTCAGAAGACCGATGCCTTGGTGCCCTTCGGCCGATGCGACGGCGAATATGGCGCCCATCAACGATGCGCCGGTGATGAGGCCGAGATTGCGCGAAAGGTTGAGCAGGCCGGATATGAGGCCGCGCTGGCTGGCTTCGATACCGGTCATGACGGCTGCGTTGTTCGACGTCTGGAACAGCGCGTAGCCGATGCAGGTGACGGTGATCGGAACGACATAGCCGGCAATGCCGAATTTGGTCATGGCGAGCGACAGCAGGAATGTGCCTGTCGTGAGGCTGAGCAGGCCGGCGACCATCATCCTGTGGGCGCCGAAGCGGTCGGTCAGGCGTCCGGCCATCAGCGCCGACAGGGTCGAGACAAGCGGCCCGGTCGACAGCACGAGACCGACCATTGCGGCATCGAGCCCAAGTCCTCGCGACAGGTAGAACGGGGCAACCACCAGGGTTGCCATCATCACCGTCGCGACAACGAGGCTCATGGCGAGACTGGCGCTCAGTTGGAGATCGCGGAAGCTGGCAAGCTGGATCAACGGGTTTTTCACCCTCACCTGCGCGGCGGCGAAGAGAAAGACGCCGATGCCGGCTGCGACCAGCAGGCCGATGTTTAGTGCGCCGAAATTGCCTCTGCCGAGCGTCATGGCCAGCGCATAGGCGGCCAATGTCAGGGCCAGCAGCGCAGTCCCCATGACATCGAACGTGCCTCGGTCGACCTGCGCGGTTTTATTGCGCGCCGGCAAGGCACGCCAGGCGAGAGCGAAGGTCAGCACACCCAGCGGGACATTGACGAGGAAGATCGCCCGCCAGCCGAAGCCGGCGATCAGAAGGCCGCCGAGCGAGGGGCCAAGTGTTGTGCCGATCGCGGACATGGCGCCGAGCAGGCCCATGGCGCTGCCGATTCTGTCTTTGCTTACCGTTTCGGCGACAAAAGCCAGCGTCAACGCCATCATCAGCGCCGCGCCAAGTCCCTGCACGGCCCGCGCGGCAATCAGCAGCCACAGTGTCGGCGCCAGGCCGCAGAGCACCGATGCCGATGTGAACAGCGCGATGCCGCCAAGCAGCAAGGGCCGGCGCCCGAACATGTCGGCCAGCCGTCCGGCGCTGACGATCAGCGTGGTGATGGCGAGCAGATAGGCCAGGACCACCCATTGCACGGACTGGAACGACGCGCCGAAATTCTGCATCAGCGACGGCAACCCGACGCTGGCAATGCTGGTTCCCAGCGACGACAGCAGCGTGGCGAGCGACAGGCTTGCCAGCGCCCAGCGGGCGGATTGCATCTGTGGCAGCGCCGGTGCGCGCCCGTCTCGATTTTGCTCAGCGATTGCCACGGCGATCTCCTTCCATCGGTCCCACAACCGGAACTGCTGGAGATCTAATCCCATGGACGATGTGGCGAAAGACGCAGCATTTGCATCTTATTCGTGCGTTTGACGCCATATCGTGCCATGATCCGCCGATGACATCGCCCGATCTCAATCTGCTGTTCGCTCTCGACGCCCTGCTGACCGAAGGCAGCGTGGCGCGCGCCGCCAGCCGTCTGCGCCTCAGTCCCTCGGCGATGAGCCGGACACTGGCGCGGCTGCGCGAGGCGACGGGCGACCCGCTGCTGGTTCGCGCCGGTCGCGGTCTGGTGGCGACGCCGCGCGCGGAAGAACTGCGACAGCAGGTTGGCCGCGTCGTTCAGGATGCGGAGGCGCTGCTGCGTCCTGCCACCCTGCTTGATCTCCGGAGCCTGGACAGGGTCTTCACGCTGCGCACCAATGAGAGTTTCGTCGAAGAATTCGCACCTCGTCTCGTCGCCCGTATTCAGGCCGATGCGCCCGGCGCGCGGCTGCGCTTTGCACCGAAGTCCGACAAGGACGTCATGTCGTTGCGCGACGCGGCGATCGACCTGGACATAGGCGTCGCCGGCGAGACCGGACCGGAGGTGCGCATCCAGGCATTGCTTCGCGATCGCTTCATCGGCGCCGTGCGAACGGGCCATCCCCTGAGTGAGGGCGCGGTGACGCCAGAGCGCTATGCGGCAGGCCGGCACATCAGCGTTTCACGGCGTGGCCGCGAGAAAGGGCCGATCGACGAGGCTTTGAACGGGCTGGGGCTGCAGCGGACGGTCGTGTGCATGGTTTCCGGTTTCTCGGCAGCCCTTGCCATGGCCCGCACATCAGACCTGATCGCCAGCGTGCCCGAGCGGCACACCGAGGGCGCACGCGCCGGCATGCACAGTTTTCCCCTGCCGGTCGCCACCGCTGGGGTCACCATCTCCATGCTGTGGCACCCGCGCCTCGACGCCGATCCGGCGCAACGCTGGTTGCGTGATTGCGTGCGGGAGGTCTGTGCGAACCGCTAACGGACGAGAGTGCGAAATCAACGCGCCATCGCCGCCTCGAGCACCCTGAAAATCCGCTCGTCCGCGCATTGGGCAACGTTGAAGCGCAGGAAGCGGCTGGCTGTTCCGGACAGGCTGAACGCATTGCCGGGCGCCAGCACGATGTTGTCGGCCAAAGCGCGGCGCGCCACTTCGGCCGCATCGACGCCATCGGGCAGGCTGCACCACAGGAACAGGCCGGCCGGCTGGTCGATCCAGGGCGTGATGCCGATCGCCTTCAGGCGGGCGCTGGTCTCGCCCATGGCGCGCGCAAGCTTCGCGCGCAGCAAATCCATATGCTTGCGGTAGCTGCCGTCCTTCAGCAGGGTCAGCACCAGTTCGGCGGCAAGCCGTCCGCCGCCGAAGGTCGTGGCGATCTTGAGGTCGGTCAGGGGCTCGATCCAGTCGCGGGGTGCGGCGATGAAGCCGCAGCGAACCGACGCCGACAGGGTCTTGGAGAAGCTGCCGATGTGGACGACCCGGTTGAGACCATCGAACGCCGCCAGCCTGGGGGCCGGCGCATGTTCGAAATCGGCGAAGATATCGTCCTCGACGATGGTCAATTCCGATTGGTCGGCGAGCTTCAGCAGCCGGTGCGCGGTGACCGGCGACAAGACCGCGCCGGTCGGGTTGTGGATGGCGGAGTTGGTAATGTAGAGGCGCGGCCGGTGCTCGGCCAGCGCTTGCGCGAACAGGTCGATATCCGGCCCCGACGGCGTGTAGGGGACGCTGACGACCTTGGCCCGGTGGGCGCGCAGCAAAGCGTGAAAATTGAAATAGCAGGGGTCGTCGACCAGCACCGTATCGCCGGGTTCGATGAGGAACCGGCACAGGAGGTCGATGGCCTGCGTGCCCGATTCCGTCAGCACGATCTGCTCAGGCGAGGCTTCGATGCCATAGCCAGCCATGCGCCGTGCCAGCAATTGCCGCAGCGGCGGCAGCCCGAGCGGCGTGCCGTAGTCGGCCAGCGCGACATCGTCGGCACGCGCCACCGTGCGCAGCGCCCGGCGCAGCCCTGTCTGAGGCATCCACGAGGCCGGCAGCCAGCCGCAGCCGGGTTTCAGCATGTCATCGCCGGCTTCCAGGGACTGGCGCGAGATCCAGAGCGGATCGACGGCGCGGTCGAGGCGGGGACCGATTTCGGCCAGAGACAGCGGCGCCAGCGAGCCGGCGGCATAGAAGCCTGAGCCCGGCCGCGAGCGGATCGCGCCTTCGGCGGCGAGCCGCTCATAGGCTTCGACCACGGTGGATTTGGACACCTGCATGGATTTGGCGAAAGCGCGGATCGAGGGCAATCGTGCTCCCGGCGTCAGGCTGCGCGCCGCGATCCGCTGGCGGATCGTCGCCATGACGCCTTCGACGAGCGTTCCGCTGCTCTCGCTTTCAGAGGCCTGATTGTCCATCCGTACTGCTCTGTTGACCATGACAGTTTTGCATAAGTGTACCGCATTGTCTCTGGCAATGCCACGGGCCCCGATCGATACAGAGCCGACAAACGGAGCATAAGATGGACAAGACCGCGAGCGGCTGGGTGAACGGATTCATCGGCGTTTTGATCTTCAGCGGCTCGCTGCCGGCGACGCGCGTGGCGGTGAAGGATTTCGATCCGACATTCCTGACGTCGGCCCGGGCGGCGATTGCCGGGCTGCTTGGCCTGGCGCTGCTGCTCCTGTTCCGGCAGAAACGCCCTGAGCGCGGCGACCTGCTGTCGCTGGTGATCGTGGCGCTGGGCGTGGTGGTTGGCTTTCCCTTGCTGACCGCTCTGGCGCTGAAACATGTCACCACGGCCCATTCCATCATCTTCGTCGGCCTGCTGCCGCTGGCCACCGCGATCTTCGGCGTGCTGCGCGGCGGCGACCGTCCGCGCCCCGCATTCTGGCTGTTTTCGTGCATCGGCAGCGCGCTGGTCGCGGGTTTTGCGCTGACGCAGGGCGTGACGGCCTCGCCGGTCGGCGATGGTCTGATGCTGGCCGCCATCATCGCCTGCGGTCTCGGCTACGCCGAGGGCGCCGCGCTGTCACGCAAGCTCGGCGGCTGGCAGGTGATCTGCTGGGCGCTGGTGCTGTCGCTGCCGATCATGCTGGTGCTGACGCTGATGACCATGCCGCCGTCGTTCGACGGCGTCGGCGTCAGTGCGTGGATCGGGCTTGCCTATGTCTCGCTGTTCAGCATGCTGATCGGCTTCGTGTTCTGGTATCGCGGGCTGGCGCAAGGCGGCATCGCCGCGGTCGGGCAGTTGCAGCTGCTGCAGCCATTTTTCGGGCTGGCGCTGGCAGCGACGCTGCTGCACGAGCAGGTCAGCCCGCTGATGGTTGTCGTCACGCTTGGCGTGGTGCTTTGCGTCGTAGGGGCCAAGCGATTCGCGAAGTAAGAATTGCCACGACGCGCGATCGCCTGACGACGGTGCCGTCCTCGCCTAGAACTTCGTCACCACCCCGATGCCGATGCCCTCGAAGCCGCCCATCGCCATCAGGGCCGCCGGCGCCTCGTCGAGGCTGATCTTCTTGCCGACGAGCAGTTCGGGCTTGAGCTTGCCGTTGCGGATCATGTCCATCATCGCCTGATAGCGATAGGCCTGCATGCCGTGGCTGCCGAGAATCTCGAGCTCGAAGGCGATCACCTTGTCCATCGGCACCTGCGGCCGGGCATGCTCGCCCAGCATCAGGCCGACCTGCACGTGGCGGCCGCGCCTGCGCAGATTGGATATCGAATTGAACGAGGTGGTGGGGTGGCCGAGCGCGTCCATCGACATATGCGCGCCGCCATTGGTGATCTGCTTGACCGCCTTGACCACATTCGGCGTCGTGGACGCATTGATGGTGGCGACGGCGCCGATTTTTTTGGCGAACTCCAGCTTCTCGTCGGTGAGATCGATGGCGATGACATTGGCGCCCATGGCGCTGGCGATCATGATCGCCGACAGGCCGACGCCGCCGCAGCCATGCACCGCGACCCATTCGCCCGGCGTCACCCGGCCCTGGTCGACAATGGCGCGAAACGAGGTGACGAAGCGGCAGCCGAGGCTGGCGGCGGTGGCGAATTCCATCTCGTCGGGCAAGCGCACGAGATTGGTGTCGGCGTGTTCGATGGCGACATATTCGGCAAACGAGCCCCAGCCCGTGAAGCCAGGCTGTGTCTGGTGCTCGCAGACCTGGTGATTGCCCGATGTGCACTCGAAGCAGCGGCCGCAGCCGACCGCGAACGGCACGGTGACGCGCTCGCCGGCCTTCCAGCGGGTGACCTGCTTGCCGGCGGCGACGACGATGCCGGCCAGTTCGTGGCCCGGCACATGCGGCAGCGTGATGCCGTCGTCATGACCCATCCAGCCATGCCAGTCGCTGCGGCACAGGCCGGTCGCCTCGACCTTGATGACGACGCCATCGGCGGCCGGCTTCGGATCGGGAACGGTCTGGATCGTCGGCGCTTCGCCGAATTTCTCGAAGACGACGGCTCTCATCGGTCACTCCACCCTGCTGCAGCTGGGAAACGATAGCCGATTCCCTGTCCGGTCAAGCGGAAATCGATTCCGCCAGACCTCCGGCGCCGACGCCACGCGTGGGCCGATGAAGCCTATTCGGCATCGATCTGGTTCTGGGGCGCGGCCTTTTGGAAGGCCGGCAGCGCCATGCAGGCGGCGTTGATGCGCGCGATCGTCGGGTAGGGCGTCAGATCGACCCCGAAGCGGGCGTTGCTGGCAATCTGCGCGGCCAGGCAGATGTCAGCCAGGCCCGGCGCGTCGCCATGGCAGAATTCTCCGGTCTCGGGTGACGAAGCCAGGATCTTTTCAAGCGGCTGAAAGCCTTCGTTCACCCAGTGACGGAACCAGTTGGTGATGTCCTCGTCGCCGGCGCCGAACAGGGTGCGCAGCGAGGTCAGCACGCGCAGATTGTTCACCGGGTGGATGTCGCAGGCGATCATCTGCGCCAGCATTCTCACCCGTGCCCGGCCGGCCGCATCCCTCGGCAGCAGCGGTGGCTCCGGTCTTGTCTCGTCGAGGAATTCGATGATTGCCAGCGATTGCGTCAGCAGCGTGCCGTCGCCGAGGATCAGCGCCGGCACCAGCCCTTGCGGATTGACCGCGAGATAGGCCGGCTCCAGATGCTCGCCGTGGCGCAGATGATGCGGGACGTAGTCGTAGCTCAGCCCCTTCATCTCCAGCGCGATCCGCACCCGATAGGAGGTGGAGGAGCGATAGTAGTTGTGCAGGACGAGTTCGCTCATGCGCTCACTTCGGCTGGCCAATGGTTATCTCGATCGTGCCGATGCCGTCGACGCCGCCCGTCATCGTGTCGCCGGGGCTGACCGCGCCGACACCGGCCGGCGTGCCGGTGAAGATCAGGTCGCCGGGCTCCAGCTCCATCGCCTCGCTGCAGATCGACACGATGTCCGATATCGGCCAGATCAGCTCGGAGAGGTCGGCATCCTGCCTGACCTTGCCGTTGACGGCGAGCCAGATGCGGCCCTTCTGCGGATGGCCGGATTTTTGTGCTGACGTCAGCGGGCCGCAAGGCGCGGAGCGGTCGAACGCCTTCGACCAGTCCCACGGACGGGCGGCCTTCTTGGCCTCGTCCTGCAGGTCGCGGCGGGTGAGGTCGATGCCGACGCCATAACCCCAGACATGGTCCAGCGCCTGTTCGCGGGGAATGCGGAAGCCGGCTTTGCCGATCGCGGCGACCAGTTCGATTTCGTGATGCAGATTGGCCGTCAGCGGCGGGTAGGGGATATCAGTGCCGGAATCGACCACCGCGTCGGCCGGCTTGGTGAAGAAGAAGGGCGGATCGCGCTCGTCATTGCCGAGCTCGCGGGCATGCGCCGCGTAGTTGCGGCCGACGCAGAAGATGCGGCGCACCGCGAAACGCTCGGACGAGCCCGCAACGGCCACAGACGGGATCGCGGGCAGGGGAAGGACGAAGTCTGTCATGTGGGTCTCTGCCTGGTTGCCGGAACATTCGACCGATTTGGGCGCCCGGGCAAGGCGATTTGGCCGAGAAAGTGCCGGCAGCACTTTCCGCCGGAGATGGCGATATACTATTTGGCAATAATCTGGCCATGGTGGCGGGGTTATTCTCATCGCCCACGAACTGAAATGAACCCCCATGACCGCCACACACGATCGCGCCCGGTTCCTGATCATCGATGACCACCCGCTGTTTCGCGAGGCGCTGCACAGCGCGGTGCAGATGGCCTATCCGGAAGTCGACACGGTGGAGGCGCGCTCGATCACCGAGGCGCTCGATCTGCTGGCCGGCGCCAAGCCTTTCGACCTCGCGCTGCTCGACCTCTCGATGCCCGACGTGCACGGCTTCGAAGGCCTGCTGCAGCTCAGGACCCGCTATCCGCGCCTGCCGGTGGTGATCGTCTCGGGCCATGAGGAGCCGAAGATCATTTCCGAGGCGCTGTCCTATGGTGCTGCCGGCTTCATTCCGAAATCGGCGCGCAAGAGCGACCTTGCCGCCGCCATACGCTCGGTGATGGAAGGCGCGATCTATGTGCCGGAAACCTATGAAGGCCGCACGCCCGACGCCGAAAGCGTCGACCGCGCCGACATGGTGCAGCGCCTGTCGACGCTGACGCCGCAACAGCTGCGCGTGCTGCAGATGCTGCGCCAGGGCCTGCTCAACAAGCAGATCGCCTACGAGCTGCAGGTGGGAGAGACGACGGTCAAGGCGCATGTGTCGGAGATTTTGCGCAAGCTCAATGTGTACAGCCGCACGCAGGCGGTGATCGAGGTTTCGAAGCTGGACAATGCGGAGCTTTTCAGGGATCAGGCGGGGTTTTGATCTTTACCCTCCCTCCTGTGGGGAGGGTCGATCCGCGAAGCGGAGCGGGGTGGGGGGCGCGCCGCACCCACCACGCTCAACAATGGCCGGGCGAACATGGTAAAAAGTGCACTGTCACCGCGTTTCCGATCGGTAACGCCATCGGGCTCACCTGCCAGATGCGCCTGTCGCCACAATTCCTAAGGTGAAAACTTCAATTTTCGCTTTCCGAATTTAGTTGAAAAATAGCATACAGTAAAACTATCTTCAAATTTTACTTTATCAAATATAATATCACTCTTGACCCCATTCTTCATAAGAAGACCGATATAGAGGGCTCTAATATCCCTTCTTCTTTCTGGATCCAAAGTTGATAGCTTTGTTATTGCGTCATTCAGGCCTCCACCAAAATCGAAAAGAGCCAATTTGCACAAGCTTAAGGTATCCTTCACGGAGGCGAGCACAACCCACTCAATGACTGCGCATCTTACACTTAAATCTAGGTCACCTAAGCGTTCGTAGACCTTTTTCAAAACATCATCATCTACTTCTGCAATGGAGGCCGCAAAGCGCACAAAAACTCTCCGGCGCCATGCGTCTGGACTGTTGTTTAGCTCCAATGCCACATCCCTGAGCGATGCTGCCGCTTCTCGCATTTCCTCAAGCAGGAACACTCCCGCACTGCTTGCGTGCGGGTTATCCGATTTAATCAAGTCGCGAATGACGTCAACACGGAACCCTTTGTGTAGATGGAAAAGCAAGTCATTAGTTAACCCCCTGTGAGGGCCACCGACCATGATCTTTCTAAATATTTCTTCAGCGCTATCTGGCATCTCAGTAGCCTTTCTTTTTATCATTTATCTGACCTAGAAAGCCAACCTCTCTATCTATTCGATCCTGATGGTCAAGATCTCTCTGAGAATCATTGCCACTGTTCATCTTTTGCTCGTTCCGGCGTTGATTTACGAATTACGGTGACAGTGCACTATTTTCTTTTCGCCGCCTGCCTCGCTTTCCCGGCTTCACGGCTTTTCCAAGTTGGCCGGCAATCCGGTTCAGAAATGCTTCGCCGCCCACCGGCCGACCGATGCTCTCGGCCTTACGCAGGGCGTCGAAAGTCGCGACATCCGTCTCGAGCAGATCGAACAGCCCAGTCGACGACGGCAACCGGTCCTTCATCGGCCCTAGGTCCGTAACACCGTCGGGTTCGTCCGTCAGATGTGCCCGAGCGCTTGACCAGGGCCAATCCGCCGCCTGTTTCACCAGTCGCGCGCGCACGGGGTTCAGCCCGACATAGCGTACCGCCGACAAAAGGTGATTCTCGTCCATCGCGACGGCGCCGAAGCGGCCTTGCCAGAAATGCCCGGTTTTCTTTTGCCGCGCGTGAATGGTCCCCGCATAGGTGCGGTGCACCTTGGCGAGCGCACGACGCAAGCCATCCGGGTCGGCCGGCGTCAGGATCAGGTGCACATGATTCGGCATCAGGCACCACGCCCAGATGCCAACATCGGCGACGCGGCAATGCTCGACCAGGAGGTTTTTGTAGAGCGCATAGTCCTCGGGCGTGAAAAACACTTTGGCGCGCCCGTTACCCCGCTGGGTTACGTGGTGCGGCAGACCGGGAACGACAATGCGGGCGAGGCGGGCCATGCGGTCAATCTACACATAGCGAGGGGCCGGGTGAACATGAAAAAAGTGCACTGTCACCGTAATTCCGACATGGTGCAGCGCCTGTCAACGCTGACGCCGCAACAGCTGCGCGTGCTGCAGATGCTGCGCCAGGGCCTGCTCAACAAGCAGATCGCCTATGAACTGCAGGTGGGAGAGACCACGGTTAAGGCGCATGTCTCGGAGATATTGCGTAAGCTCAATGTCTACAGCCGCACGCAAGCGGTGATCGAGGTTTCGAAGCTGGACAATGCGGAGCTGTTTCGCGATCAGGCTGGGTTTTGAGGCCCGCCGTCCTCGCATGCGAGGGTCGTCCCGCGAAGCGGAGCGGGGGCGCTCTCACAACGATAGCCGGGCAACCTAGAGAAAAAGTGCACTGTCACCGTAATTCCCGACGGTCGAGCAGTTTTTTTATGAGGTAAATACCCGTCGTGAACTCCCATTCTTTAGCGATCGCCTCCATATCCCTGAAAGACCTAAATAGCGCACAATCGCTTGGATCGCATTGAAATGGGATTGAGATAGGTCTTCTATACTCCTCCATATTTTCATCGAAAAAAATTTCGCTTTTAAACACATAAAGCGACGGCGGCTCTTTCATCGGTCTTAATTTTTGCCATATATCTTGGCTAAACAGGTTAATCTCATTCGAAGCTCCAATTGGAATATAGACAACTATAAAAATATTTACGTCTTTTTCATCGCTTTCTCTCAGATAGATGTCAGGTGTCTCAACAATGTCGTATACATACTTCGCAAAATCGACACCGACTAATAATCTTGGCGTATATTCCAAAAAATCAGTCAAATGTGCAGATTTTTCTTTTCCATCTCGATTGGAGATCGCGCGATCCAACCATGAATAGATAGTGTTTTTTTTTGTCATTTCGGTAACGCCCATCCATTTTGACCAAGCCAACTCTTCATTGATTCTGATAGATCGCTGGATCCGTGTTTCCAAGTTCCATCCTTATTAAGAGCCGAACCGTCATCAAAGTGGATGTGAGTTTGCTCTCCCTTAATTTTGCCGATATCGACACGTTCCGCACCCTTTGGAGCTCTACCTTTCTCAATTTCCTTGTTCAATTGGTTCGGTGACTTTTCGGTGTTCTGTGATTTCGACGCATTGTTAGACATATGCGATGGACCAAAAATTGCTTCCTTGAGGTCCTTCATCGCATCGGCCATCAGCCCAGTGCCCAATGCAGCCCCTGCGACTGCCGGCGCTGTAGTTGCCGGCACCGCCGCGCCATCCGTGACTAAATCCGATCCAACTCCGAAACCTATTGAACCGGCAGTGATCAACGCCCCAAGTGTCAATTTTCCGTGCGCAAGGTATGCTTTCCGAGCGTTGTCGAGGAGCGAGGGGGGGCCAGATGTGTCGTCTGGTGCGCTCGATGATTGGGAAGTGGATTTGTCCGTACCTCCTCCCTGCCTTTCGTTGCCCCCCAACAAGCCCTTCGCGGCATTGTAAGCATTGACCGCATCCAGGGCTCCATGCCCATTCTGATCGCTTTTGTTGACCGGGTCATTCTGGGCATAGGCATACCGATTGGTCCCAACCCCCGGCAATGTCGGATCCCAATCATCCGGCGAGATAAACCGCCCCAGCACCGGATCCATATATCGCGCGTTGAGATACAGCAGCCCGGTCTCGGGATCGAAGCGCTCGCCGATGTAGCCCTTTTGCGTCTGGAAGCCGGTGATGAGGCTCTCGCCATAGGTGGCGTAGTAGGTCTGCTCGGCAATATTGCCTGAGATGTCGGTGACCAGGCGCACCGAGGCGAGGTGCTCACGGTGCAGGAAGTATTTTGTGGTGCCGACGACCTTGATGTCGGGGTGGGGGTAGCGGGTGTATATTTCCGCGCCCGGCGTCGCCGGATTGATCTCGACATTGGCGTCGGGATAGAGCGTCGTCGCGAAGCTCGATGACTTCCTGGCTCGCGCTCCGTCAGGTCCGTAGGCGAGATTGACGGTGTTGGAGGCGCGCGTGACCGTCTTCAGACGGTTGGCCTCGTCCCAGATCAGCGTTCGGCTGCCGTCGGAGGTCAGATTGCCGTTGGCGTCATAGGCCATCTCGTTGGCGCCGACTGAGATCGGCGCGTGCGGACGAGCGGAGTTCGCCGAGGGATAGACATAGGTGCCGGCGACACGGGTGCGCGAGGTCAGATTGTCGTTGGCGGCATAGACGAAGGTTTCGTCCAGCGTGTTGTCGCCGAGATTGTCGGCCGAGATCAGCCGGTCGGCGTTGTCATAGACATAGTTCCAGCTACCTGTGCCGGCGGGCGTCAGCCCGATAATGTTGGTGATGCGGCCAAGATTGTCGCGCACATACTGCCGGTCCATCAGCGGGGTGGCGCCGAGTGCCGTGCTTATCCTCGTCAGCCAGCGGCGGGTCGGCGAGTAGGTGAAGGACGTTTTGACGCCATTGGCGTAGGTGATCTCCCTGGTCTGGCCGTCAGCCTCGTAGAGCGTCGAGGGGATGAAGCCGGGAGCGGCAGTGAGCTGGTTGGCTGCGGTATATCGCAGGCGGTTGGCGTTCGAACCGAAGTCGAGCTGAACGGGAAAATACTGAGCATACACAGTCTGGCCGGAGCCGTCGCGGACGGTGACCGTAGTGTGGGTGATGCCTGCGATGGTGGCATCCTGGCGGGCAATTTTGCCGAGACCGTCATAATTGTAGAGCTGGACGGCAGCAGCGTTTTCCGAGCGGGTCAGCTGGCCGATGTTGTAATAACCTGCCGCCGCCTGATCATAGGTGTTCTGCGTCAGTGTCACCGGGCTGCCGCCAGGCGCGGTTGCCGTCTTCAGCGTCAACCGGTCCATCTGGTCGTAGGCGAGGGTGGTGACCGTGCCCCTGGCATCGGTCTGGCTGATCAGGCGGTTGGCGGCATCATAGACATAGGTCCAGGTGCCCAGATCGGGATCCGACGCCGACAGCCGGTTGCCGACCATGTCGTAGGTGTAGGTCCAGGTCGAGCCGCCGGGATCGGTGACGCCGATCAGGCGACCGAGAAGATCGTAGCCTCGGCTCTCCGTTAGGTTGAGGCCGGCTTGATCGCGGATGAAGGCGGCAATGTCGCCGCGTGTCGTCGACGGGGTTCTGGTCAGGTGGCCGAGTTCGTCGGTCAGCGTCACCCCGTAAAGCCGAGGGTTGGGCGTGCCGGCCGCGGTGGCCATGTCGTGCAGGTAGCTGCGCTGGCTCGCATCCGGATTGACCGTCTTTATCAGCCGGTCGGCCCAGTCGTAGAAGTTGGTGGTCCATTGCGCGGCATCGTCGACAAAGCGCGGGAAGGCGGTGCGCAGCACATTGCCGCGCGGATCGTAGTCGGTATCGGCAATTCGCCTTGGCCCAGCCGCCGTCTCACCGGGCGTTTCCACGCGATAGACCCGGCCAAGCCCGTCATACCAGGAGATGGTAAAATCCTCGCCAGCGCCATTGGGCAGCGGCGTGTACTTGATCAGCGCTTGCGCCGTTGGATTGCCTTCGTTCACCAACTGCGTTCTGGCATAGGCGCCAAGCACGTTCTGTGAGACCTGGTAGGGTCGGCAGAACGCATCGTAGGTGAAGGTCTTGATGATGCCGTTTGGGTCGGTCTTCGTCGCCGGCAGACCGCATACGGCATTGTAGGTGGCGGTCGAGACAAAGCGCGTGTCAGCCGTCTGGCCGCCGGTGGCAAAATAGCGCGGTGCCCGCTCGGCTACCGGATAGAGATGATAGGTCGCGTCATAATCCCACTCGGTCTTGTGACCGAGGCCATTGGTGGCCGAGATCCTGTTGCCATAGGCGTCATAGGCAAAATACTGATGTACCAGCTTACCAGAGGAGACATCGCTGAAGGTCACCACCCATGTCGGATTGCCCTTGGCCGGTACCGCCCAGATGTCGGTGCTACCATCGTAGAAATTATGCCTGTAGCTGACATAGGGGTCGGTGCTGGTGAGCCCGGCATGCGTACGCTCGGCGATCGGGGCCGTGACGATGTAAGCACTGGTGTTGGGCGAGAAGAAGCGTTCCGTCCAGGTCTCGTCGCCGCTGAGATCGGTGCGGCCATAGTCCTTGAGGCTGATGACATTGTTATAGGTGTCAAAGCCGCGCTCGACCCGGAGCGTGCGCGTTAGGTTCTCGGTCAGCGTGGTGTCGGTCGCCGTGTTCTGCACCGTGTAGGGTTTGGTCGCCGTGTTGACCGCATAGGTCTCCGCCACTTGCTTGTGGGCGACACCTGTGCCGTCTTTCCACACCGTCAGCGACGGCAGGCCGTAGCTTGCGAGATCCTGCCGATAGGTGGTCTCGATCTTCGAGGGCGCCGTCTCGCCATTGGCCAGCGGTCTGGTCTCGACGATCGAGGCAAAGCCCAGGAACTTGCGCGCCGCGGGATCGTATTTGCCGCCGGCATAGGTGTAGGTGCTCACCGCCGTCTGGCCACGGCCGTCGCCCACCGAAAGCTTCGACACCGCATGCACCACCTGCGGCAGGTAGTTGTTCACCCAGGTCGACGACGGCGCGTATTCCGCCGCGACCGTTCCACCGAGTTCCGTCACCACTGAACGCAGGAGGTTCGGATTGCCGGTGCCGGCGTTCGAGATGATCATGCTGCTGTAGTTGGTGAAGTCAGGCAGACCATCGCCGTTGAAGTCGCCGATCACGGTTCCGACGGCAACCATCGTTGCCGGGCTAGGGAGGTTGACCGCAACGTAGGCCGCTGATGAGGACGGTTGGAGGGAGTAGACCTTGACTGACCGTATTTGGCCTGGAGGGACATCGACGCTGTCGCTCAGCGTAAATACGTCGGTCCTTCCATCATTATCAAAGTCACCCAGGATGGCTTGGCCGCCTAAAATATTGGTGGCAGTCGCGTAGCTTTTGAAGCCGATACCTGTCGACAAGTAGACGGTGATCTCGTCGACACTGGCCCTGTATCTCGCAATATCCGTTGCGCCGTCCCCATTGATGTCGGCGAAGACGCACGAGCCAGGGAGCAAAGTGGTAAACGCGCAAGGGACGCCGAATGCCGTTCCGCCAGCTTGCCATTTGCCGCTGGAAAGGACGCCCTTCTTCAGAGAATTGCTCGTCATGAACAACGGCTGTTGCTTGCCATTGCCGAGAAAATCCCCAACGCCCATGATCGTATCGGAAAAAGTGCCGCCTTTAAATTCCAGCGTATCGATTCCATCGCCATTCGTGTCAGCCACAAACGACGGGCTTACGGGAGGTGAAGACACATTGCTGTAGCTGGGCAAGCTGCTGCATACGGACTCATATCCGGCGGGTGCTGGATTGCAAGGAACCGTGGTCATCGCCAGATTGGCGTCTGTCAACACCAGAGAGGGGGTGGCTGAATACTGGGAGGTACAGACCTGACCGTCATGTGTACTATGACAGTAATCCACGCTCGACTGCTGATACTGGGCAAAATCCACCGCGTTCTTGGTGGCCAGAAAGCGTCCGGGATCGAGTGCGGTCAAACCAGGGGGGCTCGCCCATCCAGGAACGCTGGCATTGTTTGTCGTCGTGGTCGACGTCGTGCCGGCAAACAATGTCTTTACATCCGACGGGGCTCCATCGATGCCAAATTTGATTATTCTCTTATAATTTTGTGATGTTCTTGTCTTATATTGAGTGTGGTCTCCACTCGATCCGCCGCCGCCATTCGTAGTCGTCGTTGTCGTCTCCGAATATGCGCAACAAAGCTCATCGCGGCCATCGAAGTTGACGTCTCGGGCTTCTTGTGGGTTCCCATAGCTTGGATTGTCGCCGAACGCCGGGATGTGCTCGTAGATCGGCGTGTTGACGGTTGTGTAGTTCCAGCCCGCGTCCTGATAGGCCATCTGGCCGATCCATTTCGAGCTGCCACTGCCAGTGATGTCGCCGTTGGATGCGACAGTCCACTCGCTGCCGAAGCGGGCAACCTTGGTGAGCCGCGAGGCGTTGGAGAATGGCGCCTGGTCGTAGATCATCCTGTAGGCGCCACGCAGACTATGGCTGACCCAGACACTGATCGTCTTCAAGCGCAAGTTCGTCTCGGAAATGCCGAGACCATTGCCCATCAGGATCGTATCTGGCCTCTGCTCATAGTGAAGCCAGACGAACGCGCCGTCCGCGATGTCTGCACCGCCTGTGCCGTTGTAGCTGATCGTCGTGGGGTAGCAGACCGGCACTGTCGGGCAAGAGTAGCCATAGGTGACGGTGTTGCCATTGGTGTCGGTGACCGAAGTCAGCACCCAGCGGTAGGCGAAGGCGAGGTTTGCGTCGGGCGCGGAGGAACCTGCAACGACCCCGACCGACTTGAAAACCGAGACAGTGCCATCCCTGTCCGTCACCTTCCATTCACTGGCGGTGCCGTTGTACGCAATGCGGCGATAGGATTCATTCTCGGTCGCGTGCGTGCCGCCGGTCGCGCAGGACGGCGATATCATGCCGGCGGTGCAGGCGACCATCGCCTGACCGTCGAGCAGGTAGATATCGTTGCCATCAAAGGCAGGCATGCCATAGCCCGGGCTTGCCCGCTCGATGACATCAAACCCATCGAGGCCCCAGGCATAGCCCAGCCAGCCCTGGTAGAGACCGCCAAGCTTGGTCTTGCGCGACGAGTTGTAGGTGAGCGCGATCTGCGGCTCGATGCCGTGGAACGCGGTAACATCGATGCCGATGGAATAGCCAAGGTTGCCGTTGCCGCCAGCCTTCGGCAGATCCACCTTCGGCGTGCCGACAGCCTCGGCAGCGCCGCTGTCAGTCTCGGCAGCCGTCGCGGCCGCCGCCAGCGCTTCAGGCGCTGCTTCGGCATCGGTCGGCTTCGCGGCCGTGCCGGATTTGGCATCCGTCGTCTTTGTGTTGGTGGTTTTGGCATCTGTCGGCTTGGCGTCGGTTGCCTTGGCATCGGCCGGCTTGGCGCCAATCTTGGCCGCCGCATCCGGATTACCGGTGGCCACCCCACCTGACGCTGGCGTGCCATTGGCCGGCTTCCCGCTGCCCAGAGCCGCGCCGCCATTGCCGTAGCCGGCAGGCGCGCCAAGGTGAGGCGAAGTGCTTTGCGCTTCTTGCGCAAGAGCACTTATGCCTGCATTTCCCCTAATATAAGAGACGAAAGATGTATCCGCGCCGAATACACCAGCGGCAAGAAAAACCGCGCCAACAAGCAACCTGTTCATGAATCCCCCCGACCCAGTTGCTCTAGGATATTCCTCCTTCACTTGGCCGATACGACACCAAGCCGTCACATCAGGAATATCCACAGACTTATTTGCGGGAGGACGCGCACCTTTCAAGACGATCGAAATAGCGCGTGAGGGGGGTTCTAAGCCAACAGATGCGCCAGCAGCGCCCGCAATTGTGCCGGCTTCAGCGGCTTGCGCATCAGTTCTATGCCGCCGGCGCGGGCCGCCTTGGCGACGGCTTCGGAACTGTCGGCGGTGACGATCAGCGCCGGCACGGCGCGGCCGAGATAGTCGCGGACTTCGGCGATGGTGGCGGTGCCGAGATCGCCGCCGTCGAGGTGCTGGTCGGCAATGACGATATCGGGCACCCAGTCGGTGTCGCCGAGCATGTCGAGGGCATCGTCGGTCGAGGTCGCGGCCCGCACCAGGCATTGCCAGCGTTCGAGCAGGAAGGTCATGGCCTGCAGCACTTCGATATCGTTCTCGACGAGCAGCACCTTGGTGCCGAACAGGCCGTAGCCGCGCGGCCGTTCCATGTCGGCAAGGCTGGCGATGGCGTCGGCCGGGGCGCCGATGCCGACGGGAACATCGATGTGGAAGATCGTGCCGCGCCCGACCTTCGATGAAAACGTCACGGGATGGCCGAGCGCGCTGGCCATGCGGCGCACGATGGCCAGCCCCAGCCCGAGACCGCCGCCGTCCAGTTCGGCATTGGCCGACGAGGTGCCGCGATGGAATTCCTCGAACACCGCCTCGCGCTGGTCGTCGGGAATGCCGCAGCCGGTGTCGGCGACGTCGATGCGGATGGTGTCGCCGCGATGCCTGGTGCCGACCAGCACGCCGCCCGAGCGTGTGTAGCCAAGCGCGTTGGACAGAATGTTCTGCAGGATGCGGCGCAGCAGCGTGCGGTCGGAGCGCACCACGGCATTGACCGGCCGGAATTTCAGCGACAGCCCCTTCAGTTCCGCCACCGGCAGGAAATCCGAGCGCAGCGACGAGAACAGCGCCTCCAGGCTGACGTCGCCTATGTCGGGCTGCACCACGCCGGCATCGAGCTTGGAGATGTCGAGCAGCGTGCGCAGCAGGTCCTCCATCGTCTCCAGCGAGCGCTCGACCTGCCGCACCAGTTTCTTGCCCTCGTCGCTGGTCTGCACTTCGGCGAGCGCCGAAACCGAAAGGTGGGCGGCGTTCAGCGGCTGCAGCACGTCGTGGCTTGCGGCGGCGAGAAAGCGGGTTTTCGACAGGTTCGCCAGTTCGGCGTTTTCCTTGGCGGCGCTGAGGTCGATGTTGGACTGCTCCAGCCGGCGCAAGGTCGAGTGCAGCTCCTCGGTGCGTGTGCGCACCCGGTTTTCCAGCGAAATCGCGGTCTGGAACAGCGAGAAGGCGTTGCCTTGCTGGTCCATCGAGCGCTCGACGCGGCTGACCAGCGCCGCGTTGATCTTCTTCAGCTTTTCAAGATCGTTTATGTCCCGCAGCGGCATCTCGTTGCGCCGTCCTATTCCGCCGCCTGGCGCTCGCCAAAGGCGATGCCGGTAAAAGTCTGGTTCAGATGCATCGACCGGTACTGTTCGCCATAGGTGCCGAAGCCGATGACATTGTTGACCCGGTAGAGCTCCGAGATATCGCGAAACACTTGCCGGTTGCGCGCATCGAGCCGGCGCAGCACGCAGTCGAAGCCGAGGATCATGTCGATGCTGCCAAGCCTCTCCTCGACATCGCGCAGTGCCGCGCGCGTCGATTCGACCATGTCCTTGGGTTGGGCGATCGACAGCACGACGCCATCGTCTATGGCGCAGAAGAACGACAGCGAGCCGTCGGGATGCATCTTCTGGATCGACCGGCAGTAATATTCGCCGCCCACCTTCACCACCACCGGATGCGAGGCAAAGCTCAGCGGCGTCAGCGTCTGCGGGATGATGCCTACCGAGGCGGCATACTCCTCCGCCGCATTGGTTGCGTTGAATTCGCGCACGATGCGGTGATCGGGATCGGACGCCGTCACCACCAGCTTTTCGTCGGTAGGAACGAAATTGTCGGTCTTGAAGACATGGAAGGGAATTTCGGTTGATATCAGCACGATGATGGCGCTGTCGGAGGTGACCTTGCCGTTCGAGATCAGGCGCGTCGTCTCGAATTTCAAATCGTCGCCGGCCGAGCCGCCAAGCAGCGGTATGTCGTCGAGACCCCAATGGATGGCCGAACTCACCGCTTCCTCGGCATAGGAGAGCCCGTCGATGAAGCAGAGTGCGAACGTGCCTTTGGTGCGGTCGCAACCCAGTCGCGCGCGCAATGATCGCCGCAAGGCCTCGACCTCGCTGGTGATCCTGTCCATGCCTGACGACGACAGATTGTCGACCATCACGCTGACGGCGGTGAACGTGGCGGACGGAAGCAGCATGGCGAGCACGTGGCCATCCTCGAGGCCTTGCGGCGTGATCTCGCCGGCGGTCGAGCAGCCGGCGTGGTGCAGCGCCGGCGCGTGGGTCATCAGCGCCTCGGAAAGGGTGCTGGCCTCGACCAGGCTCTGGGAAAAGAACAGCAGGGCAAAGCCGGCGTCGATGGCGGCTGCCTCCTGCGCGATCGCCCTGGCGAACGCCTCCATGTCGGGCTCGTCCGTGGTGAGCGCCGACAGGCCGCATGCATAGCGCGTCCGTGAACTGGCCAGCGATGTTCTCCGCATTTCCTCCGACGCATTTTTTGTGCGCGGCTGTTTTTACATGCTTCTGGCGCGCGGGCGTCGGCCAACATTGTTGCCCTCAATCGGTAGTTTGGCAATGGGGCGACCGGGACTGCATGTTTGGGCTCGGTCATGACCGAAAGTACAATGTGTCGCGTTTTGCGACGTGCTGTTTTTTGTGCGTTGTGCGGTGTACGAATAACGGATGGCTGATGCGCCAACACCGCGTCAGCAGCGTGATGACCAAGGTTGATACCCAGGGAGGATTCATGTCGGACGTTTCGTTGATGGTGAACGGAAAACGGGTCAGCGGTGCTGCCGAGGACCGAACGCTTCTGGTTCACTTCCTGCGGGAAAATCTCGGCCTTACCGGAACGCATGTCGGTTGCGACACCTCGCAATGCGGCGCCTGCGTCGTCCATGTCGACGGCAAGGCGGTCAAATCCTGCTCGATGCTCGCGGTGCAGGCCTCCGGCTCGACCGTGGTGACGATCGAGGGCCTGGCCAATGGCGCCGACCTGCATCCGGTGCAGGCCGCCTTCAAGGAACATCACGGGCTGCAATGCGGCTTCTGCACGCCAGGCATGATCATGACGGCGACAGACATGATCAGCCGCCACCCCGAAGGCCTCGACGAGGCGACGGTGCGCGCCGAGCTCGAAGGCAACATCTGCCGCTGCACCGGCTACCACAACATCGTCAAGGCGATTCTCGCCGCATCGAAGACGATGTCCAAGGTGGCGAAGGGCAAGGCGAAACAAGCGGCATGAACGAGGCAGTAGGGCAGTAAGGCAGTACGGCAATAGGGGAATCGGAGCCAATTTTTCCCTACTGCCGTACTGCCCTATTCACCTACTCCCCTACAATCTCGGGAGGAATTTCATATGGGCATTGAAGGTGTTGGCGCTCGGGTCGCGCGCAAGGAAGACAAAAGGTTCATCACCGGCGCCGGCCGCTACGTCGACGACATGGTGGTTCCCGGCATGAAACATGCGGCCTTCGTGCGCAGTCCGCACGCGCATGCGCAGATCAAGAAGATCGATGTCAAAAAGGCTCAAGGCATGCCCGGCGTCATCGGCGTGCTGACCGGCAAGGAGCTCAAGGCCGACGGCATAGGCAACCTCATCTGCGGCTGGATGATCCATTCCAAGGACGGCTCGCCGATGAAGATGGGGGCGTGGTCGCCACTGGCTTTCGACCGGGTCCGTTATGTCGGCGATGCCGTGGTCATCGTCGTGGCCGAGACCAAGGGGCAGGCGCGCGACGCCGCCGAGGCGGTCGAGATCACCTACAAGGAGCTGAAGGCCGTCGTCGATGCCTCCAAGGCGATGGACAAGGGCGCGCCGCAGATCCACCCCGAGGCCGACAACAATCTGATCTTCGACTGGGACATCGGCAATGCCGACGACACGGCCGCAGCCTTCAAGACCGCGGCCCATGTGGTCAAGATGGACATCATCAACAACCGGCTGGTGCCCAACGCCATGGAGCCGCGCGCCGCGCTTGGCCACTACGACAAGGCGGAAGATCACTATACCTGCTGGACGACGTCGCAGAACCCGCATGTGGCGCGGCTGGTGATGAGCGCCTTCTACAACGTCGCGCCGGAAAACAAGCTGCGTGTGATTGCGCCCGACGTCGGCGGCGGCTTCGGCTCGAAGATCTACATCTATCCCGAAGAGATCGTCTGCCTGTGGGCGTCGAAGAAAACCGGCGTGCCGGTCAAATGGGTGGCCGACCGTACAGAGAGTTTCCTGACCGACGCGCATGGCCGCGACCATCACACCCATGCCGAAATGGCCTTCGACAAGGACCACAGGATTGTTGGCCTGAAGGTCGAGACCAAAGCCAATCTCGGCGCCTACATGTCGCTGTTCTCGTCGGCGACGCCGACCTACCTCTATGCGACGCTGCTGTCAGGCCAGTACAACATCCCCGCCATCCACGCCAATGTGAAGGCGATCTACACCAACACCGCGCCCGTCGATGCCTATCGCGGGGCAGGGCGGCCGGAAGCGACCTTCGTCATGGAACGCATGATGGAGACCGCCGCGCGTCAGTTCGGCGTCTCACCGGCCGAGTTGCGCCGCAAGAACTTCGTCACCTCGTTCCCGCATCAGACGCCGGTCATCATGTGCTATGACGCCGGCGACTACGCGGCTTCGCTCGACGCGGCGATGAAGGCGTCGGACTATGCCGGCTTTGCCAAGCGCAAGGCCGCCGCCGCCAAGAAGGGCCTGCTGCGAGGCATCGGCATGAGCTGCTACATCGAAGCCTGCGGCATCGCGCCGTCGGCGGCGGTTGGTTCGCTCGGCGCCGGCGTCGGCCTTTGGGAAAGTGCCGAGGTGCGCGTCAATGCCGTCGGCACGATCGAGGTGCTGACCGGCTCGCACAGCCACGGCCAGGGCCATGAGACGACCTTCGCGCAACTGGTCAACGAGCGCTTCGGCGTGCCACTCGATTCCGTCTCGATCGTGCATGGCGACACCGACAAGGTGCAGATGGGCATGGGCACCTATGGCTCGCGCTCGGGTGCTGTCGGCATGTCGGCCATCGTCAAGGCGCTCGACAAGGTCGAGGCCAAGGCCAAGAAGATCGCGGCACACCTGCTCGAAGCCGACGAGGGCGACATCATCATCGAGAACGGCGCGCTGAAGGTCGCCGGCACCGACAAGAACGTACCGTGGTTCCAGATGGCGCTCGCCGCCTACACCGCCCACAATCTGCCGGGCGGCATGGAGCCCGGGCTGAAGGAGACGGCATTTTACGATCCGTCGAACTTCACCTTCCCGGCCGGCTGCTACATCTGCGAGGTCGAGGTCGACCCGGAAACCGGCATGACCGAGATCATCCAGTTCGTCGCCGCCGACGACTTCGGCAACATCATCAACCCGATGATCGTCGAGGGCCAAGTGCATGGCGGATTGGCGCAAGGCATCGGCCAGGCGCTGCTCGAAGGCGCCCACTATGACAACAGCGGCCAGCTTTTGACCGCGAGCTACATGGACTACACCATGCCGCGCGCCAGCGACCTGCCGTCGTTCAAGGTTTCGACCTCGAACACGCCGTGCCCGGGCAATCCGCTCGGCATCAAGGGCTGCGGTGAGGCCGGCGCCATCGGCTCGCCGCCGGCGGTGATCAACGCCATCACCGACGCCATCGGCAGCAATGATCTTGCCATGCCCGCTTCGCCGTCCACCGTGTGGGCTGCGATCCGCGCGGCGAAACACTGAGGAGGAACGAGCATGTATTCGGTCAACTATCACCGCGCCGCCTCGGTCACTGATGCCGCCAAGCTGATCAAGACGGGTGACGCCAAGCTGCTGTCGGGCGGCATGACGCTGATCCCGGCGATGAAGACGCGGCTCGCCGCACCGTCCGACCTTGTCGACCTGTCGCGGATCAAGGAGCTGCAGGGCGTCAAGGTGTCGGGCAAGACCGTCACCATCGGCGCCGCGACCACGCATCACGCCGTTGCCAATGACGAGAAGCTGAAGAAGGCCTGTCCAGCACTTGCCCATCTGGCATCGCTGATCGGCGATCCGGCGGTGCGCCACAAGGGGACGATCGGCGGCTCGATCGCCAACAACGATCCGGCGGCCGACTATCCGGCGGCGCTGCTGGCGTTGGGCGCCACCATCGTCACCAACAAGCGCCAGATCGCGGCGGACAAGTTCTTCAAGGGCCTGTTCGAGACCTCGTTGAAGGATGGTGAGATCGTCACCGCCGTCACCTTCACCGCGCCGGCCAAGGCGGCTTACGAAAAATTCCGCAACCCGGCATCGCGCTACGCCATCGTTGGCGTGTTCGTGGCCAAGGGCAAGGATGGCGTCAGCGTCGCCGTCACCGGCGCCGGCGACGACGGCGTCTTCCGCTCGAAGGAGATCGAGGCGGCATTGGCCAAGAATTTCGCGGCCTCGTCACTCGACGGCGTGAAAGTGCCGGCGAAGAATCTGATGACCGACATTCACGCCTCGGCCGACTACCGCGCCAATCTGATCGCGGTGATGGCCAAGCGCGCGGTTGCGGCAGCCAACGCCTGACACCGGCTGGTCGTCGCGGACAAGGAAAGGGGCCTCCGTGGCCCCTTTTTCATGTGTGGCGACCTGTATCCGTCCATTTGCTGATGGATTCGCCGCCGCGCGGCAATCCTCTGCTTGAAGCAATTCCCGCCGATACTTTACTCGGAACTGATCCGGCAGCGATCTCGCACTTGCACAAAACGATATTGCACTGCAATATGGCCTGGGGCGGGAATGCGAGCCGGGTTCGGAATGTACCGCCGTGCCCTTTCGCATGTCCAATGCGAAAGGATCGGCATGACCGACATCTCCGCGACGCACGCCGTTCCGTCCCGATCCGTCGCCGACAGACCGGCCAGGACAAGACTGGCCTATCTCGACGGCTGGCGCGGCCTGTCGATCGCCCTGGTGCTGATCGGCCATTTCTTTCCCGTTCCCGGAATCAATCTCGGCGTGCTTGGCGTCGAATTCTTCTTCGTGCTCAGCGGCCGGCTGATGGGCGAGATCCTGTTCATCGAACGCTACCCGCTGAAGAAATTCTTCAAGCGCCGCTTTTCCCGCATCTATCCGGCTCTTCTGGTCTTCGTGGTCGTCGCGATGATTGCGCTGTCCGGCACGTTCATCGCCTTCAAATGGAAGGCGGCGCTGACGGCGCTGACATTCACCTACAATTATGCCGGCATTCTCGTGACGCGGGCAGGGGCGCTCGACCATATCTGGTCGCTCTGCATCGAGGAGCACGCCTATATCATCCTGGCGCTGATCAGCGTCGTCGTCTCAAGCCGCTCTCGCGTCGTCGTGCTGCTCCTGGCGCTGGCCCTGCTTGCCATGGCCAACGGCGCGGTTTCGTACTGGGTCTTCGGGCTGGACTACGAAGCCACCTATTGGCGCACCGACGTGCATATCGCGTCGATCCTGCTGTCGGCTTCGATCTGCCTGCTCAAAGCCGATGGCAGGCTGCCGGCGGTCCTGAGGGGCCAGCATGTGGCCCTGGCGGCATCGATCTGCGCCGTTTTGCTGTTTCTCGATCCGGTGCCGACGCCGATCCACTATCTCTTGGCCGTCCCGCTGCTGGCTCTGGCCGTCAATGTGCTCGATTTCAGCCCACGGTATTTTTCCGGATTGCTGTCCTCCTGGCCGATGGCAACGCTGGGGCTGTGGTCGTACTCGCTCTATCTGTGGCAGCAGCCGTTCTACAAATTCGTCTATGAGCAAGGCAGCGCGCCGATCCCGATGCTGGCCGGCGTCTTTGCCTGCGCGCTGTGCAGCTACTATCTCATCGAGCGCCCGGCGCGAGAATGGCTCAACCGCAACTGGTGAATACCGCCGGTTTCGTCAGGCCGAGGGACTGTTTTTCCGCGCCTCAAGATACCGCCGCAGGCCGGTTTCGCCGCGCGGCGTCGTCCAGCGATGGTTCCACGCAAAGGCCGGCCGCAGGAGCGGTGCGAGGAATTTGAGGATCGGCCTCAGAACCGTGACCTGCCAGGTCAATTGCACATGGGTGCCGGTGCCGGATGGCGACAACTCCGCCCGCCACAGCCCGTCGAAATCGCCAAGCGTTTTCACCACCACCAGCCGGCCGGGTTCGAGTTCCGCGGCTTCGATGATGAAATTCAACTCATAGGGCAGGGCGCCACGAGCCCTGGCTCTTGCACGCGAACCGATGGTCGCCTTGCCCTTGCTGTCGAGCGGCACCACTTCCTTGTAGACGTCGCCCCACCAGAGCGGCAGCAACTCGGCATCCGAGAGCACCTCCCACACTTCCTGCGGCGTGCCTTCTGGGATGTGCCAGCTTTCGTCGAAGCGGAAGACGTTGCTCGGCATCGCGTTTCCTCCGGTTGGCGGAAACACCTACATTAGCTCTGGCTTCCTTGTGTGACCAGCGCGGCGGGTCAGGCGGTGATCTGCCTGACGTAGTAGCGCACCGCTTTCTTGCCGCCGTGGATTACCGCGTCACCGGCCTCAGTGAAACCGAGCGCGGCGTGGAAGGCATCCGAGGCGGGATTGGGCGGGTCGGTGTTGACCTCGCAGGTGACCAGTGTGTGGCCGGCGCGAGCGACATGGTCGAACAGGTCCTGATAGAGCCGGCGGGCATGACCGCGGCCACGCGCGTCTGCCGCAACGACGACCCGGTCGACATAGACGAAGCGCTCGTAGCGTTCGCGGAACCATAGGAAATTCGGGCTGTCGTATCGGGCGTCCTGGTCGAAGGTCATGATGAAGGCTTCGAGATCGCCGATGCGGCGCGCGTAAAATGCTTCGCCAAGCAGGAAAGACAGCCGCTCAGCCTCCAGCCACGACAGTTCGGCGGCATGCTCGTTGTTGAGCGCCAGGATCGCCGCTTCGTCTTCGGCCGCTACATGGGCTATCGGGGCAGGGGCTGCGGTCATGCCTTGGCTGCCGCGATGGTCGCCGCCACCAGTGGCGTGTCGGTCAGCGTGTTGCGATACTCGCGGTCGAGGTCGGAGCCGCCCATGCCGACATGGGGATTGCGGTAATCCATGGCGCTCGGCACATCCTTCAGCGCGGCGAAATGCATTTCGGACAGGCCGGTTTTGCTGCGCACTTCGGCGATGTTGTGCAAATCGAGCCCACCGCAGCCGAGGATGACGATGCGGTCGCCGGCCTGCCGCACCAGATCCGCCAACAGCGGCAAGCCTTCGATCGCGGTGTCGCGCTGGCCGCTGGTCAGCACGCGGCCGACCTTGCTGCGGATCAGCGATTCGAGCGCCTCGGCCGGGTCGCGCGTCATGTCGAAGGCGCGGTGGCAGGTGACGTTCAAGGCGCCGGCGGCTTGCGTCAGTTCGCTCATGCGCGCCTCGTCCATGGTGCCATCGGCGTTCAGGCAGCCGAACACCACGCCCGGCACGCCGAGCTCGCGCAGTGCCGAGACATCGGCGAGCATCGAGGCGTACTCGGTTTCGCTGTAGAGAAAATCGCCGCCGCGCGGCCGCACCATGACGTGAAACGGCACACTTGCCTGGTCGAGGGCGGCGCGCACCGTGCCGAGGCTCGGCGTGATTCCGCCTTCAACAAGGCTGGCGCACAGTTCGACCCGGTCGGCGCCGGCAGCTTGTGCTGCCAACAGGCCGTCAATGCCTTCGACACAGATTTCGATCAGCGGCAGGCGAGTTTCTCTGGTCAAGGGGCGATCCTATCCATGATGTCGTCGCCAGCCCTAGCATCGGGCCCGTTGGTGCGAAAGCGCGAACAGCCCGCCGCCACTTGGGCCAGGCGGTATTTCCGTGCTTGACATTCCCATAACCATATAGTTATGAGTAATCCATAGCCAATCAGTTATGGATTGGCTGACATCACGGCGTTGCAGCCGAGAAATCTTTTCAAACTCGAAAATCCGGATGCCATGCTTCCGGGCGGCAAAACACGCCCCGACGAAACTTTTCAAAGGATTTCAAAGGAGAAGACCATGCAAGCCAGGATCAAGAACCCCGCCGTCCTCATCCCCGGCTCCCTGCAGGCGCTGCTGGCGCTGGACAAGTCGACCGAGGCGGCCGGTGTGCCTTACGTGACGCGCAAGATGATCCATCTGCGCGCCAGCCAGATCAACAACTGTGCCCTCTGCGTCGACATGCATGCGCGCGAACTGAAGAAGGCCGGCGAAAAGGACGAGCGCATCTTTGCGTTGGCGGCATGGCGGGAGACGCCTTACTTCACCGATGCGGAACGCGCGGCGCTGGCGCTGGCCGAGGCCGGCACACGGCTTGCCGACCGGCCGGACGCGGTGCCGGACGACGTCTGGGAGGAGGCCGCCCGGCATTATGATGAAAAGGCGCTCGCCGCGCTGGTCATCCAGATTGCGCTCATCAACGCCTTCAACCGACTGAACGCCACGACACGGCAGATGGTCGGCTCCTGGGGGTAAGCGCTTGGGGCAGGGTGGGCTGTGCGCAACGATGCGGCGAAGCGCGGAGCGCCTCCTCCCGGCCTCAGGGCACGGATACCGGCCTTGGCCGCTACTGGCGCAGCTCAGTGTTCTTGGCGCCTTCCTCGACCTGATCGATCACCAGCAGCTTGACGGGACCATCGCCGATATTGGTGGCCTGATGCCACTGGCCGATCATTTCTATGATGAAATCGCCGGTCTTGTACGTGTTGCTGTTGCCGGTCTCGACATTGGTGACCTGCAGCGTCCCGGCCTGGACATAGGCGTAGCGCGGGAAGGGGTGTCTGTGGACCGGCAAGGTCGCGCCCGGCGCGATGTCGTAGGTCGACACCAGCACCTGCACGTTCTTCTGCGGCAGCGTGATCGGCTGGCCGGACGCGGTCGTCGTGCGTGATGCCAGTGGCGTCACCACTACAGGCGTGCCGCTGCTGTCCAGCGCCCAAGCCGGGTGTGCGGAAATGGCGACCGCGAACAGCAGCCCTGACATCAGAATTTTTCGCATGATTCTCTCCAACCCAAGCGCCAGCATCGCGCGGCGGTCAGCCGCGTGCAAGTTAGCGCTGAGCGCCGGGTCCAGTGGACCTCGTGCGATGCGGCAGAGTTGGGCTAGCGGCCAAGAGCGGGTCGGTGATGAGTGCGGCTGTTGGCACAGGGGTCGCCAGGTCAGCCTCACAACAGTCAGAGCTAATATAAGGTTCGAGGCGTTACCACAGGAGGTTTCAATGGTTTCCGCGATCGCAAATCAACATCGGCAAATACCGGAAAAACCAACGGCAGTGGGAAAGCCCGAAACGGGCGAAGGTTTTGCGCCAGGTCGCAGCGCGGACTCGGTTGGTCATCTCGCCAAAATCATGGTTGCCGCAACTGGTGACGTGGATGCTGGTGCGCAAGGTCGCGCGGCATCCAAGATCGCCAGGATGGACATCACGGTTTTGACGCCACCACCTGAAGAACCACCGGTGGTGTAAGATAAACCGTTCAGGCGCGTCGGGGCCGCGCTCGTCATCAGCGGAATGTGGCCCCGATCATGGGCTATGCGACGGCTCTCAGCGGCGGCTCCGCCAGCGTCCCCAGGCCGGCACATCCTGAGCAGGCGATCGTCTTTCCGGGGCAACCTGTCCGATGGGTGCCTTGCGGGCAACATGCCCATTCGACGCAGACCATCTGGAGCAGGCGAAAACCCTACCGCTGCCATGACAGCACAGGCATTCCATATCCACTGAAACCATTGCCAATTCTTGCCCAACCAAAACACATTGTCCCCACGCCGCAAGTAGCAGGAATCATTGCGCTTTCAAGCGCAGCGCCCTGACTTAAACTGGGTGGATTGATGATGAGCGGAGAGATGGCCGGCGTCGACGGCAAGGGCTGGTTGGGCGGCACAAGCTTTGCAAGATTGATCCACGCCTGCAACGGCGGGCTATTGTTGCCCGGCCACCACCAGGGTCGTCGTGATGAGTTTCCTCCCCTCAATCCGCTTGAGGCAATGATCGGGAATATCTGGCCACGTCGCCTTGGCGCATTCTTTCTCCGTGACCGCGACGGATGTCCCCGGCTGCACGCTGGCGGCCTGGGTAGCGGTGGATGACGCAAAGAGAACCGTCTGAGTTAGCAGAGCCGAGAAGGCGGCGACCTGGAACAGCACGGCAGCGAGGGCGATTTTCTTGAGCATGCGGGAGAACGCTCTTCAACGCCTCCGGTTCCTCCGGCTTTCAGTTTTCGGCGCCCCAGCGGGAACGAGAGACGCGGATTCCGGTTAAGTAGATTATGCAAACAAAGAACCGCCACCGAAGGCCGAAGCGAAGAAGGCAGATCTCCAGCGTCGCGACAAAGATGCACCGCCAGAGCTTGAACACGTCGATCCGCCACCGCGAGACGCGCGAGAGGCACCGGTACCCAATCCAAACGGCGATAAGAAACCCTGACGAGATCGGCCGAGGTTCTACGCTCCAGCCGTATCTCGGCGCGTGCAGCCCGCAGCGGCTGAAGGTTAGAGCCGCTGCTTGCTCTTGATCCGCGCCCATTTGCTCTTCAGCCGCATCCATTTGCGCTTCGCATGCATCCCAAGCTGGCCGCCTATCGAATTCAAGCGGTGATGGATTGCGAGATAATCGGGGTCTTCTCCACGCAGGATCGGATCGGCGACCATTGCCACTATGTCGGCGCTGTCCGGCAGGGAGCGGCTCTGGAAAAGATGAAAGAAGCAGCCATCGTAAAAGGTGGCCGTCCCCAGGCAACCTCTGCCGGCGAGCGGCCATCTCGGCAGGCCGACAAAGCTTGGATTGAGCAAATGGACAGGAACGCCGCGGTCGAACGCTGCCTGGGAAAGCCGTGCCGCAACGTCGAACTTGCTGTCGGGAGAGAAGGAAGGGCGGTCGAGGTCGATCCAGGTTTTCTTGGAGAAGCAGAGAAACATCGGGCCTGCATAGACGAACGCCGGATCGAGATGGTTCGCTGCCTGGGCGGCGCCGAATATCTCGCCGCGCTCTGCCGCCTCGAACGCCCGTTCCACGACAGTCCGGTTCAGCGGGAAGGCGTCTATGTCGAGATAGAGTACGCTCTCGTTTTCGGCGAGCTGCTCGGTGGTTCTCTGAAGCCAGTGGTCATGCGGCTCGCTCTCCGTGACGTCCTGGATGAGATCGAGGTCAAACGACTGCAGGACGGCCGCCTGCGCAGCGACGAGCCTGGTGTTGATGTTCGATCTCCAGCACATGGAGCGTATGGAACGTGTTGGCATCTGCACTTCCTATCGAACCGGGGTGGGCCGCGCTATCGGAGCCACGGCGCCGCCAAGCCCCTGCCGCACGGTCGAAAACACCGGACAGGAAGTCGAAGGCATGGGACGGGAAATGGCAAGACAAACAAATTGGCTCCCCGGGCCGGATTCGAACCAGCGACCAACCGGTTAACAGCCGGTTGCTCTACCACTGAGCTACCGGGGAACGGGGCTCTTATGTGAGTGGCGCAGCCTATAGCTGCCCTTTTCGGCTTTGCAAAGAAGCATTTCGCATTTTTCCGAGGCTTTTTCGCGCAGGGGTTTCTCGCAATCGTCGAGGGATGCCCTCATATTAGCCGTCTTGGCAGGGGGCAGGGAACCGAAAGCGCGGCTGCGGCTTTGGTTTAACGATGCTCCTGAGCGATCAAACGGGTCAATTTTTCGAAACGATGACAGCACAAGACAACCAGATGCCGGCGCGAAAAATCTCGGTTTTCGGGCGTGAGTTCAAGATGCCGCGCTCGCGCGGGCTCAGAATCACCATCGGCTTCCTGCTGACCATCGGCGGCATCCTCGGGTTCCTGCCGATCCTCGGCTTCTGGATGGTTCCGCTCGGATTGCTGGTGCTGTCCTATGAGTTCGCCATGGTGCGCCGTCACCGACGCCGCTTTGTCGTCTGGTGGGAACGGCGCCGCCGACCGGATTGACGGTCGGTATCGGAAGAGGCCCGCTTCAGCGGGCGGCGTGCTCTTCCAGTGCCTCGTGGATCTGCTTGAGAATCGCCGCGGCTGAGGCAAGCCTTGCCCTGTCGTGCGGCGACAGGCTGCCCGCACCTTCTATGGACAGGCGGTCGATGGCGTAGTGCAAAAGCTCTCCGCACTGCGGCAAAGACAGGCTGGACGACGCGTTCTTGGCTTTTATCACCGTTGCCTGGCGCATGGCTTTGCCTCCTGGCGTGCTCAACGCGTGAGCCGTGGATGCGTTTCTTCCGGCGGCAGGCCATGCTTAACAATCCGCTAATATGCCGTTGTGTTGCCTCGGTAATGAGGATTTGACGGATGCTGCCCGGAACTGGCGCCGAGGAAACCGTTCGGAATGCACGGTGGCCGCTTGACGGCATTTTCGCCGCAACCTATTGGAACCGGGTGGAACGCCGGGAGCAACGAGGCCTCGTGGCGGAGTGGTTACGCAGAGGACTGCAAATCCTTGCACCCCGGTTCGATTCCGGGCGAGGCCTCCAATGCCCGGGCCCCCGCGCAGCAGCGCTGGGGCCTGAAGTTCCTGACATAACGAACCGCGGTTCTGGCGCGGCAAGCGGATTGGTTGGAACATGAGCGCTGATTTCTCCGAGCTTCGCGTCAAAATGGTCGATGGCCAGGTTCGCACCACCGATGTGACCAGCGCGCCGCTGCTCGACGCCATGCTTGTCGTGCCAAGAGAGGCCTTTGTCGGCGCCGCCCAGCGCGATCTCGCCTATATCGACGAGGACATCCGTATTGCCGCCGGCGCCGATGGCGCGCGCTACCTGATGGAAGCCTCGCCGCTGGCCAAGCTGATCCAGCTGGCCGAAATCAATTCGACCGATTCGGCGCTCGATGTCGGCTGCGGCACGGGCTACGCCTCGGCGATCCTGTCGCGGCTGGCCGGATCCGTGGTGGCGCTCGAAAGCGATTCGGCGCTGACTGAGACCGCCAGATCGACTCTTTCGGCGCTTGGCTGCGGCAATGTGACCGTTGTCCAGGGGGCGTTGCCGCAAGGGCATGCCGCCAAGGCGCCATATGACGTCATCTTCATCGGCGGCAGTGTCGCGGAAGTGCCGGCGCCGCTGCTCGACCAGCTTGCCGAAGGCGGCCGACTCGTCGCGGTTGAAGGGCTGGGCAATTCCGGCGTGGCCAAACTTTTTTTAAGGCCGGGGGGTTGTAACCGGAAGACGTGCGTTTAATGCGGCAATTAAGCCACTACCGGGATTTGAACGTATTCGTGCCTTCGAGTTCTGAATGATTTTGCCTTGCAGCAGAGGCTTTGTCATGGTCGCTTGCATTTGAACGATCATTGCTGATCCCAGACTGGGGGCACTTTGGGGCTGAGCAGCAGGGAACATGAAACACGCCGCTACGGCTGCTCAAAGGAGAAGCTGGCGCGGCGCGGTTCCCATGGAAAACGAATGAGGGTTTAACCGTGCCGTCTGTACGCAAGTCACTTTTCACCGCCGTCCTCGTTTCGGCGACCATGCTGTCCCCACTGGCCGCCTCGGCCGAAAGCATCTCCGGCGCGCTTGCAAAGGCCTATCAGTACAATTCTTCGCTGAATTCGGCCCGTGCCGGCGTCCGTGTCACCGATGAGGGTGTCGCCATCGCCAAGTCGGGCTGGCGCCCGACTGTCACCGGCTCGGCGGAAATCGACTATTCGAGCAGCCATCTCAACGGCACCAACTCAAGCGTGCGGCTGACCACCGGCAATTTTGGCGTCCAGATCAATCAGACGCTGTTCGATGGTTTTCAGACCAGGAACAATGTCGCAGCCGCCGAAGCGCAGGTCCGCGCGTCGGTCGAAAGCCTGCGCAACACCGAAGAGGGCATCCTGTTCAGCGCGGCCCAAGCGTATATGAACGTGATTCGCGACCGGCAGGTCGCCGTGTTGACCGAGCAGAACCTGCAGTTCTTGACTGAGACGGCGCGCGCGGCGCGTTCGCGCTTCGAGGTTGGCGAAGGCACGCGCACAGACGTGGCGCAGGCCGATGCTTCGCGCGCCGCCGCCGTGGCATCGCTGAGTGCTGCCCGGGCGCAGGCGCTGGCAAGTGCCGCACTCTACCGCCAGATCGTCGGCGACGAGCCGGGCAAGCTCAAGGGCGCCTCGCCAGTGGCAAAGCTGTTGCCGTCGAGCCTCGCCGCCGCCGTCGGGGTGGCCTCGAACGAACACCCGGCCATCCTTGCCACCCAGCATCTGGTCGATGCCGCCTCGTTTTCGGTGAAGTCGGCCGAAGGCGCGTTGCTGCCGCAATTGTCGGCTTCCGCCGGCGTTTCGAGCGCCTACCGCAATACCTCGCCCTTGCCGGGCGTCGGTTCGCAGGACGGCACGACCAATTCGGCCAGTGTCGGGGCAACCCTGACCATCCCGATCTATTCGGGCGGCCGCACCTCGGCCATCGTGCGCCGGGACAAGGAATCGCTCAGCCAGGCCCGCATCGAGGTCGACGTCAGCCGTGACCAGGTGCGCCAGGCCGTCACCGCCGCCTGGACCGAGTACACCGCCGCGCAGCAGCAGCTGACGGCCAACAGGCAAGTGATCGAGGCCGCGAAGCTGGCGCTGAACGGCGTCATCGAAGAACGCAATGTCGGCCAGCGCACCACGCTCGACGTCCTCAACGCGCAGGCGACGGTCATCACCGCCCAGATCAACCAGGCCGGCTATGAGCATGATGTGGTGGTGGCGAGCTACGCCATCCTGCAGGCGACAGGCCGTCTGTCCGTCGACCGTCTTGGCTTGCAGGTGACGAAATACAAGCCTGAAGAGCACTACAACGCGGTCAAGGACAAGTGGTACGGCCTGCGCACGCCGGACGGCCGCTGAGGGCGCTTGGCCCGGATTTCGCCGTCTCCCTGTTTGAGCGGACTCTTTTGCTTTGCTCCGCTGCTCTTGGGTTCTGGATCGCGCTAATCTGTTGAAATCCCACAAGTCCCCAGATTGGGGATTCTCGTGCGGCGCTCTGTCGGTTACGCTGTCGCCATGATTCGATCCGGCTTTGCCGGAACGGAAATCCACAGGGGTCACAAAGGCGGCGGATGTGACGATGGCAACGGCAAGCAGCGCACAGCGCGAACCTTCCATGGAAGAGATACTGGCTTCCATCAGGCGGATCATCGAGGACAGCGACGGTGGGCGCAAGCAGCCGGGTGACGCCGATGAGCTGATCCAGGATCTGGAGCGCGTATCGAGCGCCGATGCAGCTCCCGACGTCGAACCATTTCGTGCCGACCTGCATGCTGCCCCCGAGGTCAGGAAGCCGGTCACGCTGGCGGAAGTCCAGGCACAATTGCCGGCGGCCGAGCCGGTGATCGCGCGCCCGGAAACGCCGGTGCGCCCCGATCCCCGCCCCGGCAAGGCCATCGATGACACTTGCCGAGGTCGGCGCCCGCGTTGCCGCCGAGCCGGCCACTGTCGACGCACCAGAATCGCGTCCTTTCCCTGCTGCCGGTGCCCCCGTCGCCGACTGGCGGCGCGAGATCGCCGCGGTTGGTGAGCAGGCGAGGGCGGTGTCGGACAGGAGCGAGGCCCGCAAGACGGTCGCCCAGCCCCCGGTGGAGGACCCAAGGGACGAACCGACTGCAAAAGCACCCGTCGAGCCGTCTCGTCCCGATGCAGGCGTGGTGAGGCCGGTGGCGGCAAGCGACGCGCCGCGTCCGGCGATCGTTTCCGAGCACACCGGCCGGCAGGTCGCCGCCGCCTTCGGCGAGCTTTCCGATGCGTTTGCCAGCCGCAGCAAGAAGACGTTCGACGAGATGGCCGAAGAGATGCTGCGGCCGATGCTGCAGGATTGGCTGGACAACAATCTGCCGACACTGGTCGAAAGGCTGGTGCGCGAGGAGATCGAGCGCGTGGCGCGCGGGGCGCAGTAGTTCCCATCCCGATTGCCTAAGGAAACGGCGCCCTCGTGGCGCCGTCTCTCTTGGTGAGGTCAGCTTGTTGGCAGGACGATGGATCGCTTTCCGTTGAAATGACCAAGGCCACGCCTATTTGCCTGTGATGAGCCGAGACAGCCGTTGCGGTTGACTTGGCCAAAACCTTCCGATTTACACCGGACCAGCAAAATTCCCGACAGCGCGGACCATTTTCCCATGCTTGAAAAGACCTACGACGCCAAAACCGTCGAGCCGAAGATCGCCAAAGTCTGGGAAGAGGCCGACGCGTTTCGCGCCGGTGCCGGGGCCGAGGAGGGGGCGGAGGCCTTCACCATCGTCATCCCGCCGCCGAACGTCACCGGCTCGCTGCATATGGGCCACGCGCTCAACAACACGCTGCAGGACATATTGGTGCGCTTCGAGCGCATGCGCGGCAAGAACGTCTTGTGGCAGCCGGGCATGGACCATGCCGGCATCGCCACGCAGATGGTGGTCGAGCGCCAGCTTATGGAGAAGCAGATCCATCGCCGCGACCTGACCCGCGAGCAGTTCATCGAGAAAGTGTGGGAGTGGAAGGACGAATCCGGCGGCGCCATCTTCAACCAGCTGAAGCGGCTCGGCGCTTCGGCCGACTGGTCACGCGAACGCTTCACCATGGACGAAGGCCTGTCCAAGGCCGTGCTCGAAGTGTTCGTCACGCTCTACAAGCAAGGGCTGATCTACAAGGACAAGCGCCTTGTGAACTGGGACCCCAAGCTGTTGACCGCGATCTCCGATCTCGAGGTCGAGCAGCAGGAGGTCAACGGCAACCTCTGGCACTTCCGCTACCCCATAGAGGGCCAGGTCTTCGACCCGGAAAACCCGGAAACCTTCATCACCGTGGCGACGACTCGTCCCGAGACGATGCTGGGCGATACGGCCGTCGCCGTGCACCCCGACGACGAGCGCTTCCGGCATCTGGTCGGCAAGAACATCGTCCTGCCGATCGTCGGCCGCAAGATTCCTGTGGTGGCGGACGAATATTCCGATCCGGAAAAGGGCTCTGGCGCGGTCAAGATCACGCCCGCGCACGACTTCAACGACTTCGAGGTCGGCAAGCGCCATAAGCTGCCGGCGATCAATATCCTGACCACAGAGGCGGCGGTGAGCCTCAAGGACAATGAGGATTTCCTTGCCGGTCTCGAGGTGACGCCGGAGCGGCAGGCGGTCTGGGATGGGCTCGACGGCCTCGATCGTTTCGTCGCGCGCAAGAAGATCGTCGAACTGATGGAAGAAGGCGGCTTCCTCGAAAAGGTCGAGCCGCATCGCCATGCCGTGCCGCATGGCGACCGCGGCGGCGTGCCGATCGAGCCGTTCCTGACCGAGCAGTGGTACGCCAATGCGGCGGAACTGGCCAAGCCGGCGATTGCGTCGGTGCGCGAGGGCCGCACGAACTTCGTGCCGAAGAACTGGGAAAAGACCTATTTCGACTGGATGGAGAACATCCAGCCCTGGTGCATCTCGCGCCAGCTCTGGTGGGGTCACCAGATCCCGGCCTGGTACGGGCCGGACGGGCGTGTCTTCGTCGAGAAGACCGAGGAGGAGGCCCTTGGTGCGGCGATCGAATATTATCTGGCGCTGGAAGGCCCATGGAAGGCCTGGGTCGAGGACAAGCTCGAGAACTACAAGCCGGGCGAGATCCTGACCCGCGATGAGGATGTGCTCGACACCTGGTTCTCGTCGGCGCTGTGGCCGTTCTCGACCTTGGGATGGCCCGATGAGACGCCCGAACTGAAGACCTACTACCAGACCGACGTGCTGGTAACCGGCTTCGACATCATCTTCTTCTGGGTCGCCCGCATGATGATGATGGGCCTGCACTTCATGGACGAGGAGCCGTTCCACACCGTCTATGTCCATGCGCTGGTGCGCGACAAGAACGGCGCCAAGATGTCGAAATCGAAGGGCAACGTCATCGATCCGCTCGACCTGATCGACGAATACGGCGCCGATGCGCTGCGCTTCACCCTGACGGTGATGGCGGCGCAGGGCCGCGACGTGAAGCTCGACCCGGCGCGCATCGCCGGCTATCGCAATTTCGGTACCAAGCTGTGGAACGCGACGCGTTTTGCCGAGATGAACGAGGTCGCGCGCAATGACGAATTCTGGCTGAACGACGCCAAGCTGGCGGTCAACCGCTGGATCCTGACCGAACTGACGCGGGCCGCGCGCGAAATCACGGACGGCATCACCTCATACCGCTTCAACGAGGCGGCAGGCGCTGCCTACCGCTTCGTCTGGAACCTGTTCTGCGACTGGTATCTGGAGCTGCTGAAGCCGGTGTTCATGGGCACCGATGAGGCGGCCAAGGCCGAAAGCCGCGCCTGCGTCGCCTTCGTTCTGGACGAGATTTACAAGCTGCTGCATCCGATGATGCCGTTCATGACCGAGGAACTGTGGGCGCAGACCGCTGGCGAAGGCATGGAGCGGCCGTCGCTGCTTTGCCATGCGGCATGGCCGTCCCCGGACTTCGAAGACGCCGAGGCCGCCGCCGACATCAACTGGCTGGTCGACCTCGTCTCCGGCATCCGCTCCGTGCGCTCCGAGATGAACGTGCCGCCGGCAGCCATCGCACCGCTGGTCGTGGTCGGCGCCAACGCTGTGACACGCGAACGGCTGGTTCGCGAGGAGTCTGCGATCAAGCGGCTGGCGCGGGTCGGCGACATCTCGCTGGCCGATGTCGCGCCAAAGGGCTCGGCGCAGATCGTGCTCAACGAGGCGACGATCTGCCTGCCGCTCGGCAGCCTGATCGATCTCGCCACCGAGGCGGCACGGCTGCAGAAGGAACTGGCCAAGGTGACCGAGGAAATCGCGCGCCTGCACAAGAAGCTGTCGAACGAAAGGTTCGTCGCCAGCGCGCCGGCCGAAATCGTCGATGCCGAGCGTGAAAAGCTCGCCGAATACCGCGATGCGCAGGACAAGCTATCGGTGGCGTTGACCCGGGTTCGTGATGCCGTGTGAGGGGGCAGATTCGAGAGACTTTAGCTCTCTCTAAAATGGTGATGTTTTGCCTCGAAAATGGGCATTCCGTTGCGTTAATGTTGACGTAAACGGAAGTTTTAGCCCCATTGTTGCCATAATGTAACAATGGGGCTGTATACCCCGCAAAACACCCTTTTTAGGGGCCATTTTGCAGAAGTTTCGCCGATTTTATTTGTCCATTTGCACGCAAGTGCCGGGTTTTCGGTCTTATGGGGAACGCCGGAACTTTGCGAAAACGCACTCCGATCAACTGTACGTGTACGCTTCTCGAATTCGTTGTTGCACCGTTAACCTGAATTGGTTCTAGCTTGATGCACTAGTTATTCGGGGAGGACACTCATGAACAATCTGCGTCTGAACGCACTGCTGGGAGCAGGGTGCTTTTCGCTCGTTGTGTCAGCGGCCAGCGCTGGCGGCTTCGATCGTGGCGGCGTCAACATCGATCAGTTGTTTGATGCGGCACCATATTCGTTTGATGCCGGCGTCACCTATGTGTCGCCACAGCGCAAGCTCAAGAATGTGCAGCGTCTGGACGGTTCGGGCCTGTCGACGTCGGAAGTCGATGTCGGTGGTGACTATGCGGTACCTCGCATTGGGATCAAGGCCAACATTTTCGAGGCGGTAGACTGTCTCGCAAGCTATTCTAAGCCTTATGGCGCTGACGCGGATTACGGAACCAACAACGCGTATTCGACAACCGCGGTCAAATACTCGGTCAAAACGAACGATTACGGCCTCACCTGCTCTTACAAGTTCAATGTCGGCAAGGGCGCCTTTAGATTCATCGGCGGCGTTTCCTACCAGGATGTCGATGCCTTTCTGTCCCGTCAGACCCTGTTAGCTTTTGGCAACACGGGTCTCGGGAAATTCCAGCTATCGGACTCTGCATGGGGTTGGCGCGCGGGCGCTGCTTATGAAATCCCAGAGATCGCCCTGCGCGGCAGCTTGATGTATTATTCCAGCTACAAATATGACGGACTGTCTGGAACCGTCGATACGACAGGCTTCAGCGGAACATTTCCAGCGAACCTCGTGCCTGGCTCTACCGGAGTATATCCGGTATCCGCCTCCGCCGAGATACCCCAGGCTCTCGAACTCAAGTTGCAGAGCGGTATTGCGCCAGGCTGGCTGGCCTTTGGCTCCGTCCGCTGGCAGCAGTGGAGCAAACTTGGTATCATTCCAATCAATGGCGTGCGTAGCCCTGTGTTCGGTACTGCCTCGCCCGTTTCGTTCGATCTGCTGTATCGCGACGGATGGACGATCTCGGGCGGTATTGGTCACAAGTTTACTGACCAGATATCGGGTCTGGTTTCACTGACATGGGATCGTGGAACTTCGACGACCTCCGGTTATCAATCAGACACGTATGCTGTGGCGACGGGCATTTCTTATTCCCCGAACGACAAAGTGGAAGTCAGGCTTGGGGGCTCGATCGGCGTGCTGACCAGCGGATCGTCGACCTTCACCGGTGTCGGTGACACGGCAAATGCTGTAACCTACACCTATGGCAACGATCTGCTCTTGGCAGGCTCAGCTTCGGTCAAGATCAAATTCTAGGGTTCTGAAAAATTCGAGCGAGAGGCCGGGCATTGCCCGGCCTTTTTGTTTGCCCGACCCTTGCGGTTGGCGCCGACAGAGTCGTTCAGAACAAGCATTCCGTCACGTCACGGTTGACGTAAACGGAAGTTTTCGCCGCATTGTTGCCATAATGTAACAGCGGACAAATTAGCTACTGACGATGTTATGTTTGCGCTGGTTTCGGCTGATTTCCTTGGGTTTTCAACCGTGCTTTGCGCGCCAATGGGCATTTCGGCTCCGCGGCATTGATGGCCACGGCAGAGAGAATTCATTTTCTCAAAATATGTACATGTACGCCTCTTGAAATCGTTGTTGCGCTACCCACGCGAATTGGTTCTTGCTTAGGTTGTGTTCGATTTGGGGGAGAGACTCATGAACAACCTGCGACTGAAAGCACTGCTTGGGGCGGGGTGCTTTTCGCTGGCTTTGATCGGGACGGCGATGAGTTCGGCGCATGCCGGCGGTCTGGAGCGCGGCGGCTACGACATCGATCTTTTGTTTGACCCTGCGCCGTTCGCCACGGAAGCTGAAGCGACGTACGTGATGCCGGATCGCAAGTACGAGAATGCGCGCGGTCCGGGCGGAGCCAATCTCGGCTTGGGCACGTCGGCGGATGGCGCCGAAGGTTATTGGGTTCCGCGCATCGGCGCCAAGGTCCAGGTTGTGCAAGGCGTCGACTGTATGGTCGACTATTCGCAGCCGTGGGGTGCCCACACAGCCCCTGGCACGTCGTGGAATGGCGCGTTTTCTAACGTCGAAACGAATATCACGAGCAATAACTACGCCGGCACCTGCTCCTACAAGTTCGATGTCGGTAAGGGCCAGCTCCGTTTTATCGGCGGCGTGTTCTACCAGGATATTTCAGGCTTCAAGGAAAGCTTGGTGGGTTTCAATCCAATTGGGCCGTCACCGATCGGCCGCGTCGACCTGGCGGCCAATGGCTGGGGCTGGCGCGCCGGCGTTGCCTACGAAATCCCTGAGATCGCGCTTCGCGCCAGCTTGGTCTACAATTCACAGGTCAAGCTCGACAACATCTCCGGCACACTTACGACGCCACTTGGATCTCAGGCGATTTATGGCTCGACGCAGCATATGCCCGACTCGCTGGAGTTGAAGTTTCAATCGGGCATCGCGCCCGACTGGCTTGCTTTCGGCTCGATCAAGTGGGTCAACTGGAGTGTGCTGCAAAGTGTTCCGATCTGCCCGACCCCCCCAAGCTCCGTCTGCGCTGTGCTTCACGAACGGTCCGGGTCAAGTGACGTCGCTCGACCTGATGTATCGTGATGGCTGGACCGTCACCGGTGGCATCGGCCACAAATTCAACGATCAGTGGAGCGCCGCCGGCCAACTCTCCTGGGATCGTGGTACCTCGCACGGCTACGGAGCGCAGACCGATACGTGGACGCTGGGCGGCGGTGTCGCCTATACGCCGCGGCCCAATATCGAAGTGCGGCTTGCTGGAGCGATCGGCGTGCTGACCAGCGGCCACTCAGGGGAGTTGGCTGGTGAGAACGGCTATGTCGCAGGCGAGGATGCCAGCTACGATTTCGGCAACGATCTGGTCACGGCAATTTCCGGCGGGATCAAGATCAAGTTCTAAACGATTGAAAATTCTAGCAAAAGGCCGGGCATTGCCCGGCCTTTTTGTTTAAGCCTGCATCGCCTGTGCGCCCCGGTATCCAAGCTGCGTTGCATATAAGCCGCACTGTGGCCACCTCGTGCGATTGTGACGTTTTGGCAACACTTTCTGAACAACCCCTGCGCTAGAAGTCAGACCGGGGAAATTGCCCATTTCCCGCCATAAACCCGGCGCACCTCGATCTTGTCTCGGGACACGCGCCAAAAGGCTCGGCGAGGGGGCAGGCCGCACCGCCCGCGGCAAGGAAGAGTATGGACGCCAAAGTCATTTCCAAGGCTAAGCTCCCTAGCCGCCATGTGACCGTCGGTCCGGCGCGTGCGCCGCACCGTTCCTATCTCTATGCGATGGGCTTGTCGGCGGCCGAGATCGCGCAGCCGCTGGTCGGCGTCGCGTCCTGCTGGAACGAGGCGGCGCCCTGCAACATTTCGCTGATGCGTCAAGCGCAGGTGGTCAAGAAGGGGGTAGCTGCCGCCAGCGGCACGCCGCGCGAATTCTGCACCATCACCGTCACCGACGGCATCGCCATGGGCCACCAGGGCATGAAATCGTCGCTGGTGTCACGCGAGGTCATCGCCGATTCTGGTCGAGCTCACCATGCGCGGCCATTGCTACGACGCGCTGGTTGGGCTGGCCGGCTGCGACAAGTCGCTGCCCGGCATGATGATGGCCATGGTGCGTCTCAACGTGCCGTCGATCTTCATCTATGGCGGCTCGATCCTGCCCGGCAGCTATCGCGGCCGCCAGATCACCGTGCAGGACGTGTTCGAGGCGGTCGGCCAGCACTCGGTCGGCACGATCGACGATGCCGAACTGCTTGAGATCGAGCAGGCCGCCTGTCCTTCGGCCGGCTCCTGCGGCGCCCAGTTCACCGCCAACACCATGGCCACCGTCGCCGAGGCGATCGGCCTGGCGCTGCCCTATTCCTGCGGCGCGCCGGCACCTTACGAGATGCGCGACCGTTTCAATTTCGCCTCGGGCGAAAAGATCATGGAACTGATCGCGAAAAATATCCGGCCGCGCGACATCGTCACGCTGAAGGCGCTGGAAAACGCGGCGACCGTGGTGTCGGCAACCGGCGGCTCGACCAACGCGGCACTGCATCTGCCGGCGATCGCGCACGAGGCGGGCATCAAGTTCGACCTGTTCGACGTGGCGAAGATCTTCGAGAAGACGCCTTACATCGCCGACCTCAAGCCGGGCGGCAAATATGTCGCCAAGGACATGTTCGAGGCCGGCGGCATTCCGCTGTTGATGAAGACGCTGCTCGACCACGGCTATCTGCATGGCGATTGCCTGACCGTGACTGGCCGTACTTTGGCCGAAAACATGCAGCACGTTGCCTGGAATGAACATCAAGATGTGGTCCGCCCGGCCAACAAACCTATTACCCAAACCGGCGGTGTCGTGGGCTTGAAGGGAAACCTGGCTCCCGAAGGCGCGATCGTGAAGGTCGCGGGCATGGCGGAGCTGAAGTTCTCCGGCCCGGCGCGCTGCTTCGATTCGGAAGAGGAATGTTTCGAGGCGGTGACGCATCGCAACTACAGGGAAGGCGAGGTTCTCGTCATCCGTTACGAAGGGCCGCGCGGCGGTCCTGGCATGCGCGAGATGCTGTCGACGACAGCAGCGCTCTACGGCCAGGGCATGGGCGGCAAGGTGGCGCTGATCACCGACGGGCGCTTCTCGGGCGCGACGCGCGGTTTCTGCATCGGCCATGTCGGCCCCGAGGCAGCCGTGGGCGGTCCGATCGGGCTGCTCCGGGATGGCGATTTGATCTCGATCGACGCGGTGAACGGCACGATCGATGTGGCGTTGTCCGATAGCGAACTGGTGGAGAGGGCAAAGACCTGGAAGGCGCGCACGACCGACTATCAGTCGGGCGCGATATGGAAATATGCACAGACGGTAGGGCCGGCGCGTGATGGCGCGGTGACCCATCCGGGCGGTGCGAAAGAAACACACTGCTATGCGGATATCTGAGTTGTTGAGGTCGTCTGTCTTTTCGGCACTGGTCGTGATCGCCACTTTTGGCGCGACCTTTGGCGCCGTGGGCCAGGCCATGGCCTTCGACGACAAGGTGTTCGACGACAAGACCGGCGTGAAGCCGCAATCCAGCCCCTGGGCGGTGTTCCAGTTCGGTTTCTCCGCCTACAAGAACGGCCACAAGGAACAGGCCGCCGAGGCCTATAAATACGCCGCCGAGAACGGCCAGATCGGCGCCACCTGGAAGCTTGCCCGCATGTATGCCGAGGGCGATGGCGTGGCGCGCGACGACTATGAGGCGTTCAAGTTCTTTTCGGAGATCGTCGACCAGGATGTCGAGCCCGGCTCGCCCGAGGAAAGCTATGTCTCCGACGCGCTGGTGGCGCTTGGCGACTATCTGCGCACGGGCATTCCGGGCAGCCCGGTCACCGAGAACGAGGTGGCGGCCCAGGAATATTACATGCGCGCCGCCGCCAACTACCGCAATCCGAACGCGCAGTTCGAGATGGGGCAGATGTTCCTTAAGGGCGAGGGCGGCGTGAAGGCCAGCGTCAAGCAGGCCGGGCGCTGGTTCCAGCTTGCCGCCGAGAAGGGCCATGCCGGCGCTCAGGCGACGCTTGGCCACCTGTTGTTCCAGAGCGGCAAGATCGTTCGCGGCCTGGCGATGATGACGGCAGCGCTCGAACGCGCTTCGCCGGCCGATCAGCCCTGGATCCGCGGCATGCAGGAGGAGGCATTCGCCACCGCAGGCGAAGCCGACCGCCGCACCGCGATCTCGCTGGCTGATGACATCCTCACCAAGGGCAACAACGCGGACCAGTAGGGGCGTATAGCTGCTTGCCTGTTTAAGCGATGAACTCAATCTCGAAGCCCTGCGCCGCCCCCCCATCTGGCTGCCGCCATCTTCTCCCCGTAAACGGTGCCAAGGACGCTCTCGTCGCTGTTTTCGCCAATCACCGGTGTTGCAGAGACGGCGCGGCGTTGCGGCCAGATTCTTTCTCCCCGTTCTACGCCACGCTATGCACACATTTTCTGTGATTGGCATGACTGATCGGCCCGAGGCTTGATTGCCAGGTGGTTCCCCCAATCCGTCGCTGCTTCGCAGCGCCACCGTTCCCCCTCCGGAGGGAAAGGAAGGGAGCGTTTCTGGACGAGCGTTGACGGCAAAAAGCTTGGCGCCTTTCCTCTACCCCGTCGATCGGGGGAGAGGTGGCTCGGCGAAGCCGAGACGGAGTGGGGGTCGACCAGCGCGGCGCGGGCTTTGCAAGTTTGGCCCGTCCGAGGCGACGGCTGCGGAAAATCAATTCGCGGTCGGCTCCGTCGGCACCATGCTGGGCGCCGGCGTCGAGATCGGCGTGACGTGCAGGTGCGGCGCCATCGTGTTTGCGGGGCAGCTGTCCGCGACCTTCGTCCACGAGGTGTTGTTGAGCACCATGTCGCAGCGGGCCAGGTGGCTCTGGTCGGCAACCGTCAGGCAGGCGACCTGGCCAAGCTGGTAGGATTTTCCATTGGCCAGGCATTCCTGATCGGCAAGTGCCGCCGCAGGAGCGGCCATGGCAAATGCCAGGCCGATCGGACAAAGAGAAAATCGAATGGTCATGGGAACCCCAGCCGCCATGCTGGCCCGCAATGAACGGCGCGAAATGTGGCGATATGAGGGTTTAGCCGCTGTCAGGCCGGCTGCAGCGCTAGATCGATCGCCAAGGGCACGTGGTCGGAAGGTTTTTCCCAGGCGCGCACATGCTTTTCGATCGAGGCCGATGAGAACCGGTTGGCGGCTTCCGGCGACAAAAGCAGGTGGTCGATGCGGATGCCGTTGTTCTTCTGCCAGGCGCCGGCCTGATAGTCCCAGAACGTATAGGTGTCGGGCGCGTCGGTGACCGCGCGCACCGCCTCGGTGAAACCAAGGTTGAGCAGCCGCCGGAAGGCTTGCCGCGTCTGTGGCTGGAACAGTGCGTCGCCCAGCCAGTTCTCCGGAAAGCGCGCGTCGATCGGCTCGGGAATGACGTTGTAGTCGCCGGCCAGCACCAGCGCCTCTTCGAGCCTCAATCGCTCCTCGGCCCAGCGCTCCAGCCGCGCCATCCAGGACAGCTTGTAGGGAAACTTCTTCTCGTCATCGATCGGGTTGCCGTTCGGCAGATAGAGCGAGACGACACGCAATGCGCCCTTGTCGGTGGAGAAAACACCTTCGATGAAACGCGCCTGCTCGTCGGCATCGTCGCCGGGCAGGCCACGATTAACCTCGTCGAATCGCAGTTTCGACAGGATGGCGACGCCGTTGAAACCCTTCTGGCCATGGGTTTCGACATTGTAGCCGAGCGCCTCGATCTCGGCGCGCGGGAACTGCTCGTCGACGGTCTTGATCTCCTGCAGGCAGACGATGTCAGGCGCGCTTTCGGTCAGCCAATGGGTCAGGTTGCCGATCCGGGCGCGCACGCCGTTGATGTTCCAGGTGACGATTTTCATGACGGTCTCGATGCTGTTCAGTTGGGCTCTTGCGGCGGATGGCGTTCGACCAGTCCGATCGTATTGCCTGCCGGGTCCTTTAGGAAGGCCATCCATTCGCTTTCCCCCGCCGGGCCGAACTGGCCGTCGGTGTCGCGATGGACAAGCGTCGGTGGCGCGGTGAAGGGCACGCCCGAAGCTTTCGCCTGAGCATGGAAGTCCTCAAGGCCAGCTATGTCGAGATAGACGGTTCCAGCCGGGATGCCGTCGGTGAACAGCAGCCTGATATCGCCGGCCATGATGAAGGCGATGCCCGGCGGATCGAAGCGCGCGTGGACAGCCATACCGAGTACGTCGCACCAGAAAGCCAGCGTCACGTCCAGGTTGCGGCCGGCCGACAGCGCGATCTGACGGACCGCGCCGATTGCATGCATTTCTATATGGAGAAGCTCGTGCCGCAGCCGCAGGAGGCGACGGCATTTGGATTGCGGATCTGGAACGACTGGCCCATCAAATCGTCGACGAAGTCGATCACCGAGCCGCCCATATAGACCAGCGACAGGTCGTCGATCAGCACTGTGGCGCCGTCCTTCTCGATCGCGACATCGTCGTCATTGCGCGTGTCGACCAGGTCGAACTTGTAGGAGAAGCCCGAGCAACCGCCGCCTTCGACCGAAACGCGCAGCGCCGTCTTGCCGGCCTCGCCAGAGACAATCTTGGCGATCCGCCTGGCGGCGGCCTCGGTCATATCGACTTTCATGGCAGTCTTGGCATCAGCGCCCATGGGCGTCACCTTGCTTTCGGTTTCACATGATAGGTATGAAGCGCGAGGGGCCAAGTCAACCAGGCCCAAATTATCTAAGCTAAGTCAACTGCGGCAGCATCAGCCATGACCAATGAGTTGGGTGACATCGGATTCGGCTATCGGCCACGCGCCGCCTATGCCTGCGATCCGGCAAAGTCGCGCGGCCGGCTGTTCGACGAGGTGGAAAGCCCGACCCGCACGCCGTTCCAGCGCGACCGCGACCGCATCATCCATTCGACGGCGTTCCGCCGGCTGAAACACAAGACGCAGGTCTTCATCGCGCATGAGGGCGACCATTACCGCACCCGGCTGACCCATTCGATCGAAGTGGCGCAGATCGCGCGCGCCCTGGCGCGGGCGCTGCGCGGCGACGAGGATCTGGCCGAGGCGGTGGCGCTGGTGCATGATTTCGGCCACACGCCCTTCGGCCATACCGGCGAGGACGCGCTGAACGAGAAGATGGCCGCCTGGGGCGGCTTCGACCACAACGCGCAATCACTGCGCATCGTGACAAGGCTTGAGGCGCGCTATGCCGAGTTCGACGGCCTCAATCTGACCTGGGAGACGCTGGAAGGCCTGGTCAAACACAACGGGCCGCTGACGGACGCCAGCGGCAAGGGTCTGAAAGGGCCGGTGCCGCAGGCGATCCGTGACTATTCTGAGTTGCACGACCTCGAACTGGACCGGTTTGCCGGCATCGAGGCGCAGTGCGCGGCGATCGCCGACGATATTGCCTACAACACGCATGATATCGATGACGGGTTGAGGGCAGGGCTCTTGACGCTGGACATGCTGGAGACGGTGTCACTGCCGGGAACGATCCTGAAAGGCGTGCGCGAACGCTATCCCTCCCTTGATGATGTGCGCACCGGTCATGAATTGATGCGGCGGCAGATCACCGCCATGGTCGAGGATGTCATAGTCTCCACCACGGCCAATCTCGAACGTATCAGTCCGCGGAGCGCCGATGCGGTGAGAGCGGCAGGCGAGACGATGGTGACTTTCTCGACAGAAATGGCCGCCTTGGAGAAAGAACTGAAGGCCTTTCTCTACAAGCATCTCTATCGGCATGCCGACGTGATGCGGGTGCGAACGGATGCCGAGCAGATCGTCAAGGATCTGTTCGACGCCTATTTCGCCGATCCGCGCGCCATGCCGGACGGCTGGCGTGAGGGGTTGGATCGGGCTGACGATCGCATCAAGGCACGCAGCGTCGCCGACTTCCTGGCAGGCATGACCGACACCTACGCGCTCAAGGAACACCGGCGTTTGTTTGACCATACGCCGGAATTGAGCTAGGGCGGGCTCGATTTTGCCGGCCAACGAGCCGGATTCGCTGCAAAGCCGCCAGAGCCAGACCCCAGAGTCACACAAATGAACATCTTCGCCGATTTCACCGCGCGAATCATAAAAGCCGTCGAAGCGCTTGATCTGAAAGACAATGATGGCGTTTCGCCTGATTTGTCGCGCATTGCCGTCGAGCCGCCGCGCGACGCCAGCCATGGCGACCTGGCGACCAATGCGGCGATGGTGCTGGCGAAGCCCACCGGCCAGAATCCGCGTGCGCTGGCCGAAAGACTGGCGCAAGCGCTGCGCGACGACAAGGATGTCGCGGCGACGGAAGTGGCTGGTCCTGGCTTCGTCAATCTCAGGCTCAAGGACGGCTTCTGGCAGACACATCTGACCGCACTGCTCGGCGAGGGCCGCAACTACGGCCGCTCGACGGTCGGCGCTGGCCGGAAGACCAATGTCGAATATGTCTCGGCCAATCCGACGGGGCCGATGCATGTCGGCCATTGCCGGGGTGCCGTGGTTGGTGACGCGCTCGCCAATCTGATGGCCTTCGCCGGTTACGACGTGACCAAGGAATATGTCATCAACGATGCCGGCTCGCAGATCGACGTGCTCGGCCGTTCCGCCTTCCTGCGCTACCGCGAAGCGCTGGGCGACGACATCGGCGAAATACCCGCCGGTCTCTATCCCGGCGATTACCTGGTGCCAGTCGGCCAGGCGTTGGTCACGGAATTCGGCCGCTCGCTTTTGCAGATGCCGGATGACGAGGCGCTCGCCATCGTCAAGGACCGCACCATCGATGCGATGATGGCGATGATCCGAGAGGATCTGGCGATGCTCAACGTGCATCACGACGTGTTCTTCTCCGAGCGCACGCTGCACGCCGACAATGCCAAGAAGATCCGCTCGGCGATCAACGATTTGACGCTGAAAGGCCATATCTACAAGGGCAAGCTGCCGCCGCCCAAGGGCGAGAAGCCCGACGATTGGGAGGATCGCGAGCAGACGCTGTTCCGCTCGACCGCGGTCGGCGATGACATGGACCGGGCGCTGGTCAAGTCGGATGGCGCATTCACCTATTTCGCCGCCGACGTCGCCTATCTCAAGGACAAGGTCGATCGTGGTTTCGTCGACCTGATCTATGTGCTCGGCGCCGACCATGGCGGCTATGTCAAGCGGCTGGAAGCCCTGGCGCGGGCGATTGCCGGCGAAGAGGTGAAGCTCACCGTGCTGCTGTGCAATTTGGTCAAGCTGTTTCGCGAGGGCGAACCGGTGCGCATGTCGAAGCGGTCCGGTGATTTCGTGACGTTGCGCGAAGTGGTGGAGGAGGTCGGCCGCGACGCGATCCGCTTCATGATGCTCTACCGCAAGAACGATGCGCCGTTGGATTTCGATTTTGCCAAGGTGACCGAGCAGTCCAAGGACAATCCGGTGTTCTATGTGCAGTACGCCTCGGCGCGCTGCCATTCGGTGTTCCGTCAAGCGAGCGAGCAACTGGGCGAAGCCAATTTCGACCGCAACAGCCTGGCGTCGGCCGCGGCTTTGCTGACCGACGAGGGCGAGATCGGCTTGATCCGCAAGCTCGCCGAATATCCGCGCCTGATCGAGTCCGCGGCACTTGCGCTCGAGCCGCACAGGCTGGCATTTTACCTCTATGATCTGGCCTCCAGCTTCCACGGACACTGGAACCGTGGCACGGATAATCCGGACTTACGTTTTGTTAAGGTTAACGACCGACAATTGACGCATGCCAGACTAGGGCTGGTGCAGGCTGTTTCGGACGTTTTGACGTCCGGCCTGACGTTGATCGGAGCCGCCGCGCCCACCGAAATGCGTTAGGTTTGACTAAATAACCTGTCACCTTTTGCCCACATTGCGCTGGTAAGGGCCAACCCTACGCGACGTCCATGGCGTCCGAATGAGTGCGAGTTCGGGAACAATAATGGCAGACAGAACCCAGCTGAGAGTAGCCGACAACAACGACATCGCTGACGATGATCCGTTCGCGGAACTGACCAGGATCATGGGATTCGACCCGCGCCAGCCGGTCAAGCCGCAATCGCCCGTCCAGCCGAAAGCCCCAGCCGCCGATCACGTGGCGGAAGAGGGCGATTTCGATATTGATCTCGAGAAGGAAATGATGGGCGAGTTCGGCGCTGACGACAGCGACGCCGCTCCGGTTGCCGAGGCGCATGAGCCGACATTCGCGCATGAGCCGGCGTTCGAAGCGGCTGACGCCAGCGCGATGGACGACGAGCTTTCGCTGTCGCTCGACGATGATTTCCATCTGGACCTGGACGAAGTAGACGACCACGCAGCCGGCGCCAGCCATGCGGGCGCCGCTGAACCTGCGCCGTCGGTCGAGCCGGCTTTCGAGTCCGATTTCGACAATGCCGTCGCCAGTTCACTTGAGGATGTCTCGCCCTTCGAGGACGATCAGCCGATGGCGGACGAGCTTGCCGCGTCGCTCGACCAGGATTTTCGGATCGACGAGGAAGCCGAGGAGGCCCAGCACGTTGTTGCCGCCGCCGCGCCAGCTTCGGTCGAGCCCGCTTCCGATCATGAATTCGACGATGCGGTTGCGATCTCGCTCGAAGACGAGCTGATGCTCGACGACCATTCGGCGGCGGAACAGTCCTACATGGCTGCCGATCCCGTCGAGTATCCCATGCCGGAGCAGGCGGCTGCGCATGACGCCCAGGCAATCTCCGACGAGAATTTTGCCGGCGACTTCGACGACGCCATGGCTGATGTCGACATGGATTTTGACGTTCGCGCTGATGAGCCGGTCGCCTTCGACGAGCCGGAAGCGCATGATGTGCTTGCCGATACCGTGGATGCGAAGGGCGAGACTCCCAGCCCTGAAGCTGTGTCGGATGATGCTCTCGACCTGAACTTCGACGATACGTTTGCCGAAACAGTGGAAGAGCCGGTAGCAGAAATAGCCGCCGCTACGGTCCAGCCGGTGGCGCCAGCCGCCGATATGGCCGAGCCGGTGCACGCCCCGATCGCGGACGAACGAAGCCTGGAAGACGAGTTGAATGCGCTGCTGGGCGCCATGACCGCGCGCACGGCGCCGGTTGCCAGGGAGGCTGTCGCCGCCCAGCCGGTTGTCGCCGCTCCGTCGCCTGTTGTCGAAGAGGCAGAGACCGCCGAGGAACCGGCCGATCTTGTCGGCGACCTCGAGTGGGATCTCGATGAAACTGCGGCTGAACAGCCTCAGCACCTTGCAGATGCCCAGGCGGTCGATGCGGATCTCGACGATCTTGTGCTTGATGACGTTGAGGACCAGGATCCGAGCCTGAACACCGCCGGACATGGCGATATCGATTTCGACAATGATGCGTTCGACGCGGCTTTGGCCAAAGGCCTCGATCCGCATGACGTGGCAGCTTCCCGGGACAATTCGGCGGATTCGCTTGATTGGCTGGCGGAGCGTTCCCCACCGACAGAGCCGACCCGTTCATGGAGCCGCGTGACGCCGGTTCCGCAGCAGCCGTCATTCAGCGCTCAGCCTGCGTTCAGCGCTCAGCCGGCCGCTTCGATGGCATCCATGGCCGCAGCGCCGGCAGTCGCCGCGGTGCCGTCCTACCGTTCGGCCGAGCCGGTCGAGACCTTCGCGCCCGCAGCCCCTGTGGCGGCGCCGCAATCGCGCCAGTCCGCGCGCTACGAAGACATGCCCGATGTCGAGACAGTCGATGTGCCCGAGCGTGTCGTGGCGCTGGCGGACGATCTCGATATTCCCGAACTGCACTTCGAGGAAGATCAGCCGGCGACGTCTGGCTATGACGATCTCGACGCTGAGTTCTCCGGCCTTCTCTCCGAGATGAACGCGGTGGAGGTCGCTGCCGCTCCCGCAGGCAGCATGGCCGGCGCGTCTTACGACGATGATTCCTACGCCACTGGCTTCAAGCCGGGCTATGACAGTGTCAAGCCGGGCTATGACAGCGTCAGCCCGGGCTATGATAGTGTCAAGCAGGGCTATGATAGTGTCAAGCAGGGCTATGAGCCGGAAGCGCGAACCTATGCGGCGCGGCCAATGGAAGTATCTGCCCGCGCGGCGGCGCCCACGGGTTATGCCGATGCCTCCGATGGCTTCGATCTCGACAGTCTGCCCGGCAGCCAGCCGGTTTCACAGGCGGATGATTTCACCGTCGATGAACTGGACTACGATCCCGAACTCGACGAGGCGATGGCTGTTCCGGGTCTCGGCGAGCGCGAGGCCGCGAGGCCTTCGCGCGGACGTGGCCTGTTCATCGCCGCGATTGTCGGCGCGGTGGCGGTCGCAGGCGGCCTCGGGGCCTTTGCGCTATCTTTCGGCGGCAAGGGCGGCAGCGATGCGCCGGTGATCGTCAAGGCCGACAACGCGCCGATCAAGGTCAAGCCGGAGAATCCGGGCGGCGCCGTGGTGCCGAACCAGGACAACAAGGTCTATGACGCGGTCAGGGGGCGAAGCCCGCCGAGCCGGTCCAGGAAAAACTGGTCACCAACACCGAAGAGCCGGTGGACGTGCAGGCGAAGGATACAGCCCGCGCCATCGATCTTTCGCCGAACCAGAACGCAGGTGCCGTTGGAACCGATGTCGGCAACGCCGCGCCAACGGCCGACAATGCCGCGCCAACGGTCGGCGACGCTTCGGCCGACAACATGGCGGCCGCGCCCAAGTCCGAGGACCGCATCGCGCAGGTGCTGCAGGAGGCCGACAAGGGCACCAATGCCGATGTCGTCGCCGTTGCACCGCGCAAGGTGAGGACCATGGTGGTCAAGTCGGACGGTTCGCTGGTGCCGCGTGAAGATCCAGCACCCGCCGCCCCGCAAGTGGCCGTAACGGAGCCGGTCGACCCGGCGCCGCAGCATGTCGCCCCGACGGCGCAAGCCGATGCGGACCAGACCGGCACCGTGGCGCCCGCCGCCGCCCAGGCGGACGACGAGCCGGCCCTCAAGCCGGCGGCCAAGCCTAAGGCTGAGGCCAAGGCCCAGTCTTCCAGCACACAGTCGGCCAACACGCCGGCAAAGGTTCCACTCGCGCCGCAGCGTCCGTCCGACCAGCCGGTCGACGTCGTTGGCGAGGTCAAGCCCGATCAGGTTGCATCCATCGATCCGGCATCGACCGCGACCGGCGGTGGTTCGTGGTCGATGCAGATCGCTTCGCAGCCGACGGTCGAAAGCGCCCAGTCGAGCTACCAGGATCTGCAGCGCCGCTACGGCAGCGTGCTCGCCGGGCGTACCGCCAACATCGTCAAGGCCGAGATCGCCGGCAAGGGCACGTTCTACCGCGTGCGCGTTCCGGCCCAGTCGCGCAATGACGCGATCAATCTGTGCACCAGCTACAAGGCCGCCGGCGGCAACTGTTTCGTCTCGCGCTAAAGCCGGAGCCAACCAATCAAAAGCCGGCGCGGTCACCGCGTCGGCTTTTTTCATGGGGAAAGCAGACCTGGCGTTTGACCGCTCGTGATCCGGATGATTCCCTTTGATCGCGCGAAGCTTTAGACTCCTGAGATGACCGAATCAAAATCCATGATCCTCGGCTGTACCGGGAAATCGCTCACCCGCGAAGAAATCAATTTCTATCGCAATGAATGCCCGTGGGCCTTCATCCTGTTTGCGCGCAACATCGGCGAGACCGAACAGATCCGCGATCTGGTCGCCTCGATGCGCGACTGCATCGGGCGTCCGGACGCGCTGGTGTTCATCGACCAGGAAGGCGGCCGTGTGCAACGCCTGCGGCCACCCCTGGCGCCGAACTATCCGGCCGGTGGCGCGCTCGGCGCGCTGTGGCGCGACGATCATGATGCCGGCGCCCGCGCAGCGTGGCTGATGGCGCGGCTGCATGCTTTCGACCTGCTGCGTTACGGCATCACCGCGGATTGCTTGCCGGTGCTCGATGTGCCGATCGAAGGCGCCAGTGATGTCATCGGTGCGCGTGCCTATGGCAAGGACCCGCGACCGGTGATTGAACTTGGCCGTGCCGCGGCGGAAGGGCTGATGGCAGGCGGCGTGCTGCCAGTCATGAAGCATATTCCGGGCCATGGCCGGGCCTTTGCCGACACGCATTTCGAATTGCCTGTGGTCAATGCCTCGCTCAGCGATCTGCAGCGGCATGATTTCGCCCCGTTCAGGGAGCTCAACCATCTGCCGATGGCAATGACGGCGCATGTCGTCTACAGCGCGATCGACCCAAACAACCCGGCGACCACCTCCGGCAAGGTCATCGACGAGATCATCCGGCGCGAAATCGGCTTCGACGGGCTGCTGATGAGCGACGACACGTCGATGAAGGCACTTTCTGGGGATTTCCCGACAAAGGCGGCCTCGATCCTTGCGGCGGGCTGCGATCTGGTCCTTCACTGCAATGGCGTTTTCGAGGAGATGGCCGGCATTGCGTCGCGCACCACCGGGCTTGAGGGCACGTCGCTGGAGCGCGCAAAGCGGGCGCTGACCTATATAAAGAACCGTGACACGGTCGAAGAAACCGAAATACGTGCCGAATTCGCCACCTACTTCGATGCGGTGGCATAGCAAAGGGAAAGTGACAGGCAGTGGCGGAAACATTGGAAAGCAAGGCCGCGAAGGCCGCACCGATGGACCGTCTGTGGGCCGAGAATGACGATTCACGCGTCACCGGCGACCCGTCGCTGGTCGTTGACGTGGCCGGCTTCGAAGGTCCGCTCGACCTTCTGCTGCATCTTGCCCGCACCCAGAAAGTCGATCTGGCGCGCATTTCGATCCTGGCGCTGGTCGAGCAATATCTGACCTTTGTCGAGACGGCGAGGGCGCTCAGGCTCGAGCTTGCCGCCGACTATCTGGTGATGGCGGCGTGGCTGGCCTTCCTCAAGTCGAAGCTTCTGATCCCCAAGCAGCCGGGCGACGAGGGCGAAAGCGGCGAGGAACTGGCGGCGGTGCTGCAGTTCCGGCTGAAGCGGCTGGAAGCCATGCGCGACGCCTCGGCGCGCCTGGTCAACCGCAACCGGCTTGGCCGTGACGTGTTCGCGCGCGGCATGCCGGAAATGGTCATCGTCGAAAAGCGCAACGCCTATTCGGCCTCGCTCTACGATCTCTTGACCGCCTACGCCCAGCAACGGCAGAAGCAGGCGATCAACAATGTCACGATCGCCAGGCGCGGTGTCTGGTCGCTCAAGGACGCGCGCGATATCCTGACCCGTCTGGTCGGGGCCGTGAGCGACTGGACGACGCTGGAAAGTTTTCTGATCGTGTACATGACCAGCCCCGAGGAGCGGCGCACGGCGATCGCCAGCTCGTTTGCGGCCACGCTGGAGCTGGTGCGCGAAGGCACGATGGACATGCGGCAGGATGAAGTGTTCGCGCCGATCTATCTGCGCGGCCGCACGCAGGCAATCAAGGCAGTCGAGGTGGCATCATGAGCGAACGCGCCAACGCTTCGGTTATCCCGTTCAAAGTCGGCGATGAATCCGAAGAGGAGTCGCTTTCCCAGGACCCGGCCGAGCAAAAGGTACACAATCCGGCCGAGCGGCTGCATCTGGCGGAAGCCGTGCGCATGGCCGAGGCGATCGTGTTCGCCAGCGCCGAGCCTGTCAGCGAAAAGCAGCTTGCGGTACGCCTTCCGGACGGCATCAACGTCGCCCTGGCCATGGCCGAGCTGCAGCAGATCTATGCGCGGCGCGGCGTCAATCTGGTGCGTATCGGCGACGCCTGGGCGTTCCGCACGGCCGGTGATCTCGCTTTCCTGATGAGCCGCGATACTGTCCAACAGAGGAAGCTCTCCCGCGCGGCCCTCGAAGTGCTGGCGATCATTGCCTATCACCAGCCGGTGACGCGCGCCGAGATCGAGGACATCCGGGGCGTCGAAACCTCGAAAGGCACGCTCGACACGCTGCTGGAGACGGAATGGGTGCGCATGCGCGGCCGGCGCAAGACGCCGGGACGCCCTGTCACCTACGGCACCACAGACACCTTCCTCGACCATTTCGCGCTGGAGGAGATCCGCGATCTTCCCGGCATGGAGGAACTGAAGGGCGCCGGCCTGCTTTCGGGCCGCATGCCGTCGAATTTCGCCATTCCGCTGCCGCCGGCCGATCCCGATGCGCTGACCGACGACGAGGATGCGCTGACCGACATCGATCTCGAGGAACTCGGCCTGCTGACGCCGCGCGTCACGGAAGATTGACTGGCATTAGCCGCCGATCTGTCGAGGATGCGCGGATTCGTAGCGGGCCTTCTCGTCGAAAATGCGTGACATCCGTCACCCTTTCATAAACTCTGTCGCAGTTGTGTTTGAATCCCAACGCGAAAACGCATAGATCATCGCCAGGGAAAACATTCGAGAGAGATTTGCTATGGGTTCATTTTCGATTTGGCACTGGATGATCGTGCTGGTGATCGTGCTTTTGGTGTTCGGCCGCGGCAAGATTCCCGAGCTGATGGGCGACATGGCCAAGGGCATCAAGAGCTTCAAGAAGGGCATGGCCGACGACGACGTTGCCGAAGACAAGCGCACCGTCGAACATCGCGCCGACGAGACCGTTGCGGCCGCGAAGGAAAAAGCCAGCAAGAGCTGAGCCAAAGGTTCTAGTCGGAACAGAGTGCCATGTTTGAAGTCGGCTGGACCGAAATGCTGGTCATCGCGATCGTCATGATCGTGGTCGTCGGGCCTAAGGATTTGCCCAATATGCTGCGCACCTTCGGCCGCACGACGGCGAAGCTGCGCGCCATGGCGTCCGATTTCCAGAAACAGTTCAACGAGGCGCTCAAGGAAGCCGAGCTCGACGACGTCAAGAAGTCGGTCGACGAGCTCAGGGGTCTCAGTCCGATGGCCGAGATCAGGAAGCAGCTCAATCCGTTCGAACAGGCGGCGGCAGACGTTCGCTCCGGCGTCGACGCGGCGATGAAGCCGAAGCCGGCGGTTGATCCGGCAACGCCTGCCGCTTCGACCCCGCAGGCGGCCGAGCCGTTGAAGAACGGTGCAACGACCATGCCTGGCGTCAACGGGCCGGAAGCAGCACCGGCAGCGCCGATTTTCCCGGCAATGACCGACGAATCGGTGGTGACGTCGTCACTGCCGACGGAACCGGTTGTGGCGCCGAAGGCGTCCGCGGCGAAGAAAGCAGCCAAGCCTGCGCCGGCAAAGGCGACGCCGGTTGCCAAGGCTTCGGCAACCGGCGCAAAGGCTGCCGCGCCAGCGAAAGCGGTCACCACGAAGGCCACGCCTGCGCCCAAGGCCCCAGCGAAGACCGTGACGGCAGCAAAGCCTGAAACGCCCAAGGCCGCCAAGCCTGCTGCGGCCAAGGTAATCGCGACCAAGACCGTGGCGAAAGCCGAACCGAAGCCTGCTCCGGCGAAGAAGCCGGTGGCCAAGAAGACGGCTGGAGCCGCCAAGTGAGCGTTTCGGACACCGAAAAGGACGAGATCGAGAAATCGTCGGCGCCGCTGATGGAGCATCTGATCGAGTTGCGCCGGCGGCTGATCTGGTCGATCGGCGGCTTCTTTGTCGCCTTCCTGGTTTGTTTCTTCTTCGCCAAGAAGCTGTTCAACCTGCTTGTGATCCCGTTCAAATGGGCGACGAAATGGGCAGGGCTCGATCCGCACAAGGTCGAGCTGATCTACACCGCGCCGCAGGAATTCTTCTTCACCCAGGTCAAGCTCGCCATGTTCGGCGGCATGGTGATCGCCTTTCCGCTGATCGCCACGCAGATCTACAAGTTCATTGCGCCCGGCCTCTACAAGAACGAGCGCAACGCCTTCCTGCCGTTCCTGATCGCATCGCCCATCCTGTTCCTGATGGGCGCGTCGCTGGTCTATTTCTTCTTCACACCGATGGTGATGTGGTTCTTCCTCGCCATGCAGCAGGCCGGCACCGACGATCAGGTGCAGATCTCGCTGCTGCCGAAAGTCTCGGAATATCTCAGCCTGATCATGACGCTGATCTTCTCCTTCGGCCTGGTGTTCCAGCTGCCGGTGGTGACCAGCCTGATGACACGCGTCGGCATGCTGTCGTCCAAGGGGCTGGCCGAGAAGCGCAAATGGGCGATCGTCATTGCCTTCGTCGTCGCGGCTGTGCTGACGCCGCCTGATCCGATGAGCCAGATCGGTTTGGCCATTCCGACCATCCTTCTCTACGAGGTTTCCATCTGGGCTGCCCGGCTGATCGAGCGCGATCAGGAAAAGCAGCGGGTGGCGCGTGAGAAGCAGGACGCGGCGGAAACCGTGGCGGACAAAGCTCCGGACGAGCCTCCGGCGCCGGCAGCCTCGTAACACCGGGCTGCGTGGAAAACGGCAGCCTCAGCCTAGCCTCATCTTGCATCGATCAAGGATGCGGTTTACGCCCTCTGGCTGAAACGCATCGCTATCCACGCGATGCGTTTCAGTTTTGTTTGAAGCATGTCGTTGTCCAAAAACCGCTGCGCACTTTTGGGCGACATGCTACCCGAGGAGCGTTCAAACCATGCTTGACATCAAATGGATTCGCGACAACCCGAAGGCCCTTGTCGAGGCGCTGGTCAAGCGCTCGTGGTCGGCCGGCGAGGCGCAGTCCACGGTCGACAAGCTGATCGCCTCGGACGAGGCGCGGCGCGAACACGTCACAGAGCTGCAGACCAAGCAGGAGCGCCGCAATGCCGCCTCGAAAGAAATCGGCAACGCCATGCGTTCGGGCGATGCGGCGCTTGCCGAAAGGCTGAAAGCCGAGGTCGGCGAGATCAAGACCTTCATCCAGAATGGCGAGGCGCGCGAACGCGAGCTCGACAAAGCGCTGACTGATGCGCTGGCGGTGCTGCCCAACGTGCCGTTCGATGACGTGCCGGTCGGCAAGGACGAGCATGACAATTTGGTCAAGCACGTCGTCGGCAAGGCGCCGACGCGGCCGAACTGGGTGAAGGAGCATTTCGAGATCGGCGAAGCGCTCGGCATGATGGATTTCGAGCGGGCGGCGAAGTTGTCAGGGTCGCGCTTCACCGTGCTGAAGAGCGGGCTGGCGCGGATGGAGCGCGCGCTCGGCCAGTTCATGCTCGATTTGCACACGACCGAGCATGGCTACGAAGAAATTATCCCGCCGCTGATGGTGCGCGACGAGGTTCTGTTCGGCACCAACCAACTGCCGAAGTTCGAGGAGGATCTCTTTTTTGTCCAGCATGGCGATGGCCGGCTTGGCCTGATCCCCACCGCCGAAGTCCCGCTCACGAACCTCGTGCGCGAAGAAATCACCGCGCATGAAAAGCTACCGCTGCGCTATACCGCGCTGACGCCGTGCTTCCGTTCGGAAGCGGGTTCGGCCGGGCGCGACACGCGCGGCATGCTTCGCCAGCACCAGTTCTACAAGGTCGAGCTGGTGTCGATCACCGACCAGGAATCGTCACTCGCCGAGCATGAGCGGATGACGCAGTGCGCCGAGGAAGTGCTGAAGCGGCTCGGCCTGCCGTTCCGCACCATGACGCTGTGCACCGGCGACATGGGCTTTGGCGCGCGCAAGACCTATGACATCGAGGTCTGGCTGCCCGGCCAGAACGCCTATCGCGAAATCTCGTCCTGCTCGGTGTGCGGCGATTTCCAGGCGCGCCGCATGGACGCCCGCTACAAGGACAGAGACGGCAAGGGCAACCGCTTCGTCCACACGCTCAACGGTTCCGGCACCGCCGTCGGCCGCGCGCTCATCGCCGTCATCGAAAACTACCAGAATGAGGATGGCAGCGTAACCATTCCTGAAGTGCTGCGGCCTTACATGGGCGGTCTGGAAAAGATCGAAGCGAAATAATGCGCATTCTCCTGACCAATGACGACGGCATTCATGCCGAGGGCCTGGCGTCGCTCGAACGCGTCGCGCGCACACTGTCCGACGACGTCTGGGTGGTGGCGCCCGAGCAGGACCAGTCCGGCTACGCGCATTCGCTGTCGATCTCGGAGCCGCTGCGGCTGCGCAAGATCGGCGAGAAGCACTTTGCCGTGCGCGGCACGCCGACCGATTGCGTCATCATGGGCGTCAAGAAGATCCTGCCCGGCGCACCCGACCTGATCCTGTCCGGCATCAATTCCGGCGCCAACATAGCCGACGACGTCACCTATTCCGGCACCGTCGCCGGCGCCATGGAAGGCGCGCTGCTCGGCATCCGCTCGATCGCGCTCAGCCAGGGCTACAGCTATGTCGGCGAGGATCGCGTCGTCCCTTACGAGACGACCGAGGCGCTGGCGCCGGCATTGCTGAAGAAGCTTGTCGCGACGCCGCTGCCTGACGGTGTTTTGCTCAACGTCAATTTTCCCAACTGCACGCCCGAGGAGGTCGCCGGCACGGTGGTCACCTCGCAAGGCAAGCTCGTGCACAGCCTGTGGGTCGACGAGCGCCGCGACGGGCGCGGCCTGCCTTACTACTGGCTGCGTTTCGGCCGCGAGCCGGTCGAAGGCAAGCAAGGCACCGACCTCTACGCCCTGCGCAACAGGCTGGTGTCGGTGACGCCCCTGCAGCTCGACCTCACCGCGCATGAAATCCGTGACCAACTGAGCAAGGCGCTTGCATGAACCAGGGGATCGATGACCGCGAAGGCTTTGCCGCCTTTCTGCTGCGCCTGCGCGGCCGGGGGACGGTGCCGAAGGCACTGATCGCGGCCTTCGAGGCGACGCCGCGGCGCGGTTTCCTGGCTGCTCAATTCCATCAGATCGCCTGGTCGGACCGGATGCTGCCGATCGAATGCGGCGAGGCGATCGAAGGCGCCGACATGCAGGCGGCGGTGATTGCGGCGCTCGCCATCGAGCAGGGCAACCGCGTGCTCGAGGTCGGCACCGGCTCCGGCTATACGGCGGCGGTGATGTCGCGGCTGGCGGCGCGGGTCGTCACCACCGATCGCTACAAGACGCTCGTCGAGCAGGCCAGGCAGCGTTTCGAGGCGCTCGGCATCGGCAATGTGATCGTGCGCCACGCCGATGGTTCCGGCGGCTTGCCGAATGAAGGGCCGTTCGACCGCATCGTCGCCTGGGCTGCCTTCGACAGCCTGCCGCGCTTCCTGCTCGACCAATTGTCGAGCGGTGGCATCGTCATCGCCCCGATCGGACCCGAGGAGGGCGAACAAGTGCTGGCCAAGCTGACCAAGGTCGGCAGCCGGTTCGAGCGCGAGGACATCGGCCTTGTCCGCCTGCAGCCGATTTTGCGCAGTGTCGCCGCTATTATCTAGCGTATGTCGATTTTTAGGTGATGCCGCGCTGCAAGTGGACGCTTCGCGCGCCTGTCTTCGGCTCCGGCTTGCCTGACCTGAAATCTCCCCTCGGCTCGCTCTCTAATATTTTAAGAAAAATTGCGTCGGATTCCATGGGGTTAACCGTCGAGTAACATTAACGCGCTTTAATCATGCCTAGTTTGTACCGGGTATGTGCGGGTTAGTGCGATGCAACTCAGTGTTTTGAAGACAAGCGGTCGCAATCTGGCGCGAGGCTGCGCCATACTGATGGTCGCGGGTGCTGCTGCGGGGTGCAGTTCCCAGGTTTCGCGGTTCAATGGCGTCGATGACGTCTTTACATCCTCGACCAACAATCAGCGCACCATCATCAACAAGCAGGACGCCGTACAGCAGCCCTATCCGGGCGATGTCGCCGCCGCTCCGATCGATGGCAGTCACACACAGTCGGTCAGCCGCTCCAGCCTGGAGCCGGTCTCGACGCGGCCGCTGCCGCCGCCCGTTGCCCAGGCACAGCCGGCTCCCGCACTGGCGCCTGCCTCAAAGCCGGTACGCACTGCATTGGCTCCGGCGCCGCATGTCGACAGGACCACGACAGGCACCGTCGCTCCGGCCGCATCGCCTTTCAAGGTTGCGCAGCCCGATGAGCCGCGCGTGGCATCCTCTGGTAAACCGCATGCAACCGAGATTGTCGTTCGGGACGGCGAAACGATTGGCGGCCTGGCGCAGCGCTACAAGGTGCCGTCCGACGTCATCATGAAGGTCAACGGGCTGAGCGCGACCAAGGGGCTGAAGACCGGCCAGAAGCTGGTCATCCCGGCCTATGCCTATTCGAGCAAGGGCGAGGCGAAGGTCGCCGATGCCAAGCCGGCGAAGGACGGCAAGCACGATCTGCCCGCCACGGCGCCGGACAAGGTCGCCGTTCTGCCGCAGCAGCCGAAGCTCAAGGAAGGTAAATCCGCCGCTCAGGTCGACACGTCGGCCGCAGCAAGCCAGCCCAAGCAGCCCAAGCCGCAGGTGGCGGCAGCCAAGGCAACCGGTGCCGCTGGCACCTACACGGTCCAATCGGGCGATACGCTTTCTTCTATTGCCCGGAAGACCGGCGTCGGCGCCACCGCGCTGAAGCAGGCCAACGGGATGAAGGATGGACTGCTCAAGATCGGCCAGACGCTGAAAGTGCCGGCCGGTGGGACCGCGACGGTCGCCAGCGCCAAGCCGGCCAAGATCGATCCGGTGACCACGGCCACCACGCAGCCAGCGGCAAAGACCACGCCTTCGGAAACGCTGGCGTCCTACACGCCGCCGAAGAAAGATTCGAAGGTCATCCAGCAGGCCGAGGACGACGATGCAGTCGCGCCCGACGCCACCGGCATCGGCAAGATGCGCTGGCCGGTGCGCGGCCGTGTGATCTCCGGTTTCGGCTCCGGCAAGGACGGCGTCGACATCGCCGTGCCCTCGGGCACGCCGGTCAAGGCGGCCGAGAACGGCGTCGTCATCTATGCCGGCGACGGCCTCAAGGAATTCGGTAACACGGTGCTGGTGCGTCACGAGAATGGCCTGGTCACCGTCTACGGTCACGCCAGCTCGATCGAGGTGCAGCGCGGCCAGAAGGTCAAGCGCGGCCAGGAAATCGCGCTGTCGGGTATGAGCGGCACGACGGACTCGCCGAAGCTGCACTTCGAAGTGCGCAAGAACTCCGCCCCGGTCGATCCGTCCGGCTATCTCGAATAGAAGAAAAAAGCAATTTGCGGGACGTCTGACCTCCAGTCCGCCCGCCGGCTCAGCCCGTTCCGCAAGGAACGGGCTTTTTCAGTTCGGCTTCGAGACGGGTTAGTCCTTGAGCGGTTTGCCGAGCCGTCCAGCCAGGTCCTGGGTGAATTGCCAGGCGACGCGGCCCGAGCGGCTGCCGCGCGTCGTTGCCCATTCCAGCGCCTCGGCGCGCAACTGCTCGGGGGCGATGGCCAGGCCATGATGGCTGACATAGCCGTCGATCATGTCGAGATACTCGTCCTGCGAACATTTGTGGAAGCCGAGCCACAGGCCGAAGCGATCCGACAGCGACACCTTTTCCTCGACCGCTTCGGACGGGTTGATGGCGGTCGAGCGTTCATTGTCGATCATGTCGCGCGGTAACAGATGCCGGCGGTTCGAGGTGGCATAGAAGATGACATTGACCGGGCGGCCCTCGACGCCGCCTTCGAGCGCTGCCTTGAGCGACTTGTAGGAAGTGTCGTCATGGTCGAAGGAGAGGTCGTCGCAAAACAGGATGAAGCGGAAAGGGGCTGCCTTCAGCAATCCCATCAACTTCGGCAGCGTGTCGATGTCCTCGCGATGGATTTCGATCAGCTTCAACGGCAGGTCGGACTTGGCCTTGGCGTTGATCTCCGCATGCACGGCCTTGACCAGCGACGATTTGCCCATGCCGCGCGCGCCCCACAACAACACGTTGTTGGCCGGATAGCCGGCGGCGAAGCGTTCGGTGTTGTCGACCAGGATGTCGCGGACGCGGTCGACGCCACGGATCAGGCCGATGTCGACGCGGTTGACCTTGCGCACCGGCTCCAGATAGCCGGGATCGGCCTGCCAGACGAAGCAGTCGGCCTCGCCGAGGTCGGTTTGAGGCACCGGCGGCGGGGCGAGGCGGCTGACCGCCTCGATCAGCCGGTCGAGTTTCTGGTTGAGTGCATCTAGGCTGCTGTCGGTCATTTCTACGTCTTTTTGTCTTGGCTTTTAGGGAGGTGCGACGCCGGAACCTATTCGATTCCCGCAGTTTCGAAACCGCCGCCAACCTTTTGTTTGAGCGCGATCTTTTCCAAAAACCGGGTCGCGGCCTTCGATGCCATGCTGTAACACGGGCCAACAGGCCGGAAAAGCAGCGTATTTGCCCGGTCCCGCAGTTGCATTGAGAACTTTACCGACTATATTCCGGCCAAATTTCACGGGGCCGCCTCGCGGCTTTTTTCAAAATTCAGGAGTACTTCGATGCCCGGCGCCTCTCCCGATATGTTCATCAGCATTTTGCCGTTTGTCCTGATTTTCGTGATCATGTATTTTCTGATCATCCGGCCGCAGCGCACGCAGTTGAAGAAGCGCGGCGAGATGCTGGCGGCGGTCCGTCGCGGCGATACGGTCGTCACCGGTGGCGGTTTCGTCGGCAAGGTGACCAAGGTGATCGACGATAACGAGCTTGAGATCGACCTCGGCAGCGGCCTGAAGGTGACGGCGCTCCGTTCGACGATCGCCGATGTGCGCGTCAAGGGCGAGCCGGTGGCCAACCAGAACGCCAAGAAGTAATCCAATTTCAGGCGGAGCGATCCGCGGACACGCTCTGACGGACGACGCCATATGCTGTATTTTTCGCGCTTCAAGATGATCCTGATCTGGGTGGCCGTGGCCATCACAGTGATCCTCGCCGCGCCCAATCTCATCCCCGCAAGCACCTTGGCCCAACTGCCCAGCTGGGTGCCGAAGCGTCAGATGACGCTCGGCCTCGATCTGCAGGGCGGCTCGCATATCCTGCTGGAGATGAATCAGAATGATCTGATCAAGGACCGGCTGGAGACGACGCGCGACGAAATCCGCACCCTGCTGCGGGACGCCAAGATCGGCTATACCGGCCTTGCCGGCACGGGACGGGTCTTGCAGGTCCGCATCACCGATCCCGCCCAGATCGATGCCGCCAAGACGGCGCTGAAGACGCTGACCGATCCGGTCGCTGCCGGCCTGTTCACCGGCGGCTCCATCCAGGAAATGACGCTCGACGATTCCGAGCCCGGCCTGCTCAAATTCAACGTGACCGACGCCGGCATCAAATACCGCACATCGACCGCATTGGCGCAGTCGATCGAGGTGGTCGAGCGCCGCGTCAACGAACTCGGCACGACTGAACCTATCGTGCAGCGGCAGGGCGACGACCGTATCCTTGTCCAGGTGCCGGGTCTTCAGGACCCGCAAAGGCTGAAGGAAATCCTTGGCCAGACCGCCAAGCTGACCTTCCAGATGGTCGACCAGTCGATGCCGGTGCAGGACGCGCTCAATGGCCGTCCGCCTGCCGGCTCGTCGGTACTGTATTCGCAGGACGATCCGCCGGTTCCCTATCTGATCGAGAACCGCGTCATCGTTTCGGGTGAAAATCTCGTCGATGCGCAGGCGACATACAATTCGCAGAACAACGAGCCGGTGGTTTCGTTCCGCTTCGATTCGAAGGGTGCAGCGCGTTTCGGCCAGGCGACCTCGCAGAATGTCGGCAAGCTGTTCGCCATCATCCTCGACAACCAGGTGATCTCGGCGCCGCAGATTCGTGAGCCGATCCTCGGCGGCACCGGCCAGATTTCGGGCAATTTCACCGCCCAGAGCGCCAACGACCTCGCCGTGTTGCTGCGCGCCGGCGCCTTGCCCGCGACGCTGACGGTTATCGAAGAGCGTACCGTTGGTCCTGGTCTCGGCCAGGATTCCATCCATGCCGGCAAGGTCGCCGGCATCATCGGCTCGATCCTCGTCGTCGTGTTCATGTTCGTGGCCTACGGCTTCCTTGGCTTCCTCGCCAACATCGCGCTGGCGGTGCACGTGGCGATGATCGTCGGGCTGTTGTCGCTGCTCGGCGCGACGCTGACCTTGCCTGGTATTGCTGGTATCGTGCTGACCATCGGCATGGCGGTCGATTCCAACGTGCTGATCTATGAACGTATCCGCGAGGAACGACGAAACGGCCGTTCGGTGATCCAGGCGATCGATACCGGTTTCACCAAGGCGCTGGCGACCATCGTCGATTCCAACGTCACCTCGCTGATCGCGACGGTGGTGCTGTTCTATCTCGGCACCGGGCCGGTGAAGGGCTTTGCCATCACCTTCGCCATCGGCATCCTGACGACGGTCTTCACCGCCTTCACCTTCACCCGCCTGCTGGTCTCGATCTGGCTGCGCCGGGCCCGCCCGAAGGAACTGCCGAAGGCGCCGGTGACTTTCATTCCGCCCGGCACGAAGATCCCCTTCATGGGCATCCGCCGCTGGACCTTCGCGCTGTCGAGCATCCTTTCGGTGCTTTCGGTCGTGCTGTTCATGACCGTCGACATCAACTACGGCATCGACTTCAAGGGCGGCTCGCTGATCGAGGTGAAGGCCAAGACCGGCAACGCCGACATCGCCGACATTCGCGGGCGGCTGACCGAACTCAACATCGGCGAAGTCCAGGTGCAGCAGTTCGGCGATCCGAACGACGTGCTGATCCGTGTCGGCTCGCAGGATGGCGGCGAGAATGCCGAGCAGACGGTCATCGACAAGGTGCGCGGCGAGCTGCAGGACAATTATGACTTCCGCCGCGTCGAAGTGGTGGGACCGACTGTCTCGGGCGAACTCGCCAAGCAAGGCACGATCGCCATGCTGGTCGCGTTGTTTGGCATCCTGGTCTATGTCTGGTTCCGCTTCGAATGGCAGTTCGCGGTCGGCGCCATCGTGGCGACGGTGCACGATGTGGTCATGACACTTGGCTTCTTCGTCATCACCGGACTGGAGTTCAACCAGTCATCGCTGGCGGCGATCCTGACCATTATCGGCTATTCGCTGAACGACACGATCGTGGTCTATGACCGTGTTCGAGAGGATCTGCGAAAATACAAGCGGATGCCGCTGCCGCAACTGTTGAACAACGCCATCAACGAGACGCTGTCGCGAACGACGCTGACCTCGGTGACGACGATCCTGGCGCTGCTGGCGCTGGTGCTGTTCGGCGGCGAGGTGATCCGCTCGTTCACGATGGCCATGCTGTTCGGCGTCGTCTTCGGCACCTATTCGTCGATCTTCATCGCTGCACCGCTGCTGATCCTGTTCAAGCTGCGGCCGCAGGCTTCGTCCGACGAGGAGAAGCCGGTCAATGGCGGCAAGGCGGTCGCGACCTGACGCGCCGCCCCGAAGGGGTGACAAAACGGTGACCAGCAAAGGCATCGTCATCCGCGAGGCGCATTTTCCAGGCCGCGCGCCGATCGAAGCCTATGGCAATGGCGGGTTCCGCTTTGCGGACATGTCGCATCGCGGCTCGCTGCTCTGTCTGCCATCCGGCATCCATGGCTGGGAGCCGGCGGATCCTCTGGCGCTGACGGTGGCGGATTTCGACAGGCTGCTGACTGAGGCCGACAAGGTCGAGATCCTGCTGGTCGGCATGGGCAGGGATCTCAGGCCATTGCCCACCGCACTGCGGGCCGCGCTGAAGGCGGCAGGCATCGCGTCCGACCCGATGTCGACCGGCGCCGCGGTGCGGACCTACAATGTCCTTCTGGCGGAAGAGCGCGCCGTGGCCGCCGCGCTCATTGCCGTCGATTGATATGTCTCAAAATGCCAAAATCGTCATGGACGCGGTGCGCGCCGCCGACCATGACCGCTATCTGACCGCGCTTTACGCGCCGGCGGACAAGCGCGACGCGCTGTTTTCGCTCTATGCCTTCAATGCCGAGATCGCAGGCATCCGCGATCGCATCCATGAGGCGTTGCCTGGCGAGGTGCGGCTGCAATGGTGGCGCGATGTCATTGCCGCCGGCGGCGAGGCGGGCGCCGGCCATCCCACAGCCGTAGCCTTGAATGCCACCATAGCGACATTCAATCTGCCGAAACTGGCCTTCGAGAACATGCTCGATGCGCGCATTTTCGACCTCTACGACGACCCGATGCCGTCGCGCACCGATCTGGAAGGCTATTGCGGCGAGACGGCCGCGGCACTCATCCAGCTTGCGGCGATGACGCTCGATCCCGTCGAGGCGCCGCGCTTTGCCGAACTGGCGGGCAGGGCAGGCTGTGCGCAGGCGATGACCGGCCTGTTGCTGCTGTTGCCGTTGCACCGCAGGCGCGGACAGTGTTTTGTCCCGGCCGATATCCTCGCTGCGGCCGGCTCTTCGCCGCAGGAATTCATCACTGGTGACGGCGGTCCCGGCGCCAAGCGCGCGGTGGCGGCGATGATGGCGCTGGCGCGGGAGCATCTCACCGCCTTTGAACGGGGCGCATCGGCCTTGCCGGTTTCGCTACGCCCGGCATTTCTGCCGTTGACCCTGTCGCGCGCCTATCTCGGCAAGATGGAGAATGGCTCGCCGCTCGACGGTGTGGCGCGGCTGTCTGCCTTGCGCCGGCACTGGCTGCTGCTGCGTCGTGCGACCAAGGGTTGGGCGGCACTTTGACGTAAACGTCAATCATGCTAAGAGCTTTCCGAGCCAGAACTGTTGCCGCAGACAACAGGCCGGCCGGAGGAGATACCGATCCATGAGCTTGCCATTGCTGGTCGCGATCGTCGCCCTTGGCATCGCGCTGTCGGTTGCGGCGGTGCATTTCACCGGCGGCAGCAAGACGGCGACGCTCGGTGGCGCCGATCAGGCATTGAGCCGATTCGCCGAGGATTTTCCCGACGAGATCGCGGCGGTGGTTCGCCTGACGGCGGACGCCAGGACGGCGTTTCTGGATATCGGGCGAGGGCGCATTGGTATCGTTCACAGCATCGGCGACTGCTTCTTGACGCGCATCGTCACGCCTCAGGGTGTTGCGGTTTTGAACGCAGGAGACGGGAATATGGTCTCGCTGCGGCTCGCCGATTTCACCTGGAAGGGCGGCCGCTTCCGCTTTGCCAGCGCAACGGATGCGCAAGGCTTGCTGCAAGCGCTTGAGCCGCAACACTCGAATTCCACCAGGGAGGCCGCGTGATGGGCGACTACAATTTCCCGCAGGTCACCCAACTGGCCATCCCGTTCTTCGTTGTCGCGATCCTGATCGAGCTTTGGCTGGTGCGCAGCGGCCGCGCCAGGGGCTCGTTCGAGACGCGCGACACCTTGACCAGCCTGATGATGGGCACCGGCAATGTCGTTGCCGGGCTGCTGCTTGGCGTGGTGTCCTACTGGGCGCTGCTGTGGCTCTGGCAATTCCGCATCTTCAATCTCGGCCTGTCGGTCTGGGTGTTCCTCGCCGCGTTCCTGCTCGATGATCTGCGCTACTACGTCTATCACCGTATCGCGCACCGGGTGCGCTGGGTGTGGGCCGAGCACGTCAACCACCATTCCAGCCAGCACTACAATCTGTCGACGGCGCTCAGGCAAAGCTGGACCGGCCTGTTCACCTTCATGTTCGTGCTGCAGGCGCCGCTGGTGCTGCTTGGCTTTCATCCCGCGGTCATTGCCTTCACCTTCGGCTTCAACCTGGTCTGGCAGTTCTGGATCCACACCGAGACCATCGGCAAGATGTGGGGCTGGTTCGAATTCATCTTCAACACGCCGTCGCACCACCGCGTCCACCACGCCACCAATCCACGCTATCTCGACGCCAACTATGCCGGCACGCTGATCATCTGGGACCGCATGTTCGGCACCTTCGTCGGGGAACTGGAGGAAGACCGGCCGCGCTATGGCATCGTCAGGAATCTCGGCACCTTCAATCCGCTGAAAGTGGCGTTCCATGAATGGATCGGCATGTTCAGGGATGCCTTTGCGCCGGGGCTGACCTTGAGCGATCGCCTGAACTACCTGATCAAGCCGCCTGGCTGGAGCCATGACGGCTCGCGCGAAACGTCGGAAAGCCTGAAGGCTGCCTATGTCAGAAGAAATCCTGATGAGGCAGGCAAGCCGGGGTTACCGGCGGCGAATGCCGAGCCGGCGAAGTAGTCGTCTATCAAGACGGTTCGCCGCTATCTCGCATCAGCGCTTCGTAGTCACGTCCGCCATAGAAGACGTTGACGATATGGACGAGATCATTGTCCATGACATAGGCGATGATGGCGGAATGTTCGAACGGGACGATTCTGTAGTCCCGGCAAGATGTCGCCGCGTGGGCGGCCACCGCGAGGAGCATTGCCGATGTTCTGGCAACGATCCTTGATTCGATCGACAAAACCGTTGGCGATATTTTCGCTGCCACTGTTCTCAAAGATGTAGGTGCCAATCGCTTCGAGGTCGGAGATCGCATTTTCGCTAAGAACGACGGCGAGACGCTGGATCATCGCTCTCTCTCGCCAGTTGCGAAATCCGGCTCTTTACCCGGTCGATCGCCTCGTCGAGCGGAACAGCAGGCCTTTTGTCCTCGATCGAAGCCTTTACCCGCGCCCTGATCGACGCCATGCGCTCGGCATGTTCGTCCTCTTCGCGCTGGAAGGCGCGAAGCGCGGCGCGGATGACTTCGCTTGCCGATCCGAAGGAGCCGTCCTCGACTTTTTCACGGATCATGCGAGCCATGGCAGGCGTGACGGTGACGGAGAGTTTTTCGGCGGATTCCATGGATGCCTCGTTTGAGCGTAAAGTAGGATAGTATCTTACCGTACGCTAGAGGTCCATCAGAACAGCAAGCTATTCCGCCGCTTCGGCTGTTTCCGTTTGCGCCGGCAGTCCCAGCCATTGTCGGCAATCGGCGCGTGCGCGCGATGTGATGGCGTGCCGCTTGGCTGATGTCTTGTCCTTGCCGCGCATGCGTTTGCCCTCCGTCTTCGGGGCTTCCACTGGCGGAAACAGGCCGAAATTCACATTCATCGGCTGGAAGGAACGCTTTCCCGGCTCGTCGTCCGAGACGATGTGGCCGCCGGTGATGTGGTTGAGCAAGGCGCCGAAAGCGGTGGTGAGCGGCGGCAGCGACGGTGCCTGGCCAAGCCGCTCAGTGGCGGCGAAGCGGCCGGCGAGCAGGCCGATGGCGGCACTTTCGACATAGCCTTCGCAGCCGGTGATCTGGCCGGCAAAACGCAGGCCTGGGCGCGACTTCAGCTGCAGAGAAGCATCGAGCAAGGTCGGCGAGTTGATGTAGGTGTTGCGGTGCAGGCCGCCGAGGCGGGCGAAATCGGCGTTTTCGAGACCCGGTATGGTGCGGAAGACGCGCACCTGCTCGGCATGCTTGAGCTTGGTCTGGAAACCGACCATGTTGTAGAGCGTGCCCAGCGCATTGTCCTGCCGCAGTTGGACGACGGCATAGGCCTTCACCGTCGGATTGTGCGCATTGGTCAGCCCCATCGGCTTCATCGGCCCGTAGCGCAGCGTCTCGACGCCGCGCTCGGCCATGATCTCGATCGGCAGGCAGCCGTCGAAATAGGGCGTGCCTTCCCATTGCTTGAATTCAGTCTTCTGGCCGTCGACCAGCGCTTGCACGAAGGCAAGGTACTGGTCCTTGTCCATGGGGCAGTTGATGTAGTCCTTGCCGGTGCCGCCCGGTCCGACCTTGTCGTAGCGCGACTGGAACCAGCAGGTATCCATGTCGATCGTGTCGAAATGGACGATTGGTGCGATGGCGTCGAAGAAGGCGAGCGCATCGGCGCCGGTCGCTTCCGCGATCGACTGGGCTAGTGAGGGCGCGGTCAGCGGACCGGTGGCCACGATCGCCTGGTCCCAATCCGCCGGCGGCAAACCTGGCACTTCCTCGCGCTGGATGGTGATCAGCGGGTGGGCTTCGAGTTTTTTCGTCACGGCATCGGCGAATCCATCGCGGTCGACGGCAAGCGCGCCGCCGGCAGGCACCTGGTTGGCGTCGCCTGCGCTCATGATCAATGAGCCGGCCAGCCGCATTTCGGCGTGCAGCAGGCCAACGGCGTTGTTGTCGGCATCGTCGGAGCGGAAGGAATTGGAGCAGACCAGCTCGGCCAGGCTATCGGTCTTGTGCGCATCGGTGCCTCGCACGGGCCGCATTTCATGCAGGATGACGGGAACGCCGGCTTGCGCTGCCTGCCAGGCAGCTTCGGAGCCGGCGAGGCCGCCGCCGATGATGTGGATGGGATTTTTGCTCATGAGCGCCGGAATAATCGCTTGGTGCGGCGATTGCAATTGCCGTGCGTGACGCGGCGCAAACTGCTGCTGAAGAAATCAACCCCTGAAAACAACAACACCCGCCGGGGGAGGAGGTCCGGCGGGTGTCGTTTTTGGGGTCGACCCTCGGGAGGAGGTGAAGGCCGACCATATTCGTCATCGCCGGGGAGGAGGTCGGCTTTGACGAAAACTCTTTCGCCATTTTTACAAGGGGCGAAGCCTCTAGGGCAAAATTCGTTTTGCCCCGGGGAAACAGCGCCCGCCGCGGGAGGAGGTGCAGCGGGCGCCGTTTTGGTGGCCAACCTTCGGGAGGAGGTGAAGGTCGGGCCTATTCGTCATCGCCGGGGAGGAGGTCGGCTTTGACGAAAACTGTTTCGCCATTTTTACAAGGGGCGAAGCCTTTGGGGCAAAAATTCGTTTTGCCCCGGGGAAACAACGCCCGCCGCGGGAGGAGGTGCGGCGGGCGCCGTTTTGGTGGTCAACCCTCGGGAGGAGGTGAAGGTTGACCGGATCCGTCAGGGTCGGGGAGGAGGTCGACCCTGGCGAAATTCTGGTTAGATCGCCCGGCGGGCGATGATCTTGATTTCGTCGCGGACGATACCGAGGTCATGCAGCTGGCGGTTCGAAAGGCGACCCAGCTCGGTAACCGTCTCGCGATAAACGCGCCAGTTACGATAGTTGCGGATCAGGTTCATTGTCGTTCTCTTTTTCAAAACTGGTTCGGACCATTTGCGGTCCGAAGAATTAGACCGCCTTGCGAGCGACGTAGGGAATGTCGCTGCGGCTGATGCCGAGGTCGGTCAGTTCACGGTTGCTCAGGCGGCTCAGCTCGGACACGGTGTCCCTGTAGCGGCGCCAGTTGCGGTAGTTGCGGATCAGGTTCATGGTAGTTCTCGTTTCGTCTTTCTTGCGGATCATTCCGTTCGTGTACGAACCATAAATAGGCGGACCCATATCGATTTAAAAGCGCTATGGCTGCATGGCAGCAATGCAAATTGTGCAATGCAGCATTAACGAGCGTTCACGGACCTGACACAAAGAAACCCGAATCGGAAAATGCCTTGGCGTCAACGGCTTGACCGGATCGGCTGAAAAAAGACCAAACTGGGGGAGAAGCAGCATGGCGAGCTATTCGTCGCGGGTCAGGGCGGATATCGCGCGTTGGCGGCAGGCCGGGCTGATCGACGCCACCATTGCCGATTCCCTGGCACGCGATGTCGAGGCCAACGAGCGGAAGTCGCTCAGCTTCGGCTCGATCTTGGCGATGATGGCCGCCTTGCTGTTCGGCGCCGCCATCCTGATTTTCGTCGCCGCCAACTGGGACGCGATCCCGCGGCTGGCGCGCGTTCTGGCACTCTTTGCCGTCATCCTTGGCGGCTATGTCGGCGGCGCGCTGTTGAAGATGCGCGACCATGCGGCGATCGGCGAGGCGCTGTGGATCGTGGCGGCAGCGGCTTTCGGCGGTTCGATCGCGCTGATCGGCCAGATGTATCATTTGTCCGGCGACGAGGCATCGGCTCTCGTCACCTGGGGCGCCGGCACGGCATTGGCGGCGGTGGCGCTGCGTTCGAACCCGCTGACCGTGGCGTCGGTCGGCATCGCCGATGCCTGGCTGTTCCTCAAAGGCTTCGATTATTACAGCCGCAGCGAATTTCCACATGGCTTCGTCGTCATGGCGATCGTGTTGTTTGCCGTCTCGTTCTGGACCCGCAGCCAGCCGGCGCGGCACCTGATCATCCTGTCGGTGCTGTTCTATCTTGTGCTGCTGGTCACCAACCACGACACGCTGCAGGTGGCGATCCCGCTGGTGGTCGTCTCAGCGCTGCTGTTCGCGGCCTCGGTCTTCGCGCCCGACCCGATCGACAGGATCATGCAACTCGGCGGCCGCTTACCCTTGCATGCGCTGCTCGGCTTCCTCACCGGCCTGGCAATGATCCAGTTCGAACTGGCCGGCAAAAGCACCTACAACAATGGTTTCGCAATCGCCTCGGTCGTCGCGCTGGCCGGCATTGTCGCGGCAATCGTGCTGGCAGGACGGGAGAGCCGCGGTTTGCGCTGGCTTGCCTATCTCGGCTTCGCCTTCGAACTCGCCATCATCTATGTGGTGACCTTGCAATCGATGCTCGATACGGCCGGCTTCTTCCTGGCCGCCGCAGTGCTGCTCGGCATCCTTGCGCTGGTCATCATCCGCGTGGAAAAACGCATGAAGGGCGCAGTTGCCAAGGGAGCCACAGCATGATGACCGGGAAGAGACTTGTTATCTCGGCGCTGGTGCTGGCGCTCGTCCAGATAGGCTTCCTGAGCTGGATCATCGCCGGCCGGGCGGCGATCCTGCGCAACGGCAAGGAAGTGCTGCTGAAGATCGAGCCTGTCGATCCGCGCGACCTCCTGCGCGGCGACTATATTATTCTTGGCTACGAGATTTCGCGCATACCGGTGAAAATGATCGCCAACATTCCGCCCGACAAATTGTCCAGCGACGATACCTCGATTGTCGTGCGCCTGAAGAAGGGCGCCGACGGTTATTGGCAGCCGACGACCGCCTGGTTCGGCAAGGCGCCAACGCCGGCCGCTGCCGACGAGGCTGATATTGTCGGTCACGTCGCCGAGGGCTGGGACCTTCGCGGAGAAGGCATGACCATCGCGCCGGACTACGGCATCGAGCGCTTCTATCTGCCGGAAGGCGAGGGGATGGCGATCCAGAACGACATGCGGGTGCGCCCGTTCGGCATCCGCCTCGCGCTTGCCGGCGACGGCACCGCGCAGATCAAGGCGCTGGTGGACGGCGACAAGACGCTGTTCGAGGAACCGCTCTATTAGTATCCGTACCTGCCGTGGTGTGAAGCATGCCAGTTAGCCTGTCGACGCGTGAGGACATCAACCTCGACACTGTTTTCCGCGTCGCCTGGAGGAAGGACACGGTGGAGATCGGCGAGAAGGCCCTGCAGCGCATTGCCGAATGCCGGGCCTCGTTCCTCAAGCTCATTGAAACCGATCCGCCACCGGTCATCTATGGCGTCACCACCGCCATGGGGGAGCTGGCGAGCCGCAAGCTCGAACCTGACGAGCGGGACCGCCATGCGCGCATCAAGGCGTTTGCCGCCGCCACCTCGTTCGGCGATGCCTTGCCGGATCGCGTGGTCAGGGCGATTGTGCTTGCCCGCCTGACGAACTTCATCGAAGGCAACGCCGCCACAACGCCGCGCATCGCGCTCGCCGTTGCCGCAATGCTCGACGGCAGACCGATGCCAACGGTGCCGGCCTCGGGTCAGGGCGGCGCCGGCGAGATCCTGGCGCTCTATCCGCTGTTTGCCGAGCTTTCGACACGCTTCGACCTGGAGGTCAAGGAACGGGGCTCGCTGATCAACGGCTCGCCCTGTGCCGCCGCCCTGGTGGCCGATGCAGCGCTAGCGGCGCGCCGCCGCCTCCAGATGGCGCACAAGGTGTTCGCACTGTCGATCGAAGCCTTTCGCGCCCCGCTCGAACACTACGACGCAGCCCTCGATGCGCTTTGGGGCGATGAGCATGAAGCGGCTGCCCTGCAGGGGTTGCGGGAATTTCTGGTCGGCGCCGGCGATGGGCGACGCAACTATCAGGCTCCGGTCAGCTACCGCATCGTGCCGCGCGTCCTCGGTCAGGCGCATCGTGCGCTGGCGACGGCGGAGCGGGCGGCCACCGTGTCGCTGGCCTCGATATCGGACAATCCGGTCTACATCCCGCCCGACGACACACATCCGCTCGGTCGGTGCATCAGCACGGGCGGCTATCACAACGCCATGGCGACGCCGGCGCTGGACGATCTGGCGGCGATATGGGCCGACATCTGCCTGCTCTGCGACCGTCACGCCTCAAAACTGCTGAACGGCAAGGTGTCGTTGCTGCCCGACCTTTTGATGACCGGACGACACTCAGCCGACAGCGACGGCCACGGCAATGTCGGCTACGTGCCGATGGCGATCACCGGCTATCTCGAACAAGCCAAGCTGGCCGCGCAGCGCACCTTCATTCCGGGCACAGAATCAGCCGGCGCCGGGCAGGACGATGTCGCCACGACGGCGTTCTTCGCCTGGACCAAGGAAGCAACCGCCGGGCGCTGCGTCGACGCGGCCATGGCGATGCTGGCGATGATCGCCTCGCAAGCGCTGTATGTCACGCAACGCACGCCGCCGGCGCTGCAATCATTCGTCGCTGAGGTCAGAGATATCGTGCCGCCTGTCGACGACGATCGTGTGCTGGGGCCGGAGCTTGCAAAGCTGGCCGAGTGGTTCACAGGCCGAGTGTTCGAGGCGTAGCCTAAAGCTCTTGGGGCAATGCTGGGATTGGTCGACGCAAACAAAATCGTCGACCATGTCACCGCTTCATAGTGCCGTTGATAAGGGGCTGGCCGACGATCGTTTCAGCCAAGCTTTCTGCGAAGCAGGCGAAAATCGACCAGGCGCAAAAGTCTTGTCTTGTTGCTGACAAGCTTGTCGAACGCCGCATCGAAATCATTGCCGATCGCAAGCCACTCGGCTTTCAATCCCCGAGCGCGCCTGGCGCGCAGCCAGTTCTTTATCTTCGCGCCAGTTCCCGCGGGCTTCAAAATGACACCACAACCGTAATCGGCATCGACGGTGAAATAGTCGAGATCCGGATTGCCCAGAACGAAATCGATGTATGCCTTGTAGGTCACGCCGCACCACTCGCCGTGGAAAAAAGCGGGATTGGCTGCCGCCCGGTCAGGGGGAAGGCAATCATGCACCACCACGGCACCCCCGGGCGCGACCATGCGGTAAGCCTCCCTGATGTCTCGCGCCGAGCACTCGTATGTGTGATGCGGATCAACGAAGACGAGGTCGAACGTCTGTCCCTTCAGGCGCGTGTCTTCGAGGCATGCGGCGATATCTTCATCTGCGGAGGTGAAATCGACAGGGAGGCCATCGAGCGGCGGCTCAGTCGCCCGATAGACCAGACGCATGCAGGGCTGAAAACCCAATTGCCGTGCTTCCGCGTACCTGAAGCCAGTGGTGCTCGTGTTGATTTCAAGATAGCTCGTGAGCCCGAAGCGAACCGAGAGCAGGCCACAGATGTGCGCCTTGTTCCAGTATTCAAGTGTCATTGTTGTCCCGCCATTTCCCCGCAATGAGTTGATCTCATTGTGGGCTATGTCTCAAGCGATCAATCGGTAGGACTTTCGTCAGGCGCAGGGCTGCGCCAAGGAAAGACAGAGTCGGGAACAGGAGTAGGCAGGTAAAACGGCCAAGGTGTGAATGGTGCGGATGAAGGGACTCGAACCCCCACGCCTTTCGGCACTGGAACCTAAATCCAGGGCGTCTACCAGTTCCGCCACATCCGCATGGACCGGCAATCACATGTAGCCATCATTCTGTCAATGTCAGAGCCAAGATGTGGGTCAGAGACAAGATGTCGGGTCAGGGCCATTGTTGGTTGTTCGCCGGAATGCGAAGACTGTTGAAAATTAGCCTCGCCTGTGACAAAAGGCGTGTCAAATGTGACGGGACGCGACGATCCGCTTCTACAGAATGTGATAAGAAGTAGGAAAAACAAGAACTTATTCACATTTTGGAACGCAGTTTGGGAGAGTTTGAGCCGTATTTTCGGTCAAATCGCCAGGTTCCGTACCAAAAGCCATTCCCGGCAAGAATATACCGGCAGGCTGTAAACGGCAGAGGCCGTGGCAGTCTCATTGGTGAAAACAAAGGTTTTACGATGCAGGTCACCGAAACGCTCAACTCCGGTCTCAAGCGCGAGATCAAGATCACCGTGCCGGCCGGTGACATGGAAGCCAAGCTGATGGCGCGGCTCTCGGATGCCAGGAACAAGGTCCGCATCAACGGCTTCCGTCCCGGCAAGGTGCCGGTGCAGCACCTGCGCAAGGTCTACGGCAAGTCGTTCATGGCCGAAGTGGTCAACGAGATCCTCAATGATTCGACCCGTTCGATCATCACCGGGCGTGGCGAAAAGGCTGCCATGCAGCCCGAAGTCATCATGACCGAGGACGAGAAGGAAGCCGAGAAGATCCTGGCCGGCGGCGCCGACTTCGAGTTCCGCCTCAACTACGAGATCATTCCGGCGATCGAGATCAAGGACTTTTCCGACATCAAGGTGACACGCCAGGTGTTCGACGTGCCGGATACCGACATCGACGAGCAGGTCCAGCGCGTTGCCGAATCGGCGCGCAGCTACGAGCCGAAGACCGGCAAGGCCGCCAATGGCGACCGCGTCTCCATCGACTATGTCGGCAAGATCGACGGCGAGGCCTTCAATGGCGGCGCCGGCACCGATCAGCCGTTGGTTCTGGGCTCGAAGGAGTTCATCCCCGGCTTCGAGGATCAGCTTGTCGGCGCCAAGGCCGGTGACGAAAAGCAGGTCACCGTGACCTTCCCGGAGAACTACCAGGCGGCGCATCTGGCCGGCAAGGAAGCGACCTTCGACGTCACCGTCAAAGAAGTGTCCCAGCCCGGCGCGCTGGAAATCAACGACGAGACCGCCAAGAACCTCGGCCTGGAGTCGCTGGAGCGCCTGCGCGACGTCGTGCGCGGCCAGATCGAGAACCAGTTCGGCGCCATGACGCGCCAGAAGGTCAAGCGCCAGCTGCTCGACCAGCTCGACGCGTCCTACTCGTTCGAGGCGCCGTCGAAGCTCGTCGACGCCGAGTTCAACAACATCTGGGCGCAGGTCAATCGTGACCTGGAAGCGGCCGGACGCACCTTCGCCGACGAAGAGACGACGGAAGAAGAGGCGCGTGCCGAGTATCTGCGTCTTGCCGAGCGCCGCGTGCGTCTCGGTCTGGTGCTGGCTGAAATCGGCGAGAAGGCCGGTGTCACCGTATCGGACGAGGAATTGCAGCGCGGCCTGTTCGAGCAGGTGCGCCGCTATCCGGGCAACCAGCAGCAGGAAGTCTTCGAGTTCTACCGCAACAACCCGGAAGCGTTGAACACGCTGCGGGCGCCGATGTTCGAGGAAAAGGTGGTCGACCATCTGCTCGGCCAGATTTCGGTCACCGACGTCAAGGTCAGCAAGGAAGAGCTGATGGCCGACGACGAAGAGGACGAAACCGTCGTCAAGGCGAAGCCGGCGAAGAAAGCCGCCGCCAAGAAGGCCGACGACAAGAAGGCCGACGACGCGGAAGAGCCCAAGAAGAAGGCAGCGCCGAAGAAGAAGGCCGACAAGGACGCCTGACAACACCAGCGCTCCGCTGAAACCAGGAAAGGCCGCCCTCGAGGCGGCCTTTTTCGTTGCCAAACTGCAACAGACGGCACGCTTCGCGAGCGACGGCCTGTGGCGACCAAGCTTTGATCATTATCTGCGCTCTTATTGAAAGCCGCTTGGCTGTTGGAGGGCGTGTTGAGACTGTTCGTCGAATTGAGACACGCTGCGGCAATCGCGCTGGTCCTTGTCTCGGTCTGCGGCATTGCCCGAGCCGATACGGTGCCTGACAATTGGCGGTTCGAAACGGGCGAAGACGGCCTCGTCAAGGCTTCCGTGTACGCCACCAACAAGCTGATCACCGGCGGCGGCGCCTTGAGCTACAGCCCGATCCTGACCATTGCCTGCCGGGCAAACGGCGAGCCGCATTGGACCGAATGGCTGCAACTGAACGACGGCGTCTCGGCCAGCCGCAAGATCACCATGTCGGTCACGCTCGACCAGGGCAGCAAGTTCGATGAAAGCTGGTCGGTCGGGCCGCGTGGCAGGATGCTGGTGCGCGATGGCGCCGATGGCATCAGGCGCCTTGTCGCCGCGAACCGGCTCCAGCTTTCGTGGCGGTTCGGGCTGCTGTCGGGACGCGGCGAGGCTGATTTCGACCTCGCCGGGTTCGGCGAAGCGGTCAACCAGGTCGCCGGCAGCTGCAACACCGATGTACCTTGAGCCACTGCGGACCACCTAAACCTTTGTACGGTCGACCTCGTCTACCTGCCGGCCAGATTCGGTGGTATATAGATGCCGCAATTCCATTTGGGGGGAGCGGATAATCTGTTCTGCCGTGCAAGGCGTATCGCTGGTGGGACCGGCATGCGCAGATCGTCTCGGGCACATTTGACGATCAGGGAGGAAATGCCATGCGCTTGGTCGCGTTTTTCGCCGTCGTGTCTGTTGCAACCTTCGTCGCCAATCCATCCCAGGCTCAGGATACTGCGGCTGGCGAGAAGGTCTTCACCAAATGCAAGGTCTGCCACATCGCAGACGAGGACAAGAACAAGATCGGTCCGTCGCTGCACGGCGTCATCGGCCGCACCGCCGGTACGCATCCGGATTTCAAATATTCCGATGCCATGATTGCGGCCGGCAAATCCGGCGTCAAATGGGACGAACCAACACTGACGACCTATCTTCACGATCCCAAGGCCATGGTCAAAGGGACCAAGATGGCGTTTCCCGGCCTCAAGAACGATGCAGACGTGGCCAACGTCATTGCCTATCTGAAAACGTTCTCCAAATGACCTGGCTCCTCCGCCATGCGTCTAACATCTTGTTTTACTGTGATCTTATCCAAACCGAAGGGCGGCGTAAGCAATGACCGGGTTTCAGTTTTCGCGCGCGCCTTCAGTTCGGGATCATGGCCTAGGCTGCCTGCTTCCATCGGTCCGAGATGTCGACTAGGGAAAACCGCCTCAAGGATACCGGCATCCGCCTCTCGGAAGCGACGGCGGGTGATTTCTTCGCGCTTTTGAAGCCGCGGGTCATGGCGCTTGCCGTATTCACCGCTTTCGTTGGCCTGATGGCGGCGCCTGGCGCGATGAATCCGGTCATCGCCGTGATTGCAATCGGTGCGATTGCGATCGGGGCAGGGGCGGCCGGGGCTCTGAACATGTGGTACGACGCGGACATCGACGCGCTGATGTCGCGCACATCAAAGCGGCCGGTTCCGTCGGGCCGCGTCATGCCGGGCGAAGCTCTCGGCTTCGGCCTGGGGCTTTCCGCGCTTTCGGTCATGATGCTCGGCGTGCTCGTGGGCTGGCTTGCCGCATCGTTGCTGGCCTTCACCATCTTCTTCTACGTCGTCATCTATACGATGTGGCTGAAGCGCTCGACGCCGCAGAACATCGTTATCGGCGGCGCGGCGGGCGCTCTTCCTCCCGTGATTGGCTGGGCGGCCGCAACCGGCGCCATCGGCGTTGAAAGCCTCATCCTGTTCCTGATCATCTTCCTGTGGACGCCACCGCATTTCTGGGCGCTCGCACTGTTCAAGGTCGGCGATTACGCCGCCGCCGGCATCCCGATGATGCCGAACGTAGCTGGCCAGGCCTCGACCAGAAAACAGATATTCGCCTATTCACTGCTCCTGGCGCCAGTCGGCGTGCTGCCCTGGGCGTTCGGATTCGCGAGCGGGTTCTATGGAATTGTTTCGGCTGCATTGGGCGCGGGCTTCATCTGGCAGGCCTGGAAGGTTCTGGTCGCTCCGGACAAGGAGACGAAGCCTGCAAAGGCGCTGTTTGCCTTCTCGATTTTCTATCTTTTCGCAATCTTTGCCATACTGCTTGCCGACACCGTCGCAATGCGAGCGTTCATGTCAGCCTGAGGTTGACGGCATGGCCGCATTTGTCGGAATACCCATCGGGGGTGGAGATGGCCGGTCTGTAACTTCTGCATTGAAGGCGTTGCAGATCAGGATTGGCTCGAACATCACGATGGTATTGCACAGAATCCCAGGATCAGCAGGGCAGCGATGCCAAGGCCGAGTATGAGAAGCGTCCTTCCGTCCATGACCGTTACCTTTGACCTGGCGTATGATCCTGAAAATCGGGATCGATTTTCGGAAAGATCATGCGCCAATCAACGCCGTACAGCGTCCTTTACGCGCCCATGAAAGGGCGCACGGCGCTGTGCGAGAATATCGAAAAAAGACCATCGGAGCTAGCCAGGCCGCCGGAGCTCTTCCGACAAAGGGCGACAAGTCTCTGGCAAGAGAGTATGTTGATTGCGGTGCAGGTCGCGGTTTTGCGTGGCCATGACGCAGAACGGCAGCACCGCGAAACCGCGACCTAACCGGACCAGGTCTGGAGGAACGGTCATGGCAAGCTTTCATGTGATAGCAGGCGCCAGCGAGACGCTGGAACATACCAGAATTCGAAAAATCGGTGTTTCCGACCTTTTCGACGCGCTCAAGCGGGGCGTCGACGATTTCATGGTCAAACCGTCGCACATCGTTTTTCTCTGCCTGATCTATCCGCTCGTGGGCGTTGTGCTCGCCGCCTGGACTTCGGGCGCCAATGCGTTGCCGTTGTTGTTTCCGCTGGTTTCCGGTTTTGCGCTGATTGGCCCATTCGCGGCGATAGGTCTCTATGAAATCAGCCGCAGACGGGAAGCTGGGCTCGACACCTCCTGGAGGCACGCTTTCGACGTCAGGAATTCCCCGGCGCTGCCGGCCATCGCGGCGGTCGGGATCATGCTGTTTGCAATCTTCATCACCTGGCTTTTGACGGCGCAGATGTTCTACCAATATCTTTTCGGCCCGGCTCCGCCGGAATCGATATCCGGCTTCATCAATGAGATATTTGCCACCGGACGCGGCTGGACGCTGATTATCCTGGGGCACGCCATCGGCTTCGTCTTCGCCGTGGTCGTGTTGTGCACAACGGTTATCGCCTTCCCCTTGTTGCTCGACCGTGACGTCGGCGCCTACGAAGCCATCCACACCTCGGTGCGTGCAGTGCTGGCGAACCCGATCACCATGGCTGTCTGGGGACTGATTGTCGCCGTCGCCCTGATCATCGGCTCGCTGCCGGTGTTCGCCGGGCTGGCCGTCGTGTTGCCGATCCTCGGTCACGCCACCTGGCATGTCTACCGCAAGGTCGTGGAGTCACCCGCCAGACCGGCGAGTTGAGGACATTCTGCCTCACCGCACCGGCGAGGGCGCCGGTGCAAGGTTGATCGAAGCCGTCAGTAAGCCGGGTGACTGAAGCGGGCTTGGTATGCGCCCATGGTCAGGCTGCGAAAGTCCTTGCCGCTGACATGCACCAGCGTTTTGTGGTCGCCGCCTTCGAAATAGACGTCGGCGGCATCGCCGAGGCTTTCATCGACAATAACCGGCACATTGTAGGCTGCGCCGATCGGTGGGATGGCGCCGGTGTCGCAATCGCCGAAGAGCGAAACCACCTCGTCTTCGGAGGCAAGTCCGAGACGCTTGTTCATGACGTCTTGCAACCTGCCGAGTTCGATCCTGTGGGTGCTTGGAACCACGGCCAGCGTATAGCCAAGCTCGTGGTGAACGACCACGGATTTCGCCATGATGCTGCCGGGCACATGCGCGGCTATCGCCGACTGCCGGCTTGTCGAAGTGCGATGATGAGCGACGGTGTCGTAGGAAATTCCCTTGCCGTCGATGAAGTCCTTCAGTCTGTTTGCGATCGTCATCTTGGCCTCCCTTGCCGGAGTTCGCGACGCATGGGGCATCAGGGCCCGGATCCGAAAAACGCCAGCCGGGTGAAAAGGGTATAGTCGGCTTCGAACACCATCATTGCCACGAACACCAGCACCAGTATCGGCGGCAGGATGATCGCATATGTCAGCGCCAGCCGTTCCCAGGCCATGTGCATGAAGACGGCGACGATCAGCCCTGCCTTGAGGATCATGAAGATCAGGATCAGCGACCATCTGAGATAGCCGTGAAGACCGAAATAATCGACCAGGTACGAGCAGGTGCTGAGAATGAACAGCCACGCCCAGACCACCAGATAGAGCTTGATCGGGTGTTCCTGGTGAACCTCCGCATAGGCGGTGCCCGTCGCCGGGGCCTCATGCGCATGACCAGCGTTAAGTGCGTGTTGTCCGAGGCCGTTTGCGGTTGCTTCAGCCATGTCTGCCTCTCACCAAAGATAGAAGAATGCGAAGATGAACACCCAGACCAGATCGACGAAATGCCAGTACAGCCCCATGATCTCGACGTTCTCGTAGCGGCCGGTGCGGCTGGTGAAGAAGCCGCGCCGTCCGGTGTCGAAATCTCCGCGCCACACCTTTCGCGCCACGATGACCAGGAAGATCACCCCGATCGTCACATGGGTGCCGTGGAAACCGGTGATCATGAAGAAAGACGAACCGAATTGGGCGGCGCCCCAGGGATTGCCCCAGGGCCGTACCCCTTCAGTGATCAGCTTGGTCCATTCGAAGGCCTGCATGCCGACAAAGGTCGCGCCGAGCGCCGCGGTCAGAAGCATGAGGATTGCCGTCTTGCGGCGGTCGCGGCGGTAGCCGAAATTGACCGCCATGGCCATCGTTCCGCTGCTTGAGATCAGCACGAAGGTCATGATGGCAATAAGGATCAGCGGGATATCCGAGCCGCCGATACGAAGCGCAAAGACCTCGCTCGGATTGGGCCACGGCACGCGGGTCGAAATGCGCGCGGTCATGTAGGAGAGCAGGAAGCAGCCGAAGATGAAGGTGTCGCTGAGCAGGAAGATCCACATCATGGCCTTGCCCCAGGACACGTTCTTGAACGCGCGCTGATCCGAGGACCAGTCGGCTGCAATGCCTTGCCAGCCTGCGGGCCGAGGCTCCGTCTGGCCGATATGCGTCAGTGTCTCTGCCATCCGCTTGATCCTCTTAGGTCAGCAACTGTCGGCAAATGTCGATGAACGTCGCGGCCCAACCGGCCAGCAGCGCGAAGATGGCGAGCCAGACGAAGAGCAGGAAATGCCAGTACATGGCGCACAGTTCGACGCTGAGACGAAGCCGCTCCGGCCGCGCTCCATTCCAGGCGCCGGCGGTCGTTCTGCCGAGGCCCACCAGCCCGCCCACTATGTGCAGGCCATGCATGCCGGTGATCAGGTAGAAAAAGCTGTTGGCTGGATTGGAGCTCAGCAGATAGCCATCTTCGGTCAGCTGTCGCCATGCGATGAGCTGTCCGATCAGGAAGGCGAGCGCCGTGAGCCCGGCCGTGACAAGGCCGAGCCGGACCATGTCGACCTGCCGCTTGCGCGCCGCGACGACAGCGCATTGCAGCGCGACGCTGCTCAAGACCAGCACGCCTGTGTTGAGCCAGAGCAGCCCCGGCAGCGGCAGCGGCTGCCAGTCCGACACCGCCATCCGCATGAAATAAGCGCTGGTGAAGAGCGCGAACAGGCAGCCGACGACGGCGAGGAAGACACCGAGGCCGATCTTGGCGGTGGGCAACGCCGACCGGTCGAAGCCGACAAAATCGCTGGCCAGGCCTTGTTCGAGCCATGGCTTGGTCATCAGCCTCTGGTGCGAAAGCCACCATCCGGCGAAGCCGGCGATGACGAGCAGGAAGACCAGGATGACACTCATGCCGGCTCCCTTGAGGGGCCGAAGGAGCCCGGCATGTTCTGCGGGATGAAGTCCTCCTTGGCGCCCGGCACGCTGTAGTCATAGGCCCAGCGATAGACGATCGGCAGGTCCTTGCCGAAATTGCCGTGGGCCGGCGGTGTTTGCGGCGTCTGCCATTCGAGGGTCGTGGCCCGCCACGGATTGCCGCCGGCCTCGCGGCCATGGCGGATGCTCCAGATCAGATTGAACAGGAACACCATTTGGGCAAAGCCGACGATGAAAGCCATGATGCTGATGAACGAATTCAGATGGTGTGCCGACTCCGTCATAACAGTCATGTCGGTCAGTTCAGCATAGCGCCGCGGCACACCCATCAGGCCGAGGTAGTGCATGGGGAAGAAGATCAGGTAGGCGCCGAGGAAGGTGACCCAGAAATGGAACCGGCCCAAGGTCTCGTTGAGCATCCGGCCAGTAGCCTTCGGGTACCAGTGGTAGATCGCGCCAAAAACCACGAGGATCGGGGCGACGCCCATGACCATATGGAAGTGGGCCACGACGAACATCGTGTCGGACAGCGGAACATCGACGACGACATTGCCGAGGAACAGGCCGGTCAGCCCGCCGTTGACAAAGGTGACGATGAAGGCGAGGGCAAAGAGCATAGGTATGGTGAGATGGATGTCGCCACGCCATAGGGTCAGCACCCAATTGTAGACCTTGATGGCGGTCGGAATGGCGATGATCAGCGTCGTGGTGGCGAAGAAGAAACCAAAATAGGGGTGCATGCCGCTGACATACATGTGGTGCGCCCAGACCACGAAGCTCAGCGCGCCAATGCCGACGATGGCCCAGACCATCATCCGGTAGCCGAAGATGTTCTTGCGCGCATGGGTGCTGATCAGGTCGGATACGATGCCGAAGGCCGGCAGCGCCACGATGTAGACCTCGGGATGGCCGAAGAACCAGAACAGGTGTTGGAACAGGATCGGGCTGCCGCCATTGTGCTGCAGTTGCTCGCCCATCTCGGAGATCGCCGGCATGAAGAAGCTGGTGCCGAGGACGCGGTCAAGCAGCATCATCACGCTGGCGACGAACAGCGCGGGAAAGGCGAGCAGCGCCATGACGGTTGCGGTGAAGATGCCCCAGACGGTCAGCGGCAGGCGCATCATTGTCATGCCGCGCGTGCGGCCCTGCAGCACCGTCACCACATAGTTCAGGCCGCCCATCGTGAAGCCGATGATGAACAGGATCAGCGAGGAGAGCATCAGGATGATGCCCCAGTCCTGGCCGCCTGGTGTGCCGCTCATGATGGCTTGCGGCGGGTAGAGCGTCCAGCCGGCCCCCGTCGGTCCGCCGGGCGCAAAGAAGCTCGACACCAGAACCAGCACGGCAAGCAGGTAGATCCAGTAGCTCAGCATGTTGACATAGGGAAAGACCATGTCGCGCGCGCCGACCATCAATGGGATCAGATAGTTGCCAAAGCCGCCGAGGAAGAGGGCGGTGAGCAGGTAGATCACCATGATCATGCCGTGCATGGTGATGAACTGGTAGTAAGCTTCCGGGGTGATGAAGTCGAACGTGCCAGGGAATCCGAGTTGCAGCCGCATCAACCAGGATAGAACCAGGGCGACCAAGCCTATACCCGTTGCCGTCGCCGAATACTGGATGGCGATGACCTTGGCGTCCTGCGAGAAGACGTATTTCGTCCACCAACTGTGCGGATGGTAGAGTTCCATTTCCGCGACTTCGGCCGGTGGGATGCCATCTGCAGGCGTGATGTCGACCATAGGAACACCTCCGTGTCCTTTTCAGCGAGACCCGACCGTTTCGAGCCTTGCTGCAATTTTCAAACCTGACGCCATCTTGCCCGACGCCTGGTCCGCCGAGCCCGTTTGCTGGGGTGCCGACAACTGGGCGAAAGTCTGCTGCTGGCCAAGCCAGGCCACGTAGTCTTGCTGCGTGTCGACCATGACCACGCCATGCATCAAAGGATGCCCTTGGCCGCAAAGTTCGGCGCACAAGACCTGAAAGGTTCCGGTCCTGGTCGGGGTGAACCAGAAATAGGTGACCGTGCCCGGGATCATGTCCATCTTGGCGCGGAATTCCGGCACATAGAAATCATGCAGCACATCGATCGAGCGGAGCAGCATCTTGACCGGTTTGCCGATTGGCAGATGCAGATCAGCCGCTTCGACCACGACATCGTCCTGACCATTGGGATCGCTGGCAATCACGCCCAGCGGGTTGTCAGCGGTGACGTCGCGGGTGTCGGACGTGCCAAGCTTGCCGTCCTTGCCGGGCAGACGGAAACTCCACTGCCACTGCTGGCCGACGACTTCGACGTCGGTTGCGTCGCTCGGGACGTTGACAAACCGGCTCCAGACAAACAGGCCGGGAACCAGCAACGCCGTGACCCCGACCGCGGTGACGATGGTCAGCCACGATTCGAGCCGCTTGTTCTCCGGTTCGTAGGCCGCCCTGTTTCCTTCCCGATGACGGAAGCGGAAGACGCAATAGGCCATGAACAGGACGACGGCGGCGAAGACGACGCCGGTGATCCAGAAGGTGATGATGATGGTGTTGTCGATATAGGCCCAGTTCGAGGCAATCGGAGTCCACCACCATGGGCTCAGGAGGTGAAACAACACTGAGCCCACGACGATCAAAACGAGTACAAGCGCTACGGCCATGTCCCGTTCCTCCCAGTATTCCAAGGGGCGCGAAGCCGTCCCGGGAAATACCAAGCGCATCATAGCTTGATTTGGGGTCGCAATTCTAGAGCCGACTATCTTGACGGGAAAAATGCCGCCTTTTTTGCCGTCGCGACCCTTTGAGAAGGGCCTCGCTCAGCTGCGAATCTCTTCCGCGAGTTCCTCAGCCGTCAAAACGCGCCCGAAAACCTTGCCGATAACGTCGAGCGTCGCGTTGTGGGAGGGCTCGTCCAGCCCGCCATTGGCATCACCGATGAAGGCGACTTTGTAGTCGCGCATGAAAGCGCTGCGCGCGGTCGATTCGCAGCAGATGCTGGTCACAGTGCCGATGATGATGACCGTGTCCACTTTGCCGGTGCCGCGGATGTTGCGCAGCACCGTGTCGAGACGCGTGTTGTAGAACGCGTCGTAGCGGTGCTTGTCGACGACGACGTCGCCAGGCAGCGGCGCAAGCTCGGCCACGATCTCCATGCCGGGGCTGCCTTCGCGCATGCCTGATATCTTCAGCCTGGGTTGATATGTCGTCTCCAGCGGCGAGACATCGAAACCGTCGCTGAGAACATGCCTGGTATAGATGACCGGTATCCCTGTCGTGCGGCAGAGGTCGATGACTTGCCGCATGGCGGGAATGCTGTGGCGCGCCGCCGCCACCTCCATGACGGCGCCCTGATCGACGAAATCCCTTTGCATGTCGATGACCAGAAGCGCCGCGCGCTCCTTGTCGAGGGGCCATGGTTGCTTGCTGAGCTCAGCCATTGTCCATCCGTCCCGTTAGTGTTGTCGCCGTCAGCGGCACCATTTCTCGACGTCGATTGCAAGGGTGCAGCCGGCGATTAGAGGTCGGTCCATTCAACCAACTCCAAGAAGCCGCTGTTCAATCCTTGGCCAGAAAGCCCGTGCCCAGCAGGTCCAGCAATCTGCTAGCGGCGGCGCTCAAAAAACCACCACGACGCGTCACCACAAAAATTGGAATGGTGGGCGTCAGGTCCGCCACGTCGATGGCGACGAGCGTTCCGGCGGCGAGCTCCTCCGCGACACCGCTTTCTGTCATCAAGGCGAGGCCAAAGCCTGCTTCGACGAGACGCTTCTGCGCGGTCAGGCTGTCGACAGGCGTCCAGTCGACGTCGCCGAGCCCAAGCGTCTGGAAAATGCTGAACACATGCGAAGCCCAGATCTCGCGCTGTCCCGGGATTTCCGGGAAGGCTATCCACCTCTCGTCGACCAATCCGGCGAGCGACGGGATCGAACGGCCGGCCAAGGCATGGTCGGTCGAGCAGACGACCAGCAATCTTTCCACGCCAAGGCAGTCATATCGCAGGTCAGCTGAGCGATCCCGGTCATAGCGAATGCCAATGGTGGCTTCGCCGCGCCGCACCAGATCGCTGACTTCGGTGCTGCGGACCGTCCGCAGCGCCAGGTCCACCGAGGGATGACCGGCTGCGAACCGCTTCAGGATGGCGGTAAGGCTGGTGCTGGCCAGAGTGCCCACGACCGCCAGCGACACGGGGCCAGCATTTTCGGTCTTGAGCGCTCGTACGGCTGTCTCTGCATCTTGGAGGGCAGCAAGCGCGCGCTCCGCATAAGGCAGCAGGACGCGCCCCGCCTGGCTTAGCGCAATGCCATTGGACATCCGCTCGAAGAGCGGCATGCCAAGTTCCTGTTCCAGCAGGCTGATACGATGCGAGATGGCCGGCTGTGTCCGGTTCAGAACGCGGGCTGCAGTCGAAAAGCCACGCTGCCGGTAGACCGTCAGAAACGTGTTCAGTGCCTCGGCGTCCATCTCTTGCCTATAAATAAAATCTATGAGGTGGAGAGATATTAGAAATTGGACGAATGCCGTCAAGCCAAATAGCAGTGTCCTCGCTTGTGAATTGCAGAGGAGATCCGCTGATGGCCACACAGATCGAGAAGGCGAAAGCGTTCAAGGCGATACACTCGGTCGAGCGTGGTTTCGTCATGCCAAATGCGTGGGACGCGGGAAGCGCGGTCGTCCTGGCGGATGGCGGCGTACCGGCGATCGGCACCACCAGTGCCGGCATCGCGTTCTCACTCGGCAAGCCTGACTTTGACATTCGCGATGCGGGCTCGGTGCTGACGCGCGAGGAGATGTTCCAACGACTTCGGCAGATCGTCGACGCCGTCGCCTTGCCGGTGAATGGCGATCTAGAGGACGGCTACGGCGCCGATGCGCAATCGGTTGCCGAAACGGTAAGCCTTGCGATGGCGGCGGGCCTGGCTGGCGGCAACATCGAGGACAACAACCCTCGTAGCGAAGGCCTTTACGAGGAGGGGCTTGCGGTCGATCGCATACGGGCGGCAAGAGCCGCGATCGAGGCAAGCGGCGGCGCCTTTGTCCTGAACGCCAAGATCGACGCATTCCTTGTCGGTCTGCCTGATCCGCTGGAGATAGCCATAAGACGCGCGAACCTGTTTCTCGAGGCAGGGGCCGACTGTGTGTATCCATGCGGTCCCAACGATCTGGACACGATCAGGACCCTGGTCCGCGAGATCAATGGTCCGGTCAACATTGTCATCGGTTGGGGCACCGTTCCGTTGAGTGTGCCGGCGTTGCTCGACATCGGTGTGAAACGGGTCAGCCTCGGCGGCAGCATAGCACGATCGGCACTTGGCCTTGTTCGCCGCAGTGTCCGCGAATTGTGTGACCAGGGCACCATCACTTTCGCGGCCGACCAGATCGGTCAGCAGGAGCTGAACGCTCTCTTCTCAAGATAATCGGATCGCGAGTGCGTGGAGATCGGTAGCCCAGTGCTCCGATCGAAAATGCATGTGCTCAACACAACAAAGGGGGAATGAAAATGACCAAGTTGCTGAGACTGGTGCTTGCTGTGCCGCTGCTTGCATTCGTGCTGCCGGCGGCAGCGGACACGCTTGAGAACGTCAAGGCCACCGGCTTCGTCAAATGCGGCGTCAGCACAGGTGTTGCCGGGTTTTCAGCACCCAATGACGAGGGCGAGTGGTCCGGTCTCGACGTCGATCTGTGCCGCGCGGTGGCGGCCGCGATTTTCGACGACCCCAAGGCGGTGAAGTTCTTCCCCTTGTCGGCCAAGGAGCGGTTCACGGCCATTCAGTCGGGCGAGGTCGACATGCTGCAATACAACACCACCTGGTCGCTCAACCGCGACACGGCCCTTGGCCTGAATTTCCGCGCCGTCAACTACTATGACGGCCAAGGCTTCATGATCAATTCCGCGAAGTTGCCCGGGGTAAAGTCGGCCCGGCAGTTGGACGGCGCTTCGGTCTGTATCCAGACGGGCACGACCAGCGAGCTGAATGTTGCCGACTACTTCAGGGCCAACAAGATCGAGTACAATCCCGTCGTTTTTGAAAAGCTCGAGGAAATCCGGTCCGCATATGATTCCGGGCGTTGCGATGTCGTCACCATTGACCAGTCGGCGCTGTACAGCGTCCGTCTGACGCTTGCCAATCCGGCCGACCACATTGTTCTACCCGAGGTCATTTCCAAGGAGCCGCTTGGATCGGCAGTCCGCCAGGGCGACGACAAATGGTTCGATATCGTCAGCTGGACGCATTACGCGATGGTGACGGCGGAGGAATTGGGCATAGACCAGGCCAATGTCGACGACATGAAAGTCAACGGCAATCCCGAGGTGAAGCGTGTGCTCGGCCAGGAGGCGGACAGCAAGCTGGGCGCGGACCTTGGTCTCGACAGCGACTGGGTTGCCCGCATCATCAAGCATGTCGGCAACTATGGTGAGGTCTTCGAACGCAATGTCGGTGCCGGAAGCCCATTGAAGATCGCCCGTGGCATCAACGCGTTGTGGACCAATGGCGGTCTGCAATATGCGCCGCCTCTGCGTTGATGCCGCAAGCCACAATTCCAGCCGCGCAACCGCCGAGAGATCACATGATGCCTGACGGAAAATGCCTGACGCAGGCGGGTATGAACACGCGGCTGGCGCATATCGGTTACGAGCCGAGTGGCTATTTCGGGTTCGTCAATCCGCCTGTGGTGCATGCATCGACAGTGCTCTTCCCCGACGCTCGAACGATGGCGAAGCGGGACCAGAAATACATCTATGGGACACATGGAACGCCGACCACCGAGGCACTTTGCCGTGCCATCGACACGTTGGAAGGCTCAGCCGGCACGGTCCTGGTTCCGTCGGGCCAGGCGGCCGTCGCCCTGCCAATGCTGGCCTTTCTGTCGGTCGGCGATCACGCGCTGATCACGGATTCCGTCTATGCACCGACCCGCCAGTTCGCCGATCTCGTGCTGAGCCGCATGGGCGTAGAGGTCGAGTATTACGCGCCCCGCATCGGTGCCGGCATCAAACGGCTGTTGCGGTCCAACACCAAGGTCGTCTTCACCGAATCTCCGGCATCCAACACATTCGAAGTGCAGGACATTCCGGCAATCGCCAGAGCCGCCCATGCCGGCAATGCCGTGGTCATGATGGACAACACCTGGGCGACACCGCTGTTCTTCCGGCCGCTCGAGCATGGCGTCGACATCTCGATCCAAGCGGCGACGAAATATCCGGGCGGCCATGCCGACCTGCTGCTTGGCACGGTCTCCGCCAATGCCGCCACCTGGTCACGGCTCTGGGAGATGTTCCTGGCGCTCGGGATTCCCGCTGCGCCCGATGACACCTATCAGGTCCTGCGTGGCCTGCGGACGATGGGAGTGCGGCTCGCCCATCATCAGAAAAGCGCGATCGAGATCGCGTCATGGCTCGAGCATCAGCCGGGCATTGCGCGCGTGCTCCATCCCGCCCTTTCGGGCCATCGCGACCATGCCATCTGGAAGCGCGATTTCTCCGGAGCCAGCGGGGTCTTCTCGATTGTTCTTGCAAGCGACCGACAGGCGCACGCATTTCTCGATGCACTCAAGATATTCGGCCTGGGCTTTTCCTGGGGCGGCTATAGCAGCCTCGCCATGCAGGCCGATCTCGCGGATCGAACCTTCGCCGCTGGTGATTTCGAGGGCCCGCTGATCCGGCTGCAAATCGGCCTCGAAGACATCGAGGATCTCAAGCAGGATCTGGCGCGTGGATTGAGAGCGGCGAGACGCGCAGGCCAGCCAGGTGTCGATCAATCGGTTTTATGAAGGAGATTCGACGTGGCCAATCCGCAGGACAATGCTGACGCATCCGAGACGCTCAACACAGTGAGCCGTGGTTCGGCCATGCCGCGCGGCATGGTCACTGATGAGCCCACACACGTGCGGGCAGCGGCGGCGCACGCCGATCCCTATCCCTTCTATGCGCGCCTGGTATCGGGCGAGCCGATTTATCGAGAGGGGCCGGCCGGGCCGTGGGTCGCCGTCAGTGCGGCGGCGGTGAACGCTGTGCTGACCAGCCCGCTTTGCCTGACGAGGCCGGCGGTCAGCCCGGTGCCCGAGCCGCTGATCGGTACGCCCGTCGCCGAGATTTTCTGCCGCCTCGTGCGGATGAACGATGGAGAGATTCACTGTCCGTTGAAAAGCACCGTGACGACCGCGCTCGAAGGCTTGAGCCAACGACGCGTCACTGAGCTTGCCGATGATCTGGCGAAAGACCTGGCGGCAACCGTCAAGCCTGAGGCCGACGGCGAGCGGCTGAACCAGTTCGTCTCTGCCTTGCCGGCACAATTCATCATGAGCCTGCTTGGGATTCCAGCTACCAGCTTTTCGGACGTCTCACGCTGGATGGGCGACTACGGCGCGGCTGCAACGGCAGCGGTTACGGGTGTTCCATCGCTCACCCCTGCCATTCTGCAAACCGGCGCCGATAGTTCTGCCAAGCTGCTCGATCTGTTTCGCGGCATGCTTGGGGCTCTGCGCGACGATGACGGTTCGCTCTTTGCCGTGCTGTCGCGGCAAGCGGCCCGTTCAGGCCGGCTGGATGCGGATCTGGTGGTCGCCAACGGCATAGGGTTGATGGCGCAAGGCTTTGCCGGAACGTCAGCGCTGATCGGCTCGACGCTTGTCGCGCTGGCGCGCCATCCCGATGCGCTGGCGGCCGTTCGCGGCGACCGCACGCTGCTTGGGCAGGTTATCCAAGAGGTGCTGCGGTTCGATCCGATAACGCACAGCACCCTTCGCTTCGTGGCCCGCGATGGCGTCGTGGCCGGGCAGGCGATGCAGGCGGATGACATGATCATCGTCACCTTGGCCGCGGCCAACCGCGATCCAGCACTCAACCCCGATCCGGATCGCTTCGACATGTTTCGCGACCATAGACGATATATGGAGTTCGGCGCCGGCGTGCATGCCTGCCCAAGCGATCGGCTGGCGACCACGATCGCGGAAGCCGCCGTGAACCGGTTGCTTGACCGGGGAACAGAGGTCGCAGGTCTGGGGACGCGGGTGACCTATCGGCCCTCCGCCCATGTCCGCATGCCGGTCTTCAGGTCCTGAAGAGATGAATGGCGCTCAAATCAGCTGCAGCGCCCGATTTGTGTTGCCGCTGCTAGCGGCACCATTTTTCGACGGCAATTGCAATTGCCTTGGTGCAATCGACGAGATCGCGCACCGAAACGCGTTCGTTCGGCTGATGCGCCTGCGCCGGATCGCCAGGACCGAAGTTGACGGTCGGGGTTTCGCCAAGGCCGGTCGGCAGGCCGATGTCGCTGTGCGCGCCAAAACCACTCAGCACCGGCGACAGGTTGGCTTGCCTGACGGCCTCCTGGAAGACGCCGACAAACGGATTGTCCGACGGGATTTCGGCGCAGTCGGCGTCGAGGATCCACTCGACGCGGGCAGGGTGCCGGCGCAGGTAGGGGTCCGCCTGGCAGACATTGGCGATGTGCTCTTCGATTTCGCGTTTGACGTTGCCGCCCAGTTTGAACTCGTCATGCTCGCTTGGCAGATACTGGGCGTCGATGATGATCTCGCCGCGCCCTGCCATGGAGGAGGGATGTTCGCCGGCGCTCATCTGGGTGACGATGATCTGGTTGGGCAGGTCCATCAGCGGATGGTTCTTTCGGGGATCGAACATCCAGCGCCGGTTGAGGATGTCGATGCCGTCGAGGATTTGCCGGCAAAGCTGGACCGCATCGACCGGGCCGCTCGAATACCAGGCATTGGGCGTCAGTTCCGCATGGCCTCCGATGCCGTCGATGATGATCTTGCCCCACAGAATGCCGTGACAGAGCGGTGCGATCTTGTTCGCGGTTGGTTCGGTCATGATGCCGGCGTCGGCGTGGAAGCCGCGATCAACCATGGCCAGCGAGCCCATGCCGCCGATCTCCTCGTCGACGACGGTGGTGAAGACGACGTCGCCCGACAAGGGAATGTCGAGTCCCTTCAGGATCTCAACGGCCATCAGCATGCAGGCGACGCCGCCTTTCATGTCAACCGTGCCGCGGCCGTGCAGAAATCCGTCCTTGAGGACGGGCTGGAACGGGTCGGTTGTCCAGTGGCCGGCGGCGCCCGGCGGGACGACATCGATATGGCCGGTGAGCATGATGGACCGCCCGCCGCCGGTGCCCTTCAAGACGCCGCCGAGATTGGGCCGGCCCTCGAACGTCCTGCCCTTGTTGGCGCCGGCGCGCCCCTTGTATTTTTCGTAGAGTGCCGGGCCATCCGGGTCCCACAGATCGGTCGAGAAGCCGAGCGCCTCGATGCGTTTTTGCAGATACAGCTGGCAATCGCGCTCGCCGGGCCCGGCCTCCTTTGGGTTGGATTTCACGATCGAGGGGAAGGCGACGAGATCGCTCAGCGTTTCGACAATACGGTCAGCACTTGCTTCGACGCGCGCGGCAATGATCTCTTCCATGGACGGCATCATGATCTCCAACGTTGGGAAAGTCGGTCGGCGAGAAGGACGAAAACCAGAAGGGCGCCGACAATCCCCACCTGCCAAACCGTGTTGATGTTCAGTTGCAGAAGGCCGGTCTTTAGCGTGACCAGCAGCAGGACGGCCGCGAACACGCCGCCAACGCCGCCACGCCCGCCGGTGATGGCGATGCCTCCCAGCATGGCGGCAGTCAGTGATTCGAGTTCGAGGTTCTGGCCGATATTGGGCCTGCCGCTGCCGAGCCAGGCGATCGAGACGAGCCCGGCGGCGCCGGCGAGCGCGCCACTCAGGGCGTAGAGGATGAAGCGAACGCGATCGACCGGAATACCGACCAGCCTGGCCGAGCGTTCGTTGAAGCCCATGGCGTAGATCCAGCGCCCCCAGGCCGTCGAGAGCAGCACCAGGCCGGCCAGCGCAAAGCAGGGGATGGCAAGGGTGAGAAAGGGCAGGGGAATGCCCATGACGACGCCGCGCCCCCACAGGAGAAGCCATGGAGGCACGCCCGCCTGGGCGGCGCCGCCGGTGACGGCAAGTGCTGCGCCGGAATAGACGAAGAAGGTGCCGAGCGTTGCGATGAAGGGGAGAAGGGCGAGCCCGTTCACCAGCCATCCGTTCAAGGCACCGAGCGTCGCGCCGGCCAGGATGCAGACGACAGGCAGCAGGACCGGCGGTAATCCCAGCTTGAGGCAAAGCATCGCGACGATGGCGGACAGCGACACCGCGCCGCCGACCGAGAGGTCGATGCCGGCGCCACCGGCCATGATGACCAGTCCTTGTCCAAGGCCGACCAGGGCCAGGATCGTCGAGAACTGAAGGACGGTGGTGACGGTGCCGAGATTGTAGACCGCAGGCTTGAGCGCCAGCAGGCCAACAATCACGATCAGCCAAAGCCCGCACAGCAGTGCCAAGGTGAGGGCGGGTCCCTGCAAATTCCGGAGCGTCTTCATGCGCGGGCTCGCCGGAGCTGGGCCAATGGGAAGCGGTTGGAAACGGCTTCGAAGCCGAGCACGCCGATGATGAGAACGCCGGTCACGACCGGCTGCCAGAGCGAGGGCACGCCGATCAAAAGCAATCCGTTCTGGAGAATTCTAAGCAGAAGCACGCCGAGCACGGTGCCGATCAGGCTGCATTTGCCGCCCAAGATGCTGGTGCCGCCAAGAATGACCGCCGCGATGGCATCGAGCGCCAGCGTGCTGCCGATCGTCATTTCCACATTGCGGTAGGTGGCGACATAGAACGTGGCGGCAATGCCGGTCAGCACGCCGCTGATGACGAAGGTCATAAAGCGGACCTTGATCACCGGGATGCCTGACAGGCGCGCCTTCTCCTCCGAATTGCCGATCGCCAGCAAATGCAGCCCATAGGGGGTTCGCCGCAAGGCCAGCCAGACGGCCAGATAGGCAACGGCAATCACCAGCGCAGGGACGGGGACGCCGAGCGCGGTGGTTGCAAGCAGATTTGTGAGGCTCGAGGGCAGTCCGGAAAGCCATTGCCCGCCGAGAAGGACAAACAGCGGTGCGGTAGACGCCGAGCAGGCCGAGCGTTCCGACAATCGCCGGAACGCGGCCGAGAACGACGACGGCGGCTGTGACACAGCCGAGCAGCGCGCCGACCAGCGGGCCTATGACGAGCGCCAGCAGCGGACTGCCGTCGGCGCCGAGCACGCGACCGATGGCGATGGCCGCGAGCCCCATGACGATGCCGATCGAGACATCGATACCGCCCATGGCGAGCAGCAAGGTCATGCCAAGGCCGATCAGCAGCAGCTCGACGCTGTTGCGCAGGACCGTGGCTGCATTGCCTGATGTGGCGTAGTGGGGCGATGCGACGGAGAAGATGACGATCGCCAGCAAACAGGCGACAAGCAGAGACCACTCCCGCCCGTTCATGGAGAAGACACCGTTTCCAAACTGTCGCACCGCGTTCATGTCACAGCTCAGAAGTTGAACTTGTCGACATTGTCCTTGGTGAAGATGGCCGGCGGCCCGAGCAGCAGAATGCCCTTGGCGGCGTCATAGGTGACGGGCTTTTCCAGGCCGGCGATCTTGTTCTCCGCCTCGAAGGTCTTGCCGTCGATCAGCTGCTTGCCGGCCCAGACCGTGAGATAGCCGAGCTGTTCGGGATCCCAGAGCACCGTGAAGCCGAAGGCGCCGCTCTTCAAATAGGAGCGTGCCGTGTTCGGGCTGCAGTAGCCGGCGCCGATGACGGAGCCGATCTTGCCGGCGGTCTCGATGGCCTGGGCAACGCCCGGGCATGTCGAGGATGCAACGGCGATGATGGCCTTGATATCGGGGTTGGCGGCCATCAGATCGCCGGAGATCTGCGCGGCGCGCTCGGCCGTGCCGCCGGCGAATTGCGGCGCGAGCAGCTTCAGCTTTGGATACTTGGCGGTGGCCTCTTTCTGCATGAAGCCGATCCAGGCGTTGAGATTGGAGGCCGTTGCTTCGCCGGAAACGATGCCGATTGTCGCGTCCTCGCCAACGCGCTTGACGAGTTCGTCGACGATCGTCGTGCCGAGGCCTTCGTCGGTCGCCTGGGCGACATAGACAGCGCGGCCGCTGTCGGGTGCATCGCTGTCGCTGGTGAACAGTTTTATACCCTTCGCCTTGGCGCTCTCGACAACGGGCGCGATGCTGGAGGCATCGAGGACGCTGACCGAGATCGCCTCGACACCCTGATCGATCAGGTTCTGGACGATCTGCAGCTGGTCGACCGGGTTGGTGTCGACGGGACCGGAATAGATGAAGTCGACGTCGAGGTCCTTGGCGGCGCGATTGCCGCCGGCTTCCATGGCGTTGAAGTAGGGGATGCCGATCAGCTGCGGGACGAAGGCGACTTTGTGTTTGTCGGCGGCATGCGCTGCCGTCGCTACGACGAGTGACAGTGCGGAGGCTGCGAGCACTTTCTTGAACTGTGAAAGCATTGTGGTTTGATCCTCTCTGGAAATGACGTGCGTTTCAGTTTGTTTTTTCGAGCGCCCGCACGTCGGGATGAGCGCCTGTTATGAGCGAAACGACTTCCTCGTGATTGGTGTCGGCGGCCAGCCGTTCGGCCACCTTGCGGCCGCGCCGGAACACCACGATGCGGTCGGCAACCTCGAAGACCTCGGAAATGTTGTGGCTGATGAGGACGACGGCGCAGCCGCGCGCGGCAAGCCGCCGCGTCAGCGCCAGGACCTTGCGCGTCTCGGCAACGGCAAGGGCTGCCGTCGGCTCATCCATGATGACCAGCCTGGCGTTCAGATTAAGCGCGCGGCAGATGGCGACAGCCTGGCGTTGACCGCCCGACAGGCTGCCGACCGGTGCTTCCGGATCGGAAATGTGGGCGTCGAGTTCTTTCAGCAGGCCGTCGACACGCTGGCGCATTTCTTTGCGCTTGAGAAAGGGAATGCCGAAAATGGAGCGTTTCAATTCGCGGCCGAGAAAGACGTTTTCGGCGATCGACAGGTTCTCCGAGAGCGCCAGTTCCTGAAAGATCGTCGCGATCCCGGATGCTGCCGCATCCTTGGGCGAGTGAAAGGCGACCGGGTTTCCCTCGATGACGAGTTCCCCATCACTGGGTGGATGAGCGCCCGCCAGGATTTTGATGAAGGTCGATTTGCCCGCGCCATTGTCGCCGAGAAGCGCCAGCACCTCGCCGGAGCGGATCTCCAGGTTGACATTTGCCAGCGCGGTCAGCGCGCCGAAGCGCTTGGCGATGTTTCTGGCGACAAGAAAGGGTTCTGTCATGGCGATTCCCCGGTGGTGCTGATCAGCTTGTCTTTGTTTTTATGCATGTCGTTTGCCCCAAAACCGCTGCGCGCTTTTGGGCGACATGCATTAGACAGCCTTGCTGACCCAGCGCAGCACGTTGGTCCAAAGGCTGGCGTAACCAGGCCATTCGACGAAACTGTTCGGCAGCCAGTGCGGGCCGATATCCGATGTCCAGACCAGTGTGCGCCCCTTGCCATGGCGCCCGGTGACCAGCAGGGGATGGCCGCCCTGGTCCTGCGGCAGCCGTGCCAGAACCTCGACATCGTCCCGATCACGGGCGATGACCTCGTTGGCGCCGAGCAGCAGCGGCCACTCGCCTTCGATGCCGGCAAAAATCGGGTGATCCCTGGGGCCAGTGATCTCGGGGCGAAAGCCCTCGGGAATTTCGAGCCGGTCGTCGTTGGGAAGGCAGGTCACCGGCAGCGCGTCCTCGACCGCCGTGCGATGCCAGCGCGCCTTGCCGTCGATGCCCTGGAAGCTGAAGTAGCCGCCGATCATGATCAGGCCGCCGCCCGCCTGCGTCCAGTCGCGCAGAAGCTTGAGCCGGTTGGGCACCGTCTTGCCATGCAGCCAGACGTCGGGATGAAGCAGCAGCGAGTTCGCGCCAATATCGGACAGGATGATCGCCCTGTATTGCGACAGGCCCTCCATGGTGAAAGGCAGCTTCTCGACGGCCTCATGGGCGGGCATGTAGTCGAGATCGAATTCGCTGTCTTTCAAGGCGTCGACCAGGGGTGTTGCGCCCAGATGAAAGGTGACGCTGCCGAACTGATCGAAGCCCTTGTAGTGGGTTGCCGAACTCATCCAGCTCTCGCCGACCAGAAGGACTTTTGTTTTCGCCATGATCATGCTCTCCTGATTTCGCCGGATGGGACGGCTGTCTGCTGGATGTCAAAAAGTCGATAAGCCATTGATTCAGCTTGCCATCATGGCGTTGTTCGCCAGGGCGGCAGCCTGCAATGTCGTAAAGTCCGCAATGTAACCCTGCGCGCCTTCGACTGTTGTCGTCAGGCTTGCGCCGATCGCCGCATAGCGCGCGGCATCGTCCAGCGACGCGCCGTGCAGCCAGAGGCTGAGGAAGATGCCGGCGAAGCTGTCGCCGGCGCCTGTTGCATCGACGCGATTGACCGGCAGTGCCGGCACCTCGATCTGCGGGCCGCCATTTGCCGGAAAGACGACCGCGCCAAATTCGCCGAGGGTGAGCACCACCGTCCCGCGCGCCTTGATGCGTGACAGCATCAGCCGCACTTCTTCGATCATTGACGCGATGCGGGTGCGGAAGTCGAAAATCTCCCGCATCATCACGTCGTTGATAAAGGTCAGGTCGATCTGTTTGACCATCTGCGTAAAGGTTTCCGGCGTGCGCGCGCTTTTCGGCAGGCCAGCCGAATGCAGGCTCACCTTCCAGCCGGCCTGATGAAAGCGCGCAATGGAGGCGGTCATCGTCTCATAGTGGAAGCCTTCGATATGAAGGCAGGCCGGACGCTGCTGGGGCTGGATATCCAGATTGGCGGTCAGGTCGACTTCGCCAAGCTCGAACGGTTCGCTGATGATCGTCCGGCTGCCGTTGCGCTCGATGATCACGATCGCCTGCGAGAGGCGGTTGTTGGGCGTGCTGCGGATCGGCAGAGCGTGGACGCCCAGTTTCGAAAGCGCGCCGAGCGCCCAGTCGCTCTCCGGGTCCTCACCGACTGCCGTCGCCAGTTCGACGTCAAGAGCGTAGGGGGCACCGACGCCGGCGGCGGCAACCGCGAGATTGGCCGCCGGCCCGCCCAACGCCTTTTCGATATGGCTGGCGGTGATGCGGTCGTCGCGATGCGGCAACACGTCGACGCGGCACAGGAAGTCGACACTCACCCGACCGGCGACCAGGAGTCTTGGCAGATGGTCGAGGTTTTTCGGCCTGTGCGGTGCGCGGCCCGGCAGTGAGCGGGCAAAGGAGCTCGGCCGATACATCAGCGCGGCAACCGCCTTTTCGATGCGGTCGCGCGTGCCTTCCTTCAGGCTGGCCGTTCCATTGATGAAGTTCGATACCGTGCCGATGGAGACACCGGCGGTTCGTGCGACATCTGCTATGGTCGGGCGCTTGCGTTGCACTTGCAGAGTTCCAATTGAAGCGTTTCAAAACGGTAGCAGCGAAAATGCGACGCCTCAACGGAATTATCTTCTAAAAAATTGGACGGCGTTCGTCATTCTTGGAATCTTACACCGGGTAAAAGCAGTTTTTGGGATCGTTCGTTCTGTGATTGAACAATTTTCAAATTTTCGGCAAAAGATTGTGCAGGCAAAATTTCTGCATCTTGTTTGATCGGCCGGCGTGATCGACGTTCGGGGCAGGGCCTGCTTTATCGCGTGCCACGGGCATGGCCGCCTAAGGCTTGTTGAGATTCGGGATTCCCCCTGAGCTTGGATTGTGATTCAAGCTTTGGATGGAACGACTTGTGTTGACGGACGCCCAATGGGCGAAGATGGAACCGCATTGTCTGGGTAAACCAGCCGATCCCGGACGAAGTGGTGGTGACAATCGCCGCTTCATCGAAGCGTTGCTTTGGATCGTGCGGACAGGAAGTCCGTGGCGCGACCTCCCAGCCTTCTTCGGGAGCTGGAACACGGTTTTCAAGCGATACCGCGATTGGGTCAAAGCCGATGTTTTCATTCGGCTTTTCGAGGCCTGCTCGGATGAGCCGGACATGGAATACGCCATGGTTGATGCTACCATCGTCAAGGTCCACCGCCATGGACAGGGCGCAAAAGGGGGACTCAAAGCCAGGCCATAGGCCGCTCCAAAGGCGGCATGACAACTAAAATCCTGGCACTCACCGATGCACTTGGCAATCTTGTGCGCTTTGTTCTTCTGCCCGGCCAGCGGTTCGACACGGTGGGTGTTGCACCGCTCATCAATGGTGTCTGTTTCGGCGGCTTGATCGCCGACAAAGCCTTCGACAGCAACACCATCATTGCCGACCTGAATGAGCGCGGCGCCAAGATCGTTATTTCACAGCACTCACGTCGTACTTTTCCCCTGCCGCTCGACAAGGAACTCTACAAATGGCGCCATCTGATCGAGAACTTCTTCTGCAAGCTCAAGGAATTCAAGCGTATCGCCATGCGCGCCGACAAAACCGATCAGAGCTTTGCAGCCTTCATCAATCTCGCAGCCGCCGTCATAAACTCACGCTGAATCTCAACAAGCCTTAGAGCGGTTTACCGTTTAACGGAAACGCCAAACCGCTCTATCCCGTTGATTTGACGCAATTCCGGACGGAAAACCGTTTCGCACTTTCCTGGAATTGCTCTAGTTGCGGGTTCCGCCACAGCTTTCCCGTATGATCAGCCTTGGCACGATGAATTCCATCCCAAATTTGACTTCGATGTTGCCTTCGACCAGGCCGATGAGATGTCTGGTGGCGCTGCTGCCCAGCTCTTCGGTTGGCTGGGCGACCGTCGTCAGGCGAGGGACGGTGTATTGTCCTTCCAGGATGTTGTCATAGGCGACGACGGCAAGGTCAGCTGGAGGTTTCAGCCCCAGATCCGCCGCGGCGCGTAAAATGCTGATCCCGGCCAGATCATAGGTGGCAAAGATGGCGCTCGGCCTTTCCGGCGCCGCCAATATGACACGGGCCAGTTCATAGGATGACTGGCGGTCGTACTCCTGACTGTGATGCAGGACCGGCTTGAGGCCCGCATCGACCATTGCATGCGCGTATCCTCGTGCGCGCTCGCTTGGCACTCGAACGGGGCCGCAAAGCGCTGCTATGTCGGTGTGGCCGAGCGAGAGAAGATGCCGCGTTGCGGTGACCGCGCCGGCAAAGCTGTCGGTCGCGAGCAGAAAGGCGTTCGGCGCATAGTTGAGGCGGCGATCGAGCAGGATGAAGGGAATGGCAATCTCCGAGAACAGGGCGGTCAATTCATCGGAGCTGCTGCCGCTGATCAGAAAGAGGCCATCGACCTGCCGGTCAAGAAAGGTGCGGACATAGCGCAGCTCACGATGCGCATCCTGCTCGCTGTTGCCGAGCACGAGCGTATATCCCGAGAGGTCGGCGCAGTTCTCGATCACCCGGGCCAGTTCGGCGTAGAATGGGTTTGAGATGTCGGGGACGATCAGGCCGAGGACGCGCGAGCGTTGCCCTCGCAAGGCCTGGGCGACGCGGTTCGGGCGATAGCCGAGCGCGGCGATGGCGTCGAGCACGCGCTGCCTTGTTTCGGCGGCGACGGGCCGGGGGCCGTCATTGACGACATAGCTTACGACGGCTGTCGAGGTTCCGGCGCGCCTTGCAACATCCGATCGGGTGACCATCACACCTGCCTTGCTCCCGGGAAACCGACTTTCCGTGTCCTCAGGCCCAGCATTCATGCATGTGTTTCACGATCTGCTTCAAGAAGGAACTTTCCTTGTCGGCAAAGGCACTGATGGCGGTGAAATGATCGCAGCCTTCCTGCGGAAGGGCCTCGGCCTTGTTGCCCATCGCCTGCCAGGCGGCGCAGAACTCCTGCGATTGCCGCCAGAATTCCGTGCTCTCGTTGGAACCCCAGCTGACGAGCAGCGGTATCCCATTGTGCGGCACGTGCAGTATCGGGCTGTTGCGCCTGATCTGCTGGCCGTTGAACTGTATCTTCGGCTGGATCCACGTGTACTGGAAGGGTTCGATGTCATAGAGGCCGCTGATCGGGCAGCCTCCCTTGATGACGTCCGCCGGCAGCCCGTAGTCGTTGGCCCAATCGGTCACCGCCATCATCGCGGTCAGATGGCCGCCGGCGGAGTTGCCGGTCACATAGATGCGGTTGCCGTCGGCGCCGAACGTGGCGGCGTTCTTGTAGGTCCAGGCGATCGCGGCCCGGCACTGCCGCACGATCTCGTCGACGGTGACCTTTGGGCAAACGTCGTAGTCGATGATGACGGTGGTGACGTCATTGCCGGTAAAGCCCTTGGCCACCCAGATGTAGTTCTCCTTTTTCAGGCGGCCGTCGAACCAGTAGCCGCCATGGATGAAGACCACGATCGGCGCGCCGGCCTTGTTGGCGGGATAGATATCGAGCTTCTCCATGCGGGTTGGCCCGTAGGGGACGTCGGGCGTGCGGTGGAGGGTTTTTCTCGCCGCTTCGGCCTCCGCAATGCGGCCGGCGATGATTTTCTCGAACGCCTTGGGGTCGTCTATCCTGAGCTCCGGCCTGTACTCCCAGTCGAGCTGTTCCTGCGTTTCGAACTGACGGTACAGCGGCATTCGAACACCCTTTCGCTCTCATCTGCGCACGCAGCGTGGCGCAGAGATCCCGTCGCGTCCAGCCTGTGGCAGGACACTCTTTTTGCGCCGGCACTTCGGCTAACCGTGCTTGCAAGACCAATTCTACTCGTGTAGATAGCATCTAAACGAGGCAATGTCGAGCATCTGGTCCGTCGCCCAGGTGCCACCAGCCTCCGATAAGCGACGCGACCAAGTCTGGAGAATGCGATGAATGGCAAGAGGATCCTGATCGTCGGCGAGACCTGGTTCACGACGGCGACGCACACCAAGGGGTTTGATTCCTTCACCACGACATCGTTCGGCGAGGGCTATTCCATCCTCAAGGCCGCGCTCGAGGCCGGCGGCTACCAGGTCGATGTCATCCAGAACCATGCCGCCCCCACGGATTTTCCCGACACCGTCGACGGGTTGCGGAAATACGCGACCGTGATCCTGAGCGACATCGGCGCCAACACGCTGCTGCTCGCGCCAAAAACCTGGCTGCACGCGCAGCGGTCGCCCAACAGGCTGGACGTGATCGCGGACTACGTGAAGGGCGGTGGCGGACTGATCATGGTCGGCGGCTATCTGACCTTCACCGGCATCGAGGCCAAGGGCTGCTGGAAGGATACGCCGGTCGAGACCTGTCTTCCCGTTCGCCTCATGGCGACGGACGACCGGCGCGAACATCCCGAAGGCGTTGTCGGCACAATCGTCCGCGATGCCCATCCTGTGCTCCATGGGGTGCAGGGGCCGCTGCCGGCCTTGCTCGGCTACAATCGCGTGACGCTGGCGCAAGGCGCGGAGCTGCTGGCGACGATCGGCGACGATCCGCTTCTGGCCTTGACCGAGCATGGCAAGGGCCGCACCGCTGCCTTCATGTCGGACTGCAGCCCGCATTGGTGTCCCGCCGAATTCACCAACTGGCCCGGCTACAAGGCCATGTGGTGCAATCTCGTCGCCTGGACAGGTCGCGGTTGACGGCGCCGATGCTTGACCTTCTGCACGACTGCGACCCCGGCAACGACGACGCACTCGCCATCCTGGCCGCGCTGGGGCATCCGGCCGTTCGGCTTCTGGCCGTAACCACAGGGGCCGGGCATCTTGCGAGCGACCGGACCGCGATCAATGCAGCAATTACCGTCGCAGCGGCTTATCCGCTGGTTGCGCCCGTCTGCGAAGGCTCGGTCGGGCCGCTGCTTCGCGAGCGCCTGATCGCCCGCATTCTCGATATGGAGAGCGCGCTCGACCCCGCTCGCGACGATCTGGGGCGCGTCGAACTGGACCCGCGGCATTCCGTCGACCGGATTGCAGCCGAGGCTGCCGCGCATCCCGGCCTGACGATCGTCACGACCGGACCGCTGACCAATCTTGCCCTTGCCTTGCGCCGCTACCCGCAGATCCAGCCGCTGATCGGCAGGATCGTCACGCTGAGCGGTGCGTGGGGTCTGGGGACGAAGACGGCGGCAGCCGAATGGAACATCCTGTGCGATCCCGAGGCGGCGGCGATCGTCTATGGCTCGGGCATTGCGTTGACCATGGTCCCGGTGGACGCCAGTGGCACCGTACCGATCACGAACGCGCTGATCGATCGCGTCGCGGCACTTGGCGCGCCCGCCGCGAAATTGGCCGCGGAATTGCTGGCGTCGCTGCGCGCAACGCACCGGCCGAATGTGCTCACGCCGGCCGAAGCGCCGCTGCATGATCCCTGCGCCGTGCTCGTGGCGGCGCAGCCGGGGATTGCGAGAACCGTCAGGGCCCGCGTCGACATCGAGACGGCGCCGGGACTGAACTATGGCCGTACCGTCGTCGATTTTCTCGGCAGGTCCGACAAACCCGCCAACTGCGACGTGGTGATCGAGTTCGACGTCGCGGCCACGCAGGAGGCTCTTTTGGCGTCGATCGCGTCGATCGCGGCACTCCAACTCGGCGATGTCGAAGCAAGCAAGGCAATTCCAGCAGCACATCAAACGATACAACAACAGGGAACACGATGATGATGAGAATCCTTTCGAAGTTACTGGCCGGCGTCGCCGGCGGATTGCTGTCCGTCGCGATCATGGCGGGCGTGGCCAACGCGGCAGACAAGCTCAGCGCCGTCTATGTGATGAGCGACAATCTGGGCGACATGGGTTTCAACGACAATGCCGCAACCGGCTTTGCGCGTGCGGAGGCTGACGGCGTGCGCACGCGTCTGCTGCAGGCCTCGCCGAGCGATCCGCAATTGTGGCGCCAGAATCTCGAGGCGGTCTCCAATTCCGGTGAATGGAACATCATCTTCACCGGGCCGAACATGCACGACAATCTGGCGGCGGTCGCACCGCAGCATCCCGAACAGAAATATGTCTTCTTCGACGATCAACTGGATTTGCCGAACGTTCTTTCGGTGAAATACGCGCAGAACGAGGGATCCTATCTCGCCGGAGCGCTCGCGGCGATCGCGGCGACGGACAAGGCGGAGTTCCCGCTTTCCTCCGGTGAGCCGAAGATCGCGGTGGTCGCCGGCATGGATCTGCCGGTCATCCAGGACTTCATCGTCGGCTTCAAGCAGGGCGCCAAGACGGTGGTGCCGAACATCGAAGTCCAGGTGATCTTCATCGGCAATTTCAACGATGCCCAGAAGGCCTACGACCTCACCAAGACCGCCATCGAGAATGGCGCCAATGTCGTCTACAACGTCGCCGGTCCCGCGGGCCTCGGCATCTTGAAGGGTGCGGCGGACGCCAAGAAATATGCGATCGGCGTCGATTCCGACCAGAACGGACTGCACCCCGACAACGTCCTTGCCTCGATGCTGAAGCAGATCGGCAACTCGATCTACGACTCGATCGGGCAGGTCCGCGACGGCAAGGCCGAGTTCGGCAAGCTCAAGATCTACGGCCTCGCCAACAACGGCGTCGGCCTGGTCTACAACGATGCCCTGGTGCCGGCCTCGGTAAAGGCGAAGATCGACGAGGCGAAGGCAAAAGTCGTCAGCGGCGCGCTTAAGGTCGAGACGGCCTTCAAGTAGACTTGAAAGCAGACGGGCGGGTTCGGTCCCGCCCGTCATCTTGTTGGTGGATTTGTGCCATGACCGGCTCGGATGAAATCCTGCACCTTTCGGGGATCGCCAAGACGTTTGGCGAGAAGGTGGCGTTGCGGGATGTCGAGCTGAGCGTCCGGCGCGGCGAAGTCCATGTCATCTGTGGTGAGAATGGCGCGGGCAAATCCACCTTGATGAACATTTTGGCCGGCATCCACCAGCCGAGCGCGGGTGTCATTCAACTCGACGGTCGCAAGGTCGAGATCGCCAGTCCGATCGCCGCCAGCCGGCTCGGCATCGGCATGGTCCACCAGCATTTTACCTTGGTCCCCTCGATGACGGTCGCGGAAAACATTTTCCTCGGCCGGCACGTCACCCGGCTGGCGATCTTCTCCGACCGGCGCGCCATGGTCGCGCGCGCCGCGGCGCTCATAGAGCGCTACAATTTCGGCCTAGACCCGCAGGCGCCGGTCCGCGACCTGTCTGTCGGACAGCGTCAGCGTGTCGAGATCCTGAAGGCGCTCGCCTTCGACGCGGAACTGCTGATCCTGGACGAGCCGACCGCGGTGCTGACGCCTCCGGAGGTCGACGAGCTGATCAACGTCATCGATGGGCTGCGTTCACGCGGCCGGACGATCCTCTTCATCACCCACAAGCTTCGTGAGGTGAAGGCGGTGTCGGACAGGGTGACGGTGCTGCGGCACGGCAAGACCATATCGACGCATCTGACGCGCGACGTCAGCGAGGCCGACATTGCTCGCGACATGGTCGGCCGCGATGTTTTTCTCGTCGGCCGCGCCGGTCAGTCGCGCAAGCGCGCCTTCGGCGCCACCAAGCTCAGGCTTCGCCATGTCGCGGTGGCCAACGCCGCCGGCAGGCGGCTGCTCGACGACATTTCACTCGAGGTCCGGGCTGGTGAGATCGTCGGCATTGCCGGTGTCGACGGCAACGGGCAAACCGAGCTGTCCGAAGTCATCGCCGGGTTCACCGATATCCAGGCTGGGTCGATCGAATTCGACGGCAGGGATGTCACCAGTGTCGGCGTGCCAGGCCGCCAGCAAGCCGGCCTCGGCTTCGTCCCCGAGGATCGCCTCGATCGTGGCCTCAGCGTCACCATGAGCGTCGGCGAGAATCTGGCCGCGACCAACTACAGGCTTGCCGGCCTGACCAGGCACGGGCTGGTGCGCACCGACAGGGTCGACACGTTCGCGGCAGGCAAGATCGCGGAGTTCGACATTCGAGGCGCGCAACCCTCGACGCCGGTCGGCAGCCTGTCAGGCGGCAACATGCAGAAAATCGTCATCGCACGGGAACTGAACCGCGATCCCGCGCTTCTGGTGGTCAGCCAGCCGACGCGAGGCCTCGATATCGGCGCCGCCGAATTCATCTACGAGCGCATCATGGCGGCCGCCGATCGCGGCCGCGCCGTGCTGCTGATATCGTCCGAACTGTCCGAGATCTTCGCGCTCTCCGACAGGATCGGCGTGATGTATTCAGGCAAGCTCTTGCGGGTCCTGGAGCGCGACGATGCCGATGAAGTGACGGTCGGTGCGCTGATGAACGGTTCGCTCGGGACGGTCAACTGATGCGCCGCGCCGTCATCGACCTGCTGAAAGCCATCCGCGCGCCGGTCGCTGCGATCGCGCTGACGCTCGTCATCGGCTTCGTGCTGGTTGCCGCCATCACCGACGAACCGGTCCGCGCCTATCGCGACCTGCTTCTGGCCAATTTCGATTCGCTTGGCAATTTCGCTTTGTTCCTCAACCGCGCAACGCCGTTGACGCTGATCGCACTCGGCGTGATCTTTTCGTTCCGGGCCGGCGTCTTCAACGTCGGCGGCGAAGGCCAACTTTACGCCGGCGCAATCGCAGCGACCGTAATCGGGGTCTCCCTGTCCAGCCTTCCGGCGGTTGTGTTGTTTCCGCTGGTGGTCGTGGGCGGCATCCTGGCCGGCGCGTTTCTCGGCTGGATTCCCGCGGTGCTGAAGGTCAGGCTTGCCGTCGACGAAGTCGTCACGACGCTGATGCTGAACATCATTGTGCTGTTGTTCACCTCCTATCTCGCCAATCAGGTCATCCGCGATCCGACCAGCTACGGCGCCGTAAGCGCCTTGCTGCCGCAAAAGATATGGCTTCCGGCGTTTCCCGGCGTGCCGGGCGCCACCAGCGGCATCATCGTCGCAGCCCTGCTGGCGGTGCTGAGCTGGGTGGCATTGTTCAGGACGGAATGGGGCGCGCAACTGCGTGCATCAGGCACCAATCTGCGCTTTGCCACGACCATCGGCGTTCCTGCCGACAAGCGCATCGTCATGGCCATGCTGCTGGCCGGCGGGTTCGGCGGTTTGGCGGGTACGCTCTACGTGCTGGGGATCGGCCATCGCTTCGAGCAGAATTTTTCTCCCAACTACGGGCTGGTTGGTCTCACATGCGCGTTGCTCGCGCGCATCCACCCGATTGGCGCGCTGGCGACGGCCTTGTTCTATGCCATGATCATCAACGGCGCCGCCTACATGCAGATCTCCACCGACGTGCCGCGTTCGCTGGTCAATCTCCTCACCGGCCTTCTCGTGCTGTTGATGACGGCGCGGCTCAGCGCCCGTGCACGGGGCTGAGCGGATGGCATACGTCTCCTTTCTCGCTTCGGTGCTCGAACAATCCTCGCCGATCGTGCTGGCGGCCCTGGCGGCGATGATCACGCTGCGGGCCAACATCCTCAACGTCGCCGTCGAGGGGATGATGCTGGTGGCCGCGTTCACGGCCATTGCCGTCGGCAACGCGTCCGGAAGTGCAGCGCTCGCGCTCTTGTGCGCGCTGGTTGCGTCGATCCTCATGTCACAGCTTCTGGCGCTGATGACCTTGCGGTTTTCCGCGGATTTCATTGTTGCCGGCCTCGGCATCAACCTTCTGGCTGCCGGCGGCAGCCTGTTTGCGCTGGAATGGTTCTATCGAAGCCCGGGTGGCCTGCGTCCGATTACCTTTCCCGATCTCTGGCACATTCCGGCCGGCACGCTTTCCTATGTGCCGGTGCTCGGTCCGGCGCTGGAGGGGCAGAGTGTCATCGTCGTCCTGGCGTTCCTGGCCGTACCGGCATGTTCCATCTTCCTCTACAAGACGCCGATCGGCGCTTATCTGCGCGCCTCGGGCGAGGATGAACATGCGGCACGCTCCGCCGGCATCGACGTTGCGCGCATGAAGGCGCTGGCGCTTGCCATCAGCGGCCTCCTGGCCGGTCTGGCAGGCGCGCAGATTTCGATGGACAAGCTGCACTTCTTCCTCCCGGAAATGACCAGCGGTCGCGGCTTCATCGGTCTTGCCGCGACTCTGTTCAGCGGCGGCTTGCCCTGGACAACGGCTGCGGCGGCGGTGCTGTTCGGCTTCTTCGGGGCTTTGGGCGACCGCCTCCAGGCGCTCGCCATCCCTTCGCAATTCGTTCTGATGCTGCCCTATCTCGCGGCCATTCTCGGGCTGACGTTCGCGCGCTGGCGGCTTCATATCCGTAACCGCCCGGCCAGGATTCTCGAACCAGCGCCGGCAAGCGGGTCATCCGACCCGCAACGTCCAAAATTGTGACTATCACACAAGGCGGCCAACATATGCAGCGAGAAGACGAGTTCGTGTTTCATTTCGGCGGCCATGCACCTCGCAGGACCGTGCGCCCCGGGGAGGTCTTCACCGTTTACACGGAGGACTGCTTTTCCGGCAGGTTGACCGATGTCGACGGCCGACCGCGCGAGGTTGCACCGTACCCGAAGGTCAATCCACTGACCGGGCCGATTGCCGTCGACGGCGTTGTCGCCGGAGACATTCTCGCCATCCGCCTGATAGCGTTGGAGCCCGCCCGCGACTGGGGCGTCGCGACGATCTCGCCGGATTTCGGGCTGCTCTCGGGCACGCGTGCCAATCCAAACCTTCAGCAGCCGCAGGATGAACGTGTCTGGATCTGGAGGTTCGACGCCGACCGGACCTCGCTTGTCACGCCAACGCGTTCCGGCGCCCGGCTGCAAGTCCCTTTCCAGCCATTTCATGGAACGCTGGGGGTCGCGCCGGCGCATGGCGAAGTCCGTCTCGGCGTCGTCCCGGGTGACTTCGGCGGCAATCTCGACATTCCCGATCTCGGGCCGGGCGCCACGCTCTATCTTCGCGCCAATGTCGATGGCGGCCATGTCTATATCGGCGACGGACACTACGCCCAGGGCGACGGCGAGATCGCGGGCACCGCGATCGAAGGCGCCTTCAACACGACACTTTCAATCGAGCGGCTGGCGCCCGAAGACGGTTTCGATTGGCCGCGGCTGGAAACCGCCAGCCATATCGGCGTCATCGGCTGTGCACGACCAGTCGAAGACGCCGTCCGGATCGCCGCATCCGGCCTGGTCCGGTGGGTGGCGCGGCGGACAAGACTGGATCTGATGGACGCGCACCAGCTCGTCAGCCAGTGCTGCAAATTGCGCGTCGGAAATCTGGTCAACCCGTCGTTCAGCGTCCTGTGTTCGATGCCAAAGAGCGCGTTGCCCATCTGAAGATACTTCAGGCGGTTCGGCTGTTGTCATCGCGTGGCCAGCGTCCCCGCCGAACGGCTTCTCTGCCATTTGGCGGAGGCACCGCCTAACAAGATGCAACGCGATGTCCAATCCGCTAGCGACAAGACGAATGCCAGATCAGGCTACCGAAAGTTCCGGCAGAGCGGGCCCCCGAATTTCGTGGGCGCCACAAGCCTGACATGTCACTCGGCCTGCTGTTTTCTGTCCGACCGGGCGACGAGATAAAGCACCGCGATCGCGGCAAACACCAGAATGTTGATGATCGACGAAAGCGCATAGAGTTCCGGCTTGACGCCGTAGCGCAGTGCGCCCCAGGCGACCGACGGCATGGTAGGCGTGGCGCCGAGCAAATAGAACGAGATGTCCAGGCCATTGAGCGACAGCACGAAGGCTACGATCAGGCTGCCCAATATGCCCGACCAGGTCAGCGGCAGCATCACCTCGTAGAAGGCGCGTGCCGGCGAAGCGCCGCAGACCACGGCTGCCTCGTTCATGCGCCAATCGTAGCGGTAGAGCAGGGCGGCCATGATCAGGAAACAGAACGAAAAGCAATGCACCGAATTGGCGATGATGGCGGTGACCATGTTGCCCTGCAGTTCGAAGACCAGATAGTAGAGCGACATGGACGAGATGCCGAGCAGGATCTCGGATACGAACAAAGGACCCGCGAAGAAGGCCGCGTAGAGAAGCGCTTTACGACCGCCGAATCGCAACACCCCTACCGTCGCCAGGAAGCCCAGGACGGTCGATAGGATCGACGTGCAGGTCGCGATGATCAGACTGTTCAGGAATGCGTCCTGGTATACCGTATTGGTGTAGAGCCTGATGTAGCTCCCGTAGTTGAATTCCGGAGGATAGGGAAAGTTCGGCCGCGTCGACAACGAGGCGAACAGAATGTGGACGATCGGCATGTAGAGGAACGCATAGGCTATCACCAGGATCGCGCCCATCAGCCACTTCGTCAGCCTTTCATTGCTTGCCTGTGCATACATCACTGTCGTCCCATTCCGGTGAAGCCTGTGCGGCGCAGGTCGATTCCGAGGCTGAACACACCGAGCACAAGCATCGAAAACAAGAAGAGCACGACACCCATGGCGGCGCCGAGCGCCCATGTGCCGGACTCGCCGAACTGCTGCGCGATCGACATGCCATAAAGAACGCCGTTTGGACCGCCGAGGAAGCGAGGCGCCAGCGCGGCCGACAGCGTCGGGATGAAGCAGAGGAGGAAGCCGACGATCGTGCCTGACAGATTGAGGGGCCAGACGATCTCCGAAAATATCCGGAAACGGTTGGCGCCGCAGGCGCTTGCAGCACTCGCCAACCGGAAGTCGAAATTCAAGAGCGACAGATAGATCGTCGTCACCACCATGGGCAGGTAGAGATAGACCAATGCGATGAAGGTGGCCGAATTCGAATACATGATAAAGCGCAGCGGTGCGGCCCCTAGCTTCAAAAGCACCCCGTTGACCAAGCCGGTCGGCCCCAACATGCCTTGCAAGGCGATAAGGCGCAGCACTTCGCCAGAGAGGAACGGCACGGCAAGCAACAGCGAAAGGATCAGCTTGTAGCGACCCCCGTAGCGCACGATGAAGAAGGCGATCGGCCAGGAGACGACGACCGAGAATACTGAAACGAAGATCGCCATGAACAGCGAACGTATGAAGAAAATGAAATAAGCTGGCTCGGTCGCGAGCGTCACATAGTTCATCGCCGTCCATTCTCGGACGATTTTGTAGTTCTCGGTTTGCCAGAAGCTCAAAACGACCAGTGCGATCAAGGGCAGGACGAAGAAGATGACCAGGAAGACAGTTGGTATGTGCAGGAACAGGCGCCTGTTAAGCCTATTTTCGGCCTCGGACATCATTCACCTCCCTGCCGGAAATACGTGGCACTGTGAGGGGTTCCACGACAGCGAAAGCTTGGTTCCGAGTGCCAGAGGTTCCTCTCGCTTGGGCTGCACGGCGATAATGCGCTCGTCGGCCTCGGTTTCGAGGATGTATTCCACGAAGGGTCCTCTCAGCACCACGTCGGCGACAGTGCAGGGAATGCCGGCACCCCCCGATCTTGATGGCAACAGTTCGAAGCGCTCGTTCTTGACGAAGACCTCGACGCGGGCGTTGCCCTTGCGCTCGGCAACCTCTTCATAAGGGAAAGAATAGTTGTAACGCTGCAGATCGACCCTCTTGGAGGTTGCATCGAACGCCCCGTCAAAGCGTGTCGACTTGCCAACGAAGCGCGCGACGAAAGGCGTCGGCGGATGGTCGTAGATCAACTGCCGTTCGCCGAGGGCTTCGAGCTTGCCACCGTTGATCACGGCGACGCGGTCGCTCATCGACAGCGCTTCCTCCTGATTGTGGGTCACATAGACGAAAGGGATGCCGAGTTGCTTTTGATAGCGGCGGATTTCCACTTCCATTTCGTTGCGCAATTCACGATCGAGATTGGCGAGCGGCTCATCGAGCAGCAAGAGAGTGGGGTGGGTGACCAATCCACGGCCGAGCGCGACGCGCTGCTGCTGGCCGCCGGACAGTTGATTGGGGTATCTGTCCATCAGTCCGTTGAGCGACAATATGGACTCGGCCCAGTCGAGGCGCTCGAGGATCATTTTCGGCGGCTGGTTGGTCATCCGCAGCGGGAAGGCCAGATTTTCGCGAACCGTGCGATGCGGAAACAACAGGAATTCCTGAAACACCATCCCGATGCCGCGCTTGTGCGGCGGCAGGTCGGTGACGTCGGCGCCGTCGAAGAAAATGCGACCCGCGGTGGGCCGGTCAAGTCCCGCAATCAGCCTGAGCAGGGTGCTTTTGCCTGAACCGCTGGGGCCGAGAATGGCGATGAACTCATGCTTGGCAATGTCGATGCTGAGATCGTGCAGCGCGCGGACCTGGCCGTATTGGCGCGAAATATTGGCAATCCGGATGTAGGGGGCCTCGGTGCCGTCTTGGCTCTGATTCATGTTGGAATACCTGACATTGAGGGCCGTGGTCCCTCCGGCAGGGCAAACGCCCCACCGGAGGATACCGTCATCGCTTGGGAGGTGACGGGCGAGTTAGGCTGCCTGGACGTTAGACCAAACTCGCTCCCATTTCTCGGGAGAGGATGGCTGATCGAACATGAAAAGATCCGCGATCTCGCTCGACCGGTCCATCAGATAGAGCTTGCGTTCTTCCTCGGTCGAGATCGCCCTGAGATCGATGGTGGTCGAGCAGCCGGCCACTTCGCCGATCCGCTTCATGATCTCCGATGAGATCATCCTGTCGATGAACTTGTTGCACAGGTCGAGCTTGGGGCCATCCTCGACACCGGACGTTACAAGCCACGTGTCGACCCAGCCCAGCCCGCCTTCCTTCATCTTGAGCGTATGGCGGAAATCCTGCTTCGGATTGGCGTCCTTGGCCGTCAGAAGTTGCCGGAATACCTGCGCGAACTCGGTCGCCGCCACCACGGCGCCGCTCTGCAGAAGCTGGAACAATGTCGGATTGTCCTGATAGCGGGTCAGAAGCAGTGCCTTCTGTTCGACCAGCAATTTCTTGACACCCTCAAGTTCCTCATCGGTCAGGACATATGGGTTGAAAGGCTTTCCGTCGGGGCGCGGTTTCTCACGCGAGCCCAAGCGATGCGTCACCAACAATGCCGCCAGGGCAATGTTTTCCTCGAAACGCGAGCTGGTGGACAACTGGCCCGATAAAGCGGGATCGAACATGCATTCAATCGTACCCGTCTTCTCCGGCGCGACGACCGCCGCGTTGTACGTGATGCCATAGGCGCCCCAGCAGAACGGATAGCCGATCTTGCTGCCGGATGCCGGGTCGGTCAGCACCTTGAATTTTTCGGCATGGAATTCCGGAAGGTAGTTTGCCGCGCTCGGCACCTGTGCGTAGTCGACACTGCGGATCAGTCCGTCTCGAAAATAGAGCTGCGGCCAGAAGCCGTCAGCCTGGACCAGATCGAATTCCTTGGCACCGCCGACGCGCAGTTTGTTGTAAGCTTCGGAATTGCCATCGAAGAAAGTGGCGACAAACTTGACGTTGTTCTCTTCCTCGAACTTCGAAACGACGTCGGGAAGGACATAGGCCTCCCACATCAGCGCCCGCACCGTCTGCTTTTGCGCCCAGGCGGGCCGGATGAACGGCATGCATAGCGCAGCGCCGGCACCGGCGGCCAGAACGGTCCGTCTGTTGATCTTTTTTCCTGCATGGTGATCCCCTTTTCGTTGTTAGTATCTGCGTACTAATTTCATGGTGTTGTGTACGTTGAGGCTCGATCCTCCCGATACTTCCGGCTTGTGGTGCCGGTTATGCGATTCCGTCGGCCTCGATCGAGCCGAGCACATCGTCGAGCACGTCGAGTGCGTGCGACATGTCTTCATGCGTGCAGTCCAGCGGCGGCTTCACCTTGATCAGGTTGCCGAGGCCGGCATAGCGGCTTTCGCCAAAGAGCACGCCCTTCTCGAGACCGCGCCGGTAGACTTCCGAGGCGGCCTTCATGGCCGGCTCCTTGCTGACCCGGTCCTTGACGAGTTCGAGCGAGACGAACAGGCCAGGGCCGCGGATATCGCCAATCAGCTTGCGGCGGTCCGCCATCTCGTGGAGACGCTGTGTCGCGAAGGCGCCGTGGTCGCGTGCCTTGCCGCACAGATCGTCGGCGATGATCGCGTCGATCGTGGCGACGGCCGCCGCCATCGCGACCGGAAACTGACCGAAGGTCAGCGCATCCTCGCCCGATTCGAAACCGGTCAGCCGCTCGCTCGCCAGGATGCCGGCCAACGGGAAACCGCCGCTGATGCCCTTGCCGAAGGTCATGATGTCGGGAACGATGCCGAAATAGTCGGCCGCGAACATCGCACCCGTGCGGCCAAAGCAACTCTGGATCTCGTCCCAGATCAGGATGATGTCGTTCCGGTCGCAAATGTCGCGCACGCCTCTCAGGAACGACAGCGGCAGATCGATATGGCCGCCATTGCCTGGGATCGGCTCCATCATGATGGCGACGACACCGCCATCGACACCCTTGTGGATCGTCTCTTCCAGCAGTCGCAGACAGAGTTTTGATTCCATCTCGACGTCCATGCCCAATCGCGGACGATAGGGATCCGGATGCGGCACACGGGTGAAGCGCGGCTGGATCGGCAGGAAAGGGTTGTTTGGATGCGGCCAACTCGCTGCCATCGTGGTCAGCGAACGGCCATGATAGGCGTCCTGCAGCACGATGATGTTGTGGCGACCAGGCTTGTTCTTGAACGCAAGCTTCATGGCCATTTCGACGGCCAGGCTGCCGTGCAGGCAATAGCCAACGCGATTCAAGTCGCCGGGCGAGATCTCGCGCAGCTTCGCGGTGAGCTTGAGCAGCGGGATCGTGTTGAAGTTCGGCCGGGCGTGGGTGATTTCGCGCAACTGGGCGATCGCCGCTTCCACCACACGTGGATCGTTGGCGCCGAGATTGTTCGACCACGCCTGGGAGGTGCAGTCGAGATATTGGCGGCCCTGGTCGTCCCAGACATGCGACCCCTTGGCGCGCACCAGCGTAATCTTTGCTTCGTCGCCTCCCAATGGATCGTGGATCAGCGATCGCTTACCGTGTTCCAAGATGTTCCTGGAATGAGACGTGTCTGTCTGGCTGATATTCATGGCTCACCTCAACCTATTGGGATGTGACCGATTATCGGCGTGGACCGCTTGACAACAAGGACGAATAGCTGAACGATTAATTCGTGACGCTTATGAATATCCAGGTCCGGCACATTCGCTCCTTCATCGCCGTCGCGAATGAGAGGAGCTTTGCGCGGGCTGCCGAAAAGCTGAGTGTTTCGCAGCCAGCCCTGTCGCAGACCATCATCCAATTGGAGGAGACCCTTGGCTTTCCAGTGTTCGAACGCACAACCCGTAGCGTCAGCCTGACGCCATCCGGCGAAAAACTGCTGATCGGGGCGCGGACGCTGAACCAGTCGCTTGAAGCATTTTATGTCGAGGCAAGGTCGCTGCAACTCGTGCTCAAGAACGAATTGCGTGTCGGCTATATGATCGGTACCGCGGTGCAGTTCATTCCAGCGATCATTCGAGAGTTTGAACGAATTCGTCCGGGAGCCACCTTGCATCTGCAGGAGTTTGATTTCTCGGATCCGACTGCCGGTTTGAGGGACGGCAAGGTCGATTGTGGCATCATCCGGCCACCGATCGATCTCGACGGCATCGATATTGTCGAAATCGCACGCGAGAAATGCGTCGCGTGCCTCCCAACGGGGCACCGCCTCAGTCGGCAGGAGACGGTTATGCTCGACGACATACTCGACGAGCCGATCGTCGCCGCGCCGGTGGCGGGTGTATGGCGCGACTACTGGCTGGCCAATGACTACCGCATCGATAGGCCGGCGAAAGTTGTGTTCGAGGCCGCCACTGTCGAATCCGAGCTTCAAGCGGTGGCCTCCGGCCGCGGCATAAGCATCACCGCCGACAGTACCGCGCAATACTACGCACGGCCGGGCGTGGTCTTCAGGCCGATCCTCGACATGCGCGAATGCGTCATCGCCATCGGCCACAGAGGCACGCCAAACAAGCTGGTCGCGGATTTCATTTCGGTTGTAAACCGCGTTTCCAAAGGCTGAAATATTCAATCGGGGCATTGTGGGGCACGTTCTGTCACTGGATGTGTTCGAACGCCCGGGTCGGTGGCGAAACAGAGTCTAGAGATGATCCAAACTGCCCGATACCGAGCGGGATTGTTATGCATCGAAGCGCGTCGATCCGAGAGACGACGCCCGTCAGATCAGCAACAATCCCTTCATACTTGCATGCCCCTTGCGCCCGATGATGATGTGGTCATGCACGGCAATGCCCAGCCGCTTGCCGGTCTCGATAATTTCCTTCGTCATCTCGATATCGGCTCGTGATGGCGTTGGGTCTCCTGACGGGTGATTGTGGGCCAGGATAATGGCGGTCGCCGAGAGTTCGAGCGCGCGCTTGATCACTTCTCGCGGATAGACCGGTGTGTGGTCGACCGTGCCCGTCTGCTGCACTTCGTCGGCAATCAGCGCGTTCTTCTTGTCGAGGAACAGGATGCGGAACTGCTCGCGCGCCTCGAAGGCCATGGCTGAGCGGCAATAGTCGAGAAGCTGTTGCCAGGACGAGAGGATCTCGCGGCCGTGGACCTCGCCGCGCGCCATGCGCTGCGCCGTCGCGGCGACGATCTTCAGGTCGAGCGCCACCGCCGGGCCGATGCCCTTGACCTCCTGCAGCAAGCCAAGAGGCGCGCCAAGAACTTCGGCCAGCGTGCCGAAGCGTGCCAGCAATGCCTTGGCCACCGGCTTGGTGTCGGCGCGGGGGATCAGGCGAAACAGCAGAAGTTCCAGCAATTCGTAGTCGGGCAGGGCATCCGGACCCGCCGAGGCAAAGCGCTCGCGCAGGCGGTCGCGATGGCCGAGATAATGCGGCTTTTCGTCTGCCGCCTTGGCTTTCGCCGCTGGCCGCATCGGCACTTCGGCGAAGAAACTCCGCTCGTCGTCGTCGCTGGTGTTCCCCATATGCCGCCCCTCCGATGCGAACATTAAAACCGTTCTGGGCTGGATTGAAAACCGTTCTGTTCTGCAAGCGTTGAGACGCCCGGCGCGGGTCTCATGCCGGCTTGTGTTGTCAACGTCGGGATTCTCTCGGACAGGCGCCAAGATGAGACCAAGATTGCGCAACAAAACTTAACATCACTTCACGCATGCAGCCACTTTCACCTGAAATAGTCAGAGCATCAGGGGCTCACGGCCTCGCTGTTCTGGAGCACGCATGTTCGCCAAGATCGATTCTGGACTGTTCGCCGGCCGGGCCTCTCTTGCGGCGATGGCAATCCTGTTTTCAACGCATTCGGGGGTCGTGCTGGCGGCCGACGCCATTGCCGTCGATACCGATGATTTCACCCCGCCGCCCGAGCCTTCCCGTTTCGGGCGCATCGAACAGAAACTGGCCGACTGGCATGTCGTGCTTGGTGGCGGCGCCATCATCGCCCCCAAATACGAGGGCAGCGACGAGTTCGAGATCATGCCGGTGCCTTTTGTCACGGCGACATTCCGCGACACGGTGACGATCGATCCGACGGGCGCCAACATCGCCGTCTATGACCAGGGGCCGTTCGCATTGAGTGCGCGGCTTGGCTATGAGATGGGCCGCAAGGAAGACGACTCCGATCATCTGCGCGGCTTGGGCGATGTCGACATGGGCGCAACAGTCGGCGCGAAGGCCGCGGTGAAGTTCGGCCCGGCTGAAATCTTCGCACAACTGGACAAGACCATCGGCGGCAGCGATGGCCTGTTGGGCACGGTCGGCATCGAGGTGACCCAGCCTCTGTCGCAATCGTTGATGATCGGCGCCAGCGCATCCGTCGTCTTTGCCGACGAGAATTACATGCAGGCCTATTTTGGCGTCACGCCGGAACAGGCGGCCCGCTCGGGGCTGGCGCGCTATGATGCCGGCGCCGGCTTGAAGCGCGCCGATTTTTCCGTCTCCGCCACATATATGCTCAACCAGAACTGGATGGTGCGTGGCCAGGCGGGGGTCGGCATTCTTGTGGGTGACGCCGCCGACAGCCCTGTTGTCGTCGACAAGATCCAGCCTTCCGGGATGCTTCTCGTCGGATACAGGTTTTAATGCCCACACCGCTAACAATGCAGGCCGCGGCAAACTCGAGCCGGAGCGATCTGGACGCCGGGTTCAAATCGGCGAGGCAAGGTTGGCGGATCCTCATTGTCGAAGACGATATCGAGATCGCGCGCATGCTGGGTGAGACGCTCACCGATAACGGCATGATCGTGGAAATCGCCGAGAGCGGCGTCCAGATGAATGCCGCGCTTCGCAACCAGAAATTCGATCTCATCGTGCTCGATGTCATGCTGCCGGGTGAAAACGGTCTCAACATCTGCCGCCGTCTTCGTGCGGGAACCAACATTCCGATCTTGATGCTGACCGCGCTTGGAGAAGAAATCGACCGTATCTTCGGACTGGAAATCGGCGCGGATGATTATGTGACGAAACCATTCAGCGCGCGCGAGCTGACGGCCCGGATACGGGCGTTGCTGCGCCGCACGGCCTATGCGCCCGACGAGCGGGACCGGTCGAAGGTGCTTCGCTTCAACGGCTGGCGCCTCGATCCCATCCGTCGGCAATTGCATGATCCGAGCAATGCCCGGGTTGCGACGACGACGCATGAATTCGACCTGCTGCTTGCTTTCTGCCGCAATGCGGGCCGAGTTCTCTCGCGCGAGGAACTTCTCAGCGTGACCCATGCCGGGCTTGCCGGACCGATCGAACGAAGCGTCGATGTGCATGTCAGCCGGATCCGCCAGAAGATCGAAAAGGACGCGCGCGATCCGGTGCTTCTCAGGACCGTTCGGCTGGGTGGCTATATCTTCACCGCGACGGTGGAGGAAGCATGAGGGGGTTCGTCCGCCGTTTCCTGCCCCAATCCGTGCGTGGGCAGTTTGCGGCAATCATTTTCATCGCGGTGATTGTGATCATGTCCGTCGGATCGGTCGTCGAGAGTTTCATAGAGAACGTCGACCTTCCCGCTGTGGAAGATAGCGCCAGGCGAGCGGCCGTTGTCGCTGCCTTGTTGCGCGAAACGCCAGCGGAAGTGCGTGGCGCAATTCTGGCGACGACTGCGCGAGCTGGTTTTGATTTCGAGGTGCTGCCCAAGGAGCAGATCCGCAGCATTCCCTATTCCTATTTGCAATGGCGAAGTATCGAATGGCTTTTCCGCATCGACAGGGGGGGCGGTTGATGGGCGCTGGATAAGGATCGGCGGCCGATACGCGTTTGTCATCGACCTCGACCGGCGGGACGTCCTGGCTCATTTCGGCATGCCCGATTCCTGGCTGACATCAGGCTTCGTCCGTGCCTCGTTCTACAGATTCATGGCTTTCGTCGCCTTGCCCGTCCTGATCTGGCTGTTTGCGGTGTGGGCCGTGACGGACCCGTTGAAGCGCATCTCGGCGGCAGTCGGTTCGGCCGAGATCGAGAATAGCGACCAGCTTTTTGTCGAACGCGGCTCCATTGAGATGGTCGGGCTGGCGCGTGCCCTGAACAGGATGAGAACGCGTATCCGGGCGATGATCGAAAACCGCACGCGCATGTTGCGCAGCGTCAGTCATGATCTGCGTACGCCTTTGACGCGGCTGCGGCTTCGCGCCGAGCGCATGGATGATGGCCCCGTTCGAACCGCGATCCTCTCCGATGTCCAGCACATCGAAGTCCTGATCGACGAGACCCTGACCTATCTGCGCAACGATGTTTCGACGGAGAAGCTGCAGCGCGCCGACATTGCCAGCGTTCTGCAAACCGTCTGCGCCGAATTCTCCGATGTCGGGTTTCCGGTGTCATATTCCGGGCCGGATCGGCTTCTGGGCTGGTGCAAGCCCAATGCACTGGCGCGCGCGATCGCCAATCTCTGCGACAACGGGGTCAAATTCGCCGGCAATGTCACGGTCGCGTTGACGGTGACGGACACAGCGGCACGCATCACGGTCGGCGACGACGGCCCGGGCATTCCGATGACGGCGCGCGCCCGCGTCTTCGAACCATTCTTCAAGGAAGACGCATCGCGCGGCATTGCATCGAAGCATGGCTTCGGCCTGGGTCTTTCGATCGTTGCCGACATCGTCCAGGGGCACGGCGGCAGGATCGAATTGCAGGACAACCAACCCAACGGACTGGTCGTCACCATCGACCTGCCGAATGGTCCAAGCGCCCAACCGTGATAGACGGTCTCGTGCCGGGTAAGACGACGCGCTTTAAGCCGGCAGGCCGGGGCGATCGAGCTTTTTGGGCGACAGGGTGAAAATCTCGCACCCGGTGTCGGTCACGCCGATCGTGTGCTCGTACTGCGCCGACAGCGAGCGGTCGCGCGTCACCGCAGTCCAGCCGTCCGACAGAACCTTCACGTGCGGCCGGCCGAGATTGATCATCGGCTCGATGGTGAAGATCATGCCGGGCCGCATCTCGACGCCCTCATTGGCGCTGCCATAGTGCAGGATGTTCGGTGCGTCATGGAAAAGCTGGCCGACGCCGTGGCCGCAGAAATCGCGCACCACCGAGCAGCGCTCGCCCTCGGCAAAGGTCTGGATGGCGGCGCCGATGGCGCCGGTGCGTGCGCCGGGCCTGACCGCCGCAATGCCGCGCATCAAGCATTCATGCGTGACTTCGAGCAGGCGCTCGGCGGCGCGCTTGATCGTGCCGACCGGATACATGCGCGAGGAATCGCCGTGCCAGCCGTCGAGGATGTAGGTGACGTCGATGTTGACGATGTCGCCATCCTTGAGCGGTTTGTTGTCGGGAATGCCGTGGCAGACGACATGATTGATCGAGGTACAGGACGATTTCGTGTAGCCGCGATAGTTGAGTGTCGCCGGCAGCGCGCCATGGTCCATGCCGAATTCGAAGACGAAGCGGTCGATGGTTTCGGTGGTGACGCCGGGTTCGACCATCGGCACCAGTTCGTCGAGACAGCGCGCGGTGAGATCGCATGCCTTGCGCATGCCGGCAAAGCCGTCCTCGCCATAGAGGCGAATCTGGCCAGTGTTTCTGAGTGGTGCCGTGGCGGCGTCGAGATAGGTGACCATTTTGTCCGTGTAGCCGGTAGGGCCCTGCAGGAGAGCCGACGTGAAAATCTCCCCAGATTTGGCACTTGAGGGCAAAAGGTTCAAGGAAGAACTGCCTGATGCAGCCGTGCATTTCGGGATATTCGCCTTGCATGGGGTAATGTCTTACCGGGTTTTGCCCGGTTTGCTTCCCCTTTCTGGCCATCGTGCGGTAGGGCGGGTGATGTTTTCGAGATCGCGCCCCTTCACGGCGACCAGGCAAGCTGGATGGCTTGAAGCGCCGCTGACGGCAGCCTGCTCATGCCTGATGGGCATGGTGCTGCTGGCGATGCTGTGCTTCGGCCGACCGGTGGCGCCAACCTTCGCGGATGGCGCGCTGAGTGGCGCCAGCGTCGGTGTCGAGCGGTCCGGCGAGGTGGCGGCGCTGCTGCGTGTCGCCGGCAAGGCGCAAGCGCTGGAAGTTCGCGCCGTCCGTCCGGCCCTGGTCAAGTTCGCCGGCGGCCACCCCGCTCTGCCGGCCCCCGACATTGTCTTCCTTTGGATCGAACGGACGCCCGCGGGAGCGGTTGTTTCGGGATACGGGGCGTCCTCGGTTCCCAGGGCGAGCACCAACCAGCCGCGCGCACCGCCGTCCATCGCAGCCTGAGCGGTCCAGAACCGCACCCTTCACCTCATCGCTATCCCTGTTCGCGTCGTGATCGTGCGGCGGCTGTCGGCCGCGCCGCGGTCGCTCGGCGCGTCATTTCCGGACCATTTCAATGCAACAACGCATCAAGACTTTCAAAACCCTGTCGCGCGCGGCCTCGGCTGCCGCGTTTCTCTCCGTCCAGGCGCTCATCTGCATCGGAACCGTGTATTGGGCGGTTGCCGAGACTCTCGGCCTGTCGGCGATGGCGGCCCTTGTCCTCGGCGGCATCTTCGCCGTGCCGACGATATTTGTGCTGATCACCGCCATTCGCATGGCTTTCGACGCGGAGACGGATCCGGCGAACCAGTGAGCGCAGTCGCCCAAGCATATCCTCGATCGTTTTGGGCGACGTAGCGGTTCAGCGACCCAAGTGACGACACATTTCTGGGTCAAAAGCCGGTCAAAGCAACTTTTGACGACGAACGGCGTTGCTGCGGTGACGCCAGTTCGGGAGACAGGAAATGGACAGACTGCAATTCGAGGTGCCGGTGCGCATAGCACCCGCGCCCGGCCTGCCAGTCGAGGAGATCTACGGCGTCGAACAGGCGCTCGATTTTCTCCAGGACTGGCCTGCGCGCCGTCAGGGCCCGATCTATCAGAAAGCGTTCAACGCCTGCTTTGGCGCCACGGTGGACGTGGTCAAGACCGAGGACGCGTGCCGGGCGTTCATGGCGTTTTGCCGCGCGAGCGGACTGATAGCCAGGGACATGATGACGCCGCGCAAGCGCGGCGGCGAGGCGAGGGCGCTCCAGGCCTGAGGGCCGTCGCCCGTTTCGCCTGCCCCGATTTGCTACGCCAACGATCGCGTTTGAACCCACACGGCGATGTCGTGAGCGCAGGGCTGCGCCTTTTTCGTCCCGACGACTGCAACACGCTGCACCGATATCGGCGCCGTTAAGCTTCCGTTTCCACCTTCCCGGCTACGCCATTGCCTGTTGGCAATGGTTGATTCGTTGCGTCAGTCTCATGGTTTGGAAGATGTCCCCAGAAAAAGTTCGTGCATTCCCGATCGACCGTCAGGTATTCTTGGTCAGAGAGGTTGCTGCCAAACTTTGCAACCTGCATGGCGAGACCGCCACCTCCTTCTGGAGAGCCAAGGCGTCGGAGTTGCTCGATCTTGTGGTCGGATCCGGCAGGGACAGAACCGCAGCCGGCGATGAAGTACGCAGGTTTTTCCTGGCCGTACAGAGAGAAATGTCGGCCGATACGGTCGCGGAGTCGATGCCAATTCTTTCCGCTTGAAGAAAATATCGCCGATTTTGACTCTAATATTTACTCAATTAGTGCGTAAAATCCGGTCATTTCTGTGATTTCTGTGCCAGGTCGGCAACAGCGCACCTAAATTACATCGCCTCAATTCTTGGGAGCCTCCGTTGCTGCTGCAATCTGATAGATTGCATTGGCAAGGGGTGATTCGTGCCGATGCGGCGCGGGTCTGGGGGGTGAAGATGACTCGTGTTCGATCGAGAGCAGTCGAGTCTCGCGTTGTCTCAAAGTGGTTGAGACAGAGATTTCTCGGTATTTCAGGTTTGGCGACACTGGCGGCCGTGGCATTGCTCATGGTGTCTGCGTTGCTCTTGGGCTCCACCGACCGGGCCGGAGCGGCTTGCGTTTCTGCCAGCGGCAATGTCGAAAATTGCACCGATGCAATATCATCTCCCGCCGACCTCAGTTTCACCGCACCCGGCACCACGACGCTCAACGTCAACACGCTGACGATCGATCCCAGCCGGATATCTTTGACCGGTACGGGATCGAGCCCGGCGCCGGCAACGGAAGTCCAGCACTACACCTGCAGCACCGGCAACGCGGCCGACTGCACGATCACGCCGGAAACGCCAGCCACACAGACCGATCCGGCGAAACCCGAGAGCTGCGCGGTCGCCGGCGGCGCGCCGCCCGGGACGACTTGCATCGCGCCACCGGTCAAGGCCGCTGGTGGGCCGTCGGGCAATTCCGGCCCGACACTCACGGTCAACTACAGCCAGCCGGGAGCCGATGCCAATGTGTCGGGCAGCGGCGCGGTGATCGCAACCGGCACCATCGGCGTGCTCGGCGCCTCGAACGGCAGCCGCGGCGGCAATGGCAGCAATGGCTATGTCTTTTCGGATGGTGGCGATGGCGGCAACGGCGCCGATGGCGGCACCGTCACCGTCAACGTCACTGGAGCCGTCAAAACCAGCAACAATTGCGTGCTGCCCACGGGATGCCCGAATGCAGGCATCGTCGCGAGCAGTGTCGGCGGCGATGGCGGCGATGGTGGTGATGCCAAGGGTATTTCGGGCGATGCCGGCGATGGCGGCCTGGGCGGTGTCGGCGGCGACGCTACCGTCAACTTCAACGGCGGAAGCGTCGAGACGTCGGGTAATTATTCAGCAGGCATCGTCGCCATCAGCCAGGGCGGCCATGGCGGTAATGGCGGCGGCGGCGGCGGCCTGGTCTTCAACCCGGGCGGCGGCAGCCCCGCCGGCAGCGGCGGCAACGCCAATGTCTTCACAGGCGCAGGCACGACGATCACCACGTATGGCATCTATTCGCATGGCATCGCCGCCCAATCGATCGGCGGCGGCGGCGGCGGCAGCGCCGGTGGTTTCGGCCTGTTCTCCTCCTCCGGCGGTGGCGGCGGCAATGGCGGCAATGGCGGCATCGTCCAGGTTACCAACAATGCCGCGATCACCACTTGGGGCAACAATTCGCAAGGCATCCTTGCCCAGACCATCGGCGGCGGTGGCGGCGACGGCGGCTCGAACTTCGGCCTGTTCGCCTCGGGCGGCAGCGGCAGTCTCGGCGGCAATGGCGGCCCGGCCAATGTCGTGACGGTCGGCGTCACCAATTCGGGCGCGATCATCACGCATGGTCAGGAATCGAACGGCATCCTGGCGCAGTCGATCGGCGGCGGCGGCGGCAATGGCGGCAATTCGGGTGGCCTCGTCTCGCTCGGCGGCAATGGTGCCTCGACCACTAATGGCGGCATTGTCGAGGTGGTGAACACCGCGGCCGGTTCGATCAGCACCGACGGCAAGCAGTCGGCTGGCATCTTCGCGCAGTCGGTCGGCGGCGGCGGCGGCAATGGCGGCACCTCCGGCGGCCTGTTCTCGGCCGGCGGTTCCGGCGGCGCCGGCGGCAACGGCGCTCGGGTGACGGTCACCAATGCCGGCGATATCGAGACCGGCAAGATCGCAACCCAGGCCGGCATGACCTCGGCGGATGCAGTCAACTCGGCCGGCATCTTCGCGCAATCGGTCGGTGGCGGCGGCGGCAATGGCGGCGGCGCTTTCGCCGGCGGCATCGGCTTCAGCGTCGCGCTTGGCGGCTCGGGCGGCAGCGGCGGAACGTCCGGCGCGGTGGAAGTGCTGCGCGACGCCAACGATACCGCTTACTCGATCATCACCCATGGCGACATGTCGGATGCCGTTTTCGCGCAGTCGATTGGCGGCGGCGGCGGCAATGGCGGATTCTCGGTTTCGGGTGCGGTGGGAGCGCTTGCGCTCGCCATGGGCGGGGCCGCGGGCAACGCCAGCGACGGCAATACCGTGACGGTGGAGACCGCCGGGTCGCTGACCACCTATGGAAACGGCTCTCGGGGCATCTTCGCACAATCGATCGGCGGTACGGGCGGCAATGGCGGCGCGGCAATCGCGGTTGCGATCAACGCTACCGGCACATTCGCCGCGGCGATCGGCATTGGCGGCAATGGTGGCGCGGGCGGCGCATCGAAACTCGTCACCGTATCGAGCCTCAGCGACATTTCGACGGCCGGCGACAATGCCGGCGGCATCGTCGCGCAATCGGTCGGCGGTGGCGGCGGCAATGGCGGCTATTCGATCGGCGGCGCCATCGGCGGCGCGGTCGGTATTGCGGTCAACATTGGCGGCAAGGGCGCCGGCGGCGGTGCCGGCGCCGACGTCATCGTTGGCAGCTCCGGCTCGATCCACACGAAGGGCGACAATTCGACCGGCATCCTGGCGCAATCGATCGGCGGCGGCGGCGGCAATGGCGGCTTCACCGTTTCTGCGGCGCTTGGCGCAGGCGCAGCCAGCGTTGGCCTGGGCGGCTCGGGCGGAGACGCCAGCAAAGCCGGTAACGTCACCGTTAATGCCGACGGCGCCAATCATGCGGTCACCACAAGCTATGCGGGCACCTGGAATCTCGTCACCGAAGGCAAGAACGCTGTCGGCGTCCAAGCAGAAAGCATTGGCGGTGGCGGCGGCAATGGCGGGTTCTCCGGCGGCATCGCCGCCGGTGGTCTTGTCGGTGTCGGCGTCAATCTCGGCGGCACGGGCGGTGGCGGCGGCGATGCGGGTACGGCAACCGTCAACAATGGCAAGAAAGTCGGCAATGTCGTCACGCAAAACAGCATCCTGACGATCGACGACGGCTCGATCGGCATCCTGGCGCAGTCGATTGGCGGCGGCGGCGGCAATGGCGGCTTTGCCGTGACGCTGAGCGGCTCCGGCTCCTATGGTGGCGCCGGCGGTTCGGCCTCGGTCTCGATCGGCGGCAGCGGCGCGAAAGGCGGCATAGGCAAGCATGCCGAGGTCAACAATTACGGCAACATCACCACTTACGGCAAACAGGCCGACGGCATCCTGGCGCAATCGATCGGCGGCGGCGGCGGCAATGGCGGCTTCAGCGTCGCCGGTACGTTTACGACAGGCGCGTTGGGCGCTTCGGTCGCCGTCGGCGGTACTGGCGGAACCGGCCAGACGGCTGGTTCGGTGACGGTCAATTCGACCGGCAACATCGAAACGCATGGCGACCAATCGATCGGCATCCTGGCGCAGTCGGTCGGCGGCGGCGGCGGCAATGGCGGTTTCGCCGGCGCCGCCGCCATCACGCTGCAGGGCGCGAGCGCCGCCGTCGGTCTCGGCGGCAAGGGTGCGGGCGGCGGCAATGCCGATGTCGTCCATGTCACCTCGACCGGCAACATCACCACCTCCGGCGACCAGGCGATCGGCATCCTGGCGCAGTCGGTCGGCGGCGGTGGCGGCAATGGCGGCTCGACCGTATCGCTCGCACTGGGAAGGGACGCCGGCATCGGTGTCGCGCTTGGCGGCAGCGGCGGCGCGGCCGGTAATGGGCTTGGCGTCACCGTCATCTCGACAGGCAACATTTCGACCGGTGCCGATTTCTCGCCCGGTGACGTGCGGGGCACCGGCGCCGCGGGCATCCTGGCGCAATCGGTCGGCGGCGGCGGCGGCAATGGCGGCTTTGCCGGTACACTCGGCGGCGGCAAGTCGATCGCGGTCGGCGTGGCGCTTGGCGGCAATGGCGCCGGCGGTGGCGGCGCCGACATCGTCACGGTCACCTCGACCGGCAACATCTCGACCAATTTCGACAATTCGTCCGGCATCATCGCGCAGTCGATCGGCGGCGGCGGCGGCAATGGCGGCTTCAGCGTGGCTGTCAGCGGCGCGCTCGGCGATCCGGATGCGGCAACGGCGTCGGTGGCGATCGGCGGCAAGGGCGGCATCGGCGGCGTCGGCAAGGCCGTCACGGTGACAAGCACCGGCACGATCACGACGACAGGCAAATTCTCCAATGGCATCCTGGCGCAGTCGATCGGCGGTGGCGGCGGCAATGGCGGCTTCGCCGTCGCCGGTTCGGCCACCACCGGCAATGCCGGCATCGGTGTCGGTATCGGCGGTGCGGGCGCGACGGGCTCGATCGCCGGCAATGTGATCGTCAACAGCTATAACGTTGCCTTGAACGGCCAGCCGGTGTTGCAGGCGCCAGCCGGCAACGCCGCGACGATCTGGACACAGGGTGACAATTCGTCCGGTATCTTCGCGCAATCGGTCGGCGGCGGCGGCGGCTCCGGCGGCTTCGCCGGCAGCCTCGGCATTGGGCTGGGCGGCGGCGGATTGGGCGTCAGTGTCGGTGGCAGCGGCGGAGCGGCGTCGAATGCCGGCATGGTCAACGTCAACAGCTACAACAACATCCTGACCAATGGAAAAGACTCTTTCGGCATCCTGGCGCAGTCCGTCGGTGGCGGCGGCGGCAATGGCGGCTTCGCCATCGCGCTCTCGGGCAGCAAGGATCTTGCCGGCAGCGTCGGTGTCGGCGGTTCGGGAACGAGCGGCGGCGAGGCCAACATCGTCACCGTCGACAGCCATGGCAATATCGAGACCGATGGCGATGGCTCGCATGCGATCTTCGCGCAATCGGTCGGCGGTGGCGGCGGCAATGGCGGCTTCGCGGTCGCGGGCAGCCTGGGCGGCAAGGGCAGCCTGCGGTCGCTCTCGGCGGCGGAGGCGGCGCCGGCGGCGATGCAAAATCGGTCACCGTCACCAGCACCGGCAATCTGCGCACCGAAGGCAGCAAGGCCGACGGCATCCTGGCGCAGTCGGTGGGCGGCGGCGGTGGTAATGGCGGTTTCACGGGCGCGCTCGCCATTGTCGGCGATGGCGGCGCGATCGGCGTCGGTGTCGGTGGCACGGGCGGCGGCGGCGGCGATGGCGATGTCGTCACGGCCACCTCGATCGGCAACATTGTCACCATCAAAGCCAATTCGAACGGCATCCTGGCGCAGTCTGTCGGCGGCGGCGGCGGCAATGGCGGCGCTGTCGTGACGCTGTCTGGCGCCGGCAAGCAAGGCAGCGCCTCGGTGTCGGTTGGCGGCAAGGGCGGCAGTGGCGGTATTTCCAAGCTGGTCACCGTCAACAACACCGGCACGATCGACACCACGGGGGATCTTTCGAACGGCATCCTGGCGCAGTCGATCGGTGGCGGTGGCGGCAATGGCGGCTTCTCCATCGCCGGCAACATGACGGTCGACGGCACCGGCGGCGCCAGCGTCAGCATCGGCGGCTTCGGTGGTCTCGGCAAGGATGCCGGCGCGGTCATCGTCAACAGCAATGTCGGCACCACGCTCGCCAACAGCAATGCGACCATCCACACCCGGGGCGGTGACGCGAACGGCATCATGGCGCAATCGGTCGGTGGCGGCGGCGGCAATGGCGGGTTCTCCGGCGCGCTGTCGGTCACGGGTCCGAACGCCAAGGCGGCAATCGGTATCTCCATCGGCGGCTTCGGCGCCGGTGCTGGCAACGGCGAGGCCGTCACCGTCACCTCGGTCGACAACATCCTGACCGAAGGCGCCGGCGCCAACGGCATCTTTGCGCAATCCGTCGGCGGTGGCGGCGGCAGCGGCGGCTTCTCGTTTGCGGCAGCGATCAACGGTACGCTCGGCAAGGGGCAAGGCACCAAGGCGGCAATTTCGGCCTCTCTGGGCGGCCTGGGCGGCTCGGCCGGCGACGGCAGAAACGTCACGGTCGACTCAACCGGCATCATCCAGACCACCGGCATCAAGGCGTTCGGCGTGTTGGCGCAGTCGGTCGGCGGCGGCGGCGGCAATGGCGGCCTCAGCGTCACCACCAGCCTCAGCCTTGGCGAGAACGGCAACCAGATCAGCGCCTCCGTCGGTGGCGTGGGCGGCGGCGGCGGTGCCGGCGGCGACGTGCTGGTGACGCGCCACGGCGCGACCATCACCGGAGGCGACCAGGCGGTCGGTCTCTTCGCCCAGTCAATCGGCGGCAGCGGCGGCAATGGCGGCATGTCGATTTCAGGCGTCATCGCGGGAACCGATGCCAAGACCTTGTCGGCGAGCGTCGGCGGCTTTGGCGGCGTCGGCAGCAATGCAGGCAAGGCGACGATCGACAACACCGGCGCTGTCTCGACCTATGGTATCGAAGCGCATGCCATCCAGGCGCAGTCGGTCGGCGGCGGCGGCGGCAATGGCGGCATGGCCGTCTCGGCAGCCATCGGTTCGCTCGGCACCGGAACCAATCTCAATGTCGGCGTCAGCGTTGGCGGCTTTGGCGGCGACAGCGGCTATGGCGGTGACGTCGTCGTGACCAACCACGGCCTGCTGCAGACCGGTCTGCTGGCGACCGGACAGACGGTTACCAATGGCGACGGCGCCTACGGCATCTTCGCCCAGTCAATCGGCGGCGGCGGCGGCTCCGGCGGCAATGCGATCACCGGCGTGCTCGGCCTCTCCGGCAACAATCCCGGTACGCAGGCCAATGTCAGCGTCGCGGTCGGCGGCTCCGGTGGCAACGGCAACAAGGGCGGCACGGTCACGATCGAGCAGCATGGCGGCATCGAGACCTCCGGCATGGGCGCGTTCGGCATCCTGGCGCAGTCGATCGGCGGCGGCGGCGGCACCGGCGGTCGCTCGAACTCGATCTCGCTGCAGCTGGGTGCGAGATGCACGACAGCCAAGATCTGCGAACCGGCCGGCGGCAAGCCGAACTGGAACCTGCAGGCGACGGTCGGCGGGGCAGGCGGAACGGCCAATGACGGCAACACCGTCGACGTCTCCAACTACGATTTCATCACCACCCATGGCGACAAGTCATCGGGCATCGTCGCCCAGTCGATCGGCGGCGGCGGCGGCATGGGCGGCGATGCCTATATCGGCACCACCGGCCTTGTCGCCATTCCCTATGTGCCGCTGGATCCGACAATTCTTCTCGCGCCTCTGGGCACATCCAGCCTGAAGCGCTCCGGCTCGGTCGCCATCGGCGGTTCGGGTACGGGCGGCGGCTCGGGTGGCACTGTCATCGTCAGCAATGAAGGCATCATCACCACGCATGGCCAGAAGTCGGACGGCATCCATGCCCAGTCGATCGGCGGTGGCGGCGGCGACGGTGGCGACGGCATGGCCGGCGCGCTCGGCACCGTTGGTCTTGGTGGCAGCGCCGGTGCGAGCGGCAATGGTGGCGCCGTTACCGTCACCAATGGCAAGCTCGATCTGTCCCAGGTGACCATGGCCACGATCGAGACCTTCGGCACAACGCCGACGGCGCCAAGCGCCGACGGTCCGACCGTGGATCCTCAACTGGGGCATTCGGCCGGCATCTTCGCCCAGTCGGTTGGTGGCGGCGGCGGTTCCGGCGGTGGCGCGGGCGCGCTGCTGGCGATCGGTGGCGGCGGCGGCGCTTCAGGCGCCGGCGGCCATGTCATCGTCAACAATTACGGCGGCATCCTCACCCATGCCGATGATTCCGTTGGCATCTTCGCGCAGTCGGTTGGCGGCGGCGGTGGCGCCGGCGGCTCACTCGGTATCACCGCGCTCGGTGTCGGCGGCAGTGGTGGCTCTAGCGGTGGCGGTGGCGCGGTCGATGTTGCCAATGTGGCAATGATCGAGACGCATGGCATCGATTCCTATGCGATCCAGGCGCAGTCGGTTGGCGGCGGCGGCGGCTCCGGCGGCGGCAAGAATGGCGGCGTCACCGGCTCGATCCCGGCGCTGATCGCGATCGGCGGTTCGGGGGGCTCGAGCGGTGCCGGCGGCGTCGTCACGGTCACCAATTCCAACGTCCTGCACACCTACGGCGCCGGCGCCGATGCCATCAACGCCCAGTCGGTCGGTGGTGGCGGCGGCTCGGGCGGACGGGCGATCGGCTTCATCGCTGTCGGCGGCAAGGGCGGCAGCTCCGGCAAGGGCGGCGACGTCACCGTGACCAACAATGCCGCCGGCGCGATCACCGTCGAAGGCTTGGGTGCGCACGGCATCTTCGCGCAGTCGATCGGCGGTGGCGGTGGCAATGGCGGCGGCGCGTTCGCCGCCAGCATCGTGCCGGTCGCGATCGGCGTTGGTGGCAATGGCGGCAGTTCGGGCGACGGCGGCGTCGTCACCGTCAACAACCATGGCCGCATCACCACGATTGAAGATGCGTCGGTGGCGATCTTTGCCGAATCGATCGGCGGCGGTGGCGGTAATGGCGCCATGAGCGTTTCCGCGGCTCTCAGCCCGGGCGCCTTCACCTTCGGTATCGGCGGCGCCGGTGGCGCCAACGGCAAGGGCGGCGACGTCAACGTCACCAATTTCAGCGACGGCATCATCCACACGCAGGGCTTCGGCTCGACCGGCATCATGGCGCAGTCGGTCGGCGGCGGCGGCGGCAATGGCGGCGCGGCCTATTCGGTGGCCGCCGGCGCGGCCGGCCTCTCCATCGCGCTTGGCGGCAAGGGCGCGGCCGGCGGCGACGGCGGCATTGTCACCGTCATCAACAACGGCGCCATGCAGCTCGACGGCGACAATTCGGTGGCGATCTTCGCGCAGTCGGTCGGCGGTGGCGGCGGCACAGGCGGAACCGCGATCGCGGCGACGATCGGGCCACCGGTGTTCATCGGCGGCGACACCGGCGCGACCGGCACGGGCGGTGACGTCACCGTCACCAACACCGGCCACATCACGCTGACGGGCGACGGTTCGGTCGGCATCTTCGCGCAATCGGTCGGCGGCGGCGGCGGCGTGGTGACGGCCGGTACCGACGGCATCATCGAGGCCGTCAACGGCGGCAGCGGCAATGGCGGCAAGGTCACCATCAACAGCAATGTCGCCATGGTGATCACCGGCGACAATTCGGTCGGCGTGTTCGGACAGAGCATCGGCGGCGGCGGCGGCGTCGGCGGCCATACCGGTGACTTGCTCGGCCTGAGGATGAACGCGAACTCGACCCCGCAGGGCTTTTCCGGCTCGGCCGGCGGCAGCGGCACCGGCGGCGGCATCGAGTTCACGCAGACGGCGGACCTCGACGTGACCGGCAAGAATTCCTTCGCGCTGATGGAGCAGAGCGCCGGCGGCACCAGCAATGGCGATATCAAGGTGACCATCGCCACCGGCGTGAAGATCACCGGCGGCTCTGGCGGGGGTGCGGGCGTCAATTTCAAGGACGGCAACAACAATGTGTTGACCAACAATGGTCTCGTCCGTTCGGTGCAGCTGATCGACGGCTATGCGATGCGCGGCGGCGGCGGCAACGACACGTTCGACAATTACTTCGCAACAGTCGGGTCGGTCGGGCTTGGCAGCGGCCTCAACACCTTCAACAACAAGGCCACTGCCCTCTATCTGATGGGCGACACGGTCGATCTCGGCCTGACCGGTCAGCTCAACAATGACGGCTTGGCGGCACCCGGCGGGCTCGACCGCGTGATGACCACCGAGGTCAACGGCAGCTGGTCGCAAGCGGCCACCGGCGTCTATCTGCTCGACCTCGATCTCGACCCCGAGGCCGACCGGATCGATGTGACGGGAACGGCCGACGTCAATGGTTTCGTCAACATCAACATCATGGAGCCAGGTGCGGCCTCGCCAGGCAACGAGGACTACATCATCCTGCATGCGCTTGGCGGCGTGACCGACAAGGGTTTGAAGCTGAATGCCGTACCGAGCGCGGTGGCGCAGTATTCGCTGAAATATCCCAATCCCGAGGACATCGTCCTCAATGTCGACATCAGTTTCGCCCGCACCGGCCTGACCGAGAACCAGACGGCGGTGGGTTCGGCGATCAATGCGATCCAGACCGACCTGACGTCGCCGAACTTCACCAAGATCGCCAGCGCGATCTTCTACATCCCGACGCTCGACCAGCTTGGCGCGGTCTACGACACCATCTCGGGCGAGGGCGTCAGCGGCTTCCAGCAACCGGAGTTCGACGCCAACGGCACCTTCCTGACTGCGATGAACCGGCAGTCGGATGCCTGGCGCATGGGCATGGCAACAGATCCGATGACCCAGTCGGTGGCGGTGCCGGAGACGGCCTATGCGGAAGCGCCGGGCAAAGCCAATCCCTTCAATGCCATGGCGAAGGCGCCGGATGAGCGACGCTGGAATTACTGGGCGACGGCCGGCGGCAATTCGGGCGTCGTTTCCGGCGATCCCGTCGTCGGCAGTGCGGGCCTCGGCTACAAGTCCGGCAACTTTGCCGCCGGCCTCGACTCGCAGGGCGATCCCGACATCCTGATGGGTTTCGCGCTCGGCGGTGTCGCGTCATCCTTTGCCTTGCCGGACCGCGAAACCTCCGGCAACGTCATCGGCGGTCATGCCGGCGCCTATGGCGCGCGCAAATGGGGACAGTTCTACATCAACGGTTCGCTGGCGATGGACCTCTACTCCAACACCACCGACCGCTTCACCTCGGTTCCCGGCGCGCCCGATCCGCTCAACCCGGTGCCGGCGATATCTAGGGAACACTGGACCGGCGATTTCATGAGCGCCGGCTTCGGCACCACAATCGAGGCCGGCTGGCGGCAGCCGGTCGGGGCAGGCGCCATCACGCCGTTCGCCGGGCTGCAGTTCCAAGCGCTGGCGATGCAGGGTTTCTCGGAAAAGTCGCCGAGTGACGGTGCGCTCGGGCTGGACTTCGAGCATCGCACAGTGATCTCGTTGCCGGTCTCGCTCGGCCTGCAGCTCGACACGACGGTGGCTGTCGGCGAGACCACGACCCTGCAGGCCTGGGGGCGCGCGGCCTGGCTGCATGAGTTCAAGCCGGACCGCTCGGTCGAACCAGGCTTCCAGGCAGCCCCTGGCTACGCCTTCGTCGTCCAGGGTGCTGCGGCGGCGGAAGACGCCGTCGCCGTCAACGCTGGCGTCAAGCTGAACTGGGGCAGCAACACATCGGTGTTCGCCACCTTCGACGGCAAGTTCGCCGACCGGGTGCAGACCTATGGCGGCAATGTCGGGTTCAGGGTGGACTGGTAGGGGGAGGACACGAGTCATTCGCCGGCACGCTACCCGGCGGAGCTGGTTCGGTTGCCGCGCATCAAATCTTGTTGCGAGCGGGTGGCGACTCTGCCCCACAGCGGGTCACTTGACGCCATTTCTGCAACTGCATTGTTAGCAAACGATAAACTATTGCTGGCAACCGTCCACGCGGGATGCGTGCTTTTTTGGTCGTCTTTCTGCCTTCAATGTCCGTCGATCAGCCAATGAACCCTTCTTTTGGAAGCCAATAGATCACTGATCAAAAATGAACGAAACTTTTTAGCCATTCGTTCATACATGCGTGCTTTCTAATCTAGGTCATGGCCTTCAATTGCTTAACCCGAATTCGGCTCACAACGGACGGTATGCGCCGGAGCACGGGCGCAAATGTTGCCACCATCTTCGCCTTGACCTTGCCGATCGTCGTCGGCGCCGCCGGCTTCGGTGTCGAGACCTCCTATTGGTACTACAACAGCCTGAGATTGCAGGCGACGGCCGATGCCGCCGCCTATGCCGGCGCGCTTGAACAGGTCTCGGGTTCAGACAAGCCGACGATCATCGCGGCCGCGACCCAGTCGGCAGCGTCGAATGGGCTGGGCTCGGGCACGATCGTCGTCAATACGCCGCCGGCGTCCGGACCGAACACGGCGAAGAAAGCGGTCGAGGTGATCGTCGGCCAGAAGCTCGACCGGATGTTCACCTTGATCTTCACGCAGGCCCAGGTTCCCGAACAGGCGAGGGCGGTGGCGCTCATCACCGACGCCTCGAGCGCCTGCATGCTCGCGCTCGATCCATCCGCTTCGCAGGCGGCGCTGTTTTCCGGCAGCACCAGCGTGAAGCTCATCGGCTGCTCCGTGATGTCAAACTCGATCGCCTCGGACGCCATCAAGCTTCAGGGCTCGGCGGGCCTCCAGGCCGATTGTCTGCTATCGGCGGGCGGTGTCTCCCTCAGCAATCCCGTTACGACCGTCTGCGCGGTCCCGATCACCCAGGCGCTGCCTGCCGCCGATCCATTTGTCGACCTGCCGGCTCCGACGCCCTCGACCCCCTGCCTGAACGACAACAAGGCAACGCTCAGTCCAGGCACCTATTGCAGCGGCATGAACCTAAAGGGCAATGTCTCGCTTTCGCCTGGCGTCTATGTTGTCCAAGGCAGCTTCAAGATAAACGCCAACGCGGCCATCACCGGCAGCGGGGTGACCATCTTCATGTCGGGCAGTTCGACAGTCAGCATGAATGGCAATGCCTCCGTGCAGCTCAGCGCGCCGACTTCGGGCAGCTATTCAGGCGTTCTCTTCTACGGCGACAGGACCGGTACCAGCGCATCCAGCACATTCAACGGCACAGCGGACTCGCTGCTGACCGGAGCCATCTACTTCCCCAAGCAGCAAGTGAACTACCTTGGCAACTTCTCGGGCAATGGCGGCTGCACCCGGGTCGTCGCCAATACGATCCAATGGTCCGGCAACTCAACCATCAATCAGGATTGCTCGAGCCTTGGAGTGCCCAACATTCCAGCCGCGCGGTCCGTGGCACTGGCAGAGTAGCCGTGGAACGCCGAGCGAGGCCGATCCTTGGCGATGATGCGGGCGTTGCGGCGGTCGAGTTCGCGATGGTGCTGCCCATCCTGTGCCTTGTGCTGCTTGGCATTCTGGACGGCTGGTCCTACGTAACGAGTTCGCTGTCCATGCGTGCCGGTGTGAAGACCGCCGCGAACCTGGTCATGAGCGGATCGACCGATGATGCGGCGATCCAGGCCGTTGCCATTGCCAGCTGGGAAAATCGGCCGGAGGACGGCCAGGTCACGCTAGGCCGGATCCGCATGTGCGGGACGACCGTGGTCGACGCTTCCACCATGTGCAGTGGGCCGAAGGTGCCGTCGATCTATGTCCAGATACAGGCGTCGGCCACCTGGGTGCCGCCCATTGCCTTCGGCGCCTTTGCTGCTTCCACCACGATCGGTCACCAGGAGATGATCCGTGTCCGCTAGGGGAAGCGCGTTCAGGTGGGATCGATCGGGCGGGGCCGGGCTGGAGTTCGCGCTGATCGCGCCTTTCCTCGTCATGCTGCTGTTCGGGATCTTCGCCTTCGGCTGGTCGATGCACTCGGTCTCCAGTGTTCGTTATACGCTGGAGACGTCCTCGCGCTCGTTGCAGCTTAAGAACACGCTGACCCAGGCCGACATCCAATCGATCGCCACGCAGAAATTGCAGGCCTTGGGGTTTAAGGACGTGAACGTCACGATCGCCATCGACCCGGCGAGCGGCGGCTTCCGCATGGCGCATCTGACCGCCACCTATGCGTTCGTCATCGACTTCCCTTACTTCAGCGCTTTCCCCATCAACTACGCGACAACCGTTACCGTGCCGCTGGTCGGCGGCTAGGCTCTGGCAGGATAGCGATCGACGAGACCGCGCGCTGGGGTTCTGCTTATTTGTACGCCTTGAGCGCGATCAGACCACAGAGAATGATTATCGCTGTCAGGATCAGCGCCCACGACACGACGTTGTGCGATAGACGCCTCCGGCGACCGCGCAGGGCTCGGTCTCGCCAGCGTTTAGCCTGATCAGCTCCTATGTTTAGTTTATCCACGCCCGTCTCCCATGAGCAGAATGCGACTCATGCCGGCTGGTGTCCAGATCGGCGCCGCTTTTGGCGGTCACGTGACGCAAGCCTGGCACGCCGGCCGGCTTTCGATGGCATAGGGCTATCTTATATATTCGTTAATGCTAATATAAAGATGACGTTACGTCATGTCCGGGCATTTCTCGGAGTGTGCATTGTGGGGGTTCCAATGAGAGTGGCTATATTTTGCGCGGCTGTCGTGTTCGCAGCGACTGGTGTTGCGGTTGCCAAGGAGAAGAAGGTGGCGGTCAGTGACGCCGCCGCCTTGTGTTCAGCCAAGCCGTCAACCAAGAAGCCCGTTCCAAATCTGGACTGCAGTTTTACCGGAACTGCCAAACCGGAAGATAGCGGCGCAAAGGCAGAGCCGCGCCTTGGATACGACTCGAATCCTTGGATCATAACTGGCTTTTGACGTCGTCTTGGCGGACGCCGAGTTGAAGCGCTGAGGGAGGCCGCCCTAACGGCGGACTCCCGTTTCAGCATTGGCTCTCACACGCAATGCCGTCCTCGCGGTAGCGCCAACCGGCCGGGGCATGTCCAATTGCAAGTTGCGTGTGAAATATCTGGTACGCCCAAGGGGAATCGAACCCCTGTTACCGCCGTGAAAGGGCGGTGTCCTAACCGCTAGACGATGGGCGCGCTCAGACGAAGCGGCTTATACTGGCGTTGTGCGCAACCGGCAACCCGTCAGGTGCCACGTTGGACAACTTTTTTCCGGGCCTGCCAAATCAGCGATTTCGCGAGGGTTGGCAGGCTTTGATGATTAGCGGCGACACCATCGTTTCGTCATCCACGGGCGGAGCAAGGAGCGCAGCGACGCGGCGCGGACCCCTGGAGCTGCTCCGCAGCCCAAGGGATACATGCCGCGACTCCGACGCGTCACCACGGTCCAGAATTCTGTTCCGCCGCATTCTTCGGCCAAGGTCGCGGCATGGATCCCAGGGTCTCCGCGACGGAGCTTCGCTCCTGCTTCGCCCAGCGATGACGAAGTCGGGAGGCTTCGGCCAATCCCAAACGTCTGCGACGGTCCATAGGACCCGAACGTCAGAGATGGTCCGCCAGAATAACTTGCCTGCCAACAGACCCCAGATCGTCTGCGCCGAAGAATTAGCCGTCGCCACCGCTGCGCCGGCGGCAGCGCCAGTTCCAGTCGCGCTCGGGGCCGACATCGACGTGCACGGATTCGGTGTGGCAATAGGTGCCGACGCCGCCGCGGCCGGGCATGGTCCTGATGTAGCTTGCCAGCTCCCATTTCGAAACGCCGGGCACCTGGATGTCGGCGGCGGCGCAATACATGTGTAGCGAATTCTTGGCGCCGTTGGCGCGGCGGTTGCGGGCCGGGTCGCGATAGCCTGATGTCACCGTCATCTTGCGGCCGTAGTGGCCTTCGATCGTCTTCAGCACGCGCACCAGCGACGGCTTCAGGCAGGCCACATCGACGCTCTCGTTCTGCTTGAGCAGCCCGTTGGGCGCCAGGCGGGCCATGCCGGCGGCGGACGCAACCTGATAGGAGCCGCCGACCGGCCCCTCATCCTCGTTGAGGTCGACGTCGCTTTCGTCGTCGAGGCCGGACTTGCGCTTGATTTCGAACAGGGCTGTCTGGCGCACGCCGGGCAGGGCGTCGCTACCAGTGATATGGCCGCTCTCGTCGCCGAGCGAAGCCAGTTGCACCGGTTTTGCCGTGGAATCGGCCGAAGCGAGCGTGATGATCGGCTTTGCCGCTGCCGTCGCCGGTTTGGCTTGCTCCGCGGGCTGTTCGCTCGACCGGGCGTTGTTGATGAGGGGGGCTGGTGTCGCCGAGGCGGGCGTTGCGCCAAACATCGAGGCCAGGAAGCCCTTTTTCTTTGGTGCTTCGGCCTGGGGCATCTCGCCAGCCGTCACATAGACCGGATTGTTCATGGCTGGGGCGGCGGCTGGCTTGGGCGCGTTTACGCCGGCATCTGCGGCAGCGATCTGTTGGGCAACCGCGTCGTTCTGCTGCGCCGTCTGCGCCTGCTGCGTCAGCGACTGCGGCGTGGTGCCGACGATCGTTTCGGCGCCGGCCGGAGTGGTCAGCGGAAAGGCGGCCGCGGGATTGGCCATCGGCACATAGGCGACCTTCTCGGGCAGCGCCGTATCGCTTGCCGTCATCACGGTCGTCTGCTCGGTCGAATCGGAAGTGACGGTCGCCTTGCCGCTGGAGGCAGTACTTATGTCCGATGCGGTGGCATTGTAGCCGGGCATTCCGACCGACATTGTCGGGTCGCCAGCCGAGGTGCAGGAGGCCAGAAGCAAGGAACAGAGCGCTGCCACAATGGCGCGGCGTTCTCCCTTTGCGAGGCTCCATCCTGCTGATTTCAAAGTCAAATTCCCCCTCGATGTCCGGTCGGCATATCCTGGTGCGGCACGCATACGCCGCTGCCAAGGTGACCGTTGTCTCCGATCCGGAAACGAGACCTGTGTCAAATCCGCAAGCCTGGAAGTATTTTTGCAGTGATTGCCGAATTACGGCTGCTCGATGGTTGACGACACCATTTCGCCCGCTTTTGACGGCCCGTCAACTCACCAGACATTACAGTCCGTTACACACGCACCTTCACATAGGTACCGGGAGCATCGCCCAAGGTTTTCATATGCTTGCCGGGTTTGCGGGCAGGCACGCGGGTGTTGTCCTTAGCCTCTATCCAGCTCTGCCAGTGCGGCCACCAGGATCCTGGATGATCGGTGGCCTTGGCCACCCATTGGCCGAAGTCGCCCGTTGGCGTTCCTCCGGTCCAGTATTGGTATTTGTTGGATGCCGGCGGATTGACGACACCGGCGATATGGCCCGATCCTGCCATCACGTAGTCGACCTTGCCGCCGAAATATTTCGAGCCGAGGAACACCGAAAGCGCCGGCGCGATGTGATCTTCCTTGGAGGCGAGGTTGTAGACCGGGATGGTTATGTCGCCGAGCGAAACCGTGTGGCCCGCCAGTTCCATCATGCCTTGCGAGAGGTTGTTCTCGAGATAGCAGTTGCGCAGGTAGAAAGAGTGATTGGCCGCGCCCATGCGGGTCGAATCGGCGTTCCAGTAGAGCAGGTCGAAGGGCAGGGGATCCTTGCCGCGCATGTAGTTGTTGACGACATAGGGCCAGATCAGGTCGCCCGAGCGCAGCATGTTGAAGGCGGTCGCCATCTTGGTGCCGTCGAGATAGCCCTTTTCGCTCATCGACTTTTCCACCGCCGCGACCTGCTCTTCGTCGACGAACACTTTCAGATCGCCGGCATAGGTGAAGTCGACCTGGGTGGTGAAGAAGGTCGCCGACTTGATGCGGTCGTCGCCCTCGCGCGCCATCAGTGCCAGCGCGGCCGCCAAAAGCGTACCGCCGACGCAATAGCCGATGGCGTTGACCTCGCGTTCGCCAGTGGCCTTCTCGACCGTGTCGAGGCCATATTGCAGGCCTTCGCGGATATAGGCCTCCCAGCCCTTGGCGCCGTGGCGCTCGTCCGGGTTGATCCAGGAGATGACGAACACGGTGTGGCCCTGTTCGATCGCCCAGCGGATGAAGGATTTCTGCGGGTTCAGATCGAGGATGTAGAACTTGTTGATCCATGGCGGGCAGATCAGCAGCGGCCGCTTGAGCACCGTCTCGGTCGCCGGGTCATACTGGATGATCTCGGCGACATCGCTGCGCCCAACCACCTTGCCGGGGGTGGTGGCGATGTTCCTGCCGATCTCGAAGGGTGAATAGTCGGCCTGGCGCAGCTTCAGGTCGCCTTTGCCGGCGGCGATGTCCTCGGCCAGCATCTTCATGCCGCGCACCAGGTTCTCGCCATTCGAGGCGACGGTTTCGCGAAACAGTTCCGGATTGGTGAGGATGAAATTCGACGGCGAGATGGCGTTGGACACCTGCTTGACGTAGAAGCCGGCCTTGTGGCGGGTGTGCTCGTCCAGACCTTCGGCGTGCTCGACCAGATCGGCCGCCCAGCGCGAGGTGACGAGATAGGCCTGCTTGAGAAAATCGAAGAAGGCGTTGCGGCCCCATTCGGGGTCGAGGAAGCGCTTGTCGCCGCGCTCCGGCTTGACGGCGTCTTCGGTTTCTTCCGCGGCGTTGCTGGTGCGCTGAATGGCGTTGGCCCAGACCGTCATGTAGCCGGAGAACAACCGCGTCTGCGCTTCCAGCGCGCGCTGCGGATCGGAAAGCCAGTATTCGCTGAGCTTGGAAAAGGTCTTCACCATGTCGACAACCGGCTCGGCGACGTGATCGCGCACGTCGCCTTTTTCGCGCGGCTCGGCCCAGGCGGAAGCGGCCTTGCCGGCCTGCTCGATCATGCGCGCCATGTTCAGGGCGAAGCGTTCCGGGTCCTTCACCAGATATTGCTCGACGGTCGAAGGCTCGTCATCTTCCGCTTTGCCCGAATCGGGTGTTTTGGACATGGTTGGCGGGGTTCCTCCCGAGGCCTTTTCTTGACATATTAACATGGGACATCCGACCGGGTCCAATCTCGCTCTACCTCGGCTGCCAAGGAAACAATATGACGATTAATATTGGCGAGACTGTTTTTTTCAGCGCTGGACGTTTTTGCCGCATCGGCGCGGCCGTTGTGCTCATGGGGATTGCCGGGTGCTCAAGCACCAACACAAACGGCCCGACGTCCGTTGCTGCGGACACCGGTCCGAAGGATACCGGCACCTTTCCGAACCTCAACATCAAGCCGCAAGTGGCGGCGGCGCAGTTCACGGAAGCCGAGAAGAACGCCAAGCTGGCGCAATTGAAGGCGGACGAGAATGCGCAGGCGGCCAAAGGCGGCGGTCCGAAGGTCGCCAACCAGGCGGCGCTCACGGATCTCGCCAAGAAGCATGGCGACGAAACGCTGAAGCAGATCGAAGCCAAATGCGACCCCGCCCTCGACCCTACCTGCAAATAAGTATATAGCGCGCGCCCAATACCCCTTTGCTGTCTGGAACTGCCATGGAAGAATTTCACAAGGTCCGCCGGCTTCCGCCTTACGTCTTCGAGCAGGTCAACCGGCTCAAGGCCAGCGCCCGTTCGCGCGGCGCCGACATTATCGACCTCGGCATGGGCAATCCGGACCTGCCGACGCCCAAGGCCATCGTCGACAAGTTGTGCGAGGTCGTGCGCGATCCGCGCACGCATCGCTATTCCTCGTCGCGCGGCATTCCGGGCCTGCGCCGTGCCCAGGCCGCTTACTATGCCCGCCGCTTCGGCGTGAAGCTCAATCCCGATACGCAAGTGGTGGCCACGCTTGGCTCCAAGGAAGGCTTCGCCAATATGGCGCAGGCAATCACGGCGCCTGGCGACGTGATCCTGTGCCCGAATCCGACCTATCCGATCCATGCCTTCGGCTTCATCATGTCGGGCGGCGTCATCCGCTCGCTGCAGGTGGAGCCGGACGACGGCTTCATTCCGGCGCTCGAGCGCGGCGTCAAGCATTCGATCCCGAAGCCGCTGGCGCTGATCCTCAACTATCCGTCGAACCCGACGGCGCTGGTCGCTTCGCTCGATTTCTACAAGGACGTGGTCGCCTTCGCCAAGAAGAACGACATCATCATCCTGTCCGACCTTGCCTATTCGGAGATCTATTTCGACGGCAATCCGCCGCCCTCGGTGCTGCAGGTGCCGGGCGCGATCGACGTCTGCGTCGAGTTCACCTCGATGTCGAAGACCTTCTCGATGCCGGGCTGGCGCATGGGCTTTGCCGTCGGCAACGAGCGGCTGATCTCGGCCCTGACCCGAGTGAAATCCTACCTCGATTACGGCGCCTTCACGCCGATCCAGGTGGCGGCGGCACACGCGCTCAACGGCGACGGCGCCGACATCGCCGAGGTCCGTGACATCTATCACAAGCGCCGCGACGTGATGGTCGATGCCTTCGGCCGCGCCGGCTGGACCATTCCGGCACCGGCGGCGTCGATGTTCGCCTGGGCGCCGATCCCGGAGCCGTTCCGGCATCTCGGCTCGCTCGAATTCTCCAAGCTGCTCATCGAACATGCCGACGTCGCGGTGGCGCCCGGTGTCGGCTTTGGCGAACATGGCGACGATCACGTGCGCATTGCGCTGGTCGAGAACGAGCATCGGATACGGCAGGCGGCGCGCAACATCAAGCGCTTCCTGGCGACCAGCGCCAAGCAACCCAACAATGTGGTTCCGCTTTCCGCTCACCGGTAAGTTTGCCGCACGCAATTTGATCTGACTTGAGGGACGTCGCCGGACATGGCTGAAGCATTGCGTGTTGGAATTGCCGGCCTCGGCACGGTTGGCGCGTCGGTGGCGCGCGTGCTGCGCGACAAGGCGGCGGAGCTGACCCGCCAGTGCGGTCGCGACGTCATCGTCACCGCTGTGTCGGCGCGCGACCAGAAGCGTGATCGCGGCGTCGATGTCAGCTCGGCAAAGTGGTTCGACGATCCGATCAAGATGGCCCAGACCGCCGAAATCGACGTATTCGTCGAACTGATCGGCGGCGACGAGGGGCCGGCGCGCGCATCGGTGAAGGCGGCACTCGAAGCCGGCCGTCACGTCGTCACGGCCAACAAGGCGCTGCTGGCCAAGCATGGCGTGGCGCTGGCCGAGATCGCCGAGAAGAAGGGCGTGCTGCTCAATTACGAGGCGGCTGTGGCGGGCGGCATCCCGGTCATCAAGACGATGCGCGAGGCGATGGCCGGCAATTCGGTCACCCGTGTGTTCGGCATCCTCAACGGCACCTGCAACTATATCCTGACCCGCATGGAGGCCGAGGGCATCTCGTTCGACGCCTGCCTGAAGGACGCGCAGCGGCTGGGTTATGCCGAGGCCGATCCGACGTTCGACATCGAGGGCCAGGACACCGCGCACAAGCTGTCGATCCTGACCAGCCTTGCCTTCGGCACCAGGATCGCCGCCAACGACATCTACATGGAAGGCATTTCCAACATCACCCAGGCCGACATCCGCGCGGCCGGCGATCTTGGCTACCGGATCAAGCTGCTTGGTGTCGCCCAGCGCACCGAGAGCGGCATCGAGCAGCGCGTGCACCCGACCATGGTGCCGACCGCCTCGGTCATCGCGCAGGTGCATGGCGTCACCAATGCGGTGGCGATCGAGACCGACATTTTGGGCGAGCTGCTGCTGTCCGGCCCCGGTGCGGGCGGCAACGCCACCGCCTCGGCCGTCATCGGCGACATCGCCGACATCGCCAAGAGCCGGCCCGGCTTCCAGCACGGTCCGGTTTTCGGCCGGCCGGCGAAGGAGCTGAAACCGTACAAGAAGGCGCAGATGCGCAGCCATGCCGGCGGCTACTTCATCCGGCTGACCGTGCATGACCGCATCGGCGTGTTTGCGGCAATCGCCAAGCGTATGGCCGACAACGACATTTCGCTGGAATCGATCGTCCAGCACGCGGTCAACGGCGAGGCGGCAGCACAGAAGACAGTGATCCTCGTCACCCACGAGACGACCGAGGCCGCCGTGCGCAAGGCCGTCGACGGCATCACCAAGGACGGCCATCTGACCGACAAGCCGCAGGTCATCCGCATCGAGCGGGCAGGGTAGTTTTCCCGCCCGATAGCCCGCGTGGGACAAGAAACCCACGGGCATAGAGGTCCGGCCTGACGGCAAACAGCCGCTTCCGGCCGGAACGAATTCGCGCCGCCGCCGTTCTCTTGGTCAGCAACCAGAGGGAGCCGCTTCATGGCCGACACCAACAAATCCGACACTCCTGATATCGACGATATCCAGAAGACGCTGGAAAAGCAGATTGCCGAACTGCGCAAGGAGATCACCAAGATCAACAAGAGCATTTCGGCGCGGGGCGCGGAAATGCTCGATGACGCCAGCGAACAGGCTTCCGATTTCTACGACACGGCGGCTACCCGTGCGTCGCGAACCGCCCAACAGCTGCGCAGCCAGGCCCATGCTGTTTCGGAAGTCGCGCGCGAAAATCCAGGTACGACGACAGCCGTGGTCGCCGTGATCGGCCTGCTCGGCTTTCTGGCCGGTTTCGCCATTGGCCAGTCGACGAACGATACGTCGCGCCGCTGGTATTGACCACGGCGCGATAGGGCCGGTTTCTCCGGCCCATTTCCCTGTTTTCAGCACATTATTTTAAGGAGGGCACCATGGCTTCATCCGCGTTGATCAGCATCCTGATCACATTCCTCGTCATCATCCTCGTTCTCTATCTGGTTCAGCGTCTGCCGCTCGATGCCCGCATGAGGCAGATCGCCCAGATCATCGTGATCATCATCGGCATCATTTCGCTGCTCAAATACCTCGCGGTTTTCTAGGCCGCGAAGGGCGCCGATTTTCATTTTTCCAAGCCGGCCCGGTTCCTTTTGACCGGGCCGGCGTCGTTTCAAAATGCGGTTTAATCGATTGATATTGCTGGCTATTCGATAAAACTTTCGGTGGGTCTTGCCGTTGTCATGCTCGTTTGACAAAACAGGCCCGCCTCCGGCGGGAGGCCGCATTGCCAACGAGGAAATCACCAGATGAATGTGGCCCAGAACATCGTCGCCGGTCTTGACCGGATACTCACCATGGAACTGGTGCGCGTCACCGAACGGGCCGCCGTCGCGGCCGCCAGGCTGCGCGGGCGCGGCGACGAAAAGGCCGCCGACCAGGTCGCCGTGGATGCCATGCGCCAGGAACTCAACCGGCTTGCCATCAAGGGCACGGTGGTGATCGGCGAGGGCGAGCGCGACGAGGCACCGATGCTCTATATCGGCGAGGAGGTCGGCTCGGGCAAAGGTCCGGCCGTCGATATCGCACTCGATCCGCTCGAAGGCACGACGATCTGCGCCAAGAACCTGCCCAATGCGCTCGCCGTCATCGCGATCGCCGAAAAGGGCAGCCTGCTGTTCGCGCCCGATGTCTATATGGACAAGATCGCCATCGGTCCGGGCTATGCGGACGGCGTCATCGACATCGATGCCTCGCCGGCAGAAAACCTCGCCAATCTCGCCCGGGCCAAGGGCGTCGCCATATCGGATATCACCACCTGCATCCTCGACCGGCCACGTCATGCCAAGCTGATCGATGCCGTACGCGCCACGGGCGCTGCGATCCGGCTGATCGGCGACGGCGATGTCGCCGGCGTCATCCACACCACGGATCCGGAAGAAACCGGCATCGACATCTATCTCGGCACTGGCGGCGCACCCGAGGGCGTGCTGGCGGCGGCCGCGCTGCGCTGCACCGGCGGCCAGATGCAGGGCCGGCTGATCCTCGATACGCCGGAAAAGGTCGCACGTGCTGCAAAGATGGGTATTTCCAATCCGAAACGGGTCTATCGGACCGAGGACATGGCGCGCGGCGACGTGCTGTTCGCGGCCACCGGTGTCACCGACGGCAACATGCTGGCTGGCGTCAAGTTCGGCCGCAATTACATCACCACCCACACGATCGTGCTGCGCTCGTCGTCGCGGACGGTGCGCGAGATCAAGGCCAGGCATCAGGACCTGGATAAGTTCTGACGCTCGCTTGCGAAGCCACCTTGCAATTGTTAGCCATTCGGGCGCATCCGATGCTGGCTGCAAGGATTTGACGATGAAACCGTTCGACTGGCACGCGGATCCGATTTCGCGCGCCACCGCGATCACGAAGTCCTATCGCAACACCCAGAACGTGCGCCGCTTTCTCACCCGGGAATGCGGCGATGCGTTCAGGTTCGACCGGCCTTTCATGGCCTGGCTCAAGGACGGTGCGGACAAGACGATGGGCGATGCGGCCGACGAATGGCTTCGGCGCCAGGCTGAAAAGCGGAAAGCGTAGTTTTCTTGACATCATCCGCGACGGCGCACCCGTGAACCGCTTGGCTTTGCCTGCCTTTGGCCTAAAGCGCATCGCGTTCACGCGGCGCGCTTTTATGTATGTCGTTGTCCCAAAACCGCTGCACACTTTTGGGCGACATGCACTATCGTGCGGCCAATCATGAGTTGGCAAAGCGTATGACCGGCGAAAAACGCCTCTTCCTCGATGTCAGGCAGTCGGCTACCGGGGTCTCCTGGGAGCACCGGCTGACCGAGCGGCAGGACATGATCGCGCTCGCCATCGCGCAAGGCCATGGCGTGCCCGACATCGTCGCGCGGGTGCTTGCCGGTCGCGGCGTCACCGCCGAGCAGACCGAGCGGTTTCTCGACCCGACGATCCGCGACCTTCTGCCGGATCCGGCATCGCTGACCGACATGGACAGGGCGGCGGCGCGCATCGCCGCCGCGGTGATGGCCAGGGAAAAGGTGGCGATCTTCGGTGACTATGATGTCGACGGCGCCGCCTCGTCCGCCTTGCTGAAGCGGTTCCTCACGCATTTCTCGGTGCCGTCGGAAATCTACATCCCGGATCGTATTTTCGAGGGCTATGGACCCAACCCCGACGCCATGCGCGAACTTGTTTCGCGTGGCGCGACACTGATCGTCACTGTCGATTGCGGTACCAACAGCGCCGTTTCCATCGATGCCGCCAACGAGGCCGGGGCCGATGTCGTGGTGCTCGACCACCACCAGGTCGGCGGTGCCTTGCCGGCGGCAATTGCCGTCGTCAATCCCAACCGCGACGACGACCTTTCAGGGCAGGGCCATCTCTGTGCCGCCGGCGTGGTCTTCCTCGCCCTTGTGCAGACGGCCAAGATCCTGCGTGCCCGCATGCCCGATGCCGCACCGCCGGACCTGCTTTCGCTGCTCGATATCGTGGCATTGGCCACCGTCTGTGACGTGGTTCCGCTGACCGGCGTCAACCGCGCCTTCGTGGTCAAGGGGCTGCAGATGGCGCGCCAGCAGAAGAACGAAGGGCTGGCGGCACTGGCACGAGTGTCGCGGATCGGCGAGCCGATCAGCACTTTCCATCTGGCCTATCTGATCGGCCCGCGCATCAATGCCGGCGGGCGCATCGGCGATGCCGCACTTGGCAGCCGGCTGCTGGCGACCGACGATCCGGTCGAAGCGCGCACCATTGCCGAGACGCTCGACCGGCTCAACCAGGAACGGCAGCTGATGGAGCAGGAGATGCTCGCGGCAGCGCGCGCCGAGGCCGATGCAGAGCTTGCCGGCGGCAATGGCCCGGCGATCGTCGTCACCGCCAGCAACAGCTGGCATCCGGGCATTGTCGGCCTGCTCGCCTCGCGGCTGAAGGATCATGCGCGGCGGCCGGCCTTCGCCATCGCCTTCAACGCTGTGGGCATCGGCACCGGCTCGGGCCGTTCGGTGTCGGGTTTCGACCTCGGCCGGCTGGTGCGCGAGGCGGCCGATGCCGGGCTGATCGTCAAGGGCGGCGGCCATGGCATGGCGGCGGGCATCACCGTGGAGCGGGCGAAGCTTGGCGAGCTCAGGGCGTTTTTCGAAGAGCGGGCGGCGGCCGATGTGTTCCGGCTGCAAGGCGAGGAAAGCCTGGCGATCGACGGCGCGCTTGCCGCCGAAGGCGCCACACTCGGTCTGCTCGACGCGCTGGAAAAGGCTGGACCGTTCGGTGCCGGGCACGCAGCACCCGTTTTCGCGCTGCCGCGTCATCGGTTGGCGGACGCCAGGCCGGTCGGCACCAACCACATCCGTGTCGAGCTGCAATCGGAAAGCGGCGGCCGCATCCAGGCGATCGCCTTTCGCGCCGTAGACACCGCCCTTGGCGAATTCCTGTTCAAGAACCGGGGCAAGACGATCCACGTCGCCGGTTCGCTGTCGGGCAATTACTGGAACGGCAACCGCACGGTGCAATTTCGCATCACCGATGCGGCGCGGGCGTGAGGTTCTTGTGGGACCGAACCGTAGCTTGCGCGGCAAAGCCGCCTTGGGCGATCTATGATCGTATCTGCTTTCGAAATTCGCCCGGCGCCATTCCGGTCGTCTTGGAAAAAGTGCGGCTGAACGAAGCGACATCCTGGTAGCCCACCCGATAGCAGATCTCCGAGATGCTTAGCTTCGTTCCCTCAAGCAGCGACCTTGCCAATTCAAGCCGTCTTTCCTGGATCCATTTTCCCGGCGTGGTCTTGAGGTCACCGGCAAATCTGCGAGACAGCGTTCTCGCAGACATGCCAAGTCCCGCCGCGAGAGAGCTCAAATCGATTTCCCGTATTTTGTTTTCCGTGAGTTCACGCAGTTTGGTCTCCAGCGGATTGGTCTCTTTCGGCAGTTCTTCGAGTGGGAATTCGTAGGGGCTCTGAAATTTACGCGAAGGCGGGAGAACCAAGAGCTTTCGGACGATCCGCTCCTCCTTCGAGAAACCCAGATCGATCAGCAAGGCCTTGGCGAGTTCCAGTCCTGAAAATCCGCCGCCGCAGGTGTATAGGCGACCGTCGCGAACAAGCATGCGCGACGAGTCCCATTGAACTTGCGGAAATCGGCTGCTTACGTGGGATTTCAGCCACCAGGATATCGTCGCGCGCTTGCCGTCCAGCAGGCCTGTATCGGCGAGCAGATAACATGCACCGCAATGTGCCGCGATGATTGCATCCTGTTGTTGTGCGAGCGCGATCAGCGGTTTTGAGTACTCGCTCTCCTGGTCAAGCGAGCGCAGAAGTTCGGGAATCTCGACACCCGGCATCGCGATGAGGATCAACACATCCATTTTTCGGGACGGTTGCGTCTTCGCAGGGAAAGAAATTCCAGCCGTCGAAATTGCGGGCGGCGCCCTGGAAACGAACTCACAGGAAAGAACCTGTGAACCGCAGACGTCATTCACGAGCTGAAACATTTCGACCAGCGTCGAGACAACCGCCGAATAGAAATCGGACGGCAGCCAGATCACCACGTGGATAGATTTGGCAGCCATTCGCGGCACTCCCGGTGTCGTTATCTTTGGATGGCAAGTTTAGCACAATCTTTGTCAAAAATGCCAATTCCGAAACAGGCGCTGCGCCTCCAGGGTAGCCGCATGCGGGCCTCGCTGTCGAAGAGCAGGCTGCGGAATCCATAACTGGGAAGATGCAAATGCAGAAATCGTTGAATCAAATCGATACGGGAGCACCACGCTGGTCCGGGCTCAGGCTCGCGCTGCTGGCATTCGCGCAGTTCATAATCGCGATCGACTACAACATCGTCTATGTCGCGCTGCCGGATATCGGCCGGGATGTCGGCTTTACGCCGCAGTCGCTGCAATGGGTGGTAAGCGCCTACGCCGTGGCTTTCGGCGGCTTCTTGTTGCTCGGCGGTCGGGCGGCCGATCGGCTCGGCCCACGGCGCATGTTCATGCTGGCGCTCGTGCTCTATGGCGTCTCGTCCTTTGCCGGCGGATTTGCACCTGACGCTCTCACGCTGGTGATCGCTCGGGCCGTTCAGGGCTTGGGTGGGGCGCTTCTGTTTCCCGCAACGCTGGCGCTGATCAACACGAGCTTCGCGGAAGGTGCCGAACGCAATCGGGCGCTGGCGGTCTGGGGCGCCACGGGAAGTGGTGGCCTGGCGGCCGGTGCGATCATCGGAGGTGTCCTCACCAATGGCTGGGGTTGGCAAGCGGTCTTCTTCTTCACCGTTCCATTGGCTTTGGGCGCCGCTCTTATCGCTGCACCGGCTCTTCTGGCACCCGATCCGGTGGGCAGAGGCCAGCGGCGGAGTTTTGATCTGCCGGGTGCGCTGGTTGTCACGGCAGCCGCGACATTGCTGGTGTTCGGTCTGGCCAGCGGGCCCGAGGTGGGCTGGAATACGGTTCGCAGCTCTGGATCGCTTGTGATTGGCGTGCTGCTGCTTTGTGCGTTCATTCTCATCGAGAGACGCGTGCGCGATCCGCTCGCGCCACTGCGGCTGTTTGCCAATCGCAGCCTCGTCACGGCCATGGGGGTGAGTTTCTTTCATCACATGGCGCTGAGTTCGGGTTACTACATCCTCACGACCTATTTTCAGAACCTGCTCGGCTACAATGCGCTGGCCGCCGGCCTGGCATTCGTTCCGCTTGGTGTGCTGGCGATGATCGGTGGCGGCAAGGGCGCCGCGCTGCTGCTCACCAAATGGGGGACTCGCGCCACCATGTTCGCCGGCATGCTCATCTATGGGATCGGGCTGGTGGCGATCGCTCTTGCGCTGTCGCCAGGCGGTTCGTATTGGGCCGTGCTGCCTGGGATCCTCATCTACGGTTTCGGTGGTGGTATCGCCTTTACGACGCTTTTCGTAGCCGCCGCTTCCGGAGTTGCCGCCAACGAACAGGGGGTCGCGTCGGCGCTGGGGTCGACCTCCTTGCAGATCGGCGCGGCCTTGGGTCTTGCCGCTGTTCTCGTCGTGGCCAATGTCGGTTTGGGCGGCGAGGCCGCTGCCGCATCGGATATCGTCAACGGATTGCGTATGGCAGGATTGTTCGCCGCCGCCGCCGTTTTCCTCGGTTCGGTGCTGGCTCTGATGCTTAAGCAGAATCCGGGGATAGCTCAGGACGCCGCCGCTTCTGCGGAAGCTGCCCGCTGATCTGTCCTCGGTCGCCGGTGCTTGAAGCGCGTCGAGTTCAGTCGACGCGCTTCAACTTTTTGTTTCCATGGATTGGGAGAGATGCGTCAGGCGAGAACGGACTGCAGCCGGGTCAGCTCGCCGATCTGGGCCATCGTTGCCTGATAGCCGAGGTTGATCGCCTCGTCGGCGCGGTGGAACTCGGTCAGGCCGATATGACTGAGCTTCGGCTGCAGCGACATGTCGGGCGGATCGCCGGCAAGCCTGGCGCGCGAAATGCGGTCCTGGATGATGTTGAAGGCCTCGACCATGACGCCGGTGATGCCGAGCCTGGTCTGATGCGACTGGCGCTCAGCGTCGACCTGGCCGGGCCTTGGCGCGTCCTTTTCGATAACCAGCTCGCCGGCGCTGTGTTTTATCACCGCGGCGCGGCCGAACAGGTCGTAGTGAAGATTGACCGCCACGACGAGCGGCTGCTCGTAAGCGCGGCAGACCGAAACCGGCACCGGGTTGACCAGGGCACCGTCGACCAGCACGCGGCCGTTGCAATTCACCGGCTCGAACACGCCTGGCAGCGCGTAGGAAGCGCGCATGGCTGTGATCAGCGAGCCGCTCGACAGCCAGATCTCGTGGCCGGTGCGGATTTCGGAGGTGACTGCGACGAACGGCTTGGCCAGGTCCTCGAAACGAATGCCGGCCATGTGCTCGCGCAGCCGGGCGTCGAGCTTCATGCCGCCGAACAGGCCGCTGCCGCGCAAATTGAGATCGAGCAGGCCGAAGATGCGTCGCTTGGTCAGGCTGCGGGCGAATTCTTCGAGCTCGTCCAGTTTGCCGGCAAGGTAGCAACCGCCGACCAGCGCGCCGATCGAGGTGCCGGCGATCATCGACACTTCGATGCCGGCTTCATCCAGCGCGCGCAGCACGCCGATATGCGCCCAGCCGCGAGCGCAGCCGCCGCCCAAGGCGAGCGAAATACCTGTTTTCTTGGGAGGGTTCGTTTCGGACGCGCCGCCTGACGAGGACAGGCCGTTGGCCTCCCTGACATCTGGTCTGTTACGCAATGACGCCCACTCGAGCATCATAATCTCCCTTGTCCCACTCCCTTTCTACAGGAAGTACGTTTGAGAATAGTGAATATGAGTGGTTTGTGAATGTTAAATGGTTCACAAAGGCTTCCGATACGTCGTTTCCGCATCGAACAGCGGTTTGCTGCCGTCGTCGGCAAGCGTCCCCTTGCCATCGACCAGCCCCACCGTCCGATAAAAGCATGAACGCCGGCCGGTGTGACAGGTTGCGTCGTGGCCCAACACTTTGACGTGCAGCCACAAAGCATCCTGATCGCAATCGGTGCGCATCTCGACGACATGCTGGAAATTGCCCGATGTTTCGCCCTTCTTCCACAGCGCGTTGCGCGAGCGAGACCAGTAGTGGGCGATGCCTGTCTCCAGTGTCAGCGCCAGCGCCTGCGCATTCATGTGCGCAACCATCAACAGCATGCCGTCCGCGGCGTCGGTGACGACGACCGTGACCAGCCCGGCAGCGTCGAAGCGCGGTGAAAACACCGCGCCTTCTTCGAGAGCCTTCTTGTCAGAAGGAGCTTTTGGAAATTCCAGTGCCGACATCGCCGGTCCTTGATCTAGCGACGTCGGCTGGGGGCTTACGCCCCGCCGCCGCGCACCATGGTTACGAAACGAACCTGCTCTTCGGGCGTGTCCTTGAAGACACCGGTGAAGGTCGAGGTCAGCGTAGTGGAACCCTGTTTGCGGATGCCGCGCATGGCCATGCACATGTGCTCGGCCTCGATCATGACGGCGACGCCGCGCGGATTGAGCACGTCCTGGATGACGCCGGCGATCTGAGCCGTCAGGGCCTCCTGAGTCTGCAGGCGGTGGGCGAAGATATCGACCACGCGCGCAATCTTGGATAGGCCGACAACCTTGCCATCCGGCAGATAGCCGACATGCGCCTTGCCGATGATCGGCACCATGTGGTGCTCGCAATGCGAATGGAAGGTGATGTCCTTGACGATGACCAGGTCATCGTAGCCGGCGACCTCCTCGAAGGTGCGGCCAAGCTCCTCGGCGGGGCACATGTCGTAGCCGCCGAACATTTCGCGGTAGGCCTTGGCCACCCGCTTTGGCGTGTCGATCAGCCCTTCGCGGTCCGGATTGTCGCCTGTCCAGCGCAAAAGCGTGCGCACGGCGGCCTCGACTTCGGCTTCGCTCGGCCGGTCGGTAACCGGCTTCTCCATATAGGCTGACTGGGGCATGAGTTTCTTGATGACGGCATCCATAAAAGGCGTCTCCCGTAGTCCCTCTCGGCGGAGGAACGAGTTGAACGGACCACGACCTTTCGGTGTCGGAAACTCGCCCCGTTTCCAGCCCCGTAAGTGGCGTGAACTTCCCGGCAAGGACACTGGCTTTCGTTGTCTTGTCGATACCGGACTGCCAGCATTATATATGGTCATGACGAGCGAAAGGAAGACACGACAGCGGCAATCGCTGTTCGCTTGGCGGCGACGGATTGGAAAATAATGATAAACGACGTCTACAATGCGAAAATTCTCGGTTTTGCCGGAAACATCGCCCGCATCGGTCGTCTCGATCATCCCGACGCGAGCGCCAAGGCGCATTCCAAGCTGTGCGGCTCGACCGTCACCGTCGACCTCAAGATGCGCGATGGCGTGGTCACGGACTTTGCCCATGACGTAAAGGCCTGCGCGCTCGGCCAGGCGTCGTCCTCGATCATGGCGCAGCATGTCGTTGGCGCGAGTGCCGAGGAATTGCGCGCGGTGCGCGACACCATGCTAAAGATGCTGAAGGAAAATGGCGCACCGCCGGACGAAGTCGCTTCGCGGACCTCAGATATTTGGAGCCGGTGCGCGATTACAAGGCCCGTCATGCCTCGACCATGCTGACTTTCGATGCCGTGGTCGACGCAATCGGCCAGATCGAGAAGAAGCGCGCCGAAGAAGCGGCCTGACCTTGGGATTTGCTCTTTCCACGGTGCGCGGGGTTGGCGATGGCAAGCGAAATCGTTGTTTCCGGAGCCTGGTGTTCGCCTCCAGCCTTGCCGTTTCACTCGTGTCGGGCGGCGGCTCGAGCCGCGCCGACGCTGACATGGCAATCCAGCGGGATATCGGCGACTACCTCATGAAGGCCATCCAGGTGTGTTGGAACATACCTGCAAACACCAGAAGCGTTGCACGCGTTCAGATCAGCCTGAACAAGGATGGGTCACTCGCCGGCCCGCCAAAAATCGTCAGCCCTGTAACGCCGCCGCTGGACAAGGTGGCCGAGTCCGCCGTCCGGGCTATCGCACGCTGCGCGCCATTTCCCAGGCTGACATCATATGCCGCCCACTACGATATGTGGCGCGATGTCATCCTCACATTCAACCCGGGAGAAGCCTCGCCGGGCGAGCTTCCGGCCGCGGATGAGCTCGACAAACTCTTCGAAAAATATAGCAAGAAGACAAAGTAGCGGGAGCCCGGCCGGTAGGGTTCAAGCCTGCGCTTCCAGCACCCGTCTGCTTTCGGCGAACTCGCTTCTGAGCCAGTCGGCGAACGCGGCGGCCGGCTCGGACAGATCGCGCAAGCTTCTGGCCACCAGCCAATAGGCGCCGGATGCGACATCGATGTCGAACGGCTTGATCAGAGCGCCGGATGCGATTTCGCCGCCGATCTGCAAGAGATCGCCCAGCGCCACGCCGTGTCCGAGCAGGGCGGCCTGCTTTGAAAGCGACGCATCCGCCAGCATCGGACCCCGCGCCGGTACGGCATCGGCCGGTACGCCAGCGGCTTCGAACCAGCGCGCCCAACCCTGACGGTTCTCCTCGTGCAAAAGCGTGTAGCGACGAAGATCGATGGGCTTCTCGAGGGCAGGGCCCGAGGCAAGCAGCGCCGGCGACAGAACCGGCGAATCGACTGTCGAGGCAAGCCGCTCAGCCTGGCTGCGCGGCCACGAGGCGGCATGCGCACTGAAGCGCAAGGCAAGCTCCGGCTGATCGCTGCGGAACTCGATCAGCCTTGGATCGACTTCGAGAGAGACGTCGATATCGGGCCGCAATTGGCGAAATCGATTGAGCCGGGGGACCAGCCACACGGATGCAAGCGACGGCTCGACACTGACGCGAACCACGGACTGCGCCGGCGTCGCTACCAGGTCCCCAAGCAAGGTGTCGATGGCGTCGAAACTTCTGACGAGCTGATCCAGCAGACGCTGGCCGGCGTCGGTCAGTTCGACACGGCGATGATGGCGTTCGAACAGGGGCTGGCGCAGGAAGGTTTCGAGTTCGCGGATCTGCCGGCTGATTGCCGCCTGCGAGACGAAAAGCTCCTCGGCGGCCCTGCTGAAGCTCAGATGCCGGCCAGCCGCCTCAAAACTCCTCAATGCCGTCAGCGGCAAGCGTCCGCGCTTCATTCGCATAACCCAGGATTATCCGAAGTGGAAATTATACTCGTTTGAAGGCGAAGGCCAGCGGCGGTCTAATCCATGTCAAAGGAGACCGATCATGATCCAGTTGCTGAGCATCTTTGGCGATGTCATGCGGATCGCAACGTTTCAATGGCGCGACGAAAGACAGCGTGAAAAACGCCGCGAAGAGCCGACCTGTTCCGGCCGCTGGGCGCCTTCGACGGACAGGCAGCCGTTTCGCCGTTTCCGCTCGTGAGGATGGGAGCGCGCAAGGAGCGGGGATTGCGTTCTCCTGACGAAGCCCACATCTATCGCTTGGGCAACGCGATACGGAGACTGTGGTGCGCGACCAACATGGGCATGCCCATAGTGCCGGACCGCCAAAGCGCGGCCGCAACTGGCCCGGCCCGTGGCGCAAGACGCCGGGCCGCCTGCTCGGCACGTCGCTCGTGCGCCTTTACCAGCTGACGCTGTCCGGCTTTGTCGGCAATTCCTGCCGGCATCTGCCGACCTGCTCGGAATATGCGCATGAGGCGATAGCCCGCCATGGCTTGTGGGCCGGCGGCTGGATGGGATTTTTCCGCGTGCTGCGCTGTGGGCCATTCGGCACGCATGGCATCGACCGCGTGCCGGAAGCGCTGGCGGAGCGCTATCTCTGGTTCACGCCGTGGCGGTACTGGCGGATCGGCAGCAAGCGTGGCGAAGCGGGCTGATGGCGCCGGTCATCTCCCGGCGGCACTGCGCGTTTACGATCTGGTAGGGTTAATACAAGCCTGCACAAAGACTGCGCATTTGAGACAAAATCGAGACAAGAGACCCCGCTAAGCCGCTCGCGAACCCCCTTCTGGAGCGAGCAGAAAATGCGCAATTTCGACCGTCTTCCCTTCATCTTTGCCGGGATCCTGTTCCTGCTCGCCTGGCTGCTGGGATTTCCGCTGCGCGCTCAATCGGCACCGCTGGGGGATGTGCATTGCACGCTGATCGTTGATGCCGCGAGCGGCAAGGCGCTTTACCAGGATGGGATGTGCGACCAGAGGTTCAGCCCGGCATCGACGTTCAAGGTGCCGCTGTCGCTGATCGGCTATGACAGCGGGATCCTGAACGACGAGCACACGCCGAGCTGGGATTACAAGCCTGAATTCAACGCGGTGAAACGGGACCAGAAGACCGTCGATCCGGTGATCTGGGAGCGCGATTCGATTATCTGGTTCTCCAGGGAAATCACCCGCAAGCTTGGGTCGGAAAGCTTTGCCTCCTATGTCTCCAAATTCGACTATGGCAACGCCGACGTTTCCGGCAATCCTGGCAAGAATGATGGTCTGACCCAGTCCTGGGTGAATTCTTCCCTGAAGATCACACCGGTCGAGCAGGTCGATTTCCTGCGCAAGCTGCTGGCCCGCAAGCTGCCGGTCTCGGCCAGGGCCTACGAGATGACATCGGCCATCATCCCGACCTTCCAGGCCGGAGGCTGGACGGTGCAAGGCAAGACCGGCAGCACCAGGCTGCGCAACGACGCCGACAAGGTCCAGGACAAGCGCTCGCTTGGCTGGTTCGTCGGCTGGGCGCAAAAGGATGGCCGCAAGATCGTCTTTGCGCGGCTTGTCGTCGACACCAACCGCACCGATATGCCGAAGGGCCTCAAGACCCGGGCCGCGTTCCTGAAGGATCTGCCGCTGCTGGTGAAATGAGTCTCAGGCGGTTCGGCGGGCACGGATGATGTGGCCGCCGGAATTGTTCGTCATTCCCTTCGGCGCCCCGGAAAAGCGGGCGGCGATATCGCCGCTCTCGATGTCTTCGATCTCGTCGAAGCCGAACTCACCCAAGGATTTCGCCAGTTCTGTCGGAACAAAGAAGCTGATCCATGGCTCCCCGACAGAAGCGACACGCGCCGCATGGAAGGCGAGGGCGGCCTTTCCCGCCGCATCGCGGTTCTCAGCCGGTTCGCTGTAGTCGAACACGACTTCCGAGCCGGGGACGTCGGCTATCCAGAACAGCGTGTTGAAGATCGATTCCTTCGTCAGATAGGGAACAACGCCCAGCCAGATGAAGAAGCTCGGCTCGGTCGACTGCAAACCGGCCGCAACCAGTTCCGCGGACAGGCTTTGCCGCTCGAAATTGACCGGCACGAATCTGGTAGCGGGTGGCTCGGCAAGGCCGCTATCGGCGATGCATTTGCGTTTCCAGGCTTGCGTGGCCGGGTGGTCGACTTCGAACACGCTGAGATCCGGATACGGGTTGCGCAGCGAAAACGTATCGAGGCCCGCGCCAAGCACAACAAGTTGCCTGATGCCGCGACGCACCGCCGCTGCCAGCCAATCCTCGGCAAAGCGGGCGCGCGCGGTCACGAACAGGCGCATGCGCCGGCTGCGTTCGTCTTCCTGCTCAAGCTCTTGTGCGGCGGGAGCAGCCTCACCCAGAATCGGGATCGCGAAGGGATCGCGAAACAGCGCTGCCTGCGGTGAAAACTGATGGAGTGCCCTCATGCGGGCGACGCCAAGGGCGGTTCGGCTGGGTGTTGCGTCTTCCATGTCGGCAATTCCAGACGATTGCGGGGCTATCCGCAAGCCTGGGTGACGGGCCTGCGACATCTTGGCGACATTTCCTTAAGCTACACCAGTCAGCGCTCTTTACCTGGGCCGGCACTGCCTCTAAAACCCGCCCGCTGCCGGACGCATCCGGCTTACTCTTTGCATGTCGTATCTCCAAAACCATTTTTGGGCGACATGCATTTCAACCACCCGCGCTCGTTTGCGGGACTGGATAGGAGATACATGATGCTGAATTCCGTTTCCCTGACATTTCCCGATGGCTCCGTCCGCGAATACGACGCAGCGATGACTGGTGCCGGCCTGGCCGAATCGATCTCGAAATCGCTGGCCAAGAAGGCGGTCGCCTACTCGATCGACGGCGTCGTGCGCGACCTCAGCGATCCGCTCGGCAAGTCTGGCAAGGTCGAGATCGTCACCCGCGACGACCCGCGCGCCCTGGAACTGATCCGCCACGACACCGCCCACGTGCTGGCTGAAGCCGTGCAGGAATTGTGGCCGGGAACGCAGGTGACCATCGGGCCGGTGATCGAGAACGGCTTCTATTACGACTTCGCCCGCAACGAGCCGTTCACGCCTGACGATTTTCCGGTGATCGAGAAGAAGATGCGCGAGATCATTGCGCGCAACAAGCCGTTCACCAAAGAGGTCTGGTCGCGCGATAAGGCAAAAAAGTGTTTGCCGACAAGGGCGAACGCTACAAGCTGGAGCTGATCGACGCCATTCCCGAGGATCAGGATCTCAAGATCTATGCGCAGGGCGACTGGTTCGACCTTTGCCGTGGCCCGCATATGGCCTCGACGGGGCAGATTGGCAACGCCTTCAAATTGATGAAGGTGGCCGGCGCCTATTGGCGCGGCGACTCGAACAACCCGATGCTGACCCGCATCTACGGCACGGCCTGGGCCGACCAGGCGCAGCTCGAAGCCTACCAGATGATGCTGGAGGAGGCCGAGAAGCGCGACCACAGGAAGATCGGCCGCGAGATGGACCTGTTCCATTTCCAGGAAGAGGGGCCGGGCGTAGTCTTCTGGCACGCCAAGGGCTGGAAGATGTTCCAGAACCTGGTCAACTACATGCGCCGGCGTCTCGACGAGCAGGGCTATCAGGAGGTCAACGCGCCGCAGGTTCTCGACAAGAGCCTGTGGGAGACGTCAGGCCACTGGGGCTGGTATCGCGACGCCATGTTCAAGGTGACGGTCGCCGGCGACGACACCGATGACGACCGCGTCTTCGCGTTGAAGCCGATGAACTGTCCGGGCCATGTGCAGATTTTCAAGCATGGGTTGAAGTCTTATCGCGATCTACCCGTAAAACTTGCAGAATTTGGCAATGTGCACCGTTACGAGCCGTCGGGCGCATTGCACGGGTTGATGCGCGTGCGCGGTTTCACTCAAGACGATGCGCATATCTTCTGCACCGAGGAACAGTTGGCGGCGGAATGCCTGCGCATCAACGATCTGATCCTGTCGACCTATGCCGATTTCGGTTTCGAAGAAGTCAGCGTCAAGCTTTCAACACGGCCGGACAAGCGCGTCGGCACCGACGAGGCATGGGACCATGCCGAGGCGATCATGGGCAACGTGCTGGAGACGATCAGGGCAAGATCCGGCAATCGGATCAAGACCTCGATCAATCCGGGCGAGGGCGCGTTCTACGGGCCGAAGTTCGAATATGTGCTGAAGGATGCCATCGGCCGCGAATGGCAGTGCGGCACGACGCAGGTCGACTTCAACCTGCCGGAGCGCTTTGGCGCCTTCTATATCGGCTCGGATTCCGAGAAGAAGCAGCCTGTCATGGTGCACCGCGCCATCTGCGGCTCGATGGAACGCTTCCTCGGCATCCTGATCGAGAACTATTCCGGCCACTTCCCGCTGTGGTTCGCGCCGCTGCAGGTGGTGGTGGCGACGATCACGTCCGACGCCGACGGCTATGCGACCGAGGTGGTGGCAAAGCTGAAGGCCGCGGGGCTGTTGGCGGAAGCGGATCTGCGCAACGAGAAGATCAACTACAAGGTCCGCGAGCACTCGCTGGCCAAGGTTCCAGTCATCCTCGTCTGCGGCAAGCGGGAGGCGGAGGAGCAGACGGTCAACATGCGCCGGCTGGGCTCACGCGACCAGGAATCGCTTGGCCTTGACCAGGCGATCGCGCAACTGACCGAAGAAGCGATCACGCCCGACCGCCGGCGCAAACGCGCGGCCTGATTGGCATAGTTTCGACCAAATGGCGGTGGAGCGATCCACCGCCATTTTCATATCCCTGTCACGCCGGCCTTGTAACGAGCCCCTATGCTCAAGCTGAAATTGCGCGAACGACCCTTTCCCGAGCTTTCCTATGCGAATCCGCGCCAGCCGGCGCTGACGCGCTGGTTCATTCACTCGGTCGAAGGCCTGTCGGGCCGCGACCGCTACACCGCGCTCTATGATTTCTGGCGCCGCCAGGTCGTGCCGACCGGCGAACGCGTGTTCAGCCGCATGCTCGACCTGATCGACGTGCGGGTGCGGACATCGGATCAATGGCCGCCGGCGCAATTGCCGGATACGCCGCTGGTGATCGTCGCCAATCATCCGTTCGGCATCGGTGACGGCATTGCCGTGCTGTCGCTGGTCGAGCAACTCGGACGCCCGTTCCGGGTGATGATCCACAAGGACCTACTCAAGATCCGCGAGATGGAGCCTTACTCGCTGCCGATCGACTTTTCCGAGACCAAGGACGCGCTCAAGAACAACATGGCCGTGCGCCACGAAGCGGTGCGGTTGCTGAAAGAGGGTGTCACCATCGTGGTGTTTCCGGCCGGCGGTGTCGCCACCGCGCCGAAGGGCTTTGGCCGTGCACGCGACTTGCCGTGGAAGATGTTTCCAGCCCGTCTCGTCCAGGACGCCAAGGCGTCGGTCATCCCGATGCATTTTTCCGGGCAGAACGGCAGGCTGTTCCATCTGGTCAGCGGGCCGATGAACATGGCCGAGCGCGACGGCCGGGTGGCGAAATTCGTCGGCAAGGCCTCGCTGACGCTGCGCATGTCGCTGCTCATCCACGAATTCGCGCGGCTGTCCGGCAAGGCGATAGACGTGCGCGTCGGCGATGTGCTGAGCTGGAATGAGCTGGAGCCGTTGCGCGACCGCAAGGCGCTGCTCGACCGGCTTTACCGCGGCGTGTTCGACCTGGCGCCAGTTGTGGCGCGCCGTCGGATTCCGTTCTTACCGGCGCGAACCAAGCTGGCGGCTTGAGCAAACAAATATCCGGCTCACAGGGGCCGAGTCTTGGCCGGCCGTTGCGAAAAATAGTATGACACTGTAACGTCACCTGCTATATATATCGGGGCAAGGAAAGAACTTGCCATGAGAACCAGCAAACCGATCACTGTGACCCTCGGCCGCCAGCAGGCCAGCGTTGACGCACGCCTGGCGTCGGGTGCCTACGACTCGGCCAGCGAGGTCATGCGCGCCGCGCTGCGCGCCCTCGACCGCGAGGAGCAGACCATCACCGCGATCATGCGCGCCAAGGTCCAGGAGGCCCTTGACGACCCGCGTCCGGACATCCCGGCCGAAGACGTCTTCAAAGCGCTGCGCGCCCATCATGCGGACCGCATGAAGGCCTCCAAGCGTGACACATAAGGTCGTCTTCAGACCGGCGGCCCAAGCCGACCTCTTCGCCATCTACAACTACATCGAAAACGACAGCGGGAGTCGGCGTGCCGGCGACTATGTCGACCGCATAGAGGCTGCGTGCATGGCGCTGTCCACCTTCCCGGAGCGCGGGACCGTGCGCGACACCGTTGGCCCCGGCGTCCGCATCGTCGGCTTTGAACGCCGCGTGTCGATCGTTTTCCGGGTCGACGGTGGCACCGTGGTCATCCTGCGCGTGCTCTACGGCGGACAGGATTATCCTGCCGGTTCAGAGGATGACGCAGACACTTGATTCTTCTGGTGGAATTGCGAACTAATCCGCGCCTTCTTCGGGATCCATCGCCGCGGCCTCGGTGGCCAGAACCTCGATCTCCTGGTTCTGCCCGGCTACGACCGTAAAATCCTTCTGGTAGATGCGGTCGCGGTTCTTGGCGATGATGGTGTAGTCGCCCTCGGCCAGCACCATCGAGGCGAAGGCGCCGACGGTTTCCTTGATCGGATCGCCGGACTCGTTGAGCAGCGACCAGGACGTGTCGGCGATCGCCTCGCCACCGGTTTCGCGCACGAGCTTCATCGTGATCTCGGCGGCGTGGTGCTCGACGGTCGCTTCGGTCAGCTTGCCGGCCTCGACACGGATGTCGGAGCGGATGACCGCATTGACCGCGCCATAGGTCGAGACGACATGGTAGATGCCGGCGTTGAGCCGCACGACGCTGTTGGGCTCGACATCGGGAATGATCAGCGCGCGGTCGCCGTTGGCCTCGGCGGTGCCCTCGTAGATCGAAAAGCGCAGTTTCTTCGGTGGAATGCGCACGCCGCCCGACAGCACGGCGTCGAGCTTGAGGCCGCCTGCGTCGAGCACGAGGCTCTCGCGCTTGGCGTCCTTGCCGACGGTGATGCGCTTGGTGGCGCCGGCCCGGCCGTAGGAGGCATGAACCAGATAGCTGCCGGGTTCGAGCTGGAAGACGGCGGTGCCGCCATGGGAGGAGGCGACCATCGGCAATTTGCCGTTGACGGCTTCGGGCTTGAAGACACGCCAGACGATGCCGCGCGTGATGTCGGAACCCTTGTCGGTCAACTGGGCGGAGAGTGTGATGGCGCCGCCGCCGCTCAGCGCCAGTGACGTCTCGCCTTTCGGCGTCGCATAGCTGGAAATTCCCGGAAGCTTCAGGTCGCTGACACCGTCGACGTTCTGTGCAACGGCGAACGAAACCGGCGCCATGAACAGCAGGGCGCCGAGCCAGACCAGGAAAAGACGGACAGTCCCCTCAAACATGCCTTGCGTTGAAGCCCATGGCGGTGGCAATTTCAAGGCTTAAGAGTCCGATCGATACGACTCTTCCGTCCGGCGTATCCCGCGCCAATGCCCGAGCCGCCCGAATTCCCGATGGTGCGCTTCAGCTCAAAACAGAATGTCTAGGAGACTTGCGCCCATGGCGTCGCCGATCATCGATTTCCTGCTGACCCGAAACTCCGCGCCGATCCCTGATCTGAAGGAACCAGCGCCGAGCGATGCGGAGATCGCGACGATGGTCGCGGCCGCCTCCAGGGTGCCCGACCATGGCCGACTTGAGCCCTGGCGCTTCATTGTCTACCGTGGCGACGCCCGCGTCGAGATCGGCAGACAACTGGCAGCCCTTGCAGAGCAGCGGGAGGGGCCCTTGCCGGAAGGCCGCCGCAACCAGGAACTGGCGCGGTTCTCGCGCGCGCCGCTGGTGATCGGCGTCGTGTCCATCCCCAGGGAGAATCCAAAAATCCCGCAATGGGAAATGTTCCTGTCGGGCGGCATGGCGGCGATGAACCTGATGATAGCAGCCAATGCGCTGGGCTATGGCACCAACATGATCAGCAACTGGTATTCGGATGTGCCGGAGGGCAGGGCGCTGCTGGGACTGGCGCCGCAGGAGCGGGTCATCGGCTTCATCCATATCGGCTCCTATGCCGGCCCGGCGCCGGAGCGGCCGCGGCCGGATCCGGTAAAGCTTTACGGCGACTATTCGGGGCCGTGGGTGGGCTGAATGTTCTACGAACCTTCAAAGGGCCACGGTCTGCCGCACGACCCTTCGAAGGCGATCGTGGCGCCGCGTCCGATCGGCTGGATTTCGACGCTGAACGGGGCTGGTGAGATCAACCTCGCTCCGTATTCTTTCTTCAATGCCGTCTCGACGCGACCGTTCATCGTCTGGTTTTCCTCCGAAGGCGAGAAGGACAGCGCCTCCTTCGCCCAGGAGACCGGCGAGTTTGTCGCCAATCTCGTCAGCCGCGATCTTGCGGAGAAGATGAACCGAACATCGGTCAATGCACCGCGCGGCGTCAATGAGTTCGTCTATGCCGATCTTGCCATGGCGCCGTCTCGGCTGGTCGCGCCGCCACGCGTGGCGGCAGCGCCGGCCGCGCTCGAATGCCGGGTGACGGAAGTCTTTCGGCCAAAGGCTCTGGACGGATCGGCGACGAGCGCCGTCATCGTTGCCGGCGAAGTGGTCGGCGTGCATATCGACGATGCCTTCCTTAGGGATGGCCTGTTCGACATCACCAAGGCAGGCAATGTCGCTCGTCTCGGCTACATGGACTATGCCAGCGTCGACGAGGTGTTTTCGATGCGCCGGCCGCGCTGGGACAAGGATTAGACCTTGGGTTCCGCTGCCGTCCGCGGCGACGGTGGATTCCATAGCCGTGAGCACGCGAAAGCGATTCCCCTTTATCTGAACACAGGCTAAGAGAGCGGCTTCGGCGATGCATTGGGGTTACGCATCGACCTTGGGGATATTGCGGGGCGCGGGCGACATGAAGAAACGAGATTCGCTGGGAACCCGGCTGCGCTACGGGTTCGACAAGAGCATGGCCGCCGGTCCGATCGCGCTGATCGGCTGGCTCGCCGTCGCTTCGCTGCTGATCATCATCGCTGCCGCGGCTTTCCTTGCGGTGACCCGCATCGCGCCGGAGGGCGGCGAGCCGCTGAACTTTGTCGAAGCGTTCTGGGAATCGCTGATGCGCACGCTCGATTCCGGCACGATGGGCGGTGACACAGGCTGGGCCTTCCGCCTCGTTATGCTGTTTGTCACGCTTGCCGGCATCTTCGTCGTGTCGGCCCTTATCGGCGTGCTCAGCGCCGGCGTCGACAGCAAGCTCGACGAACTGCGCAAGGGCCGTTCGCGGGTGCTGGAGGCCGATCACACCATCATCCTCAACTGGTCGCCGTCGATCTTCGACGTCATTTCCGAACTCGTCATTGCCAACGCCAGCCGCCGCCGTCCGCGCATCGTCGTGATGGCCCATATGGACAAGGTCGAGATGGAGGACGAGATCGCGGCCAAGGTCGGCAAACTGGGCAACACGCGCATCATCTGCCGCAGCGGCGACCCGACCGATCTCTACGATCTGGCCATCGTCAATCCGCAGACCTCGCGGTCGGTCATCGTGCTGTCGCCGGACGGCGACGATCCGGATTCGCAGGTCATCAAGACGGTTCTGGCGCTGGTCAACGACCCGAGCCGGCGCACCGACCCCTACAACATCGCCGCCGAGATCCGCGATGGCAAGAACGCCGAGGTCGCCCGTGTCGTCGGCGGAGCCGAGGTGCAGCTCGTGCTGGCCGACCAGCTCATCTCGCGCATCGTCGTCCATTCGAGCCGGCAGTCGGGTCTCAGCGGCGTCTATTCGGAGCTGCTCGATTTCGACGGCTGCGAAATCTACACGACCGAGCAGCCGGATCTCTCCGGCAAGACCTTCGGCGAGGCGGTGATGGCGTATGAGCACTGCGCGCTGATCGGGCTTTGCGATCGCGAGGGGCGTGTCAATCTCAACCCGCCGTCGGACCTGGTGATCGGCAAGGACATGCGCGCCATTATCATCGCCGAGGACGATGCCGCGATAAAGCTGGGAAGTGCCCGGGTCGAGACCAACGCTGCGGCGATCCTCGGTCCGCGTCCCATCGAGGCGAAGCCGGAGCGCACGCTGATCCTCGGCTGGAACCGGCGCGGTCCGATCATCACCTATGAATTGTCGCGCTACGTCGCGCCTGGTTCGATCCTGACCATCGCCGCGGATACATCAGGCCTCGAGCAGCAAGTTGCCGAATTGCCGGTCGTCGGCGACAATCTGGCGGCCTCCTGTCGCGTCACCGACACGTCGAGCAGCACCGCGCTGGCAAGCCTGGACGTGCCTTCCTACGACCACGTGCTCGTCCTCGGCTACAGCGAAACCATGGCAGCGCAACCCGCCGATACGCGCACGCTGGTGACGCTGCTGCATCTGCGCAAGATCGCCGATGATGCCGGCATGCATATCAGCATCGTCAGCGAGATGATCGACGTGCGCAACCGAGAGCTTGCGGCGGTGACCAAGGCCGATGATTTCGTCGTCAGCAACCGGCTGGTCAGCCTGATGCTGGCGCAGGCGTCCGAAAACCAGTACCTCGCCGCGATCTTCGATGACCTGCTCGACGAGAAGGGCTCCGAAATCTACATGCGTCCGGTCGCCGACTATGTCGTCATCGACCAGCCAGTGACCTTCTGGACGATCGCGGAATCGGCGCGGTTGCGCGGCGAAATCGCCATCGGTTACCGGCGCATCCGCGCCGGAGAGGCCGACCAGCGGGCGCTGGGCGGCGTCACCGTCAACCCGCTGAAGTCGGAAGCGCTGGCCTATCTGCCGGAGGACCGGATCATCGTGCTGGCGCGGGACTGAGACTAAGCCGAAACACCTGCCGCCTTTGCCCGCGCCAGCAGTCGTTCGGCCAGCCGCAGATGCGGGCGGTCGTACATCTTGCCGTCGATGCCGACGACGCCGGGATTTCCCGCTGCCGCGAACGCGGCGACGATTGCCGCCGATTGTCTCATCGCCTCGAGTGACGGCGTAAAGGCGGCGTTGATGACCGGCACCTGATCGGGGTGGATCGCCATCTTGCCGGTGAAGCCATCGCGCTCGGCTTCCATGCATTCCGCCTGGAAGGCGGCCATGTCGCGAAAATTCGGAAAGACGGTATCGATCGCCATGACCTCCGCAGCACCAGCGGCAAGTATGGTCATGGTGCGAGCGTGGCGGAACACGTCCGTGTAGTGGCCATGCTCGTCGCGGGCCGTGCGCGCGCCGATCGCCGCCGACAGGTCTTCCGCGCCCCAGGTGAGGCCGGCAAGCCGCGCGCTCGTCCCGGCATAGGTCGCGGCCGCCAGCACGCCTGCCGGGGTTTCGGTGATGATCGGCAGGATCTTTATCGCACCGTCGGGCAGGCCGTTTTCGGCCTCATGCACCCTCAGCTTGGCCGAAAGCTGCTGGACATCCTGGCCGCTGTTCGATTTCGGCAGCATGATTCCGTCCGGCCTGGCTGAAACGAGCGCCGCCAGATCGTCATCCGTCTGCCCGGTCGACAGGTCGTTGACCCTGACATAGATCGCCGAATTGGTTTGCGCCCTGTGTTCGTCAATGAAGCGCGCCGCCACCTCGCGCGCCAGCGCCTTGTTGTGCGGCGCCACGGAATCTTCAAGGTCGACGATGACCACGTCGGCGCCGGCGCCAAAGCCCTTCTCCAGCTTCCTCTGTGAATCGCCCGGGACGAACAGCAGCGAACGCATGCGTCAGATCGCCTTCTTCAGCATCATCGCTTGCCTGGTGCATTTGGCGACGAGATCGCCATGCTGGTTGTAGGCGCGATGCTCGAATTCGACGATGCCGCGATCGGGTTTCGATTTCGACTCGCGCACCGAGATGACTGTCGTCTCGACCCGGATGGTGTCGCCATGGAAGACCGGATGCGGAAACACGGTTTCCTTCATGCCGAGATTGGCCACCGTGGTGCCGACGGTGATGTCATTGACCGAAATACCGATCATCAGGCCGAGCGTGAACAGCGAATTGACCAGCGGCTTGCCCCATTCGCTCTTGGCGGCAAAATCGAAATCGATGTGCAGCGGCTGCGGGTTCAGCGTCATCACTGAAAACAGCATGTTGTCGCTTTCGGTTACGGTCTTGCGCAGCGTGTGCTGGAAGACATGACCGACGACGAACTCTTCGAGATAAAGCCCGGCCATTTTCTGTCTCCTTCACCGTTTGACGGTTGATAGGCGCTGCATTCAGGGCTCGCAAGCCAGTTAATGAACATGGTGAACCCTTCGTAAACCAATTTTGCCTACGGTCCTGACCGGGGCCAGAACCTTCTGGCAAGGGGCGTAAGCAGACGGGCATGGTTGTTGTTTCGCATTTCCTGAAATGGATCTACACGGCCAGGGTGTCGGAGCGCGCCGCCGCGGCCAGCGCGCTGGCCCGAGCCTACGTCAATTCCGACCTGCCATTCGAGGACCGCTGTGCCGCCGAGGCGGCGCTGACGCTGCTGCTCGACGATGCCTCGTCGAAGGTGCGACTGGCGATGGCCGAGGCGTTGTCGATGAGCCCCCACGCGCCATTGCAGATCATCAGCGTGCTGGCCTCCGACCAGCCGGAAGTCGCCGGCGTGGTGCTGGCGCGCTCGCCGCTGCTCACCGACGCCGATCTGATCAACCGCGTGGCCTCAAGTCCGAAGGCGACGCAAAAATTGATCGCCGACCGGCCTGTTGTCTCGATGGCGCTGTCGGCGGCCATCGCCGAGATCGGCGAGGCGGAGGCCTGTGCCGTGCTGCTCGCCAACAGCGGCGCCGACATCGCTTCGCTCAGTTTCCGCCGCATGGCCGAACGGCACGGGCATCTGCCCCTGGTGCGCGAGGCGCTGATTTCGGATATCAGGCTGCCTGCCGACTGCCGGCATATGCTGCTCGTCAAGCTCGGCGAGATGTTGAAAACGTCGCCACTGGTGATGGCATTGATGGGCGCTGCGCGAGCCGACCGCGTCATGCGCGACGCCTGCGTCAAGGCCTCGGTGACGCTGATCGAGGGCACGCGCCAGGAAGAACATGCAGCACTGATCGAGCATCTCAGGCTGCGCGGCGATCTCACCGCGAGCTTCCTCATCCGCACCATCGCGCATGGCAAGGTCGATTTCTTCGGCTCGGCGCTGGTCGCGCTCAGCCAGCAGTCCGAACAGAGGGTGAGGGCGCTGCTGGCCGGCGGGCACGACGTTGCCTTGCAGGCGCTGTTCCGCAGCGCCGGCCTCGCAGCTGCCACGCACGCCATCATCCTGCGCGCGCTGAAGATCTGGCGCGAGGTCGCTAATGGCAAGCGCGTCGCCGGTGTGCAGGAGGTCAGCTGGCTGATGCTGAAAGAGGTGGGTGGCCAGTCCGCCGAGGGTGATCTCGCCGCGCTGGTCAAGTCGATCCATCTCGATGCACTGCGCGAGAATGCGCGGGGCCACGCTCTGGCGATAGCGGCTGCTTAGCCTTTATCCCTCGCGAAGAAGTCCGGAAAATCCTCCATCGCGGCGGCGATGATGCGCAGCGATGCCGCGATCTGCAGCATCTCGCCGGGACCGTTTCGTTGGGCGATACCAGCTGCATATTGGCGGGCGACGGCGACAGTCGAGGTCTGCGGATCGCCGGGAGCGCGGAAGAGAAGTTCGCGCGCCAGCCCTCTTAGAAAATTGGCAATCGAAAGCGCGGTCTCGGACGGGATGGCATGGCCCTGGCTTGCGTCGCGCAGCCGCAGGATCTCCAGGCCGACGGTGACGGCGGCGACGCCGCCGCCCAGAACCGCATCGCCCTTCCTGCCGGCGTTCTGCACCAGCGGCATCAGTTGGTTGATGCGGTCATAGGCGAGGCTCTCGAAGGCCGAGCGCCTCGGCACCCGCTCATGCAGGCAAAGCCGCGCCAGATCCTCGCGCATGGCGCGTACGATACGGTTGGCCGCGAGCCATGGATCGGCGGGCAGCACGACGATGAAGACACCAATCGCCAGTAGGATCCCGACCAGGATCGACGCCGAACCGGCGAAGAACGGGCCGGGATCGTAGATCATCGCCTGATGCGGGCTGAGGAAGGCGAGGAAATTGATGGCGAAGGCCGTCGCCACCCCGACATAGCGCGGGTTGGCCATGGCCAGCGCTGTCGGTACAAGGATAGGCACGACAAACAGCATGAACCAGCCGAAGCCGGGCAAAGCGGGCAGCGCGATCTGGCCGACGAGAAAGGCAAAGGGCAGCGCCAGCAGCGTTCCCTTGAAGAAGCCCCAGGCCACCTGCACGGGATCGGGGCGAGCGGCAAACAGGCTTGATACGACGGCAACGAGAATGACGGTGCCGGCCGCTTCCGACCATTTGGTGGTTAGCCAGAAGGCCGCGACCAGCAGCGTGGCAAGGGCAGCGCGCACGGCGTTGCGCGACGCGCCGGGGTAATCGCGATGCACCACCAGCGCAGGCTGCCTGCTGCCCCGGACCGGGCGCGTGGCAGGCGCGCGCAAGGCGTCGAGGCCGCGTAGCACCTGCTTGAGCGCCTCGGCGAAATCGGCGGCGATGGTGAGCCGGGTGATGGTACCGACCCTGTCGTCGCCCTGGTCGGTCGAGGCATCGGGCATCTGCCTGGCCTTGGCCGAGATGGTGTCGAGCCGCGCCACCCAGGGTGCGGTGTCATCCAGCGCGCCTGGCTTGGCCGCCAGTTCGCTGACAAGGGCCTGCAACTCCGAACGCACCGGAATGAGTGCGGCGTTCTTAGGGGCAGCGTGCGAATGCAGCGCGCGTGCCGCCGACAGCGCCGAGAGCAGCTGTCCTATGGTGCGCCGGACCGGATGGGCACGCGGTGCGAAGCTCGGCGCCTCGAGCCTGGCATAGGCGCGCATTTCGCCAAGCGTCTGGGTGTCAGTGACCAGCTTTCGGTGCAGGCCGGACAGCGTTGCCGGATCGCCGCCGGAGAACGCGCCGCCCGCGTATGTCGCGAGATCGAGGATGCAGCGTTTCAACCGCGAGATGATGGCGTCGCTTGCCAGTTTTGGCAGGATCAGCCGGCTGGTCAGGCCAGCGCAGACAATGCCGAGCACGATCTCGGCACAGCGTGCGACAGCGAGGTCGACGACAAGGTGCGGCTGTCCGAAGGCGGGCAGGCCGATGATCATCGCGGTGTAGCCTGCAAGGGCGGCGCCATAGGCTTCGGGATTGCGCAGCAGCGACGAGACGAAGGTGCAAATGCCGATCCAGACGGCAAGCACCGTCACCAGCACCCAGGGGCCGGTGCCGAAAACGGTGGTGATGCCGATCGCCGCGACGCCGCCGACAAGCGTTCCGAGCAACCGGTAGAAGCCCTTCGCCAGCACCATGCCGGCAACCGGCTGGGCGACGATGAACACCGTCATCATGGCCCATTGCGGGTGGTCGAGCTTCAGCGCATAGGCGGCCAGCAGCGCAATCAGGCCGGCCGAAACGGTGCGCAGAGCAAAAATCCAGTCCGAGCGCGTCGGTTGCGCCAACCCGGCCAGACTGGTTTCGAAATAGGTTTTCAGTCGCGCCCAGGTCACATGCTCGTCTCCGCAACTGGAGCCTTGTTATGGACCGGCTGGCGGCTAGATATCCAGCACTTCCGCCGTGGCGAATTCGGCACGTTCCTGGATGAAGCGGAAGCGGGCTTCCGGCTTGGTGCCCATCAGCTCATCGACCCTGTCCTTGGTGGCCGAATCGATTTCGTTCACATCGACCCTGAGCAGCGTGCGCTTCCTCGGGTCCATGGTGGTTTCCTTGAGCTGCGCGGCCATCATCTCGCCCAGGCCCTTGAAGCGGCCAAGCTCGACCTTGCCGCGCCCGGTGAACTCGGTGCGCAGGAGCTCGTCCTTGTGCGCGTCGTCGCGGGCATAGGCGACCTTGCCGCCTTGCCTGATCGAGTAAAGCGGCGGCACTGCGAGATAAAGGTGGCCGCCACGCACCAGTGCCGGCATCTCCTGGTAGAAGAAGGTGATCAGCAGCGAGGCGATGTGGGCGCCGTCGACGTCGGCGTCGGTCATGATGATCACGCGGTCGTAGCGCAAATCCTCGTCGCGGTATTTCGACCGCGTGCCGCAGCCGAGCGCCTGGATCAGGTCCGAGATTTGCTGGTTGCCGGCAAGCTTGTCGTTGCCGGCGCTGGCGACGTTGAGGATTTTTCCGCGCAGCGGCAGGACGGCCTGGCTGGCGCGGTCGCGCGCCTGCTTGGCAGAGCCGCCGGCCGAGTCACCTTCGACGATGAACAGTTCAGCGCCTGCCGCGGCATTCTGCGTGCAGTCGGCGAGCTTGCCCGGCAGCCGCAGCTTGCGCACCGCGCTCTTGCGCGACACTTCCTTTTCCTGGCGCCGGCGCACCCGCTCGTCGGCGCGTGCGATCACCCATTCGAGCAGCTTCGACGCTTCCTGCGGGTTGTCGGCCAGCCAATGGTCGAACGGATCGCGGATCGCGGTCTCGACGATGCGGATTGCCTCGATCGTCGCCAGCCTGTCCTTGGTCTGGCCGACGAATTCCGGCTCGCGGATGAACACCGACAGCATGCCCGCCGCCGAGATCATGACGTCTTCGGAGGTGACGATCGAGGCGCGCTTGTTGCCGACGAGATCGGCATAGGCGCGCAGGCCCCGCGTCAGCACGTTGCGGAAGCCGGCCTCGTGGGTGCCGCCTTCGCCGGTCGGGATGGTGTTGCAGTAGGAATTGATGAAACCGTCGCCGCCGAACCAGGTCACCGCCCATTCGAGCGAGCCATGGCCGCCCTGTTTCTCGCTCTTGCCGGCGAAAATCTCGCGCGTCACCTGGAAATCGTCGCCGAGCGATGCCTTGAGATAGTCCTTCAGGCCGCCGGGAAAATGGAATTCAGCCTTGGCCGGAGTCTGATCCTTTTCCTTGATCAGTGACGGATCGCAGGTCCAGCGGATTTCGACGCCGCCGAACAGATAGGCTTTCGAGCGCGTCATCCGGTAGAGCCGCGCCGGTTCGAACGCCGCGCCCTTGCCGAAAATCTGCTCGTCGGGGTGGAAGCGGATTTTTGTTCCACGCCGGTTGTGGACCTCGCCCAACTGCTCCAGGCCGGTCACGGGAACGCCGCGCGAAAAGCGCTGACGATAGAGTTGACGGCCGCGCGCGACCTCAACCTCGAGATGGTCCGACAGCGCGTTGACCACGGACACGCCGACGCCATGCAGGCCGCCCGATGTCTCGTAGACCTTGGAGTCGAACTTGCCGCCCGAATGCAGCGTCGTCATGATAACTTCGAGCGCCGGCTTCTTGAACTTCGGATGCGGATCGACCGGGATGCCGCGGCCATTGTCGGTGACGGCGAGATAGCCGTCGGCCGAGAGCTCGACATCGATGAAGGTGGCATGGCCGGCCACCGCTTCGTCCATCGAATTGTCGATGACCTCGGCGAACAGATGGTGCATCGCCTTGTCGTCGGTGCCGCCGATATACATGCCTGGCCGGCGGCGCACCGGCTCCAGCCCTTCCAGTACCTCGATGTCGGCGGCGCTATAGCCTTCGCTGCCATCCTTGGTCGCGGCAGGACGCTTGGTGGCCTGCACCAGCTTGGTGGCCTGCACCAGCGGATCCGCCGGGCGAGCCGGCTGCGGCTGCTTGTCCATATTGCCGAAGAGATCGTTGTTGTCGTCCATGCCTGCCATAGGGTCCGGTGCTGCGAATCACCTCGCGATACTGCCACGCTTTTCAGCGCCAAGCGACCGAGGTTCCTGTTCCGTTCGGGGATCTGGCCCCTCTTACCCCAAAACCATTCGATAACCAAGCCGGCGGAAATAGATCTAATACCACCGCGCAAAATTCCTGATTCTTTAACAATGCCGCCTAGGGTTAAGCCCAACAAAACAAGAAACTGCGGGCATCAGGGGTTTCGGCGTGAGGGGCAAGGCCATATCGATGATCGGCATCGCCGCCGTTTTTGGCGCGATCTCGATCTTTGCCGCGGATTTCTGGGTCAAAAGCCAGGCCAAGGCCGATTCCGAAGAGAAGACGGCGTCGATCCCGGCACCTGTTGTGCCCAAGGTAGAGTTCAAGACCATCGTGGTGGCGAATGCGCCGCTGCGTTACGGCATGGAACTCGACCGGGCGCAGCTTAGCGAAATTCCGTGGTCGGAAGGGTCCGTGCCGCAGGGCGCCTTCACCACCATCAATGCGTTGCTCGCCGACGGCAGCCGCGTGGTGCTGTCGCCGATCGAGGTCAACGAACCCGTGCTGCTGACCAAGCTGTCCGGGCCTAATGGCCGCGCGACGCTCTCCAACATGATGACGCCCGGAATGCGGGCGGTGACCATCCGCACCGACGAGATCGCCGGAGTTGGCGGCTTCGTCACGCCGGGTGACCGGGTCGATGTCGTGCTGACACGCGATGCCGGCGAAATCCAGGAAGTGGCCAAGAACGCTCAGGGCGCTGCCGGTTCCACCGTCACCTCCGAGATCGTTGTCGCCGATGCCAAGGTGCTGAGCGTCGGGCAGGGCGCCGACGAGCGTCAGACCACGCCGCAGATTTCCAATTCCGTGACCATCGAGGTGACGACCGACGGCGCGCAGAAAGTGGCGCTTGCCCGCACCGTCGGCACCTTGTCCTTGTCGCTTCGGTCCTCCAGCGAAGGCGGAGACAGCAAGAACGGCGTCACCACCATCTCTTCCTTCGGTGGATCGGTCGCCTCGAACGTCCAGGCCGCGGCCAGTTCGTTGTTCGATGCCGTGGTGAAAGAGCCGGAGAAACCGAAGTTCAAGACGGTCATCGTAACGCGCGGCACAAAGGCCGAGGAATACCAGGTTCCTTCGCCGGACCAGAAATAGAAGCCAGTGGGGACTGGGTGAGGGACGGGACAATGTTTGGGCTGATCACATATCGGGTCATGGGACGGTTGCGCGTTTTGCGCACCGTGGCCGCCGCTGCTTCGCTGGCTGCCGCCGCGATGCTGGCCTTCGGCACTTGCGCCAGGGCCGACAACGATATCGTCTATGTGTCGTCGACCAAGAATGCGTCGATCAAGGTTGCCAAGGGCAAGCCGAAGACGATCATGACCAGTGCCGCCTTCTACCAGATCGTCATCGGCGACCCGGAGATCGCCAACGTCAACCCGCTGACCGACAAATCCTTCTATGTGCTGGGCAACAATCTCGGCACCACCGGTATCGCGCTGTTCGACGAGAAGAAGCAGCTTGTCGGCACCATCGACATCGAGGTGACGCTCGACACCGACCAACTGGCCAGCACCATTCGCGCCAGCGTGCCGGATGCCAGGATCAAGGTCGGCTCGGCCAATGGCCGGGTCGTGCTGTCGGGCGAGGCGGATGACGCGGTCGCAGCCGAAAAGGCAAACAAGATCGCGACGCGCTTTTCCGGCACCGAGGAGGTCATCAACTCGGTCAACATCTCGTCGTCGCAGCAGGTCCAGCTCAACGTCCGCTTCGTCGAGATCAACCGCCAGGCGGGCCAGGATCTGGGCGCCAAATACGCCGCCAATTTCGCCTATGGCCTTGGTGGCCGCGACGTCTCGCTCGATCCGGGTACAGTGCCGACGGCCGGTACCGGCGAGATCATCGGCCGGTTGCTGTCGAATGGCGTGTCGATCGATATCGCCATCAAGGCGCTGGAAGAACGCGGTCTTGCCCGTCGGTTGGCCGAGCCGAACCTGATCGCCCGGTCCGGCCAGACGGCGAGTTTCCTCGCCGGCGGCGAGTTCCCGATCCCGGTCTCCGAGGACAACGGCAAGATCTCGGTCAGCTACAAGAAATACGGCGTCAGCCTGGATTTCACGCCGACCGTCCTGAAGGACGGGCTGGTCAGCCTGGACATCGCGCCGGAAGTCTCCTCGATCGACGCCTCGGCCTCCTACAATATCGGCACCATCTCGGTTCCCGGCTTCATCGTGCGCCGCGCCAGGACGTCGGTCGACCTGAAGAACGGCCAGAGCTTCATGATCGCTGGATTGCTGCAGTCGCAAAACGACATCACCACCTCGCGCATTCCCGGTCTCGGCAAGATGCCGGTGCTTGGGGCGCTGTTCTCTTCGAAATCCTATCAGCGGCGCGAGACCGACCTGGTCATCATCGTCACGCCCTATCTGGTCAAGCCGGTCGATCCGTCGAAGAAGCTCGTCGAGCCGACCGACGGCACGCAGCCGGCCAGCAACGCCGACTATTTTCTCAACAACACCGAGGAAGTGAAGACGTCCGACGCCAATCGCGCGCTGGCAATGGCCGACGGCAGTGTCGCGCAGCCGGCTGCCGTCACCACTGTCGGGCATTTCCTCGACCTGCCGAAGGACTGAAGCCATGCGTCTGGTCTTGAGATCGAGCATAGCCCTGCTGCTGTCCGGTTTTGCCGCCGGCTGCACCAGCGACGATTATGTGCGCAGCGAAGGGCCGACGATCGGCGCCGGCGAAGCGCAGGCCGCCAACACCGTCATGCAGATGGTCGATCCCTGGAAATACGGGGTCCAGAACACCAGGCTTCTGGTGCCCGCCCAGCGAGGCAGCGCGGCGGCTGTCACACCCGACCAGGCAGCCGGTGCGAAGGCGTCGCAATCCACCACGAGCAACTGATTCAACGGCAACTGGTCCATCGGGCGACCTGACAGGCTGATAGAATGGCAAACGGCATCAAGACCAGGAAGATCCTGCTCGTATCGACCGACGGGACCTTTGTGCAGGACACGCGAACCGCATTCGCCGCCTCCGAGATCATCCAGCTCTCTTCAGTGGAGAAGAACGTCACGGAGCTGCGCGGCGAGATCCAGGAAACCGACTTCGGCGCCATCATCGTCGACATGGATGCGGCTAGGCTGGAGGAGGTCGAGTCGCTGCAGCGCATCATGCGCCGGCTGGAGGACAAGGTGCCGGTTGTCGTCGTCACGCAGGAGTTCAACGCGGCCGCGGTGCGCATCCTCGTGCAGCTCAAGGTCGCGGATTTCCTGGTCAAGCCGATCACCACCGCCGATCTCGTGCGCTCCGTGGTGCGGGCGCTGCAAGGGCCCGGGCGCGAAGAAAACACCGAGTCGCAGATCTATACCTTCATGCCGGCCGCGGGCGGCGTCGGCACCACGACGCTGGCGCTGCAGACCGCTTTCCAGCTGCATCATTCGGTGACGCGCGGCGCCTCGACCTGCGTCGTCGACCTCAATTTCCAGCAGGGCGCCTGCGCCGAATATCTCGACCTCGAACCGCGCTTCGACATCACCGAAATCGAGAACCAGCCCGAGCGCCTCGACCGGCAACTGCTCGACGTGATGCTGTCCAAGCACGCCAGCGGGCTTTGTGTGCTGGCGGCGCCGACGCATCCCTCGGAAATGCGCTCGTTCAAGACCGATGTCGTGGTGCGCATGCTGGACCTGGTTTCGGCCTATTTCGACAATGTCGTCATCGACATGCCGCGCACCTGGTTTCCATGGACGGAGACGGTGCTGCTCGGTTCCAACAAGCTCTACATCGTCGCGGAAATGACGGTGCCGTGCCTGCGCCATACGCAGCGGCTGATCCAGGCGGTCTACGAGACCGCCGGCAAGGAAGTGAAGCCGAACGTCATCGTCAATCGCTTCGAACAGAAGATGTTCGACAACGGCATCAAGCAGGCGGACGTCCAGGAAATCCTCGGCGAGCATTTCGTCGGTGGTATCGCCAACAACTACCGGCTGGTGCGCGAGGCGGTCGATCGCGGCGTGCCGTTGCACGAGATCGATCCGAACGCCAATGTCATCAACGATCTGAAGAAGATCATCCTGCCGGAGGAAGCGATCCCAACCCGGGCGAAATCACGCTCGCTGTTTGGCATGGGCCGTGGATTGTTGAAGAGGAAGGCCGGATGACCAGCCGCTTTTCCACCTTGCAGAACCGCGATGCGCGTCCGCAGCGCACTGCCGAGCTAATGCCGGTCGCCCATCATGCCGTCGTCATTCCGACGAACCGCAAGGCTTTGCCGGCAAAGCCGGAAGCGGCGCCGGCAAAGAATGCCAACAAGGTGCTTGACGCGCGCGTGCGCATCCATCGGCTGCTGCTCGAGGAGATCAATCTTGTCGCGCTGGAGCGTTTGCCCAAGGATGAGATGCGCCGGCAAGTGCATGATTTCGTGTCGGAAAAGACCAAGCAGGAGCGGATGGCGATCAACACCATCGAGCTTGATGCGCTGGTCGACGACATCGTCGACGAGATGGTCGGTCTCGGTCCGCTCGAGCCGCTGCTCAAGGACCCCGACATCAACGACATCCTGATCAACGGCCACCTGAACTGCTTTGTCGAAAAGAAGGGCAAGCTGCAGCCGGTCCATATTCCGTTCAAGGACGAGGCGCATCTCTTGCGCATCGTCAACAAGATCGTTGCCGCGGTCGGCCGCCGCGTCGACGAATCGCAACCGATGGTCGATGCCCGCATGCTGGACGGCTCGCGTTTCAACGCTGCCATTCGTCCGGTTGCGGTTGACGGACCACTGGTGTCGATCCGCAAATTCTCCAAGAACAAGCTCGGCCTGCACAAATTGGTCGAATTCGGCGCCATCACCCAGAACATGGCCGAAGTGCTGGCGGCGGCCGTGCATGCCCGCAAGACGACGATCATTTCGGGCGGCACCGGCACCGGCAAGACGACCATGCTCAATGCGCTGTCGGCCTTCATTCCGGAAGATGAGCGGCTGATCACCATCGAGGACGCGGCCGAGCTGCAATTGCAGCAGCCGCATGTCGCGCGCATGGAAACGCGGCCGGCCAACATCGAAGGCCATGGCGAGCTGAAGCAGCGCGACCTGGTCAAGAACGCGCTGCGCATGCGCCCCGATCGCGTCATTCTCGGCGAGTGCCGCGGCGAGGAAGCCTTCGACATGCTGCAGGCGATGAACACCGGTCACGAAGGGTCTATGGCGACCATCCATGCCAACACGCCGCGCGACGCCATCTCGCGGCTTGAGCAGATGCTTGGCATGACCGGCATGCCGATGACGGTGCAGTCGATCCGCAGCCAGATCGCCAGTGCGCTCGACCTGATCGTCCAGTTGACGCGCCTGTCCGACGGCAAGCGCAAGGTGACCAGCGTCGCCGAGGTGACCGGCATGGAAGGCGATGTCATCCAGATGCAGGAGATCTTCCGCTTCGTGCGTACCGGCATGGAGGCCGACGGCAAGATCCTCGGCTATTACGAGGCGACCGGCATCCGGCCGCGGTTCCTCGAGGATCTGCGCGCCATGGGCATCGAGTTCCCCGGGCGATATTTCGAACCCGGCCGGCCGCAGGAGTAGCCAAGTGTTCGACGGGCTCAGCGCGATCTACGTCGTCTATGCCGCGGCTGCACTGACCGGCATCCTGATCGCCGAGGCCTGCTACCTGCTTTATGCCGGCCGCAGCGACAAGCGCACCGCCATCAACCGGCGCATGAAGCTGCAGGAAAACAAGATCAGGCAGGAGCAGGTGCTCGTCCAGCTGCGCAAGGAGCGGGGCCTTGAGGCGGGTACGCCGCTGTTTTCGCCGGACCGATTCCGCGCTCTGCGAACCCAGTCGGGCATGATCATGCCGCTGTCGAAATTCCTGATGATCACCTGCGGCGTGGCATTCGCCGCTGGTCTGGTCGCCATCTGGTACGGCTTGCCACCGCTGATGGGACTTGGGCTGTTTGTGGTGCTCGTGCCGGTGCTGCCGGTGCTGACGTTGCGTTTCAAGCGCAAGCGCCGGCTGAAGCGGTTCGGCATGCAGCTGCCGGAGGCCCTGGAACTGATCACGCGTGGCCTGAAGGCCGGCCATCCGGTGCCGGTGGCGATCGCCATGGTGGCGCGCGAGATGCCCGACCCGATCGGCACCGAGTTCGGCGTCATCGCCGACGAAGTGACCTATGGCTCCGATCTGGTTTCGGCGCTGAACTCGCTGTTCGACCGGGTCGGCCAGGAGGATCTGCCGCTGTTCGTCACCGCGGTCTCGATCCAGACCAGTTCGGGCGGCAATCTGCGCGAGATCCTCGACGGCCTGGCGCTGACGATCCGCGAGCGCGGCAAGCTGCGCCGCAAGGTGCGCGCCATCGCGACAGAGGGCCGGATGTCGGCTTACATCCTGACGGCGGTGCCGGCGTTGCTGTTTACCGCTATCATGGCGCTGATGCCGAGCTTCTATCGCGACGTCTGGGGTGAGCCGAAGACCTGGTACCTGCTTGGCGGGTCGATCACCTGGCTGATGCTGGGCAATTTTATGATGTTCAAAATGTCGAATTTCAAGTTCTGACATGCAGGGTTTCATCGAATTCCTCGCCTCGCTCGCGCCGACCTCGTTGATGCCGGTGGCCATTCTGCTGCTGGCTGCGGGCGCTGCCGCTGTTGCATGGCCGATGATGGCGGCGAAGGGCGATCGCAATGAGGTCATGCGCCGGCTCAGGGTCGACAACGGTCCGGTGGCCGCAAAGCCCGAGCCGGTGCAGAAGAAGAATACCGGCGTCGTGCGCGAGAAGGCGGTGAAGCGGGCCCAGGAATTCTACGCCAAGAGCGATCCGGAAAATGTCGCCCGGCTGCGCATGAAGCTCATCCAGGCGGGATATATGGAGCCGCGCGCTGTCGGCATGTTCTTCCTGATCCGCTTCACCGCGATGATCGGCACGGCAATCGGCGTGTTTGTGCTCAACCGGTGGATGGCCAGCCCGGACGCGACGATGGCCAGCCGCTGGACATTCGTCATCCTGTCGGGAGCGGCCGGCTATTTCCTGCCCGGCCTCGTGCTGAGCCAGAAAGTGCGGGAACGCAGGCGTGAATACCGCAACGGCTTTCCCGATTTCATGGACCTGATGATCGTCTGCTCGGACGCCGGCATGAGCATGGAGGCCGGCATCGAGCGCGTCTCGAAGGAACTCGCCAAGACCTATCCGGCGCTGAGCCAGAACCTGCAGCTGGTGTCGCTGGAGCTGCGGGCCGGGCGCAGCCTTGACGATGCGCTGAAGGCGCTCGCCGACCGCCTCAGCCTGGACGAGGTGCGCTCCTTCGCCACGCTGCTGCAACAGTCCAAGGAACTCGGCACCAGCCTGTCAGGAGCGCTGCGCGTCTTTTCCGACGACATGCGCCACAAGCGCATGTCGCTCGCCGAGGAAAAGGCGCACGCCCTGCCGGCCAAGATGTCGGTGCCGGTGGTGGTGTGCATCCTGCCGGTGGTGTTGATGATTGCGGCGATTCCAGTCATCGTCAAAATGACGGCGCACTAGCGAGCGCCCCACGAAAGCCCCAACGAGGGGCTGACAACCCATTGTTCTGCATCCTGCCCGAACTCGGCCCTATAACGTGAGAAGCCCATGCGAATGCTGTTGCGCATCCTCTTTCTCGGCTTCGCTGCGGCCAGTTTGTCGCCCGCCTGGGCTGCGGCCAGCGATTGCGGCGATGCTGCCGCCTTGGTGCAGCAGGCCTATCCCAAGGCTCGAAAGAGCGCCGACGGCGCCTCGTTCACGCTTGAGCCTCACACCAGCATCGCCCTGACGCACTCGGACTATGACCCGCCTGGGCTGGTGTGCAAGATCTGGCCCGCTCACGACAACCTGCTGTTGGTCGCAGTGCCTTTGATCGACAGCGCCCAATCCGTCGAAGGCCAGCATGTTGGCGATATCGAGCTTCTGGTCGTCGACAGGAAGAGCCAGCAGGTGCGCCAGCGCCTGCTGCAGCCCGGGCTGATGAGCGACGATGCCATCGCCATCCGCGGCATCGAATTCGATACCGGCCGTTATGGGCTGGCGCCCAAAGTCACGGCCTTTGGCCTGCGCATCGACATGGCAAATCATTCGCAGGTCAATCCCTTCAGTCAAACCGGCCTGCGGCTCTATGCCCTCGACGACGATGCCCTGCGGATGGTGCTCGACGGCCTCGTCGTGGCCGGCAATGGCGGTGAAGGCGATAGCAATTGCGCCGGATCCTTTCATTCCAGCCAGGTCAGCCTGGCGATGAGCCGGGCGAGTCACCACGACTATCACGACATCACCGCGGTCGAGCGGACCGATACCGACGAACCTTCTGTCGACAAGGATGGCGAGTGCCAATCCCACCCCGGCAAGTCTGTGACGCGGACCTATCGGCTGCGCTATGACGGCAGCCGCTATCCGGTTCCGGAGCCGCTCAAGGCGCTGGGGCCGCCGTGAAAACGCAGCTGGCATCCGTGGTTAATGGCTGGTGTGCCCGAAACCAAATTTTGGTGACGTTTCGGCACCAAAGTTTAAGCGTCGCTGATATAATGTGTCTCCTGAAGAACGACCCGGCAAATCGGGCGATGAGGCAGGGGCATGCGTCACAGTAAGTTCACGGCAATGGCCGCGCTGGCGGCCGTCTTGATGATGTCTGGCTGTACGTCGAGTGGCGTCGACACGACCAAGACCACCGCTATCCAACCGGCGGCAAAAGACATCGACACCTCCGATCTGGCGCAAGGCAAGGCGCAGTTTCGCGACGCCAATTACGGCCTCGCCGAAAAGCACTTTCGCAAGGCCGTCGAGTTGAAGGCCGACAATGCGGAGGCCTGGATGGGGCTCGCTGCTTCCTATGACGAACTCGGCCGCTTCGACTTCGCCGACCGTGCCTACGGCCAGCTTTTGAAAGTCGCCGGCCGCAAGCCGCAGATCGTCAACAACATGGGCTATTCGCAACTGCTGCGCGGCAATCGCAAGAAGGCCAAGGCGCTGCTGCTCGAAGCGAAGGCCGGCATGGCCGATCCTACTGTCGTCAACGCCAACCTCGCTCTCTTGAACAAGGGTTGATCCGGTCGTTGCGTCCCAGGTCCGGTTTCGGGACATGAGGCATCGACGCTTTGTAAACCCTATCGGCAGGTTGCGTCGAAAGATCGGCGGAAAACCATGTCTGAGGGCTGCCGCTGACCTAGAATACGGCGTAACCGCCGACGCTCGAGAGGCCCTTGCCCGATATGCTGGACTTCAGTTCGCTCCTGCTCGCAGCCGCGCTGTCGGGCATCTGCCTCAGCGTCACCATGTTTGCGATCTGGTTCACCGCGCCCAAGGCAGGCTTCGTGCTGACGGTGGCGTGCGGCATTCTGGTGCTGGTCGCGCATGTGATCCTGTTCTGGCGATACACCAAGGATCCCGATCCGCTGCTCTGTCAGATCGTGCTTGCGCTGCTCACCCTAGGGTTTCTGATCCTCTGCGTGTCGGCCATGCAATATCTGGGCGTGCACGGCTACAGACGCGCCATTGCACCGGCGCTTGCCGCCATGGCCATCTGTGCCGCCGTGACCTTTCTGGGCCTTGATGGCGTCGGCTTCATCATCACCTACACCACGGTGACGGCGCTGCTGTCGGCGATCGGTATCATGTTCTGGATCAACGGCAGTCACGATCGCCGCATCCTGCTGGTGGTTTCGTTTCTGAGCGGCACCTGCGCGGTGTCGTTCGCGCTCTGCGGCGTGGTTCTGCTGAGCAAGGGGCAATGGACGCTCGCGGTCGCGCCCGACAACTGGGCCGAACGACTGAATTCCGTCGTGGCGGTGGCCTGCATGACCGGGCTCGGCGCATTGACGCTCTCCCTCCACCATCTGCAGGCGCAGATCGAGCTGAAGGCGGAGACCATGACCGACCCACTCACGGGGTTGATGAACCGGCGAGGGCTGATGTCGCTCTACGGCGAGCGGAGTTTCGGTCCGTTCATGTCCATCGTGATGTTCGACCTCGACCACTTCAAGCGGACGAACGATGTCTATGGTCACCCGGTCGGGGATCAGGTTTTGTGCCGTTTTGCTGCTGTCATCAAGAGATACGCCAGGACCGGCGTCGACGCCTTTCGCCTGGGCGGCGAGGAGTTCGCAATCGTCATGTCGCGGATGACGGACGAAAAGGCCTACGATCTCGCCAGCAAGATCGGCGTTGCCTTCGGCACCGAAATTGTTGCCACTCAGCTCGGCAAGTTGCGCAGCACGGTTAGCGGCGGCATCGGCTTTGGCGAGGCAAGCGGCAGCAGCCTGGACAACGTGCTCGCCGAGGCCGACGCGGCGCTCTATGCCGCCAAACGCGCCGGACGAAATTGCGTCATCAGCCGCAAAAGAATGAGCAAGGCCGACCCGGTCGAGCCGGCCTTGCGCTCAGCGTAGTCTGAGAGTTTATTCGGCCGCTCCCAGATAGTCCGACAGGGGCGGGCACGAGCAGACCAGGTTGCGGTCGCCGGCGACATTGTCGATGCGTGACACCGGCGGCCAGTATTTGGCTGCCATGTCGGCGTCGCCGGCGGGATAGGCCGCCTCCAGGCGCGAGTAGGGATGGGTCCACTGGCCGGCCAGCACCTCGGCGGCGGTGTGCGGCGCGTTGACCAGCGGATTGTCGGCCAAAGGCCATTCGCCCTTGGCGACTTTCGCCGCCTCGCCTGCGATGGCGATCATCGCCTCGCAGAAGCGGTCGAGTTCCCGCTTGGGCTCGGATTCGGTCGGCTCCACCATCAGCGTGCCGGCGACCGGGAAGGACATGGTCGGCGCGTGGAAGCCGTAGTCGATCAGACGCTTGGCGACGTCGTCGACGCTGATGCCGGCGCTGTCCTTGAGCACGCGGGTGTCGAGGATGCATTCATGCGCGATGCGATCGTGCCTGCCCTTGTAGAGAAGCGGGAAGTGCGGCGCGAGCCGTGTCGCCACGTAGTTGGCCGAGATGATGGCGGTCTCCGTCGCCTGCTTCAGTCCGGCGGCGCCCATCATGCGGATATACATCCAGGTGATCGGCAGGATCGAAGCGCTGCCGAATGGCGCGGCCGACACGGCATGCGCCGAACCCTCGGTGACATGGCCTGGCAGATAGGGCTGCAGATGCGCCTTGACGCCGATCGGACCGATGCCCGGGCCACCGCCGCCATGCGGGATGCAGAAGGTCTTGTGCAGGTTCATATGACAGACGTCGGCGCCGATATCGGCGGGCCGCGCCAAGGCGACCAGGGCGTTGAGGTTGGCGCCATCGAAATAGACCTGGCCGCCATGCTCGTGGATCAGCGCGCAGAGGTGGCGTGCACCTTCCTCGTAGACGCCATGTGTCGAGGGGTAGGTGAACATCAGCGCCGCGAGATTCTTGGAATGCTCGTTGGCCTTGGCCCTCATATCGTCCATGTCGATATTGCCGTCCTCCAGGCAGCGCACGACGACAACGCTCATGCCGGCCATCGCCGCACTCGCCGGATTGGTGCCATGCGCGGAGGAAGGGATCAGGCAGACGGTGCGATGGCCTTCGCCGCGCGAGCGATGATAGGCGCGGATTGCAAGCAGGCCGGCATACTCGCCCTGGCTGCCGGCATTGGGCTGCAGGCTGACGGCGTCGAAGCCGGTGATCTCCGACAGCCATCCTTCCAGTTCGCCGATCATGGCGCGATAGCCGGCCGAATGGCTTGCCGGCGCGAAGGGATGCAAATTGGCGATCTCAGGCCAGCTTACCGGCATCATTTCCGCCGCCGCGTTGAGCTTCATGGTGCAGGATCCCAGCGGGATCATGGTGCGGTCGAGCGCTAGGTCCTTGTCGGCCAGCCGGCGCAGAAAGCGCATCATCTCGGTTTCCGACTTGTTTTCGCGGAAAACAGGCTGGGTCATGAATTCCTTGCCGCGCGGCTTGCCGGGCACCGTGCTGTCGGCCGACGGAGCGGCCTTGGCGCCGAACAGGGCCGCGATCGCATCGAGATCGGCATCGGTCGAGGTCTCGTCGAAGCTGATGCCGACATGGTCGGCATCGATGACGCGCAGCAGCCGGCCGGTCTTTTCAGCCGCAGTGGCGATCTGCGCCGCCTTGCCCTTGGTCTCCACCGTCACCGTGTCGAAACGGCTGGCACCGATCACCGACACGCCTGCCGCTTCGAGGCCGCTTGCCAGACGATTGGCCAGCGTGTGGATGCGCCCGGCAATCGCCTGCAGCCCGGCGGGGCCATGCCAGATCGCATAGGCGGTCGCCATGTTGGCGAGCAGCGCCTGCGCGGTGCAGATGTTGGAGGTCGCCTTGTCGCGGCGGATATGCTGTTCGCGTGTCTGCAAGGCAAGCCGGTAGCCGGGACGCCCCTTGCTGTCTGTCGACTGGCCGACGAGGCGGCCGGGCATCAGTCGCGTCAGCCTGTCGGAGACGGCGCAATAGGCGGCGTGCGGCCCGCCAAAGCCCATCGGCACGCCAAAACGCTGCATCGGGCCGACGGCAATGTCGGCGCCAAGTTTCGCCGGCGCATCGGTCAGCGCCAGGCCGAGCGGGTCGGCGATGAAGACGACGATGGCGCCGGTCGCACGCGCTTTGTCGATCGCCGCCTTGTGGTCGCCATAGACGCCAAACGTATCCGGCCAGGAGACGAGCAAAGCAGCGGTGTTGTCGTCGATCGTCTCGCCGTCGATCTCGATGCCGAGCGGCTCGGCGCGGGTACGCACAACGTCCAGCGTCTGCGGATGTGGCGTGCCGGCAAGTGCGATCTTGGTGCGCTTGTCGCGGTGGTGGCGCAGCGCAATGCCGACTGCTTCTGCCACGGCGGTCGCCTCATCGAGCAGCGAGGCCGACGCTACCGGCAGGCCTGTCAGTTCAGTGACCAGCGTCTGGAAATTGAACAGCATTTCGAGCCGGCCCTGGCTGATCTCGGCCTGATACGGCGTGTAGGCCGTGTACCAGGCCGGGTTCTCGAACAAATTGCGCTGGATCACCGGTGGCACATGGACGCCGTGATAGCCGGCGCCGATGAAGCTCTTCAGCACCGTATTCTTGGCCATGGTCGCCGACAATTCGGCCAGCGCTTCCGCTTCGCTGGCCGGTGCGGGCAGGGTCAGTGGCAAGTCGAGGCGGATCGACTGTGGCACGGCCTGGCTGATCAGCGTCTCGACGGACGGAACGCCGATCACGGCAAGCATGGCTCTGACATCGTTGACGCTCGGGCCGATATGGCGGGCCGAGAAGGGAGTGAGTGCTGCGGTCATGTCAATCCGTCCTGATATCAGCCGATATGGGCTTTGTAGGCGGCCTCATCCATGAGGCCCGCGAGCTGGCTTGCGTCGGCAAGCTTCATCTTCCACAGCCAGCCGGCCCCGGTTGCCGCCGAATTGACCAGCGACGGGTCCGACGACAGCGTGCCGTTGGCTTCGGTGATCTCGCCATCGACCGGCGCGTAGACATCGGAAGCCGCCTTGACGGATTCGACCACGACGGCGGTATCGCCCTTGGTCAATTTCTTTCCGGTCTCCGGCAGTTCGACGAAGACGAGGTCACCGAGCTGCTCTTGGGCATAGTCGGTGATGCCGACGGTGGCGATGCCACCCTCGACGCGGAGCCATTCGTGATCTGATGTGAAATAGGTCGTTGCCATTGAGATCATCCTTTGCGGTAGCGATGTGGTGTGAAGGGCAGGGAGCTGATGTCGACTGGGATTTTCGTGCCTCGCACATCGGCGAAGACCCGTATTCCTGGCTTGGCCAGCGGTGCCGCGACATAGCCCATGGCGACCGGATGGCCGGCCGAGGGGCCGAAGCCGCCCGACGTGACATGGCCGGCGGGATTGCCGTCGGCATCAAAGAGCGCGGCACCGGCGCGCACCGGCTGGCGGCCTTCCGGCTTCAGCCCGACGCGCTTTTGCGCAGGGCCTCGTTCCACGGCGGCGCGGAGCGCGTCGGCGCCGATGAAAGCACCGGAAGCGCGAACGTCCTTCGGGATGGCCCACATCAAGGCGGCGCTGGCCGGATCGATCTCCGGCGTGATGTCCTGACCATGCAGGCAGAGCCCTGCCTCCAGCCGCAGGCTGTCGCGGGCGGCCAGTCCGATCCACAGCACGCGTTCATCGCCGAGCAGCTTCGCGACGAGATCGCGCGCATCGGCCTCCGGCAGGCCGATTTCGAAACCGTCCTCGCCTGTATAGCCTGAGCGGCTCATGAACCAGTTCTTGCGCGGTTCGACCCCGTGCATGAACAGCAGCGAACCGGTCTCGATGCCGGCGCGGGAAAGAGCAGCCCAGGCCTCAGGACCCTGGATGGCGAGGAAGACGCGGTCGAGCGGCTCGACCCTGGCGTCGAAATCAGCGGCAAGCGCACGCAAATGCTTTTCGTCGGCCACGGCGTTGCCGGCATTGGCGACCACCATGAACCTGATATCGCCAAGCCTGGTGACGATCAGATCGTCCAGAATGCCGCCTGCTTCATTGAGGAAGAAGGACAGTTTGGAATGCGAGATCTCGAGCGCGCCGGCATCCAGTGGGCAAGCGCGGTTGAGCAGCGAAACCGCCTCGGGTCCGCTCACCTCGAACAATTTCATATGCGAGATGTCGAACAGGCCGGCCTGCTCGCGGGTGCGAAGGTGTTCCTTCATGACGCCGGCCGGATAGGTCAGCGGCATCGACCAGCCGGCAAAGGCGCCAAAGCGCGCACCGGCGGCCATGTGGATATCTTCGAGAGGAAGGTGTTTTGTGTCGTCGCCCGTCATGTCGTCTCCAGAGTCGCACGCAATCGGTCGCGAATGGCGACCAGTCCGTGCCCCTCTGTCTGAAGCCTGAGAGACTCGCGCAACCGGAACTCTGTCAGCGGCGCTTACACCTTCGGCGCGGGGGCAAGCCCCGACTTTCCAGAGTGTCTTTCCCGTCTACGGTTCTTTTGCCTGAGAGATTTCGGGCGATTTCCCCTTCGGCGGCAGCTTTCGCTGCTCTCTCCCGCAAACAGGTAGGACTCAGACCCTGAGTCCTCGACGCGCCATCCATAGCTTGTGCGCGACGGCTTGTCACCTGTCAGCGACATCTAAAGCGCGTTGCGCTGAAACGGCTTCAGGCGATGCGCTTTAGCTCTTTGTTTTGATGCATGTCGTTCACCCAAAACCGCTGCACAGTTTTGGGCGACATGCATTGGCCGACAAGTCTTCGCTAACCACGCCGTTTGCCGGTTTTTCAAGACACTGCTGATATGTTGGCAGGCATGACGCTATGGGGCCGGCCTTGCCGGCAGCGGACGGGGACGACAAATGGGCGAATTGATCATGAGCGCGCCGGTGGCCGGGCTGACCTCGAAAAGCAGCATCGCTGCTGAGGACGTGGCGATGCTGCGCCATGAGGTGTTCGGCGACGGCGTGGTGACGCGCGGCGAGGCCGAGGCGCTGTTTGCGCTCGACGCCACGGCCAAGGACAAATGCCGGGAATGGCCGCCTTTCTTCATCGAGGCGGTTACCGACTATATCGTCCACCAGGAAAAGCCGTCGGGCTATATCTCGCAGGACAATGCCGATTGGCTGATCCGTACGATCTCTCGCGATGGCATGGTCGACAGCCGGACCGAGCTCGAATTGCTGGTCCACGTGCTGGAAGAGGCGAGATCGTCGCCGGGCCAGCTTTGCGTCTATGCGCTGCAACAGGTTGCGCATGCCGTCATCGACGGCAAGGGGCCGCTGATGCTCGGCGGTGCGCTGGTCCCTGGGTTGATCGCCAAGGCCGAGGTCGAATTGCTGCGCCGGATACTCCATGCTCATGGCGGCGACGGCAACATTGCCATCACGCGCGCCGAGGCAGAGGTGCTGTTCAAGATCAATGAGCGGACTGCTCAAGGACACAACGATCCGTCCTGGAATGAGCTGTTCGTCAAGGCGATTGCCAATTTCGTCATGTGCTCGGCCGGTTATGAAGCGCCGACGCGCGATGTGGCGCTGCGTCGTGATGCCTTTCTCGAACATGCCGACCCGGAAATCGGCGGCTTCTTCAGCCGCATGATCTCCGGCGGCCTTGCCGGCATCATGGAGGCCTATCGGTCTCCAGGCGACATCGAGGCCGAGTGGGAAGCCAAGAACAGGGCGGCCGAGGCCCTGGCGCGCCGCGCCGAGACGATCGATGCCGGCGAAGCCGGCTGGTTGATCGAGCATATCGGCGTGGACAGGCCTCTCTACGAGAACGAACGCGCGCTGCTGACCCTGATCAAGCACGCCTCGCCGGAAATCCACCCGGCGCTGAGGCCGCTGCTCGACAAGGTCGCCTGACCGGCAAAGGGTTGCCTGATCAGATCTGGCCGATATCGATATATATCCGGGCCAGGCCTTCGCGAACGGTCGACATGGCGTCGGCGACACTGATGGCGATATGGTCATGCATGAGCCTGGCTGCCCTGTCGGCATCGCGGCTGACCATGGCCCGGGCGATCTCGCTGTGTTCGGTATAGGTCGTCGACAGTCGCCGGTGCTTCTCCACTTCGATCTTGCGGACGAAATGGATGCGCGTGTTGATGCCTTCGAGCATGCGCGCCAGTTCGGGATTGCCTGACAGCCTGGCGATGCGGATGTGAAATTCCTCGTCCCTGGCGGTCAGCTCAGTGCTGGAAAATGAGTCGGCGCGCGCCATGGTGCGCGTCCACCAGTCGACGAGCGCGGCGAGTTCCTCATTGGTCGCGCGCTGGACCGCCAGCCTGACGGAGCGCTCCTCGAGCACGGCCCGCACATCGGAAAGATTGACGACCTCGTCGACATCGAAGCCGCGGCAGAAGAAGCCGCGATTGGTCTGGAAGGTGATGAGTTCCTCCGTGACCAGCCGCTGGAGGGCCTCCCGGATCGGGCTGCGGCTGACATTCAGCCTCGCGGCAAGCGCCACTTCGTTGATGCGCTCGTTCGGCTTGAAGCGATAGTCCATCGCCATGCGACGGATCTCTTCATAGACACGCGGGCCGGTCTTGATCGGCTTGGATGCCAACGCCGCATTGTTGTCCTGGTTGCTTTGCCTGGGTCGGAGCATGGCGTCGGTCAAGCCTTTGCGGCGCTTGGTTCGGCGAACCGCGCCTGTGTGGGAAGGATACCATCGAGGGCGATTGGTGCAGCTCGGCCGGCGATCAGATCGGCGACGATGCGGGCCGATCCATGCGCCATCGTCCAGCCGATATGGCCGTGACCGGTGTTCAGCCAGAGGTTTTTGATGTTGCGCAGGCCGAGGATCGGCAGATTGTCGGGCGTCATGGGTCTCAGACAGGCCCGCATCTCGGCGCGATCATAGGCGATACCGCGCGGAAACAGCTCCTGCGCGACGCGCTTCATGAAGGTGAAATCCGAAGGCTCGTGGCTGCGGTCATAGCCCGCAAATTCCGCGGTGGCGGTGACGCGGATGCGATCGCCCATCGGCGTGATGGCAACGAGGTTGTGCTCATCGATCACGGGAAGCTTTGGAGCCAGGACCTGGTCGACGATGGGAATGGTCAGGGAATATCCCTTGATCGGGTAGATCGGCAGGCCAAGGCCGATCTTGCGGGCGAGGATCGGGCTTTCCGCGCCCAGGCACAGAACGTAGGTGTCGGCCAACACCTCTCCCTTGTCGGTGACGACCCGGGTGATCGCGTCGTTCCTGCGTTCTATCCCGACGATCCTGGTGTCCGTCAGGATCTTGCCGCCCCTCTTTTCGACGATGGCCGCCAGCACGCGCGCGAACTTGGCGGCGTCGCCGGTTTCGTCGGTCGGACACAATATGCCGCCGGCAATGCTGCCGCGCGACGAAGCCAGCGCCGGCTCGCGGTCAATGATTTCCTGCGCGTCGACAATGCGTATCTCCTGGCCGTCAGCCTCCAGCAGGCGCATGTTGGCGACGCCCTTGTCGAGCGCCTGACGGCTGCGGTGGAAGTACAGAATGCCGGCCGACGTCCTGTCGTACTGTATCGCTTCCTCCCTGACGACCGCCTGAAGGACCGCTTGGGAATGGACCGCAAGCCGATGTTTGAGGAGGGTGTTGCGACGCGCTTTGGCGGCCGTGCATTGCATGAGGAAGCGCAGCGACCAGCTGTAGAGATGCGGGTCGGCGGAGAGTTTGAAGCGAAGCGCCTGGTCCTTCTGGAACAGCGACTTCAGCAGGATTTTTGGGGCGGCTGGCGATGACCAGACAAAGGAATGGCCAGGCGCGATCATGCCGGCATTTGCCCAGCTCGCGCCCTCGGCCACCTGCGGTGCCTGCTCGAGAACGGTGACCGCGTGGCCATCCTTTTGCAGCTGATAGGCAGTGGTGATCCCGACCACGCCCCCGCCCAAGATCAATACGCGCATTGCTGTCCCAAATGGCTGTCGCTCTATTGTCGACAATTCAATAGGAAGACGCCGATCTTTGTCAACGGCGCAAAGGCGGCGACTGACAAGCGATCTACTTTGGCCCATAATTCCAGCGTTTCCCGGCTCCAAAATCGGCACGGAGCCCTTGACACCTTTGGCAATGTTGCCGTTTCTATTGTCGACAATTCCGATTGGTATCAGGAAGGGGACTGAACCATGGACGCCCCGGTTACCCGCGCCGACGACACGCTTGTCCTCGACAAGGAACACATTCCATTCAAGACAGATGACGGTATCGGCACCCGCGCCAATCTCGGCCTGCTCGTGCTTCGGACCGACCAGACCATCGAGGATGAATTCCGCTATGCGCTGCCCGCGCGCGACATCGCGCTGTACGAGGCGCGGCTCTACAGCGATGTCGAGATCACGCCGGAGAACCTGATGAAGATGTCGGCGGTGATCCCCGGCACGGTCGGGCTTTTGCCGGACGTCAAGTTCGATGTGATCGGCTTTGCCTGCACGTCGGGAGCACTTGTCATCGGCGAGGACAAGGTCGCCGCGCGCGTCCACGAGGTGCTGCCGGGCGTACAGGTGACCAACCCAGTGACGGCGGCGCGCGCCGCGCTGAAGGCCCTGGGCGTCTCACGGATCGCGCTGCTCACCCCATATCTCGCCAAAATCAATCATTCCCTGCGTGCATCGCTGATGGCGCGGGGGATGGATATTCCGGTCATGGGCTCGTTCAATGAGGCCGACGACAATGTCGTTGCGCGCATCACGCCGGCATCGGTCAAGCAGGCCATTTTGGAAATCGGCGCGTCGAGCGACTGTGAGGCCGTGTTCGTTTCCTGCACGAGCATGCGCGTTGCCCGGATCATCGAGGAGGTCGAGAAGGAACTGGGGAAACCGGTCACCTCGAGCAACCATGCACTTGCCTGGCATATGCTGCGGCTTGGCGGCATTGGTGAGCAGATTGCCGGAAAAGGCGAGCTGTTTCGCCACTAGTCATCTCAGAGGCGCGGCGTTTGCGGCATGCGGTTCAGATCCCGCCGTACCAGTCATAGCCATTGTCTTCCCAATAGCCGCCCCTGCCGCCGCCGACAGTGGCGAAGCCGTCGACGAGTTCGATCTTGTAGAGGTATTTCGGCATCTTGTAGCCGAGCTGGCGCTCGACGCGGACGCGCAACGGTGCACCGTTCTCGACCGGCAGCGGCTTGCCGTTCAGGCCGTAGGCAAGGATCGTCTGCGGGTGACGGGCATCGATCAGGTCGATGGTGCCGTAATATTTGATGTCGCCCGACAGGCTGCGGTCGATCGTGTCGAGGCAATGGAACATGACGTAGCGCGCCTGCGGCTTGACCACCGCCTGGTCCAGCACCAGCGACAGCGGCGTGCCGGTCCATTTGGCTATGCAGCTCCAACCTTCGACGCAATCATGACGCGTGATCTGCGTGCGGCTCGGCATGTTCTGAAGCTGCTCGCGGCTAAGCGACAGCGGCTTTTCGACGAGGCCTGAAACCTCCAGCCGCCAGTCGGCGAAGTTGTTGGCGAGCAAGCCTTTGTAGACGTCGTCATCGGGAGCGGTGACCCCGTTCGGCCGCTGCGGCTGGCGGATGTCGGCCTCGGAAAACTCCGGCGCCAGCGCATCGCGTCCGGCAAGCAGGCGTTGCGCCCGGTATGTCAGGCCATTGGCGTTTTCGAGGAAGCTGCGCAGGCCGCCGCCAATGCTCAACTGGCTGTCGAAAGCATCGCAGCCCGACAGCATGATGCCGGAGGCGCCAAGGCCGGCACCGGTCAGGAATTTGCGGCGGCTGATCTCAAACTTCGCCATGTTACACACTCCTCTCGGCTGTCTTGTCGTCATGCGCGGGAGGGTCGGTGCGATACCAGCCGGTGATGATGGAACGCAGCTCGTTGATCGGGCCGGCGGCGAGAATCATCAGGATATGGACGACGAAGAAGGCGACCAGCAGCACCATGACGGTGAAATGGATGGTGCGCGCCGTCTGCCGGCCACCGAGCAGATCGTTGAGGAACGGCAGCACCGAATTCATGCTGGGCGACATCGCAAGGCCGGTGATGATCATCAGCGGCAGCAGCACGAACAGCACACCGCCATAGGCCATCTTCTGCAGCGTGTTGTATTCCCGCGTGTGGTGGAATTTGAGCTTGGCGTGGTCGATGATGTCCTGCGGCAGCCGCTTGAGATCATCGAGGCGCGGCGCGAGATCGCGCCGCAGATGGCCGTTCACAGTGCTGGCGACCAGCCAGACGATCAAGGTCGTGGTCAGTATCCAGGCAAAGAAGAAATGGACGACGCGGGCGGTGCCGAGATCATAGTAGGACGGGATCGTCGCCCAGGACGGGAAGGCGCGGGACGTCTCCTGGCCGGCCGGGCCCGACCAGCCGAGCACACCGGTGGTGTCGAAGCGCTTGCCGAAGATCTCCGTGTAGCCGCGTGGCCCGGTGTTGGTGTTTTCCGCGCCGATGGCGAAGATGGTGTTGTTGTACTCGAAGCCAGACTGCTTGCCGATATAGAGTTGCGGGCGGGCATTGAAGATCTGCAGGCCCGACAGCAGCATGAAGAACAGCGAGATGGCCCAAAGCCAATGCGTCAGCCGCGTCCAGCGCGACTGCCGGTAGATCAGCGTTTTTTCGTTCGACGCCGAAGCGCCTGGACCGGCGGCGGATTGGCTTCTGGCAACGGATTCCATCTTGTCTCGTCTCCCGGCCTCGCGGCGTGGCCTGCGCGTGCATTGTCCTCCTGATACGTCGCGATCCAAACCAATGTTTCATCCGATCACGGATTTATTACGGAGCGCCCAGGCTGACGGCGAGGTTGACGGCTGCGGCGACGATGACGGTGTTGAAGAAGAACGACAGAATCGAATGGACCAGCACTACACAACGCATATGCGTCGTCGAGATGTTGGTGTCGGCGGTCTGCGCCGTCATGCCGATGACGGTCGAGAAGTAGAGGAAATCCCAGCCTTCCGGTCGCTTGTCGCCAGGAAACAGCAGTCCGCCGACCGGAATTTTCTTCTTGGTCTCGGCATCGACCGCATCGCCGTCCATCCAGTAGACATGCGCATAGTGGAGCGCTGCCATGGCATGGATGGTGAACCAGCCGAGCGGGATCGACAGCAGCGCGAAGGTGAGTTCGACAGGGTGGGCGCTGTCTTTCTGGTTGATCAGTTGGAACAGCGAAAAGGTGGCAAAACCGACGACGACGAGCGTCACGGCGAAGATGACCAGCACTGGCTGGTCGGTGGCGCGCGCATTTTTGCTCAGATATTTGCCGGTGAACTTCGGCATCTGGGCGACGACAAGGATGACGTAGGCGGCAAAGAAGGCGTTGGCGCCGATCGAATAGGCGAGCGGGGCGTGCAGCAGCAACGCCGTGAGGAGCGCCAAAACGCCGAAGCATGCCGATACCGCGAACAGCATGTGGCGCCGCATGGGAGGCTTCATCGGGATTTCGGCAGCCATGGCGGTTCCAACCTTGGATGGCGCTCGGTTTCTATTGCGGTGTGGCGGATTTCAGCGCGCGCCGCAAGATGCGGTCGAGTTCGCCGAGAAACCGCGAACGGTCCTGTGGGGCGAAGCTGGCATTGTAGCCCTTGCTTTCGCCGGTCTCGCGCAAATGTTGCTTGAGATCGCGCATTGCCACCGCCATGCCGATCGTTTCCGGCGTGAAAGGACGTCCAGTCGGCCCAAGCACATGCGCGCCGAGCGCCACCGCACGGGCGGCCAGCGGAATGTCGGCGGTGATGACGATATCGTTGGTCCGCGCATTGTCGACGATCCAGTCGTCGGCGGCATCGGCGCCCTTTGAGACGACGACATTGCGGATCATCGGATCGCGCGATGGCCGCAAACCGCCATTGGAGACGTAGGTGACGACGACGCCATGGCGCTCGGCGACCTTTTCGACCTCGGCCTTGACCGGGCAGGCGTCGGCGTCGACGAGAATGGCGGGTGCGGGCATTGTCTCTCCAAAACGAGCAGGGGCCGGAAACTTGTCCGGCCCCATACCTGAAATCTCACGACTATCAGGCCGGCAAAGCGCCGGACTTCTTCGCCGTCCAGGTGGCGATATAGTCCATCAGGCCGGGATTGAGGCAGTCATAGGGCTCCAGCCCGATTGTCTTCAACTGCGAGCGGATGCCGTCCATCCGCTTTGGATCGACACCGGACTCGATGATCGACGAGACAAAGGCGGTGAAGCCCGGCGGCGACCAGCCGTCCTCCTCGAAGCGCTCGGGATGGATGAAGGACAGGCCCTTGAACGGGTGGTCGCGCTCGACCGGTCCGTGCATGTGGACGCCGCAGACGGTGCAGGCATGGCGCTGGATCAGTGCCGAGGGGTCGACCACCTTGAGCTTGTCGCCATTCTCGGTGACGGTGACGTCGCCGGTGCCGGCCACAGCAACAACCGAGAACACCGCGCCTTCCGGCTTCCAGCATTTGGTGCAGCCGCAGGCATGATTGTGGGCGATCTGACCCTTGACCTTCACCTTCACCGGCTTGCTGGTGCAGGCGCAGACCAGCGTGCCGCCGGCAAAGCTTGCGCTTTCCCTGGGCAAGCCATTGTCGATTTTCGGATGCAGTTTCTCCGCCATTTTCTTCTCCTCCCACTTGTGAACCACAGAGGTCGCAGGCCGGTTGGTCGGCGGCTTGTGGTCTTCCTCAGTAAACCACGACACTCCTGATCGACTTGCCCTCGTGCATGAGGTCAAAACCCTTGTTGATGTCCTCGAGCTTCAGCAAGTGGGTGATCATCGGATCGATCTGGATCTTGCCGTCCATGTACCAGTCGACGATCTTCGGCACATCGGTGCGGCCGCGTGCGCCGCCGAAGGCAGTGCCCATCCACGTGCGTCCCGTGACCAGTTGGAACGGCCGCGTCGAGATCTCCTGGCCGGCGCCGGCAACGCCGATGACGACCGACTTGCCCCAGCCGCGATGCGAGGCTTCGAGCGCCTGACGCATGACCTTGGTGCTGCCCGTACAGTCGAATGTGTAGTCGGCGCCGCCGATCTGGTCGGCGCCGCGCTTGGTCATGTTGACGAGGTGCGGCACGACATCGCCGTCGATCTCCTTCGGATTGACGAAATGCGTCATGCCGAATTTCTCGCCCCAGGCTTTCTTGTCGTTGTTGAGATCAACGCCGATGATCATGTCGGCGCCGGCAAGTTTCAGGCCCTGGATGACGTTGAGGCCGATGCCGCCGAGGCCGAAGACGACCGCCGTTGCGCCTTGCTCGACCTTGGCGGTGTTGATGACCGCACCGATGCCGGTGGTGACGCCGCAGCCGATGTAGCAGATCTTGTCGAAAGGTGCTTCGGGGTTGACCTTGGCCAGCGCGATCTCCGGCAGCACGGTGAAGTTGGAGAAGGTCGAGCAGCCCATATAGTGAAAGATCTTGTCCTTGCCGATCGAGAAGCGCGACGAGCCATCCGGCATCAGGCCTTGGCCCTGCGTGGCGCGGATCGCCGTGCACAGATTGGTTTTTCGCGACAAGCAAGACGGGCACTGGCGGCATTCGGGCGTATAGAGCGGGATGACGTGATCACCCTTCTTGACCGAAGTGACGCCCTTGCCGACATCGACAACGACGCCGGCGCCCTCATGGCCGAGGATGGCCGGAAACAGGCCTTCGGGATCGGCGCCCGACAGCGTGAATTCGTCGGTGTGGCAGATGCCAGTCGCCTTGATCTCGACCAGCACCTCGCCCTCGCGCGGACCGTCGAGGTCGACCTCCATGATCTCCAACGGCTTTCCGGCGGCGACAGCGACAGCGGCGCGGGTTTTCATCAGGCGTCCTCCAATGCGAATTTTTTTCCACGGTTTCAGGTTTTGGCGATGCGATCAACTGGAAGCTGCCGCCAAGACTGGGCCACAGCGATGAATTGGAATCGCAAATCGATTGAAAGGCAGTGATTTGCATGGTCGGCTTGACCCTGCAAGCACAGGCCATAAAAGGAACGACCGACCGGAGGGGAATGACCTCAGCATGTTCACCAAAATCCTGATCGCCAATCGTGGCGAGATTGCTTGCCGTGTCATCAAAACGGCGCGCAAGATGGGCATCGCCACGGTTGCCGTCTATTCCGATGCCGATCGCGATGCCGTGCATGTCGAGATGGCCGACGAGGCGGTGCATATCGGACCTTCGCCAGCGGCTCAGAGCTATCTCGTGCCTGAAAAGATCATCGCCGCCTGCAAGGAGACCGGTGCGCAGGCCGTGCATCCCGGCTACGGGTTCCTGTCCGAGCGGGCGGCCTTCTGTGAAGCGCTGGAAGCGGAGGGCATCATTTTCATCGGCCCGAAGCCCAGGGCGATCAGGGCGATGGGCGACAAGATCGAATCGAAGAAGTTCGCCAACGCCGCCAAGGTTTCCACTGTGCCCGGCTGGCTCGGCGTCATCGAGAATGCCGACCATGCCGAAAAGATCGCCGGCGAGATCGGCTATCCCGTGATGATCAAGGCTTCCGCCGGCGGCGGCGGCAAGGGCATGCGCATCGCCTGGGACCAGTCTGAAGTGCGCGACGGCTTCGACCGCGCGCGCTCGGAAGCCAAGAGTTCGTTTGGCGACGACCGCGTCTTCATCGAGAAATTCGTCGTCGATCCGCGCCATATCGAAATCCAGGTGCTGGCCGACGCGCATGGCAACGCGCTCTATCTCGGCGAGCGCGAATGCTCGATCCAGCGCCGCAACCAGAAGGTCGCCGAAGAGGCGCCGTCGCCCTTCCTTGACGCCGAGACACGCAAGGCCATGGGCGAGCAGTCGGTGGCGCTGGCCAGGGCCGTCGACTACCAGAGCGCCGGTACGGTCGAGTTCATCGTCGACAAGGACAAGAACTTCTATTTCCTTGAAATGAATACACGATTGCAGGTCGAGCATCCGGTGACGGAGCTCGTCACCGGCATCGATCTGGTCGAGCAGATGATCCGCGTCGCCGCCGGCGAGAAGCTCGCCATCAGGCAAAGCGACGTCAAGCTGAACGGCTGGGCGGTGGAAAGCCGGCTCTACGCCGAAGACCCTTACCGCAATTTCCTGCCCTCGATCGGCCGGCTGACGCGCTACCGGCCGCCGGAGGAAGGACAGTTCGGCGATGTCGTCATCCGCAACGACACCGGCGTCACCGAGGGCTCCGAAATCTCGATGTTCTATGACCCGATGCTCGCCAAGCTGTGCACCTGGGCGCCGACGCGTCTGAAAGCCATCGACGCCATGTCGGAAGCGCTCGACAGCTTCGTCGTCGACGGCATCGAGCACAACATTCCGTTCCTGGCTGCCCTGATGCAGCATCCGCGCTGGCGGGAAGGGCGGATATCGACCGCTTTCATATCCGAGGAATACCCCGACGGCTTCGCGCCCGTCGTACCGAACGACGATGAGAAAGCCGTGCTGGCGTCGATTGCGACCGCGGTGGAGCTTCTGCGCCGTGACCGGCTCGACCGGCTGGGCGGGCGCCTGGCGCCGCATTCGGGAGCGCTGAAGCGCGACTGGGTGGTGAAGATCGGCGATGACTATCTGTCGGCGTCGATCCTCGAGGGCATGATTTCCATCCCGATGGAGGTCGATCTGTCGATCGAGGGCGGCAAGGCTCTGACCGTTGCCTCCGACTGGCGGCCGGGCGATCTGATCTGGCGCGGCACGGTCGGCCAGCGCAAGGTTACGGCTCAGATCAGGCCGGTCGCCAATGGCTTTCGCATTGCCTGGAAGGGCATGTCCGTGACCGCGCGCGCCATGCTGCCGCGCACCGCCGAGCTTGAAAGGCTGATGCCGGAAAAGGTGGCGCCGGACACGTCGAACCTGCTGCTTTGCCCGATGCCTGGCCTTGTCGTGTCGATTGCCGTTGCCGAAGGCCAGGAGGTCAAGGCCGGCGAGACGCTGGCGGTTGTCGAGGCGATGAAGATGGAAAACGTGCTGCGCGCCGAACGCGATCTGGTCATCTCCAAACTCAACGCCAAGCCGGGCGACAGCCTCGCCGTGGATGCGGTGATCATGGAGTTTGCCTGAGCAGGCACGGCAAGCCTGTGGTCAGCAGTCGTTTGTGCTGGACTGGCACCGCGCGGTCCCGGACAATACATGTCTATCGACTCAGGACCTTCACGCAGCACCATGGCCGACGAAAAACTTCCCCGCGATCCCCTGAAGCGCGAAGCAGCGATTGCTGCGGCGCGGCCGGAGGCGCCGGCGCGGCCCTTCATTCATCTGCGCGTGCATTCGGCCTATTCGCTGCTGGAAGGCGCCTTGCAGATCGGCAAGGTGGTGGCTCACGCGGTCAAGGACGAAGCCCCGGCCATTGCTGTCACCGACACCAACAATCTGTTCGGCGCGCTCGAGTTCGCCCAGAAGGCGGTGAAGGACGGCATCCAGCCGATCATCGGCTGCCAGACCGCGCTCGCCTTTTCCGGCGAAAACAGCGATGGCCAGCGTGACCGCCGGCGGCAAGGCCCTGATATGCGGCCAGTCGTCCTGCTCGCCGCGACCGAGGCCGGCTATTCCAATCTGGTCAGGCTGGTCAGCCGCGTTTACCTCGAAACGCCGCCAGGCGAGGCCGTGCACCTGACCACCGAAATGATGCAAGGCTATTGTGACGGGCTGATCTGCCTCAGCGGTGGGCCGCGCGGCCCGATCGGCATTGCACTCAAGGAAGACCGCCGCGATCTGGCCGAAGCACGGCTTTTGACCCTGAAGGCGATGTTCGGTGACCGTCTTTATGTCGAGCTTGACCGGGTGTCCGGCTATGACCGCGTGATCGAGAAATCCTCGATCGACCTGGCTTATGCGCATGAACTGCCTCTGGTCGCCACCAACGAGGCGTTCTTCTCGGCCCGCGACGACTATGATGCGCATGACGCGCTGATCGCCATTGCCGAGGGGTCGGTCGTTGCAGTCGACAACCGCCGCCGGCTATCGCCGGACAATTTCCTGCGCAGCCAGGCCGATATGGCCAGGCTGTTTGCCGACCTGCCGGAGGCGATCGACAACACGGTCGAGATCGCGCTGCGCTGCTCCTACTACCCGAAGACCCGCAACCCGATCCTGCCGCGCTTTACCGGCGGCGATGTCGCCGACAATGAGGCTGCCGTGCAGGCGGAAGCCGACGAACTGGCCCGCCAAGCGCATGAGGGGCTCGACGCGCGGCTGGCCGCGCATGGCCCGACAGCCGGCTACACGGTCGAGCAATATCGCGAGCGGTTGAATTTCGAGCTCGGCATCATCACCAAGATGAAGTTCCCCGGCTACTTCCTGATCGTTGCCGACTTCATCAAATGGGCCAAGGCGCAAGGGATTCCGGTCGGGCCGGGACGCGGTTCGGGCGCAGGCTCGCTGGTCGCCTATTCGACGACCATCACCGACATCGATCCGCTGCGCTTCTCGCTTCTGTTCGAGCGCTTCCTCAATCCCGACCGCGTGTCGATGCCCGACTTCGATATCGACTTCTGCCAGGATCGACGTGAGGAGGTCATCCGCTACGTCCAGCAGAAATACGGTCGCGACCAGGTCGGCCAGATCATCACCTTCGGTACGCTGCAGGCGCGCGCCGTGCTGCGCGACGTCGGCCGCGTGCTGCAGATGCCCTATGGCCAGGTCGACAAGCTCTCCAAGATGGTGCCGCAGAATCCGGCCAATCCGGTCAAGCTCGCCGACGCCATCGCCAACGAGCCGCGCTTTGCCGAAGAGGCCGAGAGGGAGCCGATCGTCCAGACGCTGCTCGACATGGCGCAGAAGCTGGAAGGCCTCTACCGCCACGCCTCGACCCACGCCGCCGGCATCGTCATCGGCGACCGGCCGCTGTCGGAACTGGTGCCGATGTACCGCGATCCGCGCTCGGACATGCCGGTCACCCAGTTCAACATGAAATATGTCGAGCAGGCCGGATTGGTAAAGTTCGACTTCCTCGGCCTGAAGACGCTGACGGTGCTGGAAACGGCGGTGAAGCTGATCCGCCGGCGCGGCATCGAGATCGACCTGGCGACCATCCCGCTCGACGATCCTGACACCTATGCCATGCTGTCGCGCGGCGAGGTGGTTGGTGTGTTCCAGGTGGAAAGTGCGGGCATGCGCAAGGCGCTGATCGGCATGCGGCCCGACTGCATCGAGGACATCATCGCGCTGGTCGCGCTGTACCGGCCGGGGCCGATGGAGAACATCCCGACCTACAACGCCCGCAAGCATGGCGAGGAGGAGATGGCGTCGATCCATCCCAAGATCGACCATCTGGTGAAGGAGACGCAAGGCGTCATCGTCTACCAGGAACAGGTGATGCAGATCGCGCAGGAGCTGTCGGGCTACTCGCTCGGCGAAGCCGATCTGCTGCGCCGCGCCATGGGCAAGAAGATCCGCGCCGAGATGGACAAGCAGCGCGAGCGCTTCGTCTCCGGCGCGGTCGAGCGTGGCGTCGGCAAGCCGCAAGCCGACTTCATTTTCGACCTGCTGGCCAAGTTCGCCGACTATGGTTTCAACAAATCGCACGCCGCGGCATACGCGGTCGTCTCGTACCAGACCGCCTATCTCAAGGCGCATTATCCGGTCGAGTTCCTGGCGGCGTCGATGACACTCGACATGGGCAACACCGACAAGCTCGCCGATTTCCGCCAGGACGCGCTGCGCCTCGGCATCGAGGTTCTGGCGCCGTCGGTGATATCGAGCTTCCGTGCCTTCGAGGTCGGCGAGAACCGCATCTATTATTCGCTGGCAGCGCTCAAGGGCGTCGGCGACGCGGCGGTGGAGCACATCGTTGCTCAGCGTGGCGCAAAGCCGTTCAAGAACCTCGCCGATTTCTGCGAGCGGGTCGATCCCAAGATCGTCGGCAAGCGCGTCTTCGAAAGCCTGATCATGGCCGGCGCGCTCGACTGCTTCGGCCACGACCGCGCGTCGATGATGGCGGGCGTGGAACGCATGATGGGGCTGGCGTCGCTGGCGCAGCAGAACGCGGTTTCCGGCCAGCACGACATCTTCGGCGCCTCGCTCGGCGCGCAGTCGCAGGCGCTCAATCTGCCGGCGACGGACCCGTGGCTCGCCGCCGACCGGCTGCACCGTGAATTCCAGGTGGTCGGCTTCTATCTCTCGGCACACCCGCTCGACGAGTACAAGGCGGCCCTGCAGAAGATGCGGGTGCAGACGTGGGCGGAGTTTTCGGCGGCCGTCAAGCGCGGCGCCGCCGCAGGACGTCTGGCCGGGACGGTGACATCCAAGCAGGAGCGCAAGACGCGCACCGGCAACAAGATGGGCGTCATCGCCTTTTCCGATACATCCGGTCAGTACGAAGCCGTGCTGTTTTCGGAAGGACTTGCGCAGTACCGCGACCTGCTCGAGGCCGGCCGCTCCGTCGTTATCACGGTTGCGGCCGAGGACAGGCCGGAAGGCGTCAATCTGCGCATCAACTCGGTACAATCGCTGGAGGACGAGGCAAGCCGTATCCAGAAGGCCCTGCGCATTTTCGTCCGCAACGCCACGCCGATCAACACGCTGGCCGGCCAACTGACTGTAAGGGGCGAGGGGCAGGTCAGTTTCGTGCTGATCAAGGAAGAGGGCGAGGGGGAAATCGAGATCGAGTTGCCCAACCGCTACCGTATTTCGCCACAGATCGCCTCGGCGATGCGCGCGGTGCCCGGCGTGGTCGAAGTGGAACTGGTGTAAGCTGTGCTGATATTCAGGTGATGCCGGCCTGCAAACGATGGTTTTCTGCGCTTCCGGTGCTCACGGACCCAGACGTCCGCTCCGCTCCGGTTCTCGAAACCCACCGTTTTCGACTCGGCCTGACCTGAATCTCAACACACCTTGGTCGGTCCTTCAGGCGAACCTGTTTACCGGCACGCAAAACCGTCTATACCTTTAATCCCGTGGGCACCGTCTCATCGAACCGATAATCAGGAACCGGAACTGCTGATATGGCACCGTCCATGCAGCAGGCGAGGCTTCCGAATCTTTCGAGGTTACGATGAACGACACAAGCTCCATCCGTTTCGGACGTGTTGCCGCCATGCTGCCTGTCCGTGACATGCAAAGGGCCATCGCCTTCTATTGTGGCGTGCTCGGTTTTTCCAAGACATTCGAGAATGGCGATCCGGTCGGCTTCATGATCCTGAAACGTGACGACGCCGAACTGCATTTGACCTTGCAGAAGGATCACCGCGCGGCGCATTTCAATGTCGCGCACATGATGGTCGAGAACGTCAACGCCTTGCACGATGTCTGCAAGGCGCACGGTCTTCGCATCGTCAAGGGCTTGCGTGATCATGACTACGGCTTGCGCGCTTTCGTCTTCGAGGATCCCGACGGCAATCGCATAGATGTCGGCCAGCACATCGCGGATTGAGTTTGCGCTAGCTAGGCCTGACGTCGTGCGCAATAGGGCCAGGACACCGGGCGTGGTTGAAGTGGAGCTGGTTTGCACCACATGCCCTGAACACGCTCGAAAGACCGTGAAACTGGTTCTTCGAAATCCACCTTAAAATCAGCGCTGCGGCCGCGCCGCTAGCCGACAAAGGAACTTGTCCCATGCCCAGCCGCGAACGCGTTGAAACCTTCCTCAAGGAAGTGGTCGAAGGCAGCCATGTCACGGCGATCGCCGACTTCTACCATGACGATGCGACCATGCAGGAGAATCTCGGCGCCCCGCGCAGCGGCAGGGAAGCGCTGATGGCACGGGAGCAATCGGTTCTGGAACGGATCCAGAAGATGCATACGCATCCGGTCCAGATTTTTCTGGTCGACGGCGACAATGTCGCTATCCGCTGGACGTTCGACAGGATCGACAAGGACGGCACCGTCAGGCGCCTGGAAGAGGTGGCGCTTCAGCAGTGGCGCGGTGATCGCATCGCCAAGGAACAGTTCTTCTACGATACCGCCACCGCCTGGGGTCTTGTCGGACCAGATGGCACAGTGGTGCAAGGCTGAGGGATCCCGCAGCTTAAGCCACTGGACGGCCTTGGCTGCGGACGCTACGCAATCCTCATGAAAATGGCGGGCAAGGACGGATTGCAGGAAAATTCGGCGATGACGCGGCTGCGCAAACCGGCTGCGCAAGCTTTATCATGGGCGCACGCCGGCCGCTTTCCGGTTCCAGCTGGTGGCTGTCGTCATCGACCTCGCCATCATTGCCTTCTTCATCGCGACGCCGGTTCTCCAGGACAAGCCGTCATTCCTCTGGCTCGACTATTCGGCGGCCGCTCTCGTCGCCGCCGACCTGGTTGCCCGGCTGCTCGCCTCCAACGACATGCTGCGGCTGATGAAGCAGCCGACGTCTTGGGTCGATGTCTTCATCCTGCTGACGTTGCTGATGCCGACGGCTTTCGCCAATCTCGCCTTCCTGCGCATCCTGCGGCTGTGGTCGCTGTCGCGCAGCGGTTCGCTCTGGCGGCATTTCGAGATGCGCGGCCTGAGGCCGTGGCGCGAGGCCAGCCACGCTGTCATCAACCTTTTGACGTTCCTGTTTGTCATCACCGGCTTCGTCTACACCTTCTTCTTCCGCACCGGCGCCGGCCTCGAAAACTACATCGACGCGCTCTATTTCACCGTTGCAACGGTGACGACGACCGGCTTCGGCGACATCGTGCTGCCCGGCATAGCCGGCAAGCTGACCGCAATCGTCACCATGATCATCGGCATATCGCTGTTCGTCAGGCTGGCGCAGGCGATCTTCCGGCCGTCCAAGGTGTTCTTTCCCTGTCCGCAATGCGGCTTGCAGCGGCATGAGCCGGATGCCGTGCATTGCAAGGCGTGCGGCCATCTTCTCAACATACCCGACGACGGGAACTGACCGGCGCGGTGTTACGACGCTGCCACGTCGGCCGGCCTTATCGCCTTTCGCTGAAGGTTGAGCAAATTGCCCATCAGGATCAGCAGCGCGCCGCCGGCGGTGAAGGCGTCGATCTGCTCGCTATAGAGCAACCAGCCGATCAGCGCCGACAGTGGCACGCGCAGGAAATCCATCGGCGAGATGACGGTGGCATCGGCATAGCCAAGCGCGCGGGCCATGCAGAAATGCGACGACATGCCGGTGAAGCCAATCAGTACGATCCATGGCCATAGCGCCAGCGGCGGGTTGCGCCACGTACAGAGCGCCGGAACCAGGCCGACCACAGACTGGATGATCAGCATCCAGAAGATAATGCGCACGACGCTCTCCGTCCGCGTCAGCGACTTGACCGTGACCACCGAGATGCCGAAGCAGACGGCGGCGCCGAGCACGACGAGATGTCCCGGATCGACCGAGCCGGCTCCGGGGCGCACGATGATCACCACGCCGATCAGCCCCAGCACGATCGCTGCGAGCCTTGGCCGCGAGAGCCTTTCGCCGAGAAAAATCACCGCCAGGATAGCCGTCCAGATCGGTGTGGTGAATTCGATCGAGATCAGCACGGCCAGCGGGATCAGCGTCAAGGCGTAGAGCCAGGCCGCCTGGCCGGTATAGTGGATGATGTTGCGGGCGATATGGGCGACGGGGCGCTGCGTGCGCATGGCTGGAAAGCCGCCGCTCGTCATCACCAGCGGCAGAAGGATGAAAAAGCCGATCACCGAGCGCAGTTCCAGCACCTGGAAGACGTTGAGCTCGGCTGTCGTGGCGCGGCCGGCGACCGACATCGCCAGGAACGAGGCAATCGACAGCGCCATCCAGAACGCGGCCTTTGGAATCGAGGGGGCAGGTGCCATCCGCGCTATGTCGCAGGCCAGGGCCTCTGCCGCAATCGCTAGCCGTTGCCTTCTTCTGGGCCAGTCGCAACGGCTGGATGCTGCAAAAACAGTCATGTGGCGAGCGGAACCTGCCACGGCAAAGGGCGTTAAGTCCCGATATTCAGCCGTGCATCGTGTTGCAGGCCGTCCCGCTGTTTCCAAGATTGACGAGGAGAGCTTCGATGAGATCATTCGCGCAATTCGCGCTTGCTGGCGTTCTATTGCTTGGAGCAGGCGCGGCACATGCCGACGAGACCAAATTTCTCCAGTCGTTCAAGGGCAATTTCGCCGGCAAGGGTACTGTCCAGGTAACCACGGATGTGCCGAACGTTGGTGTATCTTGCAGCTTCAAGTCAAACGCGACCTCAACCTCGCTCTCGCTGGATGGCAATTGCCGCGGTCTCGTGGTGGTGTCGCGGGCCATCAGTGCCAATCTGAAGGTCACGGGTGCGAAATACAGCGGCATTTATGTCGGCTCTCGTACCGGGCCGGCACAGCTGACCGGCAGCCGTTCGGGCAACGCGATCAATCTTGGCATCCGCTGGGCCAAGGAAGTCAACGGTGACCGCAAGGCCCAGATGACGGTCGAGAAGCGAGGCGAGAACGGTATCCGGCTGACGGTTATCGATACCGATCCGAAAACCGGCAAGAGCGTGGTGACGAGCAGGATCGATCTGACGCGCACCTGACGGATGGCCTGACCTGAATCAGCGCGAGCCAGGCCGCCTAGCTGGTGTAATGGATGACGTTGCGGGCGAGGGGGCAGGTGCCATGCGCGCTATCTCGCAAGCCGCGACCTTTATCGCAACCGCTAGTCGCCGCATTCGACTGGGCCGCCGTCATCCGGCTGATCATCCTCACTGTCGAGAGCGTCATCCTGCGGCCTGGAATTAATTCACCGCAGTGTCGCGCCAAGTCTCCTCCGCCAGCATGTCGCGCAGTTCGCGCTTCAAGGTCTTCCCATAGCTTGATTTCGGCAGCTCGGCGAGGAATCGGTAAGCCTTCGGCCGCTTGAAGCGTGCGATATGGTTTTGGCACAAGGCGTCAAGTTCGGCTGCTGTCGGGTTGCTGCCGGGCCTTGCAACGACAAAGGCGACAACCTCCTCTCCCCACTCGGCGTGAGGGCGGCCGACAACCGAAACTTCAGAGACGGCCTCGTGCTTCAGCAGCACCTCCTCGACTTCCCGAGGATAAATGTTGCTGCCGCCGGAGATGATCAGATCCTTCGATCTGTCGAGCAGTGTCAGGAACCCGTCCTTGTCCATGACCCCGACGTCGCCCGTATGCAGCCAGCCGTTGCGTAGCGCGGCCGCGCTAGCTTCCTCGTTCTGCCAATAGCCGGCGAACACCGACTCGCCACGCGCGCAAATCTCGCCCATCTCGCCGGCTAGCAGCGGCCGGTCGTCTGCATCCATCACCGCGCAGTCGACGACAGCTTGCGGGAAGCCTGCCGATCCGATCAGCGCCTCCCACCTGGGGTTCGAGCGGTCGGCGTAGAAACGTTTGGCGAGCCCGGTGATGCACATTGGGGCCTCCCCCTGGCCGTACAACTGCGCGAGGCGCGGACCCAGCACATCCAGGGCGCGCTTGACGTCTTCCACCAGCATGGGCGCGCCGCCGTAGATGATCGTTTTCAACCCCGACAGATCCGAGTCGCCAATTGCCGGATGATTGACGAGCCGGTGCACCATGGTCGGCGCCGCGAAAAGACTGAGTCTCTGATGCACCTTAGCCAGTTCAAGAATCTCCAGCGGATCGAAGCCGCCAGATTCGGGGATGATTTGAGTAGCCAAGCCCAACACATGAGGAAAGATGTAGAGCCCCGAGCCGTGCGACATGGGTGCTGCGTGCAGGATCGAATCGCCCGGCGCAATCATGTCGATGTCAATGAAGTAGCTGGCGGACATTGCCAGTATGTTGCGATGGGTGATCATAGCCCCCTTCGGACGGCCGGTGGTACCTGACGTGTAAAAGAGCCAGCACAGGTCTTCAGGAAGGGCCGCCCATCGGCCTTCGATCGCTTCGCATTTCAGTGCATCGCTGTACTCGCTGCTCGCCACGTCGATGATGCTCTTTAGTCTCGGGACAGAGCGCCCCGCCTCGTTAAGCGCGCCGGCAAGGTCGACCGTCACGAATGCCGCCGTCGTGCCCGAATGCTCCAGCATGTAGGCTATTTCCCGGGGATGCAGCTTCGCGTTCATCGGCACGGCGACCAAGCCTGCTTTCCAGATGCCGAACATCACCTCGACGTACTCGGGCGCATTCTTCATCAGGAGTGCGACGCGTTCGCCTGCGGCCAGATTCAGCCGGTTCTTGAGGAATCCGGCAATTGCCTCTGAGCGGGCTTTCAGCGCCGCATATGTGTGAAGCGCGCGGGGTCCGTGTGCAATCGCAACCGCGTTCGGTGCAATCCGGGCTGCCCGATCGAGAATGCCAGCGATAGACATGGACCACCCCCGGATCGATCATCAGGCCCGCCAGCAAACAACGGCGAAAGGCCGAGGTCAAGGCACTGCCACAATCGCCTCGGTAACTGCTACTGGCGCCGATCCCGGATCGGCAAGAACGTCATAATGGGCCAGATCGATATGAGCCGGATCGACTTGCGGCGCATCTGAAGGCCTCAGTCCTCCAGCGGTTCCGGCGGGTGGGCATCGCGGCCTTTGCCGAAGGTGTAGCCGGTTTCCACCGCCTTGCGGCCGAACTTGTCGCGCAGGGTGTCGATGGCGCCTTCGGCCATGGCGCGCTTGCGCGACTGGACGTCGACCAGGTCGGGCGGGTCGGCCTTGTCATCGTCCGAGAGGTCGCTGACGCCGATGCCGAGCAGCCGATATTTCGTGCCGTCGGTTTCCTTGCGCAGCAGCTCCACTCCGGTCTGGAAGATGCGGTCGGCGAGCCGGGTCGGGTCGCCGAGCTGGCGATTGCGCGTGCGCAGCTTGAAATCCTGGGTCTTCAGCTTCAGCACCACGGTGCGCCCCGCAATGCCGGACTTTTTCAGCCGTGCCGAGACTTTTTCCGAAAGGCCCCTCAGCACCGCGACCAACTCGTCCAGCGACGCGATGTCGGTGTCGAAGGTGGTTTCGGCCGATACGCTCTTGGCGTCCTGGTCGGGATCGACGCGGCGGACGTCCTCGCCGCGCGAAAGGTGGTAGAGCCGGTCGCCCATCGTGCCGTAACGGCGCATGAGGTCGCCGCGATCCATCTGCTGCAACTGGCCGATGGTGCGGATGCCGTCACGCTCCAGCGTGGCGTTGAACGCCTTGCCGACGCCCCAGATCATGGTCACCGGCTGCGCCGCCAGGAAGCCGACCGCCTCGGCTTCGCCGATGACTGAGAAGCCGCGCGGTTTGCGGAAGTCCGAGGCTATCTTGGCGAGGAACTTGCAATAGGACAGGCCGGCCGAAACGGTGATGCCGACCTCCTTCTCGACCGCCAGCGCAAAGCGCGCCAGCACCACCGCCGGCGGCAGGCCATGCAGCCGTTCGGTGCCGGCGAGGTCGAGAAACGCCTCGTCGATGGAGAGCGGCTCGACCAGCGGCGTCAACGCCTGCATCATGGCGCGCACCTCGCGGCCGACGCGCACGTATTTTTCCATGTTGGGGCTGATGACGACCGCCTCGGGGCAGGCTTCGAGCGCCTTGAACATCGGCATTGCCGAGCGCACGCCCTGGATGCGCGCGATGTAGCAAGCGGTGGAGACGACGCCGCGCTTGCCGCCGCCGATGATCAGCGGCTTGTCCTTGAGCGCCGGATTGTCGCGCTTTTCGATCGCCGCATAAAAGGCGTCACAATCGATATGAGCCAGATGCAGCCGGTAGAGTTCGGCATGACGCGCAAGCCGGGGGCTGCCGCAGCGCTCGCAGCGGCGCGTCTGGCTGCGCTGAAACGTCAGGCAGTCGCGGCAAAAACCGTGATCGGGATTGTTGACAGGGGCCGCCATCGCTGCGAACATAAAGAGAACAGAAGCAATGGTACGACAGTGCAAGGCCAGCGACAAGGCTGGCCTGGGGAGAACTCATGAGCACGACCATAGCGCCGCTTACGCCTGAGCTTTGGGCTGAATTCGAGGACCTGTTCGGCAAGCAGGGCGCCTGCTACGGCTGCTGGTGCACGCATTTCCGGTTGGCACCGGCGGTGCGCCGCGAGAGCAGCCGGGAACGCAACAAGGACCATATCAAGGCGCGCATCGAAGCCGGTCCGCCACCGGGTTTGCTGGCATTCGAGGATGGTCAGGCGGTCGGCTGGATGCAGATCGGACCGCGCGCCGACGTGCCCGAATGGAACAATCAGGGCAGGGGGTCGGCACCGGTCGATCCTGCCGACGCCGCGGATCCGGCCGTCTGGGCGATTTCCTGCTTCTTCATCCGCAGCAAGGCGCGCGGCAGGGGCGTCACGCATCGCCTCGTCGAAAGCGGCATCGATTTCGCCCGCCAGAACGGCGCGCGGCTGGTCGAGGCCTGCCCGATAAACCTGTCGCGCGATTCACGTTCGATCGGCCTGTTCGTCGGCTCGTCGCGGGTCTTCGAGAAGGCTGGTTTCGAGAGGCTTGTGGAACGCAAGGCGGGCCGGCCACTGATGCGGCTGGTGCTTTGACGAGTCTTTTCGCACTGGCGCCTTGTTGATCTCACCTTGCGGTTGCAGTGGTAATTTCATACCAGACGAACGAAGCGTTCCTTCAAGGCCAAAACGGAGAATTCGCGTGAACCGTGCCCTGCCATTCGTGTTCCTTCTTGCGTTGAGTGCACCTGCTCTCGGTCAGACCGTCGACAGCCAGGGTGCGAAGCAATTGTCCGATGACCTGTCCCGCTATGTCGGCAAGCAGGCGATCGACAAAGGCATTTTGAAGGTTTCGCTCGAAGGCGGCGCCTACAAGATACTGTTTGATTTCAAGGCGCTTGCCGCATCATTCCCGGACCAGAAGCTGCTGAAATTCGACTTTGCGCCCTACGCGCTGATCGTCAAGCCGCGCAGCGATGGGGCCTGGGATGTCTCGATGGATTTTTCGCAGAGCGCCTCTTTCGATTTCAACGGGCCCGAGGGGCTGCAAAGCACGCAGTTTTCGATCAAGGACGGCAAGGGCTCGGGCGTCTACGATCCCAATCTGGCGGCCTTCACCAGCGGCACCAGCTCGATGGCCGGCATGACCATGGCATCGAAGGATGCCAAGCAGCACATGGAAGCCAGCACCGGGGCCGGCACCGCGACCATTGCCGCGACCAAGTCCGCGACCGGCGGCGTCGATTTCACGACCTCGCAAAAGGTGTCGAGCTTTGTCGAAGCGATCAATTTCGACGATCCGGAGAGCGGGTTGAAATTCCCGGTCACCCTCAAATCGCCGGAACTGTCGGTCGAAGCCAGCGGCAAGGGCGTGCGGACAAGGCCGTTGCTCGATCTCCTGGCATTTGCCGTGGCCAATGAAAACGAAGCGACGCTGAAGGCCAACCAGGCGCAGCTCAAATCGCTTCTGCTCGCCGCCTTGCCGCTTTGGGAGCGTGTCGAGGGAACCTATGGCTTCAAGGATTTCGCGGTGGAAAGCCCGGTCGGCAATTTCGGCGCCACCCAGCTCAGCACTGCGTTCGCCACCGACGGCGTCGCCCAGAACGGCAAGATCACCTATGGCATCAAGGCGTCGGGGCTGACCGTGCCGCGGCAGCTTGTGCCGAGCTGGAGCGTCGCGCTGCTGCCCACCGATATCGACCTGAACTTCGGCGGCGCCAATATCGACCTCGACAGCATGGCGAAGAAGGCGATTGAAGCCTTTGATCTCAATCAGGATCCGCCGCTGTCGGCCGAATTCGGCGAGCAGCTCAAAGCCGACTTCATGGCCAAGACGCCGAAGGTCGTCCTCGGCCACAGCACCATGAAGAACAAGGACACGGAGATCGCGCTGGAAGGCGAGATGACGTTCCCCGGCGAAAAGCCCGAAGGAAAGGTGACGGTCGATGTCACCGGCTTCGACAAGATGATCGAAGGCCTGCAGGAGGCGGCAAAGTCGGAACCGGAGGTGGCGCAATATGTGCCTGTCGCCCTCATGGCGAAAGGTTTTGGCAAGACACTGCCTGACGGCCGGCTGGAATGGATCGTCAATGCCATGGCCGATGGTTCGGTCACCGTCAACGGCGTCATGCTGAAGCCCGCCGATCCGGCCGTGGACGACAGCGTGGATGATGGTGACAGCGGGGACGATGACGGTGGAGACGCCAGCGGTAGCGACAATGGCGGGGCAGGGGCGAAACTGAACCCTTAAGGGCTAGGGGCTTTAGAGCCCCAGCGCGCTCGCGATCTTCGGCGCGGCTTCATGCCAGTCCTCGACGACGATGACATCATCCGGGACCGGCGGCAGGAACGCGCGCAACGAATTGTCGGCCATCAGGTGGATGAGTTCGGCGTCGGCGACCGATCCCCGCACCGACGCCAGATTGTGGGGCTGATCGTCGACGAAGACCACCGGCCTGGCGGCCTTGCCGCGCAGCTTGGCCACTGCCGGTCCCTTGGCCATTTCGGTGGTCAGAAGCGGGTAGTTTAGCCCGAGGGCATCGAGATGGGCACGACGCACGGCACGGTGTCTGTGCGGCATGGCCGTCAGCAAGATGATTTCCGCGCGGTCGCCGAGCCCTGCCAGGGCCTCTGCCGCGCCGTCGGTGACGCTCTGCCAGTCGGCTTGCGCGTCAAAGAAATCGCCTAGGATCGCCGTGACTTCGGGCTGTTCGATCAGGCGCCCGCTCGCCGTCTCGGCAATATTGCCGGTCAGCCGGAAGGAGGCCAGCGTCAGGCCGAAGCCGCGCGCCTTGAGGAAATTCGGAAACGGGCGGATGAATTCGAGCACGACGTCGTCGACGTCGAGCACCAGCAGCGGCCGGTCGTCGGCCGCAAGTTCCTCGATCTGGCGCGCGGTTTCGGGATCATCGCTCATGTCGAATGCTCGTGGTTGTCGTCGCCCAGCGGCAGCGACCGCAAGGCCTTGCCGACAGCGGCCGGCGGCGTGCCGGTTTCCTCGGCAAAGCGCATCAGCGTCGGCTCGTGGGCGAGAATGAACTGCAGGACACCGGCCAGGAACCCCGGTTCACTCGCGGCTTTGCGGATCGAATGCGCCTCTATGCCGGTGATTGCCAGAAAGCGCGGCAACAACTCCGGATCGGAGGCGACGAAGCCCAGGGCCTTCACGGCAATCGATTCCGCTTCTTCGCGCATTGACGCTGCGTTTGCCATCACTACCTTCGGTGTGTGGAATGAGTCTCTCCCGCAGTAATGGCAAGAGCTGCTAGCGGCAAGCCATTAGAGCGTGGCGCGCCCTTTGGACGCGTAGGGACGAGGTGGAATTTGCGCTGTTTTCCAGCCGCGGATTTCCGTTTCGTCAATCATATTGCCGTAAAGTGAAGCAGGGTTTGGTGCGTCTAGACATGGGCGCATGACGGTCGCCTTCGAACGGAAGGACGACCGGGACGGGATATCGATGCCGAAGAAGGTCATGATCGTCGAGGACAATGAGCTCAACATGAAGCTCTTTCGGGACCTCATCGAGGCAAGCGGTTACGAGACCGTGCGCACCCGCAACGGTCTGGAAGCGCTCGATCTGGCGCGCCAGCACCGGCCGGATCTCATCCTGATGGATATCCAACTGCCTGAAGTGTCGGGGCTTGAAGTGACCAAATGGCTGAAGGAGGACGACGAGCTGCACGTCATCCCGGTCATAGCGGTGACCGCCTTTGCGATGAAGGGCGACGAGGAACGCATCCGCCAGGGTGGCTGCGAGGCCTATATTTCGAAGCCGATCTCGGTGCCGCGTTTCATCGAAACCATCAAATCCTATCTGGGTGATGCGTGATGTATCTTTTCAGCCGAGCCGGAGCCTTGTGAAATGACTGCGCGGATCCTCGTCGTCGACGACATCCCTGCCAATGTGCGGCTGCTGGAAGTTCGGCTGCTGGCCGAATATTTCGAAGTGCTGACGGCCACCAACGGGCCGGATGCGATTGAGACCTGCGAGAACGGCAAGGTCGATGTCGTGCTGCTCGACGTGATGATGCCTGATATGGACGGGTTCGAAGTCTGCCGGCGGCTGAAGAGCGATCCGGCGACATCGCACATTCCGGTGGTGATGATCACCGCGCTCGACCAGGTTTCCGACCGCGTACGCGGGCTCGAGGCCGGCGCCGACGATTTCCTGACCAAGCCGGTCAACGACCTGCAGCTGATGACGCGCGTCAAGAGCCTGGTCCGCCTGAAGTCGCTGACCGACGAATTGCGGCTGCGCGCCTCGACGACGCGCAACATCGGCATCGAAGAGCTTTTGAGCCGCAATTTCGCGTCCGAGGACACGATTCCGAAAGTGCTTTTGATCGATGAGCGCAAATCATCCGTCGAGCGCGTCCAGAAGATGCTGCGCGACCGCGCCGACCTGGACGTCTCCAGCGATCCGCATGCCGGCTTCTTCCAGGCCGCCGAGACGTCCTATGAATGCGTGATGATCTCGACCGCGTTCGCCGACTTCGATCCGCTCAGGCTCTGTTCGCAGTTGCGCTCGCTCGATCGCACCCGTTTCGTGCCGATCATTCTTTTGGCGGATGAGGGCGAGGAGGAACGCATCATCCGCGGCCTCGAACTCGGCATCAACGACTATCTGATGCGGCCGATCGACCAGCAGGAGCTGACGGCACGGCTGCGCACCCAGGTGCGCCGCAAGCGCTACAACGACCAGCTGCGCGCCAGCGTCACCCAGACCATCGAAATGGCGGTGACCGACGGCCTGACCGGGCTGCACAACCGCCGCTATCTCGACAGCCATCTGCAGACGCTGTTCGATCGCGCCGTGGCACGGCGCCGGCCGCTGTCGGTGATGATCACAGACCTTGACCGTTTCAAATCGATCAACGACGCGCACGGCCATGACGGCGGCGACGAAGTGTTGCGGGAATTTGCGCGGCGGCTGCGCAAGAATGTCAGGGGTATCGACCTTGCCTGCCGTTTTGGCGGCGAGGAATTCGTCGTGGTGATGCCGGACACCGAGGGCGCGGTGGCCGAGAAGGTGGCCGAACGCATTCGCGCCGAAATTGCCCAGGCGCCTTTTGCCATCGGCCAGGACGGCAAGACGATCGAAGTCACAGTCAGCGTCGGCGTGTCGTCGGTGCTCAAGGGCGTGGATACGGTGGCGGCGCTGATGAAGCGTGCCGACCTCGCGCTCTACGAAGCCAAGAGCGGCGGCCGCAACCGCGTCGTCGCCAAGGCGGCGTAACGGTTCCAAGCCTGATTATCCTGTCAACCCGACAGGGTTACCCGTTTACCTTAATCCAAGCGATTCGCGAGCCTTGGTTAAGAAACTGTTGATTTTCATATGCTCTTGCGCAAGTGTGCAGGCCAAGACGAAGCCGGCACGAGGATAGACAGCCGGCTCCGATCCCCAGAATACCCCATGATGCTCAGGTCCGCCGCATCTCCTGGGTCCGTGGGGTCGGCCGGCCGGCGCTGGCACTTAGTGGCCTCCTCGTACCGCTGCCAAACGCCGACCGGCCCCCTTCTTTCCAAACGAACATCAGAGCTCCGTGCCAAAGCACGGAAGCCTCTGCGTTTTTGCGTGTGAAAATCCGGATATCGTTTTGGGACACGACGGCGATGGCCGTTCCGTACGCTGTCACCGTGCGAGAAGCTTGTTCGTGGCAGCCAGCGATGCGGGAAAGGGTACCCTCTCCACTTCATACATATGGCGCACAACGGGCTTGCGGCAAGACCCGGTTCCTCCCGTAAAACCACGACCCAAACCAAGGTTCGCAAAACGGGAGTGACGATGGTGATCTCAGATCATGCGGTGGTGATCGCCGGAGGCGGTCCAACGGGGCTGGTGCTGGCAGGCGAACTGGCGTTGGCGGGCATCGATGCTGCCATTGTCGAGCGGCGCCCGAACCAGGAACTCATCGGCTTGCGCGCAGGCGGCCTGCACGCCCGCACCATCGAGGTGCTCGACCAGCGCGGAATCGCCGATCGTTTCCTCTCGCAGGGACAGACATCGCCGTCCGTGGGCTTCCACATGATCCGGTTGGGCATCAGCGATTTTCCCACGCGGCACAATTATCTGCTGGCGCTGCGGCAAAACCATATCGAGCGGATCTTGGCCGACTGGATCAGCGGGTTGCAGGTGCCGATCTATCGCGGACAGGACGTTACGGGTTTCGCGCAGGATGATGGCGGCGTCGATGCCGAACTGTCCGATGGCCAACGATTGCGGACGCAGTATCTCGTCGGCTGCGACGGCGGGCGCAGCGTAATTCGAAAGGCGGCGGGCATCGAGTTCGCTGGACAGGATCCGACGATGAGTTGGATGATTGCCGAGGTCGAGATGTCGGAAGAGCCGGCATGGGGCTTTCGCAGCGACGCCCACGGTATCCATGCGATAGGCAAGATCGAGGAGGGCGGCCGGGTCGGTGTCGTGCTGACCGAGAGGCAACTGACCATCGGAGGCGAACCGACGTTGCGCGATCTCAGCGAGGCGCTCGTCGCGGTCTACGGCACCGACTATGGGGTCCACAACCCGACCTGGCTCTCCCGGTTCACGGACATGACGCGACAGGCCGCCGCTTATCGCGACAGACGCGTCCTGTTGGCCGGCGACGCCGCGCATATCCATCCGCCAATGGGCGGACAGGGGCTCAACATTGGCGCGCAGGACGCGGTGAACCTGGGGTGGAAACTGGCCCAGGTGGTCAAGCGGATATCACCGGAAGGCCTCCTAGACAGCTATCACGCCGAGCGTCATCCGATTGCCGCCCGCGTGTTGCGCAACGCGATGGCACAGGTTGCGCTTCGTCGCGTGGATGACCGCACCAAGGCATTGAACGACATCTTTGCCGAGTTGCTTGGCATGGAGGAGCCCCGCAAACGGATCGCCGCCGAGATGTCGGGCCTGGGTGTCCATTACGACCTCGGCGAGGGGCATCCCCTGCTTGGGCGGCGAATGCCCGACCTCGATCTGGTCACCGCCAACGGGCCGCTGCGGCTCTTCACCTTGCTGCACGACGCGCGGCCGCTGCTCCTCAACCTCGGTGAGCCCGGCAGACTCGACATCGCGCTTTGGGCCGACCGGGTCCGGCAGATCGACGCCTTGTATGCCAGTGCCTGGGAGCTCCCGGCTCTCGGAACGGTCACCGCGCCCGACGCCGTCTTGATCCGCCCCGATGGTTATGTGGCTTGGGTTGGGGTGGGAAGCCGAGAGGGGCTGGCTGAGGCCTTGACTACCTGGTTCGGACAGCCTGCCGCGAGTTAGATCAAAGCGGGCTGGCGCGATCTCCTGATCGCGATACGCTTTTAGACCAGGAATGGTGCCGCAGGCCTCTGCATCAGAAGCGTTCGCGATAATCGCGCGGGTTTGTGCCGAGGACGCGTAGAAAGCCGCGCCGCATCGTCTCTTCCGATCCGAAGCCGCAGCGGCGGGCCGTCTGGTTGACCGCCTGGCCCCGTTCCAGCATCCGTCGCGCCGCCTCGATCCGGATCTCCTCGATCGCGCGCGCAGGCGTGCGGCCCGTCGCCTCCCGATAGTGCCTGGAGAAACTGCGCGGGCTCATATTGGCGCGCTCGGCCAGGTTCGGCAGCGAAAGGTCGCCGTCCAGATTGTCCTGAATCCAGCCATGCAGGCGGTCGAAGCGTTCGTCGCCTTGTTGCAGCTTGAGCGTCTGGCTGAACTGCGCCTGACCACCGGGTCGTTTCAGGAAGACCACCAGCTCGCGCGCCACCGCAAGCGCCACGCGCCGGCCAAGGTCGGCCTCGACGAAGGAAAGGGCGAGATCTATGCCCGCCGTCACGCCTGCCGACGTCCAGACATTGCCGTCACGGATGAAGATCGGGTCGGGTTCGAGGCGCACCGCTGGAAAGCGCCGCGCGAACTCGGCGCAGCGTCCCCAGTGTGTGACCGCACGCCGGCCGTCGAGCAGTCCTGCCGTCGCCAGAAGCATGGCGCCGCTGCACACGGAAGCGGTTCGCGTGGCGTCGTGCGAGCGGCCGATGACCCATTGGAGGAGTTCGGGATCCTCGCAGGCCGCGTTGACGCCCCATCCGCCAGGCACGATCAGCGTGTCGATCTCCAGCCCGTGCATCGGCAGCGCCGCTGCCTCCAGCACGAGGCCGGCCGATGTCCTGATCCGCGGCGAGGCGGCGACGACCGCGACCTCGTAGGGAGCTGGTTCGCCGGCCTGCGTTCTGAAGTCGTTGGCGCTGGCGAAAACCTGAAGCGGCCCGCTGACATCGAGGAGTTGGATGTCGGGATAGGCAAGAATTTCGATATGGCGCATGGCGATATGGCTTGAAACGAGGGGTGATTGGCAATCGTGCCAAAGCATCATGCCTTAGATTGGCTGGAGTCAACCTATGGAGAGTTCCATGACCCTTCGTTTCGGCATCCTCGTCTTCCCCAATGTCCAGCAGCTTGACCTCACCGGCCCTTATGAAGTCCTGGCATCGGCAAAGGGCGCCGAGGTGGAATTGATCTGGAACGATCGCAATCCAGTGATGTCGTCGACGCGGCTGTCGCTCAACCCAACGGTGACCTTCGACGATTGCCCTCCTCTCGATGTGCTGTGCATTCCAGGTGGAGGCGGCGTCAATCCGCTGCTGGAGGACCGGACCGTCCTCGATTTCGTGCGAGCACGAGCAGCGCAGGCACGCTATGTCACCTCGGTATGCAGCGGCGCCCTGGTGCTCGGCGCCGCCGGCCTGCTCAAAGGCAAGCGGGCGACGACGCATTGGTACGCGCATGATTTCCTCGCCGAGTTCGGCGCCATTCCAGTCGACGAGCGAATTGTCGAGGACGGAAACCTGATAACCGCCGGCGGCGTCACCTCGGGGATCGATTTCGGTCTCGCCCTGGTCGCCAGGCTTCTCGGTCGGACCGAGGCCGAAACGGTGCAGCTCTCGCTCGAATATGCCCCGGCTCCTCCGTTCCAATCTGGCACGCCCGCACAGGCTTCGCCTGCCGTCCTGGCGGAAGCAAAGCGTCGGCTCGCGAGTTCAAGGCAGGTTCGCGAGGACATGTTCGCGCGCTGGCGCGCCACGCGCGCAGCCGTTACGCCGGCCTGAAGCCAAGCTTGAACTGACGGGCCGAACGGCGCCAAGGCGCGCCGGTCGGCTCGTCCTCGTTTCGGCTGTTGACACGTCTCTCCGTCCGTGCAGAATTGGTTGGACCATTGGACCACTTGTGCGTTTCGGGGAGGATTTGTGGACCAGAACAGCCTGCCACCCATTCAGACGACGGCGCGCGATGACGCCGTGCTGAAGGCGTTGGTGGGCTTTGTGCGCGCCGAGGCCTTGCGGCCGGGCGAGCGGCTTCCAACCGAGCGTATTCTGGCCGAGCGGCTGAAGGTCAGCCGCAACACGGTGCGCGAGGCGCTGACACGCTGGGAAGGGCTCGGTCTTGTCGAGCGCCGGCAAGGCAGCGGCACCTATCTCAAGGCGGCCGTCTCGCCCGACATGCTGCACATGCCGCTGACGCTGGCGGGCGGCAATGATTTCACCAGCCTGATGCAGACGATGGAGATCCGCCGCGCGCTGGAGGCGGAGGCCGCCGCTCTTTGCGCCGAACGCGCCAGCCAGGCCGACATCGCCGAAATCGCGCGCAAGCTCGACATCATGGAGCAGGCGTTCCGCACGCGCGACGGCATGTCGTCGGAAGAGGATTGGGAGTTCCACCAGGCGATCTACCGGGCCTCGGGCAATCCGCTGTTCGAGCAGATCATCGCCGCCATGTACGAATTGTTCCATCGCTTCTGGGAGCATCCGCTCGGCGTGCGCGACTTCGGCCATGCCAGCTTTCCCTATCACCGCACCATCTACGAACGCATCGCCGCGCGTGACCCGCAGGGCGCCCGTGCCGAGGCGCTCAAGTTGATCGCCACCGTCGAGGACGATCTCAAGCGCGGTGCCGCCAAACTCAAACTTTCGAGCCAGACATGAACGAGCATCCATCCGGTTTCGATCACGACTATCTTGCCGAGGCGGCGACGCTGCTGGCGCATGACGAACCGTTCCCCGGTGGTGCGGTGGTGCCGCCGATCTACCAGACCTCGCTGTTCACCTTCGCCAACTATGCCGAGATGGCGGATACCTTTGCCGGCAAACGAAGGCAGCCGATCTATTCGCGAGGCGACAATCCGACGGTGATGGAGTTCGAGGCGCGTGTGGCAGCGCTTGAGGGCGCAGAGGCCGCGCGCGGCTTTTCCAGCGGCATGGCGGCGATCAGTGCCACGGTGCTTGCCTTTGTCGGTGCGGGCGAGCGCATCGTGGCGGTGCGCAATTGCTATGGCGACGCCTACCGGCTGTTCGAGCGGCTGTTGCCGCGGCTCAACATCAAGGTCGACTATGTCGACGGTTCCGACCCGGATGCGGTGGCGGCGGCACTGCCCGGCGCCAAGCTGCTCTACCTGGAAAGCCCAACCTCGATGATGTTCGAGCTGCAGGACATCTCGCATCTGACGCGGTTGGCCAAGGAGCAAGGCATCGTCACCACGATCGACAATTCCTGGGCGACGCCGGTGTTCCAGAAGCCGATCACGCATGGCGTCGATCTGGTGCTGCATTCGGCCTCGAAATACCTTGGTGGCCACAGCGACACCGTCGCCGGCGTCGTGGCGGGTTCGGCCGCTCATATCAAGCACATTAACGAGCAGACCTATTCGTATCTCGGCGGCAAGCTGTCGCCGTTCGAGGCGTGGCTTTTGCTGCGCGGCCTGCGCACGCTGCCGCTGCGCCTGCCGCATCATATGAAAAGCGGCCTGACCATCGCCGAACGGCTGAAGGCGCATGCCAATGTCGAGCGGGTCAACCATCCCGTCTATTCGAACCACCCGGGCAAGGCGACGCTGGCCGGCTATGCCGGTCTGTTCTCCTTCGAGGTGACGGACGATATCGACATCCCCGTCTTCGTCGATGCGCTGAAATATTTCCGCATCGGTGTCAGCTGGGGCGGGCACGAAAGCCTGGTCGTGCCGGCCAAGGCGTCGCTGGAGCAGACGCCGGGCCTGAATTCGATGGCGCGCTTCGGCGTCAGCCCCCGGACCATCCGCTTCAATGTCGGATTGGAGAGTGTCGAAGACCTGTGGGCGGATGTCGCCCAGGCCTTCGAAAAAGCCAGAAAATAACAAGCGGGTTCAAAATGGGAGTCTTGAACATGAAAAAACTGACCATCATGCTTGCCACCGTTGCGGGGCTGGCGATTTCCGCCGGAAGTGCTGCGGCCGATTCGACGCTGAAAATGGTCGAAGTCATCACCAGCCCGCCACGCACCGAATTCCTGAAGAAGCAGATCGCCGAGTTCGAAACGGCCAATCCGGGCGTCAAGGTCGAGCTGATCTCGCTGCCCTGGGGCCAGGCTTTCGAGAAATTCCTGACGATGGTGCAGGCCGGCGATACGCCAGACATCGTCGAAATGCCGGAACGCTGGATGGGCCTCTATGCCAACAATGCCCAGCTCGAGGATCTCGGCCCCTACATGGCCAAGTGGGACGACGCCAAGACGCTTGGCGACCGCGCCAAGCAGTTCGGCTCGACCGTCAACAACACCCAGTTCATGATCCCGTACGGCTACTATGTGAACGCGCTGTTCTGGAACAAGAAACTGTTCAAGGAGGCCGGCCTCGATGGCCCGCCGGCGACGCTCGATGATTTCATTGCCGATTCCAAGAAGATTTCTGCGCTCCCAGGCAAGTACGGCTACTGCCTGCGCGGCGGGCCGGGCGCCTTCAACGGCATGCACATGTTCATGAACATCGCCGCCGGCAAGGGCGGCTACTTCAACGAGGACGGCACCTCGACGATCAACGACGAAGGCTCGGTCAAGGGTCTGCAGATGCTGGCCGACATGTACAAGGACGGCCTGGCGCCGAAGGATGCGGTGAGCTGGGGCTTCAACGAAACGGTCACCGGCTTCTATTCCGGCACCTGCGCCATGCTCAACCAGGATCCGGACGCGCTGCTCGGCATCGCCGACAAGATGAGCGCTGACGATTTCGCGGTGGCGCCATTGCCGGTCGGGCCGAGCGGCAAGTCATATCCGACGCTGGGTTATGCCGGCTGGGCGATGTTTGCCAACTCGCAGCACAAGGATGATGCCTGGAAGCTGATGGCGACGCTTTTGGCGCCTAAGGACAATCTGGAATGGGCCAAGGAAGTCGGCGTCGTCCCGATCCACAACGGCGCCGACCAGGATCCCCATTTCAAGACCGAGCAGTTCAAGGGCTGGTTCACGGAGCTCAGCGATACCTCCAAATATGAAATGGTGACCCCGCCGACGCATCTGGAAAACCTCGGTAACTTCGTCGACCAGGTGGCGATCAAGAATTTTCAGGAAGTGCTGCTTGGCCAGAAGACGGCCAAGGAAGCGGCCGACGCATGGGCCACGTTCCTGACCAAGGAACAGCAGGACTGGCTGGCGAAGAACAAGAAGTAAGCGCCTCTTCTTCCTTCTCCCCGTTCACGGGGAGAAGGTGGCCCGAATGCATGTCGCCCAAAAGTGCGTAGCGGTTTTGGGATAACGACTTGCACAAACAAGGCCGGATGAGGGGCGGCGCTATGCCTCGATAGGTTCGCGCTGCCCCTCATCTGCCTGCCGGCATCTTCTCCCCGTATAGTGACGGGGAGAAGGACGCTGTCCCCGACGCCGCTCCAGGGAGCCGATCCTTAGCCAATGACCTACGCCGTGTCCGAAATACGATCCGCCGGCAAGCCGCGTCGCAAGCGGCTATCCCACGCCGCAATCGAGCCATGGCTGTATCTCAGCCCGGCGATCATCCTGCTGGTCGTGGTGCTCTTGGTGCCGCTGGTCATCGGCATCAGCTACTCCTTCCGCAAATTCTCCGCGTTCAAGTCCGAATATGTCGGGCTCGGGCAGTATGAGGCGATGCTGTCGGATCAGGTGCTGGGGCAGGCGCTGGTCAACACGTTGTGGTGGACCGTCGCCAGCCTGTTTTTCCAGTTCTTCCTCGGCCTTGGCCTGGCGCTGCTGCTCGACAAGCCGTTTCGCGGCCGCAAGGCTGTACAAGCCCTGGTGTTCCTGCCCTGGGCGGTGCCGTCCTTCCTGTCGGGCCTGACCTGGGCCTGGCTGTTCAATCCGATCATCGGCCCGCTGCCGCACTGGCTGTTTGCATTGGGGCTGAAGGCCGAGCCGACCAATGTGCTGTCCGATCCCTCAACCGCCATGTGGGGGCCGATCATCGCCAATATCTGGTTCGGCATTCCGTTCTTCGCCATCACGCTCTTGGCGGCGCTGAAATCCATTCCATCGGAACTGCATGAGGCGGCGGCGATCGACGGCGCTTCGCCGTGGCAGCGCTTCACCAAGGTGACATTGCCGTTCCTGGCGCCGACCATCGCCATCACCGTGATGTTGCGCACCATCTGGATCGCCACCTTCGCCGACCTGATCTTCGTCATGACCGAGGGCGGGCCAGCCGGCTCGACCAACACGGTGCCGGTCTACATCTATGTCAGCGCCTTCAAGTCGCTCGACAAGGGCTATGCCTCGGCGGTGGCCGTGCTGCTGCTGGTGCTGCTCATTGCCTATGCGATTGCGCTGATCGGCATCCGCCGCACCCTGGTGAGGCACGTCTGATGATCGCAGGACGTTCAACCTCGCAGCGCGTCTTCGGCGGCATCGGCCTCTACGCGGCAATCGCGGCTTACGTGCTGTTTGCCCTGTTCCCGATCTACTGGACGCTGAAGATCTCGGTTACGCCGGAGCGGCTTCTCTATTCCGAAGGCATCACCTTCTGGCCATCGCATATGACGCTGCAGAATTTCGTCACCGTGCTCGAGGCCACCGATTTTCCGCGCTATTTCCTCAACAGCGTCATCGTATCGGTCTCGACGGCGGCGCTGGTGACGATCATCGCCACGCTCGCCGGTTATGCCATGTCGCGCTTCACCTTCCGCGGCAAGGCGGCCCTGGCGCTGATGCTGCTTTTGACCCAGACCTTTCCGCTGGTGATGGTCATTCCGCCGATCTACCGCGTGATGGGTCAGATCGGCCTGATCAACAGCCTGACCGGGCTGATCATCATCTACACCGCCTTCAACACGGCCTTTGCCACTTTCCTGATGCAGTCCTTCTTCGACGGCATCCCGAAGGATCTGGAGGAGGCGGCGATGATCGACGGCTGCACCCGCGCGCAGGCGATGCGCAAGGTGATCGTGCCGCTGACGCTGCCCGGCATGGGCGCAACACTCGGCTTCGTCTTCACTGCCGCCTGGAGCGAGCTTTTGTTCGCGCTGATGCTGATCTCCAGCGACGACCAGAAGACCTTCGCGGTCGGCCTGCTCACCTTCATCGGCAAGTTCGCCGTCGACTGGGGGCAGATGATGGCGGCATCCATCCTGGCGCTTATCCCTGTCTGCATCTTCTTCGCCTTCCTGCAACGCTATCTCGTCACCGGCCTGACCGCCGGCGCCGTCAAAGGATAGATCGATGGCCTCTGTTACGCTCGAAAAAGTCCGCAAGGATTATGGTGCCGTCCGCGTCCTGCACGCTGTCGACCTTGAAATCGCCGATGGCGAGTTCGTCGTCCTGGTTGGGCCGTCAGGCTGCGGCAAATCCACGCTCTTGCGCATGATCGCCGGGCTGGAGGAGGCTTCCGGCGGCGAGATCCGCATCGGCGAGCGGCTGGTCAACGACGTCGCACCGAAGGACCGCGACATCGCCATGGTGTTCCAGTCCTATGCGCTCTATCCGCATATGGACGTGTCGAAGAACATGGGCTTCAGCCTGCTCTTGAAGAAGGCGGAGAAGACGACGATCGACGCCAGGGTTGACGGTGCCGCCAAGCGGCTCGGGCTCGACACGTTCCTGCAGCGCCTGCCGCGGCAATTGTCCGGCGGCCAGCGCCAGCGCGTCGCCATGGGCCGTGCGATCGTGCGCGACCCCAAGGTCTTTCTGTTCGACGAGCCGCTGTCGAACCTCGACGCCAAGCTGCGCGTCCATATGCGCGCCGAGATCAAGGCGCTGCACCAGCAGCTGAAGACGACATCGGTTTATGTCACGCACGACCAGATCGAGGCGATGACCATGGCCGACAGGATCGTCGTCATGCATGACGGGCTGATCCAGCAGGTCGGCGCGCCGCTCGATCTCTATGACCGGCCGGCCAACATGTTCGTCGCCGGTTTCATCGGTTCGCCCGGCATGAATTTTCTGCCGGCGACGGTTCGCAAGGGCGGCACCTCGGAGGCCGTCCTGGCCGATGGCCAGGCGCTGCGGCTGCCGGACGGCCTGCCGCTGAAGGATAGTGACGCCATCACCGTCGGCCTGCGGCCCGAGCATATCAAGTTGGCGGATGACGGCGCGCTGCAGGGCGAGGTGGGTGTGGTGGAGCCGCTCGGGCTTTCGACGCAGTTCTACGTCAAGCTGGCCAGCCAGCAGCTTTGCGTCTTTGCCATGGGCCGTGCCGGCGTGAAGCCCGGCGACGTGGTGCGGCTGGCCGCCGATCCGGAGTCGCTGCATCTGTTCGATCCGAAAAGCGGTGATCGCATCGGCTGAGGAATTCAGCCCGGACGGCAGACCTGCAGATTACGAACGGCCGCATCTGGCGCTGATGTCGGGTGGGAAATAGACGGGAAGATTATATCTCGATTGACTAAAATAATGGAACGTCCAACAGACATTTCCGGAACCTAACAGGACCCCTCAGACCTTTGCGTGTAGCGCACAAGACCTTAGTCCCGCCGCCTTCTAAAAAGAACGGAAGCCATTTGGTCACGAAGTAGGGCCGCCATACGAGAGGTCAATACCAGCGGCGACCTCTGCAAATATGGGCGAATCGGCGGTGTGCGGGTATGGTGCGATCGCGGAAGGCGGCTGTGGAGCCTAATAACCGCGAGGGATTCTTCTAGGCAGCGGCGAGCTGTCCATTGGGTTCTCGGCCGACTTGGCTGATCGCCGCTCTTTTAGCCACAGGGACTTCTTTCTTCTTGCCAGGCTCTCGTCTCGAATGCTGTCTTCGGCGGGCACTTCGCCATGCGTCGCGGCAATCGCGAAGTCGGCTCTGTTGGTTCGATAGTCACCTTTTTGAATGGACATCGTTTTCTCCCGGGTCGAGGCATTCCCCCCTTTAGCCTGATGCTGAAACTAACTGCCTATCCGTCGTGCGAGTCTACCAATTGGCGATTGTATTAAAACGATACACTCCGCGGGTGTGGGATGGCGCGGGCTCGGAACGTCCGGCGAGGTTCGGTAGAAGGTGCAGAGGGATTACAAACGAAAACGCCGCCCAATGGGCGGCGTTTCGGCATTGCAGAGGGAAAACCCAGATTACTTGATCTTGGTTTCCTTGAATTCGACGTGCTTCTTGGCAACCGGGTCGTACTTGCGGAACGACAGCTTGTCCGTCTTGGTGCGGCTGTTCTTGCTGGTCACGTAGAAGAAACCGGTGTCGGCGGTCGACAGAAGCTTGATCTTGATGTTTGCGGCTTTGGCCATGATATCAGTCCGTTTGTTCGTGGGGTTTTGGCCGCTGGAGCACGGGGAAACACCCGGACGCGGGAAACTTGGCGCGACACATAAAGAACGCGCCCGGAAAGTCAAGCCCGGTAGGCCTTGTGTGTCGTAAGCAGATGAGTTGTCCGGATTAGGTAGCAGATGAGTTGTCCGGTTTTATCAGCAGCCGATGGAGGCTGGGGATGAAGCGGGCAGCATGGCTACAGGGCCGGAGAATGCAGAAGTTTCGGGACGTTTTGAGCCGTTGGAATGGCGGCGATCTTTCGATGATGGAGGCCGGTGAGTTGCTGGGCATGTCGGAGCGGCAATTCCGACGTTACCGCGACCGCTACGAGGAGGCTGGGGAAGCTGGTTGCTCGACCGGCGTTTGGGCAAGATTTCGACGCGTCGGGTGCCTGCGGAAGCAATTGAGGAGATGTTGGAGCTTTATCGTCATCGCTACCTTGGCTGGAATGTGAAGCACTTCCACGAGCACCTGCTGCGCGATCACGACTTCAGCTGGGGCTACACCTTCATCAAGACGCAGCTTCACGCGGCGGGCCTGGTGGACCGGGCCAAGCGGCGCGGTGCTCACCGGCGCAAGCGGGAAAGGAAGCCGTGCGAAGGGATGATGCTGCATCAGGACGGCAGCCGGCATGCCTGGCTGGAAAGCCAGCCAATGCTTGATCTGATCGTGACCATGGACGACGCCACGAGCACGATCTATTCGGCCTTTCTGATCGAGGAGGAAGGCACGGCATCGAGCTTTCAGGGACTTCTGGAGACCTTTGTCGCGAAGGGATTGCCGTCGAGCTTCTACACCGATCGAGGCAGCCACTATTTCGTGACGCTCAAGGCCGGCGAGGCGGTCGACAAGAGCCGGCTGACCCAAGTCGGGCGAGCGCTGCGGCATCTGGGCATCGAGCATATCCCCGCCTATTCGCCTGAAGCCAGGGGGCGCTCCGAGCGGATGTTCTCCACCTTGCAGGATCGGTTGCCCAAGGAGCTGGCGCTGGCCGGCATTACCGATATCCAGGCCGCAAACCGCTTCATCGCACAAACCTATCTGCCGGCACACAATGTACGCTTCGCCAGGCCGGCCACGGTTGGAGACTGCGCCTTTGTCGCCGCCGACCCGCACCAATTGGCCCAGATCCTGTGCATCGAGGAGGAGCGCGTCGTTGCCCGCGACAACACAATCGCTTTCGCGCGGCTGCGATTGCAGCTGCCGCAAAGTCCGATCCGACATCACTTCGTCAAAGCCACGGTCAAGATCAGGCAGTACCCGGATGGCACGCTTGCAATCTTTCATGGGCCGCGCCGCATCGCCCAATACATGCCTGACGGCGCTACAATCCTAGAAACCTCCCGTACAGGGCAGGCCGCGTGAACCGCTTCGACGCAAAACAGAAACGGACAATTGATGTGCTACCAAACCGGACAACTTGATTAGCTACCGACAGCCCGGCAGGCCTCGTGCGACCCGCCTGAGCCCGCTGGTGAGCGGAAATCATGCGGTTTGCGTCACTGACACCGCCACCTTCTTCCAGTCCCCGGTCGTGTTCCACCAGCGATTCGGATTGGCGCGGTCGTCCAGCCCCTTGGAACGGCTGGCGAGAATCGGCTGAATGCGGATCACCGGTTCCTGGTAGGAATGAGCCTGGAAAATCGCCTCGACGACGCGGGCGGCCAGTGCCTGGTCGTCCGGCAGTTCGAAGGAGACCTCGACCGTGCCGGGGCGCCGCCGCAATTCCGTTTCGGCGCCGGCGGCCGCGCCGTCAAGCGGCCTGTAGCGTTCGATGCCATGCGCCGACTGATAGGCATTGCGGTCATATTTGCCCATGGCCAGCGGCGCTATCGCGACCACCGCGTCCATGATGCGGTCGATATCGGCGGCCGGGGCCTGGAAGGTTACGAGCAGAAGCAGTGTCATTCGTAGCGATGTGGTTTCAAAGCCGCTGTCGATCATGGAAGTGTCCTCAAGTGTTTTGGGACACCCTTTTAGCCCTGTGCTCCTGACACGGTTCTGTCAGCAGCCTGTCATCGGCCAATGCGAATGCCGGGCTGACGGCAGTCGCGTTACAGGAGGATCTTGCGGACCAGCCTGACGGCGACCAAGGCAATGTAGGCGGCGAAGAACAGGCCGAGCGACCAGCCGAAGCCGGACGGACCGAACGCATCCATGCCGATGCCGATCGCTTGCGGGCCGAGCACCATGCCGACGCCGTAGCACAGCACGAAGGCGGCGTTGGCCGACGCCAGTTCGTGGCCGGAAAGCTGCGAGCCGAGATGAGCAAGGCCGATCGTGTACATGGCAGCGACGACACCGCCCCAGACGAACAGAAGTGCGGCCATCAAATGCCAGTTCTGGGCGAAGAAGGGCATGAAGACGGTGCCGACGAGACCGACCGTGGCGCAGGCAATCAGCAGATAGCGGCGGTCGCTGACGCGGTCGCTGATCATGCCGATCGGGATTTGCAGCAGCACATTGCCGAGGCCGATCATGGTCAGGAGAAGGGCTGCGTCGGCTTCGGAATAGCCGATGCGGCTGCCGTAGATCGGGAACAGCGCAAAGCCGCCGGTTTCCACCGCGCCGAACACCAGCACGGCAGCGGTCGCCGACGGCACCAGCCAGATGTAGCGCAGAAAATTGCTGGTCTCGCCGTCGGAGGCGATCGACGGGCTCTCGTTGCGCGCCGCCAGCACAGGAATGGCTGCCAGCGTCACCAGACCGATGATGACGCCGAACGGCCTGAAGCCCGAGCTGCCGAGATGGGCGAACAGCCACGGCCCGGCGGCAAAGCCGAGCGACAGAACCGTAGCATAGATGCCGAGGACAAGGCCGCGCCGGTGCGGCGGCGCCGAGGTGCTGATCCAGAATTCAGACAGGATGAACAGCACCGTCAGCGCGATGTGCAGCACGATGCGCAGCGGAAACCACATCCAGAAATCGGGCGCGAAATGGAAGCCGACAAAGGCCAGCGCGCCGGTAGCGATCATGGCAATCATGGTCCAGGCGACGCCGAAGCGCATGGCGAGCGGCGTCGCAAGCGGCGCGCCGGCGATCGAGGCGAGGCCGGCGACGGCGGTGTTGAGGCCGATCATCGAGGCCGAATGGCCGCGCGTTTCGAGGATGACGCTGAGCAGCGGCATGCCGAGGCCGATGGCGATGCCGACGACGCTGATCGACGAGATCGCCGCCACCATCGGCAGCCAGTGTACGCGTTCGTCGCCCTGTGGTTGGGTATCGACCGTCATGGGATGCTGAATACTCTGTCTTTTTGATCTTACGCAATTCCGGACGGAAAACCGCGTCACACTTTTCCTGGAATTGCTCTAGAGAAGTTCGCGGGTGAAGCGGTTGCGGACAAGCCGGTAGAAGGGCACGGGACCGCCTGGACGCAACAGCGGATCATGGGCGAGGCGCTTTTGCAGCTCGTCCAGGATCATTCGGGTGATGTCGGGTATGTCGGCTTCCCTGGCCTTGGCAAGCGGCAGCCAGACCAGCTCTTCGAGTTCGTTGGTCGGGCCGCCACCGGGCAGTTCGACCGCGACGTCGTCGCGCCAGGCGCTGAAGAATCGCGTGTCGAAGCGGCGCACCCGATTGGGCGGCGTGATGGCGCGCGCGACGAAGCGCAGCATGTCCAGGGAAGGCTGCACGCCGTGTTCGGCAAAGCCTTGCCAATCGGGCCTGGGCGTGGCGAAAGCGCCTTTGCGGCCGATCAGCAATCCGGCTTCCTCATAGGTCTCGCGGATGGCCGACAGAGCGATGGCGCGGGCCCGTGCGGCGCTTGTGCGGCCCGGCCCGGCGATCAGCCTGGCTTCCTGCTCCGGGTGCAATGCGGCGGCGACGGGGATGCGGCTGTCGGCCGGATCGGTGCGGCCGCCGGGAAAGACGAACTTGCCCGGCATGAAGGCGTGGCCGGCATGGCGGCGGCCCATCAGAACCAGCACGTCATCGCCCTTGCGGTCGAGCAGGATCAGGGTTGCCGCGTCGCGCGGGCGAATTGGCCGGTCGCTATGGGCGATCATGCTCCGCTCGATCTTGTCGACTTCCGCCTTGGTCATACCGTCCATGCGCAGGACCTAGCGGAAACTTCTGGCAAGCGAAAGTGGCCTTTCACGGTCGGTATGTTGCGCCAGGCCGCATTCTTGGCTGCGACTCAGGCTCCGGGATGCGGCTCGATCACGTCGTGCTCGCCGCCGAAGCCGTGCATATAGAACGCCCATTGCAGTCCGATGACGGCACCCTTGACCGGTTGCAGCAGCGCGACCGACAGAAGGATGGTCAGCGGCACCCAGATGGCGATGTGCTGCCATGTGGACAAGGTCGAGGTCGCCTCGACACCCATGAAGGCGCCGAGCACGATGTGGCCGACGATGACGATGACGAGATAGGCGGGCAGGTCGTCGGCGCGGTGGTGATGCAGTTCCTCGCCGCAGACGCTGCATGTGTCGACGGTCTTGGTGAAGGCGCGAAACAGCTTGCCTTCGCCGCAATGCGGGCAGCGGCCGAGCAGGCCGCGCTTTATCGCCGTCCACAGCGGGCGTGCGGCCCGGCCCGAGTGATGTTCTCCGCCGAAAACCTGTTCTTCCATGGCTGTTGTCATCATCGTCTCCTGCCGCGCGAACCCGGTCGCGTTTGCGACGCGCGGGCGCGGCCCTTGGCCTTGTGAAACGACCGCTTGGAGCCCGGCAAAGGCTTCGGGTCGGTCAACATCTCGAAGCGCATCGCGCCGGCCATCGGCGCCACCTCGATGAGTCGGACCTCGACGCGGTCCGCGAGCTGGTAGCCTTTGCCCGAGCGTTCTCCGAACAGGGAGCGGGCCGTTTCGTCGTATATATAGTAATCGCCGTTCAATGTTGACACCGGGATGAAACCATCCGCGCCGTACTGCGGCAATTGGACAAATAGTCCTGATTTGGTGACGCCGGAGATGCGGGCATCGAAACGGTCGTCGATGCGCTCCGCCAGATAAGCGGCGATCAGCCGGTCGACCGTGTCCCGCTCGGCCGCCATTGCGCGGCGTTCCGTGCCTGAAATCAGCACTGCGACATCTTCGAGCCGTGCTGCTTCGTCCTGTGTCAGCCCGCCGGGACCCAGTCCGAGTGCGGCAATAAGTCCGCGATGCACGATCAAATCGGCATAGCGGCGGATCGGCGAGGTGAAATGGGCGTAGCGCCTGAGGTTGAGACCGAAATGGCCGATGTTCTTGGGCGAATATTCGGCCTGGCTCTGCGAGCGCAGCACCACTTCGTTGACCAGGCCTTCATTGTCGGCGCCGCGCACGCGTTCCAGGATGCCGTTGAACTGGCTTGGCTGCATCTGCGCACCGCGAGCCAGCGACAGGCCAAGCGTCTGCAGAAACTCGCGCAGCGATTCCTGCTTGGCCAGCGATGGCGCGTCATGGACGCGGTAGACCAGTTCCTGTTTCTTCGCTTCGAGCGTCTCGGCCGCGGCAACATTGGCCTGGATCATGAATTCTTCGATCAGCTTGTGGGCATCGAGCCGTTCCGGCACGATGACGCGATCGACGGTGCCGTCCGGCTTGAGCAGGATCTTGCGCTCCGGCAGATCGAGCTCGAGCGGCTGGCGGCCATCGCGGCCACGCTTCAGGATCGCATAGGCGTCCCACAGCGGCTTCAGCACGGTATCGAGGATCGGACCGGTCTTGTCGTCCGGCACGCCGTCGATCGCCGCCTGTGCCTGGGTGTAGGCAAGCTTTGCCGCCGACTTCATCATGACGCGATGGAAGGAGTGCCTGAGCTTGCGGCCCTCGGCCGAGAAGATCATGCGCACGGCGAGCGCCGGCCGGTCCTGCCCCTCGCGCAGCGAGCAGAGATCATTGGAGATGCGCTCGGGCAGCATCGGCACGACGCGATCCGGGAAATAGACCGAATTGCCGCGCTTCAGCGCTTCGCGATCGAGCGCCGTGCCAAAGCGCACATAGGCGGCGACATCGGCGATGGCGACGGTGGCGACCACGCCGCCCGGGTTCTTCTCGTCGAGATCCGGCGTGGCGAAGACGGCGTCGTCATGATCCTTGGCGTCCGCGGGATCGATGGTGACCAGCGGCAGGTCGCACCAGTCCTCGCGGTGATCCAGCGTCGCCGGTTTGACGGCTTCGGACTCGGCGATGACGTCGGACGGAAAGATATGCGGAATGTCGTGCGCGTGGATGGCGATCATCGAGACCGCCTTTTCGCTGGTCAGCGAACCCAGCACGTTGAGCACCTTGGCTCTCGGCAGCCCATAGCGAGAGGCCCGTGCGGGCTCGACCTCGACGAGATCGCCGTTCTTGGCGCCGTTCTGGAATTCCTTGTCGACGATCAGTTCGGGCTGGCGCCGTTCCACCGGCTCGATGCGGAAGGTGCCGTCCTGCAGAATGCGGAAGACACCGAGCACGGCATCGCTGCGCTTCTCGAAAATCTTCATCACCCGCCCGGTGTAGGCGGGGCCGGTCGCTTCGTTGGTCGGAAAGGTCTTCGCCAGCACGCGGTCGCCGATGCCGGGCGCCGGGCCGCTGCCGCCACGCGAGACGCGGATCGAGACGACGGGCGGTTCGCCGGTGCCCACGGCCTCGGCCGGGTGCGCCAGCAAAATGCCATCGCCGTCACGGCCAAAAATGTCGAGCACGGCGACATGGGGCAGGGCGCCGACGCGGGCCAGTTGCTTGCGCTCCTTGGTCAGGACGCCTTCGTCCTGCAGGTCGCGCAGGATGTCCTTCAGCCAGATGCGGTCGTCGCCACGCAGCGCGAACGCCTTGGCAATGTCGCGTTTTCCGGCGCGATCAGGATTTTCGGCGATGTAGCGCAGGATCTCGTCACGCGAGGGCCGGTAGTCGTCCTTGACCTTGGCCCTGGTGTCGGCGGTGCGCGGATCGCCGTGGCTCCTACCGGTGATCCTGCGCGCCACGCTGTCCTACCCTTTTTTCTTCGCGGCCGGCTTCTTGGCGACCGCTTTCTTGGCTGTGGCTTTCTTGGCAGCAGGCGCCTTGGCCGCTGCCGCCTTGCGGAACGGCTTCTTGCCGCCACCGCCCTTGGCTTCCTTCTCGGCAATCAGCGCCAGTGCGTCCTCGATGGTCACCGACTGCGGATCCCTGCCCTTGGGCAGGGTGGCGTTGACCTTGCCGAAATTCACGTAAGGCCCGTATTTGCCGTCGCGCACGACGATCTTGCCGCCGCCATCGGGATGGTCGCCAAGCTCCTTCAGCGCAGCGGCAGTGCCGCCATTGCGGCCGCCCTTTCCCTTCAACTGTTTCTCGGCGATCACCGACACGGCGCGGTTGAGGCCGATCGAGAACACATCCTCGATGCTTTCGAGATTGGCATAGGTGCCATCATGCAGCACGAACGGGCCGTAGCGGCCGAGCCCGGCCGAGATCATCTTGGCCGTTTCCGGATGCTGGCCGACATCGCGCGGCAGCGACAGCAGCGCCAGCGCCTTCTCGTGGTCGATCGACTCAGCTGTCCAGCCCTTGGGCAGGCTGGAGCGCTTGGCTTCCTTGCCGTCGCCACGCTGCAGATAGGGGCCGAAGCGGCCGCTGCGCAGCGTGATTTCCTCTGACGTGTAGGGATCCTTGCCGATGACCTTGGTGCCGTCTTCGCCGCCGCCATTCTCGCCATTCGGGTTGGCGGCGTCGCCGAGCTGGCGGGTGAAGGAGCATTCGGGATAGTTGGAACAGCCGACAAAGGCGCCGAACTTGCCGAGCTTCAGCGACAGATTGCCGGTGCCGCATTTCGGGCAGATGCGCGGGTTGGAACCGTCTTCGCGCGTCGGAAATACCAGCGGCGCCAGTTCTTCATTCAGCGCATCGAGCACGTCGGTGACGCGCAGTTCCTTGATGTCGGCGACGGCGCCGGAAAAATCCCTCCAGAAATCGCGCAGCACGTCCTTCCAGGCGAGCTTGCCGTCGGAAATCTCGTCGAGCTTCTCTTCCAGAGATGCCGTGAAGTCGTACTCGACATAGCGTTTGAAGAAGCTTTCGAGGAAGGCGGAAAGCAGCCGGCCCTTGGCCTGCGGCACCAGCCGGCGCTTGTCGATGGTGACGTAGTCGCGGTCTTCGAGCGTCTTCAGGATCGCCGTATAGGTAGAAGGCCGGCCGATGCCGAGCTCTTCCAGCTTCTTGATCAGCGAGGCTTCGGAATAGCGCGGCGGCGGTTCGGTGGTGTGCTGGGTGGCGTTGATTGCCTGACGGGCAAGCTGCTCGCCGGCACGGATCTCGGGCAGACGGCGATTTTCCTCGTCTTCCGCATCGTCGTCCTTCTGGTCGGTGTAGGCGGCAATGAAGCCGTCGAAGCGAACGACCGAACCGATGGCGCGAAGCTCGGCGGTGCGCGATCCGTTGACAGCCTCGATCTCGGCGGTGGTGCGCTCGATCTCGGCCGACTGCATCTGGCTGGCGATGGCGCGCTTCCAGATCAACTCATAGAGCCGCATCTGGTCGGAATCGAGATATTGCCTGACCGATGCCGGGGTGCGCATGAAATCCGTCGGGCGGATCGCTTCGTGCGCTTCCTGGGCATTCTTGGCCTTGGCGGTATATTGGCGCGGCTTTTCCGGCAGGTATTTGGCGCCGAATTCCTTGGCGATGGCATCGCGTGCGGCGTCGATCGCCTCGGGCGCCATCTGCACGCCGTCGGTTCGCATGTAGGTAATGAGGCCGGTGGTCTCGCCGCCGATCTCCATGCCTTCATAAAGCCGCTGCGCCACCTGCATGGTGCGGCTTGCCGAGAAGCCGAGGCCAGACGAGGCGGCCTGCTGCAGCGTCGAGGTGGTGAAGGGCGGGCCGGGATTGCGCTTGGTCGGCTTGGCTTCCACCGACACTGCCTTGAAGGTTGCGCCTTCAAGCATCGACTTGATGTCGTCTGCCTGCGCCTTGTTGGAAATGTCTAGCTTTTGCAGTCTCTTGCGATCGAAGGCGGTCAGCCGCGCTTCGAAATTCTCGTTGCGCGGCGTGCCCAGCAGAGCAGCAATCTGCCAATATTCCTCGCGGATGAAGCGCTCGATTTCGGATTCGCGGTCGCAGACCAGGCGCAGCGCAACCGACTGGACGCGGCCGGCCGAGCGGGCGCCCGGCAGCTTGCGCCACAGCACCGGCGACAGCGTGAAGCCGACGAGATAATCCAGCGCCCGGCGGGCGAGATAGGCATCGACCAGCGGCGCATCGATCTGGCGCGGATTGGCCATTGCCTCCAGCACCGACGATTTGGTGATGGCGTTGAAGACGACGCGGCTGACCGGCTTGTCTTTCAGCGCGCGCTTCTGCTTCAGCACCTCCAGCACATGCCAGGAGATGGCTTCACCCTCGCGATCCGGATCGGTGGCGAGGATCAGGCCGTCGGCGTCCTTGACCGCCTTGGCGATGTCGGCAAGGCGCTTGCCCGAGGCGGTGTCGACCGCCCAGGACATGGCGAAATCCTCGTCCGGACGCACCGAGCCATCCTTGGCCGGCAAATCCCTGACATGGCCGAACGAGGCCAGAACCTTGTAGTTCTTGCCGAGGTATTTGTTGATTGTCTTTGCCTTGGCCGGCGATTCGACGACGACGACGTCCATGAGGTCTCATATCAGCTGTGGTGCGGCAGAAGAATTCCGCTGCGCGCGACGAAATCTCGTTCTATTTGTCGCTCACATGGCCGCGCTTTTGCATCCGGTCAAGGGGAAGCGCCCAAATTGCGGGGCTCTGCGCAGCAATACACTCTTAGAGTGTATGGAGAAAATCACAGAATTTCGAGAAAGGGAGATGGTGGTCCCGAGTCATCGAAAACGACCCGTTTCATTTTTTTCAACGAGTCGAGGAAGAGGCGCCTGGTTACCGCTGGGTCGACGTCGTGGCAGGTTGGCTGACGCCGGCCGCCGGCTGCATGGAGATGCCCGGCGGCCAGCCCCTTGTCCCGCCAGCAGGCGGGATTGGCGTGCTCAGTCGGCCTTGACGATGTGCCAGACCTCGCCGACGCCATCGCCACTCACGTCGCCGGCTTTCTTGTCCTTGATGAAGGTGTAGACCGGCTTGCCGTCATAGGCCCACATCTTGGTGCCGTCGGTGCGGTCGACAACGCTCCATTCGTCGTCCGCCTTGGCGCCGGCTTCGGCCTTCAGCGGCGGCCAGTTGGTGGCGCATTTGTCGTAGCAATTGGTCTTGCCCTTCTCGTCCTTGTCATAGGTATAAAGCGTCATGCCGTTGGCGTCGGTGTAGATCTTGGTGCCATTGACCTCGGCTTCCTTCCACGCGTCGGCGGCGAAGGATGCGGCGGTGCTGAGCAAAAGCGCTGCCAGCCCTGCGGTTATGGTTTTCATGGAAATCTCCCTGGCTGATATCTGGAGACGCACGGGAAATCGCGGTCTCGCTGTATCAACGCCCGCGGGCTGCTGTTTCTTCCCCGGCAGGTGCATCGGCAAGAGATGATCTTGCCAACACAATGGTGATTGGTGGACAAGGCTGCGCATCGCTATATCGGCGGCACGGCATTGGAGTTCTGAGAAATGGCATTGGACATCGGCTATGTCAGCGCGGTCGGGGCAGGAGCGATCTCGTTCCTGTCGCCTTGCGTGCTGCCGCTGGTGCCGCCCTATCTCTGTTACATGGCCGGCGTGTCGGTCGACGATTTTCGTGGCAATGCGGGAACTACGGCGAGGGAAGGCGCGCGCGGTGCGCTGCTCTATTCCTCGATCGCCTTCGTGCTCGGCTTCTCGACCGTCTTTGTCGCGCTGGGCGCCGGCGCCTCGACCATCGGCCGGCTGCTGCGTGTCTGGCAAGAGCCGCTGGCGATGGGCGCCGGCGTGCTGATCATCCTGATGGGCCTGAACTTCCTTGGCGTCCTGCGCATTCCGCTTTTGTCGCGCGAGGCGCGCTTCCAGTCGCAGGGCAAGCCGGCAAGCGCGGTCGCGGCCTATGTCATGGGGCTGGCCTTCGCCTTCGGCTGGACGCCCTGCATCGGTCCGGTGCTGGGCCCGATCCTGACGCTGGCCGGCGGCCGCGAAACGGTGGGCGAGGGCGCTTTGCTGCTTGCCGCCTATTCGCTCGGACTGGGCATCCCGTTCCTGATCGCGGCGCTGTTTTCCGGCGCCTTCATGCGCTTCCTCGGCAAATTCCGCGTCCATCTCGGCCGCGTCGAAAAGGCGATCGGCGCGCTGCTGGTCGTCGCCGGCGTGTTTTTCCTCACCGGTGGCGTGCAGACCGTGTCCTACTGGCTGCTGGAGAATTTCCCGGTGCTGGGGCGGCTGGGGTAAACGCGGCAACTCGTGAGACCGTGAGACTGCCTATTTGCTGTGGATAAAATTCAACCCGTTGATTTTCTACCCGTTTTCGCGGTTGGACCCGCTGACTCAAAATCAGTAGGTCAACGAGAAAGAACAACGACTTAGCCGCCTCACGACGCGACTTTAGCGGTATTTTAGACTGGCTACTGGGGCGCAGCCACTTTGCCATCTGCCGAAAATCTGCCAACATAAGAAATCGGCCCGAACAGACCGTCTCCAAAGATTAAATGGAGAACTGTGTCATGGCGCCTCGCAAGTCGAAAAAAATCCAGCCTAGCCGCTTCTACTCTGCTCTTGCTCTTGGGGTGTGCCTGATAGATATCGTCGGGGTTCTGGCCGACAGCACAACTATCTATGATTGGCTGCATCGAACGGGTGCCATCTAATTCTAGAGGGTTTAGTATCTGTTGTGTGTGGATTGGCTCAGCAGCTCCACCATCTCACCGGAATTTAACCGCATTGGTGCAGCATGGCGCCACTGCTATCCTGTCTTGATTCCCAACCCTTTTCATATGGTTGTCCATCCATGAGCCAACGATCCTGCCTGTCCGTCATTCTCGCCGCCGGCGAAGGCACGCGCATGAAGAGCGTGCTGCCGAAGGTGCTGCACCAGATTGCCGGGCTGCCGATGGTGGCCCATGTGGTGAAGGCGGCCGAAGCCGCCGGCGCCGGTAGCCAGGCGCTGGTGATTGGCCATGGCGCGGACGAGATGCGCAAGGCGGCGGCGAAGTTTGCGCCGAAGGCCGAGACCTTCGTGCAGGAAAAGCGCCTTGGCACCGCGCATGCCGTTCTGGCCGCTCGCGAAGCGATATCAAGGGGTTATGACGATATCCTTGTGATGTTCGGCGACACGCCGCTGATCGACGCGGATGCGCTGACCGTGGCGCGGTTGAAACTGGCGGAAGGGGCGGCCGTCGTGGTGATCGGTTTCCGTCCGCCCAGTCCGACCGGTTATGGCCGGTTGATCGAGAAGGACGGCAAGCTGGTCGCCATCCGCGAGGAGAAGGATTGCTCCGAGGAGGAGAGGAAAATAACCTTCTGCAATGCCGGCATGATGGCGGTGGCCGGCGCCCATGCGCTGAAGCTGCTCGATGCGGTCGGCAACAAGAACGCCAAGGGCGAGTATTACCTGACTGACATTGTCGAGATCGCCGGCGCGCGGGGCCTCGATGTCGTTGCCACCGAAGCCAGCTTCGAAAGCGCGCTCGGCATCAACAACCGCGCTGAACTGGCGCAGGCCGAAGGTATTTGGCAGGCTCGTCGCCGCCATGAAGCGATGCTGTCAGGCGTGACGCTGATTGCGCCGGAAACCGTGTATTTCTCGCACGACACCGAGATTGGCACTGATACGATCGTCGAGCCCAATGTCTGGTTTGGTCCGGGTGTGAAGATCGCCACCGGCGCCAAGATCCATGCCTTCAGCCATATCGAAGGCGCCACCATTGCGTCCAATTGCGAAGTCGGGCCGTATGCGCGGCTGCGACCAGGCGCCGACCTGAAGACCAAGGCAAAAGTCGGCAATTTCTGCGAGGTCAAGCAGGCGGTTATCGAAGAGGGCGCCAAGGTCAACCATCTGACCTATATCGGCGATGCCCGGGTGGGCGCAGGTGCCAATATCGGCGCCGGCACCATCACCTGCAATTATGACGGCTACTCGAAATTCTTCACCGACATCGGCGAGGGCGCTTTTGTCGGCTCGAATTCGTCGCTGGTGGCGCCTGTCACCATCGGCAAGGGCGGCTACATCGCCTCGGGCAGCGTGATCACCGAAAGCGTGCCCGACGACGCGCTGGCCTTCGGCCGCGCCCGCCAAAAGACGATCCCGGGCAAGGGCAAGGAGTTGCGCGAGCGCTTTGCTTCGGCCGCGGCGGCGAAGAAGAAGGCGGCCGGCGCCGACCATTAGCTGTTAGCGGGCGGCGCTCTGACCGAAAGTGGCGGTCACCTCGATCTTACCGACGATGGCCTTGTTGAAATCATCCAGGTCTTCGGCGGGAATCCAGTATTCCAGATGCGCTCTGCTGCCGGCGTGTTCGACCCGATATCGATCGAGGAAGCTTTTCAGCACCTCAAATCGCGTGACGAAACCCGCGCCACTGGCGGGCACATTCCAGTCACGCGCGATCTGCACGGCATAGGCTTCTGATAGGACCGGATAGAAAATCGGCTGTTCGGGCAGGCGCGGTGGAAACGCACGCATGTCCGATTCTTCGATGAGCCCTAGCTCTTTGGGTCCGACCGGGCGCCAGAGTGTAACGGTGGTTTTGGCTTCATTCATGGTTCAAGCTTAGCCAAATATTTCCCGAACGAGAACCGAATGGCTGAAAAACCGAATGATTGCAGTAACCGGATTGCAAGAGCGGTCTGTCATGGTGCATGCGAGCAAGAAGCGTTCCATTACACGGGACGAAATGCAATGTGACTTTCACGGCAGGCCGGCCATCCCTAAATAGCGCTGGTTTTCCATGGGGAATCGGGGGCTTTCTGCATGTGCGGTATCGTTGGAATTGTCGGCCACTCGCAGGTTGCGCCGCTCATCGTCGATGCGCTGAAGCGGTTGGAATATCGCGGCTATGACTCGGCCGGTGTCGCCACCATCGAGCATGGTGAGCTCGGCCGCCGCCGCGCTGAAGGCAAGCTGGTCAACCTCGAACGCTTGCTGAAAAACGAGCCGCTCGATGGCACGATCGGCATCGGCCACACGCGCTGGGCGACGCATGGCGTGCCCAACGAGACCAATGCGCATCCGCATTTTTCCGACGGCGTCGCCATCGTCCACAACGGCATCATCGAGAATTTCGCCGAATTGCGCGAGGAACTGATCCGCGACGGCTATTCCTTCTCGTCGCAGACCGACACCGAGGTCGTCGCCCATCTGGTGGCGCGCGAACTGGCCAAAGGGCTGAAGCCGGTCGAGGCCGCGCATCAGGCGCTGAAGCGGCTGGAAGGCGCCTTTGCGCTGGCGATCATGTTCAAGGGCGATGAAGACCTGATCGTTGGTGCTCGCAATGGCCCGCCGCTGGCCGTCGGCCATGGCGATGGCGAGATGTTCCTGGGCTCCGATGCCATCGCGCTCGCCCCCTTCACCAACTCGATCACCTATCTGGAAGATGGCGACTGGGCGGTGGTGCGCCGCAACGGTGTTGAGATCTTCGATATCGACGGCACAAAGGTCGACCGCAAGCGCCAGCAGTCGCTGTCGACCAGCTTCATGGTCGACAAGGGCAACCGTCGCCATTTCATGGAGAAGGAAATCCATGAACAGCCCGAGGTGATCTCGCACACGCTGGCGAATTATCTGGATTTCGTCGGCGGTGTGTCCAAGCCGCTCGACCTGCCTTTCGATTTCGCCAAGATCGACCGGCTTGCGATTTCGGCCTGCGGAACCGCCTATCTCGCCGGCCTAATTGGCAAATACTGGTTCGAGCGCTATGCGCGGCTGCCGGTCGACATCGATGTCGCCTCCGAATTCCGCTACCGCGAAATGCCGCTATCGAAGAACGATGCCGCATTCTTCATCTCGCAATCGGGCGAGACCGCCGACACGCTGGCTTCGCTGCGCTACTGCCGCAAGGCGGGGATGAAGATCGGCGCGGTCGTCAACGTGCGCGAATCGACCATGGCGCGCGAATCCGACGTGGTGCTGCCGACGCTCGCCGGGCCGGAGATCGGCGTTGCCTCGACCAAGGCGTTCACCTGCCAGCTGTCGGTGCTGGCATCGCTTGCCGTGCGCGCCGGCGTGGCGCGCGGCACGATTTCGAAGGAGCAGGAAAAGACCTTCGTGCGCGAACTGTCGGAGGCGCCGCGCTTTGCCAACCAGGTGCTGAAGCTCGACCATCAGATCGAAAAGATCGCGCGCGACCTCGCGCACTACAAGAACGTGCTCTATCTCGGCCGCGACACCAATTTCCCGCTGGCCATGGAAGGCGCGCTAAAACTCAAGGAAATCTCCTACATCCATGCCGAGGGCTATGCCGCGGGCGAGTTGAAGCATGGGCCGATCGCGCTGATCGACGAGAACATGCCGGTCATCGTCATCGCGCCGCATGACCGCATCTTCGAAAAGACCGTGTCGAACATGCAGGAAGTGGCGGCGCGCGGCGGCAAGATCATCCTGATCACCGACAGCAAGGGGGCGGCACTGACGAGCGTGAAGACGATGGAGACGATCGTGCTGCCCGACGTGCCGGAAATCATCTCGCCGATCATCTACGCGCTGCCGATCCAGATGCTGGCCTATTTCACCGCCGTGTTCATGGGCACCGACGTCGACCAGCCGCGCAATCTGGCGAAATCGGTGACGGTGGAGTAGGTCTCATCCTTTCGTCATCCCATCCTCGGGTCTGCGTCGCTTCGCTTCTTGCTCCGCCCGTGGATGACGAAGGGAAGGATGTTTCGGCTAATCGCGAACGTGTGCTGCTTCCGTTTGGATTGAACCGCTGGAAGTGGCGGCATAATCGACCCTTTAAAAACTTCGCAGTTCCAATGCGCTCCCTGGTTCACTATGTTGCGCTGCAACCCGCGCCCCCGGTGAACCATGGCCGATGCTCCCAAGACCTCCGGCATGACCCGGCTGAGGAACTATTTCCTCACAGGCTTCATCGTCTGCGCGCCATTGGCGATCACCGCCTACATCGCCTGGTCGTTCATCGGCTGGGTCGATTCCTGGGTGAAACCCTATATTCCGGCCCGTTACAGCCCCGACACCTACCTGTCGTTTCCGGTGCCGGGGTTCGGGCTGATCGTGGCGCTCATCCTGATCACGCTGATCGGTTTTCTGACGGCCAACATTGTCGGCCGCGCCATCGTCAATTTCGGCGAGCGGCTGCTTGGCCGCATGCCGCTGGTGCGCGGCATCTATGGTTCGCTGAAACAGATTTTCGAGACCGTGCTGTCGAACAAGGGCGACATGTTCCGCCAGGTCGGGTTGGTCGAATATCCGCGCAAGGGCGTGTGGTCGCTGGTGTTCGTCGCCAGCGAGAAGGAAACCGAGATCAACCAGAAGCTTGATCAGGAAGGCGATCCGCTGATCGCCGTGTTCATGCCGTGCACGCCCAATCCAACGACCGGCTTTCTGATGTATGTGCCGAAGTCGGATATCGTCCTGCTCGACATGACGATCGAGGACGGCGCCAAGCTGATCGTCTCGGCCGGGCTGGTGGCGCCCGAGGTCAAGCAGATGGTTGTCGTGAACGGCGAGCCGATCGAGGGAGTGCTGGCCAACCCGTCGGTTGCCGCCCTGGCTCAGCCGGCGCGCAAGAGCCGCACGGCCTCGTCGCGGCCGAACAAGTAAAGCAGCAGGCGCAACGCCTCGCCACGCTGCGATTGCAGCTCCGGATCGCGTGACAGGACCAATCTGGCATCGTCGCGGGCAGCCTCCAGAAGATCGGCGTGCGCCTCGATGCGCGCCACCTGGAAGCCCGGCGTACCGGACTGGCGGGTGCCCAGAAGTTCGCCTTCGCCGCGCAGCTTCAAATCTTCTTCGGCGATCAGGAACCCGTCCTCGGTCTCGCGCATCACCGACAGCCGGCGTTTCGCGGTCTCGCCGAGCGGGTCCTTGTAGAGCAGCACGCAGGAGGAGGGCTTGTCACCGCGCCCGACCCGGCCGCGCAACTGGTGCAACTGGGCCAGGCCAAAGCGCTCGGCGTGCTCGATGACCATGACGGTGGCGTCCGGTACGTCGACGCCGACCTCGATGACCGTGGTGGCGATCAGGATGCGTGTCTCGCCCTGCTTGAAGGCGCGCATCGCCTCGTCCTTGTCGGCGCCCTTCATGCGGCCGTGGACGAGGCCGATACGGTCGCCGAACAATGGTTTCAGCGAAGCAAAACGGTCCTCGGCCGACATCAGCTTGATCTCTTCGGATTCCTCGACCAGCGGACAGATCCAGTAGATCTTCTGGCCACCTGCGACGGCGTCGACCATGCGGCCGACCAGTTCGTCCAATCTTTCCAGAGGCAAGGTGACGGTGCGGATCGGCTGGCGGCCAGCCGGCTTTTCCGTCAGCTTCGACACGTCCATGTCGCCGAAGGCGGTCAGCACCAGCGTGCGCGGGATGGGGGTGGCGGTCATCACCAGCATGTCGGGCGCATCGCCCTTGGCGGTGATGGCAAGCCGCTGGTGGACGCCGAAGCGGTGCTGCTCGTCGATGACGGCGAAGACCAGGTCGTGGAAGGTGACCGTGTCCTGGAACAGCGCATGGGTGCCGACGACGATGTCGATCTCGCCGCTTGCCAGGCCGGCCAGAGTGTCGGTGCGCTCGCGACCCTTCTCGCGCCCCGTGAGGATGGCGATGCGCAGCCCGGCCTTTGCGGCCAGCGGCGTGATCGTTGCCAGATGCTGGCGCGCCAGGATTTCGGTCGGTGCCATCAGCGCCGCCTGGCCGCCGGCCTCGACGGCACGCGCCATGGCCAGCAGCGCGACAACCGTCTTGCCGGAACCGACATCGCCCTGCAAAAGCCGCAGCATGCGCTCTGGATCGGCAAGGTCGGCATTGATTTCGGCCAGCGCGAATTCTTGGGAAGCGGTCAGCGAATAGGGCAGGGCCTCGCGCAGTTTTTCGACGATGCTGCCGTCGCCGACCAGGGGACGCCCGGACAGGCGACGGACTTTTGCCCGCACCAGCGCCAGCGAGACCTGGCCCGCCAGCAACTCGTCATAGGCGAGGCGCCGCCAGGCGGCGCCGTCGACGGAGACATCGATCGGATCGGCCGGATTGTGGATGCGGGCGAGCGCATCGCCGAAGGCTGCAAAGGTGTGCCGGCGCATGAAGGCGCCATCCTGCCATTCGGGGAATTCGGGCACGCGCGCCAGCGCCTGGCCGATCGCCCGGCGCAGCACCTTGCCCGAGAGCCCGGCGGTGAGCGGATAAACCGGTTCGACCAGCGGCAGGTTCTCCGCTTCGCTGGCCAGCGCGATATGGTCGGGGTGGACCATGCTCGGGCGACCGTTGAACCATTCCATGCGGCCGGAGACCACGACATGCTCGCCCTCGGGCATCGCCTTTTCCAGATAGGAAGCATGGGCATGGAAGAAGGTCAGCGCGATCTCGCCGGTGTCGTCATGGGCGTAGACGCGGTAGGGCACCGATTTGTTGCCGCGCGGCGGCGGCTGGTGGCGGTCGATGCGCACATCGAGCGTGACGATCTGGCCTTCCGCGGAGCCAGCGATACCAGGCCGGCTGCGGCGGTCGATGACGGTGTGCGGCAGCACGAACAGAAGGTCGCCCGCGCGCGCCGCGCGATCACCCAGATCGGCGGCGACGACTTTCTCGATCAGGGCACCGACCTTCGGCCCGACGCCGGCAAGCGAGGTGATCGGGACAAACAGCGGATCGAGGATGGAAGGACGCATGATGTCAGCTTATGTCGCGACGGCTACAGCGCAAGGCTGACAGCACCTTCTATCCACGCTATATGCGCCGCAGCAAGTGAGGATGCGGCACAATGACCGGAACGACGAGATCAAGCGAGGGGCTGGACGCCCACCGCCGCAAGCTTCTGTTTCGCTCCTGGCATCGCGGCATGCGCGAGATGGACCTGATCCTCGGCACTTTCGCCGACGCTGAGATCGGTGCCTTGACCAACGAGGAAATCGACCAATATGAGAGGCTCCTCGACATTCCCGACACTGAATTCCTGCCGATGATCACTGGCGAACGCCCGGTGACGGCGGATATCGACTGCGCCGTCCTGCAAAGATCCTGGCGTCCCGCCGAACCATGACTTTCTGAACACAAGCAATTCCAGGAAAAGTGCGAAGCGGTTTTCCGTTCGGAGTTGCGATAAAACAAGACCGTGATTTCATGAGCCTCATTCCCACCATCGGTCTGCCGAAAGGCCGCGCCGGCCAGTTCATCGTCGACGGCGTCGCCGACGGCTACGAAGCCTTTGCGCTGGTGCAGGCGGCACTCGAGATCGCGCCCGACAAGCCGGTTCTGTTCGTGGCACGCGACGGCCAGCGGCTGCCGGCGATCATCGAGGCGCTGTCCTTCGCGGCCCCAGGCCTGCCCGTGCTGGAATTGCCGGCCTGGGACTGTCTGCCCTACGACCGCGTCTCGCCCGGCTCGGATGCGGCCGCCAAGCGCCTCGATGCGCTGACCGCCATGATCGCGCTGGCGAAGAAGCCGCACCGCGCCGTCATCCTCACCACCGCCAATGCATTGTTGCAGCGCATTCCGCCGTCCGAGCTGGTCGAGGCACAGACTTTTCATGCCAGGCCCGGCAACCAGATCAACATGAACGTACTCGTGTCGCGGCTGGAAACATCCGGTTTCGAGCGCGTGCCGACGGTGCGCGGCATCGGTGAGTTCGCTGTGCGCGGTGGCATTCTCGACCTGTTCGCCCCCGGCTGGACCGAAGCGCTCAGGCTCGATTTCTTCGGCGACACGCTGGAATCGATCCGCGTCTTCGATGCAGCCACCCAGCGCACCACTGGCCAGCGCAAGTCGATGGCGCTGCAGGCGATGAGCGAAGTGGCGCTGACGCCGGAAACCATCAGCCGCTTCCGCCGCTCCTATATCGAAGCTTTTGGCGCGCCGCAGCGCGATGACGGGCTCTATGCGGCGGTCAGCGAAGGGCGTCGCTTCGCCGGCATGGAGCACTGGCTGCCGTTCTTCTACGAGCGGTTGGAGACCGTGTTCGACTATCTGCCCGACACGCCTGTTATTTTCGACCATCTGGCGCATGAGGCGCTGGCCGAGCGCCACACGCTGATCCTTGACCATTACGAGGCGCGCAGGAAGCAGGCCGATGGTGCCTTGAAGGATGCCGTGCCCTACAAGCCGGTGCCGCCGGACCTGCTCTATCTCTCTCCGGAAAACCTGATCGCCTCGCTCGGGCCACGTGAAGCGATCGATTTCACGCCGTTCGACGCACCCGATGCCGGTGCGAAAAAGGTCTACCATGCCGGTTCGCGCCACGGCCGCAGCTTTGTCGAGGAGCGCGCCGACCCGAACGCCAATGTGTTCGATGTCGTCGTCAAACACATCGCTAATGAGCGCGCGGCGCGCCGCCGCATTGTTGTTGCCGGCTGGACCGAAGGCTCGCTCGACCGGCTTGGCCAGATCCTTGCCGAACACCATCTCGGCAACCTCAAGCAGGTTGCAACGCTGGCGGAAGCCGAAAAGCTCGAGCCGGGGCAGGCGGCCTTGGCCGTGCTGCCGCTCGAATCCGGCTTCGAGACCGAAAAACTTGTCGTCGTCGCCGAACAGGACATTCTCGGCGACCGGCTGATCCGCCGTTCGAAGCGCAAGAAGCGTCCCTCCGATTTCATTGCCGAGGCCTCGGCGCTGTCGGCCGGCGATATTGTCGTCCACGCCGACCACGGCATTGGCCGCTTCATCGGCCTGCGCACCATCGAAGCAGTCGGCGCGCCGCATGATTGCCTGGAAATCCACTATGCCGGCGACGACCGGCTGTTCCTGCCGGTCGAGAACATCGAGCTTCTGTCGCGCTACGGCTCTGACTCAGCCGAAGCGACGTTGGACAAGCTTGGCGGCGGCGCCTGGCAGTCGCGCAAGGCGCGGCTGAAGAAGCGTCTGCTCGACATGGCCGGGCAGCTGATCCGCATCGCCGCCGAGCGGCAGATGCGCTCCGCACCGCCACTGGTGCCGGCCGAAGGCCTCTATGGCGAGTTCGCCGCCCGCTTCCCCTATGAGGAGACCGACGACCAGCAGACGGCGATCGACTCGGTGCGCGACGATCTGGCCGCCGGCAAGCCGATGGACCGGCTGATCTGCGGCGATGTCGGTTTCGGCAAGACAGAAGTGGCGCTGCGCGCCGCCTTCATCGCCGCGATGGAAGGGTTTCAGGTGGCGGTGGTGGTACCGACGACGCTGTTGTCGCGCCAGCATTTCAAGACGTTTTCGCAGCGCTTTTCCGGCCTGCCGATTCGTGTCGGCCAGGCCTCGCGGCTGGTCGGCGCCAAGGAACTGGCCGAAACCAAGAAAGGCATCGCCGAAGGGCAGGTCGACATCGTTATCGGCACCCACGCGCTGCTCGGTTCCGCGATCTCTTTCAAGAATCTTGGCCTGCTGATCATCGACGAGGAGCAGCACTTTGGCGTCAAGCACAAGGAGCGGTTGAAGGACCTGAAGACCGATGTGCACGTGCTGACGCTGTCGGCGACGCCGATCCCGCGCACGCTGCAACTGGCGTTGACCGGGGTGCGCGAGCTGTCGCTGATCGCCACGCCGCCGGTCGACCGTATGGCGGTGCGCACCTTCATATCGCCCTTCGATCCGCTGGTCATTCGCGAGACGCTGCTGCGCGAGCGCTATCGCGGCGGGCATTCCTTCTATGTCGTTCCGCGTATCAGCGATCTGGCGGAAATCCATGATTTCCTAAGAGAATCCGTGCCTGAGCTGAAGGTGGCGGTGGCCCATGGCCAGATGCCGCCGGGCGAACTCGACGACATTATGAATGCCTTCTATGACGGCCAGTACGATGTGCTGTTGTCGACGACGATTGTCGAATCCGGCCTCGACATCCCGACCGCCAACACGCTGATCATCCATCGCGCCGACATGTTCGGCCTGTCGCAGCTCTACCAGTTGCGCGGCCGCGTCGGCCGCTCGAAGGTGCGCGCCTATGCGCTGTTCACGCTGCCGGCCAACCGCAAGCTAACCGACACCGCCGAGCGGAGGCTCAAGGTGCTGCAATCGCTCGACACGCTGGGCGCAGGCTTCCAGCTGGCCAGCCACGACCTCGATATCAGAGGCGCCGGCAATCTTCTCGGTGAAGAACAGTCCGGCCACATCAAGGAGGTCGGTTTCGAACTCTACCAGCAGATGCTGGAAGAGGCTGTCGCCGAGGTGAAGGATTCCGGCGAAGTGCAGGATGGCGGTTGGTCGCCGCAGATCGCCGTCGGCACGGCGGTGATGATTCCGGAGAGCTATGTGCCGGATCTGCAGCTCAGGCTGGCGCTTTATCGCCGCCTCGGCGATCTCGAAAACACCGAGGAAATCGACGCCTTTGGCGCCGAGCTGATCGACCGCTTTGGCCCGCTGCCGGAGGAGGTGAAGCATCTGTTGAAGATCGTCTTCATCAAGGCGCTGTGCCGCAAGGCCAATGTCGAGAAGCTCGACGCCGGGCCGAAAGGCGTCGTCATCCATTTCCGCAAGCGCGAATTCTCCAACCCGGTCGGGCTGGTCCGGTTCATCGGCGAGCAGGGCTCGCTGGCCAAGATCCGGCCGGACCACAGCGTCGTCTTCGTGCGCGATTGGCCAACGGCCGAGAAGCGGCTGGCGGGCTCCGCGGTCGTCATGACCCAGCTGGCGCGGCTGGTGGAGAAGGCGGCTTAGCGTAGCCGGCACATTCGCCAGCGCTTGAATTCCGGTCTAGAATAGGAAATCGGCTTCGTGTATGGAGCCGCGATCCCCATATGGGGGCGGGAATGGCGGAGTACAGGCCGCTGGAAAGAGCGTTGGGTGCAGCGATGACGAAATGGTCGCCGAATTCTTGGAGAGCGATGCCGATCAAGCAGGTTCCTGCCTATCCGGACTTTGCCGCGCTGAAGAACACGGAAGCCCAGCTCGCAACCTTTCCGCCGCTGGTTTTTGCAGGTGAGGCGCGCAAGCTGAAGAAGCAGCTTGCGGCTGTCGCAGCCGGTGACGCCTTCCTTCTCCAGGGCGGCGATTGCGCCGAAAGCTTTGCCGAGCATGGCGCGGATAACATCCGCGACTTCTTCCGCGTCTTCCTGCAGATGTCGGTGGTGCTCACCTTCGCCGGCGCGCAGCCGGTGGTCAAGGTCGGCCGCGTCGCCGGCCAGTTCGCCAAGCCGCGCTCCTCCGACAATGAGACCAAGGGCGACGTGACGCTGCCCAGCTATCGCGGCGACATCATCAACGGCATCGAGTTCGACGCCAAGTCGCGCATTCCCGATCCCGCACGCCAGGAGATGGCGTACCGCCAGTCGGCGGCGACGCTCAACCTGTTGCGCGCCTTCGCGCAGGGCGGCTATGCCAGCCTGGAGAACGTGCATAGCTGGATGCTCGGCTTCGTGTCCGACAGCCCGCAGGGTGAGAAGTATGAGTCTCTCGCCAACCGCATCACCGAGACGATGGACTTCATGAAGGCCGTCGGCATCACCTCGGAGACCAATTACGCGCTGCGCGAGACGGATTTCTACACCAGCCACGAGGCGCTGCTGCTCGGCTACGAGGAGGCGCTCACCCGCGTCGATTCAACCTCCGGCGACTGGTATGCCACCTCTGGCCACATGATCTGGATCGGCGACCGCACCCGCCAGCCCGACCATGCGCATGTCGAATATTGCCGCGGCATCAAGAACCCGCTCGGGCTGAAATGCGGCCCGTCGCTGACGCCGGACGGCTTGCTGGAGCTGATCGACCTGCTCAATCCTGAAAACGAGCCCGGCCGGCTGACGCTGATCGCCCGCTTCGGCTCCGACAAGGTCGCCGACCACCTGCCCAAGCTGGTGCGCGCGGTGCAGAAGGAAGGCCGCAGCGTGGTGTGGTCGTCGGACCCGATGCACGGCAACACGATCGAGGCCGCCGGCTACAAGACGCGGCCGTTCGACCGCATCCTGAAGGAGGTGCAGACCTTCTTCGAGGTGCACCGCGCCGAAGGCACGCATCCGGGCGGCATCCATGTCGAGATGACCGGCAAGAACGTCACCGAATGCACCGGTGGCGCGCGCGCCATCACCGCCGAGGAGTTGCAGGACCGCTACCACACCCATTGCGATCCGCGCCTTAACGCCGACCAGGCGATCGAACTGGCGTTCCTGGTCTCGGATCTGTTGAAGAAGAGCCACCCGGTGCAGCACAAGCAGGCCGTCAACGGCTGATTTTCGCCGCGATCTGAATGAACCCATGAAAAGGCGCTGGAGACATCCGGCGCCTTTTTCGTTTTCGGCTCAGTGCCCGCGTTCCCAGCGCAAGTCGGTTAGACGGGGATCGGCAAAGGCGGTTCTGGAAAATTCGATCCGTTTTTCCGGAAATTCGCAGATCGCCTGCACGCCGAACGCGCCGAGCCGGATGCGCCAGGTCTGCGGCTCCATCGGCTTGGCCTTGGCAAAGCCGCGGCAGGTCAGCAGCGCGATGTTGGCGCCTTTGGGGTCGCGTGCCGAGCGGTAGCGGATTGCCTCCAGCCCGGCCTCGCGGGCGACGTCGGCAATGGCCTGGCAAGCGGCATAGTCGGCCGGATGCGTCCATGCCGCCGCGTCTCGATCGAGCGGCGGCCGGGTGAGATCGACTGCCTCGGCGCATTTGATCGCGGCGGCAAAGGCCGTGTATTCGGCGGCGTCGCTCGGCCAGGGTGTTTTGGGCGACTCGGCAAAGAACAGCAGCCGGTAGAAGGCCATTTCGGCCACCGCGGTCATCATGGTCTCGGCCGCATAGTAGACGCCCTTGGTCCTGCCGGCGCGGCGGAAGCGCGAACCGTGCGGATAGACCGAGCCGTAGCGGAAGGGCGTCGCCAGGAGATAGTGGAGATGGCGGCATTCGAGGGGAATCTGCGGCTTGGTTTCCTCGATCAGGTCTTCCAGCATCGCCTGCTCGTCGAGCGTGTCGACGATCTTGAGCGTCGAGACATGGTGCTGCGCCTCGACCATACGCCAGTATTTGCCGTCGATGCCGACGGCTTCAGACGAGAGCGCGTCGGGAGTCCAGATAGGCGATGACATCGACAAGCCCGGTGATGGTGAGGATTTTTTCAAGCGGAGCGGCATCGAACGCCGTGTTGGCGTTCTTCAGCCATGCCCGGGCGACAGCCGCGTCGCCGCCGACAATGGCGTCGAGCGAGCGGAACAGCCTGACGAACAACACGGCGAGCTCGAATGGCTTGGTGCCGCGCTCGAGCAGGAATTCGTCCCTGCGCATGCGCGAAACCGTGGCCTCCGAAACGCCGATCACCGAGGCCAGCATCCTGGCGGTGATGTCCAGCAGATCAGCCGCGCGCAGCGTTGCCTTGGTCAGGACTGCATTCTCGGCTGTTTTGGCAGCGGTTTGAGGTTGCATGGCGATGCCTTCCTATTTCTGTGGAAAATATAGTCCACAAAAATTCATATGGAAAGGTGCGGATGCAAAACAATCCTGAGGAGCGACCGACGGAGAAGCTCAGTCCTTCTTGTACAGAAGCCAGCTCTTGCCGGCCCGGCCAGCCATCATCGAGTGCTTGGTGACGCGGTTGCGGCCGCTGACCTTCGAACGATAGAGCGCCCGGTCGGCCTTGGTATAGAGATCCTCCGGGCCCTCGGCCTCGGATGCCATGCAGATGCCCATCGAGACGGTGACGGTGCCGTAATTCGTGCCGGTCTGGCTGCTGGTGAACGGCGTCTGCTCGATCAGGGCGCGAATGCGCTCGGCGATCTCATAGGTGGCGTCCTCGCTGGCGCCCTCGATGATCAGCGCGAACTCCTCGCCGCCGGTGCGGGCGACGAACATGTCGCCGCGGATGCTGGTCTGGAAGATGTCGGCGATGATCTGGATGATCTTGTCGCCGACCGGGTGGCCGTAGCGGTCGTTGATGTCCTTGAAGCGATCGATGTCGGCAAGGACCAAGGCGTTGAACAGGATACCCTTGTTGCTGTTGTAGATCCTGGTGATTTCCTTGTCGAAGGCGCGGCGATTCCAGATGTGGGTCAAGGGATCGGTGTCGGCTAGCCGCTTGTACTCCTCGAGCTTCGACTTGACGCTCTCGAGTTCGGCCGTCTTGTCGCTGAGCGTCGAGGCCACCTGCCGGCCGTGGTCGATCGTCGAATTGGTGGCAATCGCCATGGCGTTGGCGATCTTCTGCAAAAGATCCTGAGAGAGAAGGCTGCGGCCACTGAGGCCGCTCGATGTCTCATCGAGGATCCGGCCGTATTTCTCGATGTGGCTGCGCTCGCTCCTCAACAGCGAAGCGACTTCCTCGAGCTCCCTGGCAATGACGTCCCTGGCATGCTCGACGATGCCGGGACCATGGTTATGGGCAAAGAAAGTGCGTCCGATCTGATCCAGCTCATCTTGTGTCGGCCGGCTGCTCAGCGAAACGACGGCGAGGCTGAGTTCGCGATTGGTGCCGCTCAGGGCCTCGTAGAAAATCTCGTAGTTGCGCGGCAGGCCAAGTACGCCCAGCTGGCGCATTGTGGCAACAGCAGTGGCTGCGATGTCGGTGCTTCGTTCGGTCGGGACAGGTACCGGCTGCATTTTGATTCTTCCCCTCGGATTCCGCCGCAGAATTCGCGGGTTCCCTTTGTCGCCGACCTGGGGAATGCGACAGGCACTTCAGAGCAATTTACGAAGGATGCGTCCCCACCCACGGCCTTCGCTTGCCGTGACCATAAATGCGCCAGCGCTAAAGTTTCCTTAATTTGTAAGAAACGGGCACGTTTTTCCCTACCTGCGGCTGTAGAAGCTTCAATCCGCGCACAACAATCCATACCGACGCCAGTTTGGCGGCCTTGAATCCGAAATTCGCGCATTGCGCTCTTGAAAATGAAACTGAATTTCGGATTCGCCGCGCCAATACATGTCGCATTTGCTTGCGTGTGGGTGCCGCAAAGCTGGAATCCTGAATGCGGGCAATTTTTTCTTCAGGAAGGGGTCGAGATGAGCGACAATCACACGGGAGCGTGTCTGTGCGGAGCGGTTCGCTTCAGGACGCGCGGGGCGCTGCGCGGCGTCATCTATTGCCATTGCTCGCAATGCCGCAAGCAGAGCGGACATTTCTATGCCGCGACCAATGTCGCCGACGCCGATATCGTGATCGAAGGCACGGAAAGCATCACCTGGTACGAAGCATCGGCTTTCGCCAGGCGCGGGTTTTGCAAGACATGCGGGTCGGTGCTGTTTTGGAAGCCGCGCGAAGACGCCTATGTCTCGGTTCTTGCGGGATCGTTCGACGAACCGACCGATCTCAGGGGCCAATGCCACATCTTTGTCGGCGACAAGGGCGACTACTATTCGATCGATGACACGCTGCCGCAATTCGAAAAGTCGACGCCGTCAATCAAGGTGGCGGACGAATGAATCTGGGATAAGTCGCCGTATTCCATTGATCTGGCCAGCCATTGCATTATCCCGTGCCGGTGATTCGGAAAGGGGTTTGGCATGCAGCGGCTGATCGACGCTTATTTCAATTCGGTGCGGGCGTTTCGCAAACTGGCCGTCAGCGAAAAGGCTTTCCAGCAGGAGCTGATGCTGCTGGCGCTGGCCTTGCCGCTCGGCTGGTTCGTTTCGATCTCGTGGCGCGGCTATGCCTTGCTGATCGGCGCGGTGCTGCTCTTGATCATGGTCGAAGTGCTGAACACCGGCATCGAGGCGGCGTGCGATGCTTTCAGCCGCGAGTTCAATGTCGACATCCAACTGGCCAAGGACTGCGGTTCGCTGGCGGTGCTGATTTCGGTGCTCATCGTTGCCGGCGTCTGGGGCATCGCCATCATCGAGCGGATCACGGGGCTACCGATCTGATGCTTCAGTTCCTACATGTCGGTTACCAAAGGAAACCGTCATGTCTGAAGCCACCAACTTTCTGCTTCTGGAACGCAAAGGCCTGCCGGACGATCTGCGCTGGCTCGTCGAAAAATACCCGCGTGAAAACTGGCAGGACCATGCCAACATCCGCGGCATCGCCAATATGTGGCTGCAGCGGCACGACATGTTCCGCGAACTCGGCGGCATGCTGACCAAGGGCATTGGCGATTATCGCGAGGGCAGGCTGACGGCGCCCGACTTCGCGCGCTGGTTCGCGCCTCGCCTCAACCATTTTCTCGGTAATCTCGATGGCCACCACAATGTCGAGGATTACCAATATTTCCCGGTCTTCACCAAGGCCGAGCCCCGGCTGAAGCGCGGCTTCGAGATTCTCGATGCCGACCACCACACCATCCATGAAGGGCTGCAGCGCAATGCCGAGGCGGCCAATGCCTTCATCAAGACGCTGCAGGAGAGCGAGGACAGACAGCGCTTCGCCGCCGACGCCTATGCCGACGAAAACAGCCGGCTGATCGCCATGTTGACCCGGCATCTTGCCGACGAGGAAGACCTGATCATTCCGCTGATCCTCGATCGGGGTGATGTCGCGCTCGGCGTAGACTAGGACGTGCCTGACGGCCCGCCCTGAATCTCAAGGTCCAGATCAGCTCTCTTTGGCGCGCTCCTTCTTGGCAATGTGACGGGCGACGAACCAGGCAAGGATCGCCACCGTCAGGCCGATACCAAGCCCGACCAGCAATCGCTCATGACGCATCAACGCCTGGCCGATGAAGTGTTCGGCCCCCAGTCCAAAGACATAACCGATCGTGCTGAACAGCACCGCCCAGATCACCGATGAAATGGCGTTGAGGATGACGAAGCGCGGCGCGGGGATATTGGAAAGCCCGGCCGCGACGCCGCCGACAAGGCGCATGCCGTAGACGTAGCGGTTGGACAGCACGAAAATGTTTGGATGGGTGTTGAGCAGGCGAAAGGCACGGCGAAAGCCGGGCCGCCTGCGCAATCTGACGACGTAGCGATGGTCGGCAAAGCTTCGTCCAAGGATGAAGAAGAAGGTATCGCCGACGAAGGCGCCGAGGCCAGCCGCGAGGAAGGCGTGCCACAAGACAAAGACCTGCTGGTGGGCGAAGAAGCCGCCGAGGATGGCGGCGCTTTCGCCCTCCGCGAGGCAGCCGATAAAGACGGCAAGCAGTCCATACTGTTCGATGAAATGATGGATGGCCTGCGTCATGAGGGTTGGGTCTGGGGGGTGAGCCGTTCGTCGATCCGCTTCAGCTGTTCGGCTATCTGCGCGATCTCGTCGCGCATGCCGATGATCTGGCTGTGGCGCAACTCGTCCAGCTTTTCGTGCAGCGCCATGATCTCGATCTCGGCCTTCAAATTGACTTCGTAGTCATGGGCGGCGTCGATGCGGTCGCGCGCCGCCTGGCGGTTCTGCGACATCATGATCACCGGCGCCTGCAAGGCGGCGATCATCGAGAGGACGAGGTTGAGGAAGATGAAGGGGTAGGGGTCGAACGAATCTTGCCCCAGCAGCCACCAATTGGCACCGATCCAGAGGATCAGGAAGGCGATAAAGGACAGGATGAACGTCCACGAACCGCCGACGCGCGCAATGGCATCTGCGATACGGTCGCCCGCGCCCTGAAGGCCGGCAAGACTGTCGTTGATGTCCTGCGATATGGGCTTGCGGTCGACGGTACTCTGCAGCACCCGCCTCTCAAGCTCGCTCAAATTCTCCGGGTTTCGCTTCAGCCAGCGATTGGCCAGTTCGGGCACGGTCTTGTTCATGGATGTCTCCATACAAAAGCATCGGCTTGGCAGCCTGGTTTCCATATAGGAAGATGCCGGTTCGTCAAAAGCACGACGTGAGGATGCAAGCAGAATGCCCGATTTCGCAAAAATCCGCGCACGCGCTGCAAAACGCAAAGGCGGCGAGGAGGAACTGACGTCACTGCTGGGTCCGGCGCCCGACAATGCCGCCGTGGCTGACATTGCGGACAATCGCATTCTGTCCGTTATGGCCGAGCGCGTCTTCGCCGCCGGTTTCGTCTGGCGCGTCATCGAGCAGAAATGGCCAGGTTTCGAAGAGGCGTTTCTGCGCTTCGAACCGAAGCGGCTGTTGTTCCAACCCGATGATTTCTGGCACGATCTGGCTTCCGATCAGCGCATCGTGCGCAATCCGCAGAAGATCAAATCCGTTCGCGAAAATGCGGCCTTTGTCGAGCGCGTGTCGAAGGAGCATGGCGGCTTCGGCGAATTCCTCGCCAACTGGCCGGCCGACGACCAGGTCGGGCTGATGGCCTATCTCGGCAAGCATGGCAGCCGGCTCGGCGGCAACACCGGCCAGTATTTCCTGCGCTGGCTGGGCTGGGACGCCTTTGTCATCTCAGGCGATATGGCCGCGGCTCTGCGCGACGCCGGCCTCGACATCGCCGAAAGCCCGACTTCGAAGAGGGATCTCGACAAGATCCAGGCGCAGATCAATCAGTGGGTCGCGCAGACAGGCCTGCCGCGCCGGCATATTTCGCGCATCCTGGCGATGTCGATCGGCGAGAACCATTCGCCGCAAGCGTTGCGCGAATATATGGGCGACGACTGATACAAGGCCGTCTCGTGTCCTGACCGAATGACGAATGTCGATGGTGGCAAATGACATTCGTCATTCGATCCGAAGTGGTCCAAACGAACGCCATTGCCCGGCGAATTTTGCCGCGCTAAGTCAGCAGGCATGACCAAGAAGCTCGACATCCTGCGCATCGCCGTCGCCCAGCTCAATCCGACTGTTGGCGACATATCAGGCAACCTCGCCAAGGCACGCGAGGCGAGGGCGGATGCCGCCCGCCAGGGCGCCGATCTCGTGCTCTACACCGAGCTTTTCCTCGCCGGCTATCCGCCGGAAGATCTGGTGCTGAAGCCGGCCTTCCTGAAAGCCTGTGAAAAGGCGGCAGAAGATTTCGCCAGGGATACCGCCGATGGCGGCCCGGGCGTCATCATCGGCACGCCGCTGAAGCGCAAGAGTGGCACGCACAATTCGATCATCTTCGCCGATGGCGGCAAGATCATTGCCGAGCGCTACAAGCTCGATCTGCCGAACTACGGTGAGTTCGACGAGAAGCGCGTCTTCCAGGCCGGACCGGAGATCCAGGGACCGGTCAATTTCCGCGGCGTGCGCATCGGGATTCCGATCTGCGAGGACATCTGGGGCGATGTCGACATCTGCGAGACGCTGGCCGAAAGCGGTGCGGAAATCCTGCTGGTGCCGAACGGTTCGCCCTATTATCGCGCCAAGATCGATGTTCGCCACCAGGTCGTCATCCGTCAGGTCATCGAGTGCGGACTGCCGATGATCTATGCCAACCAGCTTGGCGGCCAGGACGAGCTGATCTTTGACGGCGCTTCGTTCGCCATAGGGTCCGACAAGACACTTGCCTTCCAGATGAGCCAGTTCGAGGAAGCAGTCGACGTCACCACCTGGAAGAGGACCCGCGACGCCGCAGGCGCGCAAAACGGAAACTCCGAAGGCTGGGTCTGCTCGGAAGGGCCGATGTCGAAAATCCCGGAACGGGAGGAAGCCGACTATCGCGCCTGCATGCTGGGCCTGCGCGACTACGTCAACAAGAACGGTTTCAAGAACGTCGTGCTTGGTCTGTCCGGCGGCATCGATTCGGCGATCTGCGCGGCTCTGGCCGTCGATGCGCTCGGCGAGGAGCGGCTGCGCGCGGTGATGATGCCCTACCGCTATACCTCGAAGGACTCGCTGAAAGATGCCGAGGATTGCGCCCGCGCGCTCGGCTGCCGCTATGACATCGTGCCGATCTTCGAGCCAGTCGAAGGCTTTCTGCACGCACTGACGCAGATGTTCGAAGGCACCAAGGAAGGCATCACCGAGGAGAATTTGCAGAGCCGCGCGCGCGGCACCATCCTGATGGCGATCTCCAACAAGTTCGGCTCGATGGTCGTCACCACCGGCAACAAGAGCGAGATGTCGGTCGGCTATGCCACGCTCTATGGCGACATGAATGGCGGCTTCAATCCGATCAAGGACCTCTACAAGATGCAGGTCTATGCGCTGTCGCGCTGGCGCAACAGCCACGTGCCGCCGGGCGCACTTGGCCCCTCCGGCGAGGTGATCCCGAAGAACATCATCGACAAGGCGCCGTCGGCGGAATTGCGCGAGAACCAGACCGACCAGGATTCGCTGCCGCCCTATCCGGTGCTGGACGATATCCTCGAATGCCTGGTCGAGAACGAGATGGGCGTCGACGACATCGTCGCGCGCGGCCATGACCGGGCGACGGTGACGCGCATTGAGCACCTGCTCTACATCGCCGAATACAAGCGCCGGCAGGCAGCACCTGGTGTGAAGATCACCAAAAAGAACTTCGGGCGCGACCGCCGCTATCCCATCACCAACCGGTTCAGGGATCGGCTGGACACGGTTTCCTGACCGAAAGTTCGCGCCATGCCGCAGCCGGAGATAGCCATGCCCGACTGTGAAATCAGCTTCGACCCGTCACGGATCGATTTCCGGGCGACATCCGACCTGTTGATGGCGAGCTATTGGGGCGCCGGGCGCAGTGACGAGGTCCATCGCCGCGCCTTTGCCAATTCGCTTTGCGTCAGCGCCTACATCGATGGCAAGCAAGTCGGCTTCGGGCGGGCGATCACGGACCGTACGGTGTTCGCCTATCTCGCCGATATCATCATCTGGCCCGAGCATCGCGGGCAGGGCATCGGCAGCCGCCTCGTCCAGGCCCTGATCGATCATCCGGAAGTCAGGACGGTTTTCCACTGGAGCCTGTCGACCAGCGATGCCCATGGTTTGTATGAAAAGCTCGGGTTCAAGCCATCGACCGACGGTCGCTACATGCGCTTGGATCGCATTCCTGAATGAGGCGCGCGGCTTGCCGCCGTTGTTGCAAAATAATCGCAGTGGTTGGACCAGATACGCTTTCGGCGAGAGCCCGTCTTGGCGATCTGCCCGAGCGTCTCTATAAGGGCCGCTCCGCAATTGTCTTGCGGGAGGTCCGAATGGCAGTATTTCAAATGGTAATGCGAGGCCGCGAAGCTTAGGTCTCACCTGGCGTCCGGCGAAGGTTTGCCCTTCGCGCCGATGCCGGGTCGAGTACGGGCTTATGCCGATGCCGGTCGCCACCCGATAAATCGGGCGCCGTCACCTATGCCGAACCTCCGCATGCCTGGGCGCATTGCCCCAGCGCGGTTTTCAATTTTCGACTTTACTGGGATCGGGCTCGTTTGCGCCCGAATGACATCATGGCTCGTTTTAAGATCGATTTGCGCGCGAGCGCCTTTCGCAGCGTTCTTGGTTTCACGCTCACCCATTGGCGGCGCCAGCCGTGGCGGCTTTCGCTGATCATGGGCGGCTTCCTGCTGTCGACGCTGGCCGACGTTTTGACGCCGCTCTATTCTGGCCGGCTGGTCGACGCCGTCGCCAGCAGCGCCGGCGCCGACACGATTGCCTGGAATGCCGCGATGACGGCGTTTTCGATGCTGATGGCCCTGGCATTGACCGGCGTTGTCTTGCGCAACCTTGCGTTCATGGCGATCGTTGAGCTGACGCTGAAGATGATGGCGGACATTGCCGCCGACGCCTTCCATCGCGTCCAGCGCTTTTCCACCGACTGGCATGCCAACAGCTTTGCCGGCTCGACCGTGCGCAAGGTGACGCGCGGCATGTGGGCGCTCGACCTGCTCAACGACACGATCCTCATCGCGCTGCTGCCGTCCATCGTCATGCTGGTCGGCTCGACGCTGCTGCTCGGCTGGTTCTGGCCGCTGATGGGCGCGGTGGTTGCCGCCGGCTCGGTGTTGTTCATCATGGTGACGGCGATGCTGTCGCTTGGTTATGTCGCGCCGGCGGCAAGGCTCGCCAACACCTGGGACACGCGCCTCGGCGGCTCGCTGGCCGACGCGGTCAGCTGTAACGCCGTGGTCAAGGGCTTTGGCGCCGAGGAGCGCGAAGAGCACCGCCTCGCCAGGGTCGTCGCCAAATGGCGTGCGCGCACGCGGCGCACCTGGGTGCGCGGCACCATCAACGGCACCACGCAAGGGGCGCTGCTGCTGGTCATGCGCGCGGCGGTGATCGGCCTTGCGCTGATGCTGTGGTCGTGGGGACAGGCAAGCGCCGGCGACGTCGCCTTTGTGCTGACCTCGTTCTTCGTGCTGCAGGGCTATCTCAGGGATATCGGCACGCATATCCGCAATCTGCAGCGCTCGATCAACGACATGGAGGAGCTGGTCGATTTCCAGTCCGAACCGCTCGGCATCGAGGACCGGCCCGGCGCCAAGCCGATCCGCATCACTGAAGGACGGATCAGCTTCGACAACGTCACCTTTCACTACGGCAATCACCGATTGGCGCTCTATCGCGACTTTTCGGTCGATATCGCGCCGGGTGAACGTGTCGGACTGGTCGGCCATTCGGGTTCGGGCAAGACGACCTTCGTCAAGCTCATCCAGCGGCTCTATGACGTCAATGCGGGAAGGATCCTGGTCGACGGCCAGGACATCTCGCAAGTGGCGCAGGCGTCGCTGCGCGGGCAGATCGCCATCGTCCAGCAGGAGCCGATCCTGTTCCACCGGTCGCTGGCCGAGAACATCGCCTATAGCAGGCCGGGTGCGACGCAAGATGAGATCGAGCACGCCGCAAAGCTGGCGAGCGCGCACGACTTCATCACCAGCCTGCCGAAGGGTTATGGCACGCTGGTCGGCGAGCGCGGTGTGAAACTGTCGGGCGGCGAGCGTCAGCGCGTGGCGATCGCACGCGCGTTCCTTGCCGATGCGCGCATCCTGATCCTCGACGAGGCGACATCGAGCCTTGATTCGGAGTCGGAAGTGCTGATCCAGCAGGCGATGGAGCGGCTGATGGTCGGCCGCACGACGCTGGTCATCGCGCACCGGCTTTCGACGGTGCGGGCGCTCGACAGGCTGCTGGTCTTCGATCGCGGCAAGATCGTCGAGGAAGGCTCGCATGACGAACTGATCCGGCTGAAGGGCGGTATCTACCGCCGCCTGTTCGAGCGCCAGGCGCTGGAGCTGACCAAGGGTCTGGTGATTTGACCTGGGGTGGCCTCCGGCTTCGGCCGGAGGCCGCCTCTATCAGGCGCTGTCAGCCAGGCAGGGGGCGCAATCGCAGGGCGGAACCCAACCTGTTGCGAGCACATCGGCAAACCGGAGACGTCCGATGCCGCTGTCGCTCAGCATATGTCGGCCGAACCAATCTGCCTGTGAAGTCCTTTTCCGATCTTGAGTTTTTGAAACGCCTGTTCATCATACCGATCGAGAAATGTTGTTTCTACCTTTGGTTGATATATATTTAAGAAAGGCAACCCAGGGGCGCTCTTCGCGATGCATCTTTCCGCAAATGCCGGTCCGGGAAAGGTGGCCGCGCCGTCGGTGCTGGAATCGCACGGCTCGGTTCGGCCGCTCGCTGCCGAAGATCTCGAGAGCGTCGCCGCACTCTTCCTGACCAAGTTTCGCCGGCGGCGGCGTCATCTGCGCGATCGCGCGATCGCGGAGACGGCCGCGTATATGAGAGAGATTTATCTTGACCCTGCCGGCCAGTCCGGTGCGAGCAATGCTCTTGTCCAGGTCAACCGGCAAGGTCGTCTGGGTGGGTTCCTCGGCGTCCTGAAAGCCCGCTACGAGCTCAACGGAGCGACATTGAATGCGGCGATCATCGGTCCGCTCATGGCCGACCCCGGCACCGATGACGGCTCGGCCGGACCGCAATTGCTGCGTGCCTTGCACCAAGGCGAATTCGATCTGCAGCTGACCGATTCGGCCAACCGGACATCCTTGGCCTTCGCGCGCCCGATGAAGTATCAGCTCCTGCCGGTGCATTGTCTGGGATGGACCTGTATTTTCCGACCAGCCGCGATGGCCGCCGCCACACTGCACCGTAAGTGGCCCGGCCTGCCTCGCTTGGCACTCGATCCCTGCGCGAGAGCATTCGATGCTCTTGCGAAAAGAAGGTTCGAGCCCCCCGTCCAGCTTTCAGCGTCGCAACGGGTCCACTGCGAGCCGATCGATGCCGTGCAATTTGCCGAGCGGCTGCCGACCCTGCTGTCCGATTACTCTCTTCGGCCGAGCTGGAAGGATGGCGAGCTGCCACGGCTGCTCGCGCTAGCGGCCGAGAAGCGGGCCGACGGCCCACTTCATTTCGGTGGGGCTTACGACGAAACGGGCAAAATGCTCGGCTGCTATGCCTTCTACGGTCAAGCCGGCGATATCGCGAACCTGTTGCAAATCCAGGCGTCCGGATCTCACTGGCGCGCGACCCTGGATGGCCTTATCTCGGCCGCGCGGGATATGGGTTGCGTGGGTATCACCGGGCAGACGCAGAGCAGATTCATGCCGCAACTCTTCGGCTACAGGAATGTCTTCTTCCGCTATGCCGGGGGGACGATGGTCCGCTCGCGAATCGCCGAGGTCACGGAAGCGGTCCGCTCCGGCGACATCTTTATCGGTGGGGTGATGGGCGACCGCTGGACCCGCCTCAGTTCCGACGACTTCGGCCACGGGTAGCCTTCAACGACCTGTTCGTCGGCGCCACCGGCTGGCTGCCGCCTAAGCGCCGCCTGAGGCGCGCGCCGCCCCGGTCTTTTCATTCCAGCCGCCATGTTCTATGTCTGCCGGGCAGCGCGGGGGCGCGTCTTGTCAATCACAAAAGCATCCGGTACGCCCCGTTCATGACAGTTACCGTTCGTTTCGCCCCGTCGCCAACCGGCCGCATCCATATCGGCAATGCGCGCACGGCTCTGTTCAACTGGCTGTTTGCCATGAACAACAAGGGTCGCTTCATCCAGCGCTTCGACGACACCGACATTGCCCGCTCGAAGCAGGAGTTTTCCGACGCCATCCTCTACGACCTGCATTGGTTGGGCATTTTTCCCGACGCCACCGAGTACCAGTCGCGGCGTTTCGAGGTCTATGACGCGGCGGTCGAGAGGCTGAAGGCGGCAGGCGTTCTCTATGCCTGCTATGAAACGCCGGAGGAACTCGATCTGAGGCGCAAGGTGCGCCGCACGCGTGGTTTGCCGCCCGTCTATGGCCGCGAGGCGCTGGCGCTGACGCACGAGCAGATCGCCGAATACCAGGCCGATGGCCGCCGTCCGCACTGGCGGTTCCTCCTCCCCAATTTCTCAAGCGATCCGCAACAGCCGGAACGCACCGAAATCCACTGGAACGATCTGGTGCGCGGCGAGGAAACCGTCGACCTCGCTTCGCTTTCCGACCCGGTCCTTGTGCGCGAGGACGGCACCTATCTCTATACGCTTCCCTCCGTGGTCGACGACATAGAGATGGGCGTCAGCCATGTCATCCGTGGCGATGATCACGTCACCAACACCGGCGTGCAGATCGCCCTGTTCCAGGCGCTGGCTGCCACGCCGCCAGTGTTCGGCCACCACAACCTCCTGACCACCGCATCGGGCGAGGGATTGTCGAAGCGCACCGGCGCGCTCTCGATCGAAAGCCTGCGCGAGGACGGCATCGAGCCGATGGCGGTCGCCTCGCTGGCCGTGCTGGTCGGCACTTCGGAGAATGTCGCGGCGGTGCCGACGATGGGTGAACTCGCCGAACGCTTCGATCCGGCGGCAACTTCGAAGTCGGCGGCCAAGTTCGATCCGGACGAGCTGTTCGTGCTCAACCGGACACTGCTGCACCACATGCCGTTCGCCGAGGCGCAAGACCGGCTGATCGTGCTCGGCGTCTCGGGCGAGCAGGCCGAGCCGTTCTGGCTGGCGGTGCGCGGCAATCTCGACAGGCTGGCCGATGCGGTCAACTGGTGGCGTATCCTGCGCGAGGGCCCGCAGGAGAAGCCGGAATTTTCCGATGAAGACCGCGATTTCCTCGGACAGGCGTTCGATCTGCTGCCGGAGGAACCCTGGACCGCGACGATCTGGAAGGACTGGACGGGCAAGATCAGGGAAGCGACCGGCCGCAAGGGCAAAGCCCTGTTCATGCCGCTCAGAACAGCCCTTACCGGACTGTCTTCGGGGCCGGAGCTTGCAGATCTATTGCCGCTGATGGGTCGGGAAGGAACGTTGGCCCGACGACCCTGACCTTGCGCTGTTCCGGTGGCAGCGCTGACACTGGCGACGTCACCGGCTTGACCGAAAGTCGCTTGATCGCCTCGCGATCGAGCCCGCCTTCCAGATTGGCCAGGGTTTCCGGATCGGCACCTGGATCCGGCTTGGACGCCGGGACCGGGATGAACGGAGCAGCGTCCGTATCGGGCAACGACTGTTCCGGATACGGCGGATTGCCGGCGATGATCTGGAAGCCCTGCGCGGCGGCATTGCAGCCGCAGGCCGGCGGCCGAGGGATGTTGGATTGCTTGTAGAGATAGGCGGTCGGCAATTCACTGTAGGGCTGGCCGGTGACGGATGATGTCATCTTGGCCGAATCGTCGTCCATGCCGCGCGAGTAGAAAACCTGCATCTCGGTGCCGGGGCAGCTCGATCCGCAATTCTTCTGATCCCGTTCGAAGTCGCTGGTCGAGGCCGAGTTCGACATCGGGAAGAAGTAGCCATCGCAGGTGCGTACACAGGAGGTGTGGAATTCACCGCCGACGCTCGGAAAGTCCGGTATACCGGGCCGATTGAGCACCCGGCGGACGCTGCGCTCTTCGTCGGGATCGTCAGGCTGGTCAAGTGCATCTGGCGTGTCGAGCTGCTGGCTGTTGCCGCCGAAAAGCTGGTCGAACAGGTTTGTGCTGCCGCCGTCGCGGTTCGCTTCCTGTAAGGGCGCACGCCGAGGCGCAACGGTGTCGTCGCGGCAGCCATTGGCATCAAGTGCCGCCAGGATGCGTCCCCGGTCACGGCGCGAGCCGCCGCCGGCAAGCCGCTCGCGTTTGCCTTGCAGCGCATCGAGGTTGGCATTCATGCGATCGATGGTGGCGTTGAGCCCGGCGCATTGATTGAGGTTGCGGCCAAACAGCGAAAAGCCGCACCCTGCCTGGCTCGCTTGGCTGCGGGCCTTCGAAATCTGCTCATGCTGCCTGGCGATGGCGGCGTCATATTTCCGGATCAGCGCCGGACCGCCACCACCGCCGCGTGAGGCCGCGGCAAGATCGGCTTCCAACTGGCGGCAGACCCGCGAAGCGGCCTGTGGCTCGGCTACCCCCCAGGTTGCGGACAACAGAAGGCCAAGCAGCACGGCAGCATGCGCCTGCTTCCACCCTCCGCTTGCCATCCGCCCAAACTCCGCCTGCCCAAAACCCGCCCGTTGGCCCGCAAGGCTACCGTGTTCGCGGTTAACTGCAGTTTACCGCGAAATCCGTGTTCAGCCCAGATCGACGACCGCCTGCGCCTTGTGGGCTGCTTCGACCACGGCGAGCGCCGTCATGTTGACGACGCCGCGCGAGGTCACCGACGGCGTCAATATGTGCGCGGGCATGTCGGTGCCGAGCAGGATCGGCCCGACATGCAGCGCATCCATCATGGTCCTGAGCGCGGTCAGCGTGATGTTGGCCGAATCGAGGTTGGGGAACACCAGCAGATTGGCTTCGCCCTTGAGCCGCGAATGCGGGTAAACGCGCTGGCGCAGATGCTCCGACAAAGCCGAGTCCGCATGCATCTCGCCGTCGCACTCCAGTTCGGGGGCGATACGCGCCAGGATTGCCGCTGCTTGCCGCATCTTGAGTGCACTCGGCGAATCGCGCGAGCCGAAATCCGAATGCGACAGGAGCGCCGCCTTCGGCTCGATGCCGAAGCGCTGGATTTCTTCCGCCGCCAGAACCGTCATCTCGGCGATCTCCTCGGCCGTCGGGTCGACGGAGACGTGCGTGTCGGTGAGGAAGATGATGCCGCGCTGCGAGATCAGCATCGAAAGCGTCGACAGGTCGCGATCCTTGACGCCGGTGCGCGGGCCGATGATCAAGGTGACGTTGCGCAGATGCCGCTCGAAGCGGCCTTCGAGGCCGCACACCATGGCGTCGGCATCGCCGCGCTTCAGCGCCAGGGCCGCAATGACCGTGTTGTCGGTGCGCACCATGGTGCGCGCGGCCTCCGTCGTCACGCCGCGCCGGCCGGCGAGTTCGATCAAGAGGTCGACATAGTGGCGGTAGCGCGGATCGTCCTCCGGGTTGATCAGGCCGAAATCGACGCCGGGCTTGATGCGCAGCCCGTAGCGCTTCAGGCGTACCTCGATGACGTGGGGGCGGCCGATCAGGATCGGCTCGGCGATGCCTTCCTCAAGCACGACCTGTGCCGCGCGCAGCACGCGCTCATCCTCGCCGTCGGCATAGATGACGCGCTTGGCGGCCGACGCCTTGGCGGACGAAAACACCGGCTTCATCACCAGGCCGGAGCGGAAGACGAAGCGGTTGAGCTTGTCGATATAGGCGGCGAAGTCTGTGATCGGCCTTGTCGCGACACCGGTGTCGCAGGCAGCCTTGGCGACCGCGGGCGCGATGCGCAGGATCAGGCGCGGATCGAAGGGCGAAGGGATCAGGAACTCGGGCCCGAAGATCGGCGTCTCGCCGGAATAGGCGCGGGCCGCGACATCGGAAGGCTCCTCGCGTGCGAGCGCTGCGATTGCCCGCACCGCCGCCATCTTCATCTCCTCATTGATGGCGCTGGCGCCACAGTCGAGCGCGCCGCGAAAAATGTAAGGAAAACACAGTACGTTATTGACTTGATTGGGGAAATCGGAACGGCCGGTGCAGATCATCGCATCGGGACGCGCCGCGCGCGCTATTTCCGGCATGATCTCGGGGTTTGGGTTGGCCAGCGCCAGGATCAGCGGTTTTGGCGCCATGTGCTGGAGCAGTTCCGGCTTCAGCACGCCTGCCGCCGACAGGCCGAGGAAGACGTCGGCCCCAGAGATGACGTCAGCCAGCGTGCGCGCCTCGGTGTCCTTCACATAGGGGTCTTTCCAGCGATCCATCTCGTCGGTGCGGCCCTTGTAGGCGACGCCGAAACGGTCGGTGACCCAGATGTTTTCGACCCGCGCCCCGAGCGAGACCAGCAGGTTGAGGCAGGCAAGGGCGGCGGCACCTGCACCTGAGGTGACGATCTTGATGTCCGATATGGTCTTGCCGGCGAATTCCAGCCCATTGAGCACGGCGGCAGCGACGATGATGGCGGTGCCGTGCTGGTCGTCGTGGAACACCGGTATGCCCATGCGGGCCTTCAACTGCTCCTCGACCTCGAAGCACTCCGGCGCCTTGATGTCCTCGAGGTTGATGCCGCCGAAGGTCGGCTCCAGCGCCGAGATCGTCTCGACCATGCGTTCGATGCCGGGCGCGTCGATCTCGATGTCGAAGACGTCGATGCCGGCGAATTTCTTGAACAGGACAGCCTTGCCTTCCATCACCGGCTTGGAGGCCAGCGGGCCGATATTGCCGAGGCCGAGCACGGCCGACCCGTTGGACACGACACCGACCAGATTGGCGCGCGCCGTGTAGTCGGCGGCGGTCGCCGGATCGTCGCGGATTTCCAGGCAAGGGGCGGCGACACCAGGCGAATAGGCGAGCGCGAGGTCGCGCTGATTGCCGAGCGGCTTGGTCGCCTGGATCTCGAGTTTTCCAGGTCTTGGGTATTTGTGGAAGTAGAGGGCGGCTTCGTCGAGGTCCGAACGCGCCGTCTTTTTGCTCTCGCCTTCCATGCGGCCGCTCCCTCGAAATCTGGCTGGAGATTCCCTTTTAGCATGCAGCCGAGGTTTTTCGCGACGCTAATTGACGCGCCGGCAGCTTTACCGGCCGGCGCATCGAAAGCCGTGATCTATCAAATGCTTATGCCGATTTCATAGCAGATGAGTCCTGCTGTTCGGCAGGTGCGTCGATCAAAAGGCGCTGACGTAGAGACCGCCATCGACCGGTATGTTCTGTCCGGTCAGATAGCCGGCATGGACCGAGCACAGGAAGGCGCAGATCTGGCCGAATTCCTCCGGCGTGCCGAGCCGCTTGGCCGGAACGTCGGCACTGATGCGTGTCTTGCGCGCGGCAGCCGCGGCAGGGTCCTCGACGGTGCCGGCCTCGTGCGGGCCGCGCAGCCGGTCGGTGTCGAGCTTGCCCGGCAAAAGACTGTTGATGGTCACGTTACGGTCGATGACGGTTCGGGCCACGCCGGCAAGGAACGAGGTCAGGCCGGCGCGCGCGCCGGACGACAGGTCGAGGCCGGGAATGGGTACATAGACCGACAGCGAGGTGATGTTGACGATGCGGCCGAAGCCACGCGTCGCCATGCCGTCGAGGACAGCCTGGACCAGCTCGATCGGCGTCACCATGTTCTGGGTGACGCCTTCGAGGATCTTTTCGCGATCAAGCGTGCGGAAGTCGCGAAGCGGCGGTCCGCCATTGTTGTTGACGAGGATATCCGGGTCCGGGCAGGCCGCGAGCAGCGCCTTCTGTATCTCGGGCCTGGAGACGTCGCCAACGACTTCCGTCACCATGACGCCATAGCGCTGGCGCAATTCCGCGGCGGTTTTCGCCACCAACTCGGTATTGCGTCCGTTGACGACGATGTCGCAGCCGGCCTCTGCCAGCGCCATGGCACAACCGCGCCCAAGTCCCTTGCTCGAAGCGCAGACGATGGCCTTCTTCCCGCTGATACCGAGATCCATGATGATTTTCTCCTTGTGAGCCGGCGGCAAGCTAGTCCTTCGGCTGGACCAATCGCAACCGTCATACGGTTGTTGCATGAATCGGGGCATAGGCACGCGAAAGCAACGGTGAAATCGCGATGTCCGGCCAAGAGCCCCGCACGTTCCGCAGCATGTTCATCTCCGACGTCCATTTGGGCTCGAAGGCGGCCAAGGCCGAATTCCTGATCGATTTCCTTAGATATCACGATGCCGATATCATCTATCTGGTCGGTGACATCGTCGATGGCTGGCGGTTGCGGCGGAGTTGGCACTGGCCGCAAAGCCACAATGACGTCGTGCAGAAATTGCTGCGCAAGGCGCGCAAGGGCGCCAATATTACCTACATCGCCGGCAACCATGACGAGTTCGCCCGCCAGTTCCAGGGCGTGCATTTCGGTGGCATTGTCGTCGCCGACCGCGCCATCCACGAGACCGCCGACGGCAAGCGGCTGCTTGTCATCCATGGCGACCAGTTCGACACCGTCGTCCACAATGCGCGCTGGCTGGCCTATCTCGGCGACCATGCCTATGACGCGGCCATGCTGGTCAACCGTGTGGTGACGCGGCTGCGCCAGCTGCTCGGCCTGCCATACTGGTCGTTCTCTTCCTGGGCCAAGCACAACGTCAAGAAGGCAGTGAACTTCATTGGCTCGTTCCAGACCATGCTTGCGGACGAGGCGCGCCGCTCACATGTCGACGGCATCATCTGCGGGCATATCCATCATGCCGCGATCGAGAATTTTGGCGACGTCCAGTACATCAACACCGGTGACTGGGTGGAAAGCTGCACGGCTGTGGTCGAGCACTTCGACGGCCGGATGGAAATCCTGACCTGGGCGCAGGTGCTGCCCGAGGCGCCGGATGAACCCTTTATCCCGCTGCTCATCGAAGACCGGGTAGGGCAGGCAGCATAGCGCCGGCGTTCGTTTCGGCTCTGGGATCAATCGATTAGTCCAGCCGGTTCCGCCCGGTTTTCGCCCATGTTAAGGGATCGATACGCGTTGCCGTCCGGCCGAGCGCAACGTAATTGGATCGATTCATGTCCCTGCCGCCGCTTTCGCCCGAACAACTCGTCAAGCCGCGCCATTTCGAGCTGCGCATGAGCCTGATTTTCGCGACGCTGTTCGTGTCGCAGGGCACGCATCTGCCCTATTTTCCGCTCTGGCTGCAGGCGAAGGGCTTCGGCGCCGAACAGATCGCCGTGATCCTTGCCGCACCGATGTTCCTGCGCGTCGTGACGACGCCTATGTTGACGGCATTTGCCGACCGGGCGAAGGACCGCGCCAACGTCTACATCGCGCTGGTCGCGGCAACGATGGCCATTTCGGCCGGCTATTTCCTGCCAGCGACCTATGCGGTCGTGCTGGCCGTATCGCTGCTTTTGACGATCGTCTGGACACCGCATTCGCCAATGGCCGATTCGCTGGCGTTGTCTGGGGTGCGCCGCTTCGGCTCGAATTACACCGCTATGCGCAAATGGGGCTCGATCTCATATTTCTGCGCCAATGTTGTGGGCGGCTTCATCCTGGCGGCGGCCGGAGCCAAAGCTGTGCCGATAATCATATTCGTGGCGCTTGCCGCAGCGCTTGTCGCAGCCCTGTTTGCGCCGCGAATGGGGCGGCCGCGCAAGGCTTCGCCGCTGTCGGCCGCGGAAATCCAGCACGCCGCGCCTAGCCTGTTCAATGCCTATTTCCTCTACTTCACCTTTGGCGTCGGCATCATTACCGCCAGCCACGCCTTCCTCTACGGCTTCGTCTCCATCTACTGGAAATCGATCGGCATCAGCGATTCCGTCGTCGGCCTGCTGTGGGCCTGGGGCGTGGTTTGCGAAGTCTGCATGTTTTTGTTTTTCAATCGCATTTTCGCTTCCGTGTCGGTCGTCAAAGTGATGGTGATCGCCGGCATCGGTTCAATCGTGCGTTGGGTCATCTTTCCACTGGTGTGGCCGCTTGGTCTTGGCATCCCCGGCTTCTTCGCCGTGCAGTCGCTGCATTCGGTGTCTGTCGCAATGGTGCTGATCGGCCTGCAGAAAATGATCGCCGAGACTGTCTCCGAAGAGCGCACCGGTGCTGCGCAAGGCATCGCCTATTTCTTCAATGGCTTCTTCATGGCCGCTGTTACGCTTGCTTCGGGCCCGCTCTATGACCGTCTCGGCGTCGATGGGTTCCTTGTGATGATTCCGATCGCTATCGTCGGCCTCGTGCTGATCGGGCTGGCTGCGCGCTCAGCCCCACAGCGCCGTATCGGGCGGTGACACCAGCGACCCCTGATAGACAAGGCCGGGCACCCGGTCGCGGGCAAGCAGCAGCGGACCGTCGAGGTCGACGTAATCGGCATCCTGTGCGAGCAGCACCGCCGGCGCCATGGCCAGCGATGTACCGACCATGCAGCCGATCATCACGCCGAAGCCGAGTTCGCGGGCGCGATCGCGCAGCACAAGGGCGGCTGTCAGGCCTCCCGACTTGTCGAGCTTGATGTTGACGGCATCGTAGAGGCCGACAAGCGCTTCGAGATTCTTTGCCTCGTGCACGCTTTCGTCGGCGCAGATCGGCACCGGATGCGCGATATGGCGCAGGATCTCGTCACGACCGGCCGGCAGCGGCTGCTCGATCAGCGCGATGCCCTGTTCGGCGGCAAAGGCGAGGTTTGCAACGATGTTGTCGTCGCTCCAGCCCTCGTTGGCGTCGAGGATGATGCGGCTGTCAGGCGCCGCTTGCCTGACCGCGCGGATGCGGTCGATGTCGTTGTCGCCGCCGATCTTGACCTTGAGCAGCGGCCGCGCCGCATTGGCGCGAGCCTGCGCAGCCATCGCCTCCGGCTCGCCGAGCGACAGCGTGTAGGCCGTTTCGAGCGCCCGCAGTGGAGCGGCACCTATCGCATCCGCGACCGATGTTCCGCTGATCTTTGCTTCCAGGTCCCACAGGGCGCAGTCGATGGCGTTGCGTGCAGCTCCGGCCGGCATGGCATCGAGCAAGGCGGTTCGGCTGGTGCCGCCGGCGATCCGGCCGCGCATGGCCTCGATCGCCTCGCGGACGCCGTCCATGGTCTCGCCATAGCGCTTGTAGGGAACGCATTCGCCACGTCCGGCGTGGCCGCTCTCGCTTATCGTGCAGGAGATCACTTCGGCTTCGGTCTTGGAACCGCGTGAAATGGTGAAGGTTCCGGCGATCGGAAAACGCTCGGACTCAACCGAAATGACACGCGCCATATTTTTCTGCTCCGGCTATGCGACAAGCGTCGTCGGCAAATCGACAGGTCAAACCCGTCAGGCTAAACAGGACGCCATGTTGACCATCGGCAAGCGCGACGCAAGCGGCACGACCGCGGGGGAGGCTGACCACGAACCGCGCGTGGCGATCGGCGAGGAGGACGGCGTTCTCGGCTGTGCTTTCTCCGGAATCTGGACAACACGGACCGTCGCGCTGATCGACGCTGATATGCGCAAGATCGAGAAGCGAAGCGGTTTCAAGACCTTGGCGCTCGATCTTTCCAAGATCGAGAAGATGGACACCGCCGGCGCCTGGCTGATCGACCGGCTGGTCAGCGCCTTCGAGAAGAAGGGCGTCAAGATCCAGATGCAAGGCCAGAGCGAGATCGCTTCGATCCTGCTCGACGCGGTGAGCGAGGCCGTGCGGCGCGAACCCGACTCCGGCCCGTCGCGGCCGCCCAACATCGTCATTCGCGCGCTGGAGGCGGTCGGCCGGCGCGTCTACGAGATGCGCGACGACTTCCTCGCCTCGATGAACATCCTCGGCGCCACCATCCGCGGCGCGCAGATGAAGCTCGGGCGTGGTCATGCCGTCAACCCGGCGGCGATCTTCAACCAGATCGACCGCATGGGCGTCGGCGCCATTCCGGTGGTGGTGCTGATGTCGGCGATCGTCGGCGCCATCGTTGCCCAGCAAGGCGCCTACCAGCTCAGCTATTTCGGCGCCGATATCTTCGTCGTCGACCTCGTCGGCGTGCTGATCCTGCGCGAGCTTGGGGTGCTGATGACGGCGATCATGATCGCCGGCCGCTCCGGCAGCGCGATCACCGCCGAGATCGGCTCGATGAAGATGCGCGAGGAGGTCGACGCGCTGAAGGTCATCGGGCTCAACCCGATCGGCGTCCTGGTCTTTCCGCGGCTCGTGGCGCTGGTCATCGCCTTGCCGTGCCTGACCATCATTGCCAATTTCGCCGCACTCGGCGGCGGCATCCTGGCCGCGTGGCTCTATTCCGACATCCCGCCGGCTGCTTTCATCGACAGGCTGCGCGTCGCCATCGACCTCAGCACGATCTTTGCCGGCCTGATCAAGGCGCCATTCATGGCCATGATCATCGGCACGATCGCCTCGGTCGAAGGCATGAAGGTTGGCGGCAGCGCGGAATCACTCGGCCAGCACGTCACAGCCTCGGTGGTGAAGTCGATCTTCGTCGTCATCATCCTCGACGGGCTTTTTGCCATTTTCTACGCAGCGATCGAGTTCTGAGATGAAGCTGAGAGAAAGGAAAAGGGCGGATACACCGGTGAACGATGCGGGCGAGGGCGACATCGTGCTTTCCGCGCACGACATCAGCGTGTCCTTCGCCGACAAGCTCATCCTGGACAGACTGTCTCTCGACATAAGGCGCGGCGAGATCCTTGGCTTTGTCGGCGCCTCGGGTGCCGGCAAATCCGTATTGTTGCGCACCATTCTCGGCCTGACGCGCAAGCAGTCGGGCACGATCAAGCTGTTCGATGTCGATATCGAGAAAGCGAGCGATGTGGAGCGGCTGCGCATCGACATGCGGCTTGGCGTGCTGTTCCAGCATGGCGCCCTATTTTCGGCGCTGACGGTGCTGGAGAATGTCCAGGTGCCGATGCGCGAATATCTCGACCTGCCGCGAAAGCTGATGGACGAACTGGCATTGCTCAAGATCGAACTGGTCGGGCTGCCGCCAGATGCGGCGCAGAAATTCCCGTCCGAACTGTCCGGCGGCATGATCAAGCGGGCAGCGCTGGCTCGCGCCTTGGCGCTCGATCCCGACATTGTCTTCCTCGACGAGCCGACGTCGGGTCTGGATCCGATCAGCGCGGCTGAATTCGACGAACTGGTGGTCAAGCTGCGCGACACGATGGACCTGACCGTCTACATGGTCACGCATGATCTCGACACGTTGTTCACGGCTTGCGACCGGGTGGCAGTGCTTGGCAACAAGAAGGTGCTGGTCGAAGGCACGATAGACGACATGCTGAAGAGCGAGGAACCGTGGGTAAAGTCCTATTTCCGCGGAAAACGCGCCCGGCAACTTGATCTTGCGGCGCGCGCATAGCCATAAGTGAGGCAATGGAAACCAGAGCCAACTACGTCATTGTCGGCATTTTCACGCTGGCCGCGATCCTGGCGGCGTTCGCGTTCGTCTACTGGACGGCGGCGATCGGCGACAAGGGCGAGACGACGTTGCTGCGCGTGCGCATTCCGGGCTCGGCCTCCGGGCTTGGCCGCGGCAGTTTCGTGCTGTTCAACGGCGTCAAGGTCGGCGACGTCAAACGCGTCTATATCGACGTCGACAATCCAACGGTTGCCATTGCCGACACCGAGATCGACCGCCTGACGCCGATCACCAAGTCGACGCAGGCCGATATCGGGCTTGCCGGCCTGACCGGGCAGGCCAACATCGAACTCAAGGGCGCCGACCCCAAGGAAGTAAAGCTCCTCGACCAGGCTGAAAAGGAAGGCAAGGTCGCCGAGATCGTCGCCAATCCGTCGGCGGTGACCAACCTCTTGCAGACGGCGCAGAACATCTTCACCCGCGCCGACAAGGTGCTGACGGAGCTCGAAGGCTTCACCAAGGACGTTCGCGGCCCGCTGACGCAGACCGTGCAGAATGTGCAGACCTTCTCGGATGCGCTGGCCAAGAATTCGGACGGCATCGACAAGTTCTTGTCCGCCGCCAGCACGCTGGCGGATGAGCTGAAAGGCGTTTCCGGCAAGCTCGACGGTACGCTGAAGGCAGCCGAAGGCCTGCTCAACGCCGTCGACAAGGACAAGATCAAGAGCATTGTCGCCAACGTCGATACGGTGACAGGAAACCTCAAGCAGACGACGCAGCAGCTCGACGGCGTGATCAAGAATGTCGACACGGCGGTCGGCTCGGTCAACGATTTCGCCAAGCAGACGCAAGGCACGCTGGCCAAGGTCGACGGCGTGCTCGACGGCATCGATCCGGCGCAGGTGCGCACAGCGCTCGCCAACATCCAGAAGGCGAGTGAAAACGCCGACAAAGCGGCCGCCGATATCGCCAAAGTGACTGACAAGTTCGCCGAACGGGCCGACGATATCAACCAGACGATCAAGGATGCCAAGCAACTGGCGCAGCGGCTCAACGACGCCTCGGTGCGTGTCGACGGCATCCTCGCCAGGGTCGACACCTTGCTCGGCTCGGGGCAGGCCGACGGCGTGATGGCCGATGCCAGGGACACGCTGAAGTCGTTCAAGCAGGTTGCCGACACGCTGAATTCGCGCCTTGGCGTGATCACCGACAATCTGGCGCGCTTCTCGGGCCAGGGGCTTTCGAATGTCGAAGCGCTGGTGCAGGACAGCCGCCGTTCGATCAGCCGTATCGAGGAAGCGGTGACCGATCTCAGCCGCAATCCGCAGCGCATCCTTTCGGGTGGCGATGGCGAGGTTCGGCAGTTCGACGGCAGGGCGCGGCGTTGACTTCGGCGTCGGCGCGCCCCAAGAACATGAGCCGCGAAAGCGGGTTGATCATACGCTCCGGGGACAACGGGGATCGCGCGTGAAGTCTGTATGGGTGAAAACGGGCGGGTTGACATCCGCTGCGGCACTGCTTGCCCTGACGATGGCCGGCTGCGCGGCGTTGGGCGGCAAGCCCGCGCCGCTCGATACGTTCGAACTGTCGGCGCCTTCGGTCGACGCGCATGGCCATAGTCGCCGCCAGATCCTGATTGCCCAGCCGTCGGCGCTCAAGGCGCTGGACAGCCAAAACATCGTCATCAAGCCGTCGGATCGCTCGATCCAGTATCTCAAGGGCGCGCAATGGGCCGACCGACTGCCGCTGATCGTGCAGGCGCGGCTGGCCGAGACCTTCCAGCGTTCGGGCAGCTTTGCCGGCGTCGGCAAGCCGGGCGAGGGCCTGGCGATCGACTATCAGGTGATCGTCGAAATCCGCTCGTTCGAGGTGCGCGTTGAGGGCGGCGAACATGCCGAGGTCGACCTGTTCGTGCGCATCCTCAACGATCGCAATGGCGAGGTGCGTGCCTCCAAGAGCTTCACCGCCAGCGCGCCTGTTTCAGGCAGCGGCAACCCGGCCTATGTCAGCGCGCTCGACAATGCGTTTGGCGATGCCGCCAAGCAGATCGTGCGCTGGACGGATTCGGTGATCTGAGCCACGCCCAGCAGCTATTGCTGAAATGTCTGTGCTGCCCCTCATTGCCCTGTCGGGCATTTCTCCCCGTATAGTGACGGGGAGAAAGACGCCGTCATTGACGGTTTCGCCAATCTCTCAACGTTGCGGAATTAGGCGCTAGCGATGCGGCCATCTCCCTTCTCCCCGTCACTATACGGGGAGAAGGTGCCGGCAGGCGGATGGGGGGCGGCGCCGACCGACGACATCTGCTGCATCTCACGTCACCAGCTTGCTGCCCCGGACAAACAAAAAGGCGGGAAATTTCCCGCCTTTTTGTTTGTTGCCCTATCGGTTGATCAATGCAGACGGCCGCTGGCATGGGCCAGCATGGTGTAGACCTTGCCGGTGTCCGAGGTCAGGTAGGTCTGGGCCATGATGTTGTCGCGGTCGTTGCGCGAGACATCCTTGAGCAGCTTCTCGAAATCGTCGCAGTAGCGGTCGACGGCGGCGCGGAACTCGGCCTCCGCCTGATACTTGCGACGGATCTCGTCGAACGTCTGCTGGCCCTTCAGCGTGTAGAGCCGCCTTGTGAACACGTCACGCTCGCCGCGCCGGTAGCGGTTCCACAACTCGATCGAAGCATCGTGGTCGATGGCCCGCGCGATGTCGACGGAGAGCGAGTTCAGCGATTCCACGACATGCAGGGGCGAGCGCTGGGCAGGGGCCGGGCGCGGTGCTTCAGCGGGCGCCACGGGAGCTGCCGACCTCAGGTCCTCGTCGTTCGATGCCGCGGTCAGCAGATCGCGCACCCAGCCGCCCTGAGGCGTGCGGGCGTTGGCGTCTGAACGCTGGCGCGGTGCCGCCTCGGCCGGACGCTCAAGGTCGAGCGTGCCGCGCAATGCGGGGCCGCCCAAGGGCGCCTGAGGCGCGCGCAGCTCCGGCTGCGGAGCCGGTGCGCGACGCGGCGGCTCGGCAGCACGTGCGGCCGGCGCTTGCGGCGCCGGACGCAGATTGCGTGGCTCGGACCCATCGCCGCCACGGCCGGACTTCGCAACGATGTCAGAAAGCTCCTTCAGGGCATTGATCTGCTCGGAAACGGCGCGGCGGATGGCCGAGGTCGATTCCTTGGCCTCTTCCGGCATCTCGATGACGCCCTTCTTGAGTTCGGCGCGGGTGAGGTCGAGCTCGCTCTTGATCGAGCCCGCTGTGCGCCGCATCTCCTCGGTCGCATCGGCGAAGCGCTTGGTTGCCGAATCGACGACGTCGGTGATGGCGTTGCGGATCTTGTCGGCCGACTCCATCGTCTTGCCTTCGGCGTTCTGCAGCGTCTGGCCGACGAGATTTTCGAACGAGCGCATGACCCTTTCGAGATCTTCCGACTTCTTGACCAGGCCGACGGCGAGGTCTTCGAGCGACGACTGCCGTTCGAGCGTGTGTTCGAGGTTGCTCTGGGCCGAGCTCAACAGGTCCGAAGCGCTGGACAGCAAGCGGCTGTGCTCGTCGAACTTGGTGGCGATCGACGCGACCTCGCGCAAGGTGGACGACGACAGTTCCGTCAGCCTTGTCGTGTTCAGAATCGACCAGTCGCGCCGAGCTGGCGAAGGTCTGCGCGGCCTTCTCGGTGGTGGCGGCGAAGCTTTGCGTGCTGCCGCTCAGGCGTTCGTCGACCTGGCCGAGATTGACCGCGGCCTGCTCGATCAGCTGACCGAGCTGCGAGCTGGACTTGGTCATGCGGCCGATGAGGTCGGCGACGCTGTCGGACAGCGACGAGCGCGCGCCTTCGACCGCCGACAAGGTTTCGGCGGTGCGGCTGGCGAGCGCGTCGACAAGTGCGGCATTCTCGCTGCGCAGCTTCTCGGTGGCGCGTTCGGTGACCGCTTCCATGCTCTTTTGCAGTTCCGAGCCGCCCTGGGCGAAGCGCTCGACCAAAGGCCGTGCGGTTTCGTCGAGGATCTTCGACATTTCGGCCGAACGCGCCGCGAGCATGGTGTTGAGTTCGCGGGTGTTGGCGCCGATCGTCTTGGCGGCATCGTTGGTGCTCTGGCCGATATGCTGGCCAACCGCGGTGAAGGTCTCCGCGATGACATTGGCGCGCGAGACGAGTTGCGCCTCGGCATTCGACACCTGCTCGCTGAGCTTCTGGCCCATCGTCTCGGCCGTGTAGGCGAGGCGGTTCTCGACACCTGAGACCTGCTCTTCGACACGGGCCGCCGCGGCTGCCGCGCTCGATGCGAGCCGCTCGTCGGCGCCGGCAAGCGCCTGCTCGATTTCGCGGGCATGCACGGCCATTTCCTGGCCGGTCCGCCTTGCACGCTCGGCAACCCTCTGCTCGGTATCGGCAAAGGCACCGACGATGGTCTCGGCGTGCTCGCCGATCGTGGTGGTGCTGTTGGCGATGCGCGACACCAGGCGCTGATCCGCGTCGTCGAAGATGCGGCCGATTTCCGAGGCACGGCTCGACAATGCTTCCGAACCTTCGGCGATCCGCGAGACCAATTGCTGGTCGGCGGCGTCGAAGATGCGGCCAAGGTCCAATGCACGTGCGGCAAGCGCTTCGGCCGATTCGCCGATGCGCATGCCGAGCCGCTGGTCGGCGCCTTCGAAGTTGCGCAGGATGTCGCCGGCGCGCGCGGCCAGCGACTGGGCCGTTTCGATGGCGCGGGCGACCAGCTTCTGGTCGGCGGCATCGAACGTGCCCGCAATCTCGCTTGCACGAGCTGCCAGATGGTCGGCGGTGTCCTGGGCCCGGACGGTCAGCTGATCGGCGGTTTCCTGGGCACGGGCGGCGAGCTTCTGGTCCGCCACGTCGAAGGCGCCAGCGATCTGGCTTGCGCGAGCAGCCAGTTGATCGGCGGTTTCATGGGCGCGCGCCAGCAGCGAGCTGGAGGTGTCGTCCGCGCGGGCAAGCAAGGCGTTCGACGTATCTTCCGCACGGGCGTGCAGGCGACGATCAGCCTCCTCGAAGGTGCGGGCGATGTCTTCGGCACGCGTCAGCAGGGCGGCGGAGGTCTGCTCGGCGCGCTCGGCGATCTTGCGGTCGGCGTCGCTGAACGCGGCCCCGGCCTGCTCATGCAGCGTGCTGGTGACTTCCAGGACCTTTTCGCGCAGGGCGCCGGCAACAAAGACAGCGCTCTTCTCGAGCACGCTGCGGACGTTGTCGACACCTGTCGAAAGCGCACGCTCCATGGTTCCGGCGCGCTCTTCGATGATACCGGTCTGGCGGCTGAACGCCTGCTCGATCTTCTCGACATCGGCAGCGATCGCGTCGGAAATGCCGGTGCTCCTGGCGGCGATCTGATCGATATGGCCCGACAGCGAGCGGTCGACGTCCTTGCGGGCCTCGGCGAGCTTGCCGAGATCGTCTTCCAGCGCGCGGGTCAGCATATTGCGGCCTTCGGCCAGCTTGCCGACATGCCCGGCTACAACGCTGTCGATATCGCCACGGCTTTCGGTCAGCTTCTGCAGGTCGGCTTCAAGGGCGCGTTTGAGAATGTCGCGGCCCTCGGCCAGTTTCTCCACCTGACCAGCGACCAAGCCGTCGATGCTCGAACGGCTTTCGGCCAATTTGGCCAGATCGGCTTCCAGCGCGCGCTTGAGAACGTCGCGGCCTTCGGCGAGCTTCTCGACCTGGCCCGCGACCAGACCGTCGATGCTGGAGCGGCCCTCGGCCAGCTTGGCAAGATCGTCCTCGAGCGCCCTCGACAGGGTCGAGCGCTCCTGGACAAGCCTTTCCGCGTGGCTGTTGACGAGGCCGCCGACGTTTTCGATGTCGGCCTCGAGTGACCGCGATAGTGTCGAACGATCCTGGGCGAGCCGTTCGGAATGGCTGTTGACCAAGCTGCTGACGCTTGCGAGATCGTCCTCAAGCGCCTTGGATAGCGTCGAACGGTCCTGCACGAGCCGTTCGGAATGGCTGTTGACTAGGCCGTTGACGCTTTCGAGATCAGCCTCGAGCGCGCGGGCGAACTGTGCCCGGTCATCGACCAGTTTCTGCGACTGATCGGCAATGGTCCCCTTGATCGCATTGAGGTCGGCTTCCAGGGCCCGCCGCAAGATGTCGCGGCCCTCCGACAGCTTCTCGACCTGACCGGCAACCAGCCCATCGATGCTGGAGCGGCTGTCGGCAAGCTTGGCGAGGTCATCCTCAAGTGCTTTGGATAGAGCCGAGCGATCCTGAACCAGCCTGTTCATGTGGTCGGCAATGACGCTGTTCACATTCTGCAGGTCGGCTTCCAGGACCCGCGAAAGCTGCCCGCGATCCTCGGCCAGCTTTTCCGATTGGCTTGAGATGACGCCCCTGATCGTGCTCAGGTCGGATTCCAGCGCGCGCTTGAGAATGTCGCGGCCTTCCGCCAGCTTCTCGACCTGACCGGCGACCAGACCGTCAATGCTCGAACGGCTGTCGGCCAGTTTGGCAAGGTCGGCTTCAAGGGTCTGCGACAGCAGGCTGCGGTCTTCGGCCAACCGTCCCGAATGGCCTTCGATCAGATTGCGTATGCCGGACAGGTCGCTGTCGAGCGAATGGGAAAGCTGTGTGCGGTCCTCCACCAGCTTGGCGGAATGGGTTTCGATGAGGCTCTTGATGCCGATGATGTCGTTTTCCAACGCCTTGGCGAGCACGGCGCGGCCTTCGGCGATCTTCTCGACCTGACCGGCGACCAGACCGTCGATGCCGGCGCGGCTGTCGGACAGTTTGCCGAGATCGGCCTCCAGGGCGCGCGACAGGATGTTGCGACCCTCGGCGAGCTTGCCGACGTGGCCTGCGACCATTTCATCAATGATCGTACGAGCTTGTACCAGTTTCCCGGAGTCTTCGTTCAAGGCAGTGGAGAGCCTGTTGCGGCCTTCTTCCAGCCTTTCGAGATGGCTGCCGAGCGATGCATCGATGGCCGCCCGCGATTCATTGACCTTGCGCAGATCCTCTTCGAGAGCGCGCGAGATCAGGTTGCGGCCTTCGGCCAGCTTCTGCACCTGGTTGGTCACCGCCGCATCGATGCCGGCGCGGCCCTCGGCGAACTTCGCCAGGTCGGCCTCCATGGCCGCGGCCATACGCTCGCGGCTTTCGGACAGTTTCCTGCTGTGGTTCTCGACAGCGTCCTCGATGCCGACGCGGGCGTCGGCGAGCCGCTGGATGTCGCTGTCGAACGAACGCGACACGACGTGACGGGCGGCTTCCATGCGCCCGGCGAAGTCGCTGGCGCGGGCTTCGAGCATGGAGGAGGTCGAGGTGACGATGTCGGCCATGTCGGCGCCGATCTGGGTCTTGCCCTGATCGATCATCGCCGACAGCGTGTCCTTGCTCTCGGCAAAGGTATGGGCGATTTCGCGGGCGCGCTCGACCAGAGTCTCGTTGATCTGGCGGGCGCGGGCCTCGAGGGCCGCATTGAGCTTCTGCGTTCCGGTGTCCAGCGCCTCGGCGCGGGTCTGGAATTCGCTGATCAGCGCCTGGCCGCGTTCGGCGAGCGTGCGTTCGATGCCATTGAGGCTGGCCTCGAATTCGGAATTGAGGGTGCGCGCGGCGCCGCCAAGCAGCGACACCATGCCGGTGGTGCGATCGTCGAGCAGATCGGTCAACGACCGTGTCAGGCCGTCCGTGGTGTCCGTCAGCTTGGCAATGCGGGTGTCGAGAAGGCTGGCGAAGGCCTCGCCCGAGGTCGACAGCCGGTCGGTGATCGAATCGAGCCGGCCTTCCACCGAATCGAAGATCGACATCGAGCTTTCGTTGATGCGGTCGATCAGCGTGTCGCCGGAATTGGTGATCGTCATCGACAATTTGGTCGACGCATTGAGGATCGAGTCGCGGATGATGTCGGAGGCGGCGCCGATCTCGTCCTTCAGCGTCTCGTGCGCGCCGGTGATCGAGGCGCGGACGCGCTCGGCGTGGGTGACGACGGCTTCGCGCTCGCTGCCGAGGCCGTCGACCAGCGAACGGATGCGGGATTCATTCTCGGAATACGAGCGTTCGATCTGGTTGACTTCGCTGTGGACCAGCGTCTCCAGCTCGACGGCGCGGGCAAGCGTGCGTTCGATGCCTTCGCCCATGGCCGCAACCTCGCGACGAACGGCCTGGCCGATCATCATGACGCGATCCTGGGCAAGGTTTTCCGGCTCGGTCAGGCGGAAGGCCACTTCGGTCATCGACTGAGCGGCGATGCGCATTTCCTGGGCGCGGCGAATCATTGCCGCAAAGGCCCAGAACAGGATGACGGGCACGATCGCCGCGACGACGAGGCCGATCAGCTCCGGACGGGCAAGGAACTGGTCGAGCGTGCGGATTCTCCAGATGCTCGGTCCGAAAAGCAGGTTGGCCAAGCCGCCGGCGCCGGCGAACCAGGCGAGCGAAACGAAGGCAACGACCCAGTAAATGGTGTTCGAGGCACGCCTGTTGAGGCTGTGCAGAAGCGTCTTGTAGTCCTTCTGGCGATCGTCATTGGCAGGCGCGAAACCCGCGGGCTGGGCGCCATTGCGTGGTTCCACGGGGCGCAACTCGGCAGGCTTGGCCTTAGGCGCGGGCTTTGCGGCTTGGTTCTGGGCCTGGCTCTGAGAGACTACGGACTCTGGTTTCTGATTGCGTCCCTCGCGTGCCAACTCGTCGGCTGCCTGGGATATCTGCGCTTCCAGATCCTCCATCGAAGCCGCGATGTCGAGGTCGCCGCTGCCGACATCATTGCCGAGGTCGATATCAAGCGCCTTTTCCAGTTCCCTGGCCACGTCGCTGTCGAGAGTTCTCGTCGTCGTTGGTTTCTTCGCCATGCCTTCGCTACCCTGTACTAGCTGCCGCGGGCCTTATAATTGTGTTTGTCGTACCACGCGCAGGAGGCTGAAAATGGACCCCTCGTATCGTAATGACACAGGGGGGTAAAGAAAACATGCATTCCGCGGGATACGTAAAACTTTAAATATAAGGTTAACGCAACCGTGATTTGGGCGCCGTTTTGCCAACATTTTTCCCGGCCATTCATTAACCCGTTGTCCATTGGATTCGCCTAGGTTTTTGGGCGATCGAAGAAACGGAGTTCGAGTTCATGCGTGGCGAAAGCGGCATTGCCTTCTCAATGCCCGGGGGCGACGTATCCGGACCAAGGCGGTCACGGCCGGTCGATTTGGCACACCTTGCCCGCCAGACGATGGGCGACCGCGGCCTCGAGCAGGAAGTGCTGGCGCTGTTTGTACAACAGGCGCTGTCGGTGCGCGACAGAATAGTCGACGCCGACATCAAGGACCGGCTGCTGCTCGCCCATGGGCTCAAGGGCTCGGCACGGGGCGTCGGCGCCTTTGCCATTGCCGATTGCGTCACCGAGATAGAGCGCCAGCCGGAAGACAACCAGACGCTCAAGCGGCTTGGTACGCTGATCGACGAAGTGCGCGATTTCATCGCCGCCATCAATCGCTGAATCCGGCGCTAAACCCGGTTTGCGGAAAAACGTCACGGAGCGGCGCTTTCGCGCGGCAGTTGACTTGCTCGCCGGAGTGATTATCTCGGCTGAGACTCCCTTCAGGTGACAAATGACCAAGCTGACTTTCATCGCCCATGACGGCACACATTTCGACATGGACGCCGAGAACGGCTCGACGGTCATGGAGAACGCGATTCGCAACGCCGTGCCCGGGATCGAGGCGGAATGCGGCGGCGCCTGCGCCTGCGCTACCTGCCACGTCTATGTCGACGAAGCATGGACGGCTGAAGTCGGCGAGCCGGAAGCGATGGAAGAGGACATGCTGGACTTCGCCTACGACGTCCAGCCAAACTCACGGCTGTCGTGCCAGATCAAGGTGCGCGATGCGCTTGACGGCCTTGTTGTCCGCGTGCCAGCCCGTCAGGGGTAAGCGCAGGATCTTTGCCAACTGATTTTTACCGCTGCGGCTTGGCAGCGGAGCAATGGTCATGCAGTGTCCTGCTGTTTTCGCAGCGAGGCACAGGCATGACCGACATCACCAGGACAGACGTGCTTATTGTCGGGGCAGGGCCGGTCGGCCTGTTCGCCGTGTTCGAACTCGGCCTGTTCGACATGAAATGCCACCTGATCGACATTCTCGACCGGCCCGGCGGCCAATGCGCGGAACTCTATCCGGAAAAGCCGATCTACGACATTCCCGGCTGGCCTTCGATCTCGGCGCAGGGACTGGTCGACAAACTGCTCGAGCAGATCGCGCCATTCAAGCCTGATTTCACCTACAACCGCATGGTCTCCAGCCTGGAAAGACTGGAGGACGGCAGTTTTCGCGTCACCACCGACGAGAATGAGGTGTTCGAGGCCAAGGTGGTGGTGATTGCAGCCGGCGGCGGCTCCTTCCAGTCCAAGCGCCCGCCGATCCCGGGCATCGAGCCCTACGAAGGCAAGAGCGTCTTCTATTCGGTGCGCCGGATGGAGGATTTTCGCGACCACGACCTCGTCATTGTCGGCGGCGGCGACTCGGCGCTCGACTGGACACTCAACCTGCAGCCGGTGGCAAAGAGCGTGACGCTGGTGCACCGGCGGCCTGAGTTCCGCGCCGCGCCTGACAGCGTCAACAAGATGTATGCCATGCAGGAGATGAAGCAGCTGGAGTTCCAGGTCGGGCAGGTGACCGGATTGACCGGCGCCGACGGCCAGCTGTCATCGGCCACCATCAAGGGGCCGGATGGCGACGTCGAGGTGCCTTGCACGCGCATGCTGCCGTTCTTCGGCCTGACCATGAAGCTGGGTCCGATCGCGGAATGGGGCCTCAATCTTCACGAGAACCTCATTCCAGTGGATACCGAGAAGTTCCAGACATCGGTGCCAGGCATCTTCGCGGTCGGCGACATCAACTGGTATCCCGGCAAGCTGAAGCTGATCCTGTCGGGTTTCCACGAGGTGGCGCTGATGGCGCAGGCCGCCAAGCGCATCATCAGCCCTGGCGAGCGCATCGTCTTCCAGTACACGACCTCGTCGACCAGCCTGCAGAAGAAGCTCGGCGTCTCCGGCTAAAGCGCGTCGCGTTTGAACGGATTCAGCCGACGCGCTTTAGGTCTTTGTTTTATGCATGTCGTTCTCTCAAAACCGGGACCACTTTTGGGCGACATGCATTAGGTTTTACTCCGCGAGGATCGGAGCTGCATCGTCGGCATAACCGCGAAGCGCCTTTTCGGGCATCAGCGTCAGCGTGATCAGCCCCAGCAGCAATGTGGCGGCGGCGACGGCAAAGATCATCACGAACGGCTCGACCGATGCGGCATGGCCGGTAATCCGCACGCCTTCACCGGCAAGCGGCAGGCCATAGCCCAGAGCGACCGCGCCGAGCATCGCGACGCCCAGGGCACTGCCCAGCGAGCGCAGGAATGTCAGCACGCCCGTCGCGACGCCAAGATGCATGCGGTCGACGGCGTTCTGGACCGATACGGTGGTGACAGGGAACGTCGTTCCGGTCCCCAACCCGATGCAAATCGTCAAAACCTCTACTTCCAGCAGCGATGCATGCCCTGCGACAAGGGCCAGCAGGCAGAGGCAAACCATGCTGAAGAGGACGCCCACCATTGCAATGCGCTTGTAGTGGGTGAAGTGCGGTATCATACGCCCGCTGAACGCAGCGCCGCCGACGGTCCCCAGCAGAAGTCCTAGCATTGCGATGCCCGACTGGCTTGCTGACAGGCCGAGCACCGACTGGAGATAGACAGGCAGGTACACCGCCATGCCGACGCTTGCGGCCTGAAGCAGGAACATCGAAAGCGTGCCTGCCAGGACGATCGGATTGCCGAGCACTTCGAGCGAGATGAGCGGTTCGGCGGCTCGCATCAGCCGCAGGGCAAAAGCGCCCCAGAAAATCGCTGAGCCGCAGAGAACGCCGATGACCTCAAGCGAAATCCAGGGATAGGCGCTGCCGCCCCAATTCAATGCGAGGAGCAACAGCGCCGTGGCGATGATCAGAAGCAGGGCGCCCAGGCCGTCGATACGATGGTGCTTGGCGGCGATGGGCAGTTTCTTGAGCGGCTTGTTGATGATCGCCATCGCAAGAAAACCAAGCGGAATATTGATCCAGAAGATCAGCGACCAGTGCAGATGCTCGGCGAAGGTGCCGCCGAGCAACGGCCCGGCAATGCTGGCGACAGCCCATGTGCCGGAGAACCAGGCGGCATAACGTGCCCGCTCGCGTGGCGGAACGAGGTCGCCGACGACGGTCTGTGTCAAAGCGAACAAGCCGCCGCCACCGGCGCCCTGGATCGCCCGCCCGACAACCAGCACAAACATGTTGGGGGCCATCGCGCTGACCAGCGATCCCGCCAGAAAGATCAGGATCGCGGCATAGACGGTCGGCCGGCGGCCATAGACATCGGAGATCTTGCCATAGAGCGGAGCCACGGCGGTTGCGGTCAGCAGGTAGCCGGTGACGATCCATGGCAGATATTGTGCGTTTCCGAGCGCATGCCCGATGGTCGGCATGGCTGGTGCGACGATGGTCTGATCGAGTGCCGCCAACAGCATCGACAGGAGCACGCCGCCGATGATGGCGTTCTTTTCGCGCTCGGTTAGCGGCGTGCCAGTTTCCACCATCGTTTTGTTGTCGACAGCCTGGTCCATGATCGTTCATCCGTAAGCTTGCGATCTGCCGGCGCTGTTTGGCCGTTCCGGTCCTTTGACCGTCTTGATCGCATTGGCGTTTTGAGCTCGCGTGTTTTGAGTTCGCGTCTGGCGAGCCTGATATATGTCGTCCCATATAGGCCGATTTCGACAGGGGCTCGAAAGTTTTTCGAAACTGGCACTACGCTTCGGCGAATTTGGCTTTCGTCAGTTCGAGTGCGTTCAGGCCGGCGGCAGTTGGCCGTTCCCGATGCGCTCCATCCGGTAGCGCAGCAGCCTCAGGATGCGGCTTTCGAAATTGACGCTTTCGACACGGTCGAACTGGACTTGGGCCCGGTCGTGGCTGGCCAGAACAGCCGCAGTGATTGCGGCGGCCTTGGCCTTGGCGGCGTCGCAGTTCTTTTGCGGATAGGTGGCTTTCAGGGCCTCTTCGAGTTCGCGGCCATGGTTCTTGGCGATCTCGACATGGCGCTCCTCATGGCGCTTGATGTCGGCGGACAGCGTATCCCAGAACAGCCTGACATCGGCATCGGCCTTGCGCGGACGGCGCCACTCCGGAAGGATCACCTTCACCTTGACGGTCACTGCAGCGTCGGCGATCCGGCAGGAGTTCGATGTCTGTGCATAGCTGATGCGGGTGGTGAAGGCCATCTGGGTGGCGCCGGGGTGCCGCGTGCCCGTGCTTTTCACCTCCGGCCCGCGTTTGGAAAGCTGTGCCTCGATGTCTTCCAGCGTACTGCCGCCAATGGCGAAGTAGCTGTACGTCTTGACGAGATTGGCCGCACTCGCCGGGAGCGGGGTCACGGCGAGCAGCAGCGCGCAAGCCAAGGATTGTTTCATGCCGGGCATGGATCGCTTCATCATGTTGCCTCTTCGACCACCTTGCTTTACGGCCGTTGCCGGCGCAACGGAATTGATCCGCCAGGGATCACACATGGTTGATGAGCAATGACGGCTAGGCAATGGCAGTTGGCACATGGACGCCATCTCGACCTTGGCGGCAAGGCGGTGGTCGTCGGCATCCTCAACGTCACGCCCGACAGCTTTTCCGACGGCGGCCTGTTCGACGCCCCCGAAAAAGCGCTGGTTCAGGCACGGCGCATGATCGGGGAAGGGGCGCTGGTCGTCGATGTCGGCGGCGAATCGACCCGCCCCGGTGCCGCCGCGGTATCGGCCAGCCAGGAACAGGCCCGCATCCTGCCGGTGATCGAAGCGCTGGCGGGCGCCGGCGAGGTGCTGATTTCGGTCGACACCTATCGCGCCGAAACGGCGCGGCTTGCGGTTGCCGCCGGTGCGCATATCGTCAACGATGTCTGGGGTTTGCAGCGCGAGCCCGACATCGCGCGTGTCGCGGCCGATACCGGCGCCGGGCTTGTCATCATGCATACCGGGCGAGATCGCCAGAAGCTGCCGGATGTGATTGCCGATCAGCTGGCATTCCTGCGGAAATCGCTCGAAATCGCGCGCCAGAACGGCGTTGCCGACGACCATATCGTGCTCGATCCCGGATTCGGCTTCGCCAAGGAGACGGCGGAGGAAAATCTCGACCTGATGGCTCGCTTTTCGGAGTTGCATACGCTCGGCTTGCCGCTGATGGCCGGTACGTCGCGAAAGCGCTTCATCGGGAACGTCACCGGCCGCGATGCGGCCGACAGAGGTGTTGGAACAGCGGCGACCAGCGTCATCTTGCGGCTCAAGGGCGCCGATCTGTTTCGCGTCCACGATGTCGCATTCAACGTGGACGCATTGGCGCTCGCAGATGCTATGCTGGCGCGTCAAACCGACCGGGCGAGAAACTGAGCGATGTACGTCATCCGCATGAAGAACTGCGCTTTCTTTGCCCGGCACGGCGTGCTGGACGAGGAGGAAAGGCTCGGCCAGCGCTTCTATGTCGATGCAGCTCTCACCGTCGATCCCGGCCGGGCGCTTGTCGAGGATTCCATCGAGGACACCGTCAACTACGGCATTGCGTTCACGGTGATCGAAAAGATCATCACCGGGCAGCGCCGTTTCCTGATCGAGTCCCTGGCGCTCGAGGTCGCCCGTGCGCTGACGACGCGTTTTCCGCAGATCAAGAAAGCCGAGATCACGGTGCGCAAGCCGAACGCCCCGGTACCCGGCGTGCTCGATTACGTCGAGGTGACCGTTGTCTGGCCCGAATAGCACGGTCTATCTCAGCCTTGGCGGCAATCTTGGCGACCCGGCGAAATCAATGGGCGCGGCGCTGCGCATGCTGGATGCCGACGCGGACACGCGCGTCACCGGCGTCTCGTCGCTCTACCGTACGCCGCCCTGGGGCAAGCTCGATCAGCCGGACTTTCTCAACGCGGCTGCGGAAATTTCCACCGGACTTGCGCCGCGTGCCTTGCTCGACCTTTGCCTCGATGCTGAGCGCAGACTGAAGCGGGTGCGCGAGGAGCGCTGGGGGCCGCGGCTGATCGACATCGACATTCTGGTGTTCGGCGACCGCGTCATCCACGAGACCGGTCTGGAGGTGCCGCATCCGCGCATGCTGGAGCGTGCCTTTGTGCTGGCGCCGCTGGCAGAGATCGCACCCGGCCTGGTTATCAGTGGCCGCAGCATCACGGACCGGTTGGTCGCCGTCGACACCTCCGGCATCGAGCGCTTGTCATCCGGCCGGGATTGGTGGTTGGCCTAGGTGCGTTGATATTCAGGTGATGCCGGCCTGCAAACGGCGAGTTCCTGCGCTTCCGGTGCTCACGTAGCCAAAAGTACGCTCCGCTCCGGTTCTCGTACCCCACCGTTTTCGACGCGGCCTGACCTGAATCTCAACACACCTTGGAGCGGGCGGCAGCGTAGTCTTTAACCCGAGAATCCGCCGCCATCCAGGAACGTCTGCTCCTGCGGCGTGGCTTCGCGGCCAAGCATTTTGTTTCGGTGCGGAAAACGACCGAAATTCTGAATGATATCGCGGTGTTCGACAGCATATTTGAGATAGGGTTCGGCCCTGGCCTGGGTGAGATCGACCGATATATGCTGGTCGGCGAGCAGTTCCGAATGCTCGTATGGCAGATAGAGGAAGACGCGGATTTCTTGCTCGAGCGCCAGATCATGGCCGGCGGCGATCGCCTTTGCGGCAAAATATCTGGCGAGCGGGTCGGTCGCGTACATGTGGCCGGTGCCGCGAAAGCAGTTCCGTGGGAACTGGTCGAGCAGGATCATCAGCGCCAGCGCGCCTTCGGCATGCTCCAGCCAGCCGTCGCATTCACGCCGCGCGGCGGCATAGTGCAGATCGAGAAAGCGGTCGCGGAAGTCGGCATCGAAGGCCTCATTCTTCTCGAACCACGCGTCCTCGCCGGCATCGCGCCAGAATTTGGTGACCGACAGGGCTCTGCTGTCCAATTCCATGCCTCGTTCCTTGCTCAGTCGGCGGGTTCGGATTTGTGCAAGACGCCGGCGGTCTCTTCGTTGAGCGCCTGACCAGGGCGGCGCGGCGTGGAGAGCGGTGTGGGAATCGGCGTGCCGATATTGCCCCTCAGGAAGCGTTGTCCGGCGCGAATGCCTTCGGCAAGCTGGGTTTCGAAGCGGTCGGTGTCGCGGCGCCTGACGTCTTCGATCGTTTCAGCCACGTCTTCGGGATCGACACCCAGTGATTCCAGCGCCGAGCCGCCGAAAACAAGGGCGGATTCGAAGGTTTCACGCAGTTGATAGTCGACGCCGGCGCGAATGAGCTGCAGCGCGGTACCGCGATCGAAAGCGCGTGCCAGCACGGTGAGCAAAGGAAACTCTGCCTTGATGAGTTCCGCGATGCGGACGGCGGCATCGGCCTTGTCGACGCAGATCAGCACGGCGCGCGCCCGGCCGGCGCCGGCGGCATGCAGGATGTCCAGCCGCGTGCCGTCGCCATAATAGACCTTGAAGCCGAAATCGGCCGCCGCCTGGATCATTTCGACATCATTGTCGATGATCGAGACGTCGATGCCGCGCAGCAGCAGCGGCTGGCTGGCGATCTGGCCGAAGCGGCCGAAACCGATGACCAGCACGCTGCCGGTCAGGCCATCGGCGACATCGACCCCGTCGAGCGACTGCTCGTCGCGCGGTGTCAGATAGCGCAGCGCGATGATCGCCAGCGGCGTCAGCACCATGGAGATGATGACGATCGCCGTCAGCGTCGCGTTGGCGTTGCCGTCGATGATGCCGACTGCCGCGGCCGCCGAATAAAGGACGAACGCGAATTCGCCGCCTTGCGCCATGAAGACCGCGCGCTCAAGCGCTTCGCGGTGGCCTGACTTCAGGATACGGGCGACGATGTAGATGCCGAACGCCTTCATCACCATGTAGGCGACGACATAGATGGCGATCAGCCGCCAGTTCGCGGCGACCACGTGCAGGTCGAGCGACATGCCGACGGCAAGGAAGAACAGACCGAGCAGGATGCCGCGGAAGGGTTCGATGTCGGCTTCGAGCTGATGGCGGAAGGTCGATTCGGACAAAAGCACGCCGGCCAGGAAGGCGCCCATCGCCATCGACAGGCCGCTGAGTTGCATGGCGAGCGCGGATCCCAGAACGACCAGAAGTGCCGCCGCCGTCATCACCTCACGGGCACGGGCATCTGCCAGGATGCGGAAGAACGGATTGAGCAGATACCGGCCGGCCACCACCAGGCCGACGATCGCGGCGAGGCCAATGCCGACCTCGGTCAGCCGCTCCGACAGGCTGGTGTCGGCACCACCGGGCGCCAGAAACGCGATCAGGGCCAGCAACGGCACGATGGCCAGATCCTCGAGCAGCAGGACCGATACGATGCGCTGGCCTTTCGGTGCTGCGATTTCGCCGCGTTCCTCGAGAAGCTGCATGACGATCGCCGTCGAAGTCAGCACGAAGCCGGCGCCGGCGACGAAGGATTGCGCGATCGGAAACCCTCCCGCCACGCCGACACCGGTCAGCAGCAGCGCGCAGACGCCGACCTGCAGCGCGCCGAGGCCGAAGATCTCGCGGCGCAGGCCCCACAGCCGCGACGGCTGCATTTCCAGCCCGATGATGAACAGGAACATTACCACGCCGAGCTCGGCGACATGAAGAATGGCTTCCGATTCGGAAAAGACGCCGAGGCCGAATGGGCCGATGACCACGCCCGCGGCCAGATAGCCGAGGATCGAGCCGAGGCCCATGCGCTTGAAGATCGGAACGGCGACGACGCCGGCCGCAAGCAGCGCCACCACTTGAACCAGATCGCTGCTCGATGCCTCTACCGCCATGCCGCCATTCCGCTTGTTCGAGGGCCGATTCGTTCATTTAGATTACTACAGCATCTTCTTGGGCTCATAATCTCAGTTTGTTCTCATTAAACCTATGGTCTGGAAGCGTTTTGTCGCCGCCCCAAAGGACTGCCAGACACGCGCTGGCGCATTCCTGCGTTTAACCCGTCCTATTCACGAGCGGCCTGGTTCCTTGCCGCTTGGCGTTCGGTCATGAAGGTGTGAGGCGTCTTTTTCACCGCAGCTGAGACTGGACTTTGGAACGCGCTGGAGGGTCAAGGTATCGGGTTCGGTGGGGCTTTGATGCCCCGGCGCTCATGGCCCTGCGGGCTGCAGCGTGATGGCGATCGTTCGGAACAGACTTGCTTCGGGACAGGCGGCGGCGAAGGCCAGACGGATGCGCGAGACGGTTTCGGTGACGCGGGCGCCGAGCTTGAGAAGCCTGAGCCGCAGTGTAGAGAACTCGGCGTTGCACAGATGATGGGTCGTGGGCACTGCCTCGCGCAGGGTGAGCATCAACCAGTATGCGGCGGTGTGCAGGACGAGACGGACCTGGTTGGCAATCGGTGAGCGGCAGCTGGTGCGGTCGGAGGCGAGCTGGCTCTTGTGCATCTTGATCAGGTTTTCGGCCTGGCCGCGGGCGCAGTAGATCACATCGTAGACATGCTCGGCGGAGCCTTTGTCGAGATTGGTGACGACGAAGCGGATGTCGAGGCCGAGGGTGGTTGCCTCGATGCGGGCGCAGGCGCGGCGTTCCGTCCTCCAGGATTTCGCCTTGTATCGGGTCTCGGCATAGCCGCGCAGCACCGGCTTCTGCTCGAGCGCGCGGCGGGTGCGGATATCGTCGGCGGCTTCATCAACGAGACGCTGGAGAACCTTGTTGCCGGGCAATCCGAAGAGGTAGTCGACCGCATTGTCCTCGCACCATGCCATGACTTGCGCCCGGCCATAGTGGCCATCGCCGCGGATCAGAATGCGGGTGGTCGGCCAGCGGGCGCGGATGCGCCGGACAAGCCGGCGCAGATGGCCGCGGATCTCCTTGCCCGCCGGGGTCCTGCCAGGACGCAGGATCATGGCGACCGGGCGTCCTGTCGCGGCGTCGTAGATGTGGATCGGCAGGAAGCAACGCTCGTCGTAATGGGCGTTGAACAGCGAGAGCTGCTGATGGCCGTGAACGACATCCACCGTGTCGTCGATGTCGAGCGTGACGCTTTTGGGCGGCGCGGCATAGCTCGACAGCCACAGATCGACCAGCACCCAGCCGAGCCGGATGACGGTGCGCAGGTCGGGCAGGTTCTCGAGGCGCGAGCATGTCGGCTGCGAGCACAGATCAATCCCGCTGTCGGGCAGCCGCCCGCAGGCGAGCTTGAAGGCCGGGTCGGTGCGCAGCCGGTCGAGATCGTTGGCATCCTCGTAGCCGCATGCGATCGCAAAGATGCGGGCGCGCACAATGTCGGCCATGGCGTGCGTCACCCGCGCTGGATCGCGCGGATCGTGGATCGCGGCGGCCAGCCTGTCGGCCAGTTGCAGGCGTCGCTCGGCCGCTGCCAAAAGCATGACGCCACCATCCGAGGTGATGCGTCCGCCGTCAAACGCAGCTGTGATCTTCTTGCGTCCAACGGCTGGAAATGAGAGCGGCAGCAACGTATCATCGGTCATGGCGGGTGTGGCTCGCGAGAGGCGGTGGCAGGGTTGGCTTAGACAACCGAATCCTACGCTAAATCAATCGCTTAGGCTACATCCGCCAACCTCTCAGACGCAACGTCGTGCATAAGACGGGTTAAGTACGGCGCGCGCTGAAAGTGGCCGGAAAGACGATTGTGTAGAACAGGTCGGGGCAAACGCCTCAGGTCTCCGCTTGCCTGCCGGACGTTCGGTATCTATAATTATGAAATGCCTGACTATTCGTCCCGACCGTCTTCGGCGCCACATATTCCGATGGATGCGCTCAGCGAAGTCCTACAAGACTTTCGCTTGAGTGGCGTCAGCTATGGCCGCTGCGAGCTTCGACATCCATGGAGCATCGCCTTCCCGGAACAACCGCTGCTTCGTTTTCACTTTGTCGGTCAGGGTCCATGCTGGATCCATAGCGAAGCGCAAGGCTGGCAGGAGTTGCGCGATGGCGATCTGGCGCTGCTGCCGCAAGGCATCGCCCATCGGCTGGCCAGCGCGCCGGACGTTGCAGGCGGCTCGCTCGATGATTGCCAGGTGACCAAGTTGGGAAGCAACGTCTGCGAAGTGGTACGGGAAGGCACAGGCGCGACAAGCACCCTCTTCTGCGGCTCCATGGCCTTGGGCGCCTGTGCGCTTAACCCATTGATCATGTTGATGCCGCCTATCATCAAGGGTTGCGACGTGGCCGGCAATGACCCGGTCGTTGGTCCTTTGCTGGCGGCTATGACCGTGGAGGCCGCGCAACCGCAGATGGGCAGCGCCACCATCTTGTCGCGTATGGCGGACTTGCTGACAGCCCGGCTCATTCGCTGCTGGGTCAATTGCACGGGAGCCTCGACCACCGGTTGGCTCGCAGCCATCCGCGACCCTCATATTGGCCGCGCTCTGGCAGCCATGCACCGAGACCCCGGCCATAACTGGACGCTGGAAAGCCTCGCCAGCCTGGCAGGCCAATCGCGCTCGATTTTCGCCGAACGCTTCAGCGCTGTATTGGGGGAGGGTGCTGCACGCTATCTCGCCCGTCTGCGCATGCAGCTTGCCCGCGAGTTGTTAGGGCAAAACGGCTTGTCGGTGGCCGAGGTCGCTACCCGTTTAGGCTATGATTCCGAGGCATCCTTCGCTCGCGCGTTCAAGCGCATCACCAGTGTCTCGCCGGGCGTTGTGCGTCGCACAATTCCCGGACGAATAGACATGAATTTCGGATTTTGAGGTACATATCATCCGAAGTGGCTCGTCTATGAAGACCTCCAAACTTTGGAGATCTTTCCGTGACAGACACAACATTACAGCTTGAAGACGCGGCGATAGACGTCGATGCCGGTGCGCCAGCCGCGTGGAGCGCAGCCACCTGGTTCGCGGTCGTTTCATTGGCGGCCACCAGCTTTGCCCTGGTGTCGGCCGAATTCCTGCCCGCAGGTCTGCTGACGCCAATGGCACGCGATCTCGGCATCAGCGAGGGGACGGCCGGGCAGGTCGTCACCGCCACCGCTTCCGTCGGCGCCGTGACGGCCATGTTGAGCAATGTTCTCATCGGCCGATTGAACCGCAAGACGGTGCTGGTTGGCCTTAGCGCCTTGGCAGTCGGTTCCAATGTTCTCGCAGCGCTGGCGCCCAATTTCTGGCTGTTGTTGCTGGGCCGGGCCGGGCTGGGAATCGCTCTCAGCGCTTTCTGGGCACTTTCGGTCGCCGTCGTGGCAAGGCTGGTTGGCGCGAATGCGACAGGGCGGGGCATGGCTATCGTCACCCTCGGCGTCTCGCTCGCAACCATTGCCGCACCGTCGATGGGCGCGTTGATCAGCGACTGGCTGGGTTGGCGCAGCGCCATGGCCATGACAGCGGGGTTGGCCTTGCTTGCCATGCTGCTGCAATTGCTTAGTCTGCCGACCTTGCCTGCAACAGCAAGCAATAGTCTTGCAGACGTCCTTCGGCTGACACGGCGGCGTGGCATTCAACTCGGTATGCTTGCTATCCTTTTGCTGATGACGGGGCATTTTGCCGGCTCGGTTTATGTGCGTCCTTTCCTCGAACACGTGACTCTCCTTGCAACCGGGCCAATTGCCCTGGCGTTGCTGGGATTTGGCATCGCCGCTGTGATCGGCAACATTGCCGGTGGCCGCATGGCCGACGCCAATATCCACGTTGCTCTCGTGGCTACCGCCGCATTGATGGCGTTTGCGGCGCTGGCATTGGTTCTCTGGGGCGTGCACATTGGCGTTGCCTTTGGCTTCGCTACGCTGTGGGGCTTCGCCTTCGGCATGGCGCCGGTGGTGCTGCCGACAAATTTGTCTCGCGCAGCTCCTGACGCGCTGGAAGCGGCGGGCAGCCTGATGGTCGCCTCTTTCCAGATCGCCATCACCATCGGCGCGGTTGTCGGCGGCTATGTTGTGGACACCTATGGCCCTACAGCGCCTTTGACTCTGACTGCTATCCTTGCCGCATCGACAGCCGTCTTGGCGCTGCTGCAGCCACGCAGCTGAACTTTGCTGCCGCCGACACAATAGCCTGAATCCTGCCGCTGGCGATGTTGCAGGCGCGATACACAAGTTGACACCGGGAACACGTTGCATCTTGCCACAATCGAAGGCTAAGGACGCTCGGCTTCGGCCATTGGAGGGTGAGCGACGATCAAGTCGCGCCCTTTTGAGGAGATGACTGACATGAAGAAGTTTTTGTTTGTTGCCGTCGGCCTGGCGGTGCTTGCCGGTTCGGCTTGCTCGAAGGCGCCTGAGTGCACGGCGGAGATCGCGACCAAGAAGGCGCAGGACATGGCTGCCGCGCTGCAGGAAGCGATCACCAAGGACCCGTCCAAGGCGGCTGATCTGACCGCCAAGGTCCAGGCGGTGACAACCAAGTATCAGGGCGCCACGACGTTGGCCGACGCCTGCAAGGCGTATGACGAAGTGACGGCCGCAATCAAGGGCTAACGCCCTGATTCTACCGGTTCAAACGAGGCGGCGACCGTTGGGTCGCCGCTTCTTTGTTTTCAGGGATCGATGATTGTTCAGTTCGGCGTGATGGAGCCGACTTCGACGGCGTCGACGCGCTTCAGGCTCATGCCGATCACCGGCACCAACTGGTCGTCGACGCGCACTGCAATGGTCACCGTCATCGAATTGTCGTCGGGGATGCGAGCCTGCATGACGCCGCGCAGCTGGTTGCGGTTGATGGTGAAGACCACCTTGCGGGCATCGACGACGTTGCCGCCGATGATGTCGAGGCCCGAACCGGTCGCGCCACCCATGAAGCTGCCCTTGTAGCCCTCGCGGCCCTTGCGCTCGATCTTGGCCGACATCGGCTGGGTGAACATGCCGACCCGGCAGCCGCCGTCGAGCGACATGCCGACCTTGCCGTCCGGCGTCGAGCCGGTGAAGCTGCAGTTGAACTTGGTGCCCTTGTACTTGCCGGCGACGATTTCGCCGGGACCGATCCATTTGCCTTCCGCCGACTGGAAGAACTGCTTGTCCGGCTCCGCCGCGGAGGCCGCTCCGGCAATGCCGACGAGAGCTGTGATCACGGTTGCCAGGGGCAGGACGCTGGATAGTATTACACTTTTCATCGACGACACCCGGCAACAAAGAGGCTGTTTGGAACCCGTCTGACCATGAACAAGATTGGTTAATGCTTCGTCACCGCGGCGCCGCCGCAAAGCAGTCCGGTGACAATTCCGCAGGTCCAAACGCTCCAGCCCGGCTCACTTGCCGGACGAGGTTGTTTCACCATCTTTCCTGGTTGCAAACGATGTCAGCGCCGAGAGGAAATCGCCCAGTCCGGGACGCTTCGCGGCGCTGAAGGGCAGGGGGCGCGCCGTCTCCATCGCCGCGATGCCGATGCGCGCCGTCATCATGCCGTTGACGACGCCCTCGCCGAGCTTGGCCGAAAGGCGCGCCGCCAGGCCGTGACCAACGATCTGCTGGACGAAACTGTCGCCGACCGCGATCGAACCGGTGACCGCCAGATGCGCCAGCACGCTGCGCGCCAGGCGGAAGAAACCCAGCGTTCCTGGCCGTCCGCCATAGAGCTCCGACAGGCGGCGAATGAGCCGCCCGGCCTCGAACACGACGTAGGCGACATCGACAAGTGCGCGCGGACTGACCGCCGTCACCAGCGAGACGCGTTTGGCGGCCTCGAGAATCATCACCCTTGCCTTGGCATCGAGTGGCCCGAGAATTTCGGCTTCGGCCAGACGCACCAGGTTACCGCCGTCGATGATTTCGCCGCGCAGTTCGGCCAGCGCGCGCCGGCCGGCCGCGGTCTCGGGTTTGGCCGCGACAAAGGCCGACAATTCGTCGACGACCGATCGTGCCGCCTTGGGATCGTCACGGGCGATCGCATCGAGCGCCCGCTTCTGTAGCTTTTCGACCTCGGCGAGGCGGGCGATGGCCAGGAACTCGCGAATCAGGATCACCACAAGCGCCAGCACGGCGATGGCGGCCATGCCCGCGGCCAGCCAGCCCAGCCATTCGGCGCGTGCAAAGAGGTCGCGTATGAGCTGATCGGTCCACAGGCCGACAGCCAGCGAAACCAGCACACCAAAGGCGCCGAAGAAGATGCTGCCAAGCAGCGAGCGTTTCCTGGGGGCGACGGCCGGTGGCGGCTCCGCGGCAATGATGTCAGGCTCGTCGAAGACGTCGACTTCCGCCGGTATGACCATCGCGACATCGGTCTTCATCGCGCGGGGTTTGCGCTGGGTGTCGGCCTGGACACGGCTACCGGTCTGGGCGCGGTGCGTCTCCGGCGCTTCTTGTCTCGATGTGGCTTCCGGCTCGATGCGGAATGCAGCCGGCTTGCGGGGCGCGGTCATGCCAGATGATCTCCGATCAGGAACTGCAAGGCACGGTCGAGCCTGATATGCGGCAGCGACAGCGTAACGCCTTCGGCCGTGCGTTCGAGCTTTGGGGGACGGAAACGGACGAAGCGGATCGCCGGGTCCGCGGAGTCCTGCTTGTGATCGGCTCCCGAAACATCGAAAACAGCATCAATGTTTTCCGGTAAGTCACCGGGAAATATGGCTGTTTCTGTCTTTCCATCAAAGGTTTCACCGTTGATCCTCTCGCCGGCGATCGGCGTGCCGATGATGACGGGAAGCGTCTCCCGGCCCTGCTTGACGGTGCCTTCGCGCGTCGCGCGCACCGCCGCCATGGCCACGACATCGACATCGGCGCCGGTGAAATTCGCCCGGGCCACGGCGCGGTCGGCAAGCCGCCGCACGATCGCCTGCAGGCGGTCATGGCTTTCGTGATGCAGATGGTCGGCCTTGGTCGCGGCAACCAGTATGCGGTCGATGCGCCGCGAGAACAGGTCGGTGAGGAAGCTGCCCCGGCCGGGACGGAAACAGCTGAGGATCTCGGTCACCGCGCGCTCCAGGTCGGCCATGGCGCCGGGGCCGGCATTCAGCGCCTGCATGGCGTCGATCAGCACAATCTGGCGATCGAGGCGGGTGATGTGTTCGCGGAAGAAGGGTTTGACGACATGCGTCTTATAGGCCTCGTAGCGCCTGTCCATCATGGCGTGCAGCGACCCTGGGCGCGGACGCCTGTCGCCAATCCCAGCCAGGGGCGCGAAGGTCAGCGCCGGCGAGCCTTCGAGATCGCCGGGCATCAGGAAGCGGCCGGGCGGCAAGGTCGAAAGCGCGCGCTCGTCGAGCTTGCACGCCTTCAGATAGGCGGCGAAGCTCTCGGCCAACCGGCGCGCCGTCATTTCGTCGGCATCGGCGTTCGGGTCGATCCCGGCCGACAGCCCTCGCCAGGCCTGCGACAGGTCCTCGCGCACCGGCAGAACGGCCATTTCGAAGGCTTCGTGCGAAAAATCGGCGAAGGATTTGCCGAGCAGCGGCAGATCGAGCAGCCATTCGCCGGGATAATCAACGATATCGACCGACAGTCTGCCTGAGGAAAACATGCGGCTCCAGCCGGAGGCCGATTCATATTCGATGGTCAGCCGCAGTTCCGAAATGGCGCGCGTCGAATCGGGCCAGGCGCGGTCGTTGACCAGAGCGGCGATGTGATCCTCGTACTGGAAGCGCGGCACGGCGTCGTCCGGCTGCTGCTCGAGAAAGGCGCGGGCGATGCGCCCCGATTTCTGCGCCTCGAACAGCGGCAGGCGCCCGCCATGGATCAGATTGTGGACAAGGGCCGATATGAACACCGTCTTGCCGGCGCGGGACAATCCGGTCACGCCGAGGCGCAGCGATGGGGAAAAAGCCCGGTGGCGCGGCCCGATAGCGTGTCGAGGGCAATCCTCGCCTCGTCGGTGAAGGTGGTCAGCGATGATGCCAAAATATGCTCTCTCGGACTTCGGTCCGTCCGATATAGGCTCTGTATCAGGGCTTTGAAATGGCTTCAGAGATCGGCCGGCGTCAGGAACGCTTCGAGATAGCCGGCGCCCTGGGCGGCTTTTGCGAGGTCACCGTCGAAGCGCACGACCGCCAGGCCCGAGGTCGGGAACCCATGGTTGAGCGTGACCCGCGCCGTCTCTTCGCCGTCGCCCGAAACCGCCATGGCAAGATCTTCCGTCATCGGGTTGTGGCCGATGACCAGCAATGAACCCACCCCGCCATTGTCCCTGATAAGGTGGAGGTAACCGGCCGCGTCCGCGCTGTAGAGCGTGTCGAAGAACAGGACCCGGCCGGTGTCGGTCTGGCCGGCCAGGCCTTCCAGCGTCTCCTTGGCACGTTTGGCATTGGAGCACAGCGTCAGGTCCGGAACATAGAAGCGGGAGCGCATGGCGGCGCCCATCATTTCGGCATCGGCGCGGCCGGATGCATCGAGCGGGCGATCGAAATCGCGCATGCCGGGCAGCGCCCAGCCAGCCTTGGCATGTCGCAACAAATAAAGCCTGCTCACCCAACCTCCGAATGCCGAAGCCTTCCGGGATTAGCCACGAGAACGGCGTTGCGCACAATGGCCCGTGTGCTTCGAACACAGCGAATCACCATGCTGTGGTGCCGCAGAAGCGCCTGTGCATCGGCCCGAAGATCACGGTCGATCTTCGGAAAGCATGTTTCGCCGGATCCAAAGTGTCGCAGCGTAGTTTGGTACCAAAGCGACCGTACGCTGCTGCAAAGGCGCGCGCCGGTGCACATTAACAATTGCGTGAGACAGCGGCCGATTGCGCTTGTGCAGGCGTCGGGCGACGAATATATAGGCGCAAAATTTGGGGCAGTTTGGGTGAGTCGAATGAACGACATCGTTACCGCCGATTACGTACCCTCCGAAGACGAGCCGTTCATGAACGAGCGGCAGAAATCCTACTTCCGCTCAAAGCTCGTCACCTGGAAGAACGACATATTGCGCGAAGCGCGCGAAACACTGGAAATCCTGCAGCAAGAGAACGCCAACCACCCCGATCTGGCCGATCGCGCCTCTTCGGAAACCGACCGTGCCATCGAACTCAGGGCCCGCGACCGTCAGCGAAAGCTCATTGCGAAGATCGATTCCGCCCTGCAGCGGATCGACGAAGGCACCTACGGCTATTGCGAGGAAACCGGCGAGCCGATCGCGCTGAAGCGGCTCGATGCGCGTCCGATCGCGACGTTGTCGATCGAAGCGCAGGAGCGGCATGAGCGCCGCGAAAAAGTCTACCGCGACGACTGAGGGCCAAGGTCGGCAGCGCACGACCAGCCGTCATGAGCGACGTTGATTTTGAAATGGCCGGTTTTCCGGCCATTTCTTTTGGCGCGGCATCCACCGTTCAGGCGCACGAAATCCACAAGCCCTTGACGTATGGGCCTTCCAAAAGGTGGTTCGGCAGCCAAACCGGTTATGATTTTCGCGTGGGGTAGCGACTCAGCGGCCGCTCATCTCTTCTGGCTGGAGAGTTCGCCGAGAAGCTTGGTCATTTCATCGTCGAGCGATTGCGGCGCCTTCGCCACCGGTTTGCCCACCGGGCCGCCCGAACGGGGCTGGTCGAGCGACACTTCGAGTTCCCTCATCAGCGTGTCGTCGATGCTGTCCTGCACAGGTGGAGGCGGTGGCGCGTGCCTGACGACATTGGCATTGGCGGAGCCGTATGCGGGCAGCGGCGTGACATTGGTCGGCTGGTAGCTTTGCTGCGCCACCGGCTTTGGCGCGGGTGCCGGTGCCGGTGCCATTTGGCGCGGGCGGGCGGGCGGCGCCGTGTTCACCGGCTGCGGAGCGGGTGCCTGTCTTGCCGGCGGTGGAGCGGGTTGCGGCGGACGCGGCCTTGCTGCCGGAGCCGCGGTGGCCGGGACCGGCTGCAAGCCGCCGTCTCCGGTCAGTGCCGGACGGCGTAGCGCCGAAAGACGGATATCGCGCTCGACGACGACGTCGGTCGGGCCGCCGATCAAGAGCAAGTGCTCGATGTCGTCGCGGCGCACCAGCACCAGCCGGCGATGGCTGTCGACGGCGGTGGCATCCATGACAGCCAGCCGCGTCTTGCGGTTCCGGCCGCCGGCAACGAAGGTTCCGAACGTCAGATTGCGCACCAGCTTGATGATGATGAGAACGATGACCAGCAGGACAAGTGCTGCAAACGTCCACAACAGTGCTGCGGCATAACCAGGGCCCGCCACGCTATCCAGCCATTGCATCGGTTACCCCTGATTGCCCTTGGAAGTGATGCGACACTAGACCGTTGCGGCGGGCCACCGCAAGTTGCGTTTCACGCTGGTGAACAGCTAGAAAAACTCCGAAGGCCGCAAGACATCATTTTTATCCGACATTTGCCGCCCAGGCCTTTTCCGGACTAGGAGAATGTGATTCAACCCGGTACGGGCGGGTGTCGGAACACCGGAATTCACGAGCAGGGGGCATATGGCCAAGGAAGCGCGCGGCGATTTCTATCCGGTACCGATCGTCGACCAGAATACGCGACCGGGCGCGGTCACCCGGCTTATCATTTTCATCGTCGTTCTGACGGGGGCGGCGATCGTCTTCGGCCTGTTCCGCGAGCGCCTCGGCGATCCTTTCCTGCTCGGCATGCTCGGCGTGCTGGCGATGATCGGCGTCGGCTTCCTGTTTGCCACGGCGATCGGCTTCGTGCAGGTCACGCCGCGTTCGACAGGCGATGAACTGTCTAAATCCTTTGTCGATTCGATGTCGCAGGGCCTTCTCGTCACCGACACCAAGGGCCGTGTCGTCTACGCCAATCGCGCCTATGCCGACATGACCGGAGCGTCGTCGGCGGCCGACCTGAAGACGGTCGAGGGGTTGCTCTCGGATGTTCCCGAAGCTTCGGTGACGATCTATCGCCTGGCCTCGGGCCTGCGCGACGCCCAACCGGGCGACGGCGAGTTTCGGCTCGCGCAATCCATTCGGCCCGGCGCCGAGCCCGGCGCCCGCTGGTACAGGGCGCGGGCGCGCACCTTCAGCGTTCCGGGCCAGCGGCTGCCGATGCTGGCCTGGCAATTGGCCGACATCTCGCAGGAGCGGGCCGAGCAGGAGCGTTTCTTCCTCGATTTGCAAAAGGCGATCGACCATCTCGACCACGCGCCTGCCGGCTTCTTTTCGGCCGACCAGGAGGGCCGCGTCACCTACATCAACGCCACGCTCGCCGAATGGCTGGGCATCGACCTCACCAGCTTCACGCCCGGCGCCGTCTCTCTTTCGGAGATCGTCGCCGGCGACGGCATGGCGCTGGTCCGCTCGGTCAAGGCCGATCCCGGCACGACACGCAACGCGGTGATCGATCTCGATTTGACGACGATGACGGGCGAGGCGCTGCCGGTGCGCTTCATGCATCGCGTTTCGGCCAGCCGCGAAGGCCTCAACGGGCCGACGCGCACGATCGTGCTCAACCGTACGCAAGGCGAGGACTCCTCGGCCGATTTGCGGGCCTCGGAAGTGCGCTTCACCCGCTTCTTCAACTCGACACCGATGGCGATAGCGGGCGTCGACCACAACGGGCGCATCCTGCGCACCAACGCGCCGTTCCTGTCGCTGTTTTCATCCGTCGTCGATCGCGACGCCGTCGATCGCCGTGTGCGGCTCGACACGGTGATCCATGAACGCGACCGGCCGGCCTTCGCGGCTGCCTTCGAAAAGGCGCAGCAGCGGCAGGCCGATATCGAGCCGATCGACACGCTTCTGCCCGGCAACGACGACCGGCACATCCGTTTCTACGTCAACGCGGTCGCCGACGGCACCGGCGGCGAGGGTGCCGAGGAGTCGGCCATCGTCTACGCCGTCGAGACGACGGAGCAGAAGGCGCTCGAAGGGCAGATGGCGCAAAGCCAGAAGATGCAGGCGGTCGGCCAGCTTGCCGGCGGCATCGCGCATGATTTCAACAATGTTCTGACCGCCATCATCATGGCGTCGGACCTTTGTTGACCAACCACCGTCCATCCGACCCGTCCTTCCCCGACATCATGAACATCAAGCAGAACGCCAACCGGGCGGCTTCGCTGGTGCGGCAGCTGCTCGCCTTCTCGCGCAAGCAGACATTGCGGCCGGAAGTGCTCAACCTGACCGACGTGCTCGCCGATCTCAGGATGCTGCTGGCCCGTCTTGTGGGTAACGACATCAAGCTGAAGGTCGACCATGGCCGCGACCTGTGGCCGGTCAAGGTCGATATCGGGCAGTTCGAACAGGTGGTGGTCAACCTTGCGGTCAACGCGCGCGACGCAATGCCGGCGGGTGGCGATCTCACCGTGCGCACCCGCAATGTGACCGCCGACGAGTGCAAGGCCTTTTCCTACCGCGAACTCACCCCGGCGGACTATGTCGTGGTCGAAGTCGAGGACACCGGCAGCGGTATCGCGCCTGACGTGCTGAAGAAGATTTTCGAGCCCTTCTTCACGACGAAGGAAGTCGGCAAGGGCACCGGCCTTGGCCTGTCTATGGTCTACGGCATCATCAAGCAGACCGGCGGCTTCATCTTCTGCGATTCCGAAGTCGGCAAAGGCTCGACTTTCCGCATTTTCCTGCCGCGTCATATTGCGGAAGCGAAAAAAGCAGGAGAGCCCGGCGATGTGCCGGCGGCCCCGGCAAAGATCGCCGATGCGGCCAAGGATCTGTCCGGCTCGGCCACGGTGCTGCTCGTCGAAGACGAGGATGCCGTGCGCATGGGCGGCATGCGGGCGCTGACCTCGCGCGGCTACACCGTGCACGAGGCGTCGTCGGGCGTCGAGGCGCTGGAAGTGTTCGAGGCGCTGGGCGGCAAGGTCGACATCGTCGTTTCCGATGTGGTGATGCCGGAAATGGACGGACCGACGCTGCTTGGTGAATTGCGCAAGCGCCAGCCGGATATCAAGTTCGTTTTCGTGTCCGGTTATGCCGAGGACGCGTTCGCCAGAAACCTGCCGGCCGACGCGCATTTCGGCTTCCTGCCGAAGCCGTTCTCGCTCAAGCAACTGGCGACGATCGTCAAGGACGTGCTGGAGTCCTAGAACTTCCTTCAGTTCTTTCCTTGCGCTGCGCCGCGACAACGCCATGATTGCGGGTGAAACGGCAGGCGGCTTGGGGGAGCAACTGGTGACGCCACACAATGAAGCGGACAAGGACGACTACGCCGACACAGTGTTGTTGCCGGGTGATCCGCAGCGCGCCCAGTGGATGGCGCAAACGTTTCTGGAGGCGCCGCGCTGCATCAATCGCCGACGCGGCGCGCTTGGCTTCACCGGGCTGTTTGGCGGCAAACCCGTCAGCATTCAGGCGACGGGCATCGGCGTTTCATCGTTTCTGATCTATGCGCATGAATTGCTGGAGCATTTTGGTGCGCGAACATTGATCCGCACCGGCACCTGCGGCAGCCTGACCGCCACGGCAAAACTGCGCAGCCTTGTCATCTCGCAATCGGCACAGGCGGAGAGCGCCCAGAGCGGTCAGGTTTTCGGCCTTTATGGAGCCGCCGGCCCGGATCCGGCGCTTCTCGCCTGCGCGCTGGCCAAGGCAGCAGAGCTTGGCATCGACCATCATGCCGGCCTGACGGTTTGCAGCGACATCTTCTATCACCCTGACGGACGCGGCCGCTTTGCCGACGCGCAGGCGGCCGGAGCTCTGGCCGTGGATATGGAGACCAGCGCACTCTATCGCATATCAGAGCATTTCGGGGCTCGTGCGCTGTCGATGTGTGTCGTGGTCGACAACATCGAGACCGGTGAACTGACCGATTATTCCGAGCGCCAGGCGCTTTTCACCGACATGAGCCGTCTGGCGCTCGCTGTCGCTGTGGAAGCGGGCTAGAGCATTTCACCGTTTCACGGAAACGGCGAGCTGCTCTAACTCTTTGTTTGACGCAATTCTGGACGGAAAACCGCTTTACACTTTTCCTAGAATTGCTCTAGGCGGCTTCGCGCTTCGGCACCATCTGCTCATCCATCCCCGGCCGGTGGCCGCGCAGGTAGAGTGCGCAGGTGGTGCGCAGCATCGACGCAAAGTTTGGAATGGCGCCGTTGATCTCGATGGCTTCGTCGTAAAGTTTCGAGATGAATTTTGGCGTCGTCAAACCCTGGTTTTCGGCGATTTCGTCCAGCAAAGCCCAGAATGTCGCTTCAAGCTGGATGCTGGTCGAGTGGCCGTCGATGCGAATCGACCGGTTGATCTGGCGATAGCCTTCGGGATCCTGGCCCGCAAAAACCCTGCACATCCGACAAACCTCCCATGATTGTTGGTCTTGGGTGGACGGGCGTTCAGCCTGACACTGCTCAACCTGTCCCCACATGCATTGTCGGGCAAAATTGGTGGAACGGCAATCGGACTTTCGTCCGCGTCGCCGAAGCAGGACAATTCACGAGCCTTGAGCGTGGTAACCGGCTGCCACCACCTTTTTCCCGCGCTGCCCATAATCGTTTCCACACACCAGAGCGGAGACTGATTTGGCAAAGGCGATCCATTCCATGATCCGGGTTCTCGATGAGGCCCGATCCGTCGATTTCTACAGAAATGCCTTCGGGCTCGATATCGCCGATAGGCTGGACTTCGAGACATTCACGCTCATTTACCTCAGCAATGCCGAAACCGGATTCGAACTCGAACTGACCGTGAACAAGGATCGGCAGGGACCTTACGGGCTCGGCGATGGCTACGGCCACCTTGCGGTCTCGGTCGTCGATCTCGACAGCGAACATGACCGTCTCGGCGCGCTCGGCCTCAGCCCGAAGAAGATCGTCGAGTTCAACCGCGACGGGTCGCTGATCGCTCGCTTTTTCTTCATCGAGGATCCGGACGGCTACAAGATCGAGGTTCTGCAACGCGCAGGTCGCTTCCAATAGGAGACATAGCCACCGCACCGGCAGGTGCGGCGCCAGCAACGGCACTCTCAAAAGTGCACATAGCAAGCAGGGAGGAATAAAATGGTCACGATCTATGACGCGAAGCCCGGGCTTTCACGTCGCGAGCTTCTCAAACGTGGTGGCATCGGCGCGCTGCTCGTCATCTCCGGCAGCGCCGTCATCAGCCCCGAACATGCCTGGGGGCTCGAGACATCGACGCTCAAGCCCGAAACCATGGCGACGCTGATCCAGATGGCGCGCGACATCTATCCGCACGATCAGGTTCCCGACAAATATTACGCCATTGCCGTGAAAGGCCATGACGAGCAGGCCGGCAAGGACGCCGCCTACAAGGCGACGATCGAAGACGGCATCGCCGACCTCGACAAGAAGTCCGGTGACGGCGGCTACCGCGGCCTCGGCTGGGAGGACCAGCGCGTCGGCGTGCTGAAGCAGATCGAGGCGACGCCGTTCTTCCAGGCCATCCGTGGTGGCCTCGTCGTCAGCCTCTACAACCAGAAAGAGGTGTGGCCGATCTTCGGCTACGAGGGCGAGTCCTACTCCAAGGGCGGCTACATCGCGCGCGGTTTCGACGACATCGAGTGGCTCTGAGCCCCGTCGTTCCCGAACCCGCAAACAGAAATCATGGGAGGAAACCATGGCAGCTTCATTTGATCTGAACAACGACGGCGTGGTCGTCATCATCGGCTCGGGCGCCGGCGGCGGCACGCTCGGAAACGAACTCGCCCAGAAGGGTGTCGACGTCGTCATCCTGGAAGCCGGCGCGCGCCACGAATATGAGGATTTCATCAATGACGAGTGGGGCTCGTTCGCCCAGCTCGCCTGGACGGACAAGCGCACCACCTCCGGCGACTGGCGTGTGGCCAAGGATTTTCCGAACCTGCCGGCCTGGATCGTCAAGTCGGTCGGCGGTTCCACCACGCATTGGGCGGGAGCCTCGCTGCGCTTCCAGGAGCACGAGTTCAAGACGCTGTCGACCTATGGCAAACTGGAAGGCGCCAACCTGCTCGACTGGCCGATCACGCTGGCCGAGATGGAGCCTTATTACGCCAAGGCCGAAGCCAAGCTGGGCGTCACCGGCACCAATGACTGGCCGCGGCTGCCGGGCAACAACAATTTCAAGGTGTTGAAGGCCGGCGCCGACAAGCTCGGCTACAAGGAATGCCACACCGGCAACATGGCGATCAATTCGGTCGAGCGCGACGATCGTAATTCCTGCCAGCAGACCGGCTTCTGCTTCCAGGGCTGCAAATGGGGCGCCAAATGGTCGACGCTCTACACCGAGATCCCCAAGGGCGAGGCGACAGGCCATCTCGAAGTCAGGCCGAACGCCATGGCGATCAAGATCAACCATGACGCCAGCGGAAAGGTGACGGGCGTCGTCTATGCCGACAAGGACGGCAAGCTGCAGGAGCAGAAGGCCCGCATCGTCGCCGTTGCCGGCAACTCGATCGAGAGCCCGCGGCTGCTGCTCAATTCAGCGTCGGGCAAATTCCCCAATGGTCTAGCCAACTCGTCGGGGCAGGTGGGAAAGAACTACATGCGCCACACCACCGGCTCGGTCTACGCCATCTTCGAAAAGCCGGTGCACATGTATCGCGGCACCACCATGGCCGGCATCATCCGCGACGAGGCGCGCCATGATCCGTCACGCGGGTTCGTCGGCGGCTACGAGTTCGAGACGCTGTCACTCGGCCTGCCGTTCATGGCGGCCTTCCTCGATCCCGGCGCCTGGGGCCGCTCGTTCACCACCGCACTCGACCACTACGACCACATGGCCGGCCTGTGGATCGTCGGCGAGGACATGCCGCGCGCGGAGAACCGCATCGCGCTGCATGTCGACGAGAAGGACGCGCACGGCATGCCGATCGCCGACGTGCATTTCGACGACCATCCGAACGACACGGCGATGCGCAACCACGCCTACAAGCAGGCCACGGCACTGTACGATGCGGTTGGCGCCACGCGCACCTTCCCGACGCCGCCCTATCCGTCGACCCACAATCTCGGCACCAACCGGATGAGCGAGAAGGCGGAAGACGGCGTCGTCAACAAGCACGGCCAGGCGCACGACATCAAGAACCTGTTCGTGTCGGATGGCAGCCAGTTCACGACCGGTGCGGCGGAAAATCCGACCCTGACGATCGTGTCGCTGGCGATCCGCCAGGCCGACTACATCGCCGCGCAGATGTCGGCCAAGACGATCTGAGCCGACAAAACACCACCCCGGTGACCGGGGTGGTGTGGAATTCCAGCGTCCTCCCGGACCGCCAGGCGGAACGCGTAACGCGCGTTCCGCCTTTTTGTGGGGGCAAGGCTAGGCGCCGACCGGCTGCCCGTCCTTGCGGCGGATGGCGACCACGGACGGGCGAGGCAACTGGCCATCCCTGAAGTCGGGCCACAGCGTTTGTACCTTGTCGAGCATCTCGGCGTCTTCGGCCGGGTGCTGGACCGACAGGAACAAGGTCGTGCCGTCCGGCGTGAAACAGGGGCCGGTGGCCTCCGCGCCATGCGGGCAGGTGAACAGCAGTTTCGGCAGGCCACGCGCCGGGCCTTCGGTGTCGACGCCATAGACGCCGTCCGGCAGGTCGAAATCATTGGCGCCGTCGGTCGCCACCCAGAGCCGGCCGGCCGGATCGAAGGTGATGTTGTCGGGGCAGACGAACCAGCCATTGTCCGATGTGTCCGGGTGGAAGGTGGCGCCGACTTTGGCGTCCTTCGGGTTGCCGCACAGCACGAACAGGTCCCAGGCATATTTGTCGGCCGTGTGGTCGGCGTCTGCGCCGCGGCCGCCGGGCGGGATCAGCTCGACAATGTGGCCCCAGAGGTTTTCCGGACGCGTGTTGGCCGGATTGACCTTCGACTGGTCGCGCTTCTTGTTCTTGGTCATAACCGCGTAGACGCGGCCGGTCACCGGATTGGTCTCGATGTCCTCGGGGCGGTCCATCGGCGTGGCGCCCAGTGCGTCCGCCGCCAGCCGTGTCTTCAGCAGCACTTCCGCCTGGTCGGCAAAGCCGTTTTCTGCGGTGAGCTTGCCCTGGCCGTGAACCAGCGGCAGCCAGGTCATGGAGCCATCGGCATCGTAACGGGCGACCGACAGCACGCCGTCATCCAGCAGGCCGTTGCCGGAGGCTGGTTTGGCTGGATCGTAGGCCTTGTTCGAGACGAAGCGGTACATGTATTCGAAATAGTCGTCGTCACCCATATAGACCACGACCCGGCCATCCTTGTTGAGGACGACCGTGGATGCTTCGTGCGACATGCGACCAAGCGCCGTGCGCTTCACCGGCTTCGAAGCCGGATCGTAGGGGTCGATCTCGACCACCCAGTCGAAGCGGTTTGGTTCATTCGGCTCCTTGTCGATGTTGAAGCGGTCATGAAAGCGACCGCGGCCATAGATGTCGGAACCGTCGAAGCCATAGCGGTCAAGAATGTCAGCGGCCGGCGCCTTCTTCGGGTCGCCGCCGAACAGGTCGGAAACGCCTTCCTCGCAGGTCAGCACCGTGCCCCAAGGGGTGAAGCCGCCGCTGCAATTGTAGCTGGTGCCGAGCACCTTCGTGCCGGTCGCGTCGGCAGATGTCTTCATCAGTGCGTGGCCGGCAACGGGGCCGGAAACGGTCATTTCGGTGTTTGCCGTGATGCGGCGGTTGAGCGGGCTGTCCTCGACGATTGCCCATTTGCCGTCCTTCAGCAGCACTTCGACGATCGAATGACCCATGGCGGCCATGCCGAGGTCGACCTGTTCCTTGCTCATCGTCTTGCCGGCGTCGTCCTCGGTCATGCCGGGAAACATGACATTGGGCGAAATGTACTCGTTGTTGACGCAAAGCAGGCCGTGGTCGGAATTCACCGTGCCTTTCGGCAGTGGCAGGAAGGCGATGTAGTCGCAATTGTAGCCGAAACGCTTTTCCTGCTCGTCGGCGACGACCTTGCTGCCGTCGAAATCCGGAAGGCCGGCGACGATCGGGTCGCCCCAGCGTGCGACGATCGTGGTCTCATAGCCCTCGGCGGCGGCGTGGGTCTTATCGTAGACGCGCTTCAGTTCGGGAAAGCCGAGCGTGGAAAGCGCTGCCGCGGCATGGGTTTCGCCGGCAAACAATGAACCGACGAAGCTGCCGCCGGCAATCAGCGCACCGGATGCAAGGCTGCCTTTCAGGAGATCCCGGCGCGAGACACGCTCGGCGATGACGTCGCGAATGACAGGGGAAGATGAAGACGGGGAATTGGCCATGGTGTCTGCCTCTCAAGGTGGATGGGACGGCGCACCGCTGCCTATCCAGCTTCAGCAACATCCAGATGACATGAGAGAAGGGCAGGCCGCTGAGGCAGCGGCTGTTGCCCAGGGAATCGCCTACTGGTTTCCTCTGGTGCAGGTCGAGGCGGTGAAGGCGCCGTCGGGTTGCTTCATGATGATGTCGAAGGAGGGCGTGCTCTGGCCGTCCAGCGTTGCCTGGGTCAGCGACAGCGCGTTGCCGCCGGCGGTGTAGCCGCCCAGTGGTCCCAGCCATGAGATCACGCCGTTCGCATCCATTTGATAATTGTACCCCTGCTGCGCGGTCCCGAAGGTGCCGAGGCTGGTGTAGACCGGGCCGCTGTAGAGGCTCCCCTTGATGGTGATGTCGCCGAGGCTGAGGAACATGCCGAGCAGGTAGACCTCGCAGTGATAGGTGCCATCGGGCATCTTGCCGTCGCTGAAGTCGGCTCGTGCGGCCCCGGTTGCTGTCGCCAGAAGCAGTATGCCGATAAAGATGCGTGAAGTGCCTGAAGCCATGACGTCGCTCGTTTGAGGAACGAGCTTGCCCTATTTTTGCGCCGTGCCGCAACATCGGTCGTCGGTGATCCGTCTGCGAAGGTCAAAATCTAGGCATTTTGCAAAAATGGGCTAAAATTAGGCAAAAGGCACGTGCACTGCGCAAATTTCTCTCAATCAATTTTTAACCAGCTCTCTTTGCTTTTATAAACCTGATATTTCAAGCCGCTGATAATACTGGATTTATTGGCCCTCCTTTGGCGTCGCCAAGCGATTGGCATGGGGGTTGCATTGTAGTGTTGCGGTGCAATCAACCAGCTTGGGAGTCTGTAATATGAGGGGTAATTTCTCGACCATAACAAAAATGTTTTCGGCGAGCGTGGTTGCCGCCGGCCTGTTGATGGCCGCTCCGGCCAGGGCGGCCGACGATACGATCAAGGTCGGCATTCTCCATTCGCTGTCGGGGACTATGGCGATTTCGGAGACGACGCTGAAGGACGCCATGCTGATGCTCATCGACGAGCAGAACGCCAAAGGCGGCCTGCTCGGCAAGAAGCTCGAGGCGGTCGTCGTCGATCCTGCTTCCAACTGGCCACTGTTTGCCGAAAAGGCGCGCGAGTTGATCTCCAAGGACAAGGTCGCGGCGGTGTTCGGCTGCTGGACCTCGGTGTCGCGCAAGTCGGTGCTGCCGGTGTTCTCCGAGCTCGACAACATCCTGTTCTATCCCGTCCAGTATGAGGGCGAGGAGAGCGAGCGCAACGTGTTCTACACGGGTGCGGCGCCGAACCAGCAGGCCATCCCGGCGGTCGACTACCTGATGAGCGAGGATGGCGGTTCGGTGAAGCGCTGGGTGCTCGAAGGCACCGACTACGTCTATCCGCGCACCACCAACAAGATCCTCGAGGCCTATCTGAAGGCCAAGGGCGTCGCGGCGGAAGACATCATGGTCAATTACACGCCGTTCGGCTTCTCCGACTGGCAGACCGAAGTGTCCGCGATCAAGAAGTTCGGTTCGGCCGGCAAGAAGACCGCCGTCGTCTCGACCGTCAACGGCGACGCCAACGTGCCGTTCTACAAGGAACTCGGCAACCAGGGCATCAAGGCCGAGGACATTCCGGTCATGGCCTTCTCGGTTGGCGAGGAAGAGCTTGCCGGTCTCGACACCGCGCCGCTGGTCGGCCATCTCGCCGCCTGGAACTACTTTGAGAGCATCGACACGCCCGAGAACAAGAAGTTCATCGCCGACTGGCACAAGTTCATCAAGAACGACAAGCGCACCACCAACGACCCGATGGAAGCCCACTATATCGGCTTCAACATGTGGGTGAAGGCGGTCGAAAAGGCCGGCACCACCGATCCGGACAAGGTCATCGACGCCATGATCGGTGTGTCGGTGCCGAACCTGACCGGCGGCTATTCGACGATGATGCCGAACCACCACATCACCAAGCCGGTGCTGATCGGTGAAATCCAGGCCGACGGCCAGTTCGAAACCGTGTCGCGGACGCCGGGTCTGGTGATGGGCGACGAATGGTCCGACTATTTGCCGGATTCCAAGGACCTGATCTCCGATTGGCGTGCGCCTCTGTCGTGCGGCAACTTCAACGTTGCCACCGGCAAGTGCGGCGGCAAGGGAACGAACTGATCCTCCCCGGGCTGGACCTTCAGGTCCATGCCCATGACCGCGCGCGTCCGGACGGCTTTTCCCGTCGTCCGGACGCCCATTCAAACCTTCAAGGGGCTAATAGAAGCCGATGACCTTTATCCGCGCAGGCTTGACGCTGCTGTTCCTGCTGGCGACGCTGTCGTCATCGGGCGCTGGCGAAGCCGATCTGCGCGGCATCATCGCCAAATTCGCGACGGCCAAGGGTTTTTCGGAGATCGGAGCCGTCGTCCATGAACTGGCGGCTACAGGCGATCCGGCGGTGGAACGGCCGCTTGCGGCGCTCGCCGACGGCAACCTCTATGTCCGCAAGGCCGATTCCCTGGTGTTTACCGGCAAGGAAGCGGGCGAGAGCGTTCAGCTCTCCGACCCGTTGAGCGGCGAGGCCTCGGGCGAGGCGGCCAAGGACGACATCACCAAGATCAAGGTCAACAACACGCTGCGTCGCGTCATCCGCGACGCGTTGGGCACGCTGACGCTTGGCGCCAAGGACCCGGCGGTGCGCATTGCCGCCGCCGACACCATGTTCAAGACACCCGATGCCGCAAACATCGGACCGCTCGACGCGGCCATTGCCAACGAGACCGTGGCCAGCGTCAAGGCGCTGCTCGAACAGGCCCGTGCCGCCTCCGTACTGGTTTCCGACCGCCCGGATGCCGACAAGCTGGCTGCCATCGCGCTGATCGGTGCGCGCGGCGACCGCGATGCGGTTTCGCTGCTCACGTCTGTCGAGGCGAATTCCACTGACGCGGTCAAGGAAGCTGCCACGGCCGCGATCGCCAACATCAATTCGACACTGGCCTTCTGGGATGCCGGGCAGAACATCTGGTACGGCATTTCGTTGGGCTCGGTGCTGTTGCTGGCGGCGATCGGCCTTGCCATCACCTTCGGCGTCATGGGCGTCATCAACATGGCGCATGGCGAGATGGTCATGCTGGGCGCCTACACGACCTTCGTCGTCCAGCAAGTGATCCGCACGTCCTTTCCCGACCTGTTCGACTGGTCGCTGGTCATCGCGCTGCCGCTGGCTTTCCTCGTCTCGGCTCTGGTTGGCCTGATCATCGAGCGCGGCGTCATCCGCTTCCTCTACGGGCGGCCGCTGGAAACTCTGCTGGCGACATGGGGCGTTTCGCTGATCCTGCAGCAAGCAGTGCGCTCGATCTTCGGGCCGACCAACCAGGAGGTCGGCAACCCCTCCTGGATGTCGGGCTCGTTCAATATCGGGCAACTGGCGATCACCTGGAACCGGCTGTGGATCCTGGTTTTCGCGCTTACCGTGTTCGCGGTGCTGCTCTATGTGATGAAGCGCACGCCCTGGGGCCTGCAGATGCGCGCCGTCACCGCCAACCGGCGCATGGCGGCTTCCATGGGCATCAAAACGCCATGGGTCGACGCGCTGACCTTCGCGCTTGGCTCTGGCATTGCCGGCATTGCCGGCGTCGCGCTCAGCCAGATCGACAATGTCTCGCCCAATCTCGGCCGCGGCTACATCATCGACAGTTTCATGGTCGTCGTCTTCGGCGGTGTCGGCAATCTGTGGGGCACGCTGGTCGGCGCGTTCTCGCTCGGCATCGTCAACAAGTTCCTCGAGCCCTATGCCGGCGCGGTGCTCGGCAAGATCGTCGTGCTGGTGCTGATCATCCTGTTCATCCAGAAGCGCCCGCGCGGCCTGTTCGCGCTCAAGGGCAGGGCGGTGGAAGCATGATCACGGGACGCTTCTTCGCCGCCGGCGCGGACCGCCGCATCGCCATCACGATCTTCATCCTGCTGGCGGTGGCCGTCATCGTGCCGCTGCTGAACCTGGCTGTTTCGCCGACCAGCGCGTTCTACGTACCATCCTACATCGTCGCGCTGACCGGCAAATATCTCTGCTATGCGCTGCTCGCCTTGGCGCTCGATCTCGTCTGGGGCTATTGCGGCATTCTCTCGCTCGGGCACGGCGCCTTCTTCGCGCTCGGCGGCTATGCGATGGGCATGTATCTGATGCGCCAGATCGGCTCGCGCGGCGTCTATGGCAACCCCATCCTGCCCGACTTCATGGTGTTCCTGAACTACAAGGAACTGCCGTGGTTCTGGACCGGTTTCGACCATTTCTGGTTTGCGGCGATCATGGTGCTGGCGGTGCCTGGGCTGCTCGCTTTCGTCTTCGGCTGGTTCGCCTTCCGCAGCCGCGTGACCGGCGTCTATCTTTCGATCATCACCCAGGCGATGACCTATGCGCTGTTGCTTGCCTTTTTCCGCAACGACATGGGTTTCGGTGGCAACAACGGCCTGACCGATTTCAAGGACATTCTTGGCTTCAACGTGCAGGCCGACGCGACGCGTTCGGCGCTGTTCGCGGCCAGCGCCGTGATGCTCGCGCTCGCCGTCTTCGTCACCTGGGCCATCGTCGGCTCGAAATACGGCAAGCTGTTGATGGCGGTGCGCGATGCCGAGAGCCGCACGCGCTTCCTTGGCTGGCGGGCGGAGAATGTAAAACTGTTCGCCTTCACCGTCTCGGCCGTCATGGCCGGCATTGCCGGCGCGCTCTACGTGCCGCAGGTCGGCATCATCAACCCCGGCGAGTTCGAGCCGGCCAATTCGATCGAGGTCGTCGTGTGGGCCGCCGTCGGCGGACGCGGCACCATTGTCGGGCCGATCATCGGTGCGCTGCTGGTCAATGCCGGCAAATCCTGGTTCACCGGCGTGCTGCCGGAATTCTGGCTGTTTGCCTTGGGTGGGCTGTTCGTCGCCGTCACGCTTCTGCTGCCCAAGGGCATCATCGGCATGTGGGATTCCTGGCGCGGCAACGCCAGGGCGTTGCGGGCAGCCTCGATTGCCGAGGAAACCGGCACCGATGCCGACGTCCCGCCGCCGGCGAAAATCGTTCGCAGCGCGGCGACAAAGCCCGGCGACTGGTCCGCATCCAGCCCCGAACCGCAGCCGGCGGAGTGAGCGGCCATGTCAAAGTCGAACACCATCCTCTATCTCGACGGCGTCTCGGTCTCCTTCGATGGCTTTCGCGCCATCAACAGTCTGTCGCTGGTGCTCGACAAGGGTGAGATGCGCGCCATCATCGGCCCCAACGGCGCCGGCAAGACGACGATGATGGACATCGTCACCGGCAAGACGCGGCCCGACGAGGGCGAGGTGTTCTTCGACGGCCATGTCGATCTCACCAAGCATGACGAGGCCGAGATCGCCATGATGGGCATCGGCCGCAAGTTCCAGAAGCCGACCGTGTTCGAAAGCCACACGATCGAGGAAAACCTGATGCTGGCGCTGAAGGGGCCGCGCTCGATCTTCCCGGCGCTGTTTCATCGCCGCTCGGCCGCCGAGGCGCGGCAGATCGACGACATCCTCGGCATCATCCGGCTTGGCGACAAACGTGCCGAATTGGCGGCCAATCTCAGCCATGGACAAAAGCAGTGGCTCGAGATCGGCATGCTCTTGGCGCAGGATCCGAAGCTGCTTCTGGTCGACGAACCGGTCGCAGGCATGACCGACGCAGAGACCGAGGAAACAGCACGGCTGCTCAAGGATATCGCGCGCGACCATTCGGTCATCGTCGTCGAGCACGACATGCATTTCGTGCGCGAGCTCGGCGTCAAGGTCACCTGCCTCCATGAGGGCTCGGTGCTTAGCGAAGGCACACTTGATTTCGTATCGGCCGACGAGCGCGTCGTCGAAGTCTATCTGGGGAGATGAATATGGTCTGGCGGGTGCAATTCCATCGCTTCGATCTGTCGTTTCTCCGATTCTGGAGAAGGCGCTGACATGCTCGAAGTTTCCAATGCCACGCTGCACTACGGCGCCGCCCAGGCGCTGCGCGGCGTGTCGCTGAAGGCCGGCGCCGGCAAGATCACCTGCGTGCTCGGCCGCAACGGCGTCGGCAAGACCAGTTTGATGAGATCGATCGTCGGCCACCACCGGCTGACGAGCGGAAGCGTTGCCTTCGAGGGGAAGGCGCTCGACCGGAGCGCGGCGTATGACCGCGCCCGGTCGGGCATCGCATTCGTGCCGCAGGGCAGGGAAATCTTTCCGCTGCTCACCGTGCGGGAGAACCTGGAATCAGGTTTTGCGCCGCTGAAGCGCGCCGACCGCAACATACCGGCGCATGTCTTCGAGCTGTTTCCGGTGTTGAAGCAGATGCTCGGCCGCCGTGGCGGCGATCTTTCCGGCGGGCAGCAGCAGCAGCTTGCCATCGGCAGGGCGTTGGTGATGCGGCCGAAGCTGCTGGTGCTCGACGAGCCGACGGAAGGCATCCAGCCATCGATCATCAAGGATATCGGCCGCGCCATCCGCTATCTGCGCGACCAGGCCGGCATCGCCGTGCTTTTGGTCGAACAATATCTCGATTTCTGCCGCGAGCTCGCCGACGAGGTCAACATCATGGACCGGGGTCTGATCGTCCATACCGGCCCGGCGGAAGATTTGGACCGTGCTGATGTCAGGAAGTTCCTGACGGTCTAGAATCGGCATTGGACTTCAGTTGACGGTCCGAAATCCTTGGCAAGTCTAATATTTCTCCGATCCAGCCATCCGCGTCACTGGCGCACCATGGGCTGCGTGCTAGTCTTTCCCAAGGCTTTTGTGAGTCGGCCGCTTCCGTATCAGTCTGGTTATCGCAGATCGAGGGCGCGGCTAGCACCGGGCAAGTTTCACGCAAGCAAGGCTTCCTAGCTTCCCTCCTGCGATCTCTGTCGTTCAAACGCGTTTGGGCACACAGGCTAAGGGACAGCCATGGAACGTTACGTCGAGGACTACCAAAAGCGGCGGCTTACCGAACGCGTCGACATCATCGCTGCCATCAACATCTTGAGGTCACAGGGCTGCGATTACGACGACCTGATCGAGGAGATCACCAAGGTCTTCTATGTCGACCTGGATGCCTTCAATGAAATCGTCATGGCGGCGTAAGGCAGCCTTCTCTTCTCAGGACTAGCCCGCGCGCCGGAATGCCGAAGCGGTGACGCGGTTGCGGCCGCCGCGCTTGGCGGCATAGAGCGCCTTGTCGGCGGCGCTGAGCACCTTATCGAAGCTGAGACCCTCCTTGGTGCCGAAGGCAAATCCGGCACTGACCGTGCATGTCAGTGAACCCATCTCGGTTTCGATGCGACGCGCGGCAAAAGCTGCCCGTATGGCCTCGGCGGCGGCTTCCACCGTTTCGGGCAAGGTCCGCTTCAACACCAGCGCGAATTCCTCGCCGCCCATGCGTGCTGCGACGTCGGCGGGGCGAAGATTGCCGGCGAGCTCCCTGGCGAACACCTTCAGCACTTCATCACCGGCGGCGTGGCCGAATTCGTCGTTGATGGCCTTGAAGCTGTCGAGGTCGAAGACGACCACGGCCGTGAAGGCGCCGACCGGGGCACCGCCGTGCAGGTCGAACAGGGCGCGGCGGTTGAGCAGGCCGGTCAGCGGGTCGGTCAGCGCATTGTGGCGGTGATGCCTGGCCAGGCGCCCCTGATTGAGCGCCAGGGAAAGCGCTCCGATACCGGTCATGCTGGCGATGACGATGATGAGGCTCAGCTCCTCGGCCCAATTGCTGGGCGCATGGCCAAGGATCAGCTTTCCATCCCAGACGAGAACCATGGCGCACAGAGCGAAGGACGTGGCCGTGGCCGAATAGAGCGCGGTGATGCCGATCGTCAGGGCAGGGGCTTCGTCGCGGCCTTTCCAGTATTCGAGCGCCGTTGCGAACAGAAGCAATGCGGCGAAGGCGTTTTCGAACATGAAGCCCAGCCCGTCATAGCCAAGAGCCATGGGAGGCAACGTCACCACCAGTGAAATGACGCTGACAAGCACCAGTCGCGGCATTGGCGAGCCGCCGGTTCTGAACTGGTAAGCGGCGCCCAGCATTGTCGAAAAACCGAGCAGAAGGAAAGCCAGCGTGGCGATGCCCAGCAGGCGCCCGGGCATGTCGATATAGGCGTCATAGACAAAAATATCGCCGACCACGAACACCAGGCTGATCGCCCATGTCAGCAGGAACTTCTCCGTGCGAGCGGTCAGCCACATGCCAAACAATGTCAGGCTCAGGCAGGCGGCGGAAAAACCGACAGCCAGCAGAAGTGAAGTGTAGTCGAGCGACATGCCCCTCGTTTCCTTGCCGGCGGCGGTTCCAGCTCTGCAACTTGGCGTGCCGGATTCATGCAGCAAGGAAGTGTCGATATGGTTACGATGGCGCTGAATGCGCCACGATCAGGCGCTTTGCTACGCGCAAAACGCATAGGAGACGCGCTTTGCTCGTCAGTCTGCCACGCGCTTCATCAGCGCCATGGCGCCGAACGGCGCGCGCACCTTGCCCTCGGTGATGAAGTAGACGAACACGTCGCGCGGCTTGACCGGCGCCTCGGTCGAAGGATCGGCGCGCCGCAGGTCCGCAGGAACCTTGCCTTCCGCCCAGACCTTCGCACGTGCGGCCCATTCATCGAGGCCCTTCGGAGTGTAGCAGTCGGGATTGTCGTCGCTGCCGGTCTGCAGCCGGGCATAAACGAAATCGCCGGTGATGTCGGCAATATCAGGATATTTGGCATGGTCGGCATAGACGATTGCCGTCTTGTATTTGCGCGCCAGGGCAGCGAATTCCGGCACGATGAAACTGTCGTTGCGTACTTCAAGCGCATGGCGCAGCGCAACGCCGTCCTGCTTTTCCGGCAAGAGTTTCAGGAAGGCTTCGAAATCGTCGGGATCGAATTTCTTGGTCGGCGCGAACTGCCACAGGATCGGCCCGAGCTTTTCGCCGAGTGCGGCCACGCCCGAGCCGAGGAAACGCATCATCGATTCGCCGGCCTCGCCGAGCACGCGCCGGTTGGTGACGAAGCGGTTGCCCTTCAGCGCATAGACGAAACCGTCTGGCGCCTCGCTGGCCCATTTGACGAAGGTCGGCTCCTTGAAGCTGGAATAATAAGTGCCGTTGACCTCGATGCTCGGCACCTGGCGAGTGGCGTAGTTCAGCTGCTTGGCCTTGGAAAGCTTGTCGGGATAGAAGGACGTATCCCAGGGCTCGAAGGTCCAGCCGCCCATGCCGGCGCGGATTGTTCCCGATGTGCTCATTGTCATCCTCCCAAATGCTGAAAAAGATCAGGCCGCGGTGATCTCATCGACGGTTTTGGCCATGTCGACGAGCACCCATCCTGGCCGGTAGGGATTGGGCCGGCGACCCGTTTCGTGGAAACCATAGGCCAGATAGAGCGCGATGTTCCGCTCCATCCTGGCGTTGGTGTAGAGCCGCACCTCGGGCAGGCGCCACAGCCGCGTCTGTTCGTCCGCGTGTTTCAGCAACGCAATGCCGAAGCCTTTGCCCTGAAAGTCAGGGGAGACCGCGATGGAGAAGATCATCGCGTGGTCGTCGTGCCGCTCCAGGGTGAGCAGTCCGGCTAACCTGTCGCCGTCCTCGAGAAGCCAGACTTCGCCGCCCTCGATGCGCGGCGCATAGTCTTCGGTGACCGGGATCGGCGGCGCGCCGAACAAGGCGGTGTAGGGCGCATAGGCCGCTTCCGTCAGCGAGACGATAGCTTGGAGATCACCGGCAAGCGCTCTTCTGATTGTCATTCAAAAGCTCTCCAGGCGCCAACCGGTCCGATCATCACTCCGCCGCTTCGCGCTTGCCTCCGGGGCGCCGCTCCAGCAGTTCCTTGAGGAACTGGCCGGTGTAGCTGCGCTTTTCGCGCACGATGGCTTCCGGTGTGCCCTGTGCGACCAGTTCGCCGCCGCCGTCGCCGCCTTCGGGGCCGAGGTCGAGCACCCAGTCGGCGGTCTTGATCACCTCGAGATTGTGCTCGATGACGACCACCGTGTTGCCCTGGTCGACCAGTTCATGCAGCACTTCCAACAGCTTGGCGACGTCGTGGAAATGCAGGCCGGTGGTCGGCTCGTCCAGGATGTACAGCGTCTTGCCGGTCGCCTTGCGCGACAGTTCCTTGGCCAGCTTGATGCGCTGCGCCTCGCCGCCCGACAGCGTCGTCGCCTGCTGGCCGATGTGGATGTAGCCGAGGCCGACCTGCTTCAGCGTTTCGAGCTTGTCGCGCACGCCGGGCACGGCGGCGAAGAAGTCGACGCCTTCCTCGACCGTCATGTCGAGCACGTCGGCGATCGACTTGCCCTTGAACACGACATCGAGCGTCTCTCTGTTATAGCGCTTGCCGTGACAGACGTCGCAAGTGACGTAGACGTCGGGGAGGAAATGCATCTCGATCTTGATGACGCCGTCGCCCTGGCAGGCCTCGCAGCGACCGCCCTTGACGTTGAACGAGAAGCGTCCCGGCTGATAGCCGCGCGCCTTGGCTTCGGGCAGGCCAGCGAACCAGTCGCGGATTGGCGTGAAGGCGCCGGTATAGGTGGCGGGGTTCGAACGCGGCGTGCGCCCGATCGGCGACTGGTCGATGTCGATGACCTTGTCGAGGAATTCGAGGCCCTCGATGCGGTCATGATCGGCAGGATGTTCGCGCGAACCCATGATGCGGCGCGACGCAGCCTTGAATAGCGTCTCGATCAGGAAGGTCGACTTGCCGCCGCCCGACACGCCGGTCACGGCGGTGAAGGTGCCGAGCGGGATTTCGGCGGTGACGTTCTTCAGATTGTTGCCGCGCGCACCGACGATTTTCAGGCGCCGGTTCTTCTTGGCTTCGCGCCGCACGCCGGGCGTCGCCACTTCGAGTGCGCCCGACAGATATTTGCCGGTGATCGAATTGGGATTGGCCATCACCTGCTGCGGCGTGCCCTGGGCGATGATCTCGCCGCCATGGATACCGGCGGCCGGACCCATGTCGACGACATAGTCGGCATGCAGGATGGCGTCCTCGTCGTGCTCGACGACGATCACCGTGTTGCCGATGTCGCGCAGGTGCTTGAGCGTATCGAGCAGGCGGGCATTGTCGCGCTGATGCAGGCCGATCGACGGCTCGTCCAGCACATAGAGCACGCCGGTAAGGCCGGAGCCGATCTGCGACGCCAGCCGGATGCGTTGGCTCTCGCCGCCCGACAGCGTGCCGGAATTGCGCGACAGCGTCAGATAGTCGAGCCCGACATCGTTGAGGAAGCGCAGCCGCTCACGGATCTCCTTCAAGACCCGCACCGCGATCTCGTTCTGCTTGTCGTTGAGCGACGCGGGCAGGTCGGTGAACCACTGGTCGGCCTTGCGGATGGACAGCTCGGTGACTTCGCCGATGTGCTTGCCGGCGATTTTCACCGCCAGCGACTCGGGCTTCAGCCGATACCCCTTGCAGACCGGGCATGGGGTGGCCGACATGAAGCGCTCGATCTCCTCGCGCATCCAGGCGGATTCGGTCTCTTTCCAGCGCCGCTCGAGATTGGGGATGACGCCTTCAAAGGTTTTCGTCGTCTTGTAGGAGCGCAGGCCGTCATCATACTGGAAGGTGATCTCGCGCTCGCCGGTGCCGCGCAGGATGGCCTCCTGCGCTTCCGTGGTCAGATCCTTGAACTTGTCGCCGAGCTTGAAGCCATAGGCCTTGCCCAGCGCTTCAAGCGTCTGCGCGTAGTAGGGCGAGGTCGACTTCGCCCACGGGCTGACGGCGCCGTCGCGCAGCGAGATGTTTTCGTCCGGCACGATCAGATTGCCGTCGATGGCGCGCTGGCTGCCGAGACCGTCGCAGGTCGGGCAGGCGCCGAACGGGTTGTTGAACGAGAACAGCCGGGGTTCGATTTCCGGAATGGTGAAGCCGGAGACCGGGCAAGCGAACTTTTCCGAGAACAGGATGCGCTCATGCGTCTCGTTCTTCGATTTGTTGACCGAGTCCTCGCCGGTCTGGCTGGAATCGAGCGGCTTGTCGGCGAATTCGGCGACCGCCAGCCCATCGGCCAGTTTCAGCGCCGTCTCGATGGAATCGGCGAGCCGCGTCGCCAGATCGCCGCGCACGACGATACGGTCGACGACGACGTCGAGGTCATGCTTGTACTTCTTGTCGAGCGCCGGCACGTCGGCGATCTCATAGAAGACGCCGTCAACCTTGACGCGCTGAAAGCCCTTCTTCTGCAGTTCCAGCAATTCCTTGCGGTACTCGCCTTTGCGGCCGCGCACCATCGGCGCCAGGATGAACAGGCGCGTGCCTTCCTCGACCGCCAGCACGCGGTCGACCATCTGGGAAACCGTCTGGCTCTCGATCGGCAGGCCGGTGGCCGGCGAATAGGGAATGCCGACGCGGGCGAACAGAAGCCGCATGTAGTCGTAGATCTCGGTGACGGTGCCGACGGTCGAACGCGGGTTCTTCGAGGTGGTCTTCTGCTCGATGGAAATGGCAGGCGACAGGCCGTCGATCTGGTCGACATCAGGCTTCTGCATCATTTCGAGGAATTGCCGCGCATAGGCGGACAGGCTTTCGACATAGCGGCGCTGGCCTTCGGCGTAGATGGTGTCGAAGGCAAGCGACGATTTGCCGGAACCCGACAGGCCGGTCATGACAATCAGGCTGTCACGCGGCAGGTCGAGATCGACATTCTTCAGATTGTGTTCGCGCGCCCCGCGAATGGAAAGATATTTATGGTCGGCCATAGCCGGTCGCCGCCTCAGAATCTGGAATTTCCTGGAATGGCGGGTTTTCCCGGCCATCCCCTATGTAGGTAGTTTTGCCGCCACGTCGAGAGACGCCACAATTCCCGACAAAAGCGTTTAACCGTCTTTCGCGTGCACGGGCAAGCGGAAAGAACAAAGGCCGAACACGCTCCTGACAAAGCTGTGCAAAAAACTTGACTTGTACGTAACCTCCCGGCGATCACGTTTTTCGGTAACCGGCTATTGATGGTTGACGTCCCCGACTCAGGGGAGCAGACTCCAACAGTCAACGAAGCCGGCCGTCTTTCGATGGCCTCGCCGCCCACAGGCGGCCTGCGAGACGCCGCAGGCATTTGCGATTTGTGCTTCGGGACAACAACGTCGCAACGGACACAGGAGCGGAGCCATGACGCCACCGGATCGTCCCCTAGGGTTCCAGTTGTCACTGGAGCCGCGGCAGGCATAAGTGCCAGGGTTTAGCGTTTTCGCCAGCCGGCAAACCGTGACCTGCCATCTCCCGTAAAAATCAGAGACTGCTAGTCGGATCGACGGCGGAATGCCGCGATGCATCCGAAATCAAACGCCGGCAGTACACTCCCGGCAAAATTGGATTTGAGATCCAAAAGGCCCCGTCCGTTTGCGCAAAGCACGGCGGGGCCGTTTTTATGTTCGAGATCATCTCGTGCCTGCGCAGCAATCGCGTAATCAAATTTCATTGAGGCAGCCAATTGCGAGCGTCGGCGCCGCCCCTCATTGCCCTGTCGGGCATTTCTCCCCGTATAGTGACGGGGAGAAAGACGCTGGCCGCAACCTTGGTACCCTTCTTGCAGCGCTGGCGATTGGCGAAAGCGTCGATGATAGCGTCCCTCTCCCCGTCACTATACGGGGAGAGGATGCCGGCAGGCAGGTGAGGGGCGGCGCCGACGCTCGTAAGGTTCAAACCCTACCGATTGGACGGCTTGATCGCGCCCACCCCGACATCAACCGTGATGCTGCCGGAAATCCTGACATCCGTATCGCCGATCTTGAACTGGCCGTTACCGTTGCTGGGAAACGCGTCGTCGGGTTCGGGCTTGGGAGCCGGCTTGGCGATGCGATAGTCGCCGGTCACGCCGGGCAGGGCGCCTTTCTGTGCCGGCGAACTGTCCTCTGCAAAAGCCGCGGCGCTCACGAGGCCGGCAAAAGCGAGCAGCCCGACGGCGATGACGCGGTGCAATGGTCTGGACGGATGAGTGTCGGTCATCGCCTGATTATAGTGGCGCGCCGCCGATGGAACCAGACCGGCATCGTCAAATCTTCGGCAACCAGCCGGATTCCTATCCGGCCTGGCTTTATGCCGCCTTTTTGCGGGTGTCGAAAACATGGTCGACGATGCCCCATGCCTGGGCCTCTCTGGCCGTCATGAAGTGGTCGCGGTCCAGCGTGCGCTCGACCTCTTCATAGCTGCGGCCGCAATGCTGCGCGTAGAGTTCGGCCATATGCCGTTTCGTCTGGCCGATGCGCTCGGCATGGCGCTGGATGTCGGAGGCCTGGCCCTGGAACCCGCCCAGCGGCTGATGCAGCAGGATGGTGGCGTTCGGCAGCGAGATGCGACGCCCCGGCGTGCCGGCCATCAACAGGAACGAACCCATCGAGGCGGCAAAGCCCATGCACACGGTGGATACCGGGCAGCTGATATATTGCATCGTGTCGTAGATGGCGAAACCACTGGTGACCACGCCGCCCGGCGAATTGATATAGAGCGAGATCTCCTTATCGGGGTTGTCGGATTCCAGCGACAGCAGCTGCGCGCAGACCAGCGCCGAGATGTCGTCGTTGATCTCGCCGTTGATGAAGACGATGCGCTCGCGCAGCAGCCGAGAAAAGATGTCGAAGGCACGTTCGCCGCGGCTCGATTGCTCGATCACCATCGGCACCAGATTGGCAACACCGCTCATTGTCTCTCTCCGTCTGTTTTGTTTTCAGGCCGCGCGCAGCAGGAGGCGAGGCGTGTTTGCGGCGATTGGCCTAGGTGACCTGTTTGCATCGAGCGAAAGCCGGCAGCCGGCGCCTGCCATGGCGACGGCAGGCATGGCCTTGCGGGCAAAGCCGTCATGGACGATGCGCAGATGCGTCCCGCCGGAAACGGTGCGCGCAAGCGTAAAGGTGACGGTGCTGTCGAGCGGATCTTGCCGCGCGGCGTCGCCCGGCTGCTCCCGCCAAGAATAGCGCAGCAGCTTCTCGGGCTCGGCGTCGAGGATTTCGCATTCGATCGGCGCATCCGGACCGGCGAAGGCAAAATGGTTGCCGATCTCGGGGCGGATGTCGTTCGGCATCATCCAGGCGGCGAGCAGCTCCGGCACTGTCAGGGCCCGCCAGACCTTTTCCGGCGGCTCGGCAAGGTCGTACTCGAACTCGAGTGCGTCCGGGCTTATTTCGCTCGGGCCTTCGTGGGTCATTGATCCATGTCCTTCAAAACCGTCTTCAGCCTTTCGATGCGTTCCGGCCAGAAGGTCCGGTAGCGTTCGATCCAGGAGAGCAAGGGGGCGAGCCCCTGCGGGTCGGCGCGGTAAAAGGCGTTGCGGCCGGCACGCCGCTCGACCACCAGGCCGGCGCCGCGCAGCACCGCCAGATGCTGCGACACCGCCGGCTGCGACACCGTCATGCCGGTGCGCAATTCCGATACGCTCATCTCGCCGGCGGCGAGCCGCTCAAAGACGGCGCGACGCGTCGGGTCGGCCAGGGCGCGGAAAATCTCTGCTTCGATCATGACCAAAGCATAAGTCTACACTTATTGATTTGGCAAGCGTTCTTTTCGGACCCATATGAGGGCTTCGGACATTGCTGCCATTCCTTGACAATATGCAGGGATGCGGATAAGAACGAACAGGGAACAAAAACCTTGTGGGTAAAGGCAGCCATGGCAGGCGGCTGACGTCTGCAGCCTGTAAGGTGCTGCGACAAAAATTTGTTTCGGATGAGCGCGGAGAAATATCATGGCGGGTAGCGTCAACAAGGTCATTCTGGTCGGCAACCTCGGTGCGGACCCTGAAATCCGCCGGCTGAACTCGGGAGAGCCGGTCGTCAACATCCGTATTGCGACGTCGGAAAGCTGGCGCGACAAGAATTCGGGCGAGCGCAAGGAAAAGACCGAGTGGCACAACGTCGTCATCTTCAACGAGGGCATCGCCAAGGTCGCCGAGCAGTATCTGAAGAAGGGCATGAAGGTCTATGTCGAGGGCCAGTTGCAGACGCGCAAATGGCAGGACCAGACCGGCGCCGACAAGTACACGACCGAAGTCGTGCTGCAGAAATTCCGCGGCGAGCTTCAGATGCTCGACGCGCGCGGACAGGGTGAGGGCGGTCAGGTCGGCGGCTATGCCGGCGGCGGCAGCAGCCGTGGTTCCGATTTCGGCCAGTCCAGCCCGAGTGAAGGCTTCAATCGTGGTGGCGGCGGCAGCGCGCCGAGGGGCGGCGGCGGTGGCGGCTCGTCGCGCGAACTGGACGACGAAATCCCGTTCTGATCGCAACAGCAGATGTTATTTTTGGCTTAAGTCAAACATTGCGCCCCGAGAGTCCGTCATGGACTTTCGGGGTTTTGCATTGTCGAATTGAACCCTGACTTGGCGATCAACGAAATATGGCGAAGGACGAGTTCGATGAAAGCACGCGTAAAATGGGTCGAGGAGCGCACCTTCGTCGGCGAGTCCGGCAGCGGCCACAAGGTCGTGCTCGGAACCGCCCACGGACCGGACGGCAAGACGCCGGGACCGAGCCCGATGGAGCTGGTGCTGATCGGCACCGGCGGCTGTTCGGCCTATGATGTCGTCCATATCCTGGAAAAGGGGCGTGAGGCGATCGAGGACTGCGTCGTCGAACTCGACTCCGACCGGGCCGAAACCGAGCCCAGGGTTTTTACACGCATCCACATGCATTTCATCGTCAAGGGCAGGGCGCTCTCGCCCGACAAGGTCAAACGGGCAATCGACCTCTCGATCGAAAAATATTGCTCGGCCTCGGCGATGTTGGCCAAGACCGCCACGATCACGCATGATTTTGAAGTGATCGACACGACGGTGAAGTAGGCAGTAGGCAGTAGGCAGTAGGCACTATCGGTCAGCCGGCCATCAGCGCCTTGATGCCATCCGCCACGAACTGCACGGCAAGTGCCGCCAGGATGACGCCGAGCAGCCGGGTCAGGATCGAGCGGCCGGTCTGGCCGAGGATGCGGTCGATCCGTTCCGACAGCACGAACACCAGATAGGTGATGGCGAGGCAGACGAAGATGATGCCGACAAGTGCGGCCTGCGCGGCAAAGCCCTGGAACGAACCGGAGAGCAGCACCGTCGCCGAAATGGCGCCGGGTCCGGCAATCAGCGGGATCGCCAGCGGGAAGGCGGCGATGTTGTGGATCATGTCCTTGGTGATGGCGACGTCGCCGATCTTCTCCTTGCGGTCCTGCCGACGCTCGAACACCATTTCGAAGGCGATGAAGAACAAGAGAAAACCGCCGGCGACGCGGAAGGCCGGCAGCGTGATGCCGAACACCGACAGGATCGAGGCGCCGGCAACCGCAAACAGTGCCATCACCAGGAAACCGATGATCGAGGCGCGGACGGAAACCTGCTGGCGCTCCTCGCGGTTCATGCCTCGCGTCACGGCGAGGAACAGCGGCGCCAGGCCGGGCGGATCGATGGTCACGAGAATGGTGACGAAGGCGTTGAACAGGCTGTCGAAACTCGGCATCTCTGACCCTCCCGCCGGGCCGAGCCCGTACCAGCATATTGGTAGAGCAAAGCCCGGTCGGTGGGAACTGTCAGGACAACGAAACCGGGTTTATCCGGCAGCGCCGCAATAGGCCTCGATGCGATAGCCGTCCGGGTCGACGACAAAGGCGGCATAGTAATTGTCGCCATAGTCGGCGCGCAGGCCCGGCGCGCCATTGTCACTGGCGCCTTCGCGCAAGGCGCCGGCATGGAAAGCGTCGACGCTGGCCCGCGTTGGCGCGGCGAAGCAGAAATGCAGGCCTGATTTATCGTCTGACGGCACAGGCCGAGCCGCTTCGTTCACCCATAACACGACGTTTTGAGCGCCATAACCAAGCGAGCCCGGTGACTGGCTCAGACAGCTGTAGCCGAGCGGCTTCAGGGCAGCGTCGTAGAAACGCTTGGAGGCAGCGGCATCGCGGACACCGATCGAGATATGATCGAACATGATTTTCTCCATTGTTACAATGTTTTGCGGCATCAGCTTGTTGTTGCTTTGCGCGCCAGGAACTCGACTTCCAGCCGCCATGTCGCGCCATTGTCGTTCGAGCGCTCGCCAAGCCAGCGGAAGCTGTCTTCGGTGATGCGGGAAAAGCTCCAGCGCACCGATGAACCGGTGCCGTCGGCGCCCACTTGCACGATCCTGTCGCCCTCGGCGCGGCCGAGCTGGCGGCTGAAATACTGGTTGCGCGGATCGCTCCAGAAGATGTGCCAGGCATCCACGCCGGGATCATAGACGCGCAGCGTCGTGCCATAGAAAGTCCATTTGCCGAGCGAAGGCTGGGAGCCAGTGTTTCGCGCGGGCAGGATCCAGACATCCTGGATCGCCCGGCCTTCGAGCACCCAGCCGAAATGCACCTCACCACGCCCGGTCAGCACCGTGCCGTCCTCGAGATGGCGCGAGGCGTCGAATGTCCAGGCGCCGACGAAGCGGCCGTAAAGGCTCAGTTTTTCGGCAAGCCCTTCTGCCGGTCCGGGGCTGTGCAGGGCTTCGGCAAAGGGGTCGGACATGGCTTGCGGTCTCTTCTTGTCAGGAGACCATTAGGAGTAGGCCGTGACGGGGTTCTGGGCTTGGGAAAAATTGCTATATTCCGGCCATGACAGCGACCACGCATACGCTCGCATCCGGACCCGGCTGGCACGTGACGGATGTGGTCTGCACGGCTGGCGCCGGCGACCGACCGTTCGAGGAAGCGCATCAGGATTTCTGCATCGCTGCGGTCACCAGCGGCACGTTTCGCTACCGCGCCCAACAGGGCACGGCGATGCTGGCGCCGGGTGCGCTCCTGCTCGGCAATCCCGGCACCTGTTACGAATGCGGGCACGAGCATGGCAGCGGCGACCGTTGCCTCTCGTTCCATTTCGGGCCGTCCTACATGGAACGGATCGCGGCCGGCGTGCCGGGCGCCAGGACGCTGGCCTTCGAGGCGGCGCGCCTGCCGCCTTTGCCGGTCCTGGCGCCCTTGCTGGCCGAGGCGGAAACCGCACGCGACATGGCCGACACCGACGCCTTCGAGGAACTTTCCCTGCGCATTTCCGGTGCTGCCGTGACGGCTGCCACCGGCGCTACGCATGTCAGGCGCGCGCCGAGCCGCCGCGACCAGAAACGGGTTGCCGAGGCCGTGCGGCGGATCGAACTGGACGCCGACGGATCGGTCTCGCTTTCGGCGCTTGCCGGCGAAACGGCGACCAGCCCCTATCATTTCCTGCGCATTTTCCGGCAGGTCGCGGGCATGACGCCCTACCAATTCCTGCTCAAGACGCGGCTGCACAGGGCCGCGGTGCGGCTGCGCATGTCTGACGATGCGGTCTCGGCGATCGCCTTCGAGGCCGGCTTCAACGATCTGTCGACCTTCAATCGTCGTTTTCGGCGGATCATGGGGGAGACGCCGGGCCAGTATCGCAGCCGTCGCGCGGCGGCCCGCTGAAGCTTGCAGCATAAGCTGCGTTGAGATTCAGGTCAGGCCGGCATCACCTGAATATCATTGCAGCTTAGTCCGATGTCGGCCCGCACCAGCCCGGCAGATAGTCCGCGTCCTTGCCCTTGGCGAGCGCCAACGCCTCTTTCATCGCCTTGTCGAAGTTCTTCGCCACCGCATCGCGGTCGATGCGCCGACGAAGGAAATCCGCCCAGATGAATTCGCTGAACGGCGTCGTGTCCTTAGCAAAGCCGCCCATCCGACGTAGTTCGCCCGCCATGCTCCGGTAGGGATCATCGATCAGCTCGCCGATTGTCTTCGGAATTGCCGCGTAATCGCGGCGCCGGCCGTTCTCATCGAACGGGTGCATCCAGCCTCTGTTATCGAGCACGAAAAGAAACGCGTCCTTGTCGAGCGCGGACAGGTCGCTGATCACGGTCACAAGCACGTCCTTGACGCCTTCCTCGAGCAGAGCGCGAGCGAGGTGATGGTGATCGGTAACGTAGTTGCGATTTTTGGGACCCAATACGACCGGCACCATGTGTTTGCCGAGAAAAGTGCCGGTCTTCTTCTTGGCGTCTTGCGCCCGGATCATCTGGCGCTTCAACGCAACTTCTCTCATGCCGACCGTTATCTGCGTCGGCCTCAGTTCCTCGACGGGAACCGGTGTGACAATGGGTTCTCGGGGGTCAATCATGGCACTCCATCCTGTTCTTGCTGCTGCTGTTTCCCCGGACCAAGTGATTTAATCGCCGCGTCGACGCTGTGGAATATGCGTTGCGTGCCGACCATTTCAGCAATGCCAAATCGTGCCAGCGCCGCCTGGGCACGCAGCGATTCCAATCGCGCGATAGCAAAGATCGCGCCCGACTGGCGGCAATGGGTGATGGTGTCTATCAGGGCTTGCGCGGCGGTATAGTCGATCTCGACGATATTGCTGGCCTCCAGCACGACCAGCTTCACGGTTTCGCTCCTGGCGTCGATGAGATCGCAAAGGCCGCGCTTGAAGCGGTCAGCGTTGACGAAGGACAGCGGCGCCTGGAATGCCGCGACCAACACGCCGGAGAGCTGTTCGCCGACAGCCGGGGTGCCGGGCGGCCACCACACCGAAGTGCCCGGCACCTGTTCCAGTTCGATCGGAAGCGTGCGGGTCGCGCTCCAGATTCCGTGCAGCAGTGACAGCCCGATGCCGATCGCCACGCCAGTCTCGATCGGCAGCACGACGATGGCCGCCATGGTGATGAGGATCAGTGCGAATTCGACCGGCGCCTGCCGATAGACATTGGCGAATACCTTCCAGCGCAGAATGTGTTGCGCCACGAACAACAGAACACCGGCAAGGGCGGCTTGCGGAACATCGGCAAGCAGGCCGCCGCCGAAAGCACCGAGCGCCAGCACGATGGCCGCGGCAATGAGGCCGGACAATTGCGAGCGGCCGCCCGACTGGGCGACGATTGCGGTGCGCGGCGGACTGGCATTGACGGCAAAGGCGCCGAACAGGCTGGATGCGATGCTGCCGGCGCCAACACCGACGAAATCGCGATTGACGTCGGGAGCCTCGCCCTGCTGCGGCGCGAAGGAGCGGGAGGTGGCCGCCGTCTGGACCATGACGACGATGGCGATCAGCAATGCCAGTGGAAACAGCGCCTGCACATCGTCGAGGCTGGCAAGCGGCAGGCCGGCCCGTGGCAGGCCGTTGGGCAAGGCGCCGAGCACCTCGACGCCGCGATCCCTAAGGCCGAAGGCGGCAACCGCTGATGTGGCGAGCACCATTCCGATCAGCGCGCCGGGGATGCGGGCGCTGATCCGGTCGGCGCAGAAGACGATCGCGAACACGCTGAGACCAAGCCCGAGGCTCCAGGGGTTGGTCAGATGGAGATTGCCGGCGATCTCACCGATGCGCCGCAAGGTTCCGCCGCTCTCGGAGGGCAGGCCGAGCAGTCCAGGCAATTGCGAAACGATGATGTGGACGGCGATGCCGGCCAGGAAACCCGTCGTGACCGGCACCGACAAAAGGTCGGCGATCCAGCCAAGGCGGAAGACACCGCTCAGGGTTACGATCAGCCCGACCATCAGCGCCAGCATGGCTGCCAACGCCAGATAATGCGGCGACCCGGATGCCGCGAGCATCGCGAGGCCACCGGCAAACAAGGGCGTGATGGTCGAATCCGCACCGGACGAGAGATGCCGATTGGCCCCGAACAGGGCAAATGCCACCGAACCAGCAACAAAGGCGAAGAAACCGATCTCTGGGGCAAAGCCGCCCAGCCGGGCCGTTGCCATCTGTTCGGGAATGGCGATCGCCGCCAGTGTCACGCCCGCGACCAGATCGCTGTTGAGGTCCCGCGCTCGCCAACCGCTCAGTGCTCGCAAAGGCAGCCACGGGGTCCAATTCATCGCGCTCGTGGCTTTCGCAGGGGAAAACGGTCCATTGCAGGCTTTTGCCTCAGTGCGGCGAAAACCGCCTTGGCCATATCGTCGCAATCAGTGGTATCCATTTGAAATTACCACCAAAAATGACACTGGAAAAGTGCCTGACATGTTGGAGTTTCAGCCTTGCTTCCTATATAAGCACCAAGTGATTCCTGATTAGATTGTGATCCGATTTGACCGACCAGAAGACACCGCGCGGCGCCGACGGCGGCCCCAGCGGCATCGAGCCGATATCCATCGTCGAGGAGATGCAGCGTTCCTATCTCGATTACGCCATGAGCGTGATCGTCAGCCGCGCGCTGCCCGACGTGCGCGACGGCCTCAAGCCGGTGCACCGCCGCATTCTCTTCGCTGCCCATGAGAGCGGCTACCACTGGAACCGCAAATATGTGAAGTCGGCGCGTCCGGTCGCCGACGTGATGGGTAAATACCATCCGCATGGCGACGCTTCCATCTATGACGCCTTGGTGCGCATGGCGCAGGACTGGTCGCTGCGCGTGCCGCTGATCGACGGGCAGGGCAATTTCGGCTCCATCGACGGCGATCCGCCGGCAGCGATGCGCTACACCGAAGCGCGGCTGACCAAGGTCGCGCATGAGCTTCTGGAGGATATCGACAAGGACACCGTCGATTTCCAGGACACTTACGATGCGTCCGGCAGCGAACCTAAGGTTCTGCCGGCACGATTCCCCAACCTTCTGGTCAACGGTTCGGGCGGCATCGCCGTCGGCATGGCGACCAACATCCCGCCGCACAATCTCGGCGAAATCTGCAATGGCGCGATCGCCATCATCGACAATCCGGCGATCGACCTGCCGGCGCTGATGGAGATCATTCCGGGACCGGATTTCCCGACCGGCGCCATCGTGCTTGGCCGTTCCGGCATCTACAGCGCCTATTCGACCGGCCGCGGCTCCATCGTCATGCGTGGGCGCGTCAACATCGAACAGCGCGGCAATGACCGCGAGTCGATCATCATCACCGAAGTTCCCTACCAGGTGAACAAGTCGTCGATGATCGAGAAGATGGCCGAACTGGTGCGCGACAAGCGCATCGAGGGCATTTCCGACATTCGCGATGAGAGCGACCGTCAGGGCTACCGCGTCGTCATCGAGTTGAAGCGCGACGCCGTTGCCGACGTCATCCTCAACCAGCTCTATCGCTTCACGCCGCTGCAGACCTCTTTCGGCGCCAATATGGTGGCACTGAACGGCGGCAAGCCGGAAGTGATGAACCTGACCGACATGCTGAAGGCGTTCGTCGCTTTCCGTGAAGAGGTGATCACCCGGCGGACGAAATTCCTGCTGCGCAAGGCGCGCGACCGCGCCCATGTGCTGGTCGGTCTCGCCATCGCTGTCGCCAACATCGACGAGGTCATCAAGCTGATCCGCACCGCGCCGGATCCGCAGACGGCACGCGAACAGTTGATGGAACGGCGCTGGCCCTCCGGCGACGTCGAATCGCTGATCCTTCTGATCGACGATCCGCGCCATCGCATCAACGAGGACGGCACCTACAATCTGTCCGAGGAGCAGGCGCGCGCCATCCTCGAACTGCGCCTGCAGCGCCTGACCGCGCTCGGCCGCGACGAAATCGCCGACGAGTTGAACACGATCGGCGCCGAAATCATTGATTATCTGGACATTTTGTCGTCCCGCGCGCGCGTCCAGCAGATCGTCAAGGACGAGCTTGCCGCCGTGCGCGACGAGTTCGGCACGCCGCGCCGCACCGAGCTCACCGATGGTGGGTCGGACATGGAAGACGAGGACCTGATCCAGCGCGAGGACATGGTCGTGACGGTGAGCCATTCCGGATACATCAAGCGCGTGCCGCTGTCGCTCTACCGGGCGCAGCGCCGCGGCGGCAAGGGCCGCTCCGGCATGTCGACCAAGGACGAGGATTTCGTCACAAGGCTGTTCGTGGCCAACACGCATACGCCGGTGCTGTTCTTCTCCTCGCGCGGCATCGTCTACAAGGAAAAGGTCTGGCGGCTGCCGATCGGCAATCCGCAGTCGCGCGGCAAGGCGCTGATCAACATGCTGCCGCTGGAGCAGGGCGAGCGCATTACCACCATCATGCCGCTGCCCGAGGACGAGACCAGCTGGGGCGAGCTCGACGTGATGTTCGCCACCACGCGTGGCACCGTGCGCCGCAACAAGCTTTCCGACTTCGTCCAGGTCAACCGCAACGGCAAGATCGCCATGAAGCTGGAGGAGGATGGCGACGAGATTCTTGGCGTCGAGACCTGCACCGACAATGACGACGTGCTTCTGACCGCCAGTTCCGGCCAGTGCATCCGCTTCTCGGTCGGCGACGTGCGCGTCTTCCAGAGCCGCAATTCGGTCGGCGTGCGCGGCATCACCATGGCTGAGACCGACCGCATCATCTCGATGTCGGTGATCGAGAATGTCGATGCGCCGCCGGCCGAGCGCGCAGCCTATCTCAAGCGGGCGGCGGCCGAACGGCGGCTTGCCGCCGGAATCGCTGCCGGCGAAGAGGAAGAGATCGCGCTGACCAATGAAGAGGTCGGCGAGGAGACGGAGCTTTCCGACGAACGCTACGAGTTCCTCAAGGCGCATGAGAAGTACGTGCTGACGGTGACCGAATTCGGCTACGGCAAGCGCTCTTCGTCCTATGATTTCCGGCTGACGGGACGCGGCGGCAAGGGCATCCGTGCCACCGACGTGTCGAAGGTAGCCGAGATCGGCCGGCTGGTGGCGACCTTCCCGGTCGGCAATGACGACCAGATCATGCTGGTCTCGGATGGCGGCACCGTCATCCGGGTTCCGGTCAACGGCATCCGTTTCGCCAGCCGCGCCACCAAGGGCGTGACCATCTTCAACACGGCTGAAGGTGAAAAGGTGGTTTCGGTCGAGCGGATCTCGGAACCGCAATCGGACGAAGAAAGCGAAGAGACCGTCGAGGGCGGTGCTGATGCCGCTCCGGCGCCTGACGCCGGTCCGGAGGGTGCGGACTAAGTCCGGCACCCAGGTTTTGACATAGCAACGCCGGCCCATCGGCCGGCGCGGCAGCAAGTTCAGGCTTTATCAGTAGTGACGATACGGCTTGCGGGGGCCGAAGCCTTCGAAGCGCTTGGTGTTTGCCCTGACGCGGACGCGCTGTGCCTCCTGGTGCAGCCCAAATACGGTGGCGATCAGCATGGCGACGGTCATTGCGGTGGCGAGCATGTAGATCAGCATGTGCGTGTTCTCCTGCGCCTAACAACGGGTAGATGGGATTTTGGTTTCATCTTATTAAGGTGCAACCTAGTGAACGCTGCGTGAAGGCTTCGTGATCAGCGTGTTCATCTGTCGTTCATGTGCCGGAAAAGGTTCACGGCCGGCGCGCCGATCGGATTTGCCTTTGCGAGAGAGGCTCGCTAGAGCCTGTCCCATCTTGATGGACGGAAGATGGAACAGGCTCTAGCTTTCATTTGAGCATGATCTTTTCCAAAAACCGGTTTCCACTTTTTGGGATCATGCATTAGAAGCACCTGCCATGACTGAACGCATCGCCCTCTATGCCGGCTCCTTCGACCCGCTGACCAATGGCCATCTCGACGTGCTGAAGGCGTCGCTGGCCGTGGCCGACATCGTCTATGCGGCGATCGGCATCCATCCAGGCAAGCAACCGCTGTTTTCCTTTGAGGAGCGGGTGAAGCTGATCGAGACGGCGACGAAGGCGGAATTCGGCAGCGACGGCGCCCGCATCAAGGTCGTCGCCTTCGACGGGCTGGTCATCGACGCGGCCAGGAAGCAGGGCGCCTCGATCATGATCCGCGGCCTGCGCGACGGCACCGACCTCGACTATGAGATGCAGATGGCCGGCATGAACGAGACCATGGCGCCTGAACTGCAGACGGTTTTTCTGCCCGCCAGCCCTTCCGTGCGCACCATTACCGCCACACTTGTCCGCCAGATTGCCTCGATGGGAGGCGACATCCGCCCCTTCGTGCCGGCGGCTGTCGCTGGCGCGCTCACCGCCAAATTCACGAAATAAGACCCCGGAGACAGATATGCAGCTGAAAAAGCTCGCCTCGTTCCTCATTGTGCTTGCCGGTCTTGTGACCGCATCGGTCTCGGCTTTCGCCGCCGACCCGGAAAACACCATGATCATCACGCTGAAGGACGGCGACGTCACCATTGCGCTGAGGCCCGATCTGGCGCCCAAGCATGTCGAGCAGATCAAGAAGCTGGTGCGCCAGGGCGCCTATGACAATGTCGCCTTCCATCGCGTCATCGACGGTTTCATGGCGCAGACCGGCGACGTCAAGTTCGGCAATATGAAAAAGGGTTTCAGCGCCGAGGCCGTCGGCACCGGCGGTTCCGACCTGCCCGACCTGCCGGCTGAATTCTCGCAGACCGAACACTACAAGCGCGGGGTGGTCGGCATGGCCCGCTCGCAGGACCCCAACTCCGCCAATTCGCAGTTCTTCATCATGTTCGCGCCGGCGCCGCCGCTCGATGGCCAGTACACCATCGTCGGCAATGTCGTCAGCGGCATGGAACTGGTGGACCACATCAAGAAGGGCGACCAGGCGGACAACGGCACGGTCAGCGACCCCGACCGGATGATCAAGGTGCGCATCGCCGCAGACAAGTAAAATTGTCAAATAACTCTGTTTTTCTGAAAAAGGATATCTGACATGGCTGAGATCAAGGATCGCGAGAACGCGCTCATTCTGGAAACGACCAAGGGCAAGGTCGTCATCGAACTTTTCCCCGACCTGGCGCCCGGCCATGTCGCCCGCATCAAGGAACTGGCTAGGGAAGGCGCCTATGACGGCGTGGTCTTCCACCGCGTCATCGAGGGCTTCATGGCGCAGACCGGCGACGTCAAGTTTGGCAATTCCAGCAAGCCCTCCTTCGCGCCGTCGCGCGCGGGCATGGGCGGTTCGGAAAAGCCCGACCTGAAGGCCGAATTCTCCAACGCCAACCATGGCCGCGGCACCTGCTCGATGGCCCGGTCGCAGAACCCGAACTCGGCCAATTCGCAGTTCTTCATCTGCTTCGACGATGCCGCCTTCCTCAACCGTCAGTATACGGTCTGGGGCCAGGTCATCGAAGGCATGGACAATGTCGACAAGATCAAGCGCGGCGAGCCGGTGCAGGACCCCGACAAGATCGTGTCGCTGAAGGTCGCGGCCGACGTCAAGTAAGGGTAAACGACAATGATGGGCGTCGTCTGGTCGCTTCTCGGCATCCTGTCCGGCGCCTTCATTGCCATTCAGGCGCCGATCAATTCGCAGCTGGCGCGCGGCCTGGGTCTCCCGGTCGCGGCGGCTGCGTTTTCGTTCCTGTCGGGCGCGATCGTGCTCGGTATCATCTCCGTCACGGTGGTGAAGCTGCAAGGCATCTCGCTCGACTGGAAGGCCCCGGCGCCCTGGCTGTTCGTGGCCGGCGGCATGCTCGGCGGCTTCTATGTCACGCTGTCGACGATTCTGACGCCACGCATCGGCGCTGCCGCGCTGATGGCATTTCTGGTCGCTGGCCAGTTGCTGGCCGGCATGCTCATCGACCGCATCGGCTTCCTTGGCGTTGCGGTGCGTGAAATCTCGCTCGGCCGCGTCGCCGGCGCGGTGCTGCTGCTGGCCGGAGCGCTGCTCGTCCGGCTCTACTGATGCGCGTCGATCTTTTCGACTTCGACCTGCCGGAGGAGCGCATCGCACTGCGCCCGGCAGAGCCGCGCGACAGTGCCAAAATGCTGGTGGTCGAACCCGGCGAAGAGCTCGACGACCGCAGGGTTGGCGACCTGCCGTCCTTGCTCAGGGCTGGCGACGTGCTGGTGTTCAACGACACCAAGGTCATTCCGGCGCAGCTCAAGGGCGTCAGGCGACGCGGCGAGGCGGCGGCGCAGGTCGAAGCCACGCTGCACATGCGCATGGCGCCGGACCGCTGGCTGGCCTTCATGCGGCCGGGCAAGCGCATTGCCGCCGGCGATCGCATCCATTTCGGCCATGACGGCAATTCCTGTTTCCTTGGCCAGCTCGACGCCACGGTGATCGAGAAAGGCGAGGGCGGCGAAGCACTGCTCGGCTTCGACCTGTCGGGGCCTTTCCTTGATGAGGCGCTGCACGCGGTAGGCCACATTCCGCTGCCGCCCTACATCGCCTCGAAGCGCGACGACGACGAACGCGACCGGGCCGACTACCAGACCATCTATGCCCGCGAGGAAGGCGCCGTCGCGGCACCGACAGCGGGCCTGCATTTCACGCCGGAGCTTTTTGCAGCGCTTGACGCCAAGGGCATCGAACGCCGCTTTGTCACCTTGCATGTCGGCGCCGGTACGTTCCTGCCGGTGAAGGCGGACGACACCGCCGACCACAAGATGCATGCCGAGACCGGTTCGGTCAGTCAGGCAACCGCTGACGCGCTCAATGCGGCCAAGGCGAGGGGCGGACGCATCATTGCCGTCGGCACGACCTCGCTGCGCCTGCTGGAGAGTGCCGCCCTGACAGATGGCACGCTCGCCGAATGGTCCGGCCCGACCGATATCTTCATCACGCCCGGCTATCGTTTTCGCACCGCCGACATGCTGATGACCAATTTCCATCTACCGCGCTCGACGCTGTTCATGCTGGTTTCGGCCTTCAGCGGCCTCGACACGATGCGTGCGGCCTATGCGCATGCGATCGAGAACCGCTACAGATTCTATTCCTATGGCGACGCAAGCCTGCTTTTCCGAGCGGAGACGAGCGATGGACGATGATCTCGAGAGCCTGGACCGCGATGCCCTGATCGCGGAGGTGAAAAAACTGCGCGCCGGCATTCGCCAGCATCGCGATGCGACCGGCCATGATCTGTGCTGGCACCACCCCGATCTGTGGGACCTTTTGCCGGAGAAGACCGAACCATCGATCGCCGTGCCGCCCTGGCCCAAATTCATGCGCGGCTGCATCCAATACCGCCAGTCGCTCGACAAGCAGGCACCGGGCACTCCGGTCCACGACAAGGAATTCAATGACTAAGCCGTTCAGCTTCAAGGTTCTGGCGACTGACGGCAAGGCGCGGCGCGGTGTGATCGACATGCCGCGCGGCGAAATCCGCACGCCGGCCTTCATGCCGGTCGGCACCGGCGGCACCGTCAAGGCGATGTATATGGACCAGGTGCGCGGTGTCGGCGCCGACATCATCCTGGGCAACACCTACCATCTGATGCTGCGGCCCGGCGCCGAGCGTGTGGCGCGGCTCGGCGGCTTGCATGAATTCGCCCGCTGGCCGCATCCGATCCTGACCGATAGCGGCGGTTTCCAGGTGATGTCGCTGTCGAAGCTGAGAAAGCTGACCGAAAAGGGCGTCACCTTCCGCTCGCATATCGACGGCGCCGCCTACGAGATGTCGCCGGAGCGCTCGATCGAGATTCAAGGACTGCTCGATTCCGATATCCAGATGCAGCTCGACGAATGCACGGCGCTGCCGGCCGAGGTGAAGGAGATCGAGCGCGCCATGGAGCTGTCGCTGCGCTGGGCCGAGCGCTGCAAGACGGCGTTTGGCGACCAGCCGGGCAAGGCGATGTTCGGTATCGTGCAGGGCGGCGACAACGCGGCGTTGCGGGTGCGTTCGGCGCAGGCGCTGAGCGCCATGGAGCTGAAGGGCTATGCGGTTGGCGGCCTGGCCGTTGGTGAGCCGCAAGCGGTGATGCTCGAAATGCTCGACATCACCTGTCCGGAATTGCCTGATGACAAGCCTCGCTATCTGATGGGCGTCGGCACGCCTGACGATATCCTGAAATCGGTGGCGCGCGGCATCGACATGTTCGACTGCGTGATGCCGACGCGGGCCGGTCGGCACGGCCTTGCCTACACAAGGCGCGGCAAGGTCAATCTGCGCAACGCCCGCCATGCCGACGATCCGCGTCCATTGGACGAGGAAAGCGACTGCCCGGCCGCGCGGGACTATTCGCGCGCCTACCTGCACCATCTGGTGCGCTCGCAGGAGGCGCTCGGCGCCATGCTTTTGACGTGGAACAACCTTTCCTACTATCAAAAGCTGATGCAGGACATCCGCGCCGCCATCGAGGCCGGCACCTTCGAAGCGCGCGGCGCGGAAATCACCGAGGGCTGGGCGAAGGGCGATATCCCGTTGCTGTGAGACTTCAAGTGCTGAGCGAATTCGAGGCGCGCAGGCTGCAGCCGGTGATCTGGAACGTGCCGTCGGGCTGTTGCTGCAACGTATAGACCGCTTCGTAGTCCTTGCCGTCGGGGCCGACGATCAGCACCTGCTGGACGATCGAACCCGGAGCCGTCTCCTCGACCTTGCCGAAGGAATAGGTTTGCGGCTTGCGCACCGGCGGGTAGCCGTTTGTCACCATGTTCATGAAGGCGTCGACGGTCGGGAAAATCCGTTTCACATTCGGGGCGGCGAAGCTGTAGGCGGTGGCGCCGTCATTGGCGATAAGGGCCTTCAACTGGCCATCGATGACGGACTGCCCTGCCTTGATCTCGGCATCACCGGCGAATGCCGACGACGCCATAATGAGTGGAACGAACGCGAACGCGAAAAACATGCGGCGCATGGCCTGTCTCCGTTGTCCCTCGAAGGCTGCCTCTCCAAAAAATGCCGTCCAGGAGGCATTCTAACATACGCTTGGCGGTGCTTCGCGGTTTCAGCGATGGCGAATATTCGTCTCGCCTCGACGGATTCCGAGCATCGCGCGGCATGTCGGTGGCGGAGCTGCGCGAGGTCGTAGCCCAGGTCCGAGCCGGCTGAGCATTCATTCCAGCGCTTGAAAGCCCGCCTCCAGTCTGCCAGAAGGGCCGCTGGACTTGGACGTTTAGCGGGACGAAGCCATGAAGGCGTTTTTCGTGCAGATCAAATGCGAGCTCGGCAAATCCTATGAGGTTGCCAGCGCGCTTGCCGATGCCGAGATCGCTTCGGAAATCTACTCCACTGCCGGCAACTACGATCTGCTCGCCAAATTCTATGTCGACGACGAGGAAGATGTCGGCCATTTCGTCAACGAGAAGGTGCAGATTCTCCCCGGCATCAAGGACACGTTCACCGTGGTGACGTTCCGCGCTTTCTAGAGCCCGTTCCATCCCGATAGAATCGGGATGGGGCTCTATCTGTTTGTTTGAGCATGATCTTCTCCGAAAACCGGATTCCACTTTTCGGGATCATGCCCCAGCCGCCAAAACGCACTTGCCCGGACACGAGGCAAAGCCTGATTACTGTCATATTTCGACTGCCTCAATTTTAGGCAGGCGCAACATACTGATCGCCCGTATCTCCCAAATCACCGATTGCGCTTGATTTTCTCCGGCGACGCCAGTGAAATGGCGTCACAGGGGAGTATGCGATTGGCAGCGTTCGATGAAATGCTTCCGGAAGTCTCCGGATTGAGAAGACCGTATTCGGCTTATGATCGCTGGCTGAAGGAGCAGGATCCGGCCAGGCTGACCGAGAAAATGCAGGACGCCGAACGCGTCTTCCGCAAGACCGGCATCACCTTCGCCGTCTATGGCGAGCAGGAAGCCTCCGAGCGGTTGATCCCGTTCGACATCGTTCCCCGCATCATTTCAGGCAATGAATGGCGCCGCCTCACGCAAGGCATCGAGCAGCGTGTGCAGGCGCTGAACGCCTTCCTCGACGACATCTACCATCGCCAGGAGATCCTGCGGGCAGGGCGCGTTCCCAGGGAATTGATCGCCAGGAACGAGGCATTCCTGCCGGAAATGATAGGGGTCAGGCCGCCGGCCGGCGTCTATACCCACATTATCGGCGTCGACATCGTTCGCATCTCAGAGGACGAATTCTACGTGCTGGAAGACAATGCACGCACGCCGTCGGGCGTCTCCTACATGCTGGAGAACCGCGAGACGATGATGCAGCTGTTCCCCGAGCTGTTCCAGAAGATCAAGGTGCGGCCGGTGGAGAACTACCCGCAGCTTCTGCGCCAGTCGCTGGCCGCCGTGCGGCCGCAAAGCACCAAGGGCGCGCCGACCATCGCGGTGCTGACGCCCGGCAGTTACAACTCCGCCTATTTCGAACACGCCTTCCTTGCCGACCAGATGGGCGTGCAACTGGTCGAGGGCCAGGATCTGCGCGTCGTCGATGGCCATGTCGCCATGCGCACGACCGAAGGCTACAAGCAGATCGATGTGCTCTACCGGCGCGTGGACGATTCTGTATCTGGACCCGCTGACGTTCCGGCCCGACTCGGCGCTTGGCGTGCCCGGCATCATGGATGTCTACCGCGCCGGCAACATCACCATCGCCAACGCGCCGGGCACCGGCATCGCCGACGACAAGGCGATCTATTCCTACATGCCCGAGATCATCGAATTCTACACCGGCCGCAAGGCGATCCTCGGCAACATTCCGACCTGGCGCTGCTCGGAGCCGGACAGCCTGAAATATGTGCTCGAACACATCGACGAGCTGGTGATCAAGGAAGTGCACGGTTCCGGCGGTTACGGCATGCTGGTCGGGCCGGCGGCAACCAAGAAGGAATGCGAGACGTTTGCCAAGAAACTGGCGGCAAAACCCTCGAATTACATCGCCCAGCCAACGCTGGCTCTGTCGACATGCCCGATCCTGACGGAAAAGGGGCTGGCGCCACGCCATGTCGATCTCAGGCCTTATGTGCTGGTCTCCGACCGCATCCAGATCGTGCCCGGGGGCCTCACACGTGTCGCGCTGAAGGAAGGTTCGCTGGTTGTGAACTCGTCTCAGGGCGGCGGGACGAAAGATACTTGGGTGTTGGATGATTGAGACGAGCAGGGGGGACGCAGCAATCATGAGACGCATTCTTCCCTATTCGCTACTCCCTATTCGCTACTCGCTCAAAATCGGGGCACGTTGACATGCTTCTCGGCCGCACCGCCAACGGGCTCTACTGGATGAACCGCTACATCGAGCGGGCCGAGAATATGGCGCGGCTGGTCGATGCCGGCCTGCGCATGGCGCTGACTCGTACCCAGAGCGCCTCGGAAGAGTGGAATTCGGTGCTGCTCAGCGCTGGTTCCGACGTCACTTTCAGCCAGAAATATTCTGACTATACCGCCGCCAATGTCGCTGACTTCCTGTTGCGCGACACGTCGAACCCGTCGAGCACGATGGCGTCGATCGAGACGGCCCGCAACAACGCCCGCATGGTGCGCACGGCGCTGACGCGCGAGACCTGGGAAAGCATCAACGAGGCCTGGATGGCGCTGAAGCGGATGCTGGCCAGGCCGATCGACGAGCGCGACCTGCCCAGCGTGCTCGACGCCATCAAGCGCGAGACGGCGCTGATCCGCGGCTCATTCTACGGCACCATGCTGCGCAACGAGATTTTCGATTTCTCGCAGCTCGGTACCTATGTCGAGCGCGCCGACAACACGGCGCGCATCCTCGACGTGAAATACTACGTGCTCCTGCCCTCGATCTCCTGGGTCGGCTCGACACTCGACAATTACCAGTGGGAATCGATCCTGCGCTCTGTGTCGGCACATCGCTCCTATCGCTGGGTCTATGATGCCGACTACAAGCCGACCAACATCGCCGACTATCTGATCCTCAATGTCCGCATGCCGCGCTCGCTGACCTTCTGCTATCGCTTCCTGTCTGAGCATCTGAAGTTCCTCGGCGACGACTACGGCGAGCGCCATGCCTGCCACGCAACGGCCGAGAAGACGCAGACAATGCTGAGAGCCGGGTCGATCAAGGATATTTTCGATACCGGCCTGCATGAATTCCTGGCCAATTTCATCCGCGACAACACCAAGCTTGGCGAAGAAATCGCGCAAGATTACCGGTTCAATTGAGAATGGCTCCGAAAAGTGGGACAAGATCATGCTCACAAGCGAGACATAGCGCATGCGACTGAAGATCACCCACCGGACCGAATACCGCTACGATGCGCCGGTGCACTATCTGTTGCAGCGGCTGCGGCTGCTTCCGGTCAGCGGATCGACGCAGACCGTTCTGTCCTGGGCGTTGACCATCGAAGGCGCGCGCGAAGAGGTTCGCTTTGTCGACCATTTCGGCAACGACACAAGGCTGCTGAGCGTCGAGGGCGAGCGCGACTTCATCACGGTGGAAGCATCGGGCGAAGTGGTGACGCGCGACACCGCGGGTGTCTCGGGACCACACCAGGGCTTTACGCCGCTCTGGCTGTACAGCCATGAAACACCATTGACGACGATTGGCAGCGGTGTTCGCGAACTTGCGGCATCGATCGGCAAGGGCACCGACATTGAAAGACTTCACCGGCTGATGGCTGTCATCGGCGAGCGCGTTGCCTACACGCCCGGCACCACCAATGCGGCGACGCCTGCGGAGGAAGCCTTGGCGCTCAAGACCGGTGTCTGCCAGGATCACACGCATATCTTTGCCGCCGCGGCGCGCGCCATGGGCTTTCCGGCCCGCTATGTCAGCGGCTACCTGATGCTGGATGCGACAGTCGAGCAGGCCGCAAGTCACGCCTGGGCCGAAGCGCATGTATCTGGTCTCGGCTGGGTTGCCTTCGATGCCGCCAATGGCATTTCGCCCGACGAGCGCTATGTAAAGGTGGCAACCGGCCGCGACTACCGCGACGCCACGCCGGTGTCGGGAATTCGGCTGGGACTGGCGGAAGAACGGCTTGCGGTCACCGTCACGGTGGAGCAGTAATCCTTCGCAAGATTGCTGCCAGAGCGATTCATCGTTTCAAGGAAACGCCGAACCGCTCTATCCCTTTGTTTTAACGCAATTCCGGACGGAAAACCGCTTCACACTTCTCCTGGAATTGCTCTAGAAGAGATTTCATGACTTATTGCGTTGGCCTGAAGATCGATCGCGGGCTCGTGTTCATGTCGGACACCCGCACCAATGCCGGCATGGATTCGATTTCCACCTTCCGCAAGATGCATATCTGGGAGCAGCCGGGCGAGCGCGTCATCGTTTTGATGTCGGCTGGCAATCTGGCGACGACGCAGGCCGTGGTCAGCCTGCTCGACGAACGCACCAAGGCAATTGCCGACCGTCACGCCACGCTTCTGGAGACGCCGTCGATGTATCAGACGGTGCGGCTGGTCGGCGATACGGTCAAGGAGGTCATCGCCAGCTCGTCGCCTGCCGGCGAGAAGGCGGATTCCTACTTCAACGCTTCCTTCATCCTCGGCGGCCAGATCAAGGGCAGCGAACCGCGCCTGTTCATGATCTATCCCGAGGGTAATTTCATCGAATCGACCGATGACACGCCGTTTTTCCAGATCGGCGAGACCAAATACGGCAAACCGATCATCATCCGCGCCTACGAAAAGACGATGAGCCTCGCCGAGACGGTGAAGCTGCTTTTGGTGTCGTTCGATTCGACGTTGAAGTCGAACCTGTCCGTCGGCCTGCCGCTCGATCTGCTCTTCCTGGAGAAGGACGCCTTCAAGGTCGGATTGAAGAAGCGGATCAGCCAGGACGACCAGTATTATCGCACGATCTCGGACGGCTGGTCGAACGCGCTGAAGACGGCTTTTGCCAGCCTGCCGGATTTCCCTGGCTGACGCGTGCCGCATTCGCTGGCGATTGCATATATTTCACATGTTAAATAGTGTTGGATCTTAAGAAGCCAGCCCAGCGGTTGGCGATGATGGATCGCGTCGGGAGGACAGGATGAACAACGATGATTTCCGGCAATGGTCGCGGCGCGCCGCCGACTGGGGCGCCGACTACCGCGACACACTGCGCGACCGTCCGGTGCGACCGCTGGTCGAACCCGGTGACATCTTCAAAAGTATCGAGGCTTCGCCGCCCGAAGACGCCGAACCGATGGACCGGATCTTCGCCGATTTCGAAGAGAAGATTTTGCCGGGGATGACGCATTGGCAGCATCCGCGCTTTTTCGCCTATTTCCCGGCCAATGCGGCGCCGGTTTCGGTGGTGGCGGAATATCTGGTTTCGGCGATGGCCGCACAGTGCATGCTTTGGCAGACGTCGCCGGCGGCGACCGAGCTGGAAACGCGCACCGTCGACTGGATGCGCCAGGCGCTCGGCCTGCCGGAAGGTTTTTCCGGGGTGATCCAGGATTCGGCCTCGTCGGCGACACTGGCCGCGGTGCTGACCATGCGCGAGCGGGCACTCGAGTGGCAAGGCAACAAACAAGGCCTGGCGGGGCAGGCGCGGCTGCGCATCTATTCCTCCGACCAGGTGCACACCTCGATCGACCGGGCCATCTGGGTGTCCGGCATCGGCGAGGACAATCTCGTGCGCATTCCTGTCGACGGCCGCTTTCGCGCCATGGATACGGCGGCGCTCGAGGCGGCAATCGTCGCCGACCGGGAAGCCGGCATGCTGCCGGCGGGCATCATCGCTTGCGTCGGCGGCACCAGCACCGGCGGCACCGACGACATTGCCGCGGTGGCAGAGGTGGCGCGGCGGCATGGGCTCTATCTCCACGTCGATGCCGCCTGGGCGGGATCGGCGATGATCTGTCCGGAGTATCGGCATTTCTGGACAGGCGTCGAAGGCGCTGATTCGATCGTCTTCAACCCGCACAAATGGCTGGGCGCCCAGTTCGACTGCTCGATCCAGTTCCTGCGCGACCCCGAAAGCCATGTGAAGACGCTGGCCATCAAGCCGGATTATCTGAAGACGCACGGTCATGACGGCATCATCAACTATTCGGAATGGTCGGTGCCGCTCGGCAGGCGCTTCCGCGCCCTGAAATTGTGGTTTCTGTTGCGCGCCCATGGTCTGGAAAACCTGCGCATGATGATCCGCAATCATGTCGCGTGGAGCGAAGGGCTTGCCGCGCGGTTGGCAAGGGAGCCCGATTTCGAGATCGTCAGCGAGCCGATGCTGTCGCTGTTTTCCTTCCGGCACAAGACCGCAACTGGCACTGACGCAGACGCGCACAATCTGCTGCTGGTCAATGCAATCAACGACGATGGCCGCATCTACCTGACGCAGACGAAGGTCGATGGACTGATAGCGATCCGTTTCCAGGTCGGCCAGTTCGAGGCGGCCGCCGCCGATGTCGATATGGCCTTCACCGTCATCACGGAGATCGCGCGCGCAATAGCCTGATCAGGCACAATCTGGTTTGCGTTGGTGTTTGCCTTGGCAATCATATGTATTTCATTAGCCGGCTTATGCCTTTTCATCGGTTTCGTTTTCGACTATAGACAAGAAAAACGAAAACGGGAGGTTGCCTATGTATCTGTCGCCACGCCATGCCGAAATCATCCAGATGGCCAAGGACCATGGTCGCGTGCTGGTCGACGACCTGGCCAGCCACTTCAATGTGACGCCGCAGACCATACGCAAGGATCTCAACGATCTGTGCGACCAGCGGCTGCTTTCGCGCATCCATGGCGGCGCGTTGTTCCCGTCCGGCATTGAGAACATGGAGTATGAGGCAAGGCGCAAGATCGCCGCTGACGAGAAGGAGGCGATCGGCCGTGCGGCAGCCAGGCTGATCCCCGACAATGCCTCGCTGTTCATCAACATCGGCACCACGACTGAGTCGGTCAGCAAGGCGCTGCTCGATCACAACGGCCTCATGGTCATCACCAATAACATCAATGTTGCCAATAGGATGCGGATATACCCGTCGATCGAGGTGGTGATCGCCGGCGGGGTTGTGCGCGGTTCCGATGGCGGTGTGGTCGGCGAAGCGGCGGTCGACTTCATCAGGCAGTTCAAGGTCGATTATGCGGTGATCGGAGCGTCGGCGATCGACCATGACGGCGCGCTGCTCGACTTCGATTTTCGCGAGGTCAAGGTGGCGCAGGCGATCATCGCCAATGCAAGGCATGTCATCCTGGTTTCCGACCAGACCAAATTCGAGCGAACCGCACCGGTGCGCATCGGCCACCTGTCGCAGGTCAACACCTTCATCACCGACCGTTGCGACATCCCGTCGGTGCGTAAGATCTGCCAGGAAGCCGAGGTTCAACTGATCGAAACGTCGCTCGCCTAGGCGGTTTCCACCTGATATCACGCGCTCGTGATATTTCGTTTGACATTCGTTATCATTTCGAAATAATTCCGACACGGTTTCGTAAAAGCCCAAAAATGGTGCAATGCGAAATCGCTGGAGGAATTTGTGGACGCATCTCCGATCCGTGACATTTTCGTCATAGGTGGCGGCATCAATGGCTGCGGCATTGCCCGCGATGCCGTCGGGCGTGGCTTTTCCGTCTTTCTCGCCGAAATGAACGACCTCGCCAGCGGGACCTCCTCGGGCTCGACCAAGTTGATCCATGGCGGCCTTCGCTATCTCGAATTCTACGAATTCCGCCTGGTGCGCGAGGCGCTGATGGAGCGCGAGGTTCTGTGGAAGAACGCGCCGCACATCATCTGGCCGATGCGCTTCGTGCTGCCCTATGCCAAGGGCCTGCGCCCGGCCTGGCTGATCAGGCTCGGTCTCTTCCTCTACGACCACATTGGCGGACGCAAATTGCTGCCGGCGACCCGGACGCTGGACATGGCCAGGGACCCGGCCGGCAAGCCTTTGAAGCCGTTGTTCAAAAAGGCCTTCGAGTATTCGGATGGCTGGGTCAACGATGCACGGCTGGTGGCGCTGAACGCGCGTGATGCCGCCGATCGCGGCGCGACGATCCGCACCCGCACGAAAGTGGTCGGCGCGCGCCGCGAAAACGGTCTGTGGACGATCCAGATCGAGGACCTGCAAACCGGCGAGACCGAGGAGATCAAGGCGCGCCTGCTGGTCAATGCCGCTGGACCCTGGGTCGATCATGTGCTTTCCGGCGTCGTTGGCCTCAACGATGTGCACAATGTCCGCCTCGTGCAGGGCAGCCACATCGTCATCGCCAAGAAATTCGACGATCCGCGCGCCTATTTCTTCCAGAACAGGGATGGCCGCATCATCTTCGCCATTCCCTATGAGGAAGAGTTCACCCTGATCGGCACCACCGACCAGGATTACCCCGGCGATCCGCATGATGTGAAGATCAGCGACACCGAGATCGATTACCTCTGCGCCGCGGCAAGCGAATATTTCGCGCAACCGGTCAAACGCTCGGACATCGTGTGGACCTATTCGGCCGTCCGCCCGCTCTATGATGACGGCGCCTCCAAGGCGCAGGAAGCGACGCGCGACTATGTGATCAAGGCCGATGGCGGCGAGGGCGCTGCCCCGATCGTCAACGCCTTTGGCGGCAAGATCACCACCTATCGCCGGCTGGCGGAATCGATGCTGGAAAAGATCGAGGGTTTTCTCGGCAAGCGCGGCAAGCCGTGGACGGCAAGCGCGCCGCTGCCGGGCGGCGATTTCCCGGCCACCGGTTTCGATGCCGAGGTGGCGAAACTAAAGACCGCCTATCCGTTCCTCGACGCGCGCCTGGCCCGCCGGCTGACCCGGCTCTACGGCACCCGCGCAAGGATGCTGCTGGGGCTGGCCAAATCGAATGCTGATCTGGGCCGTAACTTCGGCGCCGATCTCTATGAGGCCGAGGTGCGCTACCTCGTTCAAAACGAATGGGCTGTCACATCAGAAGATGTATTGTGGCGCCGGACCAAGCGCGGTCTGCATCTCAGCCGCGAGCAGGTGGCGGCTCTCGATGAATTCATGCGCGGCATAAGCCGGCGACATGTCGCGGCTGCCGAATGAAGAGGGGTTTGAGCTGATGCAGAAAGCCTGGGAGGAGGCGTCATGCTGGAACTGAGAAACGTCACCAAGACGGTCGGTGCGGTCGAGCATATCCGCGACGTGTCGCTGACGCTCCAGCACGGCTCGCTCAACGTTCTGCTCGGACCGACGCTGTCCGGCAAGACCAGCCTGATGCGGCTGATGGCCGGCCTTGATGTGCCGACATCCGGTTCGATCTGGTTCGACGGCCAGAATGTCACCGGCGTGCCGGTACAGAAGCGCAAGATCGCCATGGTCTACCAGCAGTTCATCAACTATCCGGCGATGACCGTCTATGAGAACATCGCTTCGCCGCTCAGGGTGGCCGGCACCGATCAGGCGACGATCGACAAGGAAGTGCGCAATGCCGCCGCACTTCTCAAGCTGACACCCTATCTCGACCGCACGCCGCTCAGCCTGTCCGGCGGCCAGCAGCAGCGCACCGCGCTGGCGCGCGCCATTGTCAAGAACGCCAGCCTGGTCCTGCTCGACGAGCCGCTCGCCAATCTCGACTACAAGTTGCGCGAGGAGCTGCGCGCCGAATTGCCCAGGATTTTTGCCGCTGCCGGCACCATCTTCGTTTATGCCACGACCGAGCCGCACGAGGCGCTGCTGCTCGGCGGCAACACGGCGACGCTTTCTGAGGGGCGTATCACCCAGTTCGGACCGACCATCGAGGTCTTCCGCAAGCCGGCCGACCTGGTGACAGCCCGGACGTTTTCCGATCCGCCGCTCAACACCATCGTGCTCGCCAAGAAGGGCCGGGATTTCCTGCTCGAGGGTGGCGTGAACCTGCCGGTGCCGGCCGAGCTCTCCGGCATTGCCGACGCCATCTACACGGTCGGCTTTCAGCCGCATCACTTGTCGCTCGATCGGCCCAACGCGGCGGCGGTGCCGGTGCGGGCCAAGGTGACGATCACCGAGATCACCGGGTCGGAGAGTTTCATCCATCTCGATTTCGCCGATGCGCGCTGGGTCATGCTGACCCATGGTATCAGGCATTTCGAACCTGACGAAGTGGTCGAGGTGTTCATCGATCCGCGCCACATCATGGTTTTCGACGAGCACGGCCGCGCCGTGAGCGCGCCGAAGCTGGCGGCTTGAGGGAAAAAGATGGCGCGCATTGACGTCAACCATGTCAGGCATTCCTATCTGCCCAACCCGCAGAAGGATTCCGATTTCGCGCTGCGGGAGGTGCATCACATCTTCGAGGACGGCGGCGCCTATGCGCTGCTCGGGCCCTCGGGCTGCGGCAAGACCACACTGCTCAACATCATTTCGGGATTGCTGCATCCCTCGCATGGCCAACTGCTGTTCAATGGCAAGGACGTGACCAATCTGTCGACGCAGGAACGCAACATCGCGCAGGTGTTCCAGTTCCCGGTCATCTACGACACCATGACCGTCTACGATAATCTGGCCTTCCCGCTGCGCAACCGCGGCGTGCCGGAAGCCGATGTCGACCGCAAGGTGCGCGAGACGCTGGAGATGATCGACCTGGCGTCTTGGGCGAAGAAGAAGGCGAGGGGCCTGACCGCCGACCAGAAGCAGAAGATATCGCTCGGCCGTGGACTGGTGCGCTCCGACGTCAACGCCATCCTGTTCGACGAGCCGCTGACCGTCATCGACCCGCATATGAAATGGGTGCTGCGCTCGCAGCTGAAGCAGCTGCACCGCCGCTTCGGCTACACCATGGTCTATGTCACGCATGACCAGACCGAGGCGTTGACCTTCGCCGACCAGGTCGTGGTGATGTATGATGGCGGCATTGTGCAGATCGGCACGCCGGCCGAACTGTTCGAACGGCCGCGCCATACTTTTGTCGGTTATTTCATCGGCTCACCCGGCATGAACGTCATGCCGGTGGCGATCGACGGCAAGACGGCGACGCTCGGGTCGCAGCGGATCGAACTGCCGGGCGCACCCAAGGCAGGCAGCGGCGCCATCGAGCTCGGTATCCGTCCCGAATATGTCCGGCTTGGCCGCGACGGCATGGCCGTGCAGGTCAGCAAGGTCGAGGATCTCGGCCGTCACAAGGTGGTGCGCGCCAAACTCGAAGGCCGCGACATCGCGGCCGTCATCGGCGAGGACGAGACGGTGCCGACCGATCCAAAGGTGCGGTTCGATCCGGCCGGCATCAACATCTATGCCGATTCCTGGCGCGTCGAGATGAGGGCATAGATGGAAAAGACCTGGAACAACAAGGCCTGGTTCCTGGTGCTGCCAGTGCTGGTGTTGGTGGCGTTCTCGGCGGTCATCCCGCTGATGACCGTCGTCAACTATTCCGTGCAGGACACTTTCGGCAACAACGTCTTCTTCTGGGCCGGCACCGAGTGGTTCGAGGAACTGCTCTCTTCCAGCCGCTTCTGGGAGGCGATGGTCCGCAACCTGATCTTCTCCTTCATCATCCTCGCCATCGAAGTGCCGCTCGGCATCTTCATCGCCCTCAACATGCCGAAAAAGGGCTGGGGCGTGCCGGTCTGTCTGGTTCTGATGGCGCTGCCGTTGCTGATCCCGTGGAACGTCGTCGGCACCATCTGGCAGGTCTTCGGGCGCAACGACATCGGCCTGCTCGGCTACTACGTCAACGCGCTCGGCATCGACTACAACTACGTGCAGGATCCGTTCGACGCCTGGGTCACCGTCATCATCATGGATGTCTGGCACTGGACCAGCCTTGTCGTGCTGCTCTGCTACGCCGGCCTGGTCTCCATTCCGGATGCCTTTTATCAGGCGGCCAAGATCGACGGCGCCTCACGCTGGGCGGTGTTCCGCTACATCCAGCTGCCGAAGATGAACCGCGTGCTGCTGATCGCCGTGCTGCTGCGCTTCATGGACAGCTTCATGATCTACACCGAGCCCTTCGTGGTGACGGGCGGCGGTCCCGGCAACTCGACGACGTTCCTGTCGATCGACCTCGTCAAGACGGCGCTCGGCCAGTTCGACCTCGGTCCGGCCGCGGCCATGTCGCTGGTCTACTTCCTCATCGTCCTTCTGCTGTCATGGGTCTTCTACACCGTGATGACCAACTACGACGCGGAGCGCTGAGATGAGCGGCGCCAATGAAAGAACGACGAGGCAGGACAGAGTGAGCGAAACGACGGCTTCGGAAGGACTTGCCAGCGCAATGTCGCAGGACCAGATCGCGCGGCTGATGCGCCGTCGCGGCGAGGAATCGCGCTGGTGGTGGATCGTGCCGACGGTCTACATCATCGTGCTTTTGCTGCCGATCTACTGGCTCATCAACATGAGCTTCAAGACCAATGCCGAGATCGTCTCCTCGCTGACGCTCTATCCGCATGCGCCTACGATCGCCAATTACGTCACCATCTTCACCGATGCATCCTGGTATTCGGGCTACATCAACTCGATCACCTATGTGGTGATGAACATGGTGATCTCGGTGGCAGCGGCGCTGCCGGCGGCCTACGCCTTCTCACGCTACCGCTTCCTCGGCGATAAGCATTTGTTCTTCTGGCTGCTGACCAACCGCATGGCGCCGCCGGCGGTGTTTGCGCTGCCGTTCTTCCAGCTCTATTCGGCCTTCGGCCTGATCGACACCCACATCGCGGTGGCGCTGGCACACTGCCTGTTCAACGTGCCGCTGGCGGTTTGGATCCTCGAAGGCTTCATGTCGGGCGTGCCGAAGGAAATCGACGAGACCGCCTATATCGACGGCTATTCGTTCCCGCGCTTCTTCGTCAGGATCTTCATGCCGCTGATCGCGAGCGGCATCGGTGTCGCCTGCTTCTTCTGTTTCATGTTCTCGTGGGTGGAACTGCTGATCGCCCGCACGCTGACCACCACCGATGCCAAGCCGATCGCCGCCACAATGACCCGCACCGTTTCGGCCGCAGGCATGGACTGGGGCCTGCTCGCCGCCGCCGGCGTGCTGACGCTGATCCCCGGTGCACTCGTCATCTGGTTCGTGCGCAACTACATCGCCAAGGGCTTCGCCCTGGGGAGGGTATGATGAAACAAACGCACGAGTTCATCCGCAACACCATCGCCAAGGGCTTCGCCCTGGGGAGGGTATGATCATGAATTTCGACCTCACCTGGATGGCGTGGACCTGGCCGACTGCGGCCTTTTTCGGGACCATTCTTCTGTTGCTGTGCGGCATGGCGGCTTGGGAATACGCCTCGCCTGGCGGCAATCCGCGCGTCGGCGTGCTGCGCTTCGAGACGACGCGCGGCGATCGTCTTTTCCTGTCGCTGCTTGGCAGCGCCTTTATCCATCTCGCTTGGTTGGGTCTTGTCGGATCCAACCTGTGGTGGGCTCTCGCTCTCTCCGTGGTCTACGCCGTTGGCGTGTTCCGCTACGTATAGAGGGGGAAACTGTTGGAGCGACCGCGTGCCGGCGGCCGCTCCAGATCGCACTTGAAACCTGAAACGTGGAGGAAACACATGCGACGGCAATTTTTAACATCAACGACTGCGCTTGTCCTGTTGCTCGGGGTTGGCAATGCCTATGCCGGGATGGACGAGGCAAAAGCCTTCCTGGACAAGGAAATCGGTCCGCTTTCGACGCTCGACCGCGCCGGCCAGGAAGCCGAAATGCAATGGTTCATCGATGCCGCGAAGCCTTTCGCCGGCATGGACATCAAAGTGGTTTCGGAAACCATCGCCACGCACCAGTATGAATCGCAGGTGCTGGCGCCGGCCTTTACCGCCATCACCGGCATCAAGATCACGCATGACGTCATCCAGGAAGGCGACGTCGTCGAGAAGATCCAGACCCAGATGCAGACCGGCCAGAACCTTTATGACGGCTGGGTCAACGATTCCGATCTGATCGGCACCCACTGGCGCTACCAGCAGGTGCGCAACCTGACCGACTGGATGGCGGGCGAGGGCAAGGACGTCACCAACCCGAACCTCGACCTGAAGGACTTTATCGGCACCTCGTTCACGACGGCTCCGGACAAGAAGCTCTACCAGCTTCCCGACCAGCAGTTCGCGAACCTCTACTGGTTCCGTTACGACTGGTTCAACGACGAAAAGAACAAGGCGGACTTCAAGGCCAAGTACGGCTACGACCTCGGCGTGCCGGTCAACTGGTCGGCCTATGAGGACATCGCCGAATTCTTCACCGGCCGCGAGATCGACGGCAAGAAGGTCTACGGCCACATGGACTACGGCAAGAAGGACCCGTCGCTCGGCTGGCGGTTCACCGACGCCTGGCTTTCGATGGCCGGCAACGGCGACAAGGGCCTGCCGAACGGTCTGCCGGTCGACGAATGGGGTATCAAGGTCGACGAGAATTCTCGGCCAGTCGGCTCCTGCACCGCGCGCGGTGGCGACACCAATGGCCCGGCCGCCGTCTACTCGATCCAGAAGTATCTCGACTGGCTGAAGGCCTACGCTCCGGCGGAAGCCCAGGGCATGACCTTCTCTGAATCCGGCCCGGTTCCGGCTCAGGGCGCGGTTGCCCAGCAGATCTTCTGGTACACCGCCTTCACCGCCTCGATGGTCGATGCGGGCGCCAAGGCCGTGCTGAACGATGACGGCACGCCCAAGTGGCGCATGGCGCCGTCGCCGCATGGCGTCTACTGGAAGGACGGCATGAAGCTCGGCTACCAGGACGTGGGCTCCTGGACACTGATGAAGTCGACCCCGACCGACCGCGCCAAGGCCGCCTGGCTCTACGCGCAGTTCGTCACCTCAAAGACCGTCGACGTGAAGAAGAGCCATGTCGGCTTGACCTTCATCCGGCAGAGCACGATCGACGACAAGAGCTTCACCGAGCGTGCTCCGAAGCTCGGCGGCCTGATCGAGTTCTACCGCTCGCCGGCGCGCGTGCAGTGGTCGCCAACCGGCACCAACGTGCCTGACTATCCGAAGCTGGCACAGCTTTGGTGGCAGGCGATCGGCGATGCGTCGTCGGGCGCCAAGACGGCGCAGGAAGCGATGGACTCGCTCTGCGGCGAGCAGGAAAAGGTGATGAGCCGCATCGAGAAGTCGGGCGTCCAGGGCGACATCGGCCCGAAGATGGCCGAAGAGCATGACCTCGCCTACTGGAACGCCGACGCGGTCAAGAAAGGCAATCTTGCTCCTCAGCTGAAGATCGAGAACGAGAAGGAAAAGCCGATCACCATCAACTACGACGAACTGGTGAAGAGCTGGCAGAAGTAACCTTGGTGTTGGCGTTCGCGCCCGCATCAAGAGAATAGGGGAGGCGGCATCTTGCCGTCTCCCCTGTTTGTGTAAAAGACTAAGCGGGGAGGCAGAATGACCGGATACATCCTTGCCATTGACCAGGGCACGACATCGACCCGGGCGATCCTGTTCGACGGCGATATGAAGGTCGCCGGCAGCGGGCAACAGGAGTTCACCCAGCACTATCCGGCCTCCGGCTGGGTCGAGCACGATCCCGAGGATATCTGGGCGAGCGTCGTATCGACCGTGAAGGCGGCGCTGAAGAATGCCGGCCGGACTGCTTCCGAGGTGGCCGCGATCGGCATCACCAACCAGCGCGAAACCGTCGTCATCTGGGACAGGGCGACCGGCAAACCGATCCACAATGCCATCGTTTGGCAGGACCGGCGCACCGCGCCGCTGTGCCAGAAGCTGAAGAAGCAGGGGCTGGAGAAGAAATTCACGAAAAAAACCGGGCTGCTGCTCGATCCTTATTTCTCCGGCACCAAGATCGCCTGGGTTCTCGACAAGGTGAAGGGGGCCAGAAAACGCGCCGAGAGAGGCGAATTGCTCGCCGGCACCATCGACAGCTTTTTGATCTGGCGGCTGACCGGTGGCAAGGTCCACGCCACGGACGCCACCAACGCCTCGCGCACGCTGGTCTACAACATCGCTGACAATGCCTGGGACGATGAGCTGCTGGCGATCCTCAACATCCCGGCAAAAATGCTTCCTGATGTAAAAGACTGCGCCGATGACTATGGAATCACGGAGAAAAATCTCTTTGGCGCCGAGATAAGAATCCTCGGCGTTGCCGGTGACCAGCATGCGGCGACCATCGGCCAGGCCTGTTTCGAGCCGGGCATGATGAAGTCGACTTATGGCACCGGCTGTTTCGCGCTGCTCAACACCGGTAGCGATCTGGTGCGTTCGAAGAACCGGCTCTTGACCACCATCGCCTACCGGCTGAACGGCAAGACGACCTACGCACTGGAAGGCTCGATCTTCATTGCTGGTGCCGCGGTGCAATGGTTGCGCGATGGCATCAAGGTGATCGGCAAGGCCGAGCAGAGCGGCAAGCTGGCTGATGAAGCCGATCCGACCCAGAACGTCTATCTGGTGCCCGCCTTCGTTGGGCTCGGCGCACCGCATTGGGACGCTGAAGCGCGCGGCGCCATTTTCGGGCTGACCCGCAATTCAGGACCAGCGGAGTTCGCCCGCGCCGCCCTGGAAGCCGTTGCCTACCAGACGCGCGACCTGCTCGACGCCATGCGCAAGGACTGGAAAGGGGCTTCGGCCAAGACCGTGCTGCGGGTCGATGGCGGCATGGTGGCGTCGGATTGGACCATGCAGCGACTGGCCGACATCCTCGATGCACCGGTCGATCGCCCGACCATTCTCGAGACGACCGCGCTGGGCGCCGCATGGCTCGCCGGCTCGAAGGCAGGCGTGTGGCCGGATGCCAAGAAGTTTGCGAAGAGCTGGGCACTCGAACGGCGCTTCAAGCCGGACATGGATGGCTCCGTGCGCGTAGCCAAGCTTGCTGGTTGGCGCGATGCTGTGCGCAGGACGCTGAGCGTGTCATAAACAGCCATCAGTGGTGGGCGATGGGGCGAGGGGAATGCAGCCGGACTGGTATCCTGCTTGGCGCGACGAGGCTATCAAACAGCTGAAGATCAAGAATGCACGCTTGAAAGAACAGTTTCGCCTCGGCGGATGGTCGCGCTATGACTACGACCTGACGGCCGGAACGCTTCTGTTCTCGCAAGATGGGGTCGTCAAAGTCGTCACCGAGATCCAGATTGTCGGCTCAACGAGCACCGAGGCCGGCAACTGGCTGTGGGCTTGGGCAAATTCAAGTCTGCCCAGCGAACTCCTCAGCGATGCAAAGCTGGTTCGATCCTTCGGAGAGCAGAATGGCATTGACGAACTTGCCCAAGCTTATGCGACGGACACGGACAATGCGCTGGAAGTGGTTGGTTGGGAACTCAGTGCGGTGATGTCTCGAATCTGCAACGGGTTGAGTATCTATCGTTGTCCCAGCAGAGAGGACGGCGGTGGCCTTTATCTGATGCTCAAGAGCATGAACTGGGCAAGCTGACGGCAACTGCTCGTCTTCCGGCCAATCGATCAAAAGCCCGCGTCGTTGCCGGCGCGGGCTCAACGCACCTCAGCTACTTAAACGCGCCTTGATCAATACGGCGAGCGGCACTCCTGACGGGGGCCGTAATTCGGCTGGAACGTGTTGTCCGAAGAGCGGTAGCTGCGATAGTGGTCGTAGCACCACTGCACATGCGAGTTGCCTTCGTAGACACGGTTGTTTTCACTGTTGATGATCGCGCCGGTGATCAGGGCGCCAGTGGCGAAGGCAGCCAGCGGGAACCAGTTGTCGCCATGGCGACGATAGCCGCGATGGTACTCGCGATAGCCGCGATGGCCGTTCCAATACACGCCACGATCATTGTTGCGGGCAAAGTTCCGATTGCCGTTGAAATTGCGGCTGAAGTTGCGGCGATCACCATGATGCTTCTTCCATTGGAAATCACCGTTGCGAGATTCGACATTCAGGATATTTGATGAGGCCCCCGGGGCCTGCGGCACGAACATCTGCGCTGCATTGGCCGGCATAGCGGTCGCCGCGAACGAAACTGACAGGGTGGTCGCCAGTATACCCGATACGATCTTGTTCACTGTTTTTCTCCTTCGAAAGGGTGATTGACGTCCCTTGTGGCGAGGAAACGGGCGAGGTGGCCCATAGTTCCCCTCGAAATGCCAAGTTGCTGATTTGTAATGTTTCTCCGGCCTGCTGGCGACGCGGCAGACCGGTCGTGCAATTGCGCTGCCGGGGCGGTGCCTCTCATGATCGAAGCGGCCACTCAGACCCGGTGGCCGTGCTGGAAAAGCCCGGCCTGCGAATGCTGTTTTTCCGGTTGACCGGTGGAGGCACTCTCCCTATGTTCCGCGCAATTTCGAGGGTCGCCGTTCGCGCCCGCGGGAGCGCGTAGCTCAGCCGGTAGAGCAACTGACTTTTAATCAGTAGGTCATGGGTTCGAATCCCATCGCGCTCACCATTGTTTCCAGGCCCGTGGCTGCAATCCCTACAATCGCCGGCCGGTCTTGGCGTCGAACAGATGAGCGCAGGCGCGGTCGATTTCGATGCGCACCACTGATGCGTTTTTCAAAGTCTGCGGATGGTGTTGATCGGACTCCCAATCACAGATCGCCTGGAAGACGGAGGGCTTGGCTCTCCGCTACGTGTGGGTTCGGTCGTTTCCCGACACGAGTTGCTGCGCAACCGGCTGCACATTTTCCTTGTAGGTAATGCACCTATCGTAGACCTTGTTCGCCACGCGCTCTTTGCCAATTCGTTCCCATTCCGGCGTCCAGGGCGTATCCCAATCAAAGTGCTGCGAGATGAGAAGTTCCCTGTCAAAGCACTGCGGATCCCGCTCCAAAATCTGACGAGCCTCATCTGCCAATGGCGTATAGGCTTTGACCGCAGCCATCTTCCTGGCGCGAGCAGCCGGATCCAGTTGAATCTCCACCTCGACAACTCCCGGCACGTTGGGGACAGCGGCAGTGCAAAGCTGCTTGCGCCCTAGCCGTGTGCTTTGCAGCAGCCTATTGAGGGCATTGCCGAATGCATATGCCAGATCGTGCATCGGGTTGTAGCCATCGACCGCGTCCGACACGACTTGCACGTCCTGCATATCAGACACATCGACACTGATTCTCGCCAGCACATCGGCAAAGACGCCATTGTCCCTGGCTAACAGCGCCTTATACCAGGTGGCGTCCGGAATATCGCCAAACACCGCGCCGGCGGCTGCACCAGCAGCTTCCACCACGTCGCGTGAATATCGGGTTCGGGCAGAGTGGCGGCCGCCTGAACCATCCGTCAAAAGGTAGATTCGCGGTTTCTTGAGTTCAAGCCAGTGATGAACCCTAAGCTCATGCCCTGGATGTGCAAGGATCAGCACATTTTGCAACGTCTCAGACAAGCAACGGCTCCAATCCAGGTTTTCGGCATACATTCGCGTTTAGATTGTATCTAAGGCGACCAGGCGTCAAAGGCTTCCCAACATTGGGACAGGCGTCGATCATTTTTGCACAAACTTGTCTGGTCGATGTCTTCAAACTAAGAACGCTGCCTAGCACCCTGTTGTCCTCGCCGCCAATGCGGAGATTGCGAAACAGGCAGGAGGCGGTGTTTTGCGGGTTCTCATTACCAATCTGTTCGTGTCGAATAACAGCGGTACCGAAGCCGTTGTCGAATTGCTGGCCGACGGGCTTCGCGGCGCCGGTCATCAGACCATGGTGCTGGCTCCAACTCTTGGCGATATGGCCGATAGAATGCGCCGCCGTGGACACCATGTGGTCGACCGGATTGCGGAGATCGTCGAAAAGCCCGACATCATCCATGGCCAGCATTTGACGCCTTGCCTGACCGCGCTGGCGCGGTTTCCCGATGTGCCAGCCATATTTTCCTGCCACAGCGCATTCTTCGAGGTCGAAGCTCCTATGCTTCATCCACAGATACGCCGCTGGATCGCAGTCGACGAAGCGTGCAAGGCCAAATGCCTGTCGCGCGGTGTACCCGCGGACAAGTTGGACCTCATCTACAACGCGGTCGATCTTCAACGTTTCAAGCCCCGCCTGCCGCTGCCTCTCAGACCCGCCAGGGGGCTGCTGCTGACCAAGAATTTCGAACACCAGCAGGCAGTGCGCGAAGCCTGCTCGAAAACCAACGTTCACCTGGATGAGTTGGGTCCGGCTACGGGGCGCCTTTCCGATCAACTCGAAAAGGATTTGCTCGAATACGACATCGTGTTTGCAACCGCCCGTATGGCCATTGAAGCCGCCGCGGTGGGATGCTCGGTCGTCGTCTGCGACGCGCGTGGCTTCGCCGGCCTTCTGGATACGGCAAACATGGAAGCATGGCGGCAAATGAACCTTGGGGTTGGTCTTCTGACAAGGCCGACCACCGTCGAAAATCTGACGGATGCGATCTCGCGGTTCGATGCCGGCGATGCCGCGAAGGTTTCCGCCTATTTTCGCGAAGTGGCTGATGTCTCGCACTTCGTCGAAGAGCATATCAGGGTCTACAGCCAGGCCATCCAGGCCGGTACGAACACGACCGCTGACGAGCGGTCACTAGCAACCGCGTGCTGGATCGAGGAAATCGGCGTGTCGCTTTCGCCGCGCAGATGGGCCTCCATCGTGAAGGAGATGCATGGATGGGAAATTTCGCCAGATCAGGCCGCGCTTGTGGAATTGCTGCGATCAAACACAAAAACGCTAGAGAGCAATGCCGCGTCGTTGATGGTGCTTGGCGAGCAGGTCAAATCCATTGGACCTGAATTTGCAAAAATTGATGCAGAGCTTTTGAGCCTTTCAAATTTCGTCAATGAGAGCAAACGGCTCTACAACGGTATGATCCCGTTGTTTATGAGAAAAATGTTTCTTCGGGCTCGCCGGCGAGGTTAAAGCTGCGGTGGCCTGCGCGGCTGCTCAATTTGTACAATCCAAATACGCTGGATCTTGCATAGAGTTGCCTGCTGCGACGGTGATGAGCGTCGAATGGATCAGGGATCGACGCTACCCCTCAGGAACCTTCGAACAGCAGCGAAACATTGCCTCCTGCGTGGCGCTCGAGGCGGCCGGCGAGGTCGAGTTCCAGCAGCACCATGAAAACCTGGGCCGGGTGCAGGCGGGTATGGCGGATGATCTCGTCGACCGCCACTGGCGTCGGGCCGAGCGCCTCGACGACGCGGGCGCGGTCGCTTTCGCCGGGCGGTGGTGTGGCCGAGAAGTCGGGCGGCTCTTCGAACGGCGGCACGTCGGGCGCCCGCATACCGGTCAGCGGGGCGATTGCCCGCGAAATGTCCGATGCCTCGGTGACCAGGGTGGCGCCATCCTTGAGCAGGCCGTTGGTGCCAGCGGCCCGTGGATCGAGCGGTGAGCCGGGCACGGCGAAGACCAGCCGGCCCATTTCGCCGGCAAGCCTGGCGCTGATCAGGGACCCCGAGCGTTGCGCTGCCTCGACCACCACCAGCCCGAGGGCCGCACCCGCGACAAGGCGGTTGCGGCGCGGGAAATCCTGGGCGCGCGGCTGCCAGCCGAATGGCATTTCCGAGATGATTGTGCCGCGCTCGGCAATTTCCTCGCACAGACCGGCATTTTCAGGCGGGTAGGGCAGGTCGAGTCCTCCGGCCAGCACGCCGATGGTGCCGGTCGAGAGGCTTCCCTGATGCGCCGCGGTGTCGATGCCGCGCGCCAGACCGGAGACGATTGCGTAGCCGTCGCGGCCAAGGTCCGCCGCCAGCATGCGCGCCATCTTGATGCCGGCCAGCGATGCATTGCGCGCGCCGACGATGGCGACCCCCGGCAGTCGGAAGACGGCGGCATTGCCTTTGACCGCCAACAGCGGCGGCGGATGGTCCATGTTGCGCAAGAGCGGCGGATAGTCCGTTTCACCGATGCCGACAAAGCGTGCGCCAGCCTTTCGGGCTGCCTCCAGTTCGGCCTCGGCTTCGGCAATCGCCGGGATGCGGGCAATACGGTTGGCGCCGCCCGAAATCATCAGTTCCGGCAGCATTTCCAGCGCTACCTCGGCCGAACCGAAGCGGTTGATCAGGTCGCGAAAAGAGGCGGGGCCGACATTCTGGGTGCGGATCAGCCGCAGCCAGCTGAGCCGCTGCCGGTCGCTGAGGCGCGGCCCGGCGGCCGGCTCGCTCACCCCTTGGCTCCGATCTTGCCCTCGGTGCCGGCAAGCAGGCGGGAAATGTTTTCCCGGTGTTTGATGAAAACGATGATGCTCATCACAACGAACAGGGCGGCAATCTGCGGCGTGCTCAGGACATAGAGCGCGATCGGCACGATAACGGCTGCCGTCAGCGCGGCCAGCGAGGAGTAACGGAACAGGAAAGCCATCACCAGCCAGACGACGGCGAAGATCAGCGCCACCTGCCAGGCAAGGCCGATCAGCACGCCGAGATAGGTGGCGACGCCCTTGCCGCCCTTGAACCCGAGCCATACCGGGAAGAGATGGCCGAGAAAGGCGCCGAGACCGGCCCAGATCGCCAGTTCAGGCGCAAAATGGCCTGCAACAAGCACGGCGGCCGTGCCTTTCAGCGCATCGAGCAGCAGCGTTGCGGCGGCGAGGCCCTTGTTGCCGGTGCGCAGAACATTGGTGGCGCCGATATTGCCGGAGCCGATCTTGCGCACATCGCCAAGGCCGGCGGCGCGGGTGAGCAGAAGCCCGAACGGAATCGAGCCAAGCAAATAGCCGAACACGAGCGCTGGGATGAGGCTGTAAGTCATTGTTTCCCCCGCATTTCCCCCAGTCTTGCTTGGTCAGACGCGATGCACAGCGACCAGCTCAGACGGAGAACACTGTGCGGCCCGCAACCAGCGTTTGCAAGACCTTGCCTTGCAGCCGCGCGCCTTCGAAACAGGTGTTTTTCGAGCGCGAACGAATGCCGCTTTCGCTGACGATCCAGGGTTCGTCGAGGTCGACAAGCGCAAGATCGGCGACAGCACCCGGCTTCAGCGTGCCGCCGGGCAGTCCGAACAGCTTTGCGGGAGCGGTGGACAAGGTCTCGATCAGCCTCAGCAACGGCACGTCGCCATTGTGGTAGAGCCGCAAGGCCGCGCCCAGAAGCGTCTCCAACCCGATGGCGCCGGCCGCCGCATCGGCGAAGGGCAGGCGCTTGGTGTCGACATCCTGCGGATCGTGCGAGGACACGATGATGTCGATCGTGCCATCCCTGACCGCCTCGATCATCGCCAGCCGGTCTTCCTCGGCGCGCAATGGCGGCGTCAGGCGAAAGAAGGTGCGGTATTCGCCGACATCGTTCTCATTCAGCGACAGATTGTGGATCGCGACGCCCGATGTGACGGCCGCGCCATCGGCTTTCGCACGCGTCACGGCGTTTGCGGCCATCGCCGTCGAGATCTTTGCCGCATGGTACGAACCGCGCGTCAGCCGCGCCAGCGCAAAGTCGCGTTCCAGAGGGATCGATTCGGCTTCGCGCGGAATGCCGGAAAGGCCAAGCCAGCTGGCGTAGAGGCCTTCGTTCATCACACCGGATGAGCCGAGGTCGGCATCCTGCGTTTCATGCACGATGGTGGCGCCGAAGTCGCGCGCATAGGTCAGCGCACGGCGCATCACCAGCGCGCTCGATATGGTGTGGCGACCATCGGTGAAGGCAACGGCGCCGGCTTCGCGCAGCAGGCCGAACTCGGTCATCTCGCGCCCGTCGAGGCCCTTGGTGATTGCCGCAGCCGGAAAGACGTTGACGCTTGCCGTGTCCTTGGCGGTGCGCAGCACGAACTCGACCAGCGCGACATTGTCGATCACCGGATCGGTATCGGGCATCATGACGATCGAGGTGACGCCGCCGGCTGCCGCCGCGACACTCGCCGACGCTATGGTTTCGCGATGTTCGCCGCCCGGTTCGCCGATGAAGACGCGGCCGTCGATCAGGCCTGGAATGACGGCCTTCCCGGCGCAGTCGATGACGGTTGCGCCCTCGGGCGCGCCCTGGTTGAGCGCTGCCTTGCCGGCGGCAACGATCTTGCGGCCCTCGACGATGATGGTGCCGATCTCATCAACGCCCCGCGAGGGGTCGACGATGCGGGCTCGCTCGAAGACCGTCGTGCTCATGCGCGGCCCTCGTGGTTGCGACCCTCTTGATTGCGACGGGGGTCAAGCAGGGCTTCCATGACGGCCATACGCACGGCAACGCCCATCTCGACCTGTTCCTGGATGACGCTTTGCGGACCATCGGCTATTTCCGAGGCGATCTCGACGCCACGGTTCATCGGCCCGGGGTGCATCACCAGCGCATCGTCCTTGGCCGCCTTTAGTTTCTCTGCATCGAGGCCGAAATAGCGGAAATATTCGCGCACCGAAGGCACGAAGGCGCCTTCCATGCGCTCGCGCTGCAGACGCAGCATCATCACCACGTCGGCGCCCTTGAGGCCTTCGGCCATCGAACGGGTGACGATGACGCCCATGTTCTCGATGCCGCTGGGCAGCAGCGTCGACGGCGCGACGACGCGCACCTGCGCGCCGAGTGCGTTGAGCAGCATGATGTTCGAGCGCGCCACGCGCGAATGCAGGATGTCGCCGCAGATCGCCACGATCAGCTTCGACAGCGGACCCTTGGCTCGGCGGATGGTCAGCGCGTCGAGCAGCGCCTGTGTCGGGTGCTCATGCGCGCCGTCGCCGGCATTGACCACCGAACAGCCGACCTTCTGCGCCAGCAGCGCCGCCGCACCAGCCGATTGGTGGCGGATGATCAATATGTCGGGGCGCATCGCGTTCAGCGTCATCGCCGTATCGATGAGCGTTTCACCCTTCTTCACCGAAGAGCTCGCCACCGACATGTTCATGACGTCGGCGCCAAGCCGCTTTCCGGCAAGCTCGAACGATGATTGCGTGCGCGTCGAGGCTTCATAGAAGAGGTTGATCTGGGTGCGGCCGCGCAGCGTCGAGGTTTTTTTCTCGGACTGCCGCGAGATCGCGACTGCGCGGTCCGCCCTGTCGAGCAATAGCTCGATGTCGGCGGGGGAAAGGTCGCGGATGCCCAGAAGATGGCGGTGAGGGTAGAGTGGCAGGGACGAAGCGTCGGTCATCTCAAGGCGCTGCTATAGGGTGGAGATTTTGCGGCTGCAAGCGCCAGCTTTGGATTGGAGCCGTTCTCCTCAATTTTTTCGTGTAGATGGCCGATTGTATCGGCCGGTATTTTCATCGCGCGCGCTGCATGGCTTGGCTATATCTAGCCGACAGCCTCGGATTCGTGGCTTTCTACCGATAGAAGGATTGGGCGTGACCGACGACGTGACCAACCAGCCGCCGCCGCTGACGGGCGGCAACGCCTGGCGGGGCGATCCGTTGCTGATCCAGCTCGCGGAGCGCTTTTCCGATCCGGTGCGCCGGGAACTCGACGGGCTCGGCCGTTTCGTGCTGACGCAGGAGGCGCAGGAACTGGCCCGCCTCGCCAATGTCGAGACACCGAAGCTCAGGACGCATGATCGCCAGGGCCGACGCATCGACGTGGTCGAGTTCCATCCCGCCTATCACGCCTTGATGCGCCGCTCGGTGGCCAACGGGCTGCATTCGTCTGTGTGGGAAAACGGCGACGCCGAGATCGGCCGCCGCCATCAGGTCCGCGCCGCCCGGTTCTATCTGACGGCGGAACTGGAGACCGGGCATCTCTGTCCCATCACCATGACCAACGCTTCGCTTGCCGCCTTGATGGCCAGCCCAAAATTGTTTCGCGAATGGGCGCCGCGCGTGACGACGCGCAAATATGACCAGAGTCAGAAGCCGCCGGTCGAGAAGACAGGGCTGACGCTCGGCATGGGCATGACCGAGAAACAGGGCGGCACGGATGTGCGTGCCAATGTGACGAGGGCCGAACGCGCCGGCAGCGGGTTTTATCGCCTGACCGGACACAAATGGTTCATGTCGGCGCCGATGTCGGATGCCTTCCTGGTGCTGGCGCAGGCGCCGGAGGGACTGTCGTGCTTCCTCGTGCCGCGCGTTCTCGGCGACGGCACGGGCAACGGCTTCCGCTTCCAGCGGCTGAAGGACAAGCTCGGCAACCGTTCCAACGCATCCTCGGAAGTGGAGTTCGTCAACGCCATCGGCGAGATGGTCGGCGAACCGGGCGCCGGCGTGAAGACGATCATGGACATGGTGACGCTCACCCGGCTCGACTGTGCTATCGCCTCGTCGGCGATCATGCGCGCCGGCCTCGCCGAGGCCGTTCATCATGCCCGCCACCGCCAGGTGTTCGGCTCGACCTTGATCGAGCAACCGCTGATGCAGCGCGTGCTGGCCGACATGGCGCTCGATGTCGCCGCAGCCACCGCACTGTCGTTCCGGCTGGCGCGGTCCTTCGACGAGGCGGCGAGCGATCGCGGCGAAGCGGCCTTTGCCCGCGCCATGACGCCGGTCGTCAAATACTGGGTCTGCAAGATCGCGCCGCCGCTGCTCTACGAGGCGATGGAGTGCCTCGGCGGCAATGGCTATGTCGAGGAGGCGCCACTCGCCCGCTACTATCGAGAGGCCCCGGTCAATGCGATCTGGGAAGGCTCCGGCAATGTCATGGCGCTCGACGTGCTGCGCGTGCTCGGCCGTGCGCCGGGCCTGTTCGAGGATGTGCTGGCCGGCATCGACCGCGATCTCGGCGCCGGCGGGCGCGGCACGATCGGCGTGCTGAAGGCGGCGATGCAGGTGGCGTCGACCGACGAAGGCTCCGCGCGACTGCTCACCGAGCAACTGGCGCTGTCGGCGGCGGCGGCCGAATTGCGCCGGCTGGGGGCAGGGCGGATCGCCGACGCTTTCGTCGAGACGCGCCTGGCCGGCCAATGGCGCAACACCTACGGCATGCTCGATTCGCGCCACGATGCGCGCATGATCATCGACACGCTCTATCCACCGGTGAATTGAGCCGCGAGCATCGCTAGAACCGGCGCCATCCACGGTTTTTAGGCGTTGGTCTGTATCCTCACGCGTATGGCTAATCGCCGTTAACCTTAACAAATGGTTTCCGTTGCGGTGACGAGCGGCAAAGCCCACTGTCCCAGCGAAAGCAGGGAATGGTTCAAATTGGCCGTCCCTTGCTTGGCGAAGCAGGAACACCGATGCGACAGGTACTGACCTCTTTTCTGGCCTTGCACTGGGCGATCGTCTTCGCCCTGCTTGCGCTCATCTGCATCGACGGAAACCGCGGTGTGGCGGCGGCGCTCGGCATGTTGGGCGCCACGATCGAGGGCTCCCGCTTCGTCGACTTCGACAACGTCGTTGTCGTGGCGCCGCTCGCCACCGCATTGCTTGTCGTCTCCGTGCTGTTCTCCTGGGCCTTTGTCGAAGGCCTGATCAACGACGCTGCCAGCCCGGGCGCTGATAGCGTTGCCCGCATCGCCTTCATCTGCGCGTCTGGCGTGTTGTCGCTGATCGTCATCGGCGGTGCCGCGCAAGGCATCAACGGGCTGTTTATGGCTGTCGCCGTGCAGTTGGCGGCACTTCTGGCGTCCTATGTCGCCATGCTTGCCGAGCGGCGGTCCGTGGTTGCGGCAGCGGCTTCGAGCGAGGGCGAGATCCGCGCCGTCGCGCACGGCATGGCAAAGGCCGCGGCCCACAATTCGCTGCTTTCACTGATATCAGGCCGAACTGTCTCCAAGACAGGCTCCAATCCCCGGGGAGGTCGCTGATGCGTTACATCTTCGGATTCTGGGCGGCCCCGATGGCTATTTTCTGGGGCTGGTTCTATCTGTCGGCCAACGACATCAATTTCGGCTACACGATGCTCAGCCGACAGATGCACGACTTCTTCTTCCAGCTCTATGGTCAGATGCTCGGCATCGACCCGGCGATCATTCCCGGCATGGTGGCGAAGACGTGCGTCTTCGACGGGTTGCTGCTGATGGCGCTTTGGGCATTCCGCCGTCGCCGCGAAATCGCCGGCTGGATCAAACAGCGCTGGGCGGGTCCTGTTCCGTTCGAGCGGATGCGTGGAGCGACTGAAGCCGGTCCAAAACTCCCTGCAGAATAAACGCGGCTGCAGCCGAATCGATCTTGCCGGCGCGCTTGCGGCGCGAGAAATCCATCTCGATCAGCGTTCTCTCGGCCGCGACCGTCGATAATCTTTCATCCCAGAGCACGAAGGGCAGGTCGCTCATCTGTGCCATGTTGCGGACGAAGGCGCGCGATTTCTGCGCACGCGGTCCTTCCGAACCGTCCATGTTGATCGGCAGCCCAATCACCACCGCGCCGGCATTCTCCTTCCGCAGCAAGGCGACGAGCACCGCCGCATCGAGCGAGAATTTCCTTCTCATGATGACCGGGCGCGGATGGGCGAAGGAAAACCTCTGGTCCGAGACCGCGACGCCGATCGTCTTGTCGCCGAGATCAAGCCCCGCCAGCGTCTTGCCGCCGGTCAGCCGCGCCGGCAATTCCTCTATCGTGATAATGCCCAACGGCCGTCCTTCGCCTTTCACCACCACGTGTTTTGTCAAACGCGTGGCGGACACAGTAACCCTTTGATCTCGGGGCCATCGGCGTTCTATCCTTCGGCAAGCCAAAAATCGAGGAACGCATTTATGAAACTGACCTGGTACGGCCACTCGGCCTTTCGTATCGAAACGGCTGACGCCAAGATCCTCATCGATCCCTATCTGATCGGCAATCCGTCCTGGACGGGTGGCTGGGAGGGCCCGGCGGAGGGGATCACGCATGTGTTGCTGACGCATGGCCACAGCGACCACATCAGCGGCGCGCTGGAAGTGCTTGGCAAAAGCGGCGCCCAGCTGGTCGCCAATTTCGAGATCTGCATGTATCTGGTCGGCAAGGGCGCCAGCGACAAGAAGATCAATCCCGGCAACATCGGCGGCACTGTCGATTGCGGCACCTTCACCACCACGTTCGTCCAGGCCCTGCACTCATCCTCGTTCCCGGGCGAGGGCGGCCAGAACACCTATCTCGGTAATCCGGGCGGCCTCGTCCTGCATTTCCCGGAAGACAAAACGCTCTATCACATGGGCGACACCGACATCTTCTCCGATATGGCGCTGATCAACGAATTGCACGAACCGAAGATCGGCATCGTGCCGATCGGCGACCGTTTCACCATGGGCGGTGCGGTGGCCGCACTTGCCTGCCGCCGCTTCTTCAAGTTCGACACCGTGGTTCCCTGTCACTTCGGCACGTTTCCGATGATCGATCCGACCGCCGACAAGTTCGAGGCCGGCCTGGAAGGATCCGGTGTAAAGGTGGCGTTGCCGAAAATCGGTGAGACGATTACGATCTAGAAACAGCTAAATCGGAATAAATCCATGGTGTTGGGGCGATCTCTTTGCGTTTCGATGTTTGTCGCGGCGTCGCCCGCGCTCGCCGCGGATGATTTCATCGAAGGCGTCTACCTTCAGTCCGAGGAGCTTTGCGCACAGGCAAAAAAGGACACGCTGCAAACGCTGATCGACGCCGGCAACATCGTGCTTTCGGCACACGGGCTGCAAGGCGTCGAATACAATTGCGAGTTCCTGCAGATCAGCAAGGCGACGGCTTCGCCGAGCTGGGCGGTGACGGCCATCTGCCAGGAACCGGGCTATGTCTTCCCGGATGTCCTCTCGGTGACGCAAATGAACGCCAAGCAGGTCGATCTCGTGTCGGTCCGGCCGGTCGACGACGAAAGCGAGGCAAGCGGCAACAGCGGCAGCTACTATCTGTGCGAGGGTGTTGCCCTGCCATAGACAGCATTCTGTTGACCGATGACCGAAGAGCCGGGCCGGCCACCATGGCCTGATCTGCCGCACGATGCATGTTGCGCAGCGCGCGCGGCGCCGCTATAGCCCGAACTGGTTTTCCCCGAGGCAGAAACATGTCCGTAGATCTTCAGACAGTGAAGCGCGTCGCGCGTCTTGCCCGTATCGCGGTGAGCGAAGAAGATGCCGAACGCATGACCGGCGAGCTGAACGCCATTCTGGGCTTCGTAGAACAGCTGAACGAGGTCGATGTTTCCGGCGTCGAGCCGATGACCTCGGTGACGCCGATGGAGATGAAGAAGCGTCAGGACATCGTCACTGACGGCGGCAAGGCCGCCGACATCGTCGCCAACGCGCCGGCGACCGAAGAGAATTTCTTCCTCGTGCCGAAGGTTGTGGAGTAGCCGGCCGATGGCAATCGAGATCGCCATTGAAACGCCGCTGCAGGACGACGTGCGCGGTCTGGTCGAGGAACTCAACGAAACCTTGCTCGAATTGACGCCGCCGGAGCACTGCTACCATTTGACGGTCGAGCAGATGGCCGGTGAGGACACGACCGTTTTCATCGCCCGCGACAATGGCATGGCCATCGGCTGCGGCGCGCTGAAGCGCCATGCCGGCGCCATCGGCGAGGTCAAGCGCATGTACACGCGGCCTTCGCATCGCGGCCGCAAGATCGGCGCCGGGATCGTCGAGCGGGTCGAAGCGCTTGCGCGCAATGAGGGGCTGAAGCGCCTGGTGCTGGAGACGGGTGATCGTCATCCCGCGGCGTGGACCGTCTACGAACGTGCCGGGTTCTCGCGCTGCGGCCCGGTGCTGGATTATCCCGATTCCGAGTGGTCGGTGTTTTACGAAAAGAGCCTTTGATGAGCGACCTGACCCAGCTGACGATTTCACAGGCCCGCGCCAAGCTGCGTGGCAAGGAAATCACCGCGACCGAAATCACCGAAGCCTATCTCTCGGCCATCGATCGCGCCAATCCTGCGCTCAATGCCTATGTCGCGGTGACCGGCGACAAGGCGCGCGACATGGCCAAGGCGTCCGACGCAAGGCTGGTCAAGGGCGAGGGCGGTGCGCTGGAAGGCATCCCGTTGGGGATCAAGGACCTGTTCGGCACCGAAGGCGTCCATACGCAGGCCTGCAGCCATGTGCTCGACGGGTTCAAGCCGCGCTACGAATCGACCGTTACATCAAATCTGTGGGCCGACGGCGCCGTCATGTTGGGCAAGCTCAACATGGACGAGTTCGCCATGGGCTCGTCCAACGAGACCTCTTACTATGGTCCCGTCATCAACCCGTGGCGGCGCTCACGCCTCGACACGGTGGTGATGCCGACGACGCATCAGGGCGACGGCGGCTTCGTCTCGGCTGGCGGCACCAAGACCGCGCGCAGCCTCGACAATGCACAGCTGGTGCCGGGTGGGTCTTCCGGCGGTTCGGCCACGGCAGTCTCCGCCTTCCTGTGTGCCGGCGCGACCGCGACGGACACTGGCGGTTCGATCCGCCAGCCGGCGGCCTTCACCGGCACGGTCGGCATCAAGCCGACCTATGGCCGCTGCTCGCGCTGGGGCATCGTCGCGTTCGCCTCGTCGCTCGACCAGGCCGGGCCGATCGCCCGCGACGTGCGCGATGCCGCGATCCTGTTGAAGTCGATGGCGTCCGTCGATCCGAAGGACACGACGTCGGTCGACCGGCCCGTGCCGGATTATGAGGCGGTGATCGGCAAGCCGATCAAGGGAATGAAGGTCGGCATTCCCAGGGAATACCGTGTCGACGGCATGCCCGAAGAGATCGAGGCGCTGTGGCAGAAGGGCATTGCCTGGCTGAAGGACGCCGGCGCCGAGATCGTCGACATTTCCCTGCCGCATACGAAATATGCGCTGCCCGCCTACTATATCGTGGCGCCCGCCGAGGCTTCGTCCAACCTCGCCCGCTATGATGGCGTCCGCTACGGCTTGCGCGTGCCGGGCAAGGATATCGTCGACATGTATGAGAAGACCCGCGCCGCCGGTTTCGGCCGCGAGGTCAAGCGCCGCATCATGATCGGCACCTATGTGCTGTCGGCCGGCTATTACGACGCCTACTATCTGCAGGCGCAGAAGGTGCGCAATCTGATCAAGCGCGATTTTGAGACTGTCTTCGCCGCCGGCGTCGATGTCATCCTGACCCCGGCAACGCCGTCCGCTGCCTTCGGCGTCGCCGACGAGGACATGGCTGCCGATCCGGTCAAGATGTACCTGAACGACATCTTCACGGTCACCGTGAACATGGCCGGCCTGCCGGGCATTGCCGTGCCCGCCGGGCTCGACGCCAAGGGCCTGCCGCTCGGGCTGCAACTCATCGGCCGGCCGTTCGATGAGGAAACCCTGTTCCAGACCGCTGCCGTCATCGAGCAGGCGGCGGGCACATTTCAGCCGGAGAAATGGTGGTAGCATGCCGCCCCCGTCTCGCATTTCCATCGTCGAGACGGGAGACGAACTGCTGATAACCAACCCACCACGCATCTCGGATTTCAGGACAGGCTTCGTCCTGATTGGGGCCGGGATCGTTGCCTACACCGGCTACATGGGATTGACCGACACGTCGCCCGCAACCGTCGCCAGCGGCACTCTCGGCCTGCTGTCGTTTGCGGCGATCATTGCCCTTTTCACCTATTTCCTCGGCAAGGATTTCATCTGGCTGGTATTCGGCAAGGAAACCCTGCGGCTAACCAACGCCGTGGCCGTGCGCGACGTCAGGGGTTTTTTGCGAAATCGTTCGTCATTGCCTTTGAAAGGGCACCTTGAGACCGAAATCCTCGACCATACCTATCCAACGGATGAAGCGGGTCTGTCGGAAGTCATCAAGTTGACCAACACCAACGGCGTCCTTGTTTTCGGCAGGGAGTTGAGCCGGCCCGAGGCCGAGGCTGTGACGAGTGCCGTCGAGCACTTCATTGGTCGCCAGAATTCGAGTCGACGATAGGCAGCCAATGTTCTTCTACCTTTCCAAGATTTTCTGGTTCTTCATCCAGCCGCTCAATCTGGCGATCTTCCTGCTGCTGGCGGGACTGCTCGCGGCCATGATCGGCCGAAGGCGGTTGGCGGCCACCGGCAGCGTGCTGGCATTTCTGATCCTTGCGCTGTCGGCATGGACGTCGCTCGGCGCCATGATGCTCAATCCGCTCGAAGAGCGCTTTGCACGCCCGCCGCTGCCGGAAAAGGTCGACGGCATCGTCGTGCTCGGTGGCGGCTTCGAAGGCGCCATCAACCTGGTGCGCGGCGGCTATGAGCTGAACAGCAGCGGCGATCGGATGGTCGAGACCGCGATTCTGGCCCGGCGTTTTCCCACTGCCAAGGTGATCGTCTCCGGCGGCACCGGTGAGTTGTTCCTCGAAGGCGAGGGCGACGCCGCCACTGCCCCCCGCCTGCTCACCGCGCTTGGTGTGACGGCCGATCGCCTGATCCTCGAAAACAAATCCCGCAACACCTATGAAAATGCGGTCTTCACCAAGGAGCTGGTAACGCCGAAGCCCGGCGAGACCTGGCTGCTGGTGACCTCGGCCTTCCATATGCCGCGCGCCAAGGCGCTGTTCGACAAGGCCGGCTTTGCGACCGTTCCCTGGCCGGTCGACTATCGCACTTCGGGGCGGGAAGGCATCGGCCTGTTCCGCGACAATGCAGCCGATTCGTTGCAGGCCACCACCATCGCCATCCGCGAATGGATCGGGCTGATCGCCTACTGGCTGTCAGGGCGGATCGATCAGCCTTTTCCTGGCGGCTGACCGATCACCGCTTGTCTGGCGGCCGAGAAGAACTGGCGCCGCACCAGCACGGCCAGCAGCAACAGCGTCGACAACACGAACACCATGGGGTCGACGAACCAGCCGAGATAACCGATCGAGAAGAACACGCCGCGCAGGCCGGAGTTGAAGTGCTTTCCGGCGAGCATGTTCATCTGTGCCGCACGCCACACCGCCGTTTCGGTGACCGGATTGCGCGAGGCTTCGCCATGCGGGATCGGCACGGCGCCGATCAGGATCGTGCAATAGTTGAACAGTCGGTACGCCCAGCCGAATTTGAAGAACGAAAACGCCAGGATCAGCACCAGTCCGAACACCTTTATCTGGAAGGCCGCGCGCGACGGCGCGCCACCTAGGGGCAGGTCGCTGAGCACTTCAAGAACCCGGTCGGATGCGCCGAGCAAGGCAAAGCAACCGCCGATCGCGATCAATGAGCTGGACGCGAAGAAGGCGGTGCCTTGCTGCAGACCGCTCATGATGGCGGTGTCGACGATGCGGATCTCGCGTTCGGCCATGGTCCGCATCCAGGCTTGCCGCTGTGCATTCATCGCCGTCGTCAGCGACACGCGGCTGACCAGCTTGCCGTCGGAGGCGAACGTGTGCAGCAACCACGCGACGAGGAAGAAGGCCAGCGCCGCGAGATCGGCTGTCGAAAGATCGAGGGAATCGCCCATGGCCTGAATTTATCACATTCAGCGCGATCGCTTCGATGTCCGCATGCAGCGATCGGCACCAATGTCGCTGCAGGAGCAAACAAGGTCGGCGGGTGCAGCGCCGCGATCTCCAAAAGAGCGGAAACATCCTGGGAATTCCTATATGTAGTCCTCGACCTGACTCCAGGAGACAACGCCGCGTGTTCCTTTCGGTTTTCGACCTGTTCAAGATCGGCATAGGACCCTCGAGTTCGCACACGATGGGGCCGATGACCGCCGCGGCTCGGTTTCTCGACGAGGTCGCGGGAAATGACTGGCCGCGTCCGGCGGGTGTGAAGGTCGACCGGCTTGGCGCCAGCCTGCACGGGTCACTCGCCTACACCGGCATCGGCCACGGCAGCGATCGCGCCGTCATACTCGGCCTTGCCGGCCTGACGCCGCAGACGGTCGATCCCGATCAGGCCGATGGCATTGCCAGCCGCATCACCGCCGAAAAGCGCATTTCGCCGCCCGGCCACCCCTCCTATCGCTTCGATCCGGCCACCGATCTGGTGCTGGACCGCAAGACGCCGCTCACCGGCCATGCCAACGGCATGGCGTTCTACGCCTATGATTCCGGCGGCCGCCTGCTGCTCAAGCGCATCTATTATTCGATCGGCGGCGGCTTCGTCGTTTCGGAAGAAGAGCTGCAGCGGATGAAGGCCAAAGGGTCGGTGACGACTGAGGGCAAGAAAGTGCCTTACCCGTTCAAGAATGCAGTCGAGATGCTGGCCATGGCCGGCAAAAGCGGCCTTTCCATTGCCGACATGAAACGCGTCAACGAGGAGACGCAGATGTCACGCGAAGCGCTCGACGCCGGTCTCGACGGCATCTGGAGCGCCATGAAGGGCTGCATCGACCGCGGCCTGTCGCAGGATGGCATAATGCCGGGCGGGCTGAAGGTGCGCCGGCGGGCGCGCATGCTGCACGACAAGCTGCAGGAGCAGTGGCAGCAGAACAAGCCCAATCCCTTGCTCGCCAATGACTGGCTGTCGATCTACGCCATGGCGGTGAACGAGGAGAATGCGGCCGGCGGGCGCGTCGTCACCGCGCCGACCAATGGCGCTGCCGGCACGCTGCCGGCGGTGCTGCGCTACTGGCTGCATTTCCATCCCGAGGCCGACCAGCCGAGCATCCGCGACTTCCTGCTGACGGCTGCTGCCGTCGGCGGCATCATCAAAACCAATGCCTCGATCTCGGGCGCCGAGGTCGGCTGCCAGGGTGAGGTCGGGTCGGCGTCGGCGATGGCGGCGGCAGGCCTGTGCGCCGTCATGGGCGGCACGCCCGAACAGGTCGAGAATGCCGCCGAGATCGCGCTCGAACATCATCTCGGCATGACCTGCGATCCGGTCGGCGGGCTGGTGCAAGTGCCGTGCATCGAGCGCAATGCGCTGGGAGCGGTCAAGGCGGTGACGGCCGCGTCACTGGCCATCAAGGGCGACGGCATCCATTTCGTACCCCTCGACGCGGCGATCGAGACCATGCGCCAGACCGGCCTCGACATGAACGAGAAGTACAAGGAAACCAGCCTTGGCGGGCTTGCCGTCAATGTCGTGGAGTGCTGAGGGCCGGCTGAGGGGACATTGGTATCCCGATCCTGGAAAGCGATCCGCTTCTCTCTTCGTGGGATCAGTCCGGCCATTGGTATTCGGCGGCGATGCTCTCTATTATCTCGTCAGCCAAGACGCCGCCTTGGTCGCCATTGGTCATCACGACGGCGCCATCGCCTGTCTCGTAGGTGACCATCGAACTTATGAAGCCAGCATTCACTCCGTCATGGCCAAAACCACGGTGTGGTGGCGAGCCTTTGACGACCAGACCTAACCCGTAGTGACCTAGCCCAGGCGTCAGCATATGAACCACAGTCGGATGGGACAGCACTGTCGTTGTCCGGCCGACCCAGGCGTCAAGCAGGGCCAGGTCGAAGCGGGCCAGGTCGGTTGGCGTCGTCCACAATCCTGCCGCGGCCAATTCGGGATAGATGTGTGGCCCGCCGGCAACCGGATCACCGCTTGCCGTGTGCGGTATCGCGGCATTGCGGAGGTCACGAGCAGGCAAGGGTTGGTGATAGAAGCTGCGGGTCATTCCAAGCGGATGAAGCACGGTCCTGTCCAGCAATTCAGCAAATGGCTTGCCGGTGACGTCGATGAGCAGTTGCTGCACGATCGTATAGCCGCCGCCGGAATAGCGAAAACTTTTGCCCGGCTGCCGAGTGACGACGATGGGAGGATTGTTGGCCGGCGGAGCGCCATTCAAGATCTCGAGGAGAGAAGGGATCGCGGTCCCTGTCTCATACCCGGCAAAGCCATGCACGGTCGTCCCGGCGGAATGGCTGAGCAATTGCCGAAGGGTGACTTTCGTTTCATTGGTGTACGAATTCGTCGGAACCTTCCAGCTTTTCAAGTACGAGTTCACGTCCGCGTCGAGGTCAAGTCTTCCCGCCTGAACCAGCGCCAACACAGCCATTGCGGTAACCGGCTTGCTGATCGATGCCGCCTGAAACAGCGTGTCCTGTCCAACCGCGGGACCCCCGTTCTTTGTAACGCCGAAGCCGCGCGCCCATTCTATTGTTCCGTTGCGGATGACCGCGATGCTGACGCCTGGAACGCACAGCGCCGCCATCCGATCCGGCAACTTGCCGTGCGGTTGGCCAGCAAATCCAATGGGAGGCCGAAGCCCGGTAAGAACCCGCTGAATGCGTGCCTCGATATCAGCGTCGGTTGCCGGCATCGGAGATTTTCCACTGGCCGCGGAAGACCCGCCATGCGCCTTGGCGGTGATGGCTGACATGACAAGCGTTGCCGCCAAAAGCACGTTGCGCCGGTTCGGCCTGTTTTGTTGTCTACTGTGTGCCATGACGATGATCGCTCCGTAATTCGCCAGCATAGTGATGGTGGCGGTCATGGCCACCCTATTCCTGCACCTCCATGAGCCGCCTCGCTGGCATTGTGGAGAAGTCTGTCAGGCCGTTGACGTCCCGGCGCGCCGGACTAACCTTAGCGAATGTCTCTCAATCTCATAAAACTCTGTGTCGGCTGCGACAGCGTCGAGGATCTCGAGGAATGGATCGCCTTCCGCCTCGATGAGCGGCGGCGTGCCGGTGAGCCGGTCGAGCAATATCACACCACCCGCATGATGCCGACGCGCGGCGCCGAGGTTACCGATGGCGGTTCGCTCTATTGGGTGATCAAGGGCAATGTGCAGTGCCGCCAGCTGATCACCGAGATCCGGCCGTTCACCGACGGTGAAGGCATCGGCCGCTGCCACCTGATTCTCGACCCCGAGGTTGTTCGAACCGACTGGCAGCCGCGCCGGGCTTTTCAGGGCTGGCGCTATCTGAAGCCGGCGGACGCGCCCCTCGATCTCGGCAAGGGCAAGGCCGGGCTGATCGAGATGCCGCCGAAACTCAGGCGCGAGCTGGCCGATCTCGGCCTGCTCTGACCCCAGGTGGCATCACCGTCTGGCCCTTTGTGCCACCCGATGTGGGACTTGCAAGCGATGTAACAACGCCACATCTTGTTTTTATGAGTGACAAGAAGCAGCCCGTGCCCGCGAGGGTCAATCCTGCACCGATCAAGCCTCAATCCAACGCCGGCGAGATCGACGCCTTCATTCGTCAGGCGAGGACGCTTGCCGCGTCGGCGACCGGTTCGGGCAGGCTGATCCTTGCCCTCGACGCGACGATGAGCCGCCAGCCGACCTGGGATCTGGCCTGCACGCTGCAGGGCCAGATGTTCGACGCCGTCGGCAAGGCCGGAACCCTCAGCGTGCAACTGGTTTATTTTCGCGGTCTCGGCGAGTGCCGTTCCTCCGCTTTCGTGAGCGACACCAATGCCTTGAAGCAGCTGATGACGCGGATCGAATGCCGCAGCGGTCACACCCAGATCGGCAAGGTGCTGGCGCATGCGCTGAAACAGACGGCGGCCGCCAAGGTCAATGCGCTGGTCTATATCGGCGATGCGATGGAAGAGGATATCGACGATCTGGCCGAAAAGGCCGGCAGCCTCGGCCTGCATGGCGTTCCTGTCTTCGTCTTTCAGGAAGGCCATGATTCCAGCGCAGAAAAAGCGTTCAAGGAGGTTGCGCGGCTGTCCAATGGGGCTTGGTTCCGATTTGATCGACGGGCTGCCGCGACCCTGGCAGGACTGCTTTCGGCCGTTGCCGTGTTTGCGACCGGCGGGTTGAAGGCGCTCGAAGCCAGGGGCAGGCCGGAAGACCGGTTGATGATCGAGCATCTGCGGGGCGGCGGAAAATAATGGGCGCAATCATCGCTTTTGTAGCGTTGCTTCTGGTGCTTCTCGGCGTGGTGACGATCTTTCTGCGCGCCGACCCAGCGAAACTGGCGAGCACGATGCGAACGCTTGGGCCGGCTCTTCTGGCACTTGTCGGCGTTGCCGTGCTTGTGGTCGGCCGTGAAGGCATCGGCGGCATGATCCTCACCGCGGCACTTGCCTGGTATGGTTCCATGCGCATGACACGCCAGCCGGCCGGGCTGGCGCCGGGCAAGCGCTCGACGGTGCGCACCGCGGCATTGGAAATGGAACTCGATCACGATACGGGCGGCCTCGAAGGACTGGTCCTGGCTGGCCGCCACGAAGGCAAGATGCTTGGCGCGATGGGGCTGGCGGAGTTGCAGCATCTCCATCGGGAACTCTCCGCCGATCCGGAGAGCCGGCAGTTGCTAGAGACGTATCTTGACGGCAGATTTCCCGTCTGGCGCAAAAACACTGAGACGAACGGTGGCGAAAGGCTGGGTGTTGCGCCAGGTCCGGGCGCCATGACTAAGGAGGAGGCCTACAAGGTCCTTGGTCTTGAAGCGGGGGCCGCCGCGGCGGATGTCCGCAAGGCGCACCGCCGCCTGATGCAACGCCTGCACCCCGATATCGGCGGCACGTCTTTCCTGGCGGCGCGGATTAATGAAGCCAAGGACGTCTTGCTCTCCAATCACAACTAGTCTCCTTCGACGCAGAATTTTTCCGGGAGATACTTTCGACGCTGCCCTACTGCTGGACGGCGTAGCAGGCGATTTTCTTCTTCTTCAAAGCATTGCAGGCATTCCAGGCGGCGGTCTTCGAGCCAAAGCCGAAGCGGGCGCGGTAGTAGGTCTCACCATCCTTGTCGAAAGCGACGGTGAAACCCGAAGCATCCGCCAGGATCTTCGGCGCCTGCTTGGCCGCCTTGTCGAGGAAGGCTTGCGCCTCGGACTGCTTGGGCGAAGAAGCGACCTGTACCGCCCAGCCCGACGGCACCGACGCGGTATTCACCGGGTCGACGGCCGGAGCGGGTTCGGCGTAAGCCGCCACAACCTGCGCCGTTGCAACCTGGGGCGCCGACACGATGACGGTCTTGACTTTCCTGGTCTTGACGACGGGCGCTGTCTCCTCGACCGCGGCCGTTGTCTGCTCGTCGGTCGCGGCGTCCGCGGACGTCGGATCGTCGTTGGAGGCCACGGCATCGTCTTCGACCATCGGCTTGTCGTCCGGCGTCGGTGCGTCGTGCTTGGGCAGGAGCACCTTGGCAAGGGCGGTGATTGGATTGTTGCCACTGGCCTTGGCGACCAGATCGCCGCCGCCGCGGGTCGATGCCCTCGGCATATAGGTGTTGATCAAGTTGGCCATCTGGTTGTCGCGGCTGCCGCCGGAGGTGCCGCCCATGACCACGCCGACGATGCGGCGATTGCCGTCGGAAACCGACGAGACGAGGTTGAAGCCGGAGGCGCGGGTGTAGCCCGTCTTGATGCCGTCGACACCCTTGATGCGTCCGAGCAGGCGATTATGTCCGTTGATGCGCTGACGGCCATAGAGAAAGGAGCGCTGCGAGAAATAGCCGTAATATTGCGGAAAATGCTCGCGCAGAGCGATGCCGAGCGTCGCCATGTCACGTGCGGTGGTGAACTGGCCAGGGTCGGGCAGGCCGTTGGCATTGCGGAAGACGGTGCCGTTCATGCCCAGCGCCCGCGCCTTGGCGGTCATCATGCGGGCAAAAGTAGGTTCATTGCCGCCGAGCATTTCGCCGAGCGCGGTGGCCGAGTCGTTCGCCGACTTGGTAACGATCGACAGGATCGCGGTCTCGACCGTGACCGAACCGCCCGGCTTCACCCCGAGTTTCGTCGGCGCCTCGGCGGATGCATGGGCCGAAAACACGACTGGCGAGTTCCTGCTGATCTTGCCCTTCGCCAGCGCTTCGAAGGTCAAATAAAGCGTCATCATCTTGGTCAGCGAAGCCGGATAGCGCCGGCCGTTGGCATCCGCGGAGTAGAGCACCTTGCCAGTCTTGGCGTCGACGACAATGGCTGCCTGCCTCGCCGCCAGCGACGAGGCAACGTCGCCACAAACGAACGTCATCGCCATGGCGAAGATCATGATCGTTTTGAGAGGGGAGGTGGATTTGGAAACGATGCCCAACAACGCCTTACGCACTGATACTTCCCTTGAATTTCTTCGTTGCGCTGGAGGCGGCAAAGGGTCCTGCCTCGCTTCCGGCCAAGCTACCGGGGCAGCGTTACCAATCCGTTTATGGTAACCGCCGCGTTCACCATTTTCTTCGGGCTTGAAGCTCTCTTTATTCGATTTTTAGCCATTGGCTGCGCAGGCGGCTTCGCACGCCAGTGAAATATTGACTTTTGTGCGGCGCACAATATATTATCTTGCATTGCACAAGGGCGCCCCGAAGAAGGACGCCTCAACCGTCAAGGGAATCGCGAAATGACCCAGACCTATGAGGACTTCAGCAAATACGGCAAAGAGTTCGCCGACACCGGATTGAAGAGCTTTGCGTCGCTCTCCAAGGGCGCGCAGGCGATCGCGACCGAGGCTGGCGAATACACCAAGAAGAGTTTTGAAGCCGGCAGCGCCACCGTGGAGAAGCTGTTTTCGGCCAAGTCGCTGGAAAAGGCGATCGAGATCCAGTCGGATTACGCCAAGCAGTCCTACGAGGCGTTCGTCGCCGAGGCCACCAAGATTGGCGACCTCTACGCCGAACTCGCCAAGGAAGCCTACAAGCCGTTCGAATCGATCGTTGCCAAGGCGAAGTAATTTTCGCCTGACGACACTGAGATCCGGCCCTTTGTGTCCGGAACAAGCCCGGCTGCGGAAACGCGGCCGGGTTTTTTCATGTCGATTTCCGCTCCAGGGCCCCGCGCCCCTTCACGATTGCGAAAATCGTCCAAGTTTGGTCACCTAGCCATATTGTCAGCTAAACAGAAGGGCTTAAAATCGTCCATCGAACACCTACATGTCGAACTCGCATGGGGATTCGAAAGAGGCAGGAATACGTGACGATCGGTTTGACTGCCACGAGACACGTGGTGCGGATGCAAAACGGCGACGGCAACGGCAATGAAGCCGGCCGTGGGACGGCCGTCATCACGCGCACCAAAACCAAAACCAAGAAGCCCAGCCTTTATCGGGTCCTCATCCTCAACGACGACTACACGCCCATGGAGTTCGTGGTTCACGTGCTGGAGCGTTTTTTCCAGAAGGACCGCGAAGCCGCCACACGCATCATGCTTCATGTTCACAATCATGGAGTGGGCGAGTGCGGGGTCTATACATTCGAGGTGGCCGAGACCAAAGTGTCCCAGGTCATGGATTTCGCCCGACAGAATCAGCATCCGCTGCAATGCGTGATGGAGAAGAAGTGAGGTAACATGCCGGCTTTCTCCCAAGGCCTGGAAAAGGCGCTTCACCAGGCGCTGACGCTCGCCAATGAGCGGCACCATGAATACGCAACCCTTGAACATCTGCTGCTCGCGCTCATCGACGACACCGAGGCGGCCGCCGTCATGCGCGCCTGCAATGTCGATCTCGATGAGCTCAAGCACACGGTGCTCACCTATATCGACACCGAGCTCGACAATCTGGTCACCGGTTATGACGAGGACTCCAAGCCGACGGCCGGGTTCCAGCGTGTCATCCAGCGCGCGGTGATCCATGTGCAGTCGTCTGGCCGAGAGGAGGTGTCGGGTGCCAACGTGCTCGTCGCCATCTTCGCCGAGCGCGAGAGCCATGCCGCCTATTTCCTGCAGGAACAGCAGATGACCCGCTACGACGCGGTCAACTACATCTCGCACGGCATTGCCAAGCGTCCAGGCGCGTCGGAGACGCGCTCGCCGCGCGGCGCCGATGACGAGCAGGGCGGCCAGAACGGCGCCGAGCCGCAAGAGGAAGGCGGCAAGAAGAAGCAGCAGCAGGATGCGCTGACGGCTTATTGCGTCAACCTCAACAACAAGGCCAAGGCCGGCAAGATCGATCCGCTGATCGGCCGCGAGTCCGAGATCAACCGCACCATCCAGGTGCTGTGCCGCCGCTCCAAGAACAACCCGCTCTATGTCGGCGACCCGGGCGTCGGCAAGACGGCGATCGCCGAGGGCCTGGCCAAGCGCATCGTCGAGGGCGACGTTCCCGAAGTGCTGCACAATGCCACCATCTTCGCGCTCGACATGGGCACGCTGCTTGCCGGCACGCGCTATCGCGGCGATTTCGAGGAGCGGCTGAAGCAGGTCGTCAAGGAACTCGAGGACTATCCTGGTGCCGTGCTGTTCATCGACGAGATCCACACGGTGATCGGGGCAGGGGCCACATCGGGCGGCGCCATGGACGCGTCGAACCTGTTGAAGCCGGCCTTGTCGTCGGGTGCGATCCGCTGCATCGGCTCGACCACCTACAAGGAATTCCGCCAGTTCTTCGAGAAGGACCGTGCCTTGGTGCGGCGTTTCCAGAAGATCGACGTCAACGAGCCGACCATCGAGGACGCCATCGAGATCATGAAGGGCCTGAAGCCCTATTATGAGGAGTTCCACAAGGTGAAGTTCACCAACGAGGCGATCAAGGCCTCGGTGGAGCTGTCGGCACGCTACATCAACGACCGCAAGCTGCCGGACAAGGCGATCGACGTGATCGACGAGACCGGCGCCTCGCAGATGCTGGTGCCGGAAGCCAAGCGCAAGAAGACCATCGGCATCAAGGAGATCGAAGCGACGATCGCCACCATGGCCCGCATCCCGCCGAAGACGGTTTCGGCCGACGACGAGAAGGTGCTGCAGGGCCTCGATATCGAGCTGAAGCGCGTCGTATATGGCCAGGACACGGCAATCAGTGCGCTGACCTCGGCGATCAAGCTGGCACGTGCCGGACTGCGCGAACCGGAGAAGCCGATTGGCTCCTACCTGTTCTCCGGCCCGACCGGCGTCGGCAAGACCGAAGTGGCCAAGCAGTTGGCCGCCTCGCTCGGCGTCGAGCTGATCCGCTTCGACATGTCGGAATATATGGAACGCCACACCGTGTCGCGGCTGATCGGTGCTCCTCCCGGTTATGTAGGCTTCGACCAGGGCGGTCTTTTGACCGACGGCGTCGACCAGCATCCGCATTGCGTGCTGTTGCTGGACGAAGTCGAGAAGGCGCATCCGGACCTGTTCAACATCCTGTTGCAGGTGATGGACCACGGCAAGCTGACCGACCACAACGGCAAGCAGATCGATTTCCGCAATGTGATCCTGATCATGACCACCAATGCGGGCGCGTCGGATGCGCAACGCGCGGCGATCGGCTTCGGTTCGACCAAGCGCGAAGGCGACGATGTCGAGGCGATCAACCGGCTGTTCACGCCGGAGTTCCGCAACCGTCTCGATGCGATCATCCCGTTCGGCTCATTGCCGGTGCCGGTCATCCACCAGGTGGTGCAGAAGTTCGTCATGCAGCTCGAGGCCCAGCTTTCCGAGCGTGGCGTCACCTTCGACCTGTCGGCGGATGCGATCGCCTGGCTCGCCGACAAGGGCTATGACGAGCGCATGGGGGCGCGGCCGCTCGGCCGGGTCATCCAGGAGCACATCAAGAAGCCGTTGGCTGACGAGGTGCTGTTCGGCAAGCTCAAGAAGGGCGGCACGGTGCGTGTCACCGTCGAGAAGAAGGAAACCGGCGAGACCGGCCTGAAGCTCGAATCGCTCGCCGACGAGGCGCCGGTGAAGCCGAAGAAGGAAGAGCCGGAAGAAGCGCCGAAGCCCATAAAGGCCGTGGCGAAGAAGCCGGCGGCCAAGAAGCTGGTGGCGCCGAAGCCCGAAGCCAAGGGCAAGGACGGCGGCAAGCGCAGCCTCGTGCCGCAACTGCCCCGAAAGAACTGAGCCATACGAAAATCGAAAAAGCCCCGGAAACGGGGCTTTTTTCATTGGAACACGAGGTGACGCATGGCCGGCCAGATCATCGTCCTGAACGGTGCGCCGCGATCGGGAAAATCAAGCATCGCCAAGGCCATTCAGGAGAGCTTCGATGGCGTCTGGATCAATCTCGGCGTCGACGTTTACGAGCATGCTACGCCGGCACGTTATCGGCCTGGGATAGGATTGCGGCCAGGCGGCGAGCGCCCGGACCTTGAAAGCGTCGTGCCCGGATTATACGCCGCGCTCTACGAATCGATAGCAGCTCATAGCCGACTGGGGTTGAATGCCGTCGCGGATGTCGGCCATCACGACGCCTATTCGAAACCCCTCGACGGCCTCGTCGATTGCGCCCGCCGTCTCGCCGGCCTACCGGTGCTGCTGGTCGGCGTTCGCTGCCCGATCGAAATCATCATGGAGAGGCGTGCGGCCAGCGCGGCGGACAAGGGATATGTGACCGGCTCGCCCGACGATCCTGTGCCATTGCCCGTGCGTCTGTGGCAGGAAGAGGTGCACCGGCCAGGCGTGTATGATTTGGAAGTCGACACCTCGCTTCTGAGCCCAGAGCAATGCGCGGATGCGATCCGGCGGCGGCTTTCTTCCGGGACAGAGGAGCTGACAGCGCTTCAAAGGCTTTCGAACCCGCCCTTGTTGTAGCACCGGTCCTCCTGACTCAGTCAGCCAGCTCGCGCTTTTTCACTCCAAATTAACGCCGTCCGGCCATTTTTCGACAATGGTCTTACTTCCCGCTGAACGGACGATCCTGACTATCGCGTTGGCGCTGGTTGCCGTTTGCGTGTTCCTTGCCTGGGACAAGAACGTTACCGTCGCGCTTGATGGTTACGGCTTTTCCGTCGGCTTTGCGGTTGTGATGATTGGTATTGGCCAATTCTATCGCCGTGTCCGCAAGGCTGAGCGGATCGCCCTCTCCACGCACGTTCTGGCCTTGTTTGTCTTCTATTCAGTGCCGGCCGCGCTTTTCAACCTTCTGCTCTTGCCGCGGCCTTTTGCGCCGATCGACGCTACGCTCGTGCGAATGGATGCCTGGTTCGGCTATTCCTGGCCTGATGCTTGTGCATGGATTTCCCACTATCCACGCCTCTCGGACATCCTCAGACAGGTCTATGCCTTGACGCTGGCCCAGATCCTGTTTGCCTTTCTCTTTTTAGGCATGGCCAACGACCGGCGGCGGCTGCACGCGGCGGCCCTGGCGACAGTATTCGGATCTCTGGCGACCATCTTTTGCTGGGCGCTGTTTCCATCCAGCGGGGCTTCCGCCTATTGGACCCTAGCGCCTGAAATCGATCGCATCGTCCGACCGGTGGTGAATTCAGCTTACGGTTCGGAATTGAACCGGCTGCTGGTTGAGGGGGTCTCAGACATTTCAGAGTTGCGGGTGACAGGGCTTGTGGGGTTCCCTTCATTTCACACGGTAATGGCGCTGATGTCTTTGATCGCGATCTGGCCGTACCGGCTTGCGCGTCTCGCGCTGATCATCGTCAACACCGCCTTGCTACCGGCAATCCTCATCCATGGGGGGCACAATCTCATGGATGTGCTCGGCGGAACTGTAATCACGGCGATATCCTGGTGGCTCGGACTGCTGGTGTTCGAAGCACAAGATCGCCGCCTGACTCGTCCTGGATACGCCGTGCCGGCGATCGAGACCTGACGTCAATCCATCAAGAGCGCCGACCGTATCTTGCCGGCATTTTCCGCCAAGACTTCGGGCTTCTCCATTCCGCCCATGTGCGGTTTCAGGGGAATGCCATCGAAGCGCGGAATGACATGCACATGCAGATGATAGACGGTCTGCCCCGAGGCCGGCTCATTGAACTGCATGATTGTGACGCCGTCGGCAGCGAAGGCCTTCTTCACCGCCTGTGCCACTTTCTGAACGACGGTGAAGAGCGGGCCGAAAATCGACGGATCGGCGTCAAGCAGGTTGCGCGATGGCGCTCTCGGGACCACGAGCGTATGCCCGGGGCCTTGCGGCATCACATCCATGAAGGCTATGACCGCTTCGTCCTCGTAAACGCGGTGCGAGGGAATTTCGCCGCGCAGGATCTTTGCGAAGATGTTGTCGGTGTCATAGGCGGCCTCGGCCATGGCGAACGCTCCGGATTGTGCCTTTCGTGTAGCGAAGGCATGGAAAGTCGGCAAGATGATGGGGCGAAGTCGCCCCGCTCATCAGGGCAGCCCTGTTGCTACTCCTCCAGATCCTTGCGGAACGGGGTGTGCTCTTCCAGATATTCGCTCATCCGCTCCACCTCTTGCCGCTCGCGCCTGAGATAGTCGGCGACGGCGTTGCGCAGGCCGGGGTGCGCAATGTAGTGCGCGGAATGCATGGTCACCGGCCGGTAGCCGCGCGCCAGCTTATGCTCGCCCTGGGCGCCTGCCTCGACCACCTTCAGCTTGCGCTCGATGGCGAAGTCGATCGCCTGGTGGTAGCAGACCTCGAAATGCAGGAAGGGGTGGTCCTCGATGCAGCCCCAGTTGCGGCCATAGAGTGCATCGGAGCCGATGAAATTGATGGCGCCGGCAATATAGCGCCCATTGCGTTTGGCCATCACCAGCAGGATGTCGTCTGCCATGCGTTCGCCGATCAACGAGAAGAATTGGCGGTTGAGATAGGGACGGCCCCATTTGCGGCTGCCGGTGTCCATGTAGAAGGCGAAGAAATCGTCCCAGGCCTTCTCGGTAAGGTCCTTGCCGGTCAGCCGGTCGATCGAAATGCCATCGGCAAGCGCTTCGCGCCTCTCCTTCTTCATCGCCTTGCGCTTGCGCGAGGCAAGGGTGGCGAGGAAGTCCTCATAGGTTGAAAAGCCTTCGTTGAAGAAATGGAATTGCTGGTCGGTGCGGTGCAGGAAACCTGCCGCCTCCAGCACCTCCACGTCGCCCTCCTGCGCGAAGGTGACATGCGCGGAGGAGACACCGAGTTTTTGCGTCACCGCTTTCAGACCTGCCGCCAGACCGGCCTTCACCGTGGCGCTGTCCTCGCCCTTGCTAACCAGCAGGCGAGGGCCGGTGACCGGAGAGAACGGCACAGCACTTTGCAGTTTTGGATAGTAGCGGCCACCGGCGCGCTCGAACGCATCCGACCAGCCATGGTCGAACACATATTCGCCCTGGCTGTGCGATTTGAGATAACAGGGCACCGCGCCCAGCAATCTGCCTTGCCCATCCTCCAGCCTGAGGTGATGGCCCTGCCAACCGGTGCGCCGCACGGCGCATCCGGAATCCTCAAGCGCGCTCAGAAAAGCGAAGGAAACCAAAGGATTGTAATTGGTTTCTGCATCGCCGCGCGTGGTTCCGGCAAAGCTGTTCCATTCATCGCAGGTGAAAGCGCCGATGCCGGCGGCGATGCGGATCGAATAGTCCGCATTTGCTGTCTGGCCATCGCCCTCGTCGCCTTGATCCATGAGGCTTATTTAAGCTCCGTCCGGCTTGGTACAAGTCACGTTTCAGACACTCGACTTCAGGCGACTTTGACCAGATCGGGTTCAAAGCCCTCGAACGTCATCTGGTCGGCATATCTAAAGGTTAGGTCGACCGCGGGCTGGTCATGCACGGTCCAGGTAATGACAGGCATCTTCAGCTTTTCGCGCACGAAGCTGACGAACCGGTTCGGCAGGTCGCCGGCGGCATAGGAGGTGAAGGCGATCTCGTGCGCCAGCATGGCGAAATGCGCCTCGATCAGCTTGACGTCCTTGCCGTAGGCGGTCAGTCCGCCCGGAATGCCTGGTGCATGTTTCGGGAAATCGCGGATCAGCCAATGGTCGAACGACATGATCGCGGCTTTGCCCTTGTAGCGCTTGAGCATCTTGCCGACGCTGGCCACCAGGCCTTCGTCACGACCGGGAATCCCTTTCAGCTCGACGACCATCGGTACGCGGCCGTTGACCAGGTCGAGCGTTTCCTGCAGCGTCGGGAGGTGGTCCGATGTGCCGCCGACCTTGAGCGTCGTAAGTTCCGCCGCGGTGCGTTGCCAGACGAAACCGTCCTGGCCGGTCAGCCTTTGCAAATCGTCATCATGAATGATCATGGGAACGCCGTCCGACGACAGGTGCACGTCGCATTCGATGGCATAGCCGCGCTCGGCCGCCGCTGCGAAGGCTGAAAGCGTGTTTTCCCAGCGCGTCTTGTTCATGTCGTGGAAGCCGCGATGGGCGACGGGCCGGGCGGTCAGCCAGGATAGGTCGGTCATATCTGTCCCCTGGCTCATTCGACTTCGAAGATGGCTTCGATTTCGACTGCGGCATTAAGCGGCAGGCAGGCGGTGCCGACGGCGGAACGGGCATGTTTGCCGCGCTCGCCAAGTGCCGCGACCAGGAAATCGGAGGCGCCGTTGGCAACCAGATGCTGCTCGACAAACTCAGGTGTCGAGGCGACGAAAACGGTGATCTTCACCAGGCGGCGGATTTTTTCGAGGTCGCCGAGCGCTGCCTTGGCCTGCGCCAGGATGTTGATCGCGCAGTACTTTGCCGCGTCCTTGCCGCCTGCCGTATCGACATCGCGGCCTAGCAGCCCGCTCGCCTGCAGCTTGCCGTCCTTGAGCGGCAGCTGGCCGGCGGTGAACAGCAAATTGCCGGTCCGGCAATAGGGAACGTAGTTGGCGGCGGGCGCGGCGGCGACAGGAAGCGCCACGCCCAGATCGCTTAGCCGCTTTTCGATTGTTTCACTCATGGTATTTCCCTATTGCTTGGTGACGCCGCGCGGGCCGGGCCGAAATTGCTATTTTTGCCTCGCTTCCGCCATGACTTTTTTAAGCTGGACCATCTTTCCCTGCGGCTTGCCATCAGCCGCGACGATCGGAGTACCTCATGCGCGCTACGCGCCTTGCATTCCATGCCGTTCTGTTGTCGGGGGTCTTCTCGATAGGCCCAGCCTTTGCGGTGCCGGCGCTGCAAGCCCACCGCGCCGTCTACGACCTTACCCTCAAAAAGGCTTCCGATCAGTCCGGCATCACAGGCATATCCGGCCGCATGGTCTATGAGTTCAACGGCTCGGCCTGCGAAGGCTATACGGTGAAATTCCGCTTCGTCACCCAGATAGCCACTGCCGACAACACCAAGCTGACCGACCAGCAGACAACCACCTTCGAGGACGCCGAAGGTAAGACCTTCTCGTTCGTGACGAAGTCCTTCTCCGACCAGAACCTCGACAAGGAGGTCAAGGGCATCGCCACGAAAGAGACCAAGGGCCTGAAGGTCGATATCGACAAGCCCGAAAAGAACAGCCTGGAGCTGGCCGCGACCCAGTTCCCGACCCAGCATCTGGTTGAACTGATCGGCAAGGCCGAAAAGGGCGAGAATTTCTACGAAACCAGCCTGTTCGACGGTTCCGAAGACGCCAACAAGGTGATGACCACCACCGTCGTCGTCGGCAAGAAAACCGATGCCGACAAGGCCGACCCGGAGGCTCCGGCACTGGCGAAGCTCGCCGCCGACAAATACTGGCCGGTCGATATCGCCTATTTCGACGACACCGACAAGACTGGCGAAGAGGTGCCGGAATACCGGATCAGCTTCAAGCTGCATGAGAACGGCATCACCCGCGACCTCGTCATGGACTATGGCGATTTCTCGATGACCGGCAAGCTGGTCAACCTGACGCTGTTCGACCAGACGAAAGCCTGCCCGACCAAATAGGGCTTCATCCGGCCGGTCGATTAACCACGCACGGCGTGGTCGTGGGGAACGACTTGAACGCGCCGCAATCGTCTCTCAACCTCTCTCCCAGCGTCCAGGCGCAAGGGGGAGCAGCTTGAGCAAGATCGATGTCTTCGTGGCGCCGCGGCCCAACCCGGCACTGATCAGGGCGATGACATCCGTCAACCGGATCGTCATGCTGCACGGCATCCCCGGATTTCGCGACCTGTTGCCGTTCAACCGCCTGGCCGGTCTGCGCGGCGTCGCCAATGTCCGTCACATCGACTTTCCCGACGCCGACCTCGAGCGGCTGAAGGCCAGTTGCGGGGCAGGGAAGGCGACCTTCATCACGCCCAACCATCCCGAGTTCTTCACCGACTGGATGATCGACAAGGAGATCGTGTCGCAGGTCAGCCCGCTCACGGCCTCCTGGGCGACGAACGGTGTCGTCAACGGTCTCGGCCGGCTGATGCAGAAATTCTGGCTGGCCAACAATCTGATCGCCCAGATCCCCGGCAACAGCGGGGCAGCCAAGGAACACTCCGTCGCCTGGGCGTTGAAAGGCCATGGCGTGCTGCTGCATCCCGAAGGCGGCGTCGGCTGGCATGCCAACATCGTTGCGCCGTTGCTGCCGGGTGCCGTCGAGATGGGGCTCGAGGCCCTCAAGCGCGGTCGGGCCACGGATCCCGATTTCAAGGTCTGGATCGCGCCGGTCGTCTGGAAGCTTGCCTTCACCAGGAATGTCGAAGCGGCGCTGGCGAAGGAATGCGCCTATGTCGAGAAAAACCTCAAAATAGAACGCCAGGCGACCGACACGCTGCCGCAGCGCATCCACCATATCTATTCGGCGCTGCTGAGCCGCGACGAAGCCGCATGGGGCATGCCGTCTGACGCAGGCTTGACCTATGCCGAGCGCCAGAGGGCGTTGGTCAGCGAACTTGCCCGCCGGCTCGGCGAGAGCATTTCAGCCGACGCTGCAGGCGCCGACACCGCCGAGCTTCTGCGGCGGGCGCGTCGCTGGCAGCGCGAAAACACCGGCGATGCGGAAGGGCAAAAGCAGGTCCGCACGCTCACTGATGCGGTCCAGAGGCTGCAACGCGTTGGGCCCTGGGCCTCGGTCAACCCGCGCATCACCCAGGAGGAGATCGCCGAACATCTGAAGCGTATCCGCAACGACTATTGCCGGGGCGGACTGCGCGACACGATGAACCGGTTCATTCCGCAGCCGGCCGGGCCGCGTTGCGCCTATATCCGGGTGCCGGAGGCGCTGGGCCTGCATGAATATGCCGGCTCGATCGAGGACGCGGTTGCCGAGCTGCACCGTCGCATGCAGGAAGCCATCACCAGCACGGTGGCTGAGATCGAGGCCGGCCGCGGCTTCATTTTCTATCCGAATCCCTTCTATCATCGCTAGACGAGTGCCGATCGGCACAAGATGAAGGAATGCGGCAAGCCTCATGGCGGTCTATGTCGACGCGGCAATCTGGAAATGGGTTGGTCATCGCTGGTGCCATTTGATGGCTGACGACACCGACGAGTTGCATCGCTTTGCCGCTCAGCTTGGCGTCAAGCGCTCATCCTATCAGGGGCCGCCCAAGACATCGGCGCCGCATTATGACATAACCGGCTTCGAGCGCGACCGCGCGGTGCGGCTCGGCGCCATCGAATGCAGCCGCGAGGAGATCGTTGCGATCTTCCGGCGGGTGAGGGTGCCCAAGGGAAAGGTCCGTTCATGACGCTGACGGCATTTCTGGCTTATTGCGCGGCGATTACACTTGCCGCTGCGACGCCTGGACCAGCAATGTTCGCCGTCATCACCAACGGCGTGTCGCGCGGGTTCCTTCGCGCGTTCATGGCCGGAGTCGGTGTTGCCGCCGGCGATGCCGTGCTGGTCACACTGGCATTGCTCGGACTGGTGGCGCTGGCCCAGACCTTCGAATGGATTTTTCTGCTGCTGAAATACGCGGGCGCTGCCTATCTGGTCTTCCTCGGCATCAGGATGTGGCGCGCTGCCGCTACGCAATCGAATGAGCCGCAGGCGGCGCAGGCAAGATTGTCGCGGTCGTTCTTCCTCGGCGCGTCCATCGCGCTTGGCAATCCGAAGGCGATCCTTTTCCATGCATCGATCATGCCGCTGATCCTGAACCTCGACACCATGACCCTCGCCGATGGCCTGCTGGTGGTTGCTGTCGTGATCAGCGTCAACATCCTCACCATGGGTCTCTATGCCGCTCTCGCGGGCCGGGCTTCGGGCTGGTTCCGGACACCGAGGCGCATGCGGCTGATGAACCGATTCGCCGGCAGCGCCATGATCGGCACCGGAGCGCTGATTGCCGCACGCTGAGCGGTGAAGCGCCACACGGCTTGCGTTTGTCGCGCATCCCCTCTATATGCGCGCTCATTCCACACACGGACTTTGGTGTCTGCCCGGGAGAAATCCGGCTGAAACCTCCGGTGGCGTTCGAGGACAAAGTCCAAAAATGCCTGTGTCCGTGGAGGCTAACCGGAAAGGAACTTTGAATGGCACTGCCTGATTTCAGCATGCGCCAGCTTTTGGAAGCTGGCATTCACTTCGGCCACCAGACCCATCGCTGGAACCCGAAGATGGCGCCTTACATTTATGGCGCCCGCAACAACATCCACATCATCGACCTGTCGCAGACGGTGCCTTTGCTGCACCAGGCGCTGAAGCAGGTTTCCGACACCGTCGCCAAGGGCGGCCGCGTGCTGTTCGTCGGCACCAAGCGCCAGGCGTCCGACATCGTCGCCGATGCGGCACAGCGTTCGGCCCAGTACTATGTCAACTCGCGTTGGCTCGGCGGCATGCTGACCAACTGGAAGACGATCTCCAACTCGATCCAGCGCCTGCGCAAGCTCGACGAGATGCTGGCCGGCGAGGCCCAGGGCCTGACCAAGAAGGAGCGTCTCAACCTCGACCGCGAGCGCGAGAAGCTTGACAAGGCGCTGGGCGGCATCAAAGACATGGGCTCGACGCCCGACCTGATGTTCGTCATCGACACCAACAAGGAAGCGATCGCCATCCTCGAGGCCAAGCGTCTCGGCATCCCGGTCGTCGCCATCATCGATCCGAACTGCGATCCGGACAAGATCGACTTCCCGATCCCCGGCAATGACGACGCGGCCCGCGCCATCCAGCTCTATTGCGACCTGATCGCCAAGGCTGCGATCGACGGCATCGCTCGCCAGCAGGGCGCGCTCGGCGTCGACATCGGCGCTTCGGTCGAAGCTCCGATCGAGCCGGCGCTCGAACCGGCTCCGGCCCCGGCGTCGGAAGCCCCCGAAGCTTGATAATCGAAGGCCGGTTGCGGCCTTCATCTTTCTCATATTTTGGCACGCTAAACAGACGCACCATCGAACATCGATGGTGCGTCGGTGCATTTAAACCAAAGAGGCGACAATGAGCATTTCGGCTGCACAGGTCAAAGAACTCCGCGACTTGACCGGCGCGGGCATGATGGATTGCAAAGCCGCGTTGACCGAGACCAACGGCAACATGGAAGAGGCTGTCGACTGGCTGCGCAAGAAGGGTATTTCCAAGGCCGACAAGAAGGCTGGACGTACCGCGGCTGAAGGTCTGATTGGCGTCGACAATGGCGTGCGCGAGGCTGCCGTCGTCGAGGTCAACTCCGAGACCGACTTCGTTGCCCGCAATGCCGCGTTTCAGGAAATCGTCGCCAATGTTGCCAAGGTCGCTCTGGCCTATGGCACGACCGAGGCTGTGGCCGCCGCAAAGTATCCGGGTTCGGACAAGTCGGTCACCGACACCATCAAGGACGCCGTTGGCACCATCGGTGAGAACCTGGGCTTCCGCCGTTCGGCCAAGCTGACCGTTCCGCACGGTGCGGTCGCTACCTACGTCCACAATGCGGTTGCCGATGGTCTCGGCAAGCTCGGCGTGCTGGTGGCGATCGAGACCACGGGCAACGAGCATGCGGCCAATGCCTTTGCTCGTCAGGTCGCCATGCATGTCGCGGCCACCAATCCGATGGCGCTGACCGCAGAGCAGATCGATCCGGCAGCGGTCGAGCGCGAGAAGGCGATCTTCTCCGATCAGGCGCGCCAGTCCGGCAAGCCGGAAGCCATCATCGAGAAGATGGTCGAAGGCCGTCTGCGCAAGTTCTACGAGGAAGTCGTGCTCCTGAAGCAGGCCTTCGTGCTCAATCCCGACATCACCGTCGAGAAGGCGCTGAAGGATGCCGAGAAGGACATCGGCGCGCCCGCCAAGATCACCGCCTACCTGCGCTTTGCGCTGGGCGAGGGCATCGAGAAGGAAGAGACCGATTTCGCCGCGGAAGTCGCGGCCGCGGTCAAGAAGTAAGCTGCCAAGCAGCTTTTCGGCTCAGGCAACTCGGCCGGGCGCTCGCAAGAGCGTCCGGCCGATTTCTTGTGCGGTGTCGACAAAGGCGCGCAGCTTCGGCGCCATCGCCGCCCGGCGCGGAAAGTAGAGAAACAGGCCTGGTTCCTCGATTGCAGACTGCGGCAGCACCTGGACAAGCCGGCCGGCGGCCAGGTCGGCGCGCACCAGTGGCTCGAACACATAGGCCAGTCCCATCCCAGACAGCGCCAGGTCGATCGCTGCAAGGGAATCGGTAACGACGGCGGTGCCGCGCGTTTCCACGGCCACGTCCTTGCCGTTCTCCGTCAAATCCCAACGATAGATCGCGCCGGATCGGACCAGCCGGTAGCCGATGCAATTGTGGGCAGCGAGATCGGCCAGGCTGTGCGGGCGACCGCGCCGGCCGACATAGGCTGGCGAAGCGACGATGACCACCTGGAAGGGCGGCGTCATCCGGATCGCGATCATATCCTGCGCGATCATTTCGCCGAGCCTGATGCCGGCGTCAAAGCCTTCGCCGACGATATCGACCAACCCTTCATTGGCAAAGATTTCCACCGTCACATCCGGATAGCGCTCCGCCATGGCTGTCACCACCGGCGTCACCGCCATCGGCACGGCGATATGCGAAACGTTGATTCTGAGCAGTCCAGCCGGGCGACCCTTGATGCCGCGGATGCGCTCCATCCGCTCCGCGATATCCTGCAGCGCGGGCTCCACCGTTGCGACAAGCGCCTGGCCGGCCTCGGTCAGCGATACGCTGCGTGTCGTGCGCGCAAAAAGCGGATGGCCGATGCGCTCTTCCACCAGCCTGACTGCATGGCTGACCGCCGAAGGGCTCATGCCGAGTTCGGCGGCGGCAAGCGCAAAGCCGCCGCGCCGGGCCACGGCGACAATGACGGGAAGGTGGCTGAGCAGATCGCGATCCATTCATGCATGATATCGCATAGTCTGTGCGGATAATGCAACATTATCAAACGAAGTGAGCTGGAGCATCTATCGCTGCATCGACGCCGTTTGGCGAAGCAGCAAGGAGACGTTCCATGACCATGTCCTATTACACCCTTGGAAGCAGCGGGCTGCGTGTCACCCGGCTTGCACTTGGCACCATGACCTTCGGCACCGAATGGGGCTGGGGCGCCGACAAGGAGACGGCGCGCGCGCTGGTCGATGCCTATGTCGAGGCTGGCGGCAATTTCTTCGACACGGCCGACGCCTATACCGGCGGCACCTCCGAGACCTGGCTTGGCGAGTTCATCGCCGAACGCGGCCTGCGCGACAGAGCGGTGATCAGCACCAAGTTCAGCATGAATCTGGAGCAGGGCAATCCGAATGCCGGCGGCAACGGCCGCAAGAACATCATCCGCGCCGTCGAAAGCTCGCTGAAACGGCTCGGCACCGATTATATCGACCTCTATATCCTGCATGCCTGGGACAGGCTGACATCACCGGAAGAGGTGATGCGGACGCTGGATGATCTGGTGCGCGCCGGAAAGATCCGCCATGTCGGCCTCTCCGACGTCCCCGCCTGGTACGCAAGCCGGGCTCAGTCCGTCGCCGAACACCGCGGCTATGAGCCGGTTTCGGCGCTGCAGCTCGAATATTCGCTGGCCGAGCGCAACATCGAGCATGAATTCGTGCCGTTCGGCACGCGCTATGGCGCCGGCATCATGGTCTGGAGCCCGCTGGCAAGCGGTCTGCTGAGCGGCAAATATCGTTCAGATACAATCGACAAGGCGGGCGGGCGACTGGAGACGATGCGCGGTTCGACCAATCCCGGTTTCCAGAAGTTCACCGACCGCAACTGGGCAATCGTTGCCGAACTGGAAAAGATTGCCGACGAGCTTGGCCGCGGCATGGCCCAGATCGCCTTGAACTGGGCCGCGACACGGCCCGGTGTCGCTTCGGTGATCATCGGAGCAACGAAGCTCGACCAGCTCAAGGACAATCTCGACGCGCTCGATTTCGAGATTCCCAGGGAACTTCTGGCAAGGCTCGACGCTGTCAGCCAACCGGTCACGCCGTTCCCATACTCGTTCTTCGGCCCGGAAATCCAGGGCGGCCTCACCGGCGGCCAGGCGGTCGGCGACAAGCCGGCGGGCTACTTCCCGGACCTGCTCATGGAAGGTGCATTCGCCGGCGTGAGTTGACAAAAGGCGAGAGAATTCCGGGTCGGCCGCCGCGTGACATCGCGGCGCCCTTCGTGTATCGGAACACGGCATCGCGCCATTGTTTCGGAGCGGCGCCTGCGCGAGGGTGGTAGCCACCCGGAACGCGCCACATGCAAAATGAAGAGGCCCAGATGACGGTGAAGCCCCTCTACCGACGTGTCTTGTTGAAAGCGTCGGGCGAAGCGTTGATGGGCGAACAGCATTTCGGCATCGACGTTTCGGTGGTCGATCGCATCGCCAGCGATATTGCCGAGGCGCGCGCACTGGGCATCGAGGTTGGCGTCGTCATCGGCGGCGGCAACATCTTTCGCGGCGTGGCCGTTGCCTCCAAAGGCGGCGACCGTGTCACCGGCGACCACATGGGCATGCTTGCCACGGTCATCAATTCGCTGGCGCTGCGCACGTCATTGAACAAGATCGGTGTCGACGCGGTGGTGCTTTCGGCGATCGCCATGCCCGAACTTTGCGAGAGCTTTTCGCAGCGCCAGGCGACCGCCTACATGAACCAGGGCAAGGTGGTGATCTTTGCCGGCGGCACCGGCAATCCGTTCTTCACCACTGATTCGGCCGCCGCGCTTCGCGCGGCTGAAATCGGCGCCGATGCGCTGTTCAAGGGCACTCAGGTCGACGGCGTCTACTCGGCGGATCCGAAGAAGGACCCGAATGCGACACGTTTCGAGCGCATCAGCCATGGTGAAGTCATAAAACGCGGCCTTTCCATCATGGATACGGCAGCAATTGCACTTGCGCGCGAAAACAACATTCCGATAATCGTCTATTCGATCCACGAAAAAGGTGGTTTCGGCGATATTCTAAGGGGGCGGCGGCCGCTGCACGGTCGTCGCGGACGATTGATCGGGGGCCTGAACCCCGAAGGGGAAGCCGGTTTTCGACAATCAGATTCGAACACGGCCCCGAAGCAGTGAACCCGCGTTAGACGGGTCGAGGAGATAAAGATGAGTGGTGAGTACGACGATCTCAAGCGGCGCATGGATGGGGCGATTGCCGCGTTCAAGCATGATCTGGCTTCGCTGCGGACCGGTCGCGCCTCCAGCAATCTGCTCGATGCGATCCAGGTGCAGGCCTATGGCACCACAATGCCGATCAACCAGGTCGCCAACGTCTCGGTGCCGGAGCCGCGCATGATTTCGGTATCGGTCTGGGACAAGTCGATGGTCGGCGCGGTCGACCGCGCGATCCGCGAATCCAATCTGGGTTTCAACCCGATCGTCGACGGCACCAATCTCAGGATTCCGCTGCCGGAACTCAACGAACAGCGCCGCAAGGAACTGGTCAAGATCTCGCACACCTACGCCGAGAACGCCCGGGTCGCCGCGCGCCATGTGCGCCGCGACGGCATGGACTTCCTGAAGAAGGCGGAGAAGGACGGCGACATCAGCGAGGACGATCAGCGCAAGCGCTCGGATCAGGTCCAGAAACTTACCGACGAGACGATCAGCACCATCGACCACCTGCTTTCCGATAAGGAAGCTGAAATCATGCAGGTTTAGGGTCTTGGCCTCCGGCTGACCCGAAAGCGAGAACATGGCAACGCCCGCGCATGTCGCGATCATCATGGATGGAAACGGACGCTGGGCCAAGGCGCGCGGCATGCCTCGTCTTGCGGGCCATCGTGCCGGCGTCGAGGCGCTGCGCAAGACGGTGCGCGCAGCACCCGGGCTCGGCATCTCCTACCTGACCGTCTACGCCTTCTCCTCGGAGAACTGGTCGCGGCCGAAGTCCGAGGTCAGCGACCTGATGGGCCTCCTGAAAATGTTCATCCGCCGCGATCTCGCCGAGTTGCACCAGAGCGGCGTGCGGGTCAGAATCATCGGCGACAGGGCAGGGCTGCAGTCCGACATCAGGGGCCTGCTCGATGAGGCCGAATCGCTGACCGCCGCAAATGAATCTCTGACGCTGGTGATCGCCTTCAACTATGGCGGCCGCGACGAGATCGTTCGCACGGCGCAAAAGCTCGCGTCGGCCGTGGCGCGTGGCGAACTCGACGCCGAGGCGATCACCGCCGAGAGCTTTGCCGGCGCTCTCGACACGCAAGGCATTCCCGACCCGGAGCTGGTCATCCGCACCAGTGGCGAACTGCGGCTATCGAACTTCCTTCTGTGGCAGGCCGCCTATAGCGAGCTCGTCTTCCTGCCTTGCTACTGGCCCGACTTCAGCCGCGAGCACCTTGCCGAGGCCTTGCGCGAATTTGCCAGCCGCGAACGCCGTTTCGGCGGAGTTGGGGCCCAGGACGTTGCTTCGCGACCGGCCGCAGGATGAGCAATCTCCAGCTTCG